>CAWHNS010000021.1:0-343241 GCA_963830715.1 uncultured delta proteobacterium
AGCAACTTCGAGGCGATAATCACCCCCGCCGGCACGGACGCGAATCTGACGATAACCAGTCGCCGTGGCCGATCGCGAAGAACAATTCGCTCAACCTGATCGACGCCGAGGCCGGCCGATGGGTCGTCCTCTCGACCGCCGCATGATGCCGGGCCGCAACAGGTTCATTTTCAGTGCGACGTGTAACTGAAGCGGCGGCGCTCGCGGTTGTGCTCCTTCTGGTCTCCGGGCCAGTCGGTGCGAGCATCCTTCAGCAGCAGGACGACGCCGGTGCTCAACTCGTCGGCGGCCAGCTCGCTCGCCTCCAATTCGTTCGGGTCGACCCCGAATGCGGCGGACGTGGTGTTGGTGTTCGCCTTCCTCTACTACGGCCCAAGCCAGCCGACAGTGAGCAGCGTGACGAATCACCGGTGGGAAGCTGCTCCAAGGCCAGTTTTTACATCGGCACGGCCAACTATCAGGATTTTGAGCAGTGGTACTGCACGACGGCAGCAGCTTCGGCGCGAAGTTCGTGACGGTCAACTCGGCCACGACCAGCATCTACGGGGTTTCCACTCAGGACATGGCCGGATGCGCTTCGAACTGCGCGAGTGCGGTGCTGACGCCGGTGGTGGTGGACAAGACCGGCCACAACGAACGGAACCAGCACGTCGATGACCTCGGCCTCGCTGACTCCGAGCGTCGCCGACCTGGTCGTGAATATGCAGTTAGTGAACGGCACGACGCCGGCTATCGGCGCTCCGAGCCTCGGAGCGGAGTTGACCAACTCGTCGGTGGTTGGCGGGAATCTGTTGGCTGGCGCTTACGGTACGGGCGCGGCGAGCGTCGCGTATCAGAATAGTTGGACTCTGACGGGGAGTATCGGGGGCTGGATAACTCTGGACAGCGCTTTCGAGCTTGCACCCACGCCCACTCCTACTCCGACGCCTACTCCGACGCCCACTCCCACGCCCACGCCCACGCCGAGTCCGACGCCGACTCCATGCTCCGACGCCTTTTCCGTCGTGCAGACGGTCGCGGGCGCGCAGGGTTACTGCAATCTGTCCTCGACGGCCATCCCGATCGCTACGCCGAGTCAGGGGCATATCCTCGACATCGGAACCGTCAGCTATCTCGCCAGCGGCAACGCGGGCGCCGTGTCCTCGATCACCGGCACGAATCTCAGTTGCTCTCAGATCGGTCCAGGAACCGGCTACGAGAACGCCTGCGTTGTCGGCGCGGCTAATCAGGTGCGTGTCGAACAGTGGGAATGCACCATCGGCGCATCGCCGGGCGGAACGATCACGATAAATTGGGCGACGGCGACCGGCTGCGCGGCAGTCGTCAGCGAGCTTAAAGGGACGCTCGCCAGCGGTGTTCTCGATGCCAATGCGGTCGGCGAGACGGTCTCGTCGCCGAATCAGAGCGTAAATCTGACCACCGGCAATGTCACGACGACCAAGAACGATGTCCTTTTCTCCTATGGCGTGACCTGCGGCAATGTCACCGCACCAAGTCTGAGCGTTCCGAACAGCCCGTGGACCGTCGGATCGCTATGGGCCGGGAACGATGCGACCTTTGCGTCTCTCGCCGCCGGCGCCGGAACCTACGCGACCAACTGGACCGCAGGAACGAGCACGAGCTGGGCGACTCTGCTGGCGGATTTTCAGGCGTGCGTAGGCCCTACTGCGACCCCGACGCCGACACCTACGCCGACTCCGACTCCGACGCCCGGCCCGACGCCTACGCCGCTGCCTTGTGCGACATCCTCAGCTCCATACGGACCGACACTGACCTTCGGGAGCTCTGAAATCGTCGTCTTTTCTGCCGGATCATTCGGGAACGGAGCGTGTACAGGACCTGGTGCGCCGTTGGGCTGTTGCACCGGTCCCGGCACAGGTTCATGCCCCGGCCTTACCTGGATGCCCGACGTGAAGCCAAGCTACCTCAATCAATCGTGGTGGCTTACCAACGGCGGGAGCACGGGCGCCCAAGGCGTCTACGGGTTCACATCCACTGACTTCCTGCACTTCACTCTCATGTCGGGACAGCCGGGCTACACCTTCGCGTCCGCTGGCCTAGCGAATATCGCCTACGTTGGCGACGGCAGCGTACTTCCCGCCACGAACGGCGACCTGTTGATGATCTACGATGCGGAGGATCACACTGCGCCCAACTCCGGCACCGACCCCTATTCCGAGACCGGCATCGCGCGCTCGATCAACGGCGGGCTGTCATGGGTTACGAGCCTTTCAGGATGGACCGGCGGGATTATCATCACGAGCAGCGACCTGGCGGGGACGGCGGCGTTCTACGGCGACGGCGCGCCATCGTGCATGATCGATCAGACCGGCGCGTACATCTATTGTCTGATCCTGCACATCCCGGTCAGCAGCCAGCAACCCGAACTTTATCTACACGGCGCGAGCGGCGCTATCGACCAACGGCGCCGTTGGGTCGTGGTACAAGTGGAATGGAACTGACTTCGCGACTCAGGCGGGCTTGGGCGGTATAGCGACTCCGACGATCACCACCACCGGCATCGCGTATTCGACCCCATATCTGAGCTACAGCGAGGCGCTAGGAGCCTACCTTGCGCTGTGGACCGATGACGGGTGCTGGTATTGGGCCAGCTCGGCGGACTTCGTGAACTGGTCCACGCCGACTCTCGGCTTTTGCGAGAACGCGGTGCAGACGCCCGGCTATTGTGAGAGCAACCAAATCGGCAACGTGGCGACCTACCTTGATCTGGTCGATACGACGCAGAGCAGTGAGCAACTCACCGGCATCTGCCCTGCGGCTGGTTCGTGTTGGGCGTACTATGCCGTGTCCGCGAACTATGATTGCGAACCAGACAGCGCGCCGAACTGGACGCGACGCGCGTTCAACTGGTCGTGCCCGCCGGGTCCGACTCCGACGCCTACACCGACCCCCACCCCGACCCTGACGCCGACACCGACTCCAACCCCGACGCCTACGCCTACGCCTTCACCGACGCCGACTCCGACTCCAACCCCGACTCCAACGGCTACTCCGACGCCTACTCCTACACCAACGCCAACCCCAACTCCGACGTTGACTCCCACCCCGACCCCGACGCCGACTCCCGCTCCTGTACCGACGCCGCCGTTCGCCTGCTACGGCTCCGAAAACGGTAGCTGTACCGCATCGCCGACCGGCAACCCGGCTCACCGATGCTTCCGCTTCGACCCGAACAATCTGGTTTGCTGGTGGGGATGGAGCGAGTCAGCCGGGCAGTATCAGTGGAACATCGAGCAGTGATCGCATGAGGCATCTCTCCCCGATCGCGCTGGCTGCCGTTTACGCCCAGGAGACCGGGACGGCCTTTATCGTGCTGGCTGTCAAAATTGCTCAAACCGAGCGCACGATGCGCTCACTTCAAGCGCGCGGCCACAGCCGACACCGACTCCAACCCCGACGCCTACGCCTACGCCTTCACCGACGCCGACTCCGACTCCAACCCCGACTCCAACGGCTACTCCGACGCCTACTCCTACACCAACGCCAACCCCAACTCCGACGTTGACTCCCACCCCGACCCCGACGCCGACTCCCGCTCCTGTACCGACGCCGCCGTTTGCCTGCTACGGCTCCGAAAACGGGAGCTGCACCGCATCGCCGACCAGCAACCCGGCCCACCGATGCTTCCGCTTCGACCCGAACAATCTGGTCTGCTGGTGGGGATGGAGCGAGTCAGCCGGGCAGTATCAGTGGAACATCGAGCAGTGATCGCATGAGGCACCTATCCCCGATCGCGCTGGCTGCCGTTTACGCCCAGGAGACCGGGACGGTCTTTATCGTCCTGCTCACGATCTCGCATCCGACGCTGATCGATCCCGAGACCAGCGCGCCGGCGCCGCTGCGCTTTTGCTCGGATGCGGTGCAGACCGTCTCGCGCGGGAATGCCTACCTGCCGTTCCCGTTCATGCTCGCACTCGCCAGCGAGGACCCCCAGAAGCCGCCCGAGGCGATTCTCCAGATCGACAATATCGACCGCTCGATCACCGCCGCGATCCGCAACATGGGCGTCGTCCCGTGCCAGATCCTGATCGAGCTGGTCACCTCCGACACGCCCGACGCCGTTGAATATTCGAGCGGCAGCATGACGCTCCGCGACGTTCACTACGACGCGCTCACCGTCAGCGGCCAGCTCGCCTTCGAGCAGATCCTCAACGAGCCGTTCCCGTCGACGCTGGTCACGCCCGCAACGATCCCGGGAGTGTTTTTGGAGCTCATGAGCCACGACCCAATTTGTCACCCTCGCGCGTCTGCGTTGCCTGGCGCGCGAAGGGTCCCGGATTCCACCGGGGCAGTCGCCACCGGCGCGGGCACCGGGATTCCTCACGCGCCAGACAAACAGACGCGCGGGAATGACAGCCAAGGCGGTCCGCCCGCGTGGTGCGCGCGGTACGTCGGGATTCCCTTCCGCTCCGGCGGCCGCGATCGGCACTTCGGCTGCGATTGCTACGGGCTGGTCTGGATCGTCCTGCGGGAGCAGTTCGGAGTCGCCGCACCGTCCTACTCAGGCGCCTACGCCGACGCGCTCGAAGCGCGCGAGATCGCCGCGCTGATCAGCGGCGAAACCGAAGCGCGGTGGCAAAAGGACGGGCGGGTCTCGACCCGCCCCTACGCAGGCGCCGGCGCGGTGGTCCTGTTCCGGATCGCCGGCCATCCCTGGCACGTCGGGATCGTCGTATCTCCGGATGACGGTCATGGGCGCGGAAGCGAAGCGAGCGCCCGAAGTGAAAACTGGTTCCTGCACATCCGGCGCGGCACCGATTCCTGCCTCGAGCGGCTCGACTCGCCGCGCTGGACAAACCGAATCGTGGGGTTCTACCGATATGTTGGCTAGGAACCTCACCCCGCCTTCGGCACCCCTCTCCATTCATGGAGAGGGGTCGGGGGAGAGGTCGGTGCGCGTCGCGTGGATCGACCGGCCCTTCAGCCTCGAGCGGCGCGTCGCCGAGGTTCCCGCCGGCGCCAGCGTCGCCGATATCATGCGATGGCTCGGGATGCGCCCCGACGCCCCCGCCCGCGTGTTCCTGTCTGCCGATTCTGTCATTCCCGCGCGCGTCTCTCTGTCTGGCGCGCGTGAGGAATCCCGGCTTCCAGCGCGACCGGCATCCGGGATTCTTCGCGCGGCAGGCAAACAGACGCGCGAGAATGACAGCCAGCGGCCAGTTCTTAGAGAAGTCCCCGATGCCGCGCGCGCCACGACCTTCCCCCCTGCCGGCTCGCTCCTGACGATCCGGGTCATCCCGCGCGGCGGCAATGCCGGTGACAAGGCCCTGCAAGCCGTCCTCCAGCTCGTGGTGCTGTCGGCGGCGGCGTTCGCCGATATCGCCACCGCCGGGGCGCTCACTCCGGTGCTCGGACCCGGCGCCGGGATGATCCTCGGCGCGGTCGCCGCCGGCGCCACCTCAATGGCGGGCAACCTGGCGATTCGCGCGCTGATCCCGCCGCCGCGTCCGCCCAACGCCAAGCCGACCACCGACCCGATGACGTTCTCGATCTCCGGGAATCAGAACCTGCTCGCGCCGTTCGCGCCGATCCCGCGAATCTACGGTGTGCGCCAGGTCGCCCCGATGATGGCTGCGGCGCCGTATACGCAGAACTTCGGCAACGATCAGTACCTGCGCCAGCTCTTCGTGCTCGGCTTCGGCCCGATCGATATCGCCGCGCTCAAGATCCGCGACACGCTGATCGACGAGTTCGAGGACGTGCAGTGGGAGGTGATGGCGGGATATCCGGACGATCCGCCGCCGCAGCTCTACACCGGCAGCGTGATCGAGGAGGACCTTTCGGTGCTGCTCGCCTACGCGCCGAACAACAATCTCAAGCTCTACGGATGGCAGAAGCAGACCACCGGCACGCAGTGCGACGAGATCTCGGTCGATATCACCTTCCCGGACGGGCTGATCGCGGTCGCGCAAGACCAGCGGCAACCATACCTGGGTGCTGGTCTGGATTCAGATCCGCTACGCGCCCACCGGCACGACCAACTGGGTCGAGCGGCCCAATATCGCGGTCAAGGCGAGCACCAGCAGCATGCTGCGCTCGGGCGATCAGTGGCAGGTGCCGCGCGGCCAGTACGACGTCGAAGTGCAGGTCAACGCGGTGATCCCGTGGGAGCACGACTGGAGCAACCCGCTGATCTGCGATTGCTACTGGACGGCGCTCCGCACGATACGCCATCGCCCGCCCTTTGCGATGGCGGGACTCGCGATGGTCGGGCTCTACATCCGGGCCAGCAATCAGTTGAACGGCGTGGTCGAGCAGCTCAACTGCGTGGCGGGATCGATCCTGCGGGATTACAACCCGAAGACCGGCTTGTGGGACGATCGCGCCGGAAGCTGGAGCTACGACTACGACAACGCTGGCGCCGGCGCCTCGCTCTACGCGCTCGATTCGCAGACCCCGCATACGACGAGCGCGATCACCGGGCGCAACTTCGTCCAGAGCGAGACCTTCGCCACCGGCGACGGCGTGTCGAATACGCTGGCGGGCATGCTCGCGGAATCTTCCCGTCCAGCCGGACTCGTTCCAGGGCACCAGCGGGCAGGTGCCGTACCTCGACGACGGCGCGGGCCATATCTACGCCGACGCCTCGGGCGTGGCGGCATGGAGCAAGTACAACGTCTATCCCGCCGGACAGCTCGTGTACCGGCAGGGCGTGGTCTATATCGCGCTCCCGAACGACGCCGGGCCGAATATCAACAACGACCCGATCTTCACTACCGGATGGTGGCTGCCGGCGATCGGCGCCGGCAGCACGATCGATTACGCCACCGGCGCGGTCTCGATCAACTTCGGCGTGGCGCCGGCGAAAGGCGCTCCGATCTTCGCCTCCTACGCGCAAACCGTGACACGCAGGGCGCGGGCAAGGCGCTCGCGATCGCGACCGCCGGCCCTAGCGACGGCGCCGCCGTGGCCAGCAAGTCGATCTCGATCCACGTGGATCCGCCCGACCAGGTGAACGGGCTCGTCCCGCGGCGCATCTACACCGTCAGCGCCTGGTACAAGGCCAATGGCGACATCGCGCGCGGCGTGCGGATCCGCGCGCTGTTCGGCACCACGCTGGATTTCGCGGTCGGCGATGCGGTCGGCTCGAGCTCGATATCCTCGCCGATGGCGCCGCGAACAAGAACTGGCAGCAAGCCTCGGGCACCGTGGTCGCGCCGGCCGATATCGCCAACCAGGGCGAGAACTACTACCTGCGCGTGGTCTGCTATCACAACCCCGACGAGCAGGGCGGCGTGACGGTCGAGTTCGACGACGTATCCTGCGTGCTGAGCGGCCAGGAGCCGAACGTGCCCAACGTGATCTTCCCGAGCGTCAATGTCATCCCCAATCCCTCGTTCGATTTCCCCGGCGTTATCACCTCGAATCCGGTCTCGCACTTCCGCGACGTGATGGAAGGCCCGGCGGACGCGCTCGCGGTTGACGACTCCCGCCTCGACCTGCCCGGGCTGGTGGACTGGTGGATGGACTGCAACGCCAATTCGCGCAATAACAACATGATCTGCGACCGGGCCAACAAAGTCGTGTTCGATACGCTGCGCGAGATCGCCGCGATGGGCCGCGCGTCGCTCACGATGAAGGACGGACTCTACTCGGTCGTGCGGGATCTGCCGCAGGCGGCGCCGGTGCAGCATTTCACGCCGCGCAACTCGTGGGGCTTCAAATCCACCCGCAGCTTTCCGCAGCTCCCCGGCGTGCTGCTGGTGGATTTCATCAACCCGGCGGCCAACTGGACGCGCGACACCAACACGGTTTACGACGACGGCTACAGCGCCTCGAGTCCGAACCTGCTCCCGGAGCGGCTCGATCTGAGCAACGGCGTGACCGACCCGAATCAGGCCTGGCGCGACGGCCGCTACCATCTGGCGCAGGCGCGGCTGCGTCCGGAGACCTACGAGCTGACCGTTGACGTCGAGAATATCGTCTGCAACCGCGGCGACCTGGTGTACGTCAGCCACGACGTTCCCCGCTTCGGCCTCGGCAGCGGGCGGATCAAGGCGGTCGAGCTCGACCGGCAGGGCAACGCGATCGGAATCACCACCGATGAGCAATTCTTCTTCGGCGCCGGCGCCTACGCGGTGCGCATCCGCCGCTCGGACGGCTCGTCGATGCTGCTCCCTGTGGTCAACCCCAGCCTGTCGAGCGGACCGCCCGTCAGACGCCGGCGACGAGCTGCCGGGAATCGGCTACGTCTCGCTGGCCTTCGCCAGTCCGATCCCGGCTGGGCAGGCGATTCCGGAGGCCGGCGATCTCATCATGTTCGGCGAGCTCAACGCCGAGACCGTCCAGCTCCTCGTGACCAAAATCACGCCCGGCCAGGGCCTCACGGCGGTGCTGGAGCTGGTGGACTACGCTCCCGCCATCTACCAGGCCGACCAAGGCACCCCGCCGGTATTCGCGGAGTGAAACCGCGTTTCCAATGACTCGCCCGGGGGCGCCCGATACGATCTGAGAGCGTGAAAAAGGGGAAAACGGGGGAATGCCTGAAAATCAACTCGTCGCCGCCGAAGTGCGTCCCGGATGGTTTCTGTGGGCGGTCAACGTCCTGGTTCTGATCGTGCTCGCGCTGATCGGCTTTATCGGCGCGCAGCTCGACTCGCGGGTGAGCCGGATCGGGGACGATATCGCACAGATGAGGATCGACAGCAGCGCGCGCACGCAGCAAATAGCCGATCTCGACAGGGACGTTAACCGGCAGCGCGACAGCATCAAGGAGCTCAGCAAGCGCGTCGATGATCTCGGCCCTGAGCAGCCGCAGCAGCGCCTGGAGAAATGGCTTGAGCCTTGACCTCAAGGCCGAGTGGCCGAAGATTTCCTTCCGCGCCGAGTGCTACGGGGTCGATCCCGCCGCGATCGGCGCGATCCGGACCGCCGAGAACGGAGGGCCGGGCCGCGAATTCGGCGTGCTCTCGCGTCCCGGCGCCGACTTACGACGATCAGCTCCGCGTGACCTGCGAAAGCGTGGCCCATCGGCTGTGCGAGATCGACGCCGACGCCACGGTGCTCGAATACGTGAACGTCGCCCCCGGCGCGGGCCGTCTGCGCTACACCTACGCCTTCTGGGATGCGTTCGCGGACAGATGGTGTCCCACGGGCGCGGCCAACGACCCGGCCCATCTCAATAGCAACTGGCTACACAATGCCTATAGCGCGTATGTCGCGCTCTGGACCAAGCCGCCGACATGATGCTTGTCATTCTCGCGCGTGGCTGCGCGCGAAGAATCCCGAGCCGGGACCCTTCGCGCGCCAGACAATGCAGACGCGCGAGGGTGACAGAACAGAGGAAGCGGGAAAGGGGGGGAACCGACAATGCTCAACAACCCGAAAACCACGATCGCGGGATATTTCCTGCTCGGCGCGGCGGTGCTCACCGTCGTCGCGCACATGATGACCGGGGCGGGAATCACCGGCGACTTGCCGGCGCTGATCGCGGCGCTCGCCGGCGTCGGCCTGGTCGCCGCCAGAGACGGCGGGCATTGAGGCCTCACCCCGCCTTCGGCACCCTCTCTCCATTCATGGAGAGGGGATTGAGGAGAGGTTTTTTCAGATGACGCAACCGACGCTGTTCTGCGGGTTCTCGATCTCGATGGGCGGCGCATTGTCGCGCCTCGAGGGCGACCTGATCCGCGACTTCGAAGACGGCGGCGGCGACGCCCCGAATCACGCCTTCCTGTTCTGGCAGGACCCGCCGACCGGCGCCTGGCTCACGCGGGGGGCGAACGCGCGCGGTATCGAGGACCTGGAGATGTCGGTGTTTCTCAAGGACCGCGCGATCGTGCGGGTCTTCGCGCCGAAGTTCGATCTGTGGGCCGACCTGCGCCTCCACGTCGCCGACCTGGGCGAGCATTACAACTACCGCGGGCTGTTCGGGATGGCCTTCGTCGAGATCCTGGAACGGCTGCGCAAGCGCCCCTGCGCCAATCTGCTCTCGGCGCGCGACGAGGTATTCTGTTCCGAGTGGATAAGCGAGCTGGTCAGGGACGCGCTGAAGCTCGGCGGCCATCCCTGGATTGCACTGCCGGACGACGCTATCGATCCAGCGACGCTGGCGGCTGCGATGGCGACGGCTCCGACGCTGTTCGACGAGCAGAGCCCGAAACCGCGCTGCTCTCGGGCTTTCGATGGGTACAGACGCGCGCAATCAAGGGCGCGTAGCAAAAGGAGAGACTGACGATGAAACGATCACCGTTCTTCATTCTCGCACTGGCGCTCGCGCTCGCGATCGCCGCCTGCTCGGCGATAACCGGCCGGCTCGGGCGGAATCACGCTCTGCGACGGCGTCTCGATCGCGCAGGACACCATCACCGGCGTCTCGGTCGCCGATACCGCGTTCGAAGGCTACTGCGCCACCGCCGGCGCGTCCGAGGCCGCGATCTGCGCCAAGGGCAAGGCCGCCTATACCGACTTCTGCGCCGCGCAGCCGTCAGTCGCCGCGATCCTGACTCAGGACAACGACAACAATAATCAGAGCGGCACGCTCACGCAGGCGCAGGCGCTCGCGCTGACCGCCAAAGTCGTCGCGCTCGGCGAGCTCGCCTATCTCGACTTCAATTCGTTCCCGAGCACGCAGTCGGGAGTCGCCAGATTCGCGAGGACCGGGGCAACGCCCGCGCCGACGCCGGCCGCGTGCAACATGACCGACGCGCAGATCGTCGCCGCGGTGAAGTGTCCGTAATGCCGATTCGCAAAGCCTACGGATGGACCCGCCGATCTGCCGCGCCGCGTGCCGCATTTGGCGCGCGCGGTGCTGGCGGGCGCGACGCTGCCGGAGGTGCTGAATCTCGGCGGGCGCGGCGGCGCATTCCCGCCGCCCTACGACCAGGGCAATCTCGGCGCGTGCACCGCCAACGCGATCGCGGGCGCGGTCGAGTATCTCCAGCGCAAGGAGGGTCTCCAGGTCTTCATCCCGTCGCGGCTGGCGATCTACTTCTGGGAGCGCGCGAGGCTCGGCACGCAAGCCTCCGACTCGGGAGCGCCGATCGTCGATTCGGTCGAGACCGTCAACTCGATCGGCAGCGCCGCCCGAGCCGCTCTGGCCGTACGACGTCGCGAAGTTCAAGCTCGCGCCGCCCGAGAGCGTCAAGCAGGCCGCGTCGCGGGACCGCCTGATGGGCTTCGCGGCGGTCGATCAGAAGATCGACGCGATCCGCGAGGCGCTGTTCGCGAAGTATCCGGTGATCTTCGGGATGACGGTCTATCAGAGCTTCGAGTCTGACGCGGTGGCGAAGAGCGGGATCGTGCCGATGCCGGCTGCGGACGAGGCGATCGTGGGCGGCCACTGCATGGTGATCACCGGCTACGAGCACGGCTACCAGTTGTTCATCGTGCGCAACTCGTGGGGTATGGACTGGGGAATCGACGGCCAGTGCCTGATCCCGTATGACTACCTGACCAACCCCGACCTGGCCGACGCGTTTTTCGCGCTGAGCCTGGTCCGTCAGAGCTGACGCCTTCCAGACCGCGATCGCGAGCGCCGGTACCGCGATCACCTCGACGATTCCCATCCCCTCGCGCGCCTTCAGATGCGCGGGGGCGAGGGCTTCATCTGACAGCTATGCTCGTGATCAATCCGACCCCCCCTTCGATGGCGACTCCCTGCTAACCTTGTATAGACTCAGGTTGGCCCGGCGTGGCTCGCTGATGAGAAGTTCGTCCGACAACGCAACCTTCCGCCTGATCTACGAGCTCGGATGTGCATTCGCCACCCGAATCGAGCTCGATGAGCTGATCCCTTTCGTAATCGCCAGGTGCCGCGAGATTCTGAACGCCGAGGGTATTTCGGTGCTGATTCTCGATCCGGACCGCGACGAACTCTACTTTCCGTATATTTCCGAACAAGACCCCGAAGTCGCCGAGCGTCTGGCTAAAGTCAGATTCCCCGCCGATAGGGGAATAGCAGCGACCGTCCTGAAGACCGGCCGCTCCGAGAAGGTAGATGATGTACAATCAGATCCCCGCCATTATACCGGCGTCGATCAACAAACTGGCGGCACCACGAGATCGCTTCTCGCCGTTGCGCTGAACTCCGCCGAGGGGCCGCTGGGAGTGGTTGAGGCGGTCCGATTCCGCGCCGCAACGCCGTTCACCAACGACGAGTTGGCGCTGCTCGAAGCGCTCGCTGGCAGTATCGCGGTCTCGATCCTCAACGCGCGCCGTTTCGGCCAGGCCAGGGCCTCCGAGCAGAAGCTCCGCGCCGAAGTCGGTGCGCTGCGGCGCGACCTCGCTCGCCACGATCGTTTTTCCGAAATCATCGCGATAAGCCCGGCGATGACCGAGGTCTTCCGCCTGATGGACGGCGCTGCGGCCTCCACCATTCCGGTCCTGATCGAGGGCGAAACCGGGACCGGCAAGGAGTTGGTGGCGCACGGTATCCATCGGGCGTCCGCGCGGGCGGCCGGCCCTTTTCTTGCCGTGAACTGCGCGGCCCTTCCCGAGACCCTGCTCGAGAGCGAACTCTTCGGGCATCGCCGCGGAGCATTCACCGGCGCGACCGCCGATCAACTCGGATTGTTTCGCGCCGCGACCGGCGGCGTGATCTTTCTCGACGAAATCGGCGAGATGCCGCTTGCGATGCAGGCCAAGCTGTTGCGCGTGCTGCAGGAAGGAGAAGTCATCCCGCTGGGCGACCATCGCGCGCAGAAGGTCAACGTCAAGGTGCTCTCAGCGACCAATCGCGATCTCAAGGCCGGAATCGCCGCCCGCACGTTTCGCGAGGATCTCTACTATCGGCTCGCCGCTTTCACGATTCGCTTGCCGCCGCTGCGCGAACGGCGCGAGGATATCCCGCTGATGGCCGCGCGCTTTCTTGCCGCAAGCCTTGAGCGCAACCACAAGCAGCTCAACGGATTCGACCCGGCGACGATCGACACGCTCTCGTGCTTCGAATGGCCCGGCAACGTGCGCGAACTCCAGAACGAGATCGAGCGGGCGGTCACGCTCGCCCGCGAGGGCGAGGCGATCGGAATCGAGGTGCTCTCGCCTGCCGTGAGAGTCGCAAGCGACGCCGGCCGCATCGCCAAGATCGGAGCGTCGGTCACCAAAGAAGCTCTCGCGGCTGCTCCGTCCGCGACGCAATCAGGTGCCGACGGCAATCCCGCCCCGTCGCCCTTGCGCGAGGCGCGCGCAGTCTTCGAAGCACGCTATATTTCCGAAGTACTGGACAGCCATGAAGGGAATGTCTCGCACGCCGCCGCCGCACTGAAGATTTCCCGGATCGCGCTCCAAAAAAAAATGAAGCGCTACGGCCTGCGCTAGCCACCCATTTGGAAAAGTTGTCATTCTGAGCCGAGGCGATGGCGCAAGGCGGGGAATCTACCCGAAGCTACTGGCATCAGCTTACGCAAAGCTCTCGATAGAAGCACTGTTCATCGGTGTTAGTCTGTGGTTTCAGGGTTGTCGCTTCAGCAGCACCATCTCACCGCTGCCGTCCAGTTCGGTCGGATTACTGATTAGTACAATAGTATACCGCTCGCGCTGCGCACGCGCCATTCGATAGTAGATGTCGCGCCAGCAAATGAGGTAGTCGGGTGGTTCGGGATCGGTCGTGCGGACGATCGGGATACTCCGGCCGCTGTAGAACGCGACATCGTAGTTGAGAGCCTGCAGGTATCCGACCCTGTCGCGGCCCACGATCGACATCGCGCCCGCCGCGAAGCCGGCCAGCGCCTGCGTGTTGGCAAGCGCGGGCACCACGAAAAGGTTTGCCGCCAGCGTGATACATCCGACCCCTGATGCGACCGCGGCGATCGCCGCCTCGATCGGGGGCCGGACGGCGATTAGATAGACGCCGGCGCCGGCGACCCCGAGCGGCACAAGGGCCGCGATTATCGAGTAGGCGCGGATAGAGTGCCGCAAGTCCGGAATGAAGGCGGGAGTGGTTATACTCAGTCGGGCGAGTATCGACGCGAAAATCGGCGCGCTCATATACAACATTGCGAGTGCGACGATGCTGCCGAGAGCCGCCGCTATGAAGACCAGACCGGCGGCCGACGCAAATACCGTGCTCCAGATCGAGCGAACGCCGAGCTTGGGGTCGTCGGTCAGCGAAACTGCGATTAAGGAGGTCAGGGCGGGATAGAGCGCGAGCAGATAGACGCCGCGTTTGCTCGCGGAGAAGTTGTAGAAAACCAATACGGTCAGGAACCAACAGAGAAGATAGCGGACCCGCGGGCCGACCCGCACTTGCGTCGGCGCGAGACGGATCGCGCAGATCGGAATCAGCAGCGTCCAGGGCATGAAGCCGGCCAGGAGGGCGAAGCTCGATGTAATAGAAAGGATGGGCGTGTCCCTCGTGGAATTGCGGACCGCCCAGGAAGCGCGTCACGTTCTCAGCCAGAAGCTGCTTGCGGATAAAGTCCATGCCGCCGATGTATGCGGCAGCCAGGTACCATCCGCCGCCCACGATCGCCACGATCGCTGCGCCGATCGGAAGATGGATCAGGCGAATAACATCCCATCGCCGCTCGGTGGCGACCCACAAAACGGCGACTGCGGCAGGCAGCGCCAGTCCGACCGGCCCCTTGGTGAGAACCGCCGCGGAGATCGCGAGGTAGAGAACGATCCATCGGCGCGACAAGCCCTCGGCAATCGAGACGAACTCGAAGAACGCGATCGTCATGAAGAAAGTGAGCGTCGTGTCGACCCGCGTTCCAGTCCCGGCCTGGAGGTACTGGAAGGACGTGGCGAGCATCAGCGCGGACAGCATCGCGCTTCGATCGTCGAACAGGCGCCGGAGGTAACCGTAGCAGGCGAGGATTCCGGCGATCGCGAGGAGGGCCGACGGGAGCCGCACCGTCCATTCATCGACGTGCCCCGCCGCGATCGATACGAGCGCGGCTAGCCAGTGCATCATCAGCGGCTTGGATGGAATCTCGACCCCGGCGCGCATCGGCAGAATCCATCCGCCGCCGTGGACGATATCGAAGATCGTCACCGCCTCGCGCGGTTCGCCTTTGGTGTATAGCGGGTATCCGCCGAGATTGACGAGGTAAAGGATCGCGCCGCCGGCGATCAGGATCGGAATCGCGAACCGGGGCGCGGCGGCGTCTGCAAACGATCGCGGCCCGGCGCGCCGGCTCAAAACAGTCAGGAGCCTGCTAATACTGCTTGTTCACGACCACGCGGCCGTTGTCGTCGTAGCAGTAGGTCTCGCCCTGGTTCTCGTCGCGGGTCTTTTTGTGGGAGCCGTCGCAGAACGGCTTGTTCTTCGACAGGCCGCATCCGCAGATATAGGCCGGAAGCTCGGTGCCTTCGGGAATTTCGTACGGTCCGTTCTTGTCGTGTCTGACCAGTCGCGCCATTGGAGAATTCCTCGCGTTTGTTTCCGTAACCCGAGATTTGGTCGAAGTGGCTCGATGCTGAGCGTCACTAAAGACCAGCGATGGGGTTTAGTCAACTGTCAAAGGGCGCCGGGTGGCGGCGGTCTTGCGAAGACCGGCCTTCCCATGCGCGCGATCCAGCCTAGACGGCCTTCGCGCGCAGGCGGCGCGCATCGCCGACGCGGGTCGTTACGCCTGAATGGTCGAAATAGTCGAGCAGCGCGATCGCATACTTGCGCGAAGCACCGAGCAGGTCGCGGTAGGTTGCGGCGGTTATATCGGGATTCGCGCCCAGATGCTCGACCAGCCGCGAGCGAGCGGCTTCCAGTGCGCCGCGCTCGAAGTAGAGATCGGTCGCGACCTTGACCAGCCGTCCTTGCCGTTCGAGCGTGGAGAGCAGCGCCTTGAGCCGCGCGATTTCCGCTGGCGCCAGCTTCAGCGTTTCGATTAGCTGCTTCAGATCGGGCGGCTGAAAGCCTGCCTCGCCGAGCGTCTGTTCGATCTGGGCGGCGAGCCGGCCGTCGTCGACGTCGAGCTGGATGCGATGGGACTTGAGCCGCAGCGCGCTCTCTTCGCGCACGATCTCCGATTCGCGCGCGAGGCGATCGACCAGCGCGCGGAACGATCGCGCGGCGACCTCGTACGGCAGCCGCTCCCTCATCGCTTCCATCTCCATCCCGGGCGCCAGCGGATTGCTGCGATGGTGCGCCGAGAGCGCTTCGAGTGTGAAGCGCTTCAACTCTTCCCACTTGGTCCGGGTCGTGAATCCCTCCTCGTCGCCGAGGGAGAGCTTTACGAAGCGGGCGTCTTGGAGGGCGTCCTCGACCTCGTGCCGTGGCGCGTTGAGAAGCTGGGCGACCCGGATTGTGGTCAGGGCGAAACTCTCTTGCAGGTTCAGCAACGCCTCGACCGCCGCCGGCCCCGAGGACGAGCGCAGCGCTTTGACTCTTTCGACATACAGTTCGACTGGTCTGCGGATGCGCCTGCCGTCGGGATTGAGCACCACGCCGCCGCCGAGCGTGCGCAGGTTGGTCTCGTCCCGAATCACGAACCGATCGCCGAACAGCGCGACCACCGGATCGTTGAGCACAAGCTGGACCAGGCCGCTTTGCTTCGGCGCGATCTCGCCGCCCGGCTCCAGCAGGATCATCCGGCCGATTGTCTCGCTGGCGCCGATGAAGAAACGAAGACGGCTGTTGTTCTTGAGCGGCCGTTTTGCGGCCGGCCGCAGCTCGATTGCCGCGTCCAGACGCGAGGTCGTGATGTCAAGCCCGTGGTCGGCCAGCACGTTACCGCGTTCGAGTGTGACCCGCTCTGCGCCGGCCAGATTGAGCGCGACCCGCTGGCAGAGCCCCGCGCTCTCGACCGACTCGCCGTGCACCTGGATCGAGCGCACGCGCACCTCTGAGCCGCCGGGGAGCGCGCGCAATCGATCGCCAACGCGCACCTCGGAGCCCATCGCAGTTCCCGTCACGACGGTCCCGTGGCCCTTGATCACGAATGCGCGATCGAGCGGCAGGCGAAAGATCCCGGTCCGACGGCGCGCCTCGAAACCGTCGAGCTGGCGCGCGATCTCGGCGCGCAGATCATCGAGTCCCGCGCCGGATATCGCCGAAACCGCGATCACCGGCGCGCCGGCCAGGCGCGTACCGTCGGCGAGCAGTTCGATCTCCTCCCGCACCTCGGCCAGGCGGTGCGAATCGGCCAGGTCGGCCTTGGTGATCACAAAGATTCCGCGCGACGTGCCGAGCAGATGCAGGATATCGAGATGCTCCTCGCTCTGCGGCATCACCCCGTCGTCGGCGGCGACCGTAAAGAGCACCAGATCGATTCCGTGCGCGCCGGCGAGCATGTTGCGGATGAAGCGTTCGTGGCCAGGTACATCGACCACGCCCGCGCGCGCGCCGTTGGGCAGGGTGAAATAGGCGAAGCCCAGGTCGATCGAGATGCCGCGCTCCTTCTCCTCTTTGAGGCGGTCGGTGTCCTGCCCGGTCAGCGCCTTGATCAGCGCGGTCTTGCCGTGATCGATATGGCCTGCCGTGCCAATGATGGCGTGCGTTAGCGGCGATGCCATCGATAAGTGCCTCGTCGCAAAGACGCCGCCGACCACGACGCCCGCGCACTAAATAACGTAACCGCCGTTGGGGCTCACGACCTGGCCGACCATGAACGACGAATCGTCACAGGCCAGGAACAGCGCCGCCGCCGCGATCTCGCGCGGCTCGCCGAACCGCCCGATCGGCGTCATCGAGATGACTTGATCGCGTATCGGCCCGGTAATCGGCGCCGTCATCGGCGTTTCGATGAAGCCCGGCGCGATGCAATTGACCAGGATGCCGCTGGCAACCACCTCGCGCGCGACCGACCTGGTGAACGAGATTATTCCGCCCTTGGCCGCGCAGTACGCCGCCGCAAACGGCAATCCGGTCGTGCCCGCGATCGATCCGAGGTTGATGATCCGCCCTGATCGATTCGGGATCATCACCTTCAATGCCTCGCGCGTGCAGTAAAAGGTCGCGTCGAGATGCGTCGATAGCATCTCATGCCACGCCTCGTCGGTAACGTCCTGCGTGCCGCCGAACTCATCAACGCCCCGGCTCCGCCCGATGCCGGCGTTGTTGACGAGCACGTCGATCGTGCCGAAGGCGGAAATGAACGCGGCGAACATTTTCTTCACGGCCGCGCTGCTGGAGACATCGGCGACCAGCGTCACCGCCTTTGCGCCCGTCGCGGCTACCTCGGTAGTGACGTTCTGCGCGGATTCCGGACGGATGTCGTTCACGCCGATTTTGGCGCCCTCGCGGGCGAAGGTCAGCGCCATCTCGCGCCCCAGGCCCGAGCCTGCGCCGGTAATCAATATCGCCTTGTTGTTGAGCTTCATTGCGATCGCACTCAATTGGCCTGGCGCCGCTCGGCGAGCAGGCTATTCACGTCGCGCTCGACGCGCGCCGGATCAAGGAAAGACACGGAGTAGATCTGCCGGATGCTGCCGGCAGCGTCGATCAAATAGACACGGCTCACGTGGTCGAAGTCCCCGCTCGGCCGTCGGGTGACGTGGAAGTCGTAGCGATCGAGCACGTCTGCCACCTGCTGCGGAGAGCCGGTCAGGAACAGCCACCATCGCGGGTCCGCCCCGACCGAGCGCGAGTACGTCGCGAGCCATGCCGGAGTATCGCGCACCGGGTCAAATGAGATCGACACCATGCGCAGTCCATTTCCCAGTACGCCGGCGCCGCCCCCGAAGCGCTTTGCGATTGACTCCATTCGCTCGGTGACCATCGGGCAAACGGTCGTGCAATGGGTATACATGAAGGCCAGCAATACGACGCTGCCTTTCAGACCCGGTGAATTCACTGCGTGTCCCTGCTGATCGATCAGTGCGAAGCCCGGTGCCTGCTCGATGATCGGCAAGTAACCGCCGGCGAAAGCGCCTGGAGCGGCTGCGCAGATCGCGAGCGCGACAACCACCTGCGCCCGCCGGCGAATCAAGGCGCGGGCGCGTGAGAGGCGATTCACGGCCGTTTTTCTCGAGCCGCTCAATTCTCGAGCATGTCGTGCGGGCGCATCGGGCCGCCGGGCAGGCTGCTGAAATCCACCATGAAGTCCGGATCGACTCGCATCATGCCCTTGTCATCGATCCGGAC
This sequence comes from uncultured delta proteobacterium, assembly GCA_963830715.1. Taxonomy (GTDB): domain Bacteria; phylum Desulfobacterota; class Binatia; order Binatales; family Binataceae; genus CAVVMA01. Next base: position 18,983 of record CAWHNS010000021.1, read on the forward strand.
CATCTTGAGCCAGAACTTGTTCGGTCCGAAGTCCGCGGTCGAGAGCAGCGAATTGGTGACGTACATCCGCTGCCCATCGAACGAGATGTTCATCATGTTCGGATGGTTTCCGATCTCGACCTCGGAATGAAGCTTCACATGGTCGGGATCCGAGATGTCGAACTGCTGGACGTAGCCGGTTCCGAAACTGGTCGAATAGATATAGCGGTCGGCGGCGTCCTGGCGGAGATCGGCCGGCAGCGGACGGGTCTTGATCGCGAGCTTCGCGTCGAACGTGCCGTCGCCCTTCTGCTTCCACATCCAGATCGAATCGCCGAGCAGGCAGTTCACGAAGCCGTAGTTATGGCCGGGCTGGCGCGCCCACCTTATCTCCAGCGGCGATTTGTCGGTGTGCGCGATCTGAATCGGCTTCATCTGCTGGAAGTCCCAGAAAACCAGCGTGTCGCCGAAATGGCCCTTGTCCATGTCGGGGAACGGCTTGCGGAAGTTGTCGAGCGGCGTGAACGACGAGGTCACCATCCGCTGGATTTCCGGCTTGACCCCGGCGTCGTAGCCGTATGGCGCGTCCTTGGGCAGATAGACCGTGCGGATGTACTTGCCGGCGTTGGTGAACTCGGCGAAGCCCGCGGGAACGTCATCGTTGGCGTTTCCGAGTGACGTGATCAGCATCCGGCCCGGCAGCGCGTACAGCGAATGGGGCGAAGTGAGGCCGGTGGTCTTCTTGAAATCGATCGTCCGGAGCAGTTTGGGCGACGTGGGATCGGTCGCGACGTTGAAGAGGTAGAGCTTGCTGGTGAAGAGCGTCGCGCCGAAGATGTAACGCCTATCGTCGGTGAAGCCGAAGTGATGGGTCTCGTTGTTCTTCGAGCCGAGATCGATCGTGCGCAGCAGTTTGCCGTAAGTCTTCGAGGCGCGGTTGACGTTGACCACCGCCATCACGTCGTCGTTCTTGCCGGTCGCGTCGAGGCACCATACGTAGAGAATCTTCTCCGGGCGGTCCAGCGTTTTCTCGAACGGCGACTGGCAGATGTCCGCGCGCGAGATCGGGACCAGCGCGGCCAGCGCCGCCGCGGCAACCGCGGCGAAGGTGGCGAACCTGACGCTCGACTTAAATGCGGTAGGCTGATTCATTTCTTGCCCTCTTTGAGCTGGCGTTTCCAATCCAGGCGGCGCGCCTCGGCGCCCGCTGCTTCCGCTTCCTTTATCATACCTTTCTTCTGGTAGAACATACTCAGGTTGGTGAATGCGAGTATGTCCTCCGGCTCCTTCTCGACGTAACTCTTCGTCAGCTCGATCGCCGCGTCCAGATCGCCCTTGGCCTGATAGCACATCACGAGCCCGTGGATCGCGTCGCCATACGCCGCATCGACCTCCAGCGCGCGCTTGTAGAGCGTCGATAGCCTCGTCGAACTTCTCGTCCGCGTATGCGTCGATGGCCTGGTCGTAGAGTTCTTCTTTGTCCGCCATCAGGATGCCTCCTGCTCTCCAATCCGTTCCGTCTATGTCCCCCGATTTCGCTCTTATATACTACACATCAGCGGCCCAGGAATTCGCGGGCCGACTCCCGATGAACGAGCAGGAAATCTACGAGGTCTTGCGCGAGTGCTACGATCCGGAAATTCCGGTCAACATCGTGGATCTCGGTCTGGTCTATGGCGTCACGATCGAGAACGGCATCGTCAATGTCCTGATGACGCTGACGGCGCCCGGATGCCACCTGGGCGCGATGATCACGCAGGACATCACGGACAAGCTGCTCGGGATACCCGGATGCGATGACGCTCGCGTCGAGCTGGTATGGGATCCTCCGTGGACGCCGCACCTGATGAGCGACGCCGCGAAGAAGAAGCTCGGCATCGACTGAAGAATCACGAACTCTCCCGCTTCTTCGATCCCTCATCGGCCGACTCGATCGCCACCCAATCGTGGAAGTGCCGGTAATCGACCTGCGGCGTTCCGTCGGGCAGCGGGGTGAAGATGTCCACCAGACGCGCGTCGGGGATGATGTCGGCGGACGCATACGAGTGCCGCGCATGGATCGTCTGGGCGAAGGTCAGGTCCAGCCCGGTCATCGAAACGACAATCTCCGCGCCGACCTCGGCCAGCGACTCCGGAGTTGCGTCGTAGAGCGGGCTGCCCTCTGTGATCGGATGAACTACCGTCCATGAGAGTGCGAAGATCGCGCTATGCTCGCGCTCCAGTTTGAGATCGCGTGAGCGGCGAATTTGCTCTCCTTCCCGGGTGGTCTCGTTGCGCACGAAGGCGACGCGTACCTGCGCCTCCGCGATTCGCGTCGCCCGTTCATTAGCCATCCTGAAGATCAGGCACGGAGTTCCGTCCCGCCTGCCGATCACCGCGACTTTGCTGAACATCACCCGCGCCGTCGGTCGCGCGAATTTCGAGAATACCAGCCCGGTCGCGAGCGCCAGCCCGAGCAGGCCCGCGAACGCCTCGAACGAGACCATCACGTTGGCGAAGGTCGATCGCGGCACCATCTGGCCGTAGCCGATTGTCGCGATAGTCTGGACGCTGAAGAAGAAGGCGTCGAGCAGGTTGCCCTGCCGCGCGCCCTCGATACAATCGCCGCACGCCAGATACAACACGGCGAACCCGACGTTGACCGCCACGAAGACGACGCCCAGGAAGGCAAGCGCGGCGGGCCACGACGCTTCCAGAAAGGCGTGGTACAGATCGCCGACGCGATGGGGCTGGAGACCGATGATGACCGCATTGAGCGCGCCGCGGCCCCTGGGCCGGCGCGGCCGATCGATTCGCCTCAGGCGTCTGCTGGGTATCTCGCCGGTCAGAACTTCTCCTTGAACGGGCGCACGTCCAGCTCCTGGGTCCAGGCGCTCGGATCCTGATGCGCCACATGCCAGTACGCCTCTGCGATCGCGGACGGCTTGAGCATGTCCTCGTCCTTGAGTTGCGCGAACCGCTCCCGGATGAAAGGCATGTCGATCGCGCCGTCCACGTTTATGTACGCCACGTGGATTCGATTCGGCCCCAAATCGCGCGCCATCACCTGCGCGAGGCCGCGCAGCGCGAATTTGGCCGGCCCGAAGGCGGCGGAGGTGGCAAACGGCCTGGTTCCGGCAGTGGCGCCGGTGAACAGGATCACGCCGCCGCCCTTCGCGATCATCGCGGGGACTACCTCCTGCGCGCACAGAAAGGCGCCGAACGCGCAGACCCGCCAGGTGTTCTCGAAGGTGCTCGGCTTGGTGTCCATCAACTTTCCGAACGGGCGCATCGCGGCGTTGTAGAGCAGCACGTCAGGCTCGCCGAGTTCCGCGCGGATTTTGTCGAATACGGGCTTTATCTGCGCCGCGACCGAGACATCGGCGGGAACCGCCAGCGCCTTTCCGCCCTCGGATTCGATCTCGCGCGCGAGCGCGGCGAGATAGTCGGGTTTGCGCGCGACCAGCGCCACCGCGTAACCCTTGGCGAACCTGCGCGCCAGCGCAGCGCCCAATCCCGCCCCTACGCCGATCACCACGGCGACTCCCACGATTGCCTGACTGAGCCATCTTGTTCTCCCTCGCGGTTCGCGTCCTTCTACGGATCGAACAGCACGCCGGGATTCAGGATTGCGTGCGGGTCGAGCGCGTGCTTGGCGGATCGCATCGCACGCGCGAATCCTTCCGGGCGTTGACGGTCGTACCACGGCCGATGGTCGCGGCCGACCGCATGATGATGCGTAATCGTGCCGCCAAGTTTCATGATCAGGTCCGAGACCGCCGCCTTGATCTCGTCCCACTGTTCCATCTCGGCGCCGCGCCTCCCAGGCGCCAGGACCGTGTAGTACGGCGCAGGCCCGTCGGGATAGACGTGAGTGAAGCGGCAGGTCAGCGTGCCCTTGCCGCATACCCGCGCGACCGCCGCGCGGCCGGTTTCCATCACCTGCGCGTGAAAGCCGGGGAAGCGGTCCCAGGTGATCGCGGTCTCGAAGGTGTCGCTCACGAATCCCATTGCGATCACGGTATCGCGCAGATAGGGGGCGTTCAGGAAGGCGTTGCGCCACGCGCCGGCGGCGCCCTGATGGGTCGCTTCGCTATCGGTGCGCGTCTTCGCCGCGTCGGCGGGGATCGTTCCGCCGTGATCGGCGCAGCATTCCAGCGCCCGCGACATCCAGGCTTCAAGCGGATGGTCCGCCGACTCGAATGCCAGCACCAGCACCGCCTCGTCGCTGTTGGTGGCGCCTGCGTTGAGCGCCTCGCCCGGATCGAGCAGCCGGCAATTGGCGGGGAACAATCCGGCCTGCGCGATCGCACGCACCGCCTGCGCGCCCGCGATGAAATCCTTGAACGGCACCGACGCGCCGGCGCGGAACTTCGGCCGATCCTGCAAGCGCATCCAGGCTTGCGTGATTATCCCCAGCGTCCCCTCCGACCCGATGAACATCCGGTCCGGACTCGGCCCGGCGCCGCTGCCGGGCAGCCGGCGCGATTCGATGATTCCGGTCGGGGTGACGACCCGCAGCGATTCCACGAAATCATCGATGTGCGTATAGTTGGTCGCGAAATGGCCGCCGGAGCGCGTCGCGATCCATCCGCCCAGAGACGAGAACTCGAACGATTGCGGAAAGTGGCGGATGGTCAGGCCGTGGGGCCGGAGTTGGTCTTCCAGCGCCGGGCCCAACACGCCCGCCTCGATCCGCGCCGCGCGAGACAGCTTGTCAACTTCGATCACTTTGTTGAGATCGCGCAGGTCGATCGATACGGCGCCGCGGTAGTCGCCATCCGCCGGCGGCGGCTCCAGCCCGCCCACCACGCTCGAGCCGCCGCCGTAGGGAATCGCGACCAGCCGCTCGCTATCGCACCATTCGAGCACGCGAACCACGTCGGGCTCGCCGGCCGGATACGCCACCACGTCGGGCGGATTGGGATAATGACGGCGCATCGCGCGCACCACGTCGCGGAACCCGCGCCCATAACTGTGGAACGCGCGCTCGTAGGTATCGTTGCGGCAAATCGCGGCGAGCGATTGCGGCGCCCTCACGCGTGGCGGACGCAGTTTCAGTTCATCGACGGTCGGCGGCGGCGTTATCGCGAGTTCCTGCAACCCGAACCGCGCCGCCATCCGCTCGGCCATCCGCTTCTGCTGCTCGGGATTCGGACCCTGGTCCTCATAGCCCCATCCCCAGAATTTACGCCTTCGCTCGCCCATCTTTTTCACCTCGGGCCTCGCTTCGCTTCCGGCCCACGGCCGAACCTCAGTATCTCCGCAATTTTGCGCCCTGCGCTGGCGGTCGGCAAACGCCTTCTTCACTTGTGTCGCGCACGGCGGCGCTCTATCTGTCGAGGTATCCGCAGGGAGCATGACTATGAATGACGCGTCAACTTCGGCGGCTGACAACAATCCACGCAAACGAATCGCAGTGGGCGGCACGGAAATCGCCTACGTCGATACGGGCGCGGGCGATCCGATCGTCTTCATCCACGGGAATCCGACCTCCTCCTACCTGTGGCGCAATGTGATCCCGCATCTGCTCGATTGCGGCCGATGCCTTGCGCCGGACCTGATCGGGATGGGCGAATCGGGCAAGGCGCCGGATGGGTCGTATCGCTTCGTCGATCACGCGCGCTATCTCGACGGCTGGTTCGATGCGATGAAGCTCGCGCGCAACGTCGTGCTCGTGGTTCACGACTGGGGCTCCGCGTTGGGCTTTCACTGGGCGCGCCGCAACCCCGATCGCGTGAAGGGAATCGCGTACATGGAGGCGCTCGTGAGGCCGCTCAAATGGGAGGAGTGGAGCGAGCGAGCGCGCGACGTCTTCAAGTCGATGCGGAGCGCGGCGGGCGAAGAGATCGTCATCAGGAACAACGTCTTCATCGAGCGCATCCTGCCGGGGAGCATCGTGCGCAAGCTGAGCGATGAGGAGATGAACGTGTACCGGCGGCCGTATCTCGCGGGCGGCGAGACGCGGCGCCCGATGCTCACCTGGCCGCGCGAGATTCCGCTGGACGGAGAGCCGGCCGATGTCGTGGAGATAGCGGATCGCTACTCGCAATGGCTTACGAAGAGCAGCGTGCCGAAACTGTTCATCAATGCGGACCCCGGCGCGATCCTGATCGGCGCGCAACGCGAGTTCTGCCGCCGATGGCCGAACCAACGCGAGGTGACGGTGAAGGGAATCCACTTCATCCAGGAAGACTCGCCGCACGAGATCGGCGACGCGATCGCGGCCTGGTACCGCTCGCTGTGATGATGAATGGCGCCGCTTGGCACGCGGTATGAAGTTACCGAACCGGGCGAATGCCATCGTCCCGGAATCCAAGATTGCCGGTTATCTGCTGGCCGAAGACCATTCATACGGTCGGCACAAAGCCGCATTCTTCAGCCGGTTCGGGTTCTCCCTGGCGCAGCCCGGGCAGCTCGTCTCGGCTCTGATCAAACATGCCGCCGATAACGAAGTAGCCAAAGTCGAAGACTCGCCATTTGGATGTCGGTACGTTATACAGGGGATGTTGCAGGCTCCCGATGGAAGGAACCCGTTGATTCGGTCGGTTTGGTTCCTCGAGGCAGACGAGGAAACTCCGCGATTCGTCACTGCGTACCCGGTACGAAGACCAGACTAATGCTGCGCGAGGGAGACAGCGCCGTTCTCGCACGCGATCTGGCTGAATACCGCCTCAAACGCGGAGATGTTGGGATCGTCGTGCTGGTTCACCCGGATAGAGGATACGAGGTCGAGTTCATGACTTTGGATGGAGAGACTGTAGCGGTGACGTCAGTGGCGCGCGATCAGATCCGGCCTATCCGGCGCCGCGAGATCGCTCACGCCAGAAATATCGAGGGTTCAGCCTCGCGGTCCTGACTCGCCCTCGGGCGAGAATGCGTCGCCGGATGGTTCACCTTAGCTGGCTCAGCCACCGGGTTCCCGCCGTTCCGAAACTGCCGGCCGCCATATCAACTATGCGTTGACGCCGCGCTGCCGACACCCCAATTTCATTGACAAGCGCGGCTCACTGGAGAGACAACCATGCACTACACGAAGCTCGGCAAGACCGGAATTACCGTCTCGCGCATCTGCCTGGGATGCATGAGCTATGGCGCCAGGAAGTGGCGCGATTGGGTGCTCGAAGCCAACGAGGCGCGCGAGCATTTCGCCGCCGCGCTCGAAGCGGGCGTCAACTTCTTCGACACCGCCGACGTCTACTCGCAGGGCGTCAGCGAAGAGGTGACCGGGCGATGGCTGCGCGAGATGGCCTCCCGCGACGAGGTGGTAATCGCGACCAAGGTGCATGGTCCGATGGGGGCCGGTCTCAATCGGGCCGGACTCTCCCGCAAGCACATCATCGAGGCCTGCGACGCATCGCTGCGGCGGCTCAAGATTGATTTCATCGACCTCTACCAAATCCATCGATGGGACTTCGCGACGCCGATCGAGGAGACGCTCGAAGCGCTCGATTCGCTGGTGCGCGCCGGTAAGGTCCGCTATCTCGGCGCCTCCAGCATGGCGGCGTGGCAGTTCTCCAAGGCGCTCTACACCGCGCGCGAGCACGGATGGCATCGGTTCGTCTCGATGCAGAACCATTACAACCTGGTCTATCGCGAAGAAGAGCGCGAGATGATCCCGCTCTGCGTAGACCAGGGGGTCGGGCTGATCCCGTGGAGCCCGCTGGCGCGCGGATTCCTGTCGGGCAACCGCCAGCGTGACGTGAGGGACTCAACCGCGCGCGCCAAGACCGACGACTTCGCCACCAGTATGTATTTCCGCGACTACGACTTCGAGGTGCTCGGCGCGGTCGAGAAGATCGCCGCACAGCGCGGCGTGACGCCGTCGCAGGTGGCGCTCGCCTGGATCCTGCAGGCCCCCGGCGTCACCGCGCCGATAATCGGAGCAACCAAACTGAGCCACCTGACGGAAGCCTTCAAAGGCGTGGACATCAAACTCAGCAAAGAGGAAACCGCCGAACTCGAGGCGCCATACCGGCCCCATCCGATCCTGGGGCACGAACCGCCAAGAGCGGCGATGATGATCAAATAGATCCGGGGCGGTTCGTATCGCGCCGGCGAAGTCCGGGCGGGAGGCAGTGCGAATGGAAATCAACGGCGTAGCTCACGTGATGCTGACCGTCAGCAACTTCGAGGCGTGCCTGCCCTTCTACGAAAAGCTGCTCGGATTTCTGGGCTTGAGGCCGGTGCTCAAGAACGATGCGATGCTCTACTGCGTGGGCGGCCGCACCGCAGTCGGGATTCTGCGCGCGGACGATCGATATCGCGGCGAGCGATTCGTGCAGCAGCGGATCGGCACTCATCACCTGTGCCTCAGAGCGCGCGAGCGCGGCGATGTGGACCAGGTTCACCGCCTGCTTGGTGAGCTCGGCGCGAAGATCGTCCATCCGCCCGAAGACGGATCGTGGGCGCCGGGCTATTACTCGGTGCTGTTCGAGGATCCGGACGGAATCCGAATCGAGGTGAATCACGTGCCCGGCAAGGGCCTGCTTGCGCCGGGATCGCCGCCGCTCGATCGATACTAACAAGGATTGCCCGAGGCTTCGATCGAGGCCGCGTTTGGGCAGTCGGTAGCTGCGCTAGGCTCTTCCCGCGATTGGGCTTGCCTGCTCATTGTAGCAGCGCTGCTACATGGACCGCCCAATCGTGTTCTGAACCTGCACTGCAAAACTGTCGCAACCGCCAATCCTCGCGCGATGAGGCATTACGCCCCCGCCCTTTCCGCCCGGCTCGCGCGGGCACAACTCTTGCCCCCGAAGAGCCTGGCGTGAAATATCTGCTTAAGTTCCGCGGCAGCCTGATCGACGGTTCGGGCGACGAGGGCGATCCCAGGTGGATTCTCGAAATGCTGCGGTTCGCCTTTGCGATCGCGGCCATCGGACACCTTGTAGAGGCTTTTCGCTCCGAATATCTGGCCGAGCCGTTCTCGCACGGCGCCGTACCCTACGACTTGATCAACTTCGCTGCCTCCGTGCTGATGATGGGCCTCAGTTTCTGGCCCGGCTTCTTGCGCTACTGGAAGGCGACCACTCTCGCGTTCCTGGCTTTCATGGTCGCAGGCTGGACCTTCGCGGCCGTAACGATCCACCAGCAGGATCTCCTGTTCGATCGGCTCTCGCTCTTATTGATGGCGTCGTGCGGGCTGATTCCTTTCGAGTACGACTGGCAAATTCTTCTCACGGTATGCTGCCTGGCGGCGCCTGCCGCGAGCACCGCGATCCTCCGGCCGAATAGTCCGGACGTCCTGCGCCTGTGGGTCTATCTGGCCCTTGCGGCGGCGATCGGTCTGGGGACCAAACGAATCTGGCAGACGGCGCTGGAAGCAATCGGCGAGACCCATCGCAGATTGCGCGCCGAGGTCGCGGGCCGTGAGGCAGCGCAGAGGAAACTGGAAGAAGGCGAGGCCAAGCTGCGCAAGATCTTCGAGGGCAGCCCGGACGTAATCTGCATCATCAGCCTCACCGACGGTCACGCGATCGAAGTCAACGACGCCTGCGAGATCAGCGGCTATTCAAGAGACGAATTTTTGTCGAGCGAGCGTCAGCGAAGAGCGAGCCTGTTCGCCGATCCCGCGCAGCGCGCCGAACTCCTCAAGAGAATCTCGATCGATAAGCTGGTCCGCAACATGGAGGTTGGCATTCGGCGCAAGAGCGGCGAGATCGTGCCCAACCTTCTCTCGGGCGTCCGTACCGAGATCGGCGGCGAACCCGCCGCGATTATTTTCGCCCGCGACATCACGGAACTGAAACGCACGCAGCGAGATCTGATTGCGGCGCGCGAGGCCGCCCTCGCCGCCCGCGAAGTCGCAGTCGCGGCGCGGGAGGCGGCGCTGGCGGCGTCGCGGGCCAAGTCGGAGTTCCTGTCGAGCATGTCGCACGAGATCCGCACCCCGATGAACGCGATTTTGGGGATGGCCGACCTGCTGGCCGAGACCCAGCTCAGCGCCGAGCAGCGCCGCTTCGTCGCGACCATGACCGGCAACGGCAACGCGCTCTTGAGCCTCATCAACGGCATCCTCGACCTGGCCAAAATCGAAAGCGGCCGCCTCAACCTCGAGGAGTCCGAGTTCGACCTCGAAGACCTGATCGAGCACGTCGCCGAGACCCTCGGCATGCGGCCCGCGAGAAGAAACTCGAACTCACCGCCCGGATTCTGCCCGACGTGCCGCTGCGCCTGGTGGGCGACACCCTGCGCCTGCGCCAGGTGCTGATCAACCTGGTCGGCAACGCCATCAAATTCACCGAGCAGGGCGAAGTGGCCCTGACCGTCGCGCGCGAAGCCGCCGCCGACGGCGCCATCCAACTGCACTTCAGCGTCCGCGACACCGGCATCGGGATCGCCCCCGACATGCTCGAAGCGATCTTCCAGAGCTTCACCCAGGCCGACTCCTCGACCACCCGCAGATACGGCGGCAGCGGACTCGGGCTGACGATCGCCTCGCGCCTGGTCGAGTTGATGGGCGGGCGAATCTGGGCCTCCAGCGAAGCCGGCCGCGGCAGCACCTTCCATTTCGTGGCCCGGCTGCGGGTCGCCGACGGTCAGGCCGCGGCCCCCGAACGGCTGCCCTATCTCGAAGCGGTGCGCGTGCTGGTGGTCGATGACAACGCCACCAACCGGCTGATCGTGCGCGAGGTACTGGCCGCGCAAGGCGCCGAGGTCTCCGAGGCCGCCAGCGGTCACGAGGCGCTGCTCGACGCCGAGCGCGCCCGCGCCGAAGGCCATCCCTACCGGGTCGTGCTGCTCGATTGCCGGATGCCGGAGATGGACGGCTTCCAGGTCGCCCGACAACTCAAGCGCCAGGACGGCCCGCCGCCGATCATCCTGATGCTCAGTTCGGAGGACCTCAATCAAACCCTCGCCACGGTGCGCGAACTCGGCATCGACCTCTACATCGTCAAGCCCGTGCGCCGCATCGAACTGCTGCGCGCGATCGCCGCCGCGATGGGCCGCCATCCGAGTCGACGCCAAGCCGCCCCAGCCGCCCTCCGCCGACCGCGCCGGCACGGCAATGGCTCGCGCGCGCTCAAAATCCTGCTCGCCGAGGACTCGCCCGACAATCGCCAGCTCATCCAGGCCTATCTCAAGAACCTGCCGCATCAACTCGAAATTGCCGAGAACGGCCAGCTCGCAGTCGCCAAGTTCGTGATGGACAAGTACGACGTGGTGCTGATGGACGTGCAGATGCCGGTGATGGACGGCTACACCGCAGTGCGCAAGATCCGACACTGGGAGAGCCAGCACGGCCGCGCACCGACCCCGATCGCCGCGCTGACCGCCTCGGCCCTGGAAGAAGACGTCCGCAGCAGCGTCGAGGCGGGCTGCACCATCCATCTGAGCAAGCCGATCAAGAAATCGCGCCTGCTGGCGGCGCTACGCGATCTGACTGCAGCGCAGCCGGCCCAATCCAACGGCGGCGGCAACGCCCACATGCTGGTCGAGATCGACCCCGACCTCGCCGGGCTGATCCCGGGCTTTCTGGCTCGCAAGCGCGAGGACGTGTACGCGTTGACCGCTGCGCTCGAACGGGCCGATTACCAGACGCTGCGCGCGATCGGTCACAAGATCAAGGGCGAAGGCGCCGGCTTCGGCTTCGACGCGATCAGCGAAATCGGCCGCGCCCTTGAAGATGCCGCGCGCGCCCGCGACCGCGAATCCGCAGAACGCCAGGTCCGCGCCCTGTCGGATTACCTGGAAAACGTCGAAGTCCGAACCGCATCCTGAGCGCGATCCGCGCGCGTCTAAGCATTCGCTGCCGCGCGCAACTCGTCGAAGGATCTGCGAGTCGCTGCGACGAGGTCGCAGAGGTCGGGCAGCGCGTCGTAGTCTGCGTTGAATCCCCAGTGCAGGCGGCCGTCGTAGCTCAGCAGCGCGATGTTGAGCGCCTGATTCTCGAACAACGGCCCGAGCGGGTAAGCCGCTTGCATTCTGGCGCCAAGCAGATAGAGCGGAAGCTGCGGTCCGGGCACGTTGGTGACCGTGAGATTGAAGGAACGGGCGCGCGCCGCCAGCCGCATCGCCAGCGACAACAACGTCGGGACGGTCCATTCACTCACGCGCGCGAGCACCTCCGCGCCCATCGCCTGGCGCGATTGCTTGAGATCGCCGGTGACGGCGCGGACGGTCTCGAGCCGGCGGCGCGCATCGGTCTCCGCGATCGGAAGCCTGGCGGCCCACGACGCGATCCGATTGCCGAGCGTCCCGCGTTGGGAGACAGAGCGGAGGCTGACCGGGACCATCGCTCGAAAATCTAGCTCCGCAATCTTTTCCGGCGCGACTCCACGGCCCCGCAGAAACGATCCCACGGCGCCCGCAACCGTGGCGAGCACGACATCGTTCACAGTCCCGCCCAACCGGTTCTTCACGCGCTTCACTTCCGGCAGGTCGAAGACCGTCCATTCGAAGCGGCGATGCGGCCCGATGGTCTGATTGAATGGCGAATCCGAAGCAGGCGAGAATCCGGCGCCAAGGGTTTCCGTCACCGCCGAAATTTGCTCGGCAACATTCACGGCCGCCTCGGCGGGATTCCGAATCGCATCGAGGGCCGCCCTCCCGATCTCGAGCGGCTCCTGAGCCGGCGCGTTGCTTCCTCCATCACCAGCTCCGCTCCGGAGGGCGTCGCCTCCGGCTTCCACGGCACGGGCTCAGGGAAAGCCGCATCAGGCGACGGGCTCAGCAGCACCGTGGCGAGATCGACCGCCGCCACTCCGTCGATCATGCAGTGATGAGTCTTGCTGATCGCGGCGAAGCGGTCGGCCTCGAGTCCCTCGACGATCCACAATTCCCAGAGCGGCTTGCCGCGATCGAGCTGCTGGGAGACGATCCGGCCGGCCAGGCGCTTGAGCTGTTCCTCCCCGCCCGGCCGCGGCAGCGCAGTGTGCCGCACGTGATAATCGAGGTTGAAACGGCGATCATCGATCCATACCGGATGATTCTCGAGCGGGATTCGCGCGATTCGCTGGCGATAGCGCGGCATCTGGTGCAGGCGCGACGCGACGTAGTTGCGGACCCGATCGATATCGATGCCGCCGGCGGAAGTCCGGATCGGGTCGGCGTCGAAGATCATCACGCCGGCGACGTGCATATGGGTCTCCGGATATTCGAGATCGAGGAAGGTCCGGTCCAGAGTGCTCAGCCGCTCGTATTTGGCCATCCCGATACCCCCGCCTGATTGGTGATTCGCGGTATGTAGCAGGAAAGTGGCGCCGCTGACCATCCCGCTGGAGACCGCTGGTCCAATCCGGGAAGACCGGCGAGGCCCCAGTGTGACTTCTGGATCGCACCAGCGTTTGCACCGAGGATGCGGCTGTAGGTATGAAATAAGCATGAAATCCAATACCGCTGGGAAATCCTCGTTCACCCTGTCCGCCGCGGAGCATGCGCAAGTACGGCGATTGCGACGGCTACTCAAGGCCCGGTCCAACACGGAAGTGATTCGCCGCTCGCTCAGACTGTTGGAGGAGTCCGTTTCACGAGAGGATCTTCGCCGGCAATTTCGGGACGCCTCGGCGCGAGTGCGATCCTCGACCCGCGAAGCGGTGCAGGAGCTGGATCCGCTGGTGGGCGAGGGCCTCGAAGATGACTGATCGGCCGCCGCGCAGGGGGAGCTCTGGTCGGCCGACCTGAATCCTCGCCGCGGTAGCGAGCCCGGAAAGGTCCGGCCGGTCGTCGTGGTTCAGTCGGACCTTCTGAACGAGACGGACCATCCGAGCACGTGGATCCTTCCCTGTACCACCCGGCTTACCGGAGAGAACATCCTGCGCGTCGAGCTGCCGGCAAGGATAGCCGGGAATGCTCGCGTATGCGAAGTGATGATCGATCAGTCGCGCGCGATTGACCGCCGGCGGCTGCTTCGGCCGCTCGGCCGCTTGCCTCAGACGGTGATGAGAGAGGTTTCCAAAAAGTTGCGCCGCGCGGGCGATTTGTGATCTGCTCGTGCGCTCGCGCATCCCGCGCGTAAGGAGTTGATTCTCGGTTCCGGCTTGCGTCTTTGCCGCGTTGACGCTACTGGTTTCAGGCAGAACCGATCGCCGCGCGGAGGCCCGATGAAATCGCCCACCCGTACGCTCTCGCTTTCAGTTCTCTGCGCTACGCTCGCATTGCTGGTCTTTTCGTCCGCCGCGCGATCGGAAATCTCGAAGCGCGACGGAGAGGCGCTCGCGAAGTCGAGCCTGATCTATGTCGCCACGGTTCGCAAGGACGGCAACCAGAGCACCGCGGCACCGGTCTGGTTCACAGTGGGATCCGACAACAATTCGATTCTGATTCAGACCGGCCCCCGCACATGGAAGGCCAAGCGTATCAAGCGCGGCAGTCCGGTGCTGGTGTGGATCGGTTCCGCCAGCGGTCCGGCTTTCATCGGCAAGGCCGAGATAACCAGCGACGCGTCGATACAGAGCAAGATTCTCGATGACTTTCGGCAGAAGTACATTCGAAATCGGCTTTTCGGCACGGGTCCGTCACGGGAAAAGTTCGATCGGGGCGAGGTGATCGCGATCAGGATCACGCCGGTCCGCGACCTGCCGGACGGGTTCGCGTCGGCGCCCGCGACGCCGCCGCCGCCGCTGGACGCCTCTGCTGTTGCGGCGCCGAGCGTTTCGCACTAAAACCCGCCGAGCGGGAGGCCAGTCCTGGTTCATGCGATCGGGGCCTCATTATCCGCGACGGCGTAAAATGGTGACATGCCGCACGAGCACCAATCGACGACGCTGCGAGTTCCTGCGGCGGTGCTCATCAGGCGGGCGCTGGCGCGTCGATGTCCGCTATGCGGCCGCGGTGCGATCTTCCGCACGCACTTCACGATGAACCGCGAATGTCCGAACTGCCATTCGGTTTTCTGGAAGGATCCCGGCGAGTCGCTCGGCGCGATGTACCTGGATTATGCAGTCGCGGCCGGCGCGTTCCTGATCTCGTGGCTGGCGCTCGATCTGACCACGAAGCTTTCCGATCTCGCGCTGTTCCTGATCCTCGGTGCGATAGCCGGGGGCAGCGTGCTGGTCTTCTATCCGCTCAGCCGCAGCTTCTGGACGGTACTGGTGTATTTGTCGGGCGGTATCGAGCGGCCCGAGATTCGCGTGGTGCCGGGCGGCAAACGGAGAGGGTAAGTATCGGCGGCGCAGTTCCGTCAATTCAATGGGCGCGCGCGGCGAGTTTTGCGCCCAGCGACTTCATCCGGCGCGCCGCTTCGGCAATGGTCTCGTCGCTCTTGGAGAACGTGAAGCGCAGCATCTCCCGCCCCAGTTCCCGGCGATGGTAGAAGCTCGACCCGGTACCGGCGCGACACCGACATCCTCGAGGAAAAATTCCGCCGCTTCGATATCGTCGGCGAGGCCGAGCTGCCCGACGTCGGCCATGATGTAATAGGCGCCCGCCGGCTGATGGCATTTGAGCCCGGCGTCGGATAGCCCCTGATACAACGCAGCCCGCTTGCGCTCGTACATCCGCTTCAAGTCCACGTAGAAGGATTCCGGCAGGCGCAAGGCGACCGCGCCGGCCTCCTGCAGCGGATGGGGTGCGCCGACGGTCAGGAAATCGTGCACCTTGCGGATCGCCGAGGTCAGCCGCTCGCACGCGATAGCGTATGCCAGCCGCCATCCGGTGACTGAATAGGTCTTCGACAGCCCGCTGATCGTGATGGTCCGATCGGCCATCCCTTCGAGCGCGGCGATCGAGATGTGGCGCGCGTCGCCATAGATGATGTGCTCGTAGATCTCGTCGGTTACCGCCAGCGCGTCGAATCGCCGGCAAAATTCCGCGATCATCTCCAGTTCCGGGCGTGTGAAGACCTTGCCGGTAGGGTTGTGGGGAGTGTTGATGACCACGGCCTTGGTGTGGGCGCCGAATGCCGCCTCCAGTTCGGCGCGATCGATCGAAAAATCGGGAGAGCGAAGGGCCACGTAGCGGGGCGTCGCGCCCGCGAGGATCACGTCGGGGCCGTAGTTCTCGTAAAACGGCTCGAAGATGATCACCTCGTCGCCCGGATTGATCACCGCGAGCATGCTCGCGATCATCGCCTCGGTCGCGCCGCACGTGACGGTGACGTTAAGGTCAGGGTCGCAGGCGAAGCCGTTGTAGGAGCGAACCTTGTCGGCGATGGCTCGGCGCAGATTCGGCGACCCATGCGTGATCGCGTACTGGTTGTACTCGTCGTCGATCGCGCGCTTGGCCGCCTCCTTCAACTCGACCGGTGCTGGAAAATCGGGAAAGCCCTGGGCGAGATTCACCGCTCCGATCTTCAGCGCCCGCCGGGTCATCTCGCGGATTACGGACTCGGTGAAAAGCCGGGTCTTGTAGGAAACATCGGTCGGCATCGACCGCAAGTCTACGCGGGCCGGGCGAGATCAGCCAAACGGTATCAGTGATGCGGGGTCCAGGAAGCCGCAACATAGAAACGTATCGGAGGTGGGCGGATGCCCCAGCACCCATGCGCGCCGGACGTTGTTGGCTTCGCGCGCTTAGTTTCTCTGATTGTCGTGCTGTTCCGCTTCGAGCAGCCCCGGACCCTGCTGCAGGCGCCACTGGTCGATGGCCTCGACATTGAAGCGCCAATCACTGCCAATCTTGAAGCCCGGTATCTGTCCCTTCTTGAGCAATCGATAGATGGTTGACCGATGCACGCGAAGATAATCCGAAAGCTCGTTCACCGTCATTACCTTGGCTGAAACTGACATCTTAGACTAAGACTCCGTAAATTAGGCTAACTGCCTTCTAGCATATCAAAACTGCAAACACAGCGAAATAGCCGCTTCCGATCCCGCGACCATCCCGATACGCGCCGTCAACGCCCACGCCCTTGGCAGTCGCATCGGAACGCCACTTCACCGTAGACCCGCCAAACTATTCTTATGATACGCTCCTGCGACTTATCGGTTTCAGTCTTGTCCGCGTGTGATGCCGGGACTACGGTTGCGGGCAGGATTTGTGATGGGTGCCGAGATTCGTATCGGGACATCGGGCTTCAGCTACAAGGAGTGGCTCGGCAAGTTCTATCCGCCGAAGCTGGCCGGGGCCGCGATGCTCGGGTTCTACGCGCATCGCTTCCCGACGGTTGAGATCAACTACACGTTTCGCGCGATGCCGCGTGCCGGGATGCTCGAGCGATGGGCGGAGCAGGCGCCAGCGCATTTCCGCTTCGCGCTGAAGGCGCCGCAGCGGATAACTCACTTCGCGCGGCTGAAGGGCGCGGGCGAGAACCTGGACTATTTCGTCAAAGTGTCGGCTGCGCTGGAGGCTAAACTCGGTCCGTCATTGTTTCAACTCCCGCCCGACATGAAGCGCGACCTGACGCTGCTGCGCGATTTTCTCGCCCAGTTGGGCTCCCGGATGCGCGCGGCGTTCGAGTTTCGCAACCCCTCATGGTTCGACGACTCGGTGCTGCAGACCCTGCGCGACGGCGGCGCTGCATTGTGTATCGCGGAGAGCGAGAAGCTCTCGACCCCGGTCGAGCGGACCGCGCCGTGGGTGTACGTCCGGCTGCGCAAGGGCGGCTACGACGACCCGGCGCTGAACGAGTGGGCGCAGCGGCTCGCGCGTTTCGCGGAGGCCGGCGCAGAGACATACGTATACTTGAAGCACGAAGATGCGGCGCCCGCGCTCGCCGAGCGCCTGCGCGGGATGCTGAACGGCGCCTTGTAACCGTGCATTCACCGCGCATTCATCGGCGCCGAATCCGCGATGCGCCGCTTCAACGATGACTCCACCAGCCGGTGAGTATCGTTACGAGACCCTGAGCCTCGGCCAGGTCGTCGCGATCGAAGAAGGGCGGCTCGTGGCGAATCGGCTGGCGGCCATGCGGACATCCGGCGGCGCCATCGGTCGCTATGAGGTCGAAGCGCGGCTCGGTCCCGATAGTGCAATTCTCGGTATTCGGCTTCGGTACTCACGGGGTCCTTTCTCACGCTCCGCGGCCTACGAGACCGACGGCGATCTCCTGCGCGGCAGCGTCGACGCGATGGCCGGGCGCAGCGCGATCGAAGCCAAGCTCGGGCGTTTTCGCGAAATCGACTGCGACCTGGTTCTGTTCAAGGCGCTGATAATCGCGCACGCGCGATCGAGGGGGCAGAGCCGCTTTACCGGCCGGATCATCACGATCGATCCCGGCACGCTGGTCGCCGCTTCGCGCAAACAGACCTATCGCCGGCGCGATTCGGAAGGTCTCGCGTGGGTATGCGAGCCGCTGTTGGGAGAATCCGAGGAAATCCAGCTCGACCGGCAGGGAAGGATTGTCCGGCGCCTCGATCGCCGCGGGATCGAGACCGTGCTCAGAGATTTCCGCAGCGCGGACTGAAGAGAGAACGCGCCGACTAGCCGCGCGCGTCGCCGGAGCCGGCAGCGGAGAGCCGCGGGGCCGATTCCCCCGCGTGCGAGACTGCGCCCGGCTGCTGCATCCGGCAGTCGCCGTCGAATTGCGCACCCTCGTTGAGCACCAGCTTGGGCGTGCTCAGACTGCATTTCGCTCGCGCAGTCGGCAGCAACTCGATGCGCTCGCTCGCGACGAACTCGCCGGTCACCTTGCCCGCGATGCTCAGCCGGCTCGCGGACACCTTGGCGTTGACGGTGGCGCCCTGCGCGATCACGATGTCATCGCCGCGGATCTCGCCCTCGGCCTCGCCCTCGATCCTGGTGCGGCCGCGAAAGCTCATCTTGCCCGAAATCCTGGTCCCGGCCCCGATGCAAGACTCCATCCCGCCGTCTTCATTTGCTGAAGCCATGCCCTATACCCCTCCACTCCGATGCGACTGACTATTGCGCGAAAAACGTCCTGAGGCAATCATGCCGAGGGCGCGCCGCGTGCTGAAACGCGATGCCTGCCCCGATAGAATCTTTCTCGACGATGCGCGCGCGTGGAGTCGTAAAATGACGGTACATCCCCCAGAGCGTTTATCGGGTCAGGGTCTCGACCCGAATCAATTCGAATCGGGCGACCGGACCATCCTGGCGCTGCTCAACGAGCCTCCCGCCCGCGACCAGGTCGACCTGGTCGCGACGCATCGCGACGGCGCCTATGAAGTCTGGTCGCGCCGCGGAATGGTGCGCTTCACCCGTTGTCTCGATGATCGCGGCGCGCTCGCCTTCGATATCGTCGAGCAAATCGGGACCAACCCGATCGAGAACCAGGATCCGTTCGCCGTCGCGACGATCGAAGAAGAGATCGAAGCCGCCGAAAAGAGCGGCTACACGCCTGATGATCCGAACTTCGCCTATATCGAGCCCGCCGCGCTGAGCCATCCGTACGCCTACGAGCGAATCGCGCAGGTCTTCGACAGCCCGCGCGGTCCCGACCTGATCGTGAGCCCGAAGTGCTACGCCTACGGCATCCAGCCCGGGCAGCACGGCGCACTCGATATCGTGCAATCGCGCGCGCCGCTGTTCTTCGCAGGACCGGGCGTCGAGCCCGGCCGCTATCGGATCGCCGCGCGCCACGTCGATATCGCGCCGACGATCGCGCATCTGATGGGCTTTCCGGGGATCGCGGGCGTTGACTTCGCCGGCCGGCCCGCGCACGGCCTCTACCTCAAACGCCAGGACGGCCGCGCGCTCCTGGAGATCGCCGGCGCCGGACCGCGGCCCGCGCGGGTCTACATGATCCTGCTCGACGGGCTCTCGAATTCGGAGTTGCGCTTCCAGCTCTCCCGCGATCCGGTGGAGATTCCGCATATCGCATCGCTCGCCGCGCGCTCCGCATTCCTGACCTGCGGATCGACGGTCAACTTTCCGAGCATCACCTGGCCGAGCCATTCGGCGATTCTCACCGGCTCCTGGAGCGGGCATCACGACCTCGTCAATCCGACCTTCTATCTCCGCGAGACCCGCGAGACGATTCCCGCGCAGGGCAACGTCTTCGACACCGAGCGTTATCTGTCGACCGGCGTCGAGACCCTCTACGAGGCCTTCAAACGGGTCCACGGCCCCGACGCGGTGACGGCGTCGATTCACGAACCGCAGGGACGCGGCGCCGATCACGCGGTGTTCGAGCGGCGAATCGTCGGCGACAAGGCCCGGCTGAAGGCGCTCACCGCCGAGATGGCGCATGACGTGTCGCCCCGATGGGAGGCGGACGGCAAGCACTCGATGCAGCGCGAGGAGATTGTCGACATCCGCGGCATCGCGCAGATGACGAACCTGTTCGAACATTGCGACGGCGCGAGGCCGCCGGTTTTCGTCGCGCACGAATTCGTGATGACCGACGGCGCGGGCCACGACTACGGGCCGCATCACTCCGGGCTTCGCGAGGCGCTGGTTCGCACCGATCGGAGAATCGGGATGCTGTTCGAGATGCTGCGGCGGCGCAATCTGCTCGACTCGACGCTGTTCGTGCTTACCTCAGACCATGGGATGGCGGCGCAGAGGATCGAGCTCGAAGGCGAACCCGACCATCCAGCCCGCGCATCACGGAATCAGGGCGGTGTTTGCCGAGCCGATGATCTACCTGCGCGACCTGGCGATCGATATCGCCCGCGCGCACGACGCCCGCAGCCTCCGCGTGACGGTGCTGGACAACGATCCGCGCGCCGACGGCGAGCGGCCTCCGATCGAGGGCGCGCGCGTCACGCTGCTCGAAGGTTCCCGCCCGATCGGCGAAGCGCGTACCTCGGCCGACGGCACGGCGGCATTCGCCACGCCGGCTCATCTGTCGGATGGGCAGCTTGCGCTTCGCGTCGAGCACGAGAACTTCAACTCGCGCAACGTGCGCGCCGATGGCGCCTCGATTCGCCCCGACGTGCGCGGCACGCTGTACGGAGCGCGCTGAGCGAACGCGATACTTGCGCATGGACTTTCAGGGCAAAGCCGCGCTCGTCACCGGCGGAACGCGCGGACTCGGCCGCGCGATTTCGCATGCGCTCGCGCGCCGCGGCGCGTCGGTCGCGATCAACTATCGCCGCAATGAGGACGCGGCAGCCGAGGCGCTCGCGGAGGTCCGCCGAGTGTCGCCGCGGTCGATTCTTGTGAAAGCGGATCTCGAAGACGAAGCGGCGGTGCGCGCGATGGTCGCGCAGGCTGCCGGGGAATTCGGGCGGCTCGATGTGCTGATCGCCAACGCGGCTGCCACGGCCTTCAAGCCCCTGCTGGAAGTGAAACCGCATAACATCGCGCGGACCTTCAATTTGAGCGTGGGCGAATTCGTCGCGGCAGTGCAGGAGGCGAGCAAGACGATGGGCGACGGGGGCAGGATCGTGATGGTCTCCGGGATCGATTCGGTCCGCCATCTGCCGGGCCACGGGGTATTGGGCGCGGCCAAGGCGGCGCTCGAGAGCATGGTGCGCGATTTCGCCTTCGAGCTGGGACCGCGCGGAATCACGGTCAACGGAATCAACCTCGGATATATCGATACCGAGTCCGCCCGTTTCTATTCGTCGTATCTCGGCGACGACTTCGAGGCGTTCAGCCACACCTGCGCCGATCGCTCTGCGCTCAAGCGGCTGCCGACGCTGGAGGAAATCGCAAACGTGGTCTGCCTGGTGTGCTCGCCCGAGGCCAGCTATCTCACCGCGCAAACAATCATGGTGGACGGCGGATTTACGCTGAGCTTCCCGGCCGCCCGCTAGCCCGGCGCAGGCCGCGAGCCTTGAACCTCTGCGCGGGGAGTGGTACTGACTTGAGCGGTTTTCGCAAAGCACATAGCGGGACCATCCGTTCTCGGGGCGCTCTGAGGGCACTCAGCCGGAGTTCATTGCGATGCTGAACACGTCGCTGCGACGCGCAGGCGCCAGCCTTCACCTTGCCGCAAGGGCTGACGACTATGAGTCCTGCCCCGACGCGGAAACTCACAGACCAGTTGAATGGTCGGACGCCTGGCTTATCGCGCAACTTCAGAGGCTGGCGCTCGGCGATGCGATGGCGATGGCCGATCTCCGCCGAATGATTGCGAGTGACGGCCTGAACGCCCAGGCCGTCCGTCTCATGAACGAGAGCGAGGTCCTGCGCGAGATCTCGCATCTGGTGGCGCATCAACGGCTCAGAGCAATCGCGTGCAGCAGTCCCCGGATCGCATCCGCAGCTCCACCGGAAGCAGTCGAAGAGCACGGCTCTGCGTTTCCGATAGCGGAAGCGCTGGCACGCCGCGCCGCGCAGCAGGCTGCCCCGAAAAAGGTCAAAACCTGGGTGGAAATCGAACTGGTGGATCAGGACGGTAATCCGGTTCCGAACGAGAAATATCGCCTCGTTCTACCGGATGGAACGGTGCAGGAGGGAACTCTCGACGAAAACGGCCGCGCAGGCGCTGAAGGGATCGATCCCGGCACGTGCAAGGTGAGCTTCCCGGACATCCACGCGAAAGAGTGGGATCCGGCGTGACCGACGTCACACTCGCGCGGCCGCCCGATGCCTCTCAGGGATCCGGCAGGGCCATCAGCGCTCGCCGCGCCGCGTCGATCAACGAATCTCGCACGCTACGGCAGTGTGCAGGCGCCGTCGCGGCAGGCAGGGGTGCAGGGACGTGGCGGCGGTCCCTCGGCCCAGATGGTGGGGCATTGGCGGCGGCGGTATTCGTTGCTGATCTCGGTAAGAGTTCGAGCGGTGGCGGCGTCGCTGACGCGGCGAGCGCCGTCGATGCGCAGATCGGGGTAGCAAGCGCAGTCGGCCGGCTCGGCGCATCGGCCCCCCTGTGCCTTCTGCTTTTCGAAGGCTGCGTGGAGATCAACGCACTTTTCGTCGAGCCCGGGCGCGGCGGCGTTCGAGTCCTGCGCACCGACGCGATCGATGACCGGCGTCAGCTTCGGGGCGGAAGCAGCACTGCGGGCCTGCCGCCTCATCGGCCTGGCTCCCCTCCATCGCGAGTGGCGCACACCCAAGCAAGGCTAACGCCATCAACGCCAGCGCGCGTGTCATGAAGGCCGCACAAAGCGCCTCGCCTCCCCGCGCTCCTCAGCCGAGTAGTTTTTGGCGCGTGTGACCGGGAAGGAGAAGGTCGCGGCGCCGATCTCGGCGATCAAGACCAAGGCCAGATCACACACGCGCAACTCCTGGACGAGATCCGGGCGGGCGTTCGACACCGACCCGCACGACCGGCGTTTCGTCGTCGAGCAGGTCAGCAAGCGGCCGGAGCAGCCACGGCTGGCCGATATACTCGGCCAGCTCGAGCCACGGTTTTCGAGCCATCCCATCGTTCTCGATCAGCTCTCTCGCAAATTTGTCGCGCGAGTCGGCGTCGCCCATGCGCGCCAACGCCGCCACCAAACCCTGGCGCGCCTCGCCCGTGACCTCGCGGGCAAGGATCGCACTGAGTTCCGGAATCTTATCGGGCCCGGCGAAGCGGCCGAGCACAAGGGCCAATTCACGACGCACCATTGGCTCGCCGGCACGGGGAAGCGCAATCAGCAGCTCAGGCACAAGCCGTGGGCCTCCCACGTGGTGCAGCGCTCGAGCGGCCGCCATAGCCACCTGCGAATCTCCGTCCAGGACTGCCTTTCCGAGTGGCTCGCCCGCGCGCGCATCGCGGGTTTCGGCCAGGCAATAAACGGCCAACTGCCGCACTTCCTCGTCGGGATCGGTGATCAGCGGAGCCAGGAGGACTACCGCGGCGCCGCCAGCCTGGCGAGCCGCCAACTGGGCCGTATAGTCCTTGCGCCGCACGGCTTCGGCGAGGCGGCTCGCATCGAAGGTGGCAGCCATCTCAGTAGGGACCGGCCAGGATCGCGCTTCGGGCCGTGCTGCACTCGTTATCGGTGGCGATGTTCGGGAGGTGCTTGTGAGTGACGAGGGCGCCCCGACGCGCCGATCCGTCAAGGTCGCCGTAGCCGTTGTCGTCCTTCCAGTTCCCCATCGTGGGCTGCGTGTTGTAATTGTGCATCAGCATCCGCCTGGCCCAAGTGTCCTCTCGTTCCGTGGGCGGTTGCTGATTGTTTACATGCCAGAGCTGGAAAAAGTGTCCTGCTTCGTGCGCAAGGTCATTGCCCGCCCATGCGGTATCGTGAACGGACCCATCGGCGGTCCGGTCGCCGAGGATGATCGCCGGATTTCCCGTCCCGAACGTGGCGCTCGATGGGCGGCTAAAGCCGTACCCGAGGACACCTCCAGTGCCGATCTGATGGATGAAGTAGACGTTGATGCTGTTGGGAATCCAGTTCGTCGCGATCAGAGCGGTGATCTCGCCCGGAAAAGGACTATCCGACAGCACGCCCGGAGTGGCCACGTTGAGAGAATCGTTCATCGTGGCGTTGATGGTGAAATCCACACCGCAGGGACGCCAGATGGCGCGCACGTGGTCCATAATGGTGGCAACATTCGCCGTGCTGGCGACGCCTCCTGCGCCTGTTGGATCGGCGAGGGTCACGAGATGGGGAGTGATGACGACCCGGCGCCGCGCGAAACATCTGGCCAGGAGCAGGCTGATCACCGGCCCGGTCTTCGATCCGAATCGGACTTCTATCTTGGCTTCGTTCGGGTTCCCCCCGGATATGCCTTTAAGCCGAAGGTCGGCGTGGGACCCGGGAGCCACCTTGCCGTCAGCAGGGGAAACCACGTCGATCTTTGCTGCGTCGCAGCTCACGACGAAGAGATCGGCGGCGGTGTCGATGAGTTCGCGCTCGAGGCGCACCTCCGCCTCCTGGCCCTCCATGAGGCCCACCACTGAAGCGAACTCGGGCGCGCGGTGGGCGCGGTTGTCGACCTCGGGAAAGGCCACATCCGGATCGCCGTGGCGTGCGCGCCGCCAACGCAGCATCACCACACGACGCTCGAGGTAGACGGGCAGAGCGATGGCCATCATTACTCTCCGAAGGTTGAGCGCAGTTTCGGCCCGGTCTGGGGGCCGACCACACCATCAGGCGAAAGCCCCTCATCCCCCTGAAAGTTGAGCGCCGCCCGGTCCGACTCTTTACCCCACACTCCGTCAGGCTTGCCCAGCTCATAGCCCAGCATCGAGAGCCGGCGCTGCCTTCCGTGTACGTCCGTAACAGCCTCGAGGTGGTTGTCGATCTGAAGGGTATAGGTCGTGCCGAAGATGGCGAGCTCCGCAAGCTGGCCCGCGCAGATAAGCACATGGACTAATCCGTCAGCGGCCGTCTTGCCCTTGTTGACCCTTCCGCCGACCGTGAGCGTGTACTCCACGTCGGCGATACCGCGATCGGCATCGCTGCCGTTCTTGCCGGGAAAGCGCTGGAAGTAGATCTTGAGATGTTTCGCTTTCAGCGTGTTGTGACCGGCATTGCCCTCAGCAATGCGTTGGATTAGCGTCGCGGTAGTAGAGCTAGACATCGCGCGCTAACTCGATTGGTCGTGGCTGTCGCGCAGCAGGGCCTGCGTCGCGTCGTCTAGTTGGCCGGTCTCGGCCAGTCCCTGCTTCTTCTGAAATGACCGCAGCGCCCCCTCGGTGCGCGGCCCAGATACGCCATCGACGGCGCCGCAGAAAA
The DNA here is from genome assembly GCA_963830715.1 of uncultured delta proteobacterium. Taxonomy (GTDB): domain Bacteria; phylum Desulfobacterota; class Binatia; order Binatales; family Binataceae; genus CAVVMA01. Next base: position 44,287 of record CAWHNS010000021.1, read on the forward strand.
ATCCCAGATTATTGAGGCGCGCTTGCGCACCCGATATTTCGTCCACCGGATCCAGATGACCAAGACGAAGCTGCCATTCCAGACTATGGGTGCCTCCGTTGACGCTATGTTGCATTCGGAGCACGCCCTCAACCGCATCTGGCGGAATCTCCTGCTTCAGGAGTCCGTCGCCATCCGTCGTGCCCTCGAACTTCTGGTCTTCCACTTCCAGCGTGTAGGGCTGGTTGCGTAGCGGCGTGTCTTCATCCTTGACGATGATCCGCAACATGGTCTTGCGCTTCTGCACCTGGAAGCGATGGGAAGCGCCGGTCGGCCGCTCGACGATTTTCTGGTCCTTGTCGGGAATGAACAGCTGGTCGCCCGGCTTGATCACATTCGGATTTTTCCGCAGCTGGCGGAAATCCGCATTGTTGCCATGCTCGTAGATCGTCCGGTAGTCGTGAAAGCCGTACTGCTTGGCGATGCTGGAGAGGCATTCACCTTGAGCGACCGTGTGCGTCGGCATTTCGGATCACCCCTCGGTCTCGGATGCAGGGCCTCTGCACCTCCAGGCCCTGCGGTCACTATCATAGCGAGTGCTGATCTTTTGTCGAGACGATCGGATGCTCCATCTCAGGACCCGCCGCGGCGGCGCACCACCCGCACGTTGCCCCACTTTCCGACCGCACCCTGGCCGTGGCACGAAACGCTGCCACGCGCAGGATCGATGTCCTTCTCGGCCATCAGGCCCATCGCGAGCGTGCACGGCCCGAGCTTGAATGGAATGTTCGAGTAGCGCCGAACCACGACGCCGTCGATCGAAAACGTCACGCTGTCGGCGGCTGAGTCGTACGCGATCTCATAGTGACGTAGGAGGCCGGGCGCGAATCCGTCGCGAGTCTCCTCGAACAGGCAGAAGTAGCGCGGGCCATGCGCGACGGGCGAGTCGGGCACGCCCGGAAACGGCAGCCGGCCGTAAACGGTCGCGGCCATGTCGTTGCCGGTAAAAAAATCCAGCGCCGCGCCGGTCGAGAAATCGAGCACGTTGAACGAGACGAAGCCGTCGTAGAGATCGCGCGGGGCGCCATTTGCGATCGTCGCGGCCATGTCGATCGAAAAGCTGATCGTCCCGTCAGGCGGCGGCGCGAAGGTGCGCGCGCTGAAGTACATATGCTTGGCGTTGTCGAGGAACTGGATCGAATCGTGGCGCCGTGTGTAGGGGACCGCGGCGACCCGCAGGAAGCCGTCCTGCACGATCACGATCGCGCCCGGCTCCTGGAACTGCCAGAAACCGCCGTCGGGGGTCGGGAATCCGGCGGGTATCCAATCGCCCTCGCCGGTCACCACCGCGGCGAAGCCGGAATAGTCGATTATCTCCTCGGGCGACAGGGCCAGTGCGTCACTCATCGCGTCAAGTCTTCCCGATCGCGATGCTCGAGGAAAGTGCGGCTCCAGCGGGCGAGCTGCGCCGGCAAATCGCTCGTCGTGGCGAAACAATTATTCGGGGAGAAGCCGATCGTACGCAGTGGGATCCGCGGCGCCGGCGGCGCGGAAGCCTTGCGCGCGTTCGGCGCATTTCGTGCACGCGCCGCAATGGCGAATCCCGCGGGGCCGGATGCACGAGACGGTGAGTTGAAGCGGCAGATCGGAACCGCGCGCGATCACCGCCGCCTTCGTCAGACGCGCATACGGAGTGGTGAGCCTGAGGTCGAGCCCCGATTCCCAGTCGCACGGCGCTCGCGAAGGCGCGGAAGAAGCGCGGGCTCGCGTCGGGAAATGGATTCGCTTTGAGCGTCGCGATCGCGATCTCGCCGATTCGGTTCAGCGCGCAGAAGATCGCGGCCTTCGACAGCAAACCGAGATTCCTGCCGACGATGTAATTCGAGGAGATCGCCGCGCGGTAACCGGGAACGCCGCGGCCCGTCACGCTCCAATGATCGCGGGCCAGATCGCTCATCGGAAGGCGCAGCACAGTAACAGGCTCGATAGTTTCCCGATCGAGCGCGCGGATGAAGCGGCGCAGGACGGCGAGTTCAACCCGCTCCCACCTGAGTCCGGCCTGCACATAGATCGGGAAGACCCGCCGCGATTGAGACCTGGATTGGCGAGCCAGCTCGGCGATCAGCACCGAACTGTCCAGTCCGCCACTGGCAAGGACCGCCACGCGTCCCGCCATCGCAGTGATTCCGTAATCGCGGGCATCCTGCGCCGGCCGTCGAGCCGCCGGTCCTCGTTCGGAATCGCGTACGGTCTTTTTCGTAGCGCCGGCCTCCGTGCCGCTTATTCTCGAATCACAGGCAAGATGCCTGCCACGGCAGGAGAGCGAGCTTGGCGCGAGCGACCTAGAGCAGGCTCTGAACCGCTTTGATCAACTCCAGGTTGTCCGAGTGGCCGGTCCTGGAGGCGGTAACGTGGCCGCATATCGGCCGTCCCAGCAGATAGAGGTCGCCGATCAGATCGAGCACCTTGTGCCTTGCGAACTCGTCGGGAAAACGCAGCGCCGTGTTCACCACTTTTTCGTCATCAACCAGAATCACATTGTCGAGCCGCCCCCCGCTTGCCAATCCCAGCTCGTACAGCTTGCGAAGTTCGCGGACGAACGAGAAGGTCCGCGCGGGGGCGATCTCGCGCACGTAGGCCTCGGGAGAAGTCAACTCGAAGTGCACCCGCTGAACGCCGATCGGCGGCGGATAGTCAAGTGTGTAGTCGATAATCAACCGTCCGGCGGGCTCGATGCGTATATATTCCTCGCCCTCCCCTTCCTTCCCGATCACGATAAGTTTTGCGATCTTGACCGGTTCTATTGCCGGACTTTGCTCTTGCACGCCGGCCTCGGCGATCTGTTTGCAGAATTCCGCGGCCGACCCGTCGAGCGCCGGCACCTCGCCTTCGGTCTTGACGAGCAGATTCGTGATTCCGAAGCCGTGGAGCGCGGACATCAGATGCTCGACCGTGCGGACCGAGTAGGTTCCACTGGTGAGCGTAGTGTTGTAGCCGGTTTGGGTGACGTTTGCCGGACGCGCCGGCATCCTGGACGCGTCGGCCAGCGAGGAGAAAACGATCCCGAAGCCAGGCGGCGCCGGATGAAGGATGACGCCGGTCTTGAGTCCCGTATGGAGTCCCTGCCCCTGGACCACAATCGAGCGAGCGACGGTGCGCTGAGGACAGGCGGTTTCGCTTGCCGCCCGAGTTGACTGGGCGCTCCGATTGCCGGCTGGCGACGAAGCGCCGGCGCGCGTTCCGCCATTCTCGCGATCCAGCACGCGCGAGATCGATCCCAGCAGACCATTCACCGAAAACGGCTTCTCGATAAAGTCGGCGGCGCCGAGCTTGGTGGCGGCAACCGCGTTCTGGATATTGCCGTGGCCGGACAACATGATGACCTCGGTCTCGGGCAGAGAGGTCTTGATTCGGCGCAGCAACTCGATCCCGTCCATCTCGGGCATCCAGACGTCGAGCAGCACGAGCGCCGGATGCTCGCGCGCGACAATTTCCATCGCGGCCGGCGCGTCGCCGGTATCCAGCACGCGAAACCCTTCGTCGCTTAGAAGGCCCCGCAGCGAAGACCGAATCCGTTCCTCATCATCCACCACCAATACGGTCTGATTCACGCTTTATTTCTCCTGGAGATTGCTCCGGACAAGAGGGAGCCGGGTTAGACGCTCAGCAGCATGAGCTACACGGACAGATGATCTCTTACCGGAAATTCGAGCACAAATCTACTTCCCCGCGGCTTGTTGTCGCGCACCCGGACGAAGCCGTGATGGTCGGTCAGGATGGCGGACACGATTGCGAGGCCGAGGCCGGTGCCGCCCTTGCGGGTCGAGAAGTAGGGCTCGAAAATCCTGGTGCGCAACCGCGGATCGATCCCTGGTCCGTTGTCGCAGACCTCGAGCGTTACCACGCCGCTGCCCGGCGCGAGCGCGGTCCGCACTTCGACCGTGGGACGTTCTCCGTTGCCGTTGGCGGCGGCGAGCGCCGCGACCGCGTTGTCGAGCAGGTTTACCATCGCGCGTTTGAGCGCCTCGCGATCGATCGCGATCTGCGGCAGAGACGGTTCGAGCGATACCACGAAATCCACGTCGCTGTGCGCGTTGCGGAAATTGGCGACGGTCTCCTCGGCGAGCGCGTTGAGGTCGCCGGGCGCCGGATTCAGATGAGGCAGCCGGGCGAACGCGGAAAACTCGTTCACCAGGCGCTTTAAGTCTTCCACCTCGCTGACTATCGTGCGGGTGCAATCGTCGAGCAGCGCGGCGTCGCTATCGGATCGGGTGGTGAGCTGGCGCTTGAGGCGCTCGGCCGACAACTGGATCGGCGTCAACGGATTCTTGATTTCGTGCGCGATTCGGCGGGCAACCTCGCGCCAGGCCTCCATCCGTTCGATTTTTGCGATCTGGCTCACGTCCTCGAAAAAAAGCACCGTCCCGAGATTGGCGTCATTCTCGTCGAGCGGCGTAGCAGTCATCATCAACTCGGTCTCACCGCCGCCGCGATCGAGCTTGAGCGATGAGAACGATTCCTGGGGCCGCGTACCGGAAGCGAAGAGTTCATCGAGGGACTGCGCGAGCGGCGCCGGGAACACCGATTTGTAGTGCTGACCCTGGACTTCGGCGGCCTTCATTCCCAGCAATCGCTCCGCGCACGGATTGATCGTGGTGACGTTGCCGTCGGCGTCCAGCCCGGCGACGCCCGCCGAGACGTTACGCAAAAGCGTCTCCGTGTAGAGGCGGCGGCGATCCAGTTCGGCCGTCGAGGCGCGCAGGTCCACCGTCATCTGATTGAAGGAGCGAACCAGATGTCCGATCTCGTCGTCGCCGACCATCGGTATCTGATGGTCGAGATTGCCGGCGGCGACCGCCTGCGTCCCCATCGCCATCAGCTTGATCGGCCCGGTAATCCCGCGCGCCAGGTACAAGCCGAACCAGCTCGCGAGCAGCACCACCACCAGCCCGATCAGGAACAGCGCAAGGATGTAGCTGCGGAGAATCGGCTGCCGCAGGATTCGCAACTGAAAGTAGTTCTCGAACGTGTGCGAGATTCCGGCGGCGCGCATCGAGAGGCTCTCGGGGAGGTAGGAATCGACCACTATCGCACCGACTATGTTGTCCGAATCCGGCGACGCGTAGATTGGCGCGGTGCCCCGGATGACGTCGGCCTTGCCGAATCGATCGGTGCGCGTGACCGGCGTGCCGGTCAGAGTGGTCTTGAGCAGTTGGGATTCGGGCGCAACGCCAATCCCGGTGGGAGTCTTGGGGCTGAGCGCCAGCAGCAGCAATCTCCGATCGGCCGAGAACACCTCGATCGTGCCGGCGTTGTACTCCTGCTGCCGCTCCTCGATCAGGTGCTTGAGATCGTCGCGCTTGTCGGGCGCGAGCAGCTTGCGCTGCGAGATCTGTTGCGCGAGCACGCGCGCGTAGTGAGTCGCGTTGTTCGCCGAGTTGAGGTAATACGCCCGCGCGATCTCCAGCGAATCGTCGAGCACGCGCTCGTACTCGGGATTGAACCAGCTGTCGATGTCCGCGCCCAGAAACGCTCCCGAGACGTAAAGCAAAAAAGCGCTCGGGATTATCGCGACCGCAATAAAGCCGGCCACCAGCCGCACCTGAAGCTTGGAGCCGATCAATCCGCGGCGGCGCTCGAAGATGACCTTGCCGAGATTGCGCGCCACCAGGAACAGCATCAGCCCGAGCAGCAGGAAGCTCAGGTCGAAGAGCAGGATCACGGCGAGGTTCGAGGAGAACGAGGTATGGCCGGTAAGCGGCGGCAACTCTACCTGCGCCATCGCAAACGCGACCAGCACCGCGGCAGCGATCGCGACCGTGATCCATTCGCGCCGCCGCCGTTTGGCCTCGGTGCGCCTGGGGCCGGGGTCTTTGGGGTCCTCGGTCACGCCGTCAGCGCCTCAGAAGCATCAACAGGAGGCTAAGCACGACGCTCACCCCGATGCAGGTCATGAGCGGAAAATAGAAGGTGAAAGTTCCGCGTCTGATATAGATATCGCCGGGCAGCCGCCCCAGGAACGGGAATGGGAACGAGGCCGAGGTCCATAGCACGGCTCCAAGCACGACCAGTAGGAGCCCCGCCAGGACCAGTGATTTTCCGAGCGGCGCCATCGGGACTCAAGTGTAGTCCAATGCCCAAGCGGCCCAAAGCAGGCGGTCGAACCGCCTTGCGGCCGTCGATTTCCCCCCGAAGGCGGCGACGGAGCGCCTACGCGTGGGCGTGGGCGCCCTTTGCGGCCTCGCGCGCCTCTTTGGCTTCCTTGATGATCTTCTCCGCGATGTGGGCCGGCGTTTCCTCGTAGTGCGAGAACTGCGATTCGAACGATCCTCGCCCCGAGGTCATCGATCGGAGGTCGGGCGCGTAGCGCAGGATTTCGGACATCGGCACCAGCGCCTTGATCACCTGGCTCTGGCCCTTGCGATCCATGCCCAGCACCTTGCCGCGACGGCTGTTCAAATCGCCGATCACGTCGCCCATGCACTCGTCCGGGCAACTCACTTCCAGCGACACTATCGGCTCGAGAATGATCGGCTTGGCCTTCTCCATCGCGGCCTTGAATCCCATCGAGGCGGCGATCTGGAATGCCATGTCCGATGAATCGACGGCGTGATGCGATCCGTCGTAAACCGTGACCTTCACGTCCACGATTGGAAAGCCGGCCAGGAAGCCTTCCGGCAGGGTGTTGCGAACGCCCTTCTCAACCGACGGGATGAATTGGCGCGGGATCACGCCGCCGACGACTTCGTCGGAAAACTCGAATCCGCCGCCGCGCGCCAGCGGCTCGATCTTGAGCCAGCAATCGCCGTATTGTCCACGGCCGCCGGATTGGCGCTTGTACTTGCCCTGCGATTCGGCGCGGCCCTTGACGGTCTCCTTATAGGGAACCTTCGGCGCTTGAAGTTCAACTTCTACATTAAATTTGCGCTTCAGCTTGTCAACCGTCACTTCGATATGCATCTGGCCGGTGCCCGAGAGGATGATCTCGTGGGTCTGGGGGTCGCGATGACTCTCCAGGGCGGGATCCTCCTCGACCAGCTTGCGCAGCGCCAGGCTGGCCTTCTCCTCATCGCCCTTGGCCTTGGGCCGCACCGCAAAGGAGATGACGGGCGGAGCCTTCTTGAGCGCGGGCAGTATGATCGGCAGCTTCTCATCGCAGAGCGTGTCGCCGGTGGTAGTCGTTTCCTTGAGCTTGGCAATCGCGACGATCTCTCCCGGAAGTGCGACTGCCAGCGGCGACTGCTTCTTGCCTTCCAGCCGCAGCAACTGGCCGAAGCGCTCCTTGTACTGGCGCGTCGAGTTCAGCACGTTGCTGTCGCTGGCGGCCTTGCCGGAGAACACGCGGAATATCGAAAGCTTGCCGGCGAAGGGATCGATCACGGTCTTGAAAATCAGGGCGGCAAACGGCGCCGCCGGATCGGGGCGGCATTCGATCGGCTCGCCGGTGGAAGCGTGATGCGCCTGCTGGGGCGGTCGCTCGGTCGGAGGCGGCAGCAGCGCGACGATCGCATCGAGCAGCGGCCCGGTCCCGATGTTCTTGCTTCCCGAGCCGCAAAGGACGGGCGTCAGCGCGCCCTTCATCACCGCCGCGCGGAGCGCCCTGCGCAGTTCCTCGTCCTCGAGCGCGCCCGCCTCCAGGTATTTCTCGAGGAGCGCGTCGTCGGTCTCCGCCACGGCTTCGCAGAGCTTGGTGCGCGCCTGTTCTGCACGCGTCTTGAGGTCGCCCGAAAGCTCCTGTTCCTTCGGCTTGCCGGCATTGTCGGCGTATGCAAGGGCTTTCATCGCGAGCAGGTCCACGACTCCGGAGAAACCAAGCTCTTCGCCGATCGGAATCGTCAGCGCGATCGGACGCGCGGAGAGCCCCTTTTCGAGATCGGCCAGTGCGGACTCGAACCTGGTGCGCTCGCGATCGAGCCGCGAGACGAAGGCGATTCGGGGCAGGCCCAGCTCGCCTGCAGCCTCCCAAATCTTGTCGGACTCCACCTTCATGTCTGCGCCGGGGCTGACCAGGAACACCAGGCCGTTGACCGCGCGCAGCGTGTTGAAGCAATCGGGCAGAAACGCGCTGTAGCCGGGCGTGTCCGCGAAGATGATCTCGTTTTTCTTCCATTCCAGATGATGAAACGCGGAGCTGATCGAGACGCGCCGATGAAGCTCCTCGGGCTCGAAGTCCATCGCGGCGGTGCCGTCGTCCGGCCGCCCGAGCCGGGTTATGACTCCGGCGGTGAAGAGCATCGCCTCGGCCAGCTGGGTCTTGCCGGTCCCGCCCTGGCCGACTATCGCGACACTTCTCAACCGCCCGATTTCCTCCACAGCCATAGTTGTTCCACCTCTGCTGTCGTCAGTCGTACGCCCCCTCGAGAGTCACATCGCCCGCCAGAATCCGTTTCGTCGCGGCGCCGGTGTCGAGCATCAGGGCGCCACTCGAATCGATGCCCTCGACGATGCCGGCCTCGCGCGCATCGCCGTTGACGACCGTCACCCGCTTGCCCGTCAACGCCGAGTATCGCTCCCATAGGGCGCGGATCGCTTCGAAGCCCCGCGCCTCGAATTCCATATAGCGATTGTCGAGCCGGGAAAAAAGCGCCGCCGCGAGCTCGACCCGATCGCATCGCCGGCCGGTCTCGATCAACACCGAAGTCGCGCGATCGCGCAACTCATCAGGCAACTCATCGGCCGCGAGGTTGAGATTCAATCCGATTCCCAGCAGCACGCAGGCCAGGCGCTGATCGGCGTCGCTTACCGCCTCGGCGATCATTCCGCCGGCCTTCCTGCCATTGAGCCATACATCGTTGGGCCACTTGAGCGCGACCATTCCGGGCGCCACGGTTTCGAGCGCCTCGGCCGCCGCAACTCCGGCGACGAGGCTGAGCTTCGGAACCTCGCCCAGCACGATCTTCGGCCGCAGGATTATCGTCGTATAGAGATTGGCGCCCGGCGGAGAATGCCATCGCCGGCCCATCCGGCCGCGCCCGGCATTCTGTGTTTCCGCGATAACCGTCGTGCCATGCTCGGCACCGGCCACCGCCAGCTTCGCGCCGACATCCTGAGTCGAGCCGACTTCGCGATGATAATGAACGCGCCAGCCAATCGCGCCCGGCATCCGGCGTTCTATCGCATGGTAAGGATTATCCGTCATCAGGCCACCATTCGGCGAGCTGGATTCAACGGCGAATCATGCCAGTTTGGTCCCGAGCGCTCCCGCCGCGCAAGCACAGAAGGCCGCTCCGCCCCCGACGTGGACAAAGGCCAAGAAAACCTGTGCCGCGTTTTCTGTTGACCTGACGAGCTCAGTTGTCTATCTTGCGGGAGAAACAGCGGGGGACTTCTGGCAAAAGAGTCTAAAGCCGAAGCCCCCGCCGGCCTGAGGCAGCGGATGGGCTGGGAGGGGAGAAAACCCGACCCACCGCCACCCCCTAGCATCTAAATTATTTCTCCCGGCTACCTATCCAGATCAATCCCCCCGCGGAAATATGCTGAAATTGCTGGCTGTTCTGGATCGCCACAAGGCGCTCGCGCGCGTTTCCGCTGGCCGCTGCTAGGCAGCCGGCTCTATCCGCATGCTCAGGTCGATCGCCCTGGCGGAATGAGTCAGCGCGCCTACCGAGATCAGGTCGATGCCGGTCTCCGCTATCGCGCGCACGTTCTTGAGGCTCACGCCGCCCGACACTTCCAGCAGTATGCGCGCGCCGACCATCTTGCGGGCGCGCCGAATCTGCGCGAGCGACATGTTGTCGAGCAGGATCGCATCCGCGCCGCCGTCCGCCGCTTCCTTCACCTGATCCAGGGTCTCGCACTCGATCTCGATCCTGAGCGTGTGAGGTGCCACTTCACGCGCGCGCTCCAGCGCGCTCGCAACCGATCCGGCGGCGGCGAGATGGTTCTCCTTGATCAGCACGCCGCCGTCGAGTCCGAAGCGATGGTTGAAGCCGCCGCCGATCCTGACCGCGTATTTCTCGATCGCGCGGAGGCCCGGATGAGTCTTGCGGGTATCGACTATGCGCGCGCGCGTGCCCTTGATCGCGCGAACGTACTCCTGGGTTGCAGTCGCGATCCCCGACATCAACTGGATGAAATTGAGCGCGGTCCGCTCGCCGATCAGCAGGCCGCAAATGCGTCCCTCGATTTCGGCGACCGTCGCCCCGCGCGCGAGCTTCGCCGCTTCCGCAATGAGGGACGCCACCGTCGGATCGCTCCCGCTGAGTGAAAAGATGTCTGTGCAGCAGGATACCGCCGCAGAAGATCGCGCGCGATTCCTTGGCGATGATCACCGCCCTGCCCCGCTGCTCCGGCGCGACGGTAGCGGCAGTCGTGATGTCGCCGTGGCCGACATCCTCGGCCAGCGCGCCGCGCAGAAGCGATGTCAGGTCAGTTTGCTGGAGCAGTTGCATGGGCGGCGAGCTTGGCCTCGGATTACGACTCGAGGCGACCGATTTGTTCTCTGAGCCTCTCTTGCTGTGACTTGAGGTCGGCGAAGCGCTGGGCGACCTCGGCCTTGGTGTCCTCATCGGCCTTGGCCTGGAAGCCGCTGTCGTTGAGCCTCTTCTCGTGCTGACTGGCGAACCGCTCGACTTCCTGGAGCTGCTTGTGGAGCTTTTCAAGAGTTTTCGCGGAATCAAAGCCGGCCGGCTTTTCCACACCCACGTCCGCCCATCCGAGAGGCGCGAACACCGCGTCGCGAATTCCGTCTTCCGAGGCATACTCGAAGCTCGCGGCCTTGCACAGGGTCATCGCGTAGCTCCGCCATCTGGGGAACTCTTCAAGCCGCGCTTCGGGACGAAAGCGCCTTATGATTGCTTTGATCCGGTCCCCCGGCTTGTAACCCAACAGCGACCGCAGCGAGTTGATCGCCTCGGTCGCCTCGATACAGTGGCGCATCGCGAGCTCTTCGTCCGCCGAAAGAATCTCTCGCACTTGCGCGATCGGGAATTTCGCGATCGGCAGATGGGCTGCGAGGCCGGGCTCGTCCAGATAAGGCCGAATCGCCTGCCACAATTCCTCGGACACGAAGGGCATGAACGGGTGGAGCAGGCGCAGCATCTGATCGAAGCATCTGACCAGAACATGCCGCGCCGCATCGCGGGCGGGACCTTCAGTCTTCAGCGACTCCTTGGACAACTCGATGTACCAGTCACAGAACTCGTGCCAGATGAACTCGTAGACGGCGAGCGCCGCGGTGTTGAACTCGTACGCGTCGATCGCGGCGGTGACCGCACGCACGGCGTCGTCGAGGCGGCTCAGGATCCATCGCTCGGCCAGCCCCAGCTGCGCCTTATCGACTGGCGCGATCGGTTGAGGCGCACCCTCGAGGTTCATCAGGAGGAAGCGCGCGGCGTTCCAGATCTTGTTCGCAAACGCGCGGGAGGCCGCGAGCCGATCGTCGGAAAGCACCAGGTCGCGGCCCTGAACCGCGAGCTGCGCGAACGTGAAGCGGAGCGCGTCGGTCCCATGGCGATCCATCACCTCCAGCGGATCGACCACGTTGCCACGCGACTTGGTCATCTTTTTGCCGTACTGATCGCGCACCAGCGGCGTGATGTACACGTCGCGGAAAGGCGCCTCGCCGGTGAACCAAAGCCCCATCATCATCATGCGCGCGACCCAGAAGAAGATGATGTCGAAGCCGGTCACCAGCAGAGAGGTCGGATAGTAGCGATCCAGATCGATAGTGCGATCCGGCCATCCAAGCGTCGAGAAAGGCCACAGACTCGAGCTGAACCAGGTATCGAGAACGTCCTCATCCTGGACGATATCGAGACCCGCGCACTCCTCGCACTTCGACGGCCGCTCCGCCGCGACCATCACATGATCGCATCGCTGGCACGTGTAGGCCGGAATCCGATGGCCCCACCAGAGTTGGCGCGAGATGCACCAATCGTGGATATTTTCCATCCAGTTGAAGTATGTGTTCTCCCAGAACTTCGGGAAGAATCGGGTGTGGCCGTCGCGCACGGCGGCGATTGCCTTCTCGGCCATCGGCTTCACGCGCACGAACCATTGCTGCGAGAGCATCGGCTCGACCACCGTATCGCATCGCGAGCAGGTTCCGACCGCGTGTCGGTGCGGCTCGATCTTTTCGAGCAGCCCTTCGGTCTTCAGGTCATCGACGACGCGGCGGCGGCAGTCGTCGCGACTGAGACCGCGATAAGCGCCGGCCTGATCGCTCATATTGCCTCGCGTGTCCATCACGGAAATCTGTTCCAGTTGATGGCGCCTGCCGAGCTCGAAGTCGTTGAAATCGTGGCCGGGAGTGATTTTAACGGCTCCGGTGCCGAACTTCGGATCCACCGCTGAATCGGCGATGACCGTTATCTCGCGGCCGGTTAGCGGCAGCCGCAGCTTCCTGCCCACCATCACAGTGAAACGCGAATCCTGCGGATTCACCGCGACCGCCGTATCGCCGAGCATCGTTTCAGGGCGGGTCGTCGCGACCGTGATCAGACCGGCCCGTCGGCGAACGGGTAGTGGATGTAATACAGATTGCCGTCGGCGTCCTTGTGATCGACCTCGAGGTCGGACAGCGCTGTCTCGCATCGAGGACACCAGTTGATCAGCCGCCGGTCGCGGTAGATGAGGCCCTCGCGATGAAGCCGCACGAACACCTCGATGACCGCGCGCGACAACCCGGCGTCCAGGGTGAAGCGCTCGCGGCTCCAGTCGCACGAGGCCCCGAGGCGGCGGAGCTGGTACAGGATTCGGCTGCCGTAGGAGTTGCGCCATTCCCAGACTCGTTCGACGAATAGGGTACGCCCCAGGTCGTGGCGGCTTTTTCCCTCCTTCGCGATTTCGCGCTCGACCACGTTCTGAGTGGCGATCCCGGCGTGGTCGGTGCCGGGAATCCAGAGCGTGTTGTAACCCTGCATCCGGCGCGTGCGCACGATCACGTCCTGGAGAACGTTGTTGAAGGCGCTCCCCAGATGGAGCGCACCGGTGACGTTCGGCGGCGGAATGACTATCGAGAAAACCTCACCCGGACGGGCGGGATCGGCCTTGAAATAGCCGCGATCGACCCAGAGCTGAAACCATCGCTCTTCGGCCGCCTTATGATCGAATGTCTTGCCGACTCCAAAGGCTGTTGCCATACCTGGTAGCAAAGTCAGAATTAAGAGAGAGAGGACGCTGCGCGCCCTAGCCGCAAAATCATATGGACTCGGCTGGAACGGTTGCAAGATATCGCAGCGCGATCCGATCGCGGACCGCGTCCGGCTTGGGCCAACGTCGATCCCGCCGAAAGCGTGTGGACGTGCCGCCCAACAGTGTACTAACCTGCCACGGAACCTCATTCCAGCAACTCCGGTCAATCGAGGAGGAAGAGATTTCATGAACATGACTCAGCGGAGACTCGAAGGGTTGATCGCAGCGGGCGCCGCACTTCTGGCGGCGGCCGGTCTGGCCGGATGCGCATCGCTTACGGGGGGCCGAGTCAACTGCAACGTCGTGCGGCTTCAGCGCGGAGCGGGCCGCAGCGATTCGGATATCGCCTCAGCTCTTGGCGTGAGCGAAGGCGAGCTGTCCTCATGCGGCGGCGGCGCCGGGATGTACAGTGGAGAAACCGGTGGCGGCGAAGGTGGCCCTGCCCCGTGGGATGCGGGCGCGGGTGGCTCAGGCGGCGGCTCTTCGGGCGCCCCATCGGGCGGCAAGCCGCCGCTGTAGCGAGGTGCGCGCCCGATGATCCGCGGCGGCCGGACCGAAACCTCGAATCGCGCTCTTTGCTGGAGAGGGGCGCTAGGGACCGATCGCGATCGATTCGGGCCCTTCGAGCGTCGCTCCGAACCCGCTGAGTCCGGTCTCGAAGCCGCCGATGGTTGCTATCGGCGCCACGTTGCCATCGCTGCCCTGGGGAATAGACGGTGACAGTCTGAGCAAGCTCGTTCGTCACATAGATCTTGCCGGTGCGATCAACGGCGATGCCCCACGGTGAATCGAGCCCGGTATGCGGTCCGCCAATCGTGGCAATCGGGTTCGGATGGCCTCGGCTGAGAGCCGAATAGATCGTGACGACATTGTTGGAGGGATCAGCGACATAGATTTGACCCTTGGAGTCCACCGCGATGCCCTTGCCGGGGACGTTTTGGATGGTGGCGATCGGCGCCACGTCGCCTTGGCTGCCCGCGGCATAGACCGTGATACCTATGGAAGGGTTCAACACGTAGATCTTGCCCGTCGAGTCGAGCGCAATACCCCGCGGACTTGAAATTCCAGTATTAGGCCCGCCGATGGTAGCGATCGGCGCCACGTTGCCTTTGCTGCCGGATGCAAAGACGACCACGTCGCCGAGACCAACCGGGCCACCTTCTTCATTGAGGACATACTCTTTTCCCGCCGAATCCACCGCGAGCGCAATTGGAGAGACGATTCCGGTACCTTGGCCGACGATGATGGCAGATGGCGCCGAATCAGCGTTGCTGCCCGCCGGATAGACGGTGAGATAACTTACGTTCAGGACATAGACTTTCCCCTTCGAGTCAACTGCGATGCCGACCGGATCATAAATCGCTGTAACAGGGTCAGCGATGACGGCAACGGGCTTCGCGTTTCCGTTTGCCCCAGGCCCATAGACCAGAATCTCCGAGTATTCTGTGGCAAGGCGGTACCCGACCAAACCGGTTTCTGCTAGCTGGCTGACATAGATGCGCCCCGTGCTGTCCAAAGCGATACCTGCCGGAAACCTTGGCACCCCGTCAGAAAGATAAAGCCCGGTGTTTCCGCCGCTTATGGTAGCAACAGGTTTCGCGTCGCCGTTGCTGCCGGCTTGATAGACGGTGATACTACTTGGGTTGCCAATGCCGAGTTCGATCCCGTCGTTGACCACCTCGATCTTGCCCTTTGAATCGACCGCGATACCGATGGGGTAAGCGAGCCCGGTGTCCGCGCCGCTGATGACAGCGATGGGCTTGGCGTCGCCGTTGCTGCCAGGCATATAGACTGTGACGCTCCCCTTCCCGCTGTCACCGCCGAAGATGTTGGCAATGTAGATTTTTCCGCTCGAGTCCACTGCGATGCTGCTGGGCAGAGCGAGCCCGGTTTGTGTGCCGCTGATCGTTTCGATCGGCGAAGCCATACCGTGGCTGCCGGGCGCATACACCGTGACACCAGACGCGCTTAACAGGAAGATCCTGCCGTTCGCATCAACCGCAATCGCACCGACGCCCGGTACGTCGATCGTCTCGAAAGGCGCGGCGTCGCCGTTGCTGCCGGGCGCGTAGACCGTTACTGTCCCTGTGGGTAAGCCGATTCCTTCCGGTGCCTCAGGGTTTGCCGCATAGATGTTGCCTTTCGAATCAACCGCGACGCCGAAGGGGTCGAGGCCAGTATGAGGACCGCTGAGCGTCGCGATCGGGGCCACGTCTCCACTAGCGCCGCGGGCATAGACGGTCACGCTGTTGCACGAGGTGTTTGCGGCATAGATTCTCCCGGCGAAGTCGGTCGCCAGACCGGCCGGGAATGCCAGCCCGGTCAAGGGAGAGAGAGGCGCGACGTTGCCCTTGCTGCCGAGCGGATAGGCGATAGCCTCGGCGCTGCAGGGATTGGTCACGAAGATTTTGTCGTTCGCCGGTGCGGGGCTTGCCGCCGCGGGCTGTTGAGCGGTGGAGAAGAATTCCGCGCCCGGCTTGGCCGGTGGTCCTGACGCGGCGGCACAGATCACCAACGACGGCAGCAAGCAGGCGACTAAACTTGCCGTGCGAACCGGCCTGGCTCGTCTCGATCCCCAGTACCGCATGCGAAGTGAATCTGCCACGACGCTACCCCTCCCTGCCGCTTTCTCAATTGTTGTACCAATCGTGCTCTGAGCCTGACGACTCGTGGTTCTGCAGCCGTTCCGCCGCCCAATCTTCTCCGACCTTGTGGGCGTTGCACGCGCCGTAATCCGTGTAGCCACCGCACCCGGAACTGCCGCTCGCGGTCTGATTGCCGGAGGTTGTCTGCGGCCGGTAGGAGGGCGAATAGGGTCGGATTCCGGCATATCCCCCGCTCGCTCTCAGCCCCTGCGCCACCATCGCCTCGGCAGTCATATAGGTGATGAGCTGATCCTCAGTCTGGAAGCGGGGGGTGCCGGGATCGCTCAGCGTCGCGTAAATGTGTTCCCCAAGTCGGTCATCCCCCGCGGATTTGGCCAGCCACTTAAGCGCGGTGCGGTGATCTCTGGGTAAGCCGCCCTCGCCGAATTCGTATGCAAGGCCGAGTTCGCGCTCCGCCTTCGGATCGTTACCTTCCGCCCCGAGCGAAAAATACTTGACCGCCCTGGCGTAGTCCACCGGAACCAAGGTGCCGCTTTTGTAAATCTCACCGACAGAGTAATCAGCCTCGGAATCTCCTCCCGCGGCGCCCTTTTCCAGCCAGTAGATGCTCGCATCCAGTTTCTTCGGGACACCTTCTCCGCGCATATACATCAGGCCCAGCGCTGTCGCCGCCCTCGCATGGCCGAGCTTGGCCGCCTGGTAGAACGCCTGCGCAGCCTGACGCATGTCACGCGCGTGGTAGTAAGACAGCCCGGCGTTCCAAGATTGATCGGCGGTCGAATTGGACGATCCGTCTGCGTTTGAAGGCGTCTGTGCAAGCAATTGGCTGAACCGCAGGTCCGAGAACACTGCCGTAGCTCCGTTATCGATCGTGAGCAGTCCGATACTGCCGTTCAGGCTCCCAGATGCTTGAGTTGATGCCACCGGCCTGCCGTTGATGAAGCATCGAATCTCTCTGCCCCTGACCTCGACTGCGAGACGAATGGCCGTGCCGAATAGCGCGCGGACCTCCGCATCGTTGGTATTAACCAGGGTCTTAGATTGATGCCATCCCGTCGGGGTGCCCATCCGCTCAACTACCCCGAAGCCCTGACCGTCCAGCTCAAAGTAGGCTGTCAATGCCGGGTTCCCGAACATAATCCCGTAAGTGTCATTGGGGTTCGCCCTGAGGGACCGGACGGTGACCTCGATCCGGAAGTCCGGCGGCAGGCTGCCCATCTGGTCCATCATGAATTCGCAGCTCCCTTTGGGCGCGATCTCCTGTATCACATAGCCGCCGTATCCGTACGCCGTCTGGCAAGGCCCGTGGGCGCCTACAAGCCAGCGACGGACTGTGAAATCCTCTTGCGAGATGAGCCTCTGCGTCTCAGACGTTGATGGCGCAGCCTCCGAAGCGAGCGCTCCGGCGCGCAACGGCCAAAACAATGCGGCGCAGAACACGAGCCACGCGCAAGCCTTCAGTCCTGTTCGTATCGATGACGGCCGCGTTTCCGAAGCCAGCGCTCCGGTGCCGGACCGCCAAGACAGTACGGCGACCAACAGGAGCCATATGCAGGCCTTCAATCCTATCAGCATGGCGGCGCCAGCTGGCCCAAATAATACGATGTATAAGAGGAATTGCCCGCATGCCGACGCCAGTCGGCCTGCGCTGATAACCGGTCGAAGCTCTGCATGTCGATATTCCATTTTCTCCCCTCCGATTGATTGGCCGCTTCGGGTTCCTTTGGTCGCCAGCGCCCGCGGCGGCGTCGTTGCACTTTGACCTCTCGACGCCCGATCGATTGCATCGGCGATGCCGCGACAAAAGACTAGTAATTTCGGGGACTGATCGAGATTCAGTGGCGGCAAGTTGGCATGGAGATGCAAACCAACAGGCAAGGACCGCCAAGCGACGTTAGCAGGCAGTGGCAATCAAAGCCGTGCTACGATGGGGGCGCGGCTGTGTTGCCTGTCGCCCAAGGTCGGCCGGGTTGGTGCGAGAGGGGGGACTTGAACCCCCACGAGCTTGCGCTCACAAGGTCCTGAGCCTTGCGCGTCTGCCGTTCCGCCACTCTCGCGTCCGGTAGATGAAAGGGTTTAACTGCCCCGGCGCCCGAATTCAAGGAGGGATCCTCAGATCGGACCCCCGCACGCTTTGAAGCTGTCGATTATTATAGCGACTCACAGCCGACCGGTCGCGCTCGAGAGGCTGCTGAATAGTCTCACGCCGCAACTCAGGCCCGGCGAACACGAACTCTTCGTGGCCGAGAACGGCACGCCTGAACCCTCGCGACGAGGCGACGCGCCACCGCTCAGCCATCTTCATGATCCGCTAGCGGGCAAGTGCCGGATTCAGAACCGCGCTATCGGCGCCGCTCGCGGCGACGTGATCGTTTGCCTGGACGACGATCTGACGGTCGCCGCCGATTATCTCGAACAGGTCGAGGCGTTCTTCGCCGGACACCCGGAATTCGCGGCGATGAAGGGCCGAATCCTGCCGGCCGAGGATCCGGCGCACAAGGCAGGCGCGGCAGCGGTCTATCTCGATCTGCCGATCGCCGATCACGGCGAGAGTGTGATCGAGGTGCGCGGCCTGCTGGTGCGCAACATGGCGTTCCGGCGGGCCGCGCTCGTTCAGGTCGGGATGTTCGACGAGAGGCTGGGGCCGGGAGCGGCAGGCCACGAGGAAGAGACCGAGATATCCGCGCGATTGCGGCGGGCCGGATTCAGGATTGGCTACGCGCCCCGCGCGCTCGTGTATCACGAAGTCGATCCGGGCCGTGCCGACCGCGATCGGTTCCTGCGCGTCGCGCGGGAGCGCGGGCGATGCCGCATGCTGCACGAGCGTCACTCGCGCGGCGAGGTGATGCTCAAGAACCTGATCGCAAAGGTCAGGCTTGCCGCCGCCCGCGCGCTGGGCGCAAATCCCGGGCGGATAGCGCGCGAGGAGAAACGGCTCGCGATCGCGCGCGGAATGATGGACGGCTTGCGCGCGAATCGAACGCCAAACTAGCCGGGCTTGCGCTCGACTGACGCGAGAATGCCGAGCAACTCTTCCGTGTATCGCTTCCAGGTGAATTTCTCCGCGATCGGTCGGGCCGACTTCGCTACTTCGTTCCGGGCTTTGACCAGGGCGTCGAGACGTGCGGCGATCTCGGACGGATCTGACGGGTCGTTGACTACGAACTCGCGCAACTCCGGCGGCATCAGTTCCGCTACTCCGCAGCGCGAGCTGGTCAGAGCGGGCAGGCCCGACGCCATCGCTTCCATCACCGCATTGCCGAACGGCTCGAACAGCGACGGCAGCGCCATCACATCGGCCGCGTGGAAGAGATCTTCGACGCGATTTTGCGCGCCGAGGAAGCGCACTCGCTCATCGATTCCGAGCCGTCGCGCGATCCGCTGATAGCCTGCGAGTGAGCGATCATTGCCAGCCACGATCAGATATGGATTAGCTTTCAGCCCGCGCCACGCTTGCAGCATCGAGCCCAGTCCCTTGCGCGCGAAGCCGTTGCCGACGAATATCACCACCGGCGCCGACCCGCCGATCGCGAGCTCCAGACGAATCCGCCGGCTATCGACCGTATCGCGCGCAGGCGTGAATCGCTCGATATCCACTCCGTTGTAGAGTGTCACCGCGATTCCAGCCCCGAGCCCGAACTGCCGCACGAGATCGTCACGCACCAGATTGGAGACGGCTACGACTCTTCGCAGCCCCGGATGCGCGAACCCGCGGCGCTCTATCACCATCTGCGCGCGATGGTATGGGCTCGTCCACATCGAGGCGGCGCCCGCAATGCTGCGCCATTGGCGGGCCGCGCGGACGTAGCTCAAGTGTGCGCCGCCGCCCGATCGCAGGATGTCGGCGCCGACTACCCGCGCAAAACTCAGCACCAGGTCTGCGCCCTCGCGCCGCGCGATCGCGGGGGCAAGATACGCGAAGCGAACGATCGCGAGCGCGCGGGAGAGGCGCGGCACGGCCACCTCCCGGACGGCGCCGCCGGTCCACGAACCCCGCGCCTCGGCCGCGTAGATGACGACCCGATGTCCGGCCAGGCGCAGACCATCGGCGGTGGCGATCAGGTCGCGCTCGGTGCCGCCGCCGGCCGGATCGAAACGCCGTGTCAGGAGCGCGATTCGCACGTGATCCGCGCCGCGCCGAGCCGAATCGGATGCGGGGGCGATGGCCGTGTGATACTTTTCCAAGGCAAGGACAAGGACGAGGAGCGGCGATGGTCGAGATCCAGTGCACGAGCTGCCATACACGTTACCGAATCGACGAGCGCGTACTTCCCGACGAGACCCCGACGTTCAAGTGTTCGCGATGCGGCCACGTGTTCAGCATCGAGCCGCGCAGCGCAAAACCCGCCGAGCCCAAGGCTCCGGCGTCCGGCAATGAATCCAGGCCCAGGAGGAATACCGGCAAGACCGCCGAAAGCAGGGCCCGCCCTTCGCTGAAGATCGTTCCTCCGCCCTCGCCGTCGCGCGAATCGCGCACCAAAGACGTTGCGACGCCGCCACCCGAGCCTCATCCCGAGCCCAAACCCGCCGACCCGGCCCTCGAGCCTCCGCGACTGGCCGAGAGCATCCAGCAGGCGCCACGGGATGAGCCTGCGCAACCGGACCCGCAGTCCAGGCCTGCGCAGCCGACTCCACAGGCCAAGCCCGCTCAGCGGTCGCCCGCGGACAACCCTATCGCTCCGAAACCCGAGGCTCCTACGCAGGCCGAGCCGGCAGGCCCGGCGGACGCCAATCCGCTGGCGCGATCGTTCGCAGAACGTGTCGAAGATCCCGAGCCCGGCGACAGTCGCAGCTTTGATTTCGCCGCCGAAACCGAGGAACACGCGGATCCCCCGCCGGAACACGAGCCGGACGATGACCGGTGGGAAGTCGGCGATAGCCATATGGATTTTGCCACCGGCTCCGAGTACCACATCGGCGCGGAATCGCATCAAGCCAAACCCGGGGCGGCATTCGAGCGGCGCGAGCCCCGGCGCAGATACGATCGCGACGAGGACGAAGCGCGCGTCGCGATGCTTTCGCTCGGGCGCGAAGTTCATTCGGCGGGCTACTTTCTGGCGTGGTTCTTCTTCGTGGCGCTCGGCTTCGGCGCGCTGAGCCTTCTGATCGCGGGCCAGCCTGCCGCCAGCGCGACTTTCCTGTCCACTCTGCCCGGCGTGGGAGATCGTTTCACGAATCCGGTGGCGGCGGCGGTCCGGGTCTCGGTGCGTGGCGTTCGCGCGGAGTATCAGAAGATCAACGGGCAGCGCGACGCCCTGGTGATAACCGGCGAGGCGGTCAACGTCAGCAATCAGCCGCTTCACGAGATTCAAATCGCGGCGAGTCTGCTCGATGGTGCGCAACAGCAACTCGCAAAGCAGGCGGTCTACTGCGGGAACAACCTGTCGGGCCGCGTGATCACCCAGATGACGCCGCGCGAGCTCGACTTCTATCAGAAGCTCGGCCCCCCCAAGACATTCGTGCTGCCGCCCTCGGGCTCGTATGGGTTCGCGATCGTCTTCGTCTCACCGCCGCCGGCGCGGGCAAATTGGCTATCGAAGTGGAGCGCGTCGAGCAGGCCGGTTCTCCCGGCTCGAATGACAGCGCCACGAGCTCCGGCATGTAGGCCCTATTCCTTCTCCTTCGCCACCAGCTCCGCGTACTCCTCGTTGTCCATCAGATCGTCCAGTTCCGAAGCGTCGGTCACCTTCACCTTGATGAGCCAGCCGTCGCCGTAGGGATCTTCGTTGACCATTTCGGGGCTCTCGGGCAGCTCTTCGTTGATCTCGATGACGGTGCCGCTCACGGGCGCGTAGATGTCCGATACGGCCTTGACCGACTCGACCACGCCGAACGGGTCGTCCTTGCTGATCTTGTCTCCAACCGCGGGCAGCTCGACGTAGACGATCTCTCCGAGCTGGTCCTGCGCGTAGTCCGTAATTCCGATCGTCGCCGCGGTTTCCTCGGCGGCGACCCATTCATGTTCCTTCGAGTATTTGAGTCCCGGTGGGATCTCCATGACCTCCTCCACGTGTTCGCGCGGCGCCTGCCGCGGGCCACGGCAAGCTCGGCGGTCTCCGGTGCGCGAGTGAGCATCTCATGCTCATCAAGCGGCGAGCGCTGCTGCTTGTCAAGAACCCCAATCGCAGCACGAGATCGCTCGCGCTCTTGCCGAGAATCCAAAATCATGATCTCCGCAGCTGCGGTCGGGATAACGCCGGCCGCCGCGTGCGCGGCGCGGACGCGCGCGGCACTCAAGTCTGCGCCTCCAATTCGGCGATCAGCAGCGGAATCGCCCGTCGTAAATTACGCTGATAGATGCCCGCGAAGATCGGGCCGATAATCGCTGCCTGCCATCCCGACGCGTCAACTGTGAAACGCACCTCGGTCTGACGCGCTGTTACCTCGGAAAAAACGTGGTCGTAATCGATCTGCGCTCCCAGAAGCGACCCGCGCCATTTCCAGTGTCGCATTGGCTCCAGTTCGATCATTTTGAAGTTCGAAGTGACGCCGTTGGTGAGGCGCAGGATTGCACCCGTGTCGAGTGAAAGCGGACCGGCGGGAGTCTTTGCCACCGACTTGATATGGCCGGCCCAGGTGGGCCAATTCTCGACCTTCGCGAGATGATCCCACGCCGCGCGCAGCGACACTGCGACCGTGAAGCTCTCATCAATCAGCCGATTCGCCGCCATCGAAATTCAGTGGAACTTCGCTGAGAGCAAGCGGGATGGCTGTCGCCGCCGGCACGCCAGGAATGACAGTCAACAGCCTCGACCTAAACCGATCAGGGGCTGCCCGGTTCTCCCCGGTAGCGATGGCCCATCTGCTTCATTTCCTCGTAGCTGCCGGTCTCGAAGTGCCTGACATTCTGCTCCAGCGCAAGCTGGTTTCTCAGATCGGCGACCGCCTCCTTGACGCCCTCCTGCGCAATCTCGTGCGCCCGCACCCACCGGCCGGAGTTATGGATGAAGTTGCCGAGGTTCATGATGTTCTCGCTCAGCGCCTTCTGCGATTTGGCGAACTTTGCGGTCCAGACAACCTGCTGGGAACTCACGTCGAGCAGATGGAGCGTGAAGGTGACCGCCGCCGGGCTCGCGGCCGCATAGTCGATGCCCACGCGTTCCTTGTACCGCTCGACTGTGCCGTAGAGCACGGCGTCCACCGACACTTGACGGCCGAGCGCGAGCGCGTCGTCCTGCAGATTTCCGATTGTCAGCGGTGGAAGTTTCTCCATCGCCTTGGCCACGTCGACATCCGGCACGATCTCCCATCCGCCGACCAGCGACATTTCGCCGAACAGTTCGGCGCTGACCGCTTCGCCCGCGCCTTCAGCGACGACCTTATCAAACTGATCCGGCGCCTCGAGCATGGGCATCACCGCGATCCGGCGCACGGTGAGGGCCTTTATCGAGCGTACCGACACGGTCTGGAGATCGGAGGGTCCGCCGACTATCGGGAGATGCCATCCGGAGCCGATTATGTGGTCGGCCGGCGCTGCAACCGGGATCGAGCAGGCGGCCAGCGCGAAGCAGACCGGCGCCACGACCATGCCGAATCTCGAACGGCGCGCGTTCATGTCGCTATCTTAATCCACAACTCCTTGAGCTGGCGAGGATCGACTTCGGACGGCGCGCCGGCCATTGGGTCAATCGCCTTCTGCGTCTTGGGGAACGCCATCACATCCCTGAGCGAATCGGTGCCGCAGAGAAGCATGCAGATCCGATCGACGCCGAACGCGATTCCGCCATGGGGGGGCGCGCCGTAGCCGAGCGCATCGATCAGGAATCCGAACCGCTCCAGCGCCTCCTCGCGCGAGAAGCCCAACAGCTCCAGCACCTTCAGTTGCAGCTCGCGGCTGTGGATACGGATCGAGCCGCCGCCCAATTCCTGGCCGTTGAGAACCAGATCGTAGCTGAGGGCATGCGCCTGCAGCGGCGCTCTCTCGAGGCGTCTCGAGATCCCCCGGATGGGGCGCGGTGAACGGATGGTTCATCGAGACCAGGCGCTTTTCCTCTTCGCTGTACTCGAAGAGCGGGAAGTCGACTATCCAGATGAACTTCAATTCGTCCTGCTTGAGCAGATCGAACCTGGCGCCTAACTGGAGCCTCAACTCGCCGAGGACCGGACGCACTTTGGCCGCAGGCCCGGCTACCATCAGCAGCGTATCGCCGTTTTTAAGATCGGCGATTTCGGCGGCGCGGTGCTTCTCGTCATCGCCAACGTGCCGAGCGATCGGCCCCTGCCATCCGTCGCCGCCAATCTTCGCCCAGGCGAGACCCAGTTGATGGCGCGACCGCATCGCTTCGGCAATCTCGTCGAGCTCGCGCCGCACGAGCGTGAATTCAGCCGGCAGCCTGATTCCGTAGACGGCATCGCCGCGCCCGAGCGCTTCGGCGAACACCCTGAAGGCGGTGCCGGCGAAAGCCGCGCTCAGATTGCGCAGCTCGAGGCCGAATCGCAGATCCGGCTTGTCGCTGCCGAAACGCTCGATTGCTTCGTCGTACGGCATCCGCGAGATTGGCCGCGCGAGCTCGATCTTCAACGCGCGCTGATAGATCGAAGCGATCATGCCCTCGGCGACGCCCATCACGTCGTCCGGGCGCGGGCAGGTCATCTCGATATCGATCTGGCTGAACTCGGGCTGGCGGTTCGCGCGCAGGTCCTCGTCGCGAAAGCATCGCGCGATCTGATAGTAGCGGTCAAAGCCTCCGATCATGAGAAGCTGCTTCAGGAGCTGCGGCGACTGGGGCAGGGCATAGAATCGGCCCGGATTCACCCGGCTCGGCACCAGGTAGTCGCGGGCGCCCTCGGGCGTCGCCTTCCACAGGATCGGAGTCTCGATCTCGACGAAGCCGCATCCGTCGAGATAGTCGCGCACGGCGCGCAGCGCGGTATGCCGCATTCGCAGGTTGCGTTGCATCCGCGGACGGCGCAGATCGAGGTAGCGATACTTGAGCCGGATCTCTTCCGCCGCGGTATCGCCGTCGCTTATCGGGAACGGCGGCGGCGGCGACACGTTGAGGATCTCGGCGTCAGTCGCGGCCACCTCGATTTCGCCGCTGGGCACTTGCGGATTGACGGTGCCCTCGGAGCGCCGCACCACCCTGCCCTTCACCGCCATGTAAAACTCGGATCGCGCGTCGCGCGCGGTCTCGTGCGCCTGGGCGGCCCGTTCGGGATTGAAGACCAGTTGGACGATTCCCTCGCGATCGCGCAGATCGATGAAGATCAGTCCGCCGTGGTCGCGCCGCCCGGCGACCCATCCCCAAAGCGCGACCTCGCGCCCGGCGTCGGACGCGCGCAAGGATCCGCAAAAGTCGGTCCGCTGCCACGGCGGCAGCGGCGAGTATCGTTCACTGGGGGGCATCGAGGGTCTCGGTCGAGGATACCTGCAGCGGCCACTCCGGCGAAACGGTCAAGGCTTCCGGCTCCCTCCCGAAGGACCTGAGACAGAGGTTTGCGGGTTCACCGCAGTCAGGATTTCGCCAACCGGCAGTTCGCGCTGGGTGCTCGCCGCGAGATCGCGAAGCTGCGCGACTCCGCGCGCGAGTTCGTCATCGCCGATAATCACTGCGTAGCGCGCACCGATTTTGTCGGCCCGCCGCAGAAGCGCCTTGAGCCCGCGATCGGGCGCAAGCACATCGATGCGCAACCCCTGATCGCGCATCGCGCGCGCGAGCTCCACGGCCGCAGCGAGCGCGCGCTCGCCTAGCGCGATTACCGCGGCCGCGGTCGCGGGCTTCGGAGTCCCGGCGGAAGCCTGAAGCACGAGTGCGATTCGATCCATCCCGATCGCAAACCCGATTCCCGCGACTGACGCCCCGCCCAGCGACTCGACCAGCCCGTCGTAACGGCCGCCGGCCACGACGGTGTTCTGGGCGCCGAGGGCCGCGGAAACGACCTCGAAGGTCGTGCGCGTGTAATAGTCGAGGCCGCGCACCAGGCGCGGATTCACGGAGTAGTTAACGCCGGCCTTGCCGATCAGATCGGTCACGACGCCGAAGTGCTTGCGGCAGGCCTCGCACAGATAATCGAGGCTCCGAGGCGCCGATTCCATCAGCTTCGTGTCGATCTTGCAGTCCAGCAATCGGAGTGGATTTCGCTCCAGCCGCGCATGACAGTCCTCGCACAGCCGATCGAGATTGGCCTTGCCGAACTCCAGCAGCGCGTCACGGAACCGGGGACGGCATTCGGCGCATCCGAGCGAGTTGATCTGCGTTTCAAGGGTCAAGCCAAGATCGCGGCGCAGATCGTCTATCATGATCAGCAATTCGGCGTCGCAGGCCGGATCGGCGCGCCCGAAGATCTCCACCCCGAACTGATAGTGCTGGCGATAACGGCCCTTCTGCGGGCGCTCGCGGCGGAACATCGGTCCGGTATAGAAGAAGCGTTGCTCCGGGTCGGTTCGATCCAGACCGGACTCGATATACGCGCGCACCACTCCGGGCGTTCCCTCGGGCCTTAGCGCGACCGTGGTGTGAGCCTCGTCGGAATCGACGAAACTGTACATTTGCTTCTCGACGATATCGGAGGTCTCGCCGCTCGATCGCCTGAATAGTCCATCGCGCTCCAGCAGCGGAACGCGAATCTCGTCAACCGCGTATCGGCGCATCACCGCGCGCGCCTTGTCCTCGATCAGACTGAAGGCAGCCGCCTCGGGACCGATCAAATCCCGAAAGCCTCTAAGACGGGTTAGTTGCAAATGACTGACTACGTGCGTCAGGCGTCGCGCATCGCGGCGCGAAGCTTTTTGTAGCCGATCAACTCGATAGCCTCGTCCGCGACCACGCGCCGCGCCTTCTCCGAAGTGAAAAACCGGAAGTCCGCCTCGCGCTGCTCGGCGTCGCGCGCGCAGCTTCGCAGTTCGTTTCGCGCCAGCGCCGGATGACAGTAGATCTCCGAAACCCCCGGCTTCAGTTCCCTCATCAGCTTGGTCCAGTACTGCTCCGTCTCCGGCGGATTCTCGGGACCACCGACGTAAAAATTGTCGGGATACAGAATCCCAAGGCGATCGAGTTCCGCCAGAATCCCGCCGAACCCCATCCGATGCATCGCCGATCGCCGGGTCAGGCGAATCGGCAGCCGATAATCGCGCGCCAGCCGCAGGTAGATCTGATGGTAATCCTCGCGCAGGTGGAGCGGCCCCATGTGACTGTCGAGGTGGGTCACATCGATCCCGGCGCTGCGCGCTTTCTCGATCTGTGCGCGCAACTCCGCCTCCGCTTCGTCGAGTCGATCGTTCGCGAACACTTCCGGAACGTCGGGCCACAGATAGCCCCGGTCGTCCACCAGCGACGGCACCGCCCTGCGCCCGACCACGGGTCCCCACTTGTAGCGATCCCATTCGCTGGTCAGAGTCAGATGCACGCCCAGGTCCGCATCGGGGCGATTGCGCGCGAACTCTGCAGCCTCCTCGAACCATGGACACGTCACGAGGATGGTCGAAGACGTGAACAGCCCGCCGCTCAGTCCCTCCATCGTCGCCTCATTCTCGTCATGGCACATCCCGAAATCGTCGGCATTGATGATCAGGAGCCGCGCTTCGGGCGGATAGCCGAGTCGCTGAGCAGTCGTTGCGATAGCCGCGTCGTCTTCCATTCGAGAGAAAACCCAAAATTCAGTCAGGCCGGTCGCAAAGAAAAAGGGCCGCCTCCGGGACGGCCCTTTATGGTCACTCTAATCGGATGCCGTACCGAAGGCCAATCGCCTCACACGGTCAATACGTGGATCGTGCAGGCCGAGCCGAGGCCGATCACGTGCGCCTGTCCGGCCTTGGCGTTGGGCACCTGCCGGTCCTTCGCGCGATCGTCCTGCGTGAGGTGCCATACAACCTCGCAGATATTGGCGACGCCCGTCGCGCCCAGCGGATGCCCCTTGGAAAGCAGCCCGCCCGATACGTTGACCGGCGCCTTGCCGCCGAGTCCGGGATGCATCCCGCCGCCCTCTTCGATGAACTTGCCGGCCTCGCCGTCACCGCACAGTCCGAGATTCTCATAGTGCACCAGCTCCGCGGTCGCGAAGCAGTCGTGCAGCTCGGTCAGCGCGATATCCTTGGGGCCGATTCCCGCGGTCTCGTAGGCCTTCTTCGATGCGCGCCGGGTGAGCGTGCTCACGTCGGGCAGCGTCAGATCGCGGTCCGTCCATGGATCGGAGGTGAGGATCGACGCCGCAACACGGGCACGCTTGCGGCCCGCCGCGAGCTGCTTCAGCTTGTCCTCTGAGACGAGGATCGCAGAGGCCGCGCCGTCTCCGGTCGGGCAGCACATGTAGAGGGTGTTGGGATAGGCGACCATCCGGGCGTTCATCACGTCCTCGAGCGTCACCTCGTTGCGATACTGCGAGAACGGATTCTTGGTCGCGTGCTTGTGGGACTTCACCGAGATTTTGGCGAAGTGCTCGAGCTTGGTGCCGTATTTACGCATGTGCTCAATACCGGCCTGTCCGAACACCGCCGGCATCAGCCCCGAGCCGAGCTTGCCCTCGGTGCCGTAGGCAGGATCGCTCCCGGCGCCGCCGCCGCCGCCGCCGAGCAGCCCGGCCTTGCCCATCTGCTCCACGCCGACCGCCATCGCGATGTCATACATCCCCGAGGCGACCGACAGGTACGCTTCGCGGAACGCCGTCGATCCGGTCGCGCAGGCATTGGAGACATTGATCACGGGAATTCCGGTCTGGCCAATCTGCTGCAGAATTCTCTGCCCGACCATAGCGTTGGACTGGTAGAGATTGCCGCAGGCGAAGAACTCGACGTCCTTGATCCCAACGCCGGCGTCCTTCAACGCCAGGATCGCAGCTTCGCCGCCCAGTTCCGGCACGGTCTTTTCAGGGTACCGCCCGAACTTGATCATCCCAGTTCCCAGAACATAAACATTTCTCATCTTTTTACTCCGTGTCTGGCTTTTTAACCCCGGGCCTCGCTAGCTTCCGGCCCGCGACTTTCAGCGGAACCCGCTTCGCTTGCTCCCGCGACTAATTCTTGCTCGGGCGGAACGAAAAAGCCACTACATCGTGGCCCTCGCGATCCTTCGCGACGACGTTGGTCACCAACTCGACCGGCATATCGAAGTACTTCTTCGGCTCTTTTTGCAGGTCCAACGGGTCGACGTCGCTCAGATTGCTGCGGACGCTGACCCCGTCCGGCAGGTCCACGATCGCCGTGATGTAGGGCGTCTTGATGCCGGGAAACGACTGATGCACCACCGAAAAGACGTAAACCTTGCCCTTGTTGGAAAGCGGGATTTGCTGGAATGGCCCGGTCGAGCCGCACTTGGAGCACGCGACCTTCCTGGCGTCCAGGTAAACGGCTCCGCACGAGCACTTGGTGCCGACCAGATGCGGTTTAGGTTCGAGCTTGAGGAATGAAACGATTGGGCGCGGACCCGATTCTGCTGCTTGCGCTTGCTCAGCCATACTGTCCTCCGAAATCCGGGAAACCTAACGATTGGAAGGGCGGCGCAACACGCCGACATTCACGCGGCGGAGTTTCCCACAGCCTGTGGAGTCGGTCAACCCCTGCGGCAGCCGGTTTTACTGCACGGGCGCGAGAATCGATTACTTCGGCTTGAGTCGCGGATCGTCTGCCGAGACGCATCGCTCTTGTGAGATTGCCCGTTTCAAGGGTTCCAGTTTCCCCGAGGCCGCAGCCGCCTGCCATTGTAGTCTGCCCGTTTCACACTCATTGGCCGTGTCAAATTTCGAGACCACTTGCCACTTCACGAGCGGAGTGGCGGCGTCCGTCGCGGCCGTCCCTACTGCGAGCCTTGCGGGCGGCGCGATGAGATACCATCCGAGCAGGCTGAGCGTGGCGGCGTGGAGGAGCTTCATGGGGATTATATAGCACAGTTGCCCGACGCCCCGTGTTCACGGGCGAGCGCGCCGACCTGCCGGTCCGGTCCGCAATTCCATCCTCGTCGGGGTCGCATCGATCTCCACTGCTCCGTCTTGATCCGTGCGCAGAACCTGACCCCGATAGTGCGATAGCGGTCCACCACTTCGCTCGCAGGAAATCCGAACCGGTTGCGATAGCCGTCGGAGATTACAACCACCACCGGATGGACCGCCTCGACGAACTCGTCGGTGGACGACGACGCGCTGCCGTGATGCGGCGCCTTGAGAATCGTCGCGCGCAGGTCCGTTCCGCGCGCGATTAGCGAGCGCTCCCCTTTCGCTTCGAGATCGCCCGTGAAGAGCACCGACGTTCCGCCGAAGGTAAGCTTCAGCACCATCGAGCCGTTGTTTCGGCTCTCGATTTCGCCGGCCGCCGGGTTGAGGAATTCCAGGCGAACGCCGCCGATCGCCTCTGGCGCCGAGCTCGAATCGACGATCCGAAGCCGCGTTCCCGCTTCCGTCAACGCTCCCAGAAGCTCGAGATAACTGATATCAGGACTCGGAGCCGAGATTGTCCAGAATTCCCCCGGATGGAAGTAGCGCGCGACGAAGGTGAATCCGCCGAAATGATCGAGCTCGGGATGGCTCAACGCGAGGTAATCGACGTGCATGATTTTATTCGACCAGAGATACGGCGCCACGATTCGCTCGCCCGGGTCGAACTCTCCGAGTTCGCCGCCGCCGTCAACCAGCATCACGCGCGAGCCGGGAAATCGAATCACCGCACAATCGCCCTGCCCTACCGACAGGAACGTGATCCGCAACCCGGGGTTGAAGTAACGCTGGCGGACCCACCACATTGCGTCGAGCGAGAGCGCTGCGGCCAGAATCGCCAGTATCGCAAGGCGCAATCGCGGCGCGATGGCCCGTGACTCCGGCCCCGCCACCGCGACTTCGCCCGGTAATGCGAGGGCCGGAACGCGAATCGGCCACGCCAGCCACATCGCGAGAATCGCATACGCGATCGCCAATTCCGGCAGCGTCGGCGTAAAGGTTCGCGTCCATGCGAACGGCCACGCGACAAACCATCGCGCCAGGTACGTACCGATCGCGAGCAGCCGCCCGGCCGCCGCTATCAGGACC
Source organism: uncultured delta proteobacterium (assembly GCA_963830715.1). Classification (GTDB taxonomy): domain Bacteria; phylum Desulfobacterota; class Binatia; order Binatales; family Binataceae; genus CAVVMA01. The sequence continues at coordinate 74,955 of CAWHNS010000021.1, forward strand.
ACCCCGGCCGGCGCGTACACGAAACTGGCCGCTGCTGCTGCAAGCCCGAGCACCGTTCCTGCAAAGCCCATCACCGGCACCACGGCCGCGTTGGCGACGACGCCGACGATCGCGAACTGATTGAAGTGATAGGCGGTAAGCGGTGCGACGCCGACGAGCGCCCAGAAAGACACCGCGCAATAGCCGAGCACGGCAAAGCCGGCGCGGTAGCTTTGCGACTCCGGCAATTCAGCCGGCGCCGCGGCGCTTCGCCGGCGCTCGCGCCATGCCGAGAAGCGGCGCATCCCGAGCACGATCGCGATCACGGCGGCAAACGAGAGCTGGAAGCCGATATCGGCGGTCAACCCCGGCATCGTAAGACAGATGATCAGTGCGGCCAGTGCGAGGCTTGCCATCACCTCGCGCGAACGGTCGATTATGACGGCGAGCAGGTAAGCGAGGACCATCACTAACGCCCGGACGGTGGAAACGTGATGGCCCGCGATTGACGCGTAGCCGGCTACTGCGATCGCGGCGGCGACGGCCGCGAATTTGTTCGCGTAGCCCCTGATCATCAGGATGGGGAAAAGTTCGAGAACGAGGCGCGCCGCCGCGAAGGCCGCCGCGGCAACGAAACTCAGGTGCAATCCCGAGATGACCAGCAGATGCGCCATCCCGGTCAGCGCGAACGTCTCCCGCAGCGGTTGCTCGATCTCGCCCTGGTCGCCGATTATCAGCGCGCGCATCTCCTCGCGCTCCGGATGGTCAAGGTTCGCGTCGATAAACGCGCCGATTCGCGATCGGATTTCCTCGATCGCCGAAGCCGGGAATCGGTGCCGATAGCCAAGCACTTCGATCGAGTCGCCGCCGGGCGCGTGCGTTCGCGTCAAGACCATCGTAGCCGCGACACCCTCGCGCGCCTCGTATGCGCTGTAATCGAATTCGCCGGGATTCCCGTAATTGCGTGGAAAACGGATTCGCGAAGTGACGCGGACTACCTCGCCTATCCTGAAGTCAGCGCGCTCGAGGACTGTCACGCGCACGGTGCCGCTGGCCGGGCGCATCGCGGCCGCGGTCTCCCCGGCGCTCTCGACGCCCACGAACAGATGAGTCCGGCCGTGATAGAACTCGGGCTCGCGGACCAGGGGCCCTGGATGGTGGCCCGCGCGCCGTCCGCGATACGGCGGATGCTCAACGGGTCATCGTCAGGCGCGAGTAGATGGTGTACCGGCACAGTCGCCGCGCCCGCAATTGCGATGAGCGCCGCGACTCTTCCAAATCGCGGACCGCCAAATCGCGAGCCGCCGGCGACAAAAAACATCGCGGCCACAATCGCGGCAGCAATCGCAAATGAGAGTGGAAGGTAAACGCCGAAATTGCCGAGCCCATCGCCAGCGACAATCGCCAACGCGACGAGGTAGATTGGAGGAACCTGCGCGAGCGCTTCGGCCGCCGACTGCACAAGACTCGGCGCGCCGGATGCTCCGGAATCGCGCCCGCCGAGCTTCAGCTCGGCAAGCGTTCGCGGCTCCCGACTCGCGGGCGCCGATGAGGTGAACGCGGCAGCGATAGGCTCGCCCCTTTCCGCATCCCCGACGGATGTCGCCGCGCAAGCCTACCGCGTCCGCGCGCGTTTCAAAAGCCCCGATGCCGGGATCTCGCCCCGGACCCTTCGCCGAATTGGCAACTTGCCGCTGCGGCCGCCGTCCAGGACGGCAAGCCCCGGCGTTTCTTGTCCCTTCAACTGTCCTTCTCGCCAAGCGGCGGGATGGGCACCGGTCGCAGCTCGCCAGTCTGCACGGAGTACAAGACCAATTGCGGAGGAGGCGACATCCAGCCGATGGCGAGCCCATTTTCCGTGTCCATCAGCGGACCCCAGGCAAGACCGACGCGCGTTTCCAGCTGAACCGCAAGCCACTTGCCATCCGGCGACGCGCTGACTTCCGATACCATCCTGCGCAGGCTCGTCAGCCGCTCGGTGCGATCACTTTTCGGGTCCCACCGATAGGTTTCATAGTTGTAGTCTCCTCCTGGCGTGTCAGACGTAGGCCAGGTGAAATACATGAGCCCGTGCGAATCGAACGAAACCGAGCCGATGTCCTGCCACGGATAGTAGTTTCGATACGCTATCGAAAATGCGTCGTTCTGCAGGAACGCGGACAAGTCCGGTCGCAGCTCGCGGGGATTCTCCAAGGCTCCGCTGCTCCAATCGAACTTCTGCAGCGTATCCAGCGGACACCCCTTACGGGAATCCATCTCCCCCGGCATCCGCACGACCACGGTGCCGTCGGTCGGATCGACGACCAGATGCGAAACCTCGTAGCTTTGATCGTGAGTCAGATCCGTTTGCCGGCGCGAATTCAGGTCCACGGCGACGAGATCCATTCGATGCAGGTGCGGCTGCGCGATCGGAGAGTAGCTCTCGAATGCGCGAGCCTCGACAAACATCACCGCTTCTCCCCCGGCGCTGAACACCGGAGCGGAATTGTGGTTCCCGTTCGAAAAGACCCTGGAGAGGTGGCCGCCGTCGCGGTCCGCGACATAGATGTCCGATCGGATGGTCTCCGAGCCGGTCGCAACTGCGAAAGCGATTCGCGATCCGTCGGGTGACACGTTGGGCGAGTACGGGCGCCCGGATACCTTCAGAGGAATGCGATGCGCTTCCCCATTGGCGAGGTCGTATTCAAAGACCTCTGTCCGATCCCCTGAAGTAACCACGTAGAGCAGGCGCCGGCTGTCCGGAAACCAGGCCGGTTCGCCGCTGCCCAGCGGCGCAACTCGGGCGCACCCCGCGCAAAGAGCCAGGATTGCGACCAGCCACAGGAGGATCGGGCGCCTGCGGTTGGTCTCTCTTAACCGTCGGGCTTCAGGGAGCATGGAAAATTTCCCGGGCGGGCTGCTGGAGGGTTACCGGCCGCATGACACGACGGTAATTTTTCGCGCCCGCCCGGCTGCGCTGGCGACAAAACTGATAGTAGAGTTGTGCTACAGTTGAGTCAAGCGCCCGGTCGAACTCATGACGCGGAGTTCGCGGGCTCGTCTCCCGCTTGCGGAACCGGAGCAGGCGCGACCCCGGCGGCGTCTTCGCCGCCCGCCTCCTCCCGGTCGAGCAGCGCCGAGAGCGCGTCCAGATGCCGGCGGACTTGGGCTGCCAGCTCGCGGTTCATGTGCCGGGCCGAGGCCAGCTCCTCGATCCCGGCTTCGCGAATCCGCCTGAGGCTGCCGAAGTGCCGCAGCAGCGCGCGCCGCCGCACCGGCCCGATACCCTCGATATCGTCGAGCACCGACCGCAATCGCGCCCGCCGGCGCAGCTCGCGATTGTAGGTTATCGCGAAGCGATGCGCCTCGTCGCGGACGCGGACCAGCAGGAACAACGCGGTCGAGTTCCTGGGCAGCACAATCGGGTCCTTGCGGTTGGGCAGGAACACGCGCTCGTCGGATTTCACGACTGCGGCGTCGCTCGAATCGTTGAGCACGTGCTGCTTGGCCAATCCGATCGCGTCGATTTGGCCGTCAAGCTTGAACTCCTTCAGCACCGTGAGTGCGACATTGAGCTGTCCCTTGCCCCCGTCGATCACCCACAGGTCGGGATATTCGTTTTCGCGCATCGCGCGGCCAAGGCGGCGCTTCAAGACCTCGTACAGACTGGCAAAGTCGTCCTGGCCTTCGACCGTGCGGATTCGGTAGCGGCGATAGAGCTGCTTCTGCGGCTCGCCTTCATCGAAGGTCACCTGCGATCCGACCACCATCGAGCCCTGCAGATTCGATATGTCGTAGCATTCGATGCGCTTGGGGCTGTTGCGGAGATGGAGCTTGGCGCGCAGATCGTCGAGCATCCGCTCGCGGGTCGCCTCGCTGTCGCGCCGGGCGGCGAAGCTCTGTCGCGCGTTCTCCATCGCCATTTCGAGCAGCCGCAACTTCTCGCCGCGTTGCGGGACGAGCAACTCGACCTTCTTGCCGCGCCGCTCGGACAGCAGTTCGCCGCGCACCTCGGCATCTTCGAGCTCGACCGGCAGGATGACCTCGTCGGGCAGAAAGCGCGGGCCTGAGTAATACTGGCTCAGCAGATCGGCCAGGATGTCGTGGTCGGAGAATTCGAGATCGCGAAAGCTCCAGCTCCGCGTGCTGGTCAGCTTCCCGCCGCGCACCATCAGTACGATGGTCTCGATCGATCCGCCCTCGCGATAGAGCCCGAAGACATCCTGATCGATTCCCCAATGATGCAACACGGTCTGGCGCTCGACGGTCTTTTCGAGCGCGCGCACCCGATCGCGCATCCGCGCCGCCTCCTCGAATTCGAGGCGATCGGCGTGCGCCCTCATCTGGTCGCGAAGCTCCTTCAACAGCTCAAGGTTCTTCCCTTCGAGCAGCATCTGGGCGGCGCGCAGGTGGCGTTCGTAATCGCCGCGATCGACCGGCAGGCAGCACGGCCCAAGGCATCGCTTGATCTGGTACTCGATACAGGGCCGCGAGCGGTTGCGGAAAACCGCGTCCGAGCAGGTGCGCAACGGAAAGATCTTGCGGATTACGTCGATCGTCTCGCGCAAGCCGTCGGCCGATCCGAACGGCCCGAAGTACTTGCCACCGTCCTTCACGATCTTGCGGGTGACCGTTATTCGCGGCCAGGCGTGGCTGGTGATCTTGGCGCTCAGGTACGACTTGTCGTCTTTGAGCCGGATGTTGTAGCGCGGATGGTATTGCTTGATCAGGTTGTTCTCGAGGATCAGGGCTTCCTTTTCGCTGGCGGTGACCAGCGTGTCGAAATCGCGCACCCGCTTCATCAGAAAGCGCACCTGGAAGCGGCCGTCGCCGCCGGGGTCGGAATCGCGGAAGTAGGCACGCACCCGCGATCGGAGCGACTTGGCTTTCCCGACGTAAAGCACCTTGCCGGCGCGGTCCTTCAGAAGATACACGCCCGGCTTGGCCGCGATCGTATCGAGCTTGCGCGCGATCGCATCGTCGAGCGGGGTTGCCTCGGCAGGCTGCCCGGCCTGATCGTCGGTGGGCGTCGCGGGGTAGTCAACCAGTGTGCTGTATCGGGGACGTTCCGATGGCGGCGGGATCCGAGTGTCGCCCGCGGTCTCATCCGGTGCGGACGCCTCGGCTGGCTGGCCTTCAGCATCGCCGGCGATCGGTGCCTTCAGGTGAATTCTCTCGGCCGCCCGAATATTGGCCGCAGCCGCGTGCCGCGAGATCGGCGGTCCCTTTGCCATACGGCGGAATTATATCATCATCATGGCGCGGCTCCCGCTCGCAAAGAGGGATCAGACCATGGCACTCGATCCGCAATTCAAAACGATGATCGATCAGATGGCGGCGGCAGGCGCGCCCGCTCTCCGCGCGGAGACGGCGGAACAGGCGCGCCAGCAGTTCAACGCGATGGTCCTTGCCTTCAGGACGCTGGAGCCGGTCGCCAAGATCGACGACCGATCGATCCCGGACCGGCCGGCTATATCCCGATACGGGTCTATCAGCCGAGCGGCCATAGCCCGTTTCCGACGCTGGTATTCTTTCATGGCGGCGGATGGGTGCTCGGAGGGATCGAGAGCCACGACGACTTCTGCCGCGTTCTCGCCAATCGCTCCGGATGCCTCGTCGTATCGGTTGACTACCGGCTGGCGCCCGAGAACAGGTTTCCAGCCGCGGCTGAAGATTGCCATTCGGCGACGCGATGGGTCGCCGAAAATTCCGGTGCGATTGGCGCGGACCCCGATCGGCTGGCGGTCGGCGGCGACAGCGCGGGCGGCAATCTCGCCGCGGCCGTCGCGTTAATCTCGCGGGACAGAAGCGGCCCGAAGCTTGCCTACCAGGTACTGATGTATCCCTGTCTCGACTCCGCGATGGACACGGCGTCGTACCGAACCAACGCAGCCGGCTATCTTCTGACCCGTGCCGACATGATCTGGTTCTGGCAGCAATATCTCGCGGGCGAAGCGGACCGGACAAATCCCTACGCGTGCCCGATGCGGGCCAGGAACTTGACCGGCCTGCCGGCTGCGATGGTCGTCACGGCCGAGTTCGATCCGCTCAGAGACGAGGGCGAGTCCTACGCGGTCCGGCTGCGTCAGGCGGGAGTGCCGGTGGCGTGCACGCGTTACGACGGCGCGATCCACGGCTTTCTGGCTATGTCGAATGTCGCCGAAATCGCCAAGCGAGGCGTCGAGCAGGTTTGCGCCGGTCTGCGCGCCGCTTTCGGGATGGCGCCGCCGGCCTGAGCGCTGAAACGACGTGGCACAGGCTTCAGCCTGTGCGAGCCGGTCTATCGCCGATCCATGAAGGCGACCGCGACCCCGTCCAGCGGATCGACGATTCGCGCGATCCTGCCGCCTTGAACCGCGGCTTTCGGCTCGGTCGCCTGCAAGCCGTTGCGGCGTGCGACAGCGACTGCCTCGGCCACGTCGCCGCACATGAACGCCAGTCCCCAGCATCGCGGCGCACCCGGCGACGGTCCCACTACTTCGAACACCGTGTCTTCGAGCTTGAAGAAAGCCTGGCGCATCCCGCGTCCGGCGTCGCGGATTCTGCGGCAAGGCACACCGACGCCTTCGAATGCCGCGATCGCGTCGTCGAGCTGCGGAACCATCACGACGATATGCTCGAGAAAATCGACCGTGTTGGGATTCGCCCCGAGGCCGCGGCTGACCCCTTCGCGTCTGACGCTCTGTTCCGCGCAAGTCGCGATCGTTCCGGTGTAGATCCCGGAGAGCACTTCTTCTGTGCGGGGTCGTTCGTCTCTCTCGCTATTCGGACCGGTCACGCCCCAGAGCCATCCGATGATGCCGCCGCCGCGCGCGGCAGCGTCCGAGACGTACGCCGCGACTGGATTAGCATTGTTAGCGGCAGTCTCCGACAGAGCGCAGAGTTCGACGGTCACCGCTCCCGCCGCGAACCGCGCCGCCGCGATGCCGTCGCTATTCGCCCCGGTTTCGGCCATGGAAAACCCGGCCGCGCGCCACTTGTCGGAGGCCCGCGGCAGGTCCGCGACCGCGATCAGTACGCGCTCGAGGCAGATGATCGGCAAATCGGCTACTCCGGGCGATCGGGAACCAGCTTCAGGCGGCCCTGCCTGGGCGTCGCGCCTGCGGCGGCGCCGGTCGCTGCGCCTGCTCCCCTCCGACCGCGAGTGCGGCCGGCAGGCTGTTTGTCACTCGCAGGTTTTGTCTTTTCGCCTTCGAGGCGCGCGCGGGTCCGCTCCTCCTGGCCCGAATGAGCGCTGCCGGGCGGCTTGGCCGGCGGCGGGGCGGGCCGGTCGAGTCCCAATGCGGTTCGCTCGAGCCGCTTGATTTGATCGCGCAACCCGGCGGCGCGTTCGTATTCCAGCTTCTCCGCAGCTTCCATCATCTGATGGCGCAGTTCGGTGATGCGGTCGGAGAGCTCGTGCGCCGGGATGAGACTCTTCTTTTTCGTCGTGATCCTCGATCTCAGGCACCACCGCCCATTCCGGCGAGTACATCTCGACCAGCGACGCATCGATCGCCTTCACGATCGTCTTGGGCGTGATGCCGTGTTCCTCGTTGTATGCGATCTGTTTGGACCGGCGGCGATTGGTCTCATCGATCGCGACCCGCATCGAGTTGGTCATCGCGTCGGCGTACATGATTACCCTGCCGTTCAGGTTGCGCGCAGCGCGGCCGATGGTCTGGATTAGCGAACGCGCCGAGCGCAAGTACCCCTCCTTGTCTGCGTCGAGGATTGCGACCAGCGACACCTCCGGGAGATCGAGGCCTTCGCGAAGCAGGTTTATTCCGACCAGCACGTCGAATTCGCCCTTTCTGAGGCTGCGGATTATCTCGACGCGTTCGATGGTCTCGATATCGGAGTGCAGATAACGGACCTTCACCCCCAGGTCGTGATAATAGTCGGTCAGGTCCTCGGCCATCTTCTTGGTCAGGCAGGTAACCAGGACGCGCTCGTGGACTTCCACCCGTTTGCGGATTTCCTCGAGCAGGTCATCGACCTGGGTCCCGGCCTTACGCACCTCGAGCGCGGGATCGATCAAACCGGTCGGACGGATCAGCTGTTCGACGACCAGGCCGCCGGATTTCCTGAGCTCATAGTCACCCGGCGTCGCGGAAACATAAACCAGCTGATTGACCATCCCCTCCCATTCCTCGAAGTTCAGCGGGCGGTTGTCGAGCGCGGAGGGAAGCCTGAACCCGAACTCGACCAGCGTTTCCTTGCGCGATCGATCGCCGCGGTACATCCCGCCGATTTGAGGAACCGTCACGTGACTCTCGTCGACAAAGAGCAGGTAGTTCTTCGGGAAGTAGTCGAGCAGCGTGGGCGGCGCCTGTCCCGGTGAACGGCCGCTCAGATGGCGCGAGTAGTTCTCGATTCCCGGACAAAATCCCATCTCGGCCAGCAGCTCGAGATCGTACAGCGTGCGCTGCTCCAGCCGCTGCGCTTCCAGCAGCCGGTCGTTCTCGCGAAAGAACCGGAGCCGCTCCTTCAGCTCCTCGCGAATATTGTGCACCGCGGTCTCCATCCGGTCGGAAGTGGTGACGTAGTGCGAGGCGGGATAGATGGCGACGCTCTGGAGCTTGCGAATCACCTTGCCGCGCAAGGGATCGATCTCGTACAAGCTCTCGACCTGATCGCCGAAGAACTCCACCCTCACCGCCCGGCTCTCCTCGTAGGCGGGGAACACTTCCACGATGTCGCCGCGCACCCGGAACGTGCCGCGATGGAAGTCGTAGTCGTTGCGCTGATACCGGATGTCCACAAGCTTGCGCAATACGCGATCGCGCTCGATGGTCTGGCCCTCCTCGAGGAACACGAGCATCTCGAAGTAGACTTCGGGCTCGCCCAGGCCGTAGATGCACGACACCGAGGCCACGATCAGCACGTCGTTGCGTTCGAGCAGCGCCTTGGTCGCAGAATGGCGTAGCTTGTCGATCTCGTCATTGATGCTGGCGTCCTTCTCGATATAGGTGTCAGTCGAAGGCACGTAAGCCTCGGGCTGGTAATAGTCGTAGTACGAGACGAAATAGCGCACCGCGTTTTCGGGAAAGAGGCTCTTGAACTCGTTATAGAGCTGCGCGGCAAGAGTCTTGTTGGGGGCGATTACGAGCGTCGGCCGGTTGACGCGCGCGATCACGTTGGCCATCGTGAAGGTCTTGCCCGATCCCGTGACTCCCAGCAGCACCTGATGTCTCAAGTCGTCAACGACGTTGCGGCTCAAGGCCTCAATCGCCGCGGGCTGATCGCCCTCGGGCCGATAGCCGGAGATCAGGCGAAAAGCACCTTCCTTGCCGCGCGCCAATGAAAGCATGGGTGATATTCTAGCAAGACTGCTCTGAACTCTTGAACTGATCCGCAAAGCGGCCTACTCTCGCCAAAACGCGCGGCGGCGCAATCCTTCCCGCTTGCAGCCCGCGTCTCGGGCACCGCTGGGAGGATCCGAGGCGTGCTGGGGCGCGGCTGACTGGCTGATTGCGCCTGGAGCCGGACCCCATCAGGCCCTTTTGCGGGGCCAAATTTTGTGGAGAATAGGTGCATTGCCTCTGGCGATTGGTGAACTGGGAGGGAGCAGGAAAAGTCGGTACCGCACTAACTGGAATCTTCGTGGGAGGAGCATCTTATGAGGCGCAGGAATAGATACGCTTCGGCGGGGGCGCTCGTCGGCCTCGCGTGTTGCATCGCATTGGCCGCGGGCTGCGGGGGAATGTCGCAGCCCAGAGAATGGGGTCCGTGCGCGGGTGTTGGGGCGCTGGTTGGAGCTGGCGCGGGGGCCGCGTCGGGAATCGTGATCGTGGCGCATACGCATGGCCACGGCGAATCGCAAAATGACACCAGAGTCTATGCGGGCGTAGGCGGAGCGGTAGTCGGTGCCGGGCTTGGCGCTCTGATCGGCCATTTCTCGTGCGATCCTATAAAGCCACCGCCACCGCCGCCGCAAATGGTCGAGGCAGCACCACCGCCGCCGCCACCGCCGCCGCCACCGGCCCCGGCGCCCAGAGAGATTATTGTGCTTAGGGGCGTGCATTTCGACTTCAACAAGTCGGACATCCGTCCTGAGGACGAGCCCGTCCTGGACGAGGCGGCCGCGACCCTGCAGTCGCATCAGAACATGACCATCGATGTGAACGGGTATTGCGACTGGATTGGCAGCGATGCATACAACCTGAAGCTCTCGGATTGGCGCGCCGCAGCGGTCGCTCAGTACCTCGAAGGCAAGGGTATCTCAGCGAGTCGTCTGGTCTCGCACGGCTTCGGCAAGACCAACTTCGTGGCGACCAACGACACTGACGAGGGACGCGCGCAGAACCGCCGCGTCGAGCTGGTGCCGAGATGAGCTGACAGCAGCCGGGTTCCTCGCGGGCGAGGTTGCGCGGCGGCAGCGGTGGCCGAAAGCCCGGGTTACGCTTGAGTTACATAAGGATGTGTGCAATGAGTGCGATTATGCGACTTTGGGTAACTATGGCGTTGGCCTTGGCGGTCACCCTGCTGTCCGCAGCAACTCCCGCCTGGTGCGATCCGCAAGCCCCGGCTGACGCGAAGACGGTGTCAGCAGGCACTCCCGCCACCGGCACGCCCGCAAGCGCGACCGGCAGCGCGCCTGCAAGCGCAACTGCCGACGCGCCTGCAAGCGCAACCGCCAAGCCGGCTCACTTCCTCGTTCGCAAGGCGGAAGCGCTAAAGGTTTCCGGAGAAGCGCTGTTCAAGCGGGCGCAGCAGAAGCTCTCCGGAGACGCGCTGTTCAAACGGGCCGAGCAGGAGTTCCCCGGCTTTTGCAAGGACTGGGGATCCAAGCTCATGGACCGCCAGCGCAACAACCTCACGCACATCCATTGGCAGGTGGCCAACGGCGAGGAAACCGGCGCCTACGTCGGCTATGGTACTATCCAAAGCTGCACCTGCAAACAGTCGTCCAAGGGCATCCCGGTCGGCAAGCTGTTTTACCAGGAGTTCGAGTATTCGCTTAAAGGCAAGACCCTGGACGAGGCACAGCACGCGACGCCCCAAACCGGGATCGTGACCAATACCACCGAGATCTTTCGCTGGGACAAGAAGCTGGGCAAGTGGATCTACTGAATTGGCTGCCTTCACCGGATCGGGCACGAGGCAGTTCTGAAAGCGTATGCTTCGCTCGGCAAAAACGCCGCCGAGGGCTAAGTGGAGGAGAGGAGCTGCGGTAATCGCGACGTGAACTCCTCCCGCGAGAGCACGAGTTGAAATCCTGCTTCGCGGGCCGCGCCGAGCGCCTTCAGATCAATGTGCGAGGCAAACCCGATCAGGCGCGCGTTCGGCGCAGCGCTGCGGATCAGAGACGCGGTATCAGCGGCCGGAAACGAGCGGTCGGACAAGTCGGCAAAAATGAGCATCGGTGGCTGCTCGGCGCATCGCTCCAGCGCTGCCTGGAGCGTTGAGGCGTAACCGACGTCGGCGCCGGTCGCGCGCGCCACCGCGTCGATCTTCGACCGAAAGAACAGATCGCGTATCAGACCCAACGCTCTCACTGCCCGCCTCGGGATTTGAGGAATCGCGCCGGTGAAAAACGGCTGAGATCGATCGCCGGCGCGCGCCCCATCACCAGGTCCGCAATCACCTCGCCGGTCAGCGCGGAGAGCAGAATTCCGCTGCGGAAATGTCCCGATGCGTACAGCACGTTCGCGACGGTCGGCGAGGGTCCGAGCACCGGCATCATGTCGCTCGCGGCCGGGCGCAATCCGGCCCATGCCTCGCGAAATGGAATTTCGGCCAGCGACGGGACCATCGCCCTGACAGCGCGCGCGATTCTCTCGATCCCGTCGAGCGTGACGCTCTTGTTGAAGCCCGCCTCCTCGAACACGGAGCCTGCGAGCAATCTGCCGTCGCGGCGCGGCACCAGGATACCGCCGCCCGAAAACAGCGACGGACCGATCAGTCCGGGACGCGTCTCGAAGCACAGGATCTGCCCTCGGATGGGGCGAAAATGGATCGCGTCGGCTTCGAGACCGCGAATCTCTCCTGCCCAGGCGCCGGCGGCATTGATTACCACGTCGGCCTCATGGAGCGATCCGTCGCTCGTCCGGACTCCGAGCGCGCGTGCATGGCGGACCGCAATCGCGTCAACTCTCACGCCCTCGCGGAATGTCGCGCCAGCCCTCAGCGCCGCGCTGACATAGGCTTGAGTCAGTTTGCGATTCTCGACCCGCCAATTGGTCGGCATGTGCAGCGCATAGATGACGTTCGGGCGAAAGCGCCGGCTCCAACTTGAGGGCCTGCGCCGGCGTAAGTTCCTCCACCGTAGCGCCGGCCTCGCGCTGCCATCGCGCGCGCGCCTGCAGTTCGGCGCGCCGCTGGTCGTCGAAAGCGGCGTACAGCACGCCCTGATGGTCATATTCGGGATCAACTCCGCTCTCCCTGATCAGCCGCTCGGCGATCGAATCGAAAGCGGCCTTGCCGCGCACGCAAAGGTCGAAGAACGGACCCGGCTCTTCGGCCTCTGCCTGCGGCCCGATTAGTCCGGCCGCTGCCCACGACGCTTCCTGGCCGAGTCTGCCACGCTCCAGGACTGCGACCTCGACGCGCTCGGCGGCGAGCCGCCACGCGACCGATGCCCCGATTATTCCCCCGCCGATTACCAGCGCTTTCAAGTTCGTAACTCGCGCTCCTTGCCCTGGCGCTAAGCTTAACGGCGGCTCGCGTGGGGTGAAACCCCGCGCAGGCTTGGAACTGCGATCGCAGGCGACATAGGATCGGCCATTCGCCAAAAGATTACCTTCTGGAGACGCGATTGCCATGACCAGGATCTCCAATCGACTCGAAACCAGGCTTATCCATGCCGGCGAGCCGGAGCCGCTGATCGGCGGCGCGGTCAGCATGCCGATTTTCCAGTCCGCAACCTTCGAATATCGCGGCCAGACGAGCTATCACGATCTTCAGTACATTCGCCTGAACAACACGCCCAATCACGCGGTTCTGCATCAGAAGCTCGCCGCGATCGAGAACGCCGAAGCCGCGCTGGTAGCGGCTAGCGGGATGGCGGCGATATCGGCGACGCTGCTGACGGTGCTTGCCTCCGGCGACCATTTGCTCGCGCAGAGCTGCCTCTACGGCGGCACGCACGACCTGATCGCGCAGGACTTCAACTCGCTCGACATCGCATTCGATTTTATCGACGCCGACGATCCGGCGGCCTGGCGCGAGCAGCTCCGTTCCAACACCCGCGCGATTTACGTCGAATCGATGTCAAATCCGCTGCTCGGGGTTCCCGATTTGAAAGCGGTGGTGGAATTCGCGGCCGCGCATGGGCTCGTCTCGATAATCGACAACACGTTCGCCAGCCCGGTGAATTTCAGGCCGTCCGAAATCGGATTCGATCTTTCGATCCACAGCGGAACGAAGTACTTGAATGGCCATTCGGATATCGTCGCCGGTGCCGTCATCGGGCGCGCGGAGCTGGTCGGCAGGGTTCGCCACAAGCTCAACCATCTGGGCGGCTCGCTCGATCCGCACGCGTGCTTTCTCCTCCATCGGGGACTTAAGACGCTTGCGGTCCGGGTGCGCTACCAGAACGAAAGCGCGCTCAAAATCGCGCGTTTTCTCGAGCAGCATCCGAGGGTCTCGCACGTGAACTATCCCGGTCTGGAGAGTCACGCCAATTACCTGCGCGCCTGCGAGCTCTTCGACGGCTTCGGCGGGGTCCTGAGCTTCGAGCTCAACGGCGGCGTGGAGGCGGCCGATCGGTTTCTGGAAAACGTCTCGCTCCCGATCAACGCGCCGTCGCTCGGCGGCGTCGAAAGCCTGATCACGCGCCCGGCGACAACGTCTCACTCCGGGATGCCGCCGGGGGATCGCGCGCGCGCGGGAATCTCGGAGGAATTGATCCGGCTCTCGGTCGGTCTGGAGGCAACCGAAGATCTGATCGCGGACTTCGATCGGGCCTTAAAGGCATCCTGACGACGCGTGTGCCGGGATCGCGCCCTGTATCGGCGCGATGCGCCTGCGCCCTGTAGCTTCCCCGCACATCTGATCGCATGCCGAGATCGCCGGGCTTGGCAAAACGCCGCTGACAGTCGCGGTGCCGCGCGCAGACCGGATTCGATGCGCGATTCTGACCCGCTCTCGTGGGCATCTTTTTTGCCTTCATGCAGTGGGGGCTTCAGGCGCGCGGTCGAGGACTCGAATGGCTGCGGGTGGGAAAAACGTGGCTTCAAGTGACACGGAACGGGTTTCGCCGGCGGTCCAGAATCGTCCAGGCCCCCAACCGAGCGCATCCCGGGCCGGTTCGGCTTCCAGCGACGACGATCTTCTCCCTGCGTCCTACGTCGCCAACGTCCTGCGTGCCGCACTGGGAGTAGTAATCGCCTTCCACCTGGTCGACATCCTCGCAAGCCGCCGAGTGCTCGATTCAGATAGCGCCTCGGTCGCGACGCTTTTCGATCTGATCGCGGTCGGGATTGCCGCGATCGCGATCGGGATGAGCTCGCTGCCGGCCGCAGTCCGTCATTGGAAGGCCATCGCGGCAGCCGTTTGCGTGACCCTGATCGCCAGCACCACCGCCACCAGTGTTGCCACGTCGCATAGCGCACCGCTTTTGCTTGGCGCACTTCTGCTGCTCGCCGGCACCTCGGGGCTGGTGCCGTGGGAGATGCGATGGCAAGGGGCGGTGACCCTTGCATGCCTCGTCGCGGTGGCGATCAATTGGGCGCTCGTTCCGGCAGGAGGATCGGACGAGTCGTGCCAGCTCGCGATCCTCGCCATGGCGGTGATCGCCTCATTGACCAATCTGCTGTGGGTGCGATGGCGCGGCGCATTGAGCGTCAGCCAGAAGCGCCTGCGTGCCGAGTTGGCCGAACGTCAGCATGCCGAAGGGATGCTCCAGCAGAGCGAGGCCAAGTTACGCAAGATTTTCGACGCCAGCCCCGACGTTATCGCGATAACCAGCCTGGTCGATGGCCACCTGATCGAGATCAACGGTGCCATCGCGGCCGCTGGTTTCCGAAGAGAAGTCGCACTGTCGTGGAATTCGGGCCAAGCCGATTTTTTCTCCGAACCGGGCCAGCGCGATACGCTGATCCGGAGACTGATGAAGGAAGCGGTCATCCGCAACATGGAGGTGAGCTTCCGGTTGAAGGACGGCAGTATCGTGCCGAGTTTGCTTTCGGCGGCCCTGACCGAAGTCAACGGCGAGGCCTGCGTCATTTCGTTCGCCCGCAACATCAGCGATCTCAAGCGCACCGAGCGTGAGCTGATTGCTGCGCGCGAGGCCGCGGTGGCCGCCTCGAGCGCCAAATCCGAGTTTCTCTCCAGCATGTCGCACGAGATTCGCACTCCGATGAACGCCGTGCTCGGAATGGCCGACCTGCTTGCCGAAACACCGCTTAGTCCGGAGCAGCGACGCTACGTGGACACCATGACCGCCAACGGCAACGCCCTGCTCGAGCTGATCAATTCGATTCTGGATCTCGCCAAGGTCGAGAGCGGATTGATGCCGCTCGAGAACGCCGGATTCGATCTCAATGAAGTTGCGGAGCGGGTCGTCGATGCGCTCGGGGTTCGCGCCCATGAGAAGCAACTGGAACTCTGCATCCGGATAATGCCGGACGTTCCGCCGGCCTTGGTCGGCGATCAGCTTCGGCTGCGTCAGGTGCTGACCAACCTGATCAGCAACGGCATCAAGTTCACCGAACAAGGCGAGGTGGTCCTCACGGTCGAGAACGATCGCGAAGTCAATCAGCCTGGAGCGTTACGCTTCGCGATATCCGACACGGGGATCGGCATCGCGCGCGACCAGCTCGAAGCAATCTTCCAGAGCTTCACCCAGGCGGATTCGTCGACGACGCGCAGGTACGGCGGCAGCGGCCTGGGTCTCGCGATTGCGCGGCGGCTGGTTGAGCTGATGGGTGGCCGAATCTGGGTCGAGAGTGAGCCTGGCAGAGGCAGCACGTTTTGCTTTACCGCTCGCTTCATCGTGCCTGATGCGTGCGCGCCGCAGGCGGGCTACGAAGCGGTCAAGCTGGACGGGCTGCGCGTCCTGATCGTGGACGACAACGCGACCAACCGTCTGATCCTGCGCGAGACACTCTCGCAATGCGGCGCCGATATCGCCGAGGCCGACGGCGGCCCGAATGCGCTCGCCGAATGGCAGCGCGCCTCCGACGGCGGCAATTCCTACTGGCTCGTCCTGCTGGATTGCCGGATGCCCGGGATGGATGGCTTTGAGGTGGCGCGGCGTTTGAGAAGCCTGCCGGGGGGGACCGCTCCGATAATCCTGATGCTTACTTCCGACGACCTCAATCTCAACTTGAGCCGCTTCCGCGAGGCCGGCCTCGACGCCTACGTCGTCAAGCCCGTCAAACGCTCCGAGCTGCTGCAGGCCATAGCCAGTGTGAGGGGCAAGCCAAAGGCGGTTTCGGTTGAGGAGAAGCCGCCGGCTGCGCCGGCAGCGGTCGCGATGGCCAAAGCCATCAAAGTCCTGCTTGCCGAAGACTCTCCGGACAATCGGTTCCTGATCGAGGCCTATCTCAGAAATTCGCCCTGCCAACTCGAGACGGCCGAGAACGGTGAGGTCGCGGTCGCAAAGTTCAGCATCGGCCGATACGACCTGGTGCTGATGGATATGCACATGCCGGTGATGGACGGCTACACCGCGGTCAGAAAAATCCGCGCCCTCGAACGAGAGCACGGGCTCCCGCCCACGCCGATCGTCGCCCTGACCGCTTCGGCGCTTGACGACGCCGTGGCGCGGACGATCGATGCTGGATGCACGGCCCACTTGAGCAAGCCGATCAAGAAATCCACGCTGCTCGAAGCACTCCGTCAGTTGACCAGCGCGCGTGCTTCGCAGCCGAATGGCGACGCGGCGGCGAGAATAATCGTCGAAGCCGACCCCGATCTCGAGGATCTGGTGCCGGAGTTTCTGGCCCGCAAACGCGGCGAGGTCGTCACGATTGCGGCCGCGCTCGAACGGCGCGATTACGCTGCGCTCGGCGCCTTCGCTCATCGCATCAAAGGCGAGGGCGGCGGGTTTGGCTTCGCAGCGATTAGCGAGATCGGCGCCGCGCTCGAACTCGCCGCACGAGAACGGGACGCGGCCGCCGCGCACCGGCAAGTCGAAGCACTGGCCGACTACCTGAGACGGGTGCAAGTGGTATCCCGCTCGCGAGCCGCCGCAGACAATCCGCAGGCTTGAGCCGCAGCGCGGATCGCGAACAAACGCACTGCGATGGTCAGCCGGGGAGAGCTAACTGGCGGCGGAGGCCTGAAGTTCGGGCGCGGGGCGCGCTGTTGCCAGTATCGCGCCGTGCGGGCTCAGGCCGTCCAGCGAAAGGCCCCGGAACGCCGGCTCCGATGCGGACAGCTCGGCGAATGCCGCCTCGGCCGTCGATGCGCGCGCGATGCCGTCGATCGCATGGCTGAGGCGCGCTATCACTTCGATCGCGCCCAGCGCCTCGCCCGGCGGGTCGAAGGCCCTGTGCAGACGCTGCACGCGTCCCTGGAAGTTGGTGAACGTGCCATCCAGCTCGGGATAAGCGGCGATCGGCAGCACCTGATTCGCCATCTGGCCGGTCTCGTTCGCGTCGGTATCGAGCACAATCAGATAGTCCAGTTGCGCGAAGCGGCGCACGAACTCGGGTTCGCCCATCGCCTGCACAAGGTCGGCCCGCAGCGCGATCAGGATCTTCAACTGTCCGGACCCGATCGCAGCGCTCAACCGATCGATCCCGTCGGCGGCATATCCCAGGGCCGAAAGCCCGCGCGTGTTTGGATTCTTGTTCGCCCGAATCAGCAGATTGTCGTCGCCGCTCGCGCCCGGAGGAGAATAGCTAATCGCACCCAGGTGAGGAGATCCGATCGCGCCGGTCAGCAGACGCTTGAGCGCCCATGCTTCCTCGTTGGTCGCCTGCGCCCCGGCGATCGCGCCGATTGATTCCGGCCCGTAGCTGTTCCTGCTCTCGACGATTGCCTCGGAGGCGCGCCGAATCGCCGCGACCCATCCTTCGGGAACCAGGCGATCCTTAGATTGCACCAGCGGCGCCATCAGCCGACGCTCACCCTGCAAGGCCGGAAAGCTGTGCCGGCCCTCATCGCAGATCCAGTAGCTATTGACCTCGGGATTGTAGCGCGGCTTGAAGCGGTAGATACGCCCACGCTGATGATGAATGTCGATCGAGCATCCGCGCTCGCATCCGGCGCAGATCGAAGGCGTGCGATGCAGATACCAGACGCGCATCCGGAATCGGAAGTCCTTCTCGGTGAGCGCGCCGACCGGGCAGATATCGACTATATTACCGGCGTACTTGTTATCGACTTTGACTCCCGGATAGGTATCGATTCGATTGTGATCGCCGCGCTCGAAGATGGCCAGCTCGTGCGTTTGGGTAATTTCGTCGAAGAACCGGGTGCATCGCGCGCACAGGATGCATCGCTCCTGATCGAGCATCACGTCGGAGCCGATGTCGATCGCCTTGCCCTTCCGGTTTTTTTTGCCCAGCGGGAAGCGCGAGGGGCGATCGTCGTAGTCCATGTAGTAGTCCTGGAGCTTGCACTCGCCGGCCTGGTCGCAGATTGGACAGTCGATCGGATGGTTGACGAGCAGGAACTCCAGCACCGCGGCCTGCGCATGCTTCACGCGGTCGCTGCGCGTGTGCGCCACCATCCCCTCGGCGACCCTGGTGTTGCAGGCGATCTGGAGCTTCGGCATCTTCTCGACTTCGACCAGGCACATCCGGCAGTTGCCGACCACGGTGAGCCCCGGATGGTAGCAATAGTGGGGAATCTCGATGCCGACGCGATCCGCCGCATCGATCAGATTGACGCCATCGGGCGCGTCGAACTGGATGCCGTCAATCGTTACCTTGGGCATCTGACTGGCTATGCGGCATGAGCCGCCGCGGGACTCGAAGCAGCGGGCCGATTATGATTGTCCCGAAACGGGCATCGGCCGAGCCGGATGTGCTCGACGAACTCGTCCTTGAACTTCGGCACGAAGCTCTTCACCGGCATCGAGAGGCTGTCCGCGAGGACGCAAATGGTGTTTCCTTCCATGTTGCTCGCGACGTCGATCAGGACCTGCAGATCGCCCAGCTGGCCCGCGCCCGGCTTCGATGTCGATGAGAAGCTTCTCGATCCATCCAGTACCCTCGCGGCAGGGCGTGCACTGTCCGCAGGACTCGTGATGGTAGAAATGCGCGACCGTTCTGAGCGTGTCGACCATGCAGGTCCCGTCGTGCATCACCATCACGCCCGCGGTGCCCATCAGGGAACCGGCCGCGCGAACCGAATCGAAGTCCATGTTGACCTTGACCGCTTCTTCAGCGGTGAAGACCGGAAACGACGAGCCGCCGGGGATTACGGCCTTGAGGGTCCGGCCGCCGGAGATTCCGCCGCCGATATCGTAGATCAAATCCTTCAGCGGAAACCCCATCGGCAGCTCGTAGATTCCCGGCTTGTTGACGTGACCTGAGAGGCAGAAGATCTTCGGCCCCGGACTTTTCTCCGGGCCGATCGATCGATACCAGTCGGCGCCGCGAGCGATGATATGCGGGACGTTGTGCATCGTCTCGATGTTGTTGACGATCGTGGGGCTTCCGAAGGCGCCCTGGATCGCCGGGAACGGCGGGCGGTTGCGCGGATAGCCGCGCTTTCCTTCGAGCGATTCGAGCAGCCCGGTCTCCTCGCCGCAGATATACGCGCCGGCGCCGCGATGGGTATAAATCTCAACCGCGAAACCGGATCCCATGACGTCGGGACCGACGTAACCCTTGCCGCGGGCTTCGCCGAGCGCGGCATCGAGGATTCTCTTTTGCACTGCGAACTCGCCGCGCAGGTACACGTAGCAGACGTGCGCGTTGACCGCGCGGCAGGTGATCAGGATGCCCTCGATTATGCCGTGGGGGTCGTTCTCGAGCTCGTGGCGATTGCAGAAGGTGCCGGGTTCGGACTCGTCGGCGTTGCAGCACACGTAGACCGGCTTCTTCGTGTCCTTCGAGATGAAACTCCACTTGACGCCGGTCGGGAACGCCGCCCCTCCCCTGCCCCGCAGGTTCGACGCCTTGACCTCGTTGACGATCTGCTCCGGCGACATATCGAACAGCGCCTTGTGCAGCGCCTTGTAGCCGCCGTGGGCTTCGTACACTTCGAGGCGGCGCAGGTCAGGGATTTCCATCCAGCGGGTTAGGATTTTCTCCATCGCGGATCCGGACGGCGGGGTCAGCGAGCGCTCACCGGGGCCCGATGCTTCGCGTCGAGCGCGCCTAGCTTCTGCTTCTGGCCCTGGATCTTCCGCTGTAGCGCCATCAGGGCGTCCAGCACGCCCTCGGGACGCGGGGGGCATCCCGGCACATAAACGTCAACCGGAATTATGCGGTCGATTCCCGGCAGCGTGGTGTAGTTGTCGTAAAAGCCGCCGGTCGAGGCGCAAGCCCCAAACGCCATCACCCACTTCGGCTCCGCCATCTGATCGTACACGCGCTTGAGAATCGGTCCCTGGCGAATCGACACCGTCCCGACCACCATCAGGAGGTCGGCCTGGCGCGGTGTGAAGCGCGGCAACAGCGCCCCGAAGCGGTCGATATCGTAAGGAGTCGCCGCAAGCGCCATGTATTCCATCGCGCAGCAGGCGGTTGCGAACGGATAGGGAAAGATCGAGAACTTCCGCGCCCATCCGATCGCCTTGTCCAAGCGCGTCAGAATAGCGGTATCGCCCAGCAGGGCTTCCTGGCCCTTGCCGAGATCACACAGCCTTTTGGTCGCGGCAATGCCTTCTGTTTCGCTCAATTCGATTCTCCTGAAATTTCAATTTGAAGTTAGCAAGCGATTCACGAGCGGGTCAATCCACGCCGGCGATACGCTCCCGCTGGGGACCGCCCGCTCTCGCTCTTGCGGTTCAGGCCGCCGAGGATGTAGGCAGGAACTATGGCTTTCATAGACACCAACAGATTGAAGGTTATCGAGCGGCTCCCCGGTTGGAAGGGGCGTTATTTCGATTCGGACAACATGACTTTCGGGCATTACGCATTCGAAGCGGGTTCGTCGATCCATGAGCACTCGCATCCGAATGAAGAAGTCTGGCATATAATCGAAGGACAGGTGGAGGTAACAATCGGTCGCGACTCCCATGTTGCCGGTCCGGGCTTCGTCGCTATCGTGCCGCCCAACACGCTTCACTCGGTGAAAGCTATCAGCGATGGCAAGGCCATTGTGGTGGATTACCCGTCACGGGCCGATATGGCTGGTTCCGGAGGCGCGCCAACGTGACGGTTCGCCACGCCGCCGCGCTCGCGCTCGCGCTTACAGGTTGGTATCTGATGGTGCCGGACGGGAACAATTCGACCAATCTCGGGGCGTGGAGCACCGTCAGAAGTTTTGATTCCGCCGCTAACTGTGAGGAAGTTCGCGCGAAACATAAATCTGATTACGCGAACGCGGTCAGGGCAGCTATGAGGAAACGCACCGACGAAGACAACGACAGCGATTCGGGCAAGCCAACCGATGATGGCTCGCTGTGTATCGCGACCGACGACCCGCGCCTCAAGGGAAATTAAGACGGAGCCACGGCGTGCATCAAAAGCCGCAACCCGTCAGTGCGACAACTCGTCCAGAAGCCGAAGGATCACGTCGATTCCCGGCAGGTTGACGTCGAGCTCTTCGCCGAGCGTGCGGATCAGCCGGACGCGCCGAAGAGCCGAGGAATCATAGAGTGGCTCGCGCCGGTCCGCGAGTTCCTCGACGTCAACGGGCGCGATCAGTTCCTCGTGCTCCCAGAGACTCAACTGGCCTTCGCTGACGCCGGCGATAGCGCAGAGCGCGGTCCGGCTCACCAGGGTCGGGCGTCGCTTCGAGGGCGGGCGCCTGCTCGCATGGGTTCGGCGCACCATCGCCGGTCAACTCCGCAACAACTCCGCGCGCGGGTCCGCGATCGATCGCGCGCGCCGGCTCTCGGCCAATTGCTCCATCAGCTTCCGCTCGTCGTTGTTCAAGTCGGTCGGCGCCAGCACCTTGAGTTCAAAGAGCAGGTCGCCGGATGGTTCGCCGCCGCGGCCGGGCAAGCCGCGCCCTTTGAGCCTCATGACGCGGCCATTCTGGCTGTTGGGCGGAATCTTGAGGGACACGCGGCCTTCCGGAGTCGGCGCGACCACCTCGGCCCCCAGCGCCGCTTCGTAGTCCCAGACCGGCAACTGGCATCTCAAGTCGCGTCCCGAGACCGCGAACACCGGATGCGGCTTCAACCGGATGGTCAGGTAGAGATCGCCATTGTGTTCCGGGCGCGGCGCGCGCCCGCCTTGTCCCTTGAGGCGCATTTTCATCCCATCGGTAGCACCGGCGGGAATCGTCACTTCAAGCGAGCGGCGCGACTGCACGATGCCGCTCCCGCCGCATCGCGCGCACGGCTCGGCGGAGCGAATCACGCGCGCGTTGCCGCGCCGCTGCTCCCGCGCGACCATCCCGGTGCCGCCGCAGGTGGAACACTCGTCCTGCGCCGCCAGATCCAGGCGCCGCTTGGCGCCGCGCATCGCCTCGAGCAGCGTAATTTCGACCTCGGCAGAGAGGTCGGGTGCGCGCGCCGGCCGATCGGCAAAGTCGAAACCCGAAAATCCCCGCGTTCCGCCGCGCGCCGCACCGCCGAGTCCTCCGAAAAAACTCTCGAAGAAGTCGCTGAAGTCGCCGGCAGAGAAACCCTGCGCGCCGCCGGACCGGGCGTAGCGCTGCCGCATTTCCTCTTCCGACGCGCCCCGCTCCCAATCCGCCCCGAGCGCATCGTACTTCTTGCGCTTCTCGGCGTCGCTCAGCACCTGGTAGGCCTCGTTAATTTCCTTGAAACGCTGCTCGGCGTCCTTGTTGTTGGGATTGACGTCGGGATGGAATTTGCGGGCGAGCTTGCGATATGCGCTGCGGATCTGCTGTTCGGTTGCGCCCCGCTCGACGCCCAGGACTTTGTAGTAGTCGCGGAATTCCATTATCGGTTGGCTTGCGATTCGGGATTGGCCGGCTGCTTCGCCGCGATCCTCGCCTCCAGCACCTTCAAGTCGGCCTCCAGCCGCGCCTGCCGCCTCCAGATGAAAAGGACGTACAGGAAAATCACGATGAAGATCGCGCTGTAAGCCGCGAACAGATACCCGAGATGCTCCATGCCGCCACGATGTGCCGCGTCAGCGGCGCCTGAGAGCTTTGACCTTTCCGCCAGCCGCGGCAACCAGGACCATGTCCGCCATCTGAACGAAGAGCCCGGTTCCCACCACGCCCGGAATTTCGAGCAGTGCGCGATCGAGCCGCGCGGGATTGCGTATCTCCTTCACGCTGCAGTCCGCGATTAGATTGGCGTTGTCCGTGAAAAATTCGCGCCCGGAGTCATCCACGCGGATTTCCGGCTTGAGGCCGAGCGATGCGATGCGCCTGAGGCAGAACGGCGCGGCGAATGGGACCACTTCGACCGGCAGCATCCTGCGCACGCCGAGCCGCTTGACGATCTTTTCGCGGCCGACCAGCACGATTCGTTTGCGCGAGGCCGCCGCGACTACCTTCTCGCGCACCATCGCGCCGCCCCATCCTTTGATCAGGTTCAACCGCGGATCGACCTCGTCGGCGCCGTCGAAGGTGGTGTCGATAACGCCAACGTCGGCGAGCGTCACGGTCTCGATTCCCGACTGGCTGGCCAGATCTTCGCTCGCCTTCGAGGTGGGAACGCCTCGCACCACGATCCCGCGCGCGCCGAGCGCCCGGATGAACGCGCCCGCGGCCCGCCCCGTTCCCAGACCGATTGTCTGGCCGGATTTGACGTAGCGCAGCGCATAGACTCCGAGCGCATCGAGCTCTTCGTCGGACGCCCGCCCAACCTCAACATCAACCTTAAGGCGCGATTCGTTCATCATTCCGCCCGGATGCGAATCGCCGTCAGGTCTTGCCGTTGCGCAGGAGATTCATGAACTCCTGGCGCGTTTCGTACTTGGTGCGGAACACGCCCAGCATCGCGGAGGTCATGACCCAGGAGTTTTGCTTCTCGACGCCGCGCATCCGCATGCAGAGGTGCTCGGCCTCCAGCACGACCGCGACGCCCAGCGGATCGAGTTCCTCCATGATCGTCTGGGCGATCTGGGTGGTCATCCGCTCCTGCACCTGGAGCCGGTGCGCGTAGATGTCCACCATCCGGGCCAACTTCGAGAGACCGATTATGCGCCGCTTGGGGAGATATCCGACGTGCGCCTTGCCCATGAAGGGGAGCATGTGATGCTCGCACAGGGAGTAGAAATCGAGGTCCTTGCACAGGATGATCTCCTGGTACCCCTCTTCCTCGAAGAACGCGCCATTGATGGCCGCTTTGGGATCCTCGGCATAGCCGCGGGTCAGAAATTCGAGCGCCTTCGAGACGCGCTCGGGAGTGCGCTTGAGTCCCTCGCGCTCGGGGTCTTCCCCGATATGCCGCAGCAACATCCGAACCGCATCGTTCGCGGTCTTCTGGTCCGAGCTCATGATGACTCCTGACGCGGCGCTCAGGTCCCCGCGCCCGAACGCCAGCGACTGAACTCCAGCGCCAGCTCGATTGAGAGCGAGGGCCCGCCCCCGCTCATCACGGTGAAACCAGCGGCCTCGTGCGCCAGCGCGCGCATCAATTTCAGATTCTCCTCGATCGAAAAACGGCGTGCCTCCTCGTCGCTGAGGCCCGCGTAGCGATCGAGATGGGGCGCCGCGCCCTTCAAGTCCTTGACCCGGTCCTTCAGATAGGACGCCATCGACTCGCGCTTAACCGGCAGCACGCCGAGCATCACCTTAACCCCATAGCCTGCGGCGCGCCGGATGAAAATGCGTGCGGTCCCGGCGTCGAAGACCGGCTGGGTGATGACGAACCGGGCTCCCGCTTCGGCCTTGCGTGCGAGCAGCTCGAACTCGCGCTCGAGGTTTTTGCGATTCGGATTTGCCACCGCGCCTGCAACCAGCGCGGGGAGCATCTTGAGCGCACGCTTGCCCTCCCCGGTATCGCCGCGGTTCAGTTCGCCAATAACACGCAGCAGCCCGAAGGCGTCGACGTCGTTGACCGGCCGCACGCCCGCTTCCGGGACGATCTTGTCGCCGCTGAGCGCGACCACCGCCTCAACTCCGAGTGCGGCGGCGCCCAGCAGGTCGGATTTGAGCGCGAACAGATTGCGGTCGCGACAGGAACAGTTCAGCACGACCGGGATGCCCAATCGCGCCTTGATCATCCCGCCAAACACGAGCGCCGACATCTTTACGCGCGCCAGCGCATTATCGGTCAGGTTGATCGCATCGACCCGGCCCTTGAGGAACGCGAGCTTGGCCAGGAGCGGCTCAGGATTGACGCCGCGCGGCGGCGCGACCTCGAGCCAGAGTCCCGGCTGCGATCCGGCGGGACGCTCGATAAGCGTCCAAGAAGCGGGCGCGGGAATGGAGCTAGGCTTCGTGGTGCTCGTTGGCCTTGACCTTCTGATACTTGCGGTAGTCGTAGCCGGTCGCCATCGCCATCAGCAGCTCCTCCATGCCGCCCTCCTTCTCGCGGCGAAGGATACGCAGGCGGTCGAAGAAGTCGCGGAAGTCCTTGTTGACCCGATACGTCCCGTCGACGGAGGCGAGAAAGAAGTCGTGCAGCCGGGTGACGGTGAATCTCAGCGAGGAATATCGCAGCTCGTTCGGGAAGGCGTCCCACTCGGCCAGCGAGAGCGTCCGCAGCGACTCGTAGCCGTGCAGCACATATCGAAAGCGGTCCAGCGAATAGCGCCCGCCGACAAAGCACAGCGCGTTGACCGCGGTCGCGATATCGAAGATGAACTTGCCGCGGCAGGCCGCCTCGAAATCCAGCACCGACATCAGGCGCTCGCCGCGAAACAGCAGGTTGTCGGCGAACAGGTCGCCGTGGATGACGCCCTTGGGCAGCTTTCCCTCCAGGTAATGGCCCAGGTACTCGACCTCGTCATCGAGCGTGCGGCTGACCTTGCGGAAGTAGTTCGGCAGCCGGCCGCGGATGCTCAAGTAGAGGTCCGCGATGCGATCGAAACTGAAGCGGTTGTCGATTCCCTTCTTGTAGCCCTTGCCGATTACGTGCAGTTGCCCAAGCGCCCGCCCGGCCGCCTCGAGCTGCGGCGGACGCAGCCGCTCGGACGGCAGAATCCTGCCCTCCTGGTATTTGTATATCGACAGGCACTTGCTCCCGACATCCCGATAAAACCGTCCCTTGCGATCCTGCAACGGATTGGGGCAGGGAAACGCGTGCCGCCGCAGGAAGGCGAGCAGATCGATCTCGCGCCTGAGCTCGCTCTCGCTCTTTACCTCATCGACGCGCGCGAGGAACTTGCCTTTCGCCTGTTTCCAGAAGATAGTTGGTGTTGACCGAGCCTTCACGGATTCCGAGCGCGCGCACGACGCGCCCGAAGCCATAGTCCTCGGCCAGTTCCTGGAGGAACGGCTTGGTCAACTCAGTGTATACAGCCATCGATCGGAGGCGGGACTTTCAACCCGCCGCAAGTCTAGAGCCTAAGCGGATACTGGTCAACTAGGATCGCCCCAAGTCATTGCGGCAGAAGGTCTTTCTGATGTTGCAGGTTTGCGCCATAATCTGGCCGCTCAGTCCGATCCCCGATCCCGAACAGGAGTAACGATGGCCGCGAGGAAGAACAACCCTGCACTACGAACTGCTGCTAGAGGCCGCGAAACCGGCGGACTGGAGGGTCGGAAAGCGCCGGCCTTCGAGTTGCCGGACTCGTCCGGCGCCGCCGTCAGACTCAAGGATCTGATCGGCCGCGACAAGCTGGTGCTCTACTTCTATCCAAAGGACATGACGCCCGGATGCACGCGTGAGGCGTGCGGCTTTCAGGATCGGTTGGCGGAGATCGCCGGGGCCGGAGCGCAAGTGGTGGGAATCTCCGCGGATGCGTCCGGGTCGCATCAGAAGTTCGCCGCCAAATACATGCTCCGGTTTCCGCTGCTGAGCGATGCCGACAATCGCGTCGCGAAGCTCTACGGCGTTTACAAGAAGAAGTCGCTCTACGGCCGCGAGTTCATGGGAATCGAACGGACTACGTTCCTGATCGACAAATCCGGCGCGATTCGCAAGGTCTTCCCCAAGGTCAAGGTGGACGGACATCCCGAAGCGGTACTCGCAGCGCTCAAGGAGATCGACTGAGACGGGATCGCGAGCGAGTCGGCGAGGCGGGTACGCTAAGAGCGGAAGGGAGACTCCGCCACGGCCGGAATCGGTTCGGGATTATCGGCCAGCAGCGTATCGCGCAGGAACTCGGCGACCCGAGGCTCGGCGCGCTTGCCGAGCAGATGAGGCGCCAGCGGAAAGTAGTAGGCCTCGACCTTGGCCCCGCGCGCTCTCAGCGCCAGCGCGAGACGCTGCGCCTGGTCAACCGGCATCCGGCGATCGCGCCCGCCGTGCAGGATCAGCACGCTGCAATCGAGACGCGGCGGCAGATGGGCAATCACGCTCCGTTCCTTGAGCACGCGCCGGCTTGGCCATACCTGGCGCAGAATCGAGAGCTTGGTGGTCCATCGCGCTTCCGGCCACAAGCTCAGCATATCGTAGGCGCCCGACTGTAAGACGACCGCGCGCGGGCGCGAATCAGTGTCCATCAGGAGCCCGGCAGCGACTGCGCCGTCACTGAGCCCCCAGACTGCGAGCCGCTTGGGGTCAACGTCTTTCCGCGCGGCCAGCAGGTCGAGCGCGCGCCGAGCGGCCACCACCGCCTGAGGCCCGACGAAACGGCCTGGCCCCGACGAGCGGCCGTAGCCGGGAATACTCACGCAAGCCACGTGTATCCCGAGCGGCGTCAGGCTGCGGCTGAATTGAACGCATCGCTGCGCATTGCCATCGCCGGCGTTGAGCACCAGCAGCGCGGGCCGGGCTCCCGGCTCGCGGCTGCGCGCCAGATAGGCCTCGATCTGATACTGACTCTTGCCGACCGCTACCTGGAAGCTGAACGGCTCGACGTTGTTCGGCATAGACGAACGAGCGAACGTCGATGTCCGGCACGCAGCAAACGTACCGGCGACCAGAAGCGACAAGGCAGTAAAAAGCGCGCGGACGGCGATCCGCGGACGCGGGTCGGGGTCAGATGTCATAGGTGGCGATAGTGTACATTGGATCGGGACGGTTTGGAAAGGCACCGGGACAATCAAATCACAATCCCGAAGCGGGGTGGCGCGGCATTGAATCGCCGGCGCGTTTCACCAATACTTTTTCGTTCACGGCGAAATTGGTTCAGGACATGAAGCACGACCCCGCAGGACTCATCGACTTCGAGCGAAACGGCGGCGTGGTGCCGGTCGTTACGCAGGAACGCGCGAGCCGCCGCGTCCTGATGGTCGCGTACATGAATCGCGAGGCTTTTCTCGAGACCGTCGCAACCGGGCGGGTGTGTTACTACTCCCGATCGCGCAAACGCCTGTGGCGCAAGGGCGAGGAGTCCGGCAACTTCCAGGTCGTGCGCGAAATCCGGATCGACTGCGACAACGACACGATCCTGCTGACGGTCGATCAGAAGGGTGATGGCGCCGCGTGTCACCTGGGCTACGAGAGCGACTACTTTCGCGTGCTCGAAGACGGCCAGTGGAAAATCGTAGACCGGCGCAAGGTAGATCCCGCGAAATACGGCCCCGGCTACGGGCATCCGGGAGAGGAGAAAGTAAAGTAATCGCAGATGAACACCGACCTCGCCCGCCGTCGCATCCGCTCCGGCACCCTCTCCCTTTGGGGAGCGGGTTGGGGAGAGGTTTCTCATGGCTAAAGCCGAAAAGACGCTCCGCTTCGGGATACCGAAGGGCAGTCTCGAAGCGCAAACCCTGGAGCTGCTGCGTAAGTCCGGATGGCGCATCTCGGTCGATGCGCGCTCATACATTCCGGACGTGGACGACTTAAGCCTCAGCCTGAGGCTGCTCCGTCCCCAGGAGATGCCGCGCTATATCGCCGACGGCTCCCTTGACGCCGGCATCACCGGGCGCGACTGGGTGGCCGAGAACGCCGTCGATGTGGTCGAGGTGGACACTTTCGTCTATGCGAAGGTGTCCCTATCCCCCTCGCGATGGGTCCTCGTGGTGCCGGAACGATCACCCGTGAAGAAGCTGGAAGACCTCAAGGGCAAGCGCGTAGCGACCGAGATGGTGAACTTCGCGCGCACGCTCTTCGCCAAACGCAAAGTTAAAGTAGAAATTGAATTTTCATGGGGAGCCACTGAAGCCAAGGTTGCCGACGGGCTGGTCGATGCGGCGATAGACGTGACCGAGACCGGCTCGTCGATTCGCGCTAACGGCCTTCGAATCGTCGAGGAGTTGCTCACCTCTTCACCGGTGCTGGTCGCCAACCGGCAGAGTTGGGCCGATCCCTGGAAGAGGTCCAAGGTCAAGCAGATCGGCGTGCTGATCCGGGGCGCGCTGGATGCGGAGAGCCGGGTGGGAATCAAGATGAACGTCGCGAAGGAGAACCTCGAGCGCGTCATCGACTTGTTGCCCTCGATCACCGCGCCGACGGTATCGCCGCTCTATCCGTCGCCGAAGCTCGCGGGCAAGGAATGGGTCGCCGTCGATACCGTTATCAGCGAGCATACGGTGCGCGAGTTGTTTCCCAAGCTGCTCGAAGCCGGCGCGGTCGGAATAGTCGAGTATCCGCTGAACAAGATCATTTGAACCTCTCCCCAGCCCGCTCGCATCGGGAGCGTGATCCGGGCACGGGCGCGCGAGCGAGTGCGAGGACTCAACGCGTCGAGTTCCTGATCAGTTGCACGAAAAACGCTATCGACTGCGCATAGCCGTCCACCGACAGCCGTTCGTTGGTCCCGTGGATTCGCTCCAAGTCGGCAGAGCCCGTAACCACGGGAGTGAACCGGTAGATGTTGTGCGTGACATCCTGATAGCTGCGCGAGTCGGTAGCGCCGACCACCAGGTAGGGGCTCACGGTCGAGACTTCAGGAAAAACTTCGAGGATGGTTCTTCGGATCATCCGGAAGCCTTCGGTGTCCGTTCCGGAAACGATCGAAGGATCGTGGGCCTCGGGCAGCACTGTGATCTTCACGTCCGGGTCGTCGATCACCTCGCGGACGTGATCGCTGACGCTCTCGACGGTGTCGCCCGGCAGGATTCGGAAATTGACTACCGCGCGCGCCCCGGTCGGGAGAACGTTGTCCTTGACGCCGCCCTGCACGATCGTTTCCGCGGTGGTGGTGCGGATCATCGCATTGCTGGTCGGCGCCCGAGCGAGCTGAGACGCGATCACGGGACCGAACAGCCAGGTGTTCGCATAGACCGCTCGAAACGGCTCGTCGGCGGCGGGCGCGAGGTTGCAGAGCATCTGTTGCGCGAGGCCCGCGAAACGCGCCGGCATCTGATGCCGCTCGAGTCGATAGAGAGCGCGGCTCACGACGCCGATCGCGGTGTGCGCCGGAGGCATCGAGGAATGCCCGCCTTCCCCGCTGGCCGTCAACTCGATACTCGCATAGCCCTTCTCGGCCACGCCGACCAGCGCGACCGGGGCGCGCACGCCGGGAACCATTCCCACAACGATCGAGCCGCCCTCGTCGTCCACGAACTCCGGACGCACTCCGCGCGAGGCTAGCAGCGCCGCGATTTGGCGCGCGCCGTTCCCTGCAACCTCTTCGTCGTGGCCGAACGCGAGTAGCAGCGTCCGCCGCGGCTGATAGCCCTCTTTCAAGAGCATCTCGACCGCCTCCATGAGGCTCATCAGATTGCCCTTGTTGTCCATCGTGCCGCGGCCCCAGATGAATCCGCCGGTTACAGCGCCGCTGAACGGCGGCTGCGTCCATCGATCCTCGGTTCCGGGCGCGACCGGCACCACGTCCTGATGCGCCATCAGCAGCACCGGGTCGAGGCCCGGATCGCTGCCCTTCCACGTGTAGAGCAGGCTCCAATCGGCGACCGATTCCTGGGTCAGAGTTTTGTGGAGATTCGGGAAGGTCTGCTTCAGGTAACCGTGCAGGCCGGCGAGCGCCTGCCGATCGTCCTGCGCCGGATCCTGGTGCGAGATCGTTTTGAACTGGACGGCGCGCGACAAATGCTCGGCGGCGAGCGCCTTGTCGATCGCGGGCGGCTGGACGGGCGTCACGCGCTCTTGTTCCGAGGCCACCAGCCGCGTGCGAACAATCACGACTGCGGCGAGCAGCACGATCGCGCCGCCTAACCCGAGGATCAGCCTGACGAGAATTTTCACGATGCGGAGATCAACTCAAATCGCGAAAGAATGCGCGGATGTCGCCGGCGAGAAGCTTCGGCTCTTCCATCGCGGCGAAGTGCCCTCCGGCCGGCATCACAGTCCATCGCTTGACGTTGTATGCGCGCTCGGCCCACTCGCGCGGCGGCGTCACCAGTTCGCCCGGGAAGATGGCCACCGCGGTGGGCGCCTCGATTCGCGTATCGGGCGTGAGGCGCCACGGATGGTGTCGCGCTTCGTAATAGAGCCGCGTCGATGAATTGATCGTCTGCGTCACCCAGTAGATTGTCACAATGGTCAATAACTGGTCCTTGGTGAAGCGGCGCTCGAGGTCGCCGTGGCAATCGCTCCAGCTCCGGAATTTCTCCACGATCCACGCCGCCAGACCAGCCGGCGAATCGTTGAGCCCGTAAGCGAGGGTCTGCGGCTTGGTGCCCTGAATCCACTGATAGCCGGTCTCCGCGCGGCGCCACTTGTCGGCGTCGGCGAGAAATGACTTCTCCGCGGCGCTCAGTTCGGGCGCGCTGCGCCCTTGAGTCGGAGCGGTCGCGATCATGTTGACGTGAATCCCGTAAAGGCTCTTTGCGTAGACCTCGCCCATCCGCGAGACGATCGCCGAGCCCCAATCTCCGCCCTGCGCGGCGAATCGCGAGTATCCGAGCGCGCCGGTCATCAGCTTGAAGAAAATCTCGGCCATCGCCTGGATATTCATCGCGCGTTTCACTGGATGGTCCGAGAAGCCGTAGCCGGGGAGGGAGGGCGCGACGACCGTGAATGACTCGCCCGCGTCGGCGCCGTCAGCCGCCGGATCCGTCAACATCGGGATGATACGGTTGAACTCGTACACCGACCCCGGCCATCCGTGCAGGAGAAGCAGCGGCTTCGGATTTGGTCCGCGCCCTTTCTCGTGGATGAAGTGGATCTTGAGCCCGTCGACTTCGGCGCGGAAATGCGCGAAGCGGTTCAGCTCGCGCTCATGCAGTCTCCAGTCGTAGCGGGTGCGCCAATATTCGATCAGTTCTTTGAGA
Organism: uncultured delta proteobacterium; assembly: GCA_963830715.1. GTDB lineage: Bacteria > Desulfobacterota > Binatia > Binatales > Binataceae > CAVVMA01. The sequence continues at coordinate 107,058 of CAWHNS010000021.1, forward strand.
TAGGCGAGGTTGGTTCCGTATTCCCATCCGGTATCCGGAACTTCGTCGGGCAATCGCGAGCGCGCGAGCCGCTCGCGAAGATCAATCAGGACTTCGTCGGGAACAGCGATTTTGAAGGGCTCGATCTGGCTCATGCCAGACCATTAACCACAAAGACGCCGGGGACACAAAGAGCGTCCCGCCGCGGTCCTGTCATTTCGGGGCCAGCGCCTGCCTGGCCAGATCGCTCGCCATTTTCCCGTCCAGGCGCGCGCCGAACTTCTCGCGCAATGCCTTCATCAGCGGTCCGAGCTGATTTGCACCTGCCGCGATCTGATCGGCAATCGCGGCGCGGACTTCGTCGGCGCCGAGGCCGGCTGGAATGTAACCGTCGAGAATCTTCGCTTCAGTCTCGTTCAGATCGATCAGGTCGGCGCGGCCCGCCTTGCGCGCGAATTCGAGCGCTTCTTCGCGGCGCGCACGCTCGCGCTTGAGCACCTGGAGAATCTCGTCTTCGCTGGCTTCGCGGCAGACGTCCTTCTCGACCCGGCTGATTTCGGCCAGCACGCCGCGCAGCGCCATCATGCGCCGCTGGTCGCGATTTTTCATCGCGGCCTTCAGGTCGTCCTGCAGCTTCTGCTTCATCTACTGATTGGCGGCTTTATCGCCTTTTTGGGCGACGTCCTGCCACGCCGGTTGTCCGGCCTCGGTCCAGTTCTGGCCGTCGAGCTTGTACTTGAACACCAGCACCCGGCGCTTGCCGGTTGCCCTGGGCTTGCCTGTCCCGGACTTGGGCGGCTTGAACTCCGCGCCTTCGAGCTTGGCCGTTACCTGCACCTTGCCGCCCGAGTTTTCCGGGAAATATTTGAGCTTTGCATTTTCGAGATCGACGTAGGTTTCGCCGGAGGCCTTCTTCTCGCTTTCCTGGCCGAGATAGCTCTCGGACTCGGACTCCACCGTCTCGACCAGTTTCCTCTGGAGCGTGGGAGTGAGCGGATTCGGCCGCGCCGGTCCTCCGCTGCCGCCGCTCGATGAACCGCCTCCCTGGTAGAGGTCCTTCTTGACCTCGATCGCCCGCGTGCCGTTCGCAGTCAGAAGCGCAGCGCCCGCAAACCCGATTATCAGTATCGCCGCAGTGATTGCCCTTCGCCTCATCGCGTTGTACCCCCGTAACATCCGACCTATACCACGCCTTCCTGCGTCGCCAAAGGCGCTGACGGGGCACGGACTCCGGCGCGCACCTCCTGCAGCGCGAAACGAATCGGCACGACCACCCAACTGGAGACGCGAACGCCGGCGCGGCGCGCTGCCACGAAGCGCCATCGCGTGCGCACCGTCTCCAGCGCGGCCCGATCGAGCGCGTCGAAGCCGGACGAGCGCACGATTTCGACGCGCTCAGCGGATCCATCGGCGCCGACCAGCACGCGCAGGAGAACCGTACCCTGTTGTCCGTCGCGGCGCGCCTGCTCGGGATAGACGGGCGCCGGGTTCTCGCCATAGAGCGCGTGGGCATCGGCGGCGCCGCCGGCAGGGCCGGCTCCGGCGCCGACGGCGCCGGAGCCGGCCCCGCCGACAGAACCTGACCCAGCGACACTCTTCCCCTGCTGCGCGAGGGGAGAATCCGCGCTCGCATCGCCGAAGCTGCTCCCCTCCCCTTCAGGAGGGGGGCCGGGGGAGGGGTTTCCGCTCTGCCGTGCGAGCCGTAGCCGTGATCGCGCGGCGACGGCCAGCGCGCCGTCGCCCGAGTAAGGGACCGGCGAGACGCCGGTCCTACTTCAGACACGCCGCGCGCTGCTGGCTTTTGGCTGGTGCGGCTCCCGCGCCTCCGCTCCCATTCAAATCGTCAGCCGCGATCAGGTACGCAAGCACGTAATACGACGGCGGTCTCGATACGATCGAGGGAAACGCGAGCACGATGACGATGGCGGCCAGATGCGCCACTATCGACAGCATCGCGGCAAAGATCGGCGCACGCCGACCCGGTATCGAAGCGGGCGCGCAACTCGCGGCGTCGTCAGTGGTAGGGATATTCTCCGTCAAGCTACCCGGCCGTGCTCACTTCGAGGTGAGGCCGCCGGGAGCGCAACGGATGTCGCCGCGGGATTGCCGTCGGGCGGATCGGACCCGTCTCCCGGAGCCTCCCTCGCCCGCGAAGTTCATCGGCTCCACGATTCGCCCGGTGACCTGGCTTGGAGGTGGTCCGCGCTGGTGCGCGGCTCCATACAGTTGCGGGGCAGCGCCGGCTTTTCACCGGCTTTCCCGGATCGAATCGGTTTCCCAGCAACACTACGCACCCGGCCGTCCAAGTCAATAGAACGGGTTTGACATGGCGTGCGAATCGCGCTATGAAGCAAAATTCAGAAACTGAATCCGAATTCATCCGCAGAAAGATGAGCATCCGCGAACGTCATCAGCGCGAGCGTCTGGCCCGGCGCGACGCTATCCTGGCCGCGGCAGCCAGGGTCTTCGCGGAGCACGGACTCGAAGGCGCAACGATCGAGATGGTCGCGCGCGAGGCCGAAGTCGCGGTCGGCACGATCTACCTCTATTTCTGCTCGCGCGACGACCTCTATCTGAGCCTCACCGCCGAGCGGGTGGATCGGATTCGCGCCCGCTACCTGGAGATCAGGGCGCGCAAGCTCGATCCGCTGGCCGAGCTCAGGCAGATGACCACCGCGTACCTGGACTATCTGAGGGAGTCGCGCGGCCTCTTCCTGAGCCAGTTATCGGTCGCACAGAGCCAGCTTCTCAAACAGCTCAAGCGCAAGGCCGAGATCGATCATTTCAAGCGGCTGATGGCATTGAGCCGCGAGGTGTTCGGGTTATGGGAAGCTGCCGTCGGCCGGGTCTGCGCTCACGGCCCGATCGATGGCGCAACGGGAAGCGCCCGAACCGCCGCGATTCTCTGGGCCAGCCTGAACGGCGCGTTTCTGCTCACCGGCGACGGCGACGCGTTTCGTGAGGTAACCGGTCTCGATCCGGACGAGTTGATCGAGGAAGCCTTTGACTTCCAACTCGCCGCGGCAGGTGTCAACGTGGAAGGTGCCGGGACGTTACGCGGCGGCGCAGCCGCCAAGCGCGCGACTCCCGGTCGGAATGTCGCTTCTACACCAAACGGCAAACTCAGAGGCGCGCCCCGACGGATCGTCGCGGGAAAGAACGGCGAAGGCGCAAAAGAACTGGTTGCGTCCGGCGTGGTCTAGCCGGGCACGCGCGCAAGGGAGAAAGCTATGAAATTCACGTGGTTTCACCTGATGCCCTATCGGTTCCTGCCCGAGGACTTCAAGGAGAAGTATCGCAGCGTCTGGGTCAACATCCCACGCGACCTCTACGATCCCAAGGTGGGGCATCGGCTCTACAACGACTACCTCGATCAACTCGAATTTGCCGACCGGATGGGTTTCGACGGACTCGGCGTCAACGAGCATCATCAGAACGCGTACGGGCTGATGCCGTCGCCGAACCTGATGGCGGCGGCGCTGGCGCGGCGCACCCGCAACGCCAATCTGGTCGTGCTGGGCAACTCGATCGCGCTCTACAATCCGCCGGTGCGGGTCGCCGAGGAGTTCGCGATGCTCGACGTGATCAGCGGCGGGCGGCTGGTCGCGGGCTTCCCGGTCGGCACCTCGATGGACACGAATTTCTGCTACGGCGTGATCCCGGCCGAAATCCGCCCCCGCTACTATGAGGCGCACGATCTGATCACACGGGCGTGGGCCGAGAACGAACCGTTCGCCTTCAACGGTAAGTACACCAAGCTTCGATACGTCAATCTGTGGCCCAAGCCGATCCAGCAGCCCCGCCCGCCGATCTGGATTCCGGGCGGCGGCTCGGTCGAGACCTGGGACTTCGTTGCCGATCACGACTACCAATACAGCTTCCTTTCCTACTTCGGGTATATCCAGGGCAAGAAAGTCGCCGACGGCTACTGGGACGTGATGGCCAAAAAGGGCAAGGAACTCAACCCCTACAGCCTCGGTTTCGCGCAGGTGGTGGCGGTGTCCGAGACCGACGAACAGGCCGAGCGCGACTATGCGCCTCACATGGATTACTTCTACAACCGATGCCTGCACGTCTATAACGGCTACGCCGACGCGCCCGGCTATCGGACGGTCAAGACCATCAAGGCGGGTATCCTCGGCCAGGTCGGCAAGCAGGCCGCGCTCAGGCGCGAGGGTCTCAAGTGGAAGGACTTCGTCGACGAGGGCTACGTGATAGCAGGCTCTCCACGAACCGTGCGCCAGCGCCTGCGCGAAGCGATGGAGCATCTGCGATGCGGCCATCTGATGATGCTGATGCAGGTCGGCTCGATGCCGCCGGAGTTGGTATTCAAATCGACCGAGCTGTTCGCGCGCGAGGTGATGCCTCACATGCGCGACCTCTGGAAGGACTACCAGGACAAGTGGTCGCCCAAGCGATTGCCGGACGATCAGCGCGTGATGCCGGCCGCGCTGGCGATGGGAAACGGCAAGCCCGACGGCGCCGGCGGCCAGGCGCCGGGATTTCATCGGAGGCGCGCGCATCGAAATGATCACCACTCACGAACTCTGCGAGGGAAAGTTCTCGATCGAGACGCACGTCTTCGGCGGCGGCGAGCCGCTGCTCTTCCTGCACGGCGCGGGCGGATTCACCGGCTTCGATTCGTTTCTCGAGGACCTCGGGCGCAAGTTCAGGGTCGTGGCGCCCCACCTGCCGGGTTACGGTTCGTCGACCGGCAGCGAGCATATCGATGACGTAATCGACGCCGCGCTGATGCTCCACGAACTGATGGACGCGGTCGAAATGCCCTCCGCGCACGTCGTGGGTCATTCGATGGGTGGAATGCTCGCGGCAGAGCTTGCCGCCCTCGATCCGCATCGCGCCAAGAAGCTGGTGCTGGCTTCGCCGGCGGGCTTCTGGCTCGACAATCATCCGATACCCGATTTGTTCGCCGCGCAGCTCGACGAGATCGCACCGCTTCTGTTTCACGACACGAATTCGCCGATCGCAAAAATGATGACGACCATCCCGGAGAATTTCGACGCGCTCGAGGCGATGTACGTCGAGCGTGTGAAACGGTTTGCGATGGCGAGCAAATTCCTGTGGCCGATCCCGGATCGCGGACTGAAGAAGCGCGCCTATCGGATCAACGCGCCGACGATGATCCTGTGGGGCGAGTCCGACCGGCTCATTCCACCGGCCTACGCCAAGGAGTTCCTGGCCCATATCAGGAACTCACGGGTTCATATGATCAAGGAAGCGGGCCACATGATGATGTACGAGCAGCAGGCCGCATTCGTGAAGGCGGTCACCGACTTCTTGTCCTGATTTCGGATAATCCTGCTTGGCGGGGGCGGTTCGTGAACCGCCCCCTCCAAGCGTCCTGCCTGCATCACTTGCAAGACAGGAATCGACCGGCCGGCGAAATGCCGGTCCCGCTTGAGTAACAGCCAACCAGTCCGGACGTAGCGCCGGCGTGTGCGCCGGGGGCGATTTCGCCGCTCATTCCCTCTGCGGCAGCGCTTTTACCCGCGCCGTACGCACGCCTTCGATCGCACGGTCTCCACACCCAAGGCTTCGCCGAGATACGGAACGGTCACGCTACGGCAACTACCTGTCGTTACATAATATAACACACAGAAGTGGTACGTATTGTCTTATAGTACACATCTCTGTACACAAAGTATCAAGAGCGTGGATCGTGAATGGAGCTCACTATATGTTATGTTTATCTACACATAGTATTGAACGCGCCCGCAAGTCAGCGGGTGGGTCGTCCGAATCGGCGCCCGCCGCGGAGCCGAGGCTTCGGCTGCCCGGCCGGTCGGGCCAGGACCTGGTCGAGTTCGCCATGGTCGTGCCGCTGTTGCTGCTGCTGACCTTTTCAGTGATGGATTTCGGACGGATGTATTTCGTGCGGATGAACCTCCAGCAGGCCGTGGATGAGGCGGGCCGCTTCGCATCAACGGGGAATCATCTCCCTAACCCCAACACCCCGGGGCAGAACCTCTCGCGCGTGAGTTCGATCATTGCGGAGATTCAGCAGAAGGCGCAAGGCGCCGAGGCGATGGGCGTGACCGTCGCGAACCCTCAAATCACAAGCGTCTATGGGGCCCCGGCAGCGCGGGCGGCCCGCAAGACACGGTAACAATCTCGCTCACTACCAACCTGCCACTGATGACCCCGATGGTTGGACGGTTCTTTACCAACGGGGTGTACACTTTCACTTCGGCTACCACCTTCAGGAATGAGCCCTTTCCTCCAAGCGAGACAAATTAGGCGAGAGCTTTATGACAGCGCCATCTCATCACAATTCCGTAGGCAAAAAGACCATCGCGGGCGAATCTGGCCAGGCGACGGTGGAGCTCGCGACCGCGGTGCCCCTGGTACTCATCATGCTGTTCGCAATCATCGATTTCGGCCGCGCTCTCAACTACGTGCAGGTGATGATCGAACTGACCCGGCAAGGCTCGAACCTGGCATCCCGTGGAGACACTTTGTCGCAGGCGGCTTCAGCCGTGGTCTCGGGAGACACTTCCTTAAATTTGAACAGCCGCGGTGAAGTAATCGTAACGTCAGTCAGCGACGTCAACAACGTCTATACAATTACCGGGCAAGTATCACAGGGGGGTACTTCGCAAAGCAGCAAGATCGGCAACGGAGTAGGAACCAGGGCCACCGTTCCGGCCGCGGCAGCCGGCATACTCCAGCCCGGCCAGACGCTTTACGTGACAGAGGTGTTCTACTCATATCAGGCGATCACTCCGATTGCGAATTTTGTGCGGTTGGTCGTGCCCTCGACCCTGTACGAGGTCGCATACTTCTAGGGAGGGGACAGAAATGGCTCTCTGGCATCACGGGACGAACAGGCGGCGCGAGCGCGGGCAAATCCTTTTGATGTTGGCCGCCGTCATACCCGTTCTCCTTTTGTTCCTGGGCCTTGCAGTTGACTTTGGTCTGATTTACGCCAAGCAGGCGGCGCTCGCCAGGGGAGTGGATGCCGCGGCGCTGGCCGGCATGCGCAGTCTCAACGAGGGCGTCGCTGCAGCCACAACCATCGCGCAGGACGAGTTCGCTCTCAACTATCCGGTGCTCGGCAACGACCCTGTTGCTCCTGTGTTCAACTTTGCCGCCAGTACAGGCTCCAACAACAACATGTTGGTAAATGTCTCTGCCACCGCCACGGTCCACCCTCTGTTCCTGAGCATGCTGCCGGGATTCCAGACAGTGCAGTTCAGCGCCAGCGCCCAGACGACGCGCGCCGAGCTCATCATGTCGCTGGTGCTGGATGTGTCAACTTCAATGACTGAGAATGGCGGAAGTACGGCGCTCGCGCCCGCTGTCCAGAGTTTCATCAGTGACTTCGACCCGACTAATACGGACATGACCGATCTGGCCTCGATGGTCACCTTCGGAACGACCTCGAAGGTGAATGTAGCCATGCAGCAGCCCTTCAAGAACGCGATCGACAATGCGACCAGTGGATTCAATTTCGGCAGCCTTTTTAGCCCTAACTACACTAACTCGACAGCGGGATTAACGGCTGCGCAGAGCGCGATCAACGGCGTCACTGTGCCGGCGGGCCAGAACGTGACCAAGGTGGCCGTATTTTTTACCGACGGCTGGCCCAATATAAATCAGGACAATCTGACCTGCAGCTCCAGATCAGGGACCCTCACCAACCTCCTGTATTGCGGGTGCGACACGGGCGATGAATCTCTGGGTCTGTGTACAGCCAATAATTTGGTGTTCTTTTCTCCTACCGCCTGCACTGGAAACGGCGGAGTCGCCTGTAGCGCGGCGACCCCGGCCTGCGGTGCGACGACTTTTCCCGCGCAGCAGCCCGGCAATAGCACATCGCTCAGTAATACCAACGCCTGTTCCAGCGACGCGATGTATCGTGCGATCCAAGTGGCCAAAAGCATGCTCGCCCAAAACATTTATGTTTACTCGATCGGCATGGGCTCGGCGATCACCAACCAGCCGACCGCCGAAGATTTCCTGCGGCAGGTCGCCAACGATCCCGCCAGCTCCACGTTCAATCCCAACGAACCAATTGGAGAGGCGGTGTTTGCATCTGACTCTGCACAGTTGACGCAGGTCTTTCAGACCATCGCCTCGAAGATTCTTCTCCGCATAACGCAATAGAGCGTGAGGATTTCATGCTGTCTAACGCAGGAAGGCCCGCGATGTCGGCAACATCGACTATTGCTCAGCATCCAGCCGCAGTTTACGCCGCAACTCAGGGGGACCGACCTGATCTACAGCTCAGCGGCGCCCTCGACGCGGGATGGATCGCGGGGCCGCTGCGCCTTGGCGTGCTTCTAGCCGCCGTCGTCTCGCAGACCGCGTTCTTCGCCGATGCCTGCATCGGCAAAGGCTCCATCAGTGCCCAGTTGATTCGTCCGCCCGGCGTGTACGGGCTCTTTGTCCTCGCAGCATCAGTTCTCGTGCTCGGGGCAAGCCTGACCCCGGCGTTCGCGCGCTTGTGGAAGGCGATCGCGCTGGACTTCTGCCTGGCTGAGCTCGCGGGCTGGACGTGGATGAGCGTATGGAACCATCAGCAGGCACAGCTCTTCGCGGTGGTTCTGGCGCTGGTCGGTGTTTGCTCATTCGTGCCCTGGGGGCGGCGATGGCAGACGGGCCTTATCGGGGCCGGCCTTGTCGCTGCCTTGCTCAACACCGCATTGGTGAGCCCGCCAACGCCCGGGCTGGGCTGCCTTTGGTGCGTCTTACTCGCCGTGTGCGCGCTGGCACTCTACTGCAGCGGGCTGATCGCGCAGCGGCGGGAGATGATGGCCGACGCTCAGGCCATCCTGCGAGCCGGCCTGGCTCAGGGCGAACTGGCGCAGAAGAGGCTCAAGGAAAGCCAGGCCAACCTGCGCAAGATCTTCGACGCCTGTCCGGATATCATTTGCGTCAATTCACTGGCCGACAGGCGGTACATCGACGTAAACCAGAAGTTTTCCGCCACCGGCTACAGCAAATTCGAAGCGCTCGGCGGTTCCCTCGAAACGCTCCGAATCTGGGCCAATCCTGCCCAGCTCCGGAAATTCATGACCGACCTTGGAGCCGAGGCGGTGGTGCACAACATGGAGGCCGATCTTCGATTCAAGGACGGGAGCATCCGGCCCTGCCTGGTTTCCGGAGCGGTGGTGGAACTCGACTGCGAGCCCCTGCGCCGTCACTTTCGCCACCGAGATAACCCGGCTCAAGCGAACCGAGCGCGAGCTGATAACGGCCCGCGAGGCCGCAGTGGCGGCTTCGCGCGCCAAGTCGGAATTTCTGTGCAGCATGTCGCACGAGCTCCGTACTCCGATGAACGCCATCCTTGGCATGGCAGAGCTGCTTGCCGAAGGGTCCTTGAACGCGGAGCAGCGCCAGTGCGTGGACACCATGACCAGCAACGGCAACTCGTTGCTCTACCTCATCAACAGCATCCTCGATCTCGCCAAAGTCGAAAGCGGGAAGATGCAGCTGGAGGAGACTGAGTTCGACCTCGAGGAACTGGTCGAACAAGCGCTCCAGACGCTGAGCGCCCGGGCTCACGGCAAGGGACTCGAGCTTGCCACGCGAGTCGTGCCCGAGGCGCCGTCAAGACTGGTCGGTGACCCGGCGCGGCTGCGCCAGGTACTCATCAACCTGGTTGACAATGCAATCAAGTTCACGCAACACGGCGAAGTAGTGCTGACCGTCGAGAATCCTGCCGAGACCGACGCGAACAGTGAGGGCAGCGCGGGCCAGGCGATTCGCTTTTCCATTCGCGACACCGGAATCGGCATTCCGCACGAGAAACTCAAGGCGATCGCCGGCCCCTTCCAGGTCGATTACTGGATGACGCGCAAATACGGCGGCAGCGGACTTGGGATTGCGATCGCGCGCCGGCTGGTCGATCTGATGGGCGGGTCGCTAGCCGCGAAAAGCCAGGTCGGATGGGGCAGCACGTTTTCCTTCCTGGCTCGCTTCAAGGCGGCGCCGGAACCGAGGGTCCGCTTGGTCGACCCTAATCTCGCCGGCATCCGGGTGCTGCTGGTCGATGACAATTTCACCAACCGTTCGATTATAGGCGACATTTTGATCGCGCTGGGCGCCAAAGTCGTCGAAGCCTCCAGCGGAAAGAAAGCGCTTGCCAGGAGCGATCGCGCCCGCCGGGATGCCGAGCCGTACGATTTGGTGTTGCTGGACAGTGGGCTGCCGGACATGGACGGCTTCCAGGTCGCGGAACTGCTCGCCCGCGACTGCGACGGCCCCAAGGCGATAATTCTGATGCTGACTTCGGAAAACCCCGATGCGAAGCTCGCGCGCCTGCGCGAGATCGGCTCTCACGATTACCTGGTGAAACCGCTCAAGCGCACCGAGCTGATACGCAAGGTCGCCACGGCCGTGGCCAGATCGAACCGCAAGCCATCACTCGAAGCCAGGAGCAAGCCCGTCACGCTGTTTGCCGATGGGCGCGGCGAGTCCGCCGGATTGCTCGAGGACAATGCCCGCGTCGGCCGCACAGCGACCCCATAACATGCGGGCGAGAGAATCGCCCCGACACCTGACTGTTGCGCGCGCGCAACAGAGCGCTACACGCAACGTCGGGCGCTCGTCTCCATGCTCTTTTTGACGCGTCTAAATGTACTGAAGCAGAATCGCCGCGTCCGCCGTCGGGCATCGGATTTGCTCCTGTATCCCGCTGAATGGGCGACATCGACAGCGACGGCGGCAATTTCCACGGCTTGAACGGCGAGCTTGCACCTCAGCGCGGCGACGCCGGACGTCTGAGCGAATTCTCATTCAGGGCGATTTTCGACGCGACCCCCGACGCGATCATGGTGGTGCGCATCTCGATGCCGCCGGGCGGCAACTCCAGGTTGGCGCCGACCGTCGTTGAGCCGACCGGCGGCGCGCCGATCCCGCGAGGCGGCTATGGCGGTCATTTCATCGACGTAAATCTCGGCTTCGAGAAGCACTTCGGCTTCACTCGCAACGAGGTAATCAACAAGCGCTTCGGCGAATTGAATATATGGATCGACGCTGAGGCGCGCACGCAGTTTGTGCGCGAGTTGATGACGCACGGAGCCGTCCACAACATGGAGACCGAGCTGCGCGCCAAGGACGGCAGTCCCATCCCCAGCCTGGTATCGGCCAGCCTGGTGGAGGCAGGAGGCGAAAACTACGTTGTCGGCGTGGTGCGCAACGTATCGGAGCTGAAGGAAGCTCAGCGCAAGCTCCAGGAGAGCGAAGCGACGCTGAGGAGGATCTTCGACGCCAACCTTGACAGCATGACGATCGTGGATCTGCACGAGGGCAGGTTCGTCGATGTCAACGAGGAGTTCGTCAAGAGCACCGGTTACAGCCGCGACGAAATCATCGGCAAGCGATCTCGCGACTACGACCGCTATGTCAATCCCGGCGACAACCTGCGGCTGGTCGAGGAACTAAGGCGGAACGGTGAAATCCGGAACATGGAAGTGCTTTTCCGGCGCAAGAGCGGAAAGATCGATCCTACGCTGCTCTCGGCGACGCTGCTCGAACTCCACGGACACATGTGCTGCCTCACGGTCACGCGCGACATCTCGGCGCTCAAGGAGGCCGAGCATCAGTTGATCGAGGCGCGCGAAGCGGCTCTGGCGGCCTCCCGCGCGAAGTCCGAGTTTCTCTCCAGCATGTCGCACGAGATTCGCACGCCCATGAACGCCGTGCTCGGGATGGCCGATCTGCTTGCGGAGACCAGACTCGACGGCGATCAGCGCAAATTTCTCAACATCATGATCAACAACGGCAACGCGCTGCTCGAGCTGATCAACGGCATCCTCGATCTGGCCAAGATCGAGACCGGGCGCTTCGAGCTGGAGCAAACCGCTTTCGATGTGACGGAACTGGCTGACCACGTGTGCGACACTCTGGCGGTGCGGGCGCACGCCAAGCACCTGGAGCTCGCGTGCCGCGTCGCGCCCGGCCTCCCGGCCGGCCTGGTCGGCGACCCGCTAAGATTGCGGCAGATTCTGATCAACCTGGTCGGCAACGCTATCAAGTTCACCGAGGCGGGCTGATCGTTCTGACCATAGAGCCGCAGGCGGGAGAAGGCGAGGGCTCGGCGGTGCTGCACTTTTCGGTAGCCGATACCGGAATCGGCATCCCGCCCGATCAGATCAGCAGGATTTTCGACAACTTCACGCAGGCGGATTCTTCTACAACGCGAAAATATGGAGGCTCCGGGCTCGGCCTGGCGATCGTCAAGCGGCTGGTCGAGTTGATGGGCGGCAGGGTGTGGGCGGAGAGCGAGGCTCGGCAAGGGAAGCACCTTCCATCTCACCGTCCGGTTTGAGGTGCGGGCCGAAGCGGCGGCGCGGGCGGAGTCAGCCGCCGCCTTGCCCGACCTGGCGGGCCTGCGCGTCCTGGTCGTCGACGATATGCCCGTGAACCGGGTGATCGTGCGCGAAATGCTCGGCGCCAGGGGCGCTGCGGTCGCGGAAGCTGAAAACGGCGAGCAGGCCCTCAGCGAGCTTCATCGCGCCGGCGCGGCCGGCCAGCCCTTCGAGTTGCTGGTGCTCGACTGCCGGATGCCGACGATGGACGGAATCGAGGTAATGAGCCGCATCCAGGCCTCCTATGCGCACCCGATCGCGACGGTGATCCTGACCTCGGATGACTCCAACATCAGCGTGCAGAAGCTGCGCCAACTCGGGATTCAGGCCTTCCTGGTAAAACCGATCCGCCGCGCGGACCTCTACGATGCGATCGCAAGCGCGATCGCGCAGCGCCGTAGCCGGGCGATCGGCACATCGATGCGCGGGGAGGCGCAAGCGCAAACCGGATCGGAACCGCCGCGCCGCATCCTGCTGGCCGACGATTCCCAGGACAACCAGCTCCTCATCGGCGCCTACCTCAAGGAGACGCCCTACCGACTCGACACTGCCGAGAACGGCGAAATTGCGGTCCGGATGTTCGCCTCAACCCGATACGACCTGATCCTGATGGACATGCAGATGCCGGTGATGGACGGTTACGAAGCCACCCGCGAGATCCGGCGAAGCGAGGGCGAGCGCGGGATGTCACGGACACCGATAATCGCGCTGACTGCCTCGGCGCTCAAAGAAGATGAGCGCAAGAGCCTGGAAAGCGGATGCGACGTGCACGTCCCCAAGCCGGTCAAGAAATCCGCGATGCTGGCCGCGATTCGCAACGCGCTGCAGAGCAGGCGCATCGCCGACTGAGCTGAACCGGGTTCGCTTGCCCAGCCGTCTGATTGCCGATTAATTTGCAGGCGTGGCCGCGAATCGAAAGGCGCGTACGCGCAGGCTTTCGTCCCGCGAGCGATGGATCGCCGTGCTGCGCAAGTTCCTGCGCGGGACCGAAGAGCCGCAAACCAAACGCTACTGGGCGCCCGACTTCGAGACCGCCGCGCGCGGAAAGATTCGCCAGATACAGGAAGAGAAGCTCGCCGCGATGCTTCCGTATCTCTACCAGCACAGCCCCTTCTACCGGGCGAAGCTGCGCGCGGCGAAACTCCGCCCCGATGACATCAGGTCTCTCGACGATCTGCCGAAGATTCCCATCACCGCCAAGCAGGAGATGGCTGATGACGTGACCGCCCATCCGCCGTGGGGCACTTACACCCCGATCGACGACCGCGTCTGGCGCGAGCGCGGATGGATGGTGTTCTCGACCTCGGGCACGACCGCGACGCCGCGATCGTTCCGCTACACAATCCTCGATCGCGACCTGTGGGCCGCGACCAGCGCGCGGGCGCTCTACGCGATGGGAATCCGCGCGGGCGATAGCATCCTGACCTGCACGACATACAACCCGCACGTCTTTTTCTGGTCGCTCCACTACGCGCTCAACCTGATGAGAGTGGCGGTAATTCCCGGCGGCGTGGCGACCGAGCGGCGCGTACAGTTGATCGATCTCTACCGCCCTACCCTGCTGGCGGCAACGCCGTCATACGCGCTGCATCTGGCCGGCGCGATGCGCAAGTTCGGGCTCGACCCGGCGGCGAGCTCGATCGGGAAGGTCATCTGCGGCGGCGAGCCCGCTTCGGGTATACGCGCGACCCGGCGCCGTATCGAGGCCGCGTGGCGCGCGCAACTCCATGATGTCTATGGATGTACCGAGGCGATCCCCGCCGGATGGGCCTTCACCTGCGAGCAGGGCCTCGGCGCTGAGCCGGTTTCGACCCACGTCCAGGAAGACCTGCAAATCTGGGAGACCGTCGATCCGGAAACGATGGAGCCTGTGAGCGACGGCGAGCGCGGCCTGACAGTGGTGACCAATCTCAACTCCGAAGGCTCTCCGCAGCTTCGCTTTCTGGCCGGCGACTTCACCACGCTCGACTACGATCGATGCGTCTGCGGGCGCACGTTCGCGCGCGCCCGCGCGGGCTTCCAGGGCCGCGCCGACGACATGCTGAATATCCGTGGGCTCAAGCTGTTCCCCAGCGCGGTAGAGGAAATCGTGCGCGGCTTCGACTCGCTGGGCGACGAATTCCAGATCATGCTGGGCAGCGAAGGCGCGATGGACACTTTCACGATCGTCGCCGAGACTCGCGAAGTTGTGAACGACGCGCAAGCGGGCGAGCTACGCGCGCGGCTCGTTGCCGAGGTCATCCGCCGATGCGAGCTTAGACCGCAGGTCGAGCTCGCCCCGCCCGGCACGCTGCCCAAAACCGAATTCAAGGCGCGCAGAGTGATCGATCGGAGGCAGAAGCGGGATTGACCAAGGCGGGTGCAGCGCCCCGACTCCGTCATTCTGGTGCGAAGGCTGCCGTAGCCGAAGAATGACGTGGCGCTCCAGTTCCTCGTGGGGCGAGATTTGGGCCGGCACCTCGAGGCTGAACGCTTATTTCAGGTACGGACCCTTCCTTGACTTGGCGGGCAAACGCTCCTAAGTTTCGCGACTATGAAACTATACGACTTCACGATGGCCCCTAACCCGCGCCGCGTGCGCATTTTTCTGGCTGAGAAGGGAATTCAGGTTCCCGTCGAACAGGTGAACATCGCTTCCGGCGAGCACAAGCAGCCGGACTACCTGGCGAAGAACCCGATGGGCACGCTGCCGACGCTGGAACTCGACGACGGCACCTGTCTCGCCGAGTCGGTCGCGATCTGCCGGTACTTCGAGGAGACCAAGCCCGAACCCAACCTGATGGGGACGGATACCAAGGAGCGCGCGATCATCGAGATGTGGAACCGCCGGATGGAGCTCGACCTGTTCAGCCTGATCGCGCAGGCCTTCCGCAACACGAGCGAGTTCTTCAAGGGCCGCATCCCGCAGGTGCCGGAATGGGGCAAGGTCTGCAAGGAATCGGCGCTCAAACGCATTGAGTGGCTCGACAGGCAGTTGGCGAACCGGCAGTTCATCGCGGGCGATCGCTACACGATCGCGGACATCACCACGCTGGTCGCGATCGACTTCGGCCGCCCGACCGACATCCGGATCCAGCCCGAGCAGAAGAACCTCTCGCGATGGCATCAGGCGGTATCATCGCGCCCAAGCGCCAAGGCGTAGCGGAGAAGCAATAACCGCGACCTGTCATTCTCGCGCGTGGCTGCCGCGCGAAGAATCCCGGGTTCTCCGGTGAGCCGCCTCGATGCGCGCCTACTCCGTGTACATCATGAGCAGCATTTCACGCACGCTATATACCGGCGTCACCAACGATCTCGATCGCCGCGTTTTCGAACACAAGGAAGCGAGGCCCGGTTCCTTCGCGACCCGATACCGTGTGAACCGTCTGACGTATTTCGAGGGGTTCGAAGACATTGGTGAAGCGATCGCCCGTGAGAAGGAAATCAAGCGAATGACGCGGAGACAGAAGATCACGCTGATCGAGTCGATCAATCCTGACTGGAAGGACTTGAGCGAAGAGTAGAAAAAGCGGGACGAGAATCCGGGATTCTTCGCGCGGCAGCCACGCGCGAGAATGACACTCCTGCCGGGCGAGGCTCGGCCTTACATCCCGCACCTATGCGGCGGCAGTTTCGATTCCACTTGTGGCGGCGGGCGGCTAGAATCAGCGCTCAAATGGCAGTCTTCAACCGCTTCCGCTGGCGCTCACCTGAATCAGAGCCTCCGGTGTCCACCACCGAAGACGCTCCACCACAATCGCAAGCGGTGGCGAGCGATCCGCGAGTCTGCGCGAGATGCGCGCGCTCGCTGCGCCGCAACAGCTTCAAGGTGTGCGCCGGACGCGCGCGAGCGCGCAACGCGCCGCGCGACGCAACTGGACGCTTTCTAGAGGAGTCTTCGAACAACAATGGCTGACCACACGCCGTTTCGGACTTTTGGCAAGAAAAACTTGGGAGCTAGTCGTCGGAGCGTAGAGGATGGCGAGCGGGAAATCCGGCTCGTATTTTCATCTACACGAAGGCGTTGGAGAGGGATTCAGCTCGACCTTACGGCTAAAACCGCAAGTTGGTTCCCTCTTGCCTCGGCATCTGACGCCAGGGATTGGAGCAAGTTCATCAGCTTACCCGATACGCCGCGTCCCATCCCAAAAGGCAAGCGCAAGCAGCGCATGCGCAAGTCCATTCCGGGTGTCTAAAGAGGACCGAGGACTGAAGCATGTATAAAGCAACGTCATCACACTACAACTATCGTGCTAGCCACCGCAGGACGTGGCTGGGGGTGAAGAGCGCAGCTCTCGGCAAAGGAAAAAAACGCCGCAAGAGGCGGAAGCCACCCGTCGCGAGTGGCGGCAACCAGATAAGAAACCGGAAACCCGGCCCTCTCTGCGCTTTGTGTAAGAATCCGCTCGAAAAGAGAGGACGACGATACAGGTGCAACGAGTGCGGTTTGCAGTATCCGCTTTCAAGATTCGCCGTGCAGATGCTTCGGTCTCGGTCACAGCGCGGGGGGGCGGGCTACGGCGTGCGCGGCAGCGCGCTTGCCGGCTCTCCTTCCCGCAGACCTGAGCGAGCCTCGCCCACACTAGCCGCGCTTGCGAGACATTATGTAAACCAGGCGGGTGAGTCTTATCTTCTCGTGACCGCGACCGCGGGCGGCGGCATTGGCGGGCCGTAGACTTGATAGACGAGCAGGTAGACGAGCACGCCGGTCACTGACACGTAGATCCAGATTGGCCAAGTCCAGAGCGCGATGCGGCGATGGGCGTCGAAGCGGCCGCGCAGCGCGCGATTCAGCGTCATGATCGCGAGCGGCACAATCGCGGCGGCGAGCAGGATGTGCGAGATCAGCATCGTGAAGTAAGCCGGCCGGATCCATCCGTGGCCCGAGAAGCGCACGTCGCCGACGCGATAGTGATACGCGATGTAGGAGACCAGGAACGCCGCCGAGACCACGAACGCGCTTATCATGCACGCGCGATGCGCGCGCACGCGGCCGCGCTTGATGAAGACGAAGCCGCCGAGCAGCAGGATCGCCGCGATACTGTTCAGAGCGGCGTTGAGCGGCGCGAGCGATGAGTACGACATCGGCGGGTTGCGGCCCGCCGGCTACGATTGCGGAGCGGTCGGGGGAGCCGCCGATTCACCGCCGGGCGGCGATACCTGTTGATGTTCGTCGTTGTGAGCCCACAGCCGGGAGGTGACGTCAGGTCTCAACATCAGCGTGAGGAAGGTAACCAGCAGGAGCGGCACCAGGGCTATGATGGCGAGCGTGCGCCGTTCGAATCGTAGATGCATGAAGTACATCGCGACCAGGGTCGCCTTCGCCAGCGCGAGCGCGACCAGCATCGCGATCTTCACCATGCCGGGAAACCACGCATAGACGGCCAACTCCGCCGCCGTCAGTATGGCCAGGTAAACGAATATTGCGATGTAGTTCGGCTCGGCGTGTTCTGCGCCGGATGGAACCGTCGTTGCTGCACCCATATCGATTCGCTCCCGTCGTCAGCCGGATTCGTCAGATCAGGTAAACGAACGTGAAGATCAAAATCCACACCAGATCTACGAAGTGCCAGTAAAGCCCGGCGATCTCGATCAGGTTGGCGTTGTTCGGTCCCATCCGGCCACCGAGACCCCGAAGCCAGTATACCAGATTGTAGATGACGCCGCCGGTGACGTGGCATCCGTGGAACCCGGTCAGGATGAAGAACGTGGCGCTGAACAGGCTGGTTTTGATCGACAGGCCCTTATCAAAGATCAGCTCGTGCCACTCTCTGGCCTGCATGCCGAGGAATGCCAGGCCGCCAAGAACCGTAAGTCCCAGGAACAGCTGGAATTTCGGCATATCGCCGCGCTTGATCGCAGAAAGCCCCTCGACCATCGTGACGCTGCTGATGATCAAAATGAAGGTCATGACGGCCGTGAATGTGATTCCAAGGTATCGCGCAGGATCCGGCCAGTTCAGGTTGTTCATCCGCAGCACCGCGTAGGCGGCGATCGCGGCGCCGAAGGTCATCGCATCGGCCGCCAGGAAGATCCACATCCCGAGCTTGCCCCAGCTCTCCGGGGTAAGCGGAGACTCGGCGGGATCGTGATGGACGGCCGCGTGGGCCGCGACGTGAGAGTGGGTTTCAGCCAGCGCAGCCTCGCTCATCTTTGATTCCTTTTCCTTTCCTTCGTCTGTTGCGTCTCAGCCGGCGCCGGGTTGACGCCTCGCGGACCGGCGCTCACAACGCCGGCTCGGAGCCTTTCGCGATCGCAGCGCCGAGCATCGGAGGCTTACGCCCCGCGTCCACTCCGGCGCGCCGCTTGATCGCAGTTCGATACGACACGAATACGATCGCCACGATCGAGCCGAAGATCACGTAAGGCGCGGTCAGCATGAAAAGCACGCTGGTGTTGAAGGCATGAATCTCGTGGTCGCCGGCCGGCAACCCGCACATCGCGCAGGCATGCGCGAGCCGGGGCGCCGCGACTATCACGGCGCTCGCCAGTGACGCCAATTTTCCGGATCTCACTAGCCTCATATCGCCTCGCTCCATGGTCAATTCACTTCAGCAACTTACATCAAGTAGACCAGCCCGAACAGCAGCGGCCATATCGCGCAAACGAAGTACCAATACATCGCGCAAAGCTCGACGCCCGCGCAGTTCCTGGCGTTGTAGCGCCCTCTCACCGCGATCGCAAACACCGATGCCAGCCAGATTACCGCCGCCGCTACGTGCAGCCCGTGGCATCCGATCAAAATGTAGAATGTCGCGCCGTATGCGCCGCTGGAGAGGTGCAGCCCGTGAGATATGAGCCGCACCCATTCGCTGCCCTGCACGCCCAGGAAAGTCACGCCCAGGACGAGCGTTACTCCCAGCCATTGCTTCAACAAGCGGCGCTGGTTGCGATGGACCGCGCGCGCCGCGAGCGTGATCGTGGCGGCACTCGACATCAGCACGAACGTGTTGGCCCACGTCACCTCGATCGGCAGCCGCGGCAATCCCGGCGGGGGCCAGAACGCCGTCCCGAGCCGGTAGACCAGGAACGATCCGATAAGCCCACTGAACAGCATCGCTTCGGACGCGATTACCATCAGGATCGCCAGCCGGCCGCTGCTGATGAACGGCTGCTCGCGATCGCCGTCGGGGGTCGTGACGTAACCTGCCGGCTTCAATCGTCTCGGCGCAGATAGCGGCCTCACCTTGGCCATGGCTGCAGAACCGGGCGGCATCTCAGTGCTTTACCATCACGGTCACCAGCGCGACCATCGCGAGGAAAATCATGATCCCGACCAGCACGCGCGCGGTCTTGAGATTCCGATCGCGGCGATCTCCGCTCGAAATCGTGCTTCTGATCGAATCGGTTGTTCTCATGCTCAGGGCAGATTGATTTGCGATCTACAGGCGATCCAACGCCAGCACCAGCAGCACTGCCGGCAGATAAACGACCGAGGCGAGCACGACGTGACGCGCAGCCGCGGCCATCGCGGGAGCGTTCCTGAGCCTCAAGGCAAAGAACAGGAACCCGAGACCGAGCGCACCGGCGACCAGCAGGTATGCAAGTCCCGCGAACCCCATCAGGGTGGGCAAAGCGCCGGCGACAACCAGCGCGATACAGGCGCTGACGATCAACGCGCCGGTAGGATTGCCGCGCTGATCCTCGTCCGGCAGAAGACGGATTCCGGCGCGCGCGTAATCGACGCCGTAGAGCCGGGCGATCGCGAGCGAATGCGGCAGTTGCCAGAGACACATGATCGCGAAAAGCAAACCGGCCTCGGCGCCGATTGTGCCTCTCGCCGCGGCCCATCCGGCGACCGGCGGCAGAGCGCCCGGAATCGCGCCGACGAGATTGCAAACCCACGACACGCGTTTGAGCGGGGTGTAGGCGAGCAGGTAGATGAGCGTAGTCGCGAGGATGACCGACGCGCTCAACAGGTTGACCTCAAACGCCAGAATCAAAAGGCCGAAAACGGTTGCGGCGACGCCGAATGCGAGCGCTTGGCCGGGCCTGAGCCGGCCAGCGGGCAGCGGACGCCTGCGGGTGCGATGCATCAACGCGTCCAGATCGCGCTCTACATATTGATTAAGCGCCAGCGTGCCGCCCGCCGCGAGCGCCGTACCGAGCAGCAGTTTCAGAGCAAGCGCACCGTCGAAGGTGTCCCCGCTTGCCAGATAAAATCCGACCAGCGTCGTCACCAGGACCATCGCGACCACTCGCGGCTTGGTCAGCGCGAGGTAGTCCGCCGCGCGGGTGCGTACTTGCGCTGCGCCCGCCGCTATCGTCAGGACGCTGCCGCTCATGCCGTCACTCGATGATCGATGACCCGACTGCCGAGTGCGGCGCTTGCGCCCACCGAAGATCGCGATATTGGCGAGCCGCGCAGCAGTCGAAACGCGCGCAGCGTCAGCGTCAGGCTGGTGGCGAGCACCGCAGCGCCGATCGCGACGTGCGCCGTGGTCGGAATTACCGCTCTGCCGCTCCACACCGTGATCGCGCCGAGGCAGATCTGCGCGACCAGCAGCAGACTCAACGCCTGCGCCGGTCGGCGAAGCCATGATTCGCCGCGATGCGCGCCGAGCACTCGCACCACTGTCCATACGATCAGGCCCGCCACGAGCAGCGCGCCGCATCGATGAGCGTAGTTGATCGCGACAGGGTCCGAGTCAATCGGCGGCACGAGGTGGCCAAAGGAAAGCGGGAAGTCGGGAATCGCCAGGCCCGCTCCCATGTGACGCATCACGGCGCCGATGAGAATCTGAACGTAGATTGCGAGCGTGGTCATCGCCGCGAGCGCCGGCAGCGATGGCCGCCCGCGATCGCCGTTGATTTGCTGCGGGGCGATTTGCTCCGGCTCGCGCCGCCATCGCGAGCTGGTGAATACCGTGAGAGCTACCATCAGGCAGAAGAACGCCTGTGCCGTTGCTGCGTGCGCGACCGCGATCGGAAGCGGGAGCAGAAGCAGGACCGTAAGGCCGCCGAGAACGGCCTGGACGATTATCGAGCCCGAAGGCCGCCGCGGCGGCGTACCTGACCCACTTTCGCGATTCGCTCCGCCACGTCCAGAGCATCAGGACCAGCGTCAGGATCGTGACCGTCCCCGCGACCATGCGATGGCCGTGCTCGTAGAGCACGCCGCCTTCCATCTTCGGGAAGAACTTGCCGAAGGAGAGCGGCCAGTCGGGAACGGCGAGAGCTGAGCCGGTGGAGGTTACCAGCGCGCCGACGAAGATCAGAACGAAGGTCGCCGCCGCGGTCGCGACCGCGAAGCGATGGAGTCCGGGCGCGCGGGCGCGCAGGGATGCGGCGTCAAGAATTGGCCCTGGTGTTGCGCCCGCCTGTTTCACTACGTCGAATTCCCCAAATTGATTCGATGCAGCCGCTCAGTCCGCGACCGCGACGTGACCCTCGAGCAGCCTGTTTTGGGGCAAATAGTCCTCGCTGACCTCGGGCGAACTGTACTCGTAGGGCCCGCGATAGACCTGCGGGATCGCGCCGGGCCAGTTGCCATGCGGAGGCGGCGTGGGCGCCGTCCATTCCAGCGTATTGGCGTGCCACGGGTTATCGGGGGCTTTCTCTTTTTTCGCCAGGCTCCAGATGATGTTCGCGAGAAACAAAAACTGCGCGGCGCCGAGCACGAACGCGCTTATTGAGATGAAGACGTTGATCGGCTCGATCGGCTTCAGGAACTCATACTGGGTCGGATCGTAGATCCGGCGCATATGACCGGCCATGCCGAGGATGTGCATCGGGAAGAAGGTGCAGTTGAAGGCGACGAACGTAATCCAGAAGTGAATCTTGCCCAAGGTCTCGTTCATCAGCTTGCCGAACATCTTGGGGAACCAGTAGGTAACCGCCGCGAATATCCCGAACAGGCTGCCGCCGAATAGTACGTAGTGGATATGGGCGACGATGAAGTAAGTATCGTGGATATACATGTCAACCGGCGTGCAGGCCATGAAAATTCCGGACAAGCCGCCGATCACGAACATCGCGACGAACGCCAGCGCGTTGAGCATCGCAGCCGTGAAGTGGATATCGCCCTTGTACAGCGTGCCGAGCCAGTTGAAGGTCTTAATCGCCGACGGCACCCCGATGACCATCGTGGTCAGCATGAAGCTGGTGCCGAGCGACGGGTTCATGCCGGACTGGAACATATGATGGCCCCAGACGATCCATGACAGGAACGCGATCGCCGCCATCGCGTAAGCCATCGCGCGATAGCCGAAGATCGGCTTGCGCGAGAAGGTCGCAAGAACATCCGACGTGACGCCCATCGCGGGCAGGATCATGATGTAAACCTCGGGATGGCCGAAGAACCAGAACAGATGCTGCCAGAGCAGCGGTTCGCCGCCGCCTTCGGGCAGGAAGAAGTGCGTACCGCCCAGGCGGTCGAACAGCAGCAGCGCCAGCGCAGTAGTCAGCACCGGCAGCGCCAGCAGCAGCAGGATCGCCGTGATGAACAATGACCAGATGACGAGCGGCAGCCTGAAGAAGGTCATGCCCTTGGTGCGGAGATTGATTACGGTCGTGATGTAGTTGATCGAGCCCATCAGCGATGAGACGCCGAGCACGATCAGGCTGATGCACCACAGGTTCTGGCCCCAATCGACGCCGCCGGTGTAGATCGGCTTGACGCTCAGCGGCGCATACGCGGTCCATCCGGCAGCGGCCGCGCCGCCCGGCACGAAGAACGACGAGACCATGATCACGCCAGCCACCGCACCGACCCAGAACGAGAGCATGTTGAGGACCGGGAACGCCATGTCGCGCGCGCCGATCATCAGCGGGATCAGAAAATTGCCGAAGCATCCGACCAGGATCGGCATCACCACGAAGAAGATCATGATCGTGGCGTGCATCGTGAACATCGCGTTGTAAGCGTTGGGCGTGATCGCACCGTCCTCGATGAAGGGCTTCGGCGCCCAGCTGAGGAACCAATATTGCTGCGCGGGCCATCCCAGCTCCAGCCGCATCAGCATCGCCATCAAGCCGCCGATCGACATCATGAAGAGCGCCAGGAACAGGAACTGCCGGCCGATCATCTTGTGGTCGGTGGAGAAGATGTAGGTGCGCCAGAAGCCGACTCGTGATGCTCAGCGTGTGGCGAAGGAACCGCAACTGCTGCACTGCTCATCTTGGAAAATTCCTCTTGGACAACCGGATCCCGGCCTGACTCACTTCGCGTAAGCGCCCTTGAGCCACTTCTCGTAGTCCTCCTGCGACTGGACGTAGAGCGTGCCCTGCATGCCGGAATGGCCGAAGCCGCAAAGCTCGGCGCATGGAATTGCGTACTGGCCGACCTCGGTCGCCTCGAACCAGACGTGGATGATCCGGCCGGGAACGGCGTCCTGCTTGAGCCTCATGTTCGGCACGAAGAAACTGTGAATGACGTCCTTCGACGCCAGATCGATCGCGACCACCTTGTTGACCGGCACGTGCAGATCGTTGTCGATCGTCACGTCGTCGGCCGTGCCCAACCGGCCGTCGGGTCCGGGATAGGTAATCTCCCAGTTGAACTGCTTGGCGGTGACCTTATAGAAGACTTCCCCCGGCGGTCCGTGCTCCTTGATCTCGGCCCAGGTCGAGCGGCTCGCCAGCGCGAGCGCGACCATGATCACCGCCGTGATGGTTGTCCAGACCAGCTCGAGGCGCGAATTGCCCTCGATGTACGTAGCCTTGCGACCCTCGCGATGCCGGTATCGGACCAGGAAGATCACCATCGCGGCGGTGACCGCAATCCAGGTGATCGCGGTGATCCAGAAAATCACCTCGAAAATGAGATCGATGGTTGGTCCAAAGGTTGAGATATCGTGCGGAAAATACAGATGCTCCAGCATCGCGAAGTCTTACCCCTATCCTGCTAATGCGCTGCGCGCGTCGATGCCGGCCCTGAGGCTCAACTCCGGCGCGCCGCCTCTTGACCCGAAATACTGGGCCGATTATCGGACCCGCGCAACAGCCGGCAAAATGAAAAATGTTTCCTGCCTGAGGGACCCAGCCTTAAGCAACATAGCAATGCCCGGCCCGGTTTGTCACTATTTGCCGGGGATCAATTGCCGGGAACCACGGGCCGGAGGTTCGTATGGCCGTCACATGCGCGACACTCGGACAAGCGTTCGAACAGCAGGTGCAAAAGCACGGCGACCGTGCGTTTCTGAAGGCGAAGGTGGACAAGGTCTGGCGCGACTATTCGTTTCGCGAGATCTCGGAAGCCGCGGGACGTTTGCGCGCCGGCCTGATCGCGTCGGGCATCAAGCCGGGCGATCGGGTCGCGATCCTCGCCGACAACTGCCCGCAGTGGGTGATCGTCGATCAGGCCGCGCTCGGAATGGGCGCGGTGGTTATCCCGCTCTATACGACCAGCGGTGCCGAAGAGACGCGACACGTCCTGAATGATTCCGGAGCGAGGCTGGTTGCGGCGCGCGGCGACGACGCGATCAATAAAGTCCTCGAACTGAGCAGCGCATTGCCCGCGATTGAAGGAATTATCGCGATGCATCCGGGCGCGAAGCCGCGCGATCGGCTTGACGGTGCGCCACCGGTCAGAACGCTGGCCTCGATCAGCGCCGGCCAGTCGGCCGGCATAACCGAGGGCAGTGCCGAGGATCTCGCCACGATCATTTATACGTCGGGCACCACCGGGCCGTCGAAGGGCGTGATGCTCACGCATGGGAACCTGCTCTCGAACTGCGACAGCTCGCTCCACGCGCTCGCGCTCGATGAAACCGACATCACGCTCTCGTTCCTGCCGATCGCTCATTCATTCGAGCGCACCGCCGGCTATTACACAGTAATGATCGGCGGCGGGAGAATCGCGTATGCGGAAGGGCTGGCGCAGATCGCGCAGAACCTGCTCGAGATTCAGCCCACCGTCGTGCTCACGGTGCCGCGCCTGCTGGAAGTGATCTATAGCCGCGTGATGCGCACGGTGGAGAGCGGATCGCCGCTCCGGCAGGCATTGTTCCGATCGGCGCTGGCGGTCGGCAAGCAGGCTGCCGGCTATCGCCATCGGGGGCAGCCGCTGCCTCCTCATCTGGCGGTCCCGATGGCGTTGTTCCGCAGGCTGGTGTTCGCGCGCGTCCGGTCGCTGTTCGGGGAGCGGCTCCGCTATCTGATCTCGGGAGGCGCGCCGCTGCCGGTCGAAATCTTCCACTTCCTGGCCGCGGCCGAAGTCCCGATCGTCGAGGGCTACGGCTTGACCGAAGCTGCGCCAGTGGTCTCGGTCAATCTGCACGGCCGCACCCGGATCGGCACGGTGGGGCGGCCGCTTCGAGGAATCGAGGCGAAAACGGCGCCCGACGGCGAGCTGTTGCTGCGCGGAGCGAATGTGATGAAGGGCTACTACAAGCGCGAAGCAGAAACCCGCGAAACCATCGACCCCGACGGATGGCTTCATACCGGCGACGTCGCGCGCATCGACGCCGACGGCTACATCACGATCACTGACCGCAAGAAGGAGATCATCGTGCTGTCGGGCGGCAAGAACGTTTCGCCGGCCAACCTCGAAACGCGCCTGGCGGCCGATCCGTACATCTCGCAGGCGTGCGTGATTGGCGATCGCCGCAAGCATCTGGCGGCGATCCTGGTCCCGAACTTCGAGAACCTGGCGGATTACCTGAAGCAGAACGGGCTTTTGGGAAAGCCGCCGGAGGAGTTGGTGCAGGAAGCGAAGTTGCGGACGCTTTATCAGCAGCGAGTGCGCGAGTTCAACAAGTCGCGGTCGGACGTCGAGGCGATTGCCGCGTTCACGCTGATTCCCCAGCCGTTCGCGCAGGAGAACGGCGAATTGACGCCGACGCTGAAGGTCCGCCGCCGCGTGGTTCAGGAGCACTATCGCGATCGGATCGAGGCGATGTACGGGGACTAGGAAGAGGGCTGACTGGCACCCTCGCGAAGTGGAGCTGCACAGTCAGCACGGGCTAGAGCCTGTGCCACGGGGACACCAAGAGCGCGCGTTTGCTAACCGCCTGTTGTCGGACTAGTCTCAAAACGAAATTCCGGTTAAGTGCTCGGCTTAAGCGCGCGATGCGTGTGCACGGCCTCGATGGCACGATGCGTCCTGTCGCGGGGGCACCAGTCAACGTGAGCCAGGACGGAGGGACCAATGAAGCCATCGTGGGGAAAAGCGCGCATCGGCGCGATCGCGATCCTGGGTGCGGTCGCGTTCGCGTTGTCAGCCCTCATATTCTTCGGCGCCGCGCCGCGCGCCTATGGCGGCCCGCCCCCCCAGACGCTCTTCGTTACGAACCAGACGAACCGGTCCATCTTGACCGGCGCCGTGACGGCTTATCCCGCGGCGGGCAACGGCGACTTCCCCCCTTTGGATCCCGCCCCTACCGGCATCGTCAGCCCCAGTGGTGTGGCCGTTGACGCGAGTGGAAAAATTTACGTCACCAACAGCCCCGGGCAGTTCGGCGGCCCCAGCGCCATCACCATCTACGCCAAGGGGAGCAACGGCAGCGTCGCCCCAATCGCCGCCATCAGCGGAAGCAACACCGGCCTGACCGCCCCACAAGGCATCGCGCTGGACTCCAGCGGCAAAGTCTATGTGGCAGACGGCGGCAACCCCAACCCGGCGTGCCCGTGTTCCCCGATCCAGCCGAGCGTGTTTGTCTATGCGGCGGGTAGCAGCGGCAACATCGCCCCCATCGCCACCATCGGCGGGAGCAACACCTTCCTGGCCTTCTCCCCGTCCTCCCCGCTCGGCATCGCGGTGGATTCCAGCGGCAAAATCTATGTGACCGACGGCGACAACGTGTTTGTCTATCCGGCGCTGGGAAGCAGCACCGGGACGCTCGACGAATTCCCGACCGCCCGCATCAGCGGCAGCAACACCGGCCTGATGGCCCCGGAAGGCATCGCGGTGGATCCCAGCGGTAAAATCTATGTGGCGGACGGCAGCGTGTTTGTCTATCCGGCACTGGGAAGCAGCACCGGGACGCTCAACGAAGCCCCCACCGCCACCATCAGCGGGAGCAACACCGGCCTGAGTGCCCCAGTCGGCATTGCGGTGGGTTCCCGCGGCAAAATCTATGTGACAGGCGACGCCGCTGCCAGCACCGGCGTGTTTGTCCCCAGCGTGTTTGTCTATCCGGCGCTGGGAAGCAGAACCGGGGCGGTCAACGTCGCCCCCATCGCCACTATCAGCGGGAGCAACACCGGCCTGGTAGAGCCGCAAGGCATCGCGCTGGATTCCAGCGGCAAAATCTTTGTGGAGGACGGTGGCAACTCCTCTGACACCCCTCCGATCTCTCCGAGCGTGTTTGTCTATTCGGCCGGGAGCAACGGCAACGTCCCACCCATCGCCGCCATCAGCGGGAGCAACACTGGCCTCTACTATTTAGTCGGCATCGCGGTGGATTCGAGCGGCAAAATCTACGTGGCGGACGACGGCACCGTCCTTGAGATGGGCTCCATCGGCCCCAGCGTGTCTGTCTATTCGGCCGGGAGCAACGGCAACGCCGCCCCCATCGCCACCATCACCGGGAGCAGCACCGGCCTGAACTACCCAACAGGCATCGCGGCGGGTTCCGGCGGCAAAATCTATGTGGCGGATCACGGCACCAGCTGGACTGGCGGCACCATCGCACCCAGCGTGCTGGTCTATCCGGCGCTGGGAAGCAGCACCGGGACGCTCGACGAGTTCCCCGTCGCCGGCATCAACGGGACCGATACCGGCTTGAACGGGCCAACCGGCATCGCGGTGGATTCCGGTGGCAAAATCTACGTGGCGGACTACTTCGCCACCGGCGTGTTTGTCTACGCGGCGGCGAGCAACGGCAACGTCACCCCCATCGCCACCCTCAGCGGGAGCAACACCGGCCTGAACGGACCAGAAGGCATCGCCCTGGATTCCAGCGGCAAAATCTATGTGACTGATGGCGACAGCGTGTTTGTGTATCCGGCACTGGGAAGCAGCACCGGGACGCTCAACGAGTTCCCCATCGCCACCATCAGCGGGAGCAGCACCTTCCTGATCGGCCCACACGGCATAGCGCTGGATTCCACCGGCGGCATCTACGTGGCGAATTATGGCAACAACACCATCGCCCCCAGCGTGTTTGTCTATCCGGCGGGGAGCAACGGCAACGTCGCGCCGGTCAGGACCATAAGCGGTCTGCTCACAGAACTAGCTGAGCCCCAGTTCCTCGCCATCGGGCCGACTCCCTCCGGCACGCTCTCATTGTCAACCGGGAAGCTGAACTTCGGGAGCGTCGGAACCGACACGACTTCGACCTTGTCGCTTAAGATCACCAACTCGGGAGCGGGAACGCTCACCGGCAGCGTCAGCGCGACCGCGGTTCATTCTCCACTAAGCGTCAGCGGCGCCGGCACATTCAACCTCGGTTACGGTCAGTCGGATACGGTCACCGTCAAGGCTGCGCCGACCAAAGCGGGCGCGCTTTCCGGCGATCTCCAGATCACCAGCAGCGATCCCGCGCGCAAGAGCGTCACCGTTCCAATTACGGGAACTGCGGCGGCGGGCAAGATCGAAGTCCCGAGTTCAGTGGCCTTCGGCGCGCAAAAGGTCGGCACCAAACCGACGATGAAGTTCAAGGTCACCAACGGGGGTCCCGGCGTCCTGCACGGCAAAGTGGGAACCTTGAGCGCGCCCTTCAGCGTGACCGCCGGCGGCGGCAGCTTTACCCTGATCAGCGGAGAATCAGCAACCGTTGCCATCGAGTTCATCCCCGTGGCATCGAAGGAGGCGAGCGAGAAGCTCACGATCACCAGCGACGATCCCGCGCATCCGAGCGTCCAGGTCGCTGTAACCGGAAAATAGTAGCGATAGAGAGTCAGCCGATGCCGAGGGCGGGACTCGAACCCGCACGGACCGTCAGGTCCAGAGGATTATTCCGGCTTGCCGTTTTCGATGACTATTACCTGGTGAATCGTCACCAGGCTCGTGATCAGGTACGATCGCTTGCCCTTGGGCGTGTGCACTTCGATTTCGTCATCCTGCGCCTTTCCGATTAGGGCACGGCCCAGCGGTGACGACAGGGAGATCCGGTTCTGCAGGCCGTCAACCTCTTCAGGTACGACAATTTCGTATTTCACGGCCACGCTCTCGTCGAGGTCTTCCAGTTCCACGCGGCTGCCCAGGCCGACGGTGTCGCGCGGGATCGAGTCGAGGTTGACCATCGCGAGCTCCGCGATCCGCGCCTCCATGTTGTTGAGCCGGGCACGCAGGAACTCCTGGCGCTGCTTGGCCATCGCGTACTCCGCGTTCTCGCTGAGATCGCCGTGGGCGCGGGCGCGCTCCAGCTCCTTGGGCAGATCGACGGTCAACTCGCGCTTGATATTGTCCGCCTCTTTGCGCAGGCGTTTGATCACCGGTAGTTCAGCCATGGCTTCAAGTCTTCCTTCGAAACTTCAAGATTCCGGGCGCGAAGCCCGATCCGGCGGCCGCGCCTAATCGGCGACGATCGAGGTCAGGCTCCGGGTGACGCCCGCGACGCTCTGGATCTTCTGCACTATCAGCTCGCCGAGCGAGGAGACGTCGGCCGCCTCGGCGACCGCGATAATGTCGTGGGGGCCGGTCACCGCGTGCGCCGAGGAGACGCCGCCCACCTGCCTTATCTTGCCGGCGACCTCCTTCGCCTTGCCCGGCGACGTGTCGATCAAAATGAAGGCTTTCACTGCCATGTGTTTTACCTCGATTCGAGCCGTTCAATCTCAGTCTCAATGCGGCGGCGCGATCGGATTTCCGGCCTGGTCGTAGGTGTAAAACCCTCGCCCAGTCTTGCGGCCCAGGTAGCCGGCGTCAACGTACTTTTTCAGCAGCGGGCAGGGCCGATACTTGTCGTCGCCGAGCACGCGATGCATCACTTCCATGATCGCGAGGCAGGTGTCCAGTCCGATAAGGTCGGCCAGCTCCAGCGGACCCATCGGCTGGTTGGTGCCGAGCTTCATCGCCTTGTCGATGTCGGCGACGCGTCCGACGCCCTCGTAGAGCGTGTAAACCGCTTCGTTGATCATCGGCAGGAGCACGCGGTTGACGATAAAGCCGGGAAAGTCCTCGGCGGTCATGGTGCTCTTGCCCAACTGTTCGGCCAGCGCCGCGGTCTGCTCGTAGGTGGACTGCGCGGTCGCCAGGCCGCGAATGATCTCGACCAGCTTCATGGCCGGCACCGGATTCATGAAGTGCATCCCGATTACCCGGTCGGCGCGGCTGGTTTTGGCGCCCATCCGGGTGATCGAAATCGACGACGTGTTCGAGGCGAAGATCACCTCGGGGCGGCAGACCTTGTCGAGCTTCTGAAGCACGGCGATCTTGGCGTCCTCGTTTTCGATCACCGCCTCGATCACAAAATCGACCGGCGCGAGGTCCTCGAGGCGAGTGGTGGTCCTGATTCGGCCCAGCACGCGATCGCGCTCCTCGGGCTTGAAGCGGCCGCGCTGAATCATACGATCGAGGTTGCGCTCGATCGCGTCGATCCCGCGCTTGAGGAAGTCCTGCGAGACGTCGTGCATGACCACTTCGAGGCCCGCCTGCGCGGCGACTTGCGCGATTCCCGATCCCATCTGGCCGGCGCCAATCACCCCAATGGTCTTCACGGTCATGGTGGCCGGGGTCATCCTAGACGAAGCTAATGTAATGCTTGAGCATGGCGGCGGAAGTTCAATGACCGGGCGGCGGCTTGTCGCGCATCGTCCAGGTCCCGGCACCCTCGCCTGACGCCGCGGCGACTCGGACCCTGCGCACGTCCTCGGGCGTCTGCCGCCCCGGCATCCCGAGTCCGCGCATGAGCGAGTTGGCCATGTTGGAGGTAAGTCTGTCTCTCAACGTCGGTTGGTCACCGATCTGAGCATCAAGCACCCGGTCCACCTGTTCGCGAGCAAGTCCCTCGGCGGCGAAGATATCCACCAGCCCGGCCAACCCGACCTCGCCGCCCGATTTCTCGACTATGCCGATCACTTTCGCGCAGACGCCACAAACGTGGCGCAGCATTCCCGCACGCCCAAGGCAGTAAAGACAGCGCATCGGTGTCTCCGGGTCAGGATCCAGGCTTCGATGCCCCCGGCGGCGTGCGAAGCGGCTCGATCAAGGTAAACCCCCATCAAACAGATGAAGCGGGCATTGGCGCGCAAGCCGCGCCGCTCGCTTCGATTCTGACGTTACACCGCAGCCCCGAGTTGGAGCAAGGAGGGGCCGTCGTTCCGGGAAACCAGCCGCGATCGCGCTTGACAGCGAGCGCAGATGCCCGATAGTCTGGTGATGCATTGAGAATGATTCTCAGTACTGCGCGAAGCGAGATGACGAGCACTACGGTCCCCTATTTTCTCTACTCTGCGGGTATCCTGTTCCGCGAGGGTCTCGAAGCGCTGCTGGTGATAATCGCGCTGGCGGCGGGCGTCCGCAACGCCGGCGACTCGGGCAAGACCCGCAGCATCTACCTCGGCGCGCTCTTCGCGGTGGGCGCGAGCCTTGTACTGGCGTGGCTGGTTTACGATCTGATTGGCGACAACGCGAGTGATGCGCTCGAGGGCGTGTTTCAGATTTTCGCCGCTGCGACGCTCTTCTATGTGAGTTCCTGGCTGACCTCGAAGGGCCAGGCGCAACAGTGGAACCACTTCATACTTGCGAGGATCGACAGCGCCGAGCGCAGCGCGATGCCGTCGATCGCGATCGGATTGACGGCGTTCCTGGCGGTAATGCGCGAGGGCGCCGAAACCATCGTTTTCTTCCAGGCCCTGATCGCCGGGGCGACCGAGACGGCCGAGAAACATGCGGTTGCGGCCGGAATCGCGATCGCGGCGGCCGGCCTGATCGTCACGTTCGCCGCTCTGCGCAAAGTCGCAGCGCGCATCCCGATCGGCGCGCTCTTCTCGACGACCTCGATTCTGTTATACGCACTGGCGGTGGTTTTCGTCGGGCAGGGAGTGGCGAGCTTCCAGGAGGCCGGCGTAGTCGGCACGACATTCGTGACTCACGTTCCGGCAATCAGCGTGTTGGGATTGTACCCGACCGTGCAGGGCCTGATCGCGCAGGGCGCGCTGCTCATATTCGCGGCAGTTGCGATCATCAGGCCGCGTGGAGCGGCCGGTCCGGTTGGTATCTCGGGACAACCAGCGCTGGCGCCGGTCAGGGACCGGACCCCGTGCAATCGGTTCGCCGCGGGCCCTGATCAGAATCCGTTCAACTTCCGA
Source organism: uncultured delta proteobacterium (assembly GCA_963830715.1). GTDB lineage: Bacteria > Desulfobacterota > Binatia > Binatales > Binataceae > CAVVMA01. Next base: position 139,487 of record CAWHNS010000021.1, read on the forward strand.
GGTTACTTTCTCAGCGGCGAAAAGCGACTGGTAGCCGAGCCTGAGGCATTCCGCCATCGAGGAGTCGTTGCCGAAGCGCGCCCGCGAACGGCGCAGAATCTCGCGCAGATCGTCACTGGCCTGCTCCAATCGCTGGTAGCGTGTCTCCACGATCGGGAACTGCGCGCCCTGCGAGTACAGTTCAAGCGCGAACGCCTGGTCGCGCTCGGCCTGCGCCAGGCGGGTCAGCGCCTGATGAATCACGGAGCACGAGCCGCCCGCCGACGCGTCGGATTGATCGGCGCCGGAAACTCCAACTTGTTCGGCGCACAGCGCGGCGACCGGCAGGAGAGCGACGGCGAGCGGTGCCAGTATCGCTGCGGCGGCGCGCGTCCGCAGCCTCAATCCGCGCGTTGCAGACCGCCGAGCCAGCCATCGGACCGTGTACGGCATCTGCGCGATCGCCTCAGCTCAGCGTCCCCTACTTCCGCATCTCGTCGATGATCTTGTCGCGCTTGCCGTGCTCGATTAGCTGGTCGTTGCTGCGCGCCTGCCTCAGGCCCACATATGTGAAAAACAGCACCAGCAACATCATTCCCATGATCGGGATGTTGTCCGGTTGGGTGAGGATGTGCAGAAACTGCTGCAGCCCGGTGACGTGTTCCATCGTTATACCTACCAGCGACTTCTGAAGCATCCAGACAGCTACTAGTCGTGTAGCAAGCGGTATCGACCAATGTCAAACTTTGGCAGCCGCGGCGTGAGGGTTACGAAGTAATCGCGTGCGCGCGATTGGGAATCATCTGCGCCCGCATAATGGCTTTGCCCCGTCTACCCCGGTATCGATAGACTTGCACCGTTGGGACAGCGTCCGCTTTCCTGGAAGCATGCGAGGCAGAAGCCAGAACGATGGATAACAACACACGGGCACCGGAACTGGCGGTCGGCACCCCAACCGGCGCATTGAAGCTGCTATGGGGCGCCGGCGCGACCGCCCTGTCGGTCGTTTACTTTGTGACGTTGCTGCCGGTCGCCGCGATATTCGCCACGATCGGCCGCCCGGATTGGGTTGCCGCGCTAGGGCGGGTATGGGCCTGGCTGACCATCGTCACTTGCGGAGTCCGGGTCGAAATCGAGGGGCTCGAGAATCTCGCCGGGCTCGACTCGTGCGTCCTGGTCGCCAATCACCAGAGCTTTTTCGATATCTTCGCCTCCATCGCGTACATCCCCGGCCAGGTGCGGTTCGTCGCCAAGAAGGAGCTGCTCAAGATTCCGGTCTTCGGGTACACGCTCAGGAATTCCGAGCACATCGTGATCGACCGCGGCGCCGGCGGCGGGTCGATCCGCAAGGCGGTGAGGATAATACGGTCAGGCCGCAAAATGTGCGTCTTCGCGGAGGGCCATCGTTTCAGCGACAACCGCGTGCACGAGTTCAACGAAGGCGCGGCCTGGCTTGCGATCGCGGCCAAGGCGCCGTGCGTCCCACTGACGTTCAGCGGAACCGCGGCGTTCTTCCCGCGCAATGCACGCGTGGTAATTCCCGGCGGGCGGATGCGGATGGTGCTGGGAAAGCCGATCACGTTCGCCGGCGCCGAAGATGAAACCCGCACCGAATTGACCCGCAGGCTCGAAAAAGCGGTGCAGGCGGCATTTGTCACCGAGGTCTAGTTCGATTCCGCAGCAGAAGGGGGCCTGGGTTGTTTTCCGATCTTGCCTCCAGGGAGAGCGTCGCTGAGGTTGTGCCCTGATGGGGCGGGCGCGACTGGTAGCGATAAATCCGGCTGACAGAAAGGCGCGGGAGTTCGCGCTATCCGACGCCGAAACAACCGTCGGCACTGATAGCGCCAACCGCATCGCGCTGCCCGACGCGAGTGTCTCCCGCCGCCACGCGGTCATCCGGCTGCGCGACGGACGCCACGTCCTCCGCGACCTCGAGTTGACCAACGGCACGTTCGTCAACGGCCGGCGAATCCGCAGCCCGATCGCGCTTGCAGACGGCGATCGTGTGCGCTTCGGCGGCGCGTCATTCGTCTTCCTCGATCCTGGAATCGCGACGCCGCGTATCAGGCCAAGGCGTCCGATCGTCAGAACGCTGGAATATCTTCTCGTCGTGTTCCTGATTGCCTTCGGCGCAACCGAGTACCGGCTGAATCGCGAGCACATAAACGAGGCTGTCCGTAACGCCGCGAGTGGTATCGCGCCCCTTCCTGTTGCGACCGCGGCTACCGCGATCGCTCCGACAGGGCCGATTCCATATGCGTCGCCGGCTGGCGCGGAGGCCACGGCGGCGGAGCCCGGCTGGCTCACGCGGATGAACTATTACCGCGCGATGGTCAAGATTGCGCCGGTCACCGAGGATCCGGCGCTGAGCATCGGTGACCTCAACCACGCGCGTTACATGGTCAAGAATCGCTCTCCGATGGACGCCGGTACGCACGACGAAGATCCGAGCAATCCCTGGTACACGCCCGAGGGCCGCGCGGCCGCCCGAAGCAGCGACCTGATACCGCCGTGCTACAGATGCCCCCGTTTCTCGGGCGCGCAGGCCATCGATCTCTGGATGGTCGGGCCGTTTCATCGCATGCTGATCCTGAATCCCGATCTGCGGCGCGTCGGCTTCGGCGAATTCCATGAAGATGACTTGCACGGATACGCGATAACCCTCGGGACGGCGCCGACGCGGCCGTTTGATCCGCCGATTGCATTTCCGCCCGACGCCGCCGCGATCTCACTCGGATCGCTTCGTGGCGAGTGGCCCAATCCGCTCGCGAGTTGCCCCGGATACTCGAGACCCGCCGGCCTCCCGATAACCCTCGAGTTCGGCCCCGGCACCACGCCACAAGTCTCGGCCTATTCGATCATCGAGGGCGGAAAACAGCTCGAAGTGTGCGAAATCGACCAGACCAACTATTCAAACCCTGACAGGGAGCAGGAGTCGCGGGGCAGAAGCAATCTCACCTACTTCGGCGCGATCATGCTCGTCCCGCGCGACGAGCTCGAAGCGGGCCAAAGCTACTCAGTATCAATCACGTCGGCTGACCGGACTTACGCGTGGTCGTTCACAATCGAGCCGGCGAGTCGGTAAGGCGAGAACGAATGGAGAGGACTGTGGTGTATCAGCTTGAATGTGAGAGCTCGGAGACTAATTATTCGGGTCGGAGTGTACAACTGGAGCGGGCCAGAAATCCTCGGCCCTCGCTTGGTCGACGGTCCAGGGACATTTGGCAGGAAATCGATCGAGCGGAAGTTTCGCGTCGTCGCTCGCCCGATTGCGGGCGCGCTCGTAAACCTTGGACAGCGAATCGCCAGACCCTCAGACCTTGCGATCGAAGATGAACAACGGGACCTCGTTCGCCAGCTTCGGGTCTATCTGCAGAACGCGCCGGCCGCCCTCGATTCGTATCGGCGGGGCTTCGATTCCCGCTTTCGCGAACTCCGCGATCACCTGATCGACGTCCTCGGCCTCCAGCCATATTGCCGCCATGCCCTCCGAACCCGATGTCGCCGAGGCGACGTTCGCAAGCGGCTTGAGACGAATTTCGGCGTCGCCGATCGCGATCGCCGCGCCGTCGGGCAATTTGCGCACATCGAAACCGAAGTTGCGGGCATAGATCGCCGCGGCATCATCGACGTCCGAGGTGGCAACGTCGAGGCGATCGAGTCGCTTCAGTCGAATCGTCAAGCAGAAGTCCTCAGCCGCCCGGACGGCGGTTGCCGTCCCGGGCGTCCCGATTTTGAAAACGCCTACTTCGCCTTGAGCGAGAAGTCGGCGGTCGCGGTCGCGCCCCCCTTCACCGAAACCTTCTGGTCGCTCGTGCCCAGCTTCTCCTGCCATACCTGAACCGTGTAGTCCCCCGGCGGCACATTCAGGATCTGATAGTGCCCGGCCTCGTCGGTAACTGCGTAGTACGGACTACCGGCAACGAACCACCATCCCTTCATCCAGGAGTGCGCATCGCATGTCACTTTGATCATTTCCGGGTTTTTTAGCTGGTCCGGCTGAACAGTGATTACCTTCTTGAACTTCGGCTGGGCCATGTTGAACGACGGATTCTTCTCGGAATAGGTATGGATATTGTGCAGGATGCCGTCGGAGTTGATTACCTGCACCGTGCTGCCGACTGGAAAAGCCAGCACATGGGGCTCGTACTGGCATCCCTTCTGATCGAACTTGACGGTCTCCGGCTTGAGCGCGGCCCCCTTGCTGATGTCGGTGATGCTCACGACTGCGTATTGGATTCCGCCGTCCTTGCCGACTACCAGTTCCTGATCGAAATGAGGCTTCAGGCCGCACACTTCCTTGTCCTTGCTGATCTCGATGGCCTTGGGCGCGGGCACCGGGCCGTCGAATTTGACGTGTCCCTCGATCGCTCCGGCGCCGGTGACCTTCTCGGTCTCGTAGGCGAAGGCGCTGACCGTGATGGCAAGCATCGCACATACTATAGGCAACAGAACTAATCTCTTCATGATCCCTCCGAGTTTCTGGATATTGTATATCGGTTGCTTATTCCTGATATTGATATTGTGGGTTGCTCATTTTTCGCTCATCGTTCACTGACCTTCATCGGCGTCTGTGCGACCGGCGCGGGCAATTGCTCGCCCGGATGGTCGCCGAACCAGAAGATGTAATTGCGAATAGCACGAATCTGCTGATCCTCATTCCCGCCCAGGATGTCGTCGGGGCCGCCCGGGTAAAACGACGGCATCTTGGTTCCAGGCTGCACAGCCTGCGGATTGTGTAGCCACTTCAGTATCCAGTCGGGATTCAGCCGATGACGCGCCATCGCGAGATCCGGCGCCCATCCGTCGGGCGTGCCTTCGGGCTTCTTGTCGCCCTGCTGATGGCAACTGAAGCAGTTGAAATAGTCTTTCGACATCAGCTTCTGGCCCGCCTGCAATTCAGGCTCCGGAATCATGCCGGTATTGACGAACGTATACGGCACCTGCACGTCCGAGAGCGAAGTGAAATAGTTGATTACGGTGTCGTCCTCGGCGTTGGTGAAGTGGAAGGTCGGCATCCGAATCTTGAGCCATGGCCGGATAGGCGTGGGCCCCTGGAGGAAGCCGAATAGCCATTGCGGCTGCACCTTCTCGCCCTCGCCATTGAGGATCGGAGGCGCGAAGTTCAGATTGTCCTGGTAGAAACGCCGGACATAGCCGCCCCGGCCCTCGATAATGTGGCATCCGACGCAGTTGTAGTAGTTCACCAGCCGCCGCCCATCGACGACCTGGTTCTGGCGATCGCTGCCGGGGCTTCGATAGCGCTCCAGGACTTTGCCTTCAGTCAGGCTCGCCAGGAACACGATCAGGTTATTGATGTCCGCCTGCTGCAGATCGAAATTCGGCATCAACTGCTCGACGTCGGCGGTCGCGTAGATTCGCGGGTCGGTCAGCTTGTTGCGGGTCCAGTCGTCCCAGGTCTCGGGGATGTCGGTGCGATTACCGAAGAACAGCTCGTCAAGATGCTTGGAGCCGAAGGTCGTCAGCTCGACGCCGATTCGCGACTCATGCTCCATGCCATTGATTTCGTGGCATCCGAAGCATCCGTACTTGCGGACCAGGGCCTCGCCCTTCGTGACGTTCGCGGCATCGGCGAGCGCCTGGTCCACGCCAGGATCTTCCTTTTTGCTGCCGAGCGTCGAGAGATATGCGGTCAACGCCGCGGCTTCGTGATCGCTGAGCCGCAACGAGGGCATCGCGGTGTGCGGCGAGAAATCGCGCGGATTTTTCAGCCAGTGGTAAATCCAGCGCGGGTCGGTCTTTTCCGCGATCCGGCTCAGGTTGGGCGCGAAGTCCTTGGCGGTGCGGGCCTCGTTCGGTTTGAAGTCGGCCTCCGAGCCGACCGGCGTTCCGAACTGTCCGGGATCAACCGAATGGCAGCCCTTGCAGCCGACTGACTCGAAGAGTCCCTTGCCCTCTTCGACCATCGCCGGATTCTTCACGTCGGCGTCGAGCGTCGGAGGCTCCGGATGCTGCTGGAGCCACCGGTCGGAATCCTGCTTCGAGCTGTCGAAAACGTATGCCGCAATTTCAGTCGCCTGATCGGCCGTGAACATGAAGTTGGGCATCCGGGTGTGCGGGCGGAACACATGCGGGTCGGTGATCCAACGGACCGTCCAGGAGCGATCGAGCTTGGCGGAGGCCAGTTTCAGATAAGGACCGATTTTCGGCATGTCCTCGTAGCCAGCCACCAGATGGCATGAATGGCATCCCAACTGCTCGAACAGCCGCTCACCCTCCACCCAGTTGACCGCGATCTGCTTGCCGTCGGAATTGCGCAGCGATCCAACGTCGATATGGCACTTGATGCATCGCGACTGCATCTTGTCGCCCAGAAGCAGCGGATGGTCCCAATGCTCGGTGAAGCCGTGGGCCTCCTGCGGAGAGTTGACCGCGGCGCCCTGGCCCTCATGGCAGGGTGTGCAGGCAAGCCTGTCGGGCGGATGCTTCCCGATGATCTGCTCGAAGTTCGAGTGGGTGCGAAACGGTTCGGGGGCGTTATCGAACCCCTTCTTGTCCGCGCCGGAATGACAGCTCTGGCATCGATCGACCCGCGCGACCGCCTCGTCGAACGCGTTGCGATCGTAGTCGTCGATCGCGGTCTGCTCGATCTTGGGAATCTTCGGGTAGCGGAACAAGGTGCGCCCCATGAACTTGACCGGGATCAAGTAAGTGCCGGCCTTGTCGATCAGATCGTCGCGGGCCTTGGTGAGCTTGGTCAGCCTTTCGGTAAGGTTGTCGACCCTGGAGTTGAGCGCGTCGATCTCACTGCTGATCGCCTGCACGCGAGCCTTGGCCTTGTCCGAGACCGCCTGCTCGCCCTCCAGACGCGCATCGAGGTCGTCGATCATCTTCTTGTAGCGAGCGGCGTCTTCGGGCTCGACTCTCCTGGATCGCGTGATTGTAGTCGTACCATCGCTCGGTCAACTCGGACTTGGTGAAGCGGACGGGCTGTTCCTTGTCGTCGGAGATTTGTTTGGCGGTCTTGAGCCTCGGCGCGCAGGTCTTCCAGGTGGCGGGCGGTCTTGCCGGAATCGAGCTCGGCCTGCGCGGCCACCAGGTCTTTGGTAAGCTTCACGTATTCGGCATCGCTGTTCAGGCGGGCCTGCTCCGCGCCAGCGTCCTTCATGTACTTGTCGTAGGCGAGACGGTCGAACTCGACCTGGTATTCCTTCCACGGGCGGCGCGAGATGTTATCGTCCCAGATCGCCCAGACCGCGCCGACCAGAAGCAGCGCGACCATCAGGACGAACAGCGCGCTGTAAGACTTCCCTTCCTCGACGGGATCGAGCCCCGGCCTGACAGCCATCTACTTCCCCTGCCCCGCTATTCGCCTGCGCCTGACCATCGCTCGGTCGCGTAGCCCACGACAAAGACCACTATCCCGATCGCCGCAAGCTGGAATTCCTTCCCCATCCCGTGGGGTTGCGTGAACCCGACGTAGAGCGCGAAGCCCACGTCGGCACACCCCAGCGCCTCGAGCAATTTGCCGAGAAAGAACACTCCGCAACACCGTCAGATATTAATCCACGGAGTGACCATGATGTACTTGATATTGAACGCGTGGCGCAGGGTCATTTTGATGAACACGCCGAGCATCGCGAGAAACAGAAATCCCGTGATGCCGAAGCGGGCCGGACCCCATCGCTCGAGCAGCTCCTTACCTCCGCCCGGGAAAGACGACCACGGATCGTTGGCCGGACGCGCGCGCACCCACAGATAGAAGCCCGCATAGCCGACGACGAAGTAGGCCACGACCACCGACAGTCCGAAGATCGCGGAGGCGGTGTAGTCGCGCAGTCCGACCAGGTACGGCAAGTCGACGTTGGTCAGCGCCTCGACCATATGCGGATCCCATACCTGCCCCGGCCAGAACCAGTTCCATCCCGGACCGCGGAAGAACGTGCCGATAATGATGAACGATACCCACAAGACGTGAAATCCGAGAAAGAAGGTCATCAACTCGAACTTGCGTTCCTTCCAGGTGTAGTAGCCATTGCCCTTTGGATTGATGTCGAGATACGGGATCAGCATCAGGCCGACGATTATGAAGCTCGGCAGGACCACTCCGGCGTACCACGGATCGAAGAAGACCAGCATCTCCTGCAAGCCGAGGAAATACCACGGCGCCTTGGAGGGATTGGGCGTGCGAGTCGGATTCGCCGGTTCCTCGAGCGGAGCGTTGATGGTCAGCGACCAGATCGTCAGCAGCACGATCACCGCCAGCGAGCAGAGGAACTCGTTGCGCACCAGGAAGGGCCAGGTGTGGAGCTTGTCCTCCACTCCCGCGCCGGCTTTCTTGATCGGCGCCTCGATCCGCTTGCCGCCTGCGGTCGCGAGTGGCGCGCTGCGTACCGCGCCGCCGGCGCCCGATCCGCTGCCCGCCGCCTGCATCATCGGGGAACGATCGCGACCATCACCGAATCCGTCCTGGCTGGCCATGGCTACTCCGTTGCAATAGTCCTGTCTGACAATAGCTCAGGCACTAGGATTGTTGGCCTTGGGCGTCGTCGTCCTTCCATTTGGGAGGCGCAGCCAGAGCGTAGAGCGCGTACAAGAGCAGGGCCATCATGATCGGCACGAAGGCGACGCGCACGATGCCGACCTTGAGGAGATAGGAAATTGCTCCCATGTTGTCGCTCTAGAGCGGACCCGAAATTCCGTCGCGCCGGATACGCCAGAAGTGGACCGCCATGAACAGGCTCGCCAGCAGCGGGAAGAAGATGCAGTGCAGGATGTAGAAGCGGAGCAGCGTATGCGGCCCGATTTCGGCGCCACCGAACAGAAACGCGCGCGCATCGTAGATCGGGTTCACACCCAGAATCTCGTGGAAGGGACCTTCGCTGCCCAAAAGCGGCGTGGCCCGCCCCATGTTCGAGCCGACGGTCACCGCCCAGATCGAGAGCTGATCCCATGGCAGCAGGTATCCGGTGAACGACAGCAGCAGCGTCAGCACCAGCAATATCACGCCCACCGCCCAGTTGAACTCGCGCGGCGGCTTGTAGGAGCCGGTCATGAAGACCCGGAACATATGCAGCCACACCGCGATCACCATCCCGTGCGCGGCCCATCGATGCATATTCCGCATCAGCATCCCGAACGGCATGTCGAATTCCAGATACTTCATGTCGGCGTAGGCGTATTCCGCAGTCGGGCGATAATAGAACATCAGGTAGACGCCGGTCACGACCGTCACCAGGAACAGCAGGAACGTGATTCCGCCCATGCACCAGGTAAAGCGAAGCCGAGTGGCGTGGCGCTGGACCTTGGAGGGATGCAGGTGCAGCCAGATATTGCCCGACACCATCAGGATCCGGTTGCGAGGGGTGTCCTCGTAGCCGTGGCGGAAGATCGATTGCCAAGCCTGCGATTCGGTTATCTGCCGTTTGGTTTCCTGCCAGTCAAACTTCGCCATCGAAACCGCCAAGCTCCAAGACGCGCGCACGGACGCGCGGCTGCAAGTCTCATATTCGGGCTAAATGTCCACTTCGCCGGGAAACGAGCCGCCCAGAATCGTGATTAAACTACCTAATTGAAACCGCGATCTGCAACAAGTCATTCTGATTCAGGACTCGAAACACCTCAACCCTTGGCCCGCGGGACGCCGCCACCCTCGCTTCGGCGGCTGAACGCGGCCATCGCCAACCCGTAGATCCCCATCAGGAGCGCTATCCCGATAATGCCGAGGCCCGGCCCGACCAGTATTCCGGTCGCGCACAGCACCGCGCCGATAACGAACAGCGGAATCGCGAAGGCAATCGGATTGAACGCATCGGCCTTGCCGGCGGTCTCGACACTATGGCGCGCCTGATCGGCCTGCTCTGCGTCCTCGGCGCTCTCGCGCAGAACGCTCACCGCAAAATCGGTGAGCTCGGCCCGATTCGGCATCCCGCGCAGCCGCTCGGCCAGCTCCCTCGCAAGATCCTCGACGCGCTGCTCGTCGGGGGAAATTTCGTCAGGGCTCTTGGGAACATCCGCCACAGGATATGCGCGCTGGTACGCCTCGCGCGGGCTAACACCTATCCAACGCCCCGAATGCTGTCAACGCAATCGGGCTCGGTGGGCGATTCCCTGAAGGAATCCCGCTGGATTCCGTCAAACCAATGGGCCTGGCGACCGGCTCGGAATGTATCGGAATGTATATGTACGAGCTTCGAAATCCGAGGGCGAAAAACACGCGAGGCAGCAACGAGCAGGTCCCCTTCCCGGTGCCGCGATGCTTAGGCTTTCCTGGCGCAAAGCGGCGCTCGCGATATTGCCGCTGCTCGCGGCGATCGTTCCATTACCGCGACCGGGGCGCCCGCCGATAACGCACGATGTAGCGGAAGCGATCGCGCCGGCAGCCGCGCCCGACGCGTCGCAGAGCAATGCCACCCTCCCGCTCTACTTCGAGCCCAACGCGGGACAGACCGACGGGCGCGCGCGATTTCTCTCACGCGGCAACGGCTTCACGCTCTTTCTGACCTCCAACGCGGCAGTGATCGCGATGACCCGACGGCCGCCGGCGGAAGTATCGAGAAGACGCGGCAGCCGCCGGAGGTCTCCGGCGCCGCGGACCGGCCGTTCTCCGCAGTCGGCCGCCGTCAGGATCAGCTTCGAGGGCGCGCGTCCGCACCCCGAGATCGAAGGACTCGACCCGCTCGCGGGCCGCGTCAACTACTTTCTGGGTAGTGATCCGACAAAATGGCGCGCTGGCATGCCAGCCTATGCGCGGGTCAGGTACCGCGCCGTGTGGCCGGGCGTAGATGTGGTCTATTACGGAAGCCGCGGCATCCTCGAATACGACCTGATGGTCGCACCCGGAGCGGATCCCGGCGCGATACGGCTCGGAATCGAGGGCGCCGACCCCTGGCTCGATTCGGCGGGCGACGTGGTGCTCGGGAGCGCGGCTGGCGAGCTCAGGCTCTGCCGGCTCCGCTTGTACCAGGAAGGCGCGGACGGGGCGCACCGCGCCGTCAAGGGAAGGTTCGTCCGAATCCGGGCGGCCGCCGGCGGCACAAGTGCGAACACGATCGGACTCGAGGTCGCCCCGGCCGGCTACGATCGCACGCGCCCGCTGGTGATCGATCCGCAACTCGTCTACGCCACCTACCTGGGCGGCAGCGGCGGCACCTCGCCGGCGGCTTCGTCGATCGGCGATCAGGCGCTGGACGTCGCGATCGATTCCGCCGGCAACGTCTATCTCACCGGACTTGCCTATTCGACGAATTTTCCTACAACTGTTGGTCCGAGCCTCGATCCGGGAATCGCGGCCGACACCCCGGTCAGTTTCGTGGCCAGGCTCAATCCGGCGCAAAGCGGGGCGTCTTCGCTGGTGTATTCGACCTTCCTCGGCGGCAGCGGCAATCCCGACAGCATGGGACTCGACGGCGACGAGGGCCATGGAATCGCGGTCGATGCCTCGGGCCGGGCCTACGTGACCGGTCTGACGTACTCGGACAATTTTCCCACCACTCCGGGCGCGTTCCAGACCGGCAATCCGCACGACCGGCCCGATGACGACGCGGCGTTCGTCTCGGTTCTCGACCCGACAGGCTCCAGCCTCGTCTACTCGACCTATCTTGGCGGCCGCGGATACAGCGAGGCGTCGCGGATAGCGCTCGTGCGCGGATGCAAATCGGATTGCGCGGCGTACGTCGCGGGAGACACCGGCGCCGGTAACTTTCCCACGCCGAACGGCTTTCAACCCGCGATGCCCGATCGCTACGGCAACGAAGCCGGATTTGTCTCGGTGATAACCCCCGACGGGCGCTCGCTCGCCTACTCGACCTTCCTTGGCGGATCGGGAACGCCGAGCGGGGGCGGCGACGGCGCGCTGGGAATCGCGGCGGACTCGTCGGGCAATGCCTATGTGACCGGCTACACGTCCTCGAAGGATTTCCCGACGCTTCATGCTTTCCAGGCCGGCAACAAGGCCTACCGCGCCGGTGAGGAAAACGGCTTCGTCGCCAAGCTGAAACCCGCGATTGCCGGAAAAGGCTCGCTGGTCTATTCGAGCTATCTCGGAGGCAGCGGCGCTCCGGTGAATCCCGGCGACTTCGGGATCGATATCGATACCGATCCGGCCGGACGCGCCTTCGTGACCGGCCTCGCGACTTCGGCCGACTTTCCCACCACCAAGGGCGCCTTCCAGCGGGTGAATCGGGCGGCGCGAAGCGGGGGCATGAATGCCTTCGTTTCGGAGGTCGCAACCGGCGGATCATCGCTGCTCTACTCGACTCTGCTGGGCGGAAGCGGCGGACCACTCGGCGTTTTCGGCGAAGCGGGCGAGGCCGTGAGAGTCGATACGAGCGGGCACGCATTTGTGACGGGAGCCGCCGGCTCGACCGATTTTCCGACCACCGCCGGCGCCTGCCAGCCCGCGAATCGAAGCGCGCGGAGCGCGTTCAACGCGTTCGTCACCGAGCTTAATCCCGCCGCGCCCGCACCCGGCGCGCAACTGGTCTTCTCGACCTACTTCGGGGGCAGCGTTTCGGACGACGGCGAGGGTCTGGCGCTCGATCGATCGGGAAACATCTACGTTTCCGGCTATGCACAGTCCGACGATCTGCCGATCACCTTCCTGACCGCCTACCAGGCTGAGAAAGTCGCGCCATCCAGTCAGGCCAGCGCCTTCCTGGCCGAGATCAATCCGGCCTCCGGATGCCCCGCCATTGCAGTAAGTCCGGCAACGATCAACTTCGCGAGCGTGGGAGTCGGCACGCCCGCCGTCACTCGCAACCTGGTCGTCAAGAGCACCGGCAAGGCGCCGCTCGAAGGGAGCATCGGACCGTTGGCGGCGCCGTTTTCCGTGGTGGGCAACCCGGGGGTGTTCAGCCTCGATCCCGGCCACAGCCTGACGGTGCAAGTGCAGTTCAATCCGCAATCGGCGGGCACGTTTCAGCAGGCGATCCTGATTGCCAGCGACGACGAGAGCCATCCGAATGTATCGGTCCAGGTCAGCGGCGTCGGCGCACCGGGCATTTTGTCGGTTCCCGCGAAGCTGGATTTCGGCGCCGTCGGCGTCGGCAAAAGCAAGACCGCAGGGCTGGTCCTGAAAGACGTCGGACTCGGCGTGCTCACGGGCAATGTCGATACCAGCGGGCTATCGGCGCCATTTGCGGTTGTATCGGGAGCGGGGCCGTTTTCATTGTCCGCCGGCAAGACTCTGATGGTGACAATTCGATTCTCCCCGACTTCGGCGACGACCACCACGCAGAGCATCGTTATAACCACCACGAGCTCGGCGCCGCCGAAGCGGACCACGGTATCGGTCACGGGGAAGGGGATGTGAGGGTGCCGGAGTGGATGCGGCGGCGGGCGAGGTTGGTTTCATCCTTCGAGATCCAGCGCCCGGAGCGCGAGGCCGCGCGCAACCGAGGTAAACTCGTCGCCGGTCCGAATCCGATCTTCTCCGAAGCGCGTCTCGAATATTCTCCGCACTGCCGGGACGAACGATGATCCTCCGGTCAGAAATACGCGATCGACGCTGGCCGGAGCCATCGCGCTGTGCGCCATCAGGCGATCGACGCATTCCGCGATCGCCTTGAGCTCGGGCGCGATCCACTTTTCGAACTCGTCACGCGCGACGCGCTTCTCGATCGCGACCGGCCCGTCGGCGAATGCGAATATGCTATCGGTCGCGGTCGACAATTCGGCCTTGGTGCGCTCGACGGCCTTGAAAAGCAGGTAGCCCAGGTCGTTGCTCACGACGTGGATCAGCGCCTCGATTTTCCCGGGTTCGAGCGCCGCAATCCGCAGCTCCTTGAGCTTGAGCATCGTGGCAGGCGCCTTCATAAAGGAAAGTTGATGCCATCGCTCGAAGTTGAAATAGATCGGATTCGGAATCGGAAGCACGCGCCCGTAGGCCGATCGATACTTCGATCCGCGCCCCAGCTCCGGCACGACGACGTGGCGCAAAATCTCGCGATCGAACGCGTCGCCCGCAATCGCGACGCCGTCGTTGCCCAGGATCTGATAACCGATATGCGCGCGCGGGCCGCGTGCGGGTGAAATCCGCAGTAGTGAAAAGTCGCTGGTGCCGCCGCCGAAGTCTCCGATCAGCACCACTTCCTCGCGATCGATCCGCCGGCCGTAATGATACGCCGCGGCGACCGGTTCATACTCGAAGACCACCCGATCGAAGCCCGCTCGCTTGAGCGCGACTTCGAGCCGCGCTTCGGCCAGGCGCTCATCGCTTGCATTGACGGCGGAAGAGAAGTGTACCGGCCGCCCGACTACGGCGCTCTTGCCGAGCGTCCCGAGACAGGCGTCGGCCTCCATCCTGAGCGGGACGAGAATCAGCGCCGCGAGGTCCTCCAGCCGATAAGTACGCTCGAAAATGACGGTCGATTGAAAGCCGCGGTCGGCAAGGAAACTCTTGAGCGACTGGATCAGGCGCCCCGCACCGCCCGCCGCCAGATACTCGCGAATCGCACTCGGCCCGGCGAACGAGTGCTCACCTCCGCGCTCGTCGGCAAGCTCCGGCTCAGAATTGAAGAACAGGATCGAACGAAAGGTCTCCGTCGATTCGGCGCCGTCGGCGAACTTCGCAAGCACCGGTTCGTCGCCGGCGCCGGCCACGCAGAGCGCGCTGTTGGTAGTGCCGAAATCAAGCCCTACGCCCGGCAAGATTGACTCTCCTGCGATGGTTCATCTTCGGAAGGGCTGACAGAATGAGTCGCCGGCGGGACGGCCGGCGCTACTTCCAGACAGCTTCACTCCTTCTGAAGTAGGACCGGCGTCCCGCCGGTCATTCCCAGACGAATCGCTGCGCGTAGATTCTTCGCCGTTGGCTGTCGCCTCAGCTCAGAATGACATTGGACGGTTCCTGGCTTGTCATGCTGAGGTGAGCGGAGCGAAGCCGAAGGATCCACGCGAAGCGATTTATTATCTGTCGGTCCCTCACCCCAACCCTCTCCCATCTTTGGGAGAGGGCTTACAGAAGGAATCTCTTCGCGTAGATTTCCTTCGGCTTCCCTCAAAAAACCGGCCCTCCTCACGCCAACCTCCGTGAGCCGCACACAATCCCGATCCGGTCGCCGCTTGTCAAGATTGACGGTTTTCAAATACAGATCGATGCGGTGGAGGAGGAGAAGTACGTTGGCACAAATGACAACTCGCGATATCACGTTCCCTTCCGCGAGCGGCCGTCCGATGCGCGCTGCGATTGCTGCCCATGACGACGAACGCTCGCGGCCCGGCGTGATCGTTATCCACGAGATCTTCGGGCTTAACGACGACATCCGGCGGATCACTGCGCGGGTTGGCGACTTGGGCTACGTTGCGCTTGCGCCGGATCTCTACGATGGGCGCGGGATGCGCACGCTGTGCATTGCGCGGACGATGATGGCGTTGCGCAGCGGCAAGGGTGATGCGTTCGAGGACCTTGAAGCCGCGCGAACTTTTCTCCAGAAGCAACCGAATGTGGACGGGTCGAAGATCGGCGTGATCGGCTTCTGCATGGGCGGTGGATTCGCGCTGCTGATGGCCGTGCGCGCGCCGCTTGGCGCGGCCGCGGTTTTCTATGGCGACGTGCCTAAAACCGCGGAAGGGTTGCGCGGCGTCTGTCCCGTAGCCGCGGGCTACGGCGGCCGCGATCGGTTATTCGCCTCGCAAGGCGAACGGCTCGAAAAGCTCCTTACCGAGATGGGAATCGATCACGACGTGAAGATCTATCCCGAGGCCGGGCACAGCTTCATGAGCCAGAACACAGGCGTGATGGCGACCATCGGCGCTTGGGGGCCGATGAAGGTCGGATACAACGCCGCGGCCGCCGAGGACAGTTGGGCGCGCATCGCGGCGTTCTTCGGGCGCCATCTCGGCGGCGCCTGACCTGCTCAACTTTTTCGCTGGGGACCCGAGGGAGGAACCGTACCGAATTCCTGAGTGGAGGGGCGCAGATATTCGATTCCTGGAATTCCGCGTTTCGTCTCGTCGTCGAACAGGACCGACACCACGCCGTAAATTCCGACCAATATCCAGAACGCGCCAACGCCCGCCGGCGGCCACAACGCCGTAGAGGCCATCATCATCAGCCAAATCACCAGGTCCTGTGCGAGCTGCAGTTCCTGCATCGCTCCCCGCCTCCCCTCGGAATCATCCTAGCACCCCGGAGGCTCACCACTCCAAGACCGGCAGCCGCGAGCGAGACGCGATGCTCTAGCCCTTGGTGGCGCCTGGCTCCAGCTCCACGCCGAGCGGCACCAGGATGCGGACGACCATGTTGTAGAACGCGACGTTCTGGACCAGCTCCAGGAGGCGGCGGTTGTCGAGGAACGCGCGCAACGCGTCAAAGGTCGCATCGCTCACCTTCACGCTCGTGGTCGCCTCGACCGCGTAGCGCATCACGGCGCGCTCGTGATCGTCGAAGACTCCGGCGCGCTCGAAATCGGCGAGGCGCTCGAGCTTTTCGCGCGGCAATCCCACTCGAAGTCCGATATTCCAGTGATGAACGAACTCGTACTCGGCGTTGGTCAGGCGCCCGACGGTCAGGATGGCAAGCTCGCGAAGCTTCGGATCGAGCGCGGTGCGGTTTCGCAGATGGCCGCCCAATGAGACGAAGCGCTTCAGAAGGTTCGGCGTGTGCGCGAGAGTGCGAAAGATGTTGCCGACCGGCTGTCCGCGTTCCTCGGCGAGCCGGTCGAAAATTTCACGATCGGCTTCGGGGAGGTCTTCACGATTGAGATACGGTACTCGGGCCATTTGTTGAACCTCGTCTGCTATCGGCGCGTGCGGCGCTTCCCGGGGCGCGCCGGCTCTGCGATCGTCTTTCAGCTTTTCGGCCTTTGGTTTCTCGATCGGCTTCGGGGGCGGCTTGGACGAGGGCCTGTCAGCTACGGCGACCGGAACCGGCCGGGTCGTCGCCTCACCGTACAGCCGCCATCCGACCATTGCCACTGCGCCCAGCAGGATGAAAACCGCGACCAGCGTCCAGGGGCTGCCGATCGGCACGGGCTGCGATTCCTTGCGGATA
Source organism: uncultured delta proteobacterium (assembly GCA_963830715.1). Classification (GTDB taxonomy): domain Bacteria; phylum Desulfobacterota; class Binatia; order Binatales; family Binataceae; genus CAVVMA01. The sequence continues at coordinate 156,420 of CAWHNS010000021.1, forward strand.
GCGTCGAGGTCGAAGAGGTGCTGTGCGCCGGAGGGTGGGCTGGCGACGCTGACTATGCTGGCATTGCGGAAGTAGGCGTGGCCGGTGTTCAGGCTCGCGTACCCTCCCAGCCGCAATGCCACATCGAGGTCGGCGCCGAGCCGCCCGACCTTCAAGTAGAGGCCGAGCGTGGTCCAGTCGGTCGTACCCTTGAGCTCTTGCGAGGAGATTCCATCCTCCAGGACGCTGATAGTGACGCCGGTCTCCTTGCTCCCGACGCCCTCGGCGCGCGCGTCCACGCTCATGTAGTACCATCCGGCGGGCAGACTCAGGCTCTGCTCCCATCGCGCGTCGTTGGGCTCTGCGCTATCGACTTCAAGCTCACCCGGATTCGCGCCCGACGGAGCTGTCCATTGATAGGTGGTAACCTCCGGCTTCTGATCCCATGACTCGGTGCGCCATTCATCGGCGGCGCTTCCCGCTCCCTTGGCGAAACTGCCATTGATCAGGAAATTCTTTCCCCCGGCCGCTGGCGCAGCGGCGGGTGCGCCCGTCACTGTGACGCCCGTTGCGGCGGTTGGCGCCGGAGCGGCGAGCGCGACCGCGCAAACGCCGATCGCAGCGGCTGCCGCGGCGATCGGAATCAACAGGCGCAGCCGGGCGATTCCCGCTCTCGCTCCGATCATCCTCAGATCCAGGATCGAAGACCCCCGGCCTGGAGCCACATCCGGGCGTAGTATCCGGAACGTTCGATCGGCAGCCCAACCCACACCGGAAAATAGTAAACGAATACTGCGAGCCCGACTGCGGCAAAGGCCGCGCAGGTGAACTTGCCGGCGTATCGCGGCTCGCGCAGCAGCGTCGCCACGTAGCCCGCCGCCATAGCGAGAAAGCCGACCGCGCCCCAGGCGTCCCCAAGCCCAAGGTAAAAGACCGGTGCGAGCGTGAGCAGCAGCGCAAGATGCTCCCAGGGCTGCCCGCCGTCATTCCAGCATTCGGCGAGCACCGCCGCGAGCGCAAGATATGCGAGATAGATCGAGCCCATGTAGTGATACAGGAACAGCGTGCGTCCGATCGGAGCCCACATACAGAGGTAGCCCAGATATCCGATCACCAGGAACGGGCGCCACAGCGATCGGCGCTCGAACGCCTGCACCGCGATAATCGCGATCGCGGTGAACCCTCCCCACCACAAGGCGGGATTGCCGCCGCCCCAGATGGTCATTACGTCGCCGGTGGGGGGAAAATTCTGCCAGTAGGCCACCGGGCGGAGCATCAGCGGCCAGCTCCACCATGGCGAGGAATACGGATGAGTCGCCGAGGCGACGCTCGCCTCGTACCCCAGGACGTCGCTGTAGTAGCGGAACAGGTCGGCGATTCCACCCCACCATCCGAGCAGGAAATGCGGAATGAAGATCGCGATGTAAACCGCAGCGCTGATCGCACCGGTCAGCAGGATTGCTCCGCCGACGCGCGGGTAACGCTGCGGATCTCCGTAGCGGGCGCGCCGCGAGTGCCAACTTGTAGCTGGCTCCCACAAAATGTAGATGAGGAAGCCGGTCACCAGCAGAAAGGTGATCGCCGGGACATAGAGCTTGGATCCGAGGCACAGTCCGAGAAAGAGGCCCATCCAGGCCAGTGTCCGGCGCCGGTCGAGCGGATCGGACGTCTCCAGGAACCGGAACAGCATCAGATAGGAGCAGGCTGCGAAGGTCACGTAAACGATGTCGAGCACGGCAATCCGCGAGTTGACCAGGAACATCCCGTCGCCAAGCACGAACGCGGCCGCCAGTACTGCGGCCAACCGCGAATGCAGCATCCGCCGGCCGAGCAGATAGGTGACTCCCACCAGCGCGGTCCCGAGCATCGCGTTGCTCATTCGCCAGGCGAACGGATGATCGCCGAACAGCCAGATGCCAAGCGCTATCAGCAGCTTGGCGAGCGGCGGATGGGGATCGAGGAAGGGCTCGCCGTGCAGGTAGTGGCGAGCCTGTCCGACGAAGTGAACCTCGTCGAATACGATCTCGGCGGGCCGCCCCAGACGCCAGAAACGAGTCATGGCGGCGCACGCGACGAGGGTCGCCAGCGCGATCGTGTCGGCGCGAAGCCATGCGAGCGGCGTGCTTGCCCGCCGCTCTTCGGCGGGACGAGACTCAACGGCCGCCGCCGACGCCAATCGCAACCGCGCGATCAGCGTCTGGATTCCGGCTTCGGCGCGCGCCGCCGCGACCCCGCCTCCGGCTGCGCCCCCGCCGCCAGCCGCTCGTTGGCCAATCACGGTTCGCTGGCCGGCAACGGCGCGCTCGGACGCGGCCGCTTGCTGCGGCACGGCCTCGGCCTCCTCGGCCGCGGCAAGTTCGGTTTCCTCCACCTCCTCCTCGATCGAGGGCCTGAGCCCGTAACCGGCCGCTACGCCGAGCGCTACCAGGTTGATCGCCGAGATTACCATCGCGAAACTGTCGCGCGCGTCCATGAAGACCTTCGGGCTCTCCAGAACTTTCTTGACGTAGGCAAGGTTGCAGAGCAGCGTCACCGAAGTCGCGGCAAAGACGCCCAGCATCATCGGATTTTCAAGCGCGATCGGAATCAGGAACACCAGGCACGGATACATGTATCGCTCGTGCATCCGGGGCGCGAGCATGAACGAGCCGAACACAACCAGGAAGCTGCAATAGAAGAAGTTCTGCACCGATGGCTTGCGCCACAAGATCCACGCGATAAAAGCATAGACGCCCGCGAGCAGCGTCATTCCCAGCGTGAAGCACGATATGCCGAGCACCGTGGTGGTGTCGGGCGCACGCAGGCCGGCCACTAGCGCAATCAGGTTGAAGGCGTTAACCGAGGTTTCGTGGTAGTAGGAAGTCGTGCTCACATAGAGCGAAGGCAGCCAGTTCCAGGAGTGAGCAAGCTGGAAGGGCGCGACGGTGATTATCGCTGCCGCCACGAAGGCGAGCGCGCCGCGCCACCATTGATCGAACGTACCCTTGACCAGCGTCCACAGGCCGAGCACCGGCAGGAACAGCAACACCTGCGGCTTGACCAGGAAGCCCAGCGCCGCGAGCGCCCATCCAAGCTCGAACTCTCCGTCGATTACCGAGATGACGCACAGGAACATCATCAACGCCGATACGGAATCGCTCTGCCCCCACACCACGCTCTCGAAGAGCATCCCCGGATTGAGCGCGACCATCAGCATCGCCGCAAACGAAAGCGTGAGACTCGCCGAGCGCCTGACATAGGCGAACGCGACCAGCGCGAGCAGGAAATCCGCGACCAGCGCCGGACTTTCGGTCATTTGGCGAAAGGCTTCCCCGCCAACGCCCGCGAGCCCACCGATCGCGCCGACGAACCATAGCGCATAGAGGTATCCGGGCGGGTAATCCAGGAAATATCCTTCCTGATACATCCGCGCGGGACCGACCTCCACCATCCGGCCCGCCCACGCCTGGTAGGTGCCCACGTCGATACCGAAGCCGGGAAGGAGCGGCAGCACCATCTCCTTGACCAGCCAGATCGCGGTCAGCGTAAGGAGCGCATAGAAAAGCCCCGAGTCGGGCTTGTCCAGTATCGGCTTTAGGTAGAGATATATCGCGTAGCCCACCAGCACGGTGGCCGTCAGGCCCGCGATGTAGCCCAGGATGCGTCCGTCGGGACCAGCGGATGCAGCTTGCGCTGCCGACGCGGCGGTGCGAGTTGCCAGGATAATCGTGACGCAAGCGGACGCCACGATTACTCGGCGAGGCCAGCGCCGTCTGAACTTGTCCAAGCGAGTCATCCGCTCTGATGCCGGCGGCCTGCCGCTCCAAGGCCGCCATCCCAGTTAGAATAATCAAGAATCCGTGGTGATTAACAGCGCCCATCAATATGCTCCCCCGCTCCTTCGCGCCCTGCTACGATGCGCCACAGGAGCAATCCATCATGAAGGGCAGACCATCGTGAAGCTCGTCCACACCGCCTTCGAGCCAGCCGGCGACGGCCCCCACCCGACGATCGTCGCGTTTCACGGATGGGGCGCCAACGCGCTGGATTTGCTCGGCCTCGCACCCTATGTCGCCGACGGGCGATTTGCGATGCTCTGCCCGCAGGGCTCGGTCGAAGTCCCGATGGGACCGCTGCAGGGCTACGGATGGTTTCCGATCATGATGGGCTCGCTGCCGGAGCCTTCGGAAGTCCAAAAGGCGGTCGATGAGGCCGAAGCCTTCGTCCGCACCGCCCTCGAGCGGTATCCAATCGAACCGCGCAAGCTGGTGTTGCTCGGATTCAGCCAGGGCGGCTCGATTGCCTACAGCCTGGCGCTTCGCAATCCGGAACGGTTCGCGGCGATCGTTGCAATATCCACCTGGTTCCCGGCGCAACTGATGCAACGGGCCGGCGCCAATGATGCGCTCCAGCAATTGCCAACCCTGGTGCAACACGGCCGCGCCGACGACCTGATCGATATCGCGCGCGCTCGCGAGTCGGTGGAAGCGCTCAGGAGCCTCAAGGTGCCGGTGAGCTTTCGCGAATACGATTGCGGCCACGAAATCACGGCGGAGAGCCTGAGCGATCTTTCCAGGTTCCTGACCGACAAGGTGCTCAGCCCGATCATCCGCTTGTAGCAGTCCCGGGCGGGGCCGTGTCGGACCTTCACGCCTGCGGGCAAAGGAGCGCGCAATGAGTTCTCGACAATTGTTCGGGGTGGTGGTTCGGGCGTTCGGACTCTATGCTATCGTCCTGGGCGTCTCGGCAACTCACGGGATCGTACAGACCTTCGGCGTTCGAACAATAGCTTACTTCGAATGGCAGCCAGCCGCAGTATTCGCGATCTTGTATCTGGCTGCCGGCCTCGCGCTGCTGCGCAAGTCAGAATCGATCGTCGGATTTGCCTATCCCGCCGAGTCGCAAACCACTCCCGGCAATTCAGATTAGAGCACGCCGGGCTGGAGGCCGAATGCCGGGAAAAACGATGCGTGGAAAGGGACCCGGAGTTCGGGCCGTGGATCGGGCAAGGTCGGCCCTGACCCGCGCAGAGAAGCTCGGCGAGGCCACACGAGACGCCGGCTTCGACTGGCGTGACGTCCACGGCGTGCTGGCCAAGGTGCGCGAGGAACTGGACGAAACAGAAGCCGCGCTCGATCGCGACGATCTCGATGCCGCTGCGGAGGAGATTGGCGACATGATGCTGGCGCTCGCGAATGTGCCGCGATTTATCGGCCGCAGCGCCGAGGACACGCTGCACCGCGCGTGCGACAAGTTCATCCGGCGCTTCCGGCAGGTCGAAGCGCTCGCGGCCAAACGAGGCCTCGATCTCCGCAAGCTCAGCGACGCGGAAACCGACGCCCTGTGGATCGAGGCGAAGAGGATCGGGGTCTGATCCGAGCCGGGCAATCAGCCGGCACCCAATGTCGGCTTCCTATTGAGCGGATGTGCGCGCGCTGTTAGGTTATCCTGCTATGCCGCATATTCCGGTTCATCCGTCAGCAGAGAAGCGCCGGCGCCAGAACCTTAAACGGTACGAGCGCAATCGCGCGATCAAGAGCCACGTTCACACCGCGCTGAAGGCTGCGAGCGATGCGATCGCCGGGACCGACGACGCGGCTGCGAAGGCTGAGTTGAGGCAGGCGAGCAAGGTGCTGTTCAAGGCGGCGAGCAAGGGCACGATCCATCGCAACACCGCCTCGCGCAAGATCTCGCGCCTGGCCAGGCGTCTCCACAAGGCGCAGGCCGGCAGATCTCGGTAGCCCACCCCCTTCCCCTGTCTCCCCCTGGACAGGAGAGCTTCGGGTAGCCGGCGAATCGCTTCGCGTAGATCCTTCGGCTTCGCTCCGCTCACCTCAGGAAGACACAGGAAAGCCTTCTCGATGTCATTCTGAGCTGAGGCGACTGCCAAAGGCGAAGAATCTGCGCGAAGCGATTCCGTCTGAAAGCGCTCGGTTAAATTTCGCTCGGGTGCCGCTTCTATCAGCGCCCCGCTACTGCACCATCAGCTCGACCAGCAATTCCGAGAGCGCTGCTTCGCGCCCGCGCCTTTTGCCGAGCTTGAATCCGGAATCGAGGTCGCACATCCGCTGATGCGCCCGGCGCAGGCGCTCCGGCCCGAAGCGGCGCGCCCCTTCGATCGTGCGGGCCAGCAGACTGCTCGTCGGGCCGAGTCCCATCGCCGCCGCAATGTCGGCCGTGCTCCGCCGCCGCTCCAACATCGCCGCCGCCAGCGTCATCCTGCGAATCACCGGAATGATCTCCACCGCGAGGATCTCGAAAACGTCGCGTCCCACCGCGATCGCCCGGTCCAATAATGCCAGGGTTAGCGAAATCCGGCCGCGCGCGAGACCCTCGGCAAGCTCGAAGAGTTCGGGGACACGCGCAGAGCCGGGCTCCAGCAGATCGCTCGCCGTCAGCCGCGCGCCCCGCTCGCGATGGATCGCCGCTTTAGCCAGCGCATTCGCCATCGCGGAGAGATCGGTCGAATAGCCCGAGACGAGCAGGTCCGCCGCGTCCGGCGCAAGCTCCAGGCCGACGGCTTGCGCGAAAGCCTGGGCGTATTGGGCGAGCTGGTTGTCGAAGGGCCTGGAACAATTGATCACGATTCCTGCGCGCTCGACGGCCCGGCGGATCTTCGCAGGCACTGAATCGCGCTCATAGACCAGGATCAATTCGCCCGCCAGTCCCTTGCCCTCGATTGCCTCGGCAAGCGTCGCTTCTCCCGACTTCGCGCCGGGCCGCGACTCCGATTCGGAATCCGACTCGTCGCTCTGCCCGCGTCGCGCGCGCGGTATGCGGCAGGCGACCACTTTGCGCGGCGCGAAAAGATCGCCGGCGCGAATCTCCTCCAGCATCGCGTCGAACCCGCCGGATGCGCCGAACTGGAAGGCCCGATACTGCGCCCCGTCGCGCACCAGTTTCGACCGCAGATGGTCGAGGACGTACTCGCGCAGGAATGCCTGCGGTCCGAAGATCGCGAAGACCGCAGGAAGCGGCCGTCCCTGCTCAACGATCCGCAGGAAGGAGAGCGCCGTCTCTATCGCCATCGCGGTTTCACTCCGGGCGCCCGTGCCGGGTAGCCGAGCAACTCAGAACCCCTCGGTCATCGAGGCGTACAGGTCGCGCGCGAGCTGGCTCATGATCTGATCCTCCGCCGACGCCTGCTGGGTCTGCGTCAACTGCACATCGGGCAGCGCGTTGATGTTGGGTTGGCGGAGGTTCTGCTGCAGGAACTGGGGCGAGGTCACCACGACCGATTCGGGCACCACGGCGTAGGCCTGGTTGGCGCTGGTGTGCCCGGCCCAGATGGTCTTGCTGGTGCGGCCGTCCTTCAGAATTGCGCTGATCACGACCGCCTCGTTGTACTGGGTCGGCTCATCGACCGAATTGAGCGTCGTGGGATAAGCCTCGTCGCCGAGAATTTCGCCGCTCAGTCTCAGGTCGGCTGAGGCCGGATCTTCGACCAGCCGCAGCCGCCTGTGGTTGGCGATCTCGTCTTTGAGATATCGCGCGAACTGATCGTTGAGTCCCGTCATTCGCGACCGGTTGGAAAACCGCTCGACGTAGATCGTTTCGGCTCCCGAAGGGAGCCCGCTTCCGGAAGCCGCGAAGTGATAGCCGCAGCCGGCCAGCGCGATCGCGATCGCGGCCGCCAGGGGCCTAATGCGGCTTCGATTGCTCGCGCTCTTCACCCTTGCTCTTGACTCCAAGCCGTTCGGCCAGCCGGTCGAGCACGCCGTTGACGAAGCGGCCCGAATCGCGATCGCCAAATCGTTTTGCCAGCTCGATCGCCTCGTCGATCGTGACGCGCGCGGGAATGTCGGGAAGCTCGAGAAATTCGTAGGCCGCAATTCGCAGGATATTGTGATCGACGCGCGAGAGCCGTTCGACCGACCAGTTTTCGAGTACGTCCGCGATATGCTTGTCGAGCGCAGCGCGCTCGCGGCAAACCCCCTCGGCCAGTTCGATCGCGAATCCGCGCGCCCGCTCGTCGGCGGGGAAATTCGACGACAGCGCCGCCGGATGCCCGCGCGCCGGGTCGCCGCTCAAATCGATCTGATAGAGCGCCTGGAGCGCAAGCTCCCGGCCGAGGTGTCTCAATCCCATGACGCGCTTTTCAGGTGATCAGTTTCAACTCGGAAAGCAGATGGCCGAGCTTTTCCTTCTTGGTGCGGAGGTACTCGATATTCCCGCTGTGGGGCTCGACCTCGAGCGGAACCCGGGTGACTCGCACACCGTAGCGGCGGAGGCTGTCGATCTTGTGGGGATTGTTGGTCAGCAGATGGACTTCGCCGACGCCGAGGTCTCGCAGGATTTGCGCGCCGATCCCGTAGTCGCGCAGGTCCTCCTTGAAGCCGAGCTCCAAGTTGGCCTCGACCGTATCGAGTCCGCCGTCCTGCAGGGCGTAGGCGCGGAGCTTGTTGCCGAGCCCGATTCCGCGGCCCTCCTGATGCAGATAAATGATCACGCCGGCATCGGCCGCCATGATCCGCTCGATCGATTCGTTCAACTGCTCCCCGCAATCGCAGCGGTTCGACCCGAAGACATCGCCGGTCAGGCATTCCGAATGAAGCCGCACGAGCGCAGGGCGCCCGCCGCCCACTTCGCCTTTGACCAGCGCCAGATGCTCCCGGCGATCGACGATGTTGCGAAACACTATCGCACGCAGCTCGCCCGCCGAGGTCGGGAACCGCGCATCGGCGACGCGCTGCACCAGCAGCTCGCTGGTGAGCCGGTAGGAAACGAGATCCTTGATGAAGCAAATCGGCAGCGAGTGTTTGCCTGCGAACTCGCGCAGTTCCGGCATCCGCGCCGACTCGCCGTCCTCTCTTAGAATCGTGCACAGCGCCGCGGCCGGACGCATCCCGGCGCCGCCCACCAGATCGATCGCGCCCTCGGCGCGGCCAAGCCGCATCAGCACCCCGCCCGCTAGCGCCATCAGCGGCAGGATATGGCCCGGCATCACGATATCGCCCGGCCCGGAGTTCTGCGCAGCGACGATTTGGATCGTCCGCGCGCGATCGCCGGCTGAAATTCCGGTCGTCACGCCCTCGCGCGCCTCGACCAGCGCTCCGGCCTGTTCGGTGATTTCGACGCCCTGCGTAGATGGCGCGAGTGGGATTCCGAGCTCGCGCATGCGCTTGTCCGGAATCGCGATCGAGACGATCCCGCGGGCGTGGATCGCCATGAAGTTCACGTGCTCGGGCGTAATCTTCTCGGCCGCCATCACGAGATCGCCTTCGGCGTCTTCGCGCTCCTCGGAGACCATCAGGACCATCATGCCGGCCCGGATGCGGTCGAAAACCTCTTCCAATGGAGTGGATGGCATCTTTCTTCGGCCTACGGTGCGGATTCTACCACCGCGCCGAAATGCTGAGAAGCACGACGCGACTTCCGTGGCATCCGCCGGTTATGAATGTCGGCTTCGAGCAGCCAGTCCTCGCCGATACGGCGCGCCGTGAAGTTCCGCAGGCGAATCGCATCGCGGATCCTCGCGGTCGCGAGGCCTTCGATCGCGGGCAGGCCGGCGCCGAGAATCTTCGGCGCGACCACCATCGCGACCCGATCGACGATTCCCGCGCGAAGCGCGGCGCCCGCCAGATGCGCCCCGCCTTCGATCAGTATCCTTGACCATCCGCGCCGCCCGAACTCTCGCATCACGCCGGCCAGATCGATCTCGCCCCGGACCGACGGCGCGCCCAGAACCTCGATCCGCCCGCCACGGTAGCGGCGCCGCGCGCGGTCGTGGTTGTCGAGGGTCGTTACGAGAATCGCCGGCGCGTCGGATCGGACGTTAAAGACTCGCGCGTGCGGCGATGTCTTAAGCCGCGGATCGACGATTACGCGCGCCGGATCTCGCCGCGCGCGAACCCGGCAGGTCAGCCGCGGATCGTCTGCTACCACGGTCCCGGCGCCGACCATGACCGCGTCGCTCTGAGCGCGCCATTGATGGACCATTTCGCGCGCAGGTTCCGAGCTGATCCATCGCGCGTCGCCGCTCGCTGCCGCGATCCTGCCGTCGAGCGATACGGCGAGCTTGAGCGTCACGAACGGGCGCCCGCGCGTCACGCGGGTGATAAAACCCTCGTTCAGGCGCCGACATTCGGCCTCGAGGACGCCGACCGTGACGGCGATTCCGGCGCGGCGAAGCATCGCAATTCCGCGGCCCCGAACTGCCGGATAAGGATCGACGCATCCAACCACTACGCGGCTTGCGTCCGCGTCGATCAACGCCCGAGCGCACGGCGCAGTTTGCCCCCGATGGCTGCACGGCTCGAACGATACGTAGGCGGTAGCGCCGCGAGCGCGATCGCGCGCCGATGCAAGCGCGACGGTCTCGGCATGAGGCCTGCCGCCGGGCGCGGTCGCTCCTCTGCCGACGATTCGGCCGTCGCGAACGACTACACAGCCGACCGCGGGATTCGGCGAGGTCGCGCCCAGCACCTCGGCCGCGAGACCGAGGGCAATGGCCATGAAATGTTGATCGGCATCGGACTTGAGGCGGGCCGGCATATGCGCGTCAGCCGGTCGGGTCGGGTTTCTTGTCCCGCGATCGCGCGTCTCGCCTGGCCCCTTCGCCTTCGGCGCCGGCCTGCGCGCGAGCGCCGCGCGCTCCGGAGCCTTGATTGCGCACCCGGATCAAATCCTCCAGCTCGTGCATGAATTCGTCAATGTCCTTGAAGGACCGATACACCGAGGCAAAGCGCACGTAGGCGACCTGGTCGATCTCGTGCAGCTCGGTCATCACGGCGCTGCCTATAAACGAGCTCGGAATTTCGCGCTCGCCGCGCTCCAGCACGGCGGCCTCTACGCGATCGGCGACCTGCTCGATCGTTTCCATCGAGACCGGCCGCTTCTCGCAGGCCTTCTTCAGCCCCGCGACTATCTTGGATCGATCGTACGGCTCGCGCCGATCATCTTTCTTGACCACCATCGGCGCAATTTCGTCGACGCGCTCATAAGTGGTAAAGCGGCGCTTGCACGAGGTGCACATCCGGCGGCGGCGGATAGTGGCGCCGTCGCCCGACAGGCGCGAATCGACCACGCGGTTCCCGCGATGGCGGCAGAACGGGCATCGCATGGCTTGAGTTTACAAGCCCCGGGCCGGGCGACAAATCCTGAGATTTGCGGGGAATTGCGGCTCGCCCGTGCGGACCGCAGCGCCGGTCAACTCTTGTGGCTCTCGATATAGCTGACGACGTCTCTGACGGTGCGAATCTTCTCGGCTTCCTCGTCCGAGATTTCCATCCCGTACTCCTCCTCCAGCGCCATCACGAGCTCGACGATATCGAGCGAGTCCGCGCCTAGATCCTCGATAAAAGAAGCCTCGAGGGTAACCTGATCCACTGACACGCCGAGCTGCTCGCTGATTATTTCGCGAACCTTGGTTTCGACGTTTTCGGCCATCGTGCTCTAGTCCCTCCTCGCAGCCGGCATGTCTGCCGTTGGCGGAAGTCAGACGCGGCGGCATAGACGCCAAGCCGTCCGCTCATCGAACCGGGACGGCTCGCGTGGCGCTAGTCGGCGGCGTGGGTAATTCAAACGCAGCATATGGACTTGATGGCGGTCAGGCAAGCTTTTCACTTTTTCTGTGGTGGTCAAGTTTGAAATCCGGCCCGCCCGAACCGCGCGTAGTGTCTCAGTTTGAATTTCCGGGAATGTCGCCAGCTTCCCGCTCAGGGCAAAAGTACCAATCGGCAACGGGCATGGCTATCGCTCCTATCGCAGCGCCGATCGGCGCGTCGAGCAGGGCTTCATCCCATCGCGGATCGTTTTTTGGCCCCGTGTTGAAGGCGACCGCGGCGCCAGCAGCCGCGCCAACCAAAGCGCCGGACACGGCCCGTTCGCCAAGAGATTGCGCGCATGGATTCAACGTCGAGCATGACACCAGAAAAGCCAGCGACAGTGCGATTAGTGTTCTCGTGTTTGCCATTTGTCCGGCGAATTGCCTTGCGCTCCCGCCTCTTCTCAACACCCTGCTACGCTTGCTCGAGCGCCTGGCCGGTCGCCTTGAGCGATTTCAAGTCCTCGCACGCGAGCACTTTGACGTTCCGGTTTATCCGGCGCATCAGGCCCGCCAGCACGCGGCCGCATCCGAATTCGATTGCGGTATCGACGCCAAGTCCGGCGAGCGTCGCCATCGACTCTTCCCATCGCACCGGCGCCGTAATTTGTTCGAGCAGCAGCGGCACGACGCGCGACGGATCGCGATTGACCTCGGCGGTGACGTTGGCGATCACGCCGCAGCGAAGCCGCCCGATACGGATTCCCTCCAGCACCTTCGCCATCGCCTCGCGCGCCGGATTCATCAGCGGGCAATGGAACGGCGCGCTCACCTTGAGCTCGACCGACATCGTGGCGCCCCGCTCTTTGGCCATCTCCAACGCCCGTCTCACAGCGGCGGTGTGCCCCGCGACGACAATCTGTCCGGGCGCATTGAGGTTCGCCGGAACTACCACTTCGCCATGCGCGGCGCTTTCGCAAATCTCGCTGACAGCCTGCGCGTCGAGCCCGATCAGGGCGGCCATCGCGCCCTGACCTTCCGGCACAGCCGCTTGCATCAGGCGTCCGCGCTCGCGCACTGCCCGGACGGCATCGGCAAACGGCAGCGCGCCCGCCGCGACCAGCGCGCTGTACTCGCCGAGGCTATGACCTGCGGCGGCTTCAGGATCGACCGCGAATTCGGCTTCGAACGCGCGCAACGCCGCGACCGCCACCGCGAGCATCGCGGGCTGAGTGTTGATGGTCAGCCGCAGTTCGTCTTCAGGACCCTCGGCGCACAGCCGCGACAACGCAAAGCCTGCGGCTTCGTCGGCTTCCTCGAAGGCGGCCCGCGCGGCGGGGAAGTTCTCGGCAAGCTCCTTCCCCATCCCGACCCGCTGCGATCCCTGCCCGGGGAAAAGATAGGCGATTTTCATGTTTCCACTGATTCGGTCAGGCAGCGATCCGAACGGATGTCAGCCTCCGGCCAGCGGGTCAGCTCGCGCCAGGTTTCGGTTTTTGCTGGCCGGGATCGGATTCGCTCGCGCGCACTGTGATCTTCCGGCGCCGGCTCCGCGGGTGACGCCGACCCGTTCGGCGACGGCGACAACTGCGCGCCCGCCCCTATCGGACCCGTGCCGCGAGCGGAAGGTGGCTTATCGGCCGGATTCGGCGTGCCGGATGCGCCATCGGGCGGCGCGGCATCTTTGCCGGGCTCGGCGCCTTCCCTGGGGTGGCGATGGAGCCGCCCGCGCATCTTGGCGAACAGCGCGCGGATTCCCTTTCCGGCAGGCTTCGCCGGGGCGGCCGCGGCGGCCGGGATTCTGCGCAGCGTCTCGACGATCTCCGCGCTGACCTGGCGCACCAGAGCCTCGTCGGCGGCTTCGCGGATCGCGTTTCGAATTGCGCGCGCATTCGAGGAGCCGTGCGTGATTATCGCGATACCGTTGACGCCCAGCAGCGGTGCGCCGCCGTATTCGGAGGGGTCGAACCGCTCGCGCATCGCGCCGAGCCGCTTGCGAATCAGCAAATAGGCCATCCGGCCGCGAAAACTCGCGCCAAAAACCTCGCGCAGATTTCCCAGCATGAAGGCCGCGAAGCCTTCCATGGTTTTGAGTGCGACGTTGCCGGTGAAGCCGTCGGTCACCACCACGTTGACACTGCCGCGATTGATGTCGCGGCCTTCGATGTAACCGACGTAGTTGATATCAGGACCCATCGCGCGCAGCGTCTCGGCGGCGGCGCGCGTCAGCTCGTTGCCCTTGGAGTCTTCCTCGCCATTGGAGAGAATTCCCACCCTCGGCCGCGCGACCCTGCGCACGCGCCGGGCGTAAACGCTGCCCATCACCGCGAACTCGACCAGGTTGAAGGGCTTGACCTCGACGTTCGCGCCCGCGTCGATAAGGACTGCGGACTCGCCACTGGTCGGGACCAGCGAGGCAATCGCCGGCCGATCGACGCCCGGCAGATTGCCAAGGATCACCATCGCCGCGGCCATCATCGCGCCCGAGTTGCCCGCTCCGACGAAGGCATCGACCTCGCTGCGCTTGAGCATTTCATATCCGACGTGGATCGACGAGTTCGGCTTGCTCAGCACCGATTCGATCGGCGAATCGGACATTGTGACGGTCTCGGAAGCGTGCGCGATCGATATCGGCAGATCCGCGCCGCCCGCGGCGGCGAGCTCCTTTTCGAGCAGAGCAGCGTCGCCGACCAGCACGACCTGAATCGCGAAGTCACGGGCGGCCTGCACCGCGCCGTCGACATTCGCCTTCGGCGCAAGGTCCCCCCCCATCGCATCGAGCGCGATCCTCACGGTGTGCGGCGCCTATTCCTCGGCCTCGGCGAGTTGGCGGTCGCGATACACGCCGCAGTGGCGGCACACGCGATGGGGCAGCGTGGGCTCGCCGCAACTCGGGCATCGGCTGGTGTTGACCGCCCGGAGCGCATCGTGCGCGCGGCGCTTGTTCTTCTTGGAGTGAGAGGTACGGCGTTTGGGCGCTTGCATCAGTTTTCCCCTGTCGGCGGACGGCTTAGGCCCGCCCGATTTTGAGAGCGCGCAAGACCGCGAAGCGCGGATCGGGCTCGATCCGCACGCATCCGCAGGCGCCCCGGTTCAGGTTGGTACCGCATTGCGGACACAATCCGCGGCAGTCGTCGCGGCACAGCGGTCTCGCGGTCAGCGCGAGGAGCAGTTGCTCGCGAATCGGCGGCGAAAGATCGATATGCTCGCCCTCGTACAGCGAGTACTCGACGTCCTCGGCTTGCAAGTCCCGGCCATCGGCGATATCGCCCACCGCCTTCGGCGCGAGTACGTAGCGAAAAGCACGCGTGCTCGGCGCGATGAACTCCTCGGCGCATCGCGCGCATACGGCGACGGTACGGGCGCTCAAGTCGCCTTCGAGGAAGACCTCGGTCCCGGCGCGATAGTACGATGCCGTAACCGAAATCGGCCCCTGCACGCTGTAGTCACGGACCGGACCTCTGTCGAGCACGCGGTTGATCTCGTCCTCGGGTTCGAGGAACGCGATCTCTCGCGCCTCGGCGGTGATTTCCTCCACCCGGAGTTTCATGGCGATTACACCAGCTAAGGGGAGTCGCAGAGCCTGAATTATTGCACGCTCGCGACCGGGTGAAAACATGCCTTGGCCCCGACCTACACACTGGCGATCGGAACCGCCGGGCGCTAGCCCGGCTTCACCCCGATCTGCGGGCAGTCGGCGGAAAGCGCGCACTGATCGCATCGCGGCCGGCGCGCGACACAAATGTTGCGGCCGTGCAGTATCATCCGCATCGAGAACGCCGTCCATTCTGCGGGCGGTAGGAGCTTGTGCAAGTCGCGCTCGATCTTGCCGGGATCGGCATTGCGGGTCAGGCCCATCCGGCGCGAGAGCCGCCGCACGTGCGTGTCCACGACCATCCCCGGATGGCCGAAAATGTGACCCAGGATTACGTTCGCAGTCTTGCGTCCAACGCCCGGAATCGTGAGCAGGTCTTCCATCCGATCGGGCAGCTTGCCGCCGAATCGATCGACGATCGCACGCGCGGCTCCCTTCAGCGATCGGGACTTGGCGCGGAAGAAGCCCGTCGTCGCGATCATGCGCTGAAGCCGCTCAGGCGGAATTGCCGCCATCGCCGCGGCGTCGGGGACTTCCCTGAACAGAGTCGGGGTAACCTCGTTGACGCGCTTGTCGGTGCACTGCGCCGACAGGATAGTCGCGACCAGGCATTGCCACGGGGTTTTGAAATCGAGGCTGATGCGGGCAGCGGGATACAATTTCGCCAGGCCCGCAGCGATCCGCAACGCGCGCGCTTTGCGATCGGCGAGCGACTCCCCGCCCGCCCGCACCTTCACGCAGCCTGCGCGCGTTGAAGCGCGGTCCGGAAAATGCTCAGTTCGGCCTCTTGCCGCGCGCGATCCCATCCGAGTTCCGATCCCATCAGGCTCGCGACCTTTTCTGCCGCCGATGCGGCCTCGAGCGGGTAGCGCCACGAGAGCGCCGTGCGGCGCACCACGAAATCGGCGACCGTCCGCGCCAGCTCGTTGCGCACCGCGTGAATCACCTCCGCACCGACGACCGGACATCCGGGCGCGAGCGGTTCCGCGAGCTCCGGCCGATCGACCATCAGGGCCGCGGGTATGGCGGCGCGCGTACCATAGCGTCCGGCCAGAATTTCTCTAATCTCGCCGGGTATCGCCTCGATCGCTTGCGGGTCGGAATCAATTTCAATCGGCCGCGCGCCGATAAGCGGCGTTCGCAGCGTCGGACACTTCCCGGCGGGGCGCGAGAGCTTCACCATGACGCGATCGACAACGCGCTCGGCGATCTCGCGGTGGGTCGTCAGCTTGCCGCCCGCCACCGAGATCAATCCTGAGGCGGATTCCAGAACCTTGTCCTCGCGAGGTACGGCTGACGGCGAACGAGCGTCGCCCGGACGTATCAGCGCGCGCAGCCCGGCGAAGCTGGACAGGACGTCGCTAATTTCGAGCCGGATATCGGGAAGGCCATCGCGGAGCACGCCGATCAGGTACTCGATATCGGCGCGATCTGCCGCAACGCACTCGCGATCGCCGTCGAAGTCCGTATCGGTGGTGCCGACCAGCACGTATCTGCCGTGCGGCATCACGAACACGATTCGATCCCGATCATCGCCGAGGACCAGCGCCTCACGCACCGGCAACGACTCCCGGGCGAAGACCAGGTGGGCGCCCTTGGTAAGCCGGACGCTCTGCGGCGCCGCGGGATCATCCAGCCGGCGCAGGTCGTCAACCCATGGCCCGGCCGCGTTGACAAACGCCCTGGCGCTCACCTCGAACGCGCTACCACCGGCAACGTCGCGAGTCACAGCGGCCGCAATTCGCCCGCCGTGCTTCAACAGCGCCTCGACCGCGATGTAATTCGAAACCGCTGCGCCGTGCGCGGCCGCGTCGAGCGCGTTCTCCAGCGTGAGGCGCGCGTCGTCCGCCCAGGCGTCGTAATAGAGCGATCCGCCGCGGAGTCCGCGCGCGCCGAGCGACGGCTCGATCGCCCGCACTCCGGAAGCGTCGAGCCGGCGATGATGCTCGGCTCGCGGCGTCCGCGCGAGCAAGTCGTAGAGCATCATGCCGATCGCCACTACGAACGGATTGAAACCCCGCCCTCGATAAAGCGGGAACAGAAAGCGGATCGGGCGCACCAGATGGGGCGCGGTCACGCGATGGAGCCGCTCGCGTTCGCGCAGCGCGGTATAGACCAGGCGCAATTGCCCTTGCGGGAGATAGCGGAAGCCGCCGTGAATCAGTTTGGAGGATCGCGAGGAAGTGGCGCCGGCGAAATCGCCCTTGTCGATCAGCGCGACCCGCAGCCCGCGCATCGCGGCATCGCGCGCCACAGCCGCGCCGTTGATGCCGCCGCCGATAACCGCGAGGTCGAAGGTCTCGCTGCGAAGGCGCGCGATCTGCTCCTCACGATCGAGTGGGTGAGTCAGAGTAGGGTCGGACATTTGATCGGCAGGGGCGGCCTCAGAACTCGATCGATAGTATCTCGGACTCAGGGTTGGGTTCTCGAACCCCGCCCTTCGCGGCCGGAATCTCCTCAACAGCGCGAGCCGGCGGCTTGTCCAGGCGCGGCAACAAGACCTTGACCGATTCCTCGCCGTCGCCGTACCAGCCGGCGGTGCGGTCCGCGCCCTCGTAGATTTCGCAGGTTACAGTGCCGGAGTTGCTCCAAGATACCCATCCCGTCTGAGGGCTCGCATGCAGGTCCCGGCCGGCCAGAACGCGGATTATCGCGGCAGTGCCGGCACTGCACGTCAGGGTCACCGCATCTTCGACACCATCGAGGTCGAGCCTGGATCTCTCCACACGGCAGGCGGTCATCAGCGTTGCACTCGCGCCCGGCGGACGGGCCATCGCGGCCGACGCAATCGACGGCAAAAGAATGAAGCAGAAGATACCGATATAGCGAATCATGCTCTGCCCGTCAGGCCGGCTTGGAGGGCTGTCGGAACCGGAATTGGACGCGATCAATATCAATCCGGTTGCTCCTCAAAAGAGTATCGCTCCTCGGTCCACGGGTCGGCATGATTATGATAGCCGCGCACTTCCCAGAATCCGGGCCGATCCTCGGCTGCGAACTCGATCGCCCGCGCCCACTTGGCGCTCTTCCATCCGTAGAGCCTGGGCACTACCAGCCTCAGCGGAAAGCCATGATCGGGCTCGAGGTCGCGGCCATCGTGGCGATAGGCAAGCATCACGTCGTCGCTGATGAAGTCGGCGAGCGGAAGATTGGTCGTATAGCCACCGTCGCAATGTATTACAACGAAACGCGCTGTCGGCTTGAGCCTCACCAGCGTCACGAGGTCGCGGACCTTGACGCCCTCCCAGACATTGTCGAGCCGCGACCAGGTGGTGACGCAATGGAAGTCCGATACCTGGCGGCTGAGGGGTAGCGCGCGAAACTCCTGGTATGCAAGGCGCAACGGCTCCTCGACCTCGCCGAAGACCCGGAAATTCCATTTGATCGGGTCGAATCGCGGCGTCGGACCATACGACAGGACCGGAAATTTGTCGGTCAGGACCTGTCCGGGCGGGACGCGGCCATTCAGATCAGCGCTGAAGTCATCGGGCTTGCGGGCGTTCTTCATGCCGTTACAACTCTTAGCGTAGCGCGCTATGAGCGTCCATCTGTCTGCCTCTCGCGGTAGCAGATGGTTCGGGAAAGGCAGCGCGGAGGCCGGCGCCTACCCATCGAAGCCCCGCTTCGAGTGGTGGCTGACGTCCCGCTACTCCATCGCGCGGATTATTGCCGCTGTAATCTCGGTGGTCTTCGCGATGCCGCCGAGATCGCGAGTGAGCACCCTGCCCCGCTTCAGCACCTTGCCGACCGCGGCGCGGATGCGGGCGGCGGCGTTCCGATGCCCGATGTAATCGAGCATCATCGAGGCCGATAGGATCGTGGCGACCGGGTTCGCGACATTCCTGCCGGCGATGTCCGGCGCGGTTCCGTGGACGGCCTCGAAGATCGCGCCGTGCTCGCCGAAGTTCGCGCCGGGTACCACGCCCAATCCGCCGACCAATCCGGCGCACAGGTCGGAGACGATATCGCCGTAAAGGTTCTCGAGCAGCAGCACATCGAACGATGACGGATCGGTCACAAGGCGCATACAAGCCGCATCGACGATCTGCTCCTTGTACTCGATTCCTCTATACCCGGCCGCGACGCGCCGGGCGCATTTCAGGAAGAGCCCGTCGGAGAGCTTCATGATGTTGGCCTTGTGAATCGCGGTGACGGAGGCGCGCTTATGCCGCCGCGCGAACTCGAACGCGAAGCGCGCTATCCGCGTCGAGGCGCGCGCGGTAATCACCTTGACGCTCTCCACCACGCCGGGCGCCACCTCATGCTCAATTCCCGAGTAGAGGTCCTCGGTGTTCTCGCGGACCACGACCAGATCGACGTTGCGAAATGGCGTGTGAACTCCGGCGAAGCTCCGGATCGGACGCAGGTTGGCGTACAGGTCGAAGGTCCGCCGCAGAAAAACATTGATCGACCGATAGCCTTGCCCGACGCGGGTCTCGAGCGGTCCTTTGAGCGCGACACGCGTGCGATGGAGCGAACGGATCAGCGAATCGGGAACCGGTGTGCCGAGTTTCTTCAGCGCCGCAGCGCCGCCGGACTGGCGGTCCCACACGATCTTGACTCCGGCCGCCTCGATCACCGTCTCTGCCGCACCGACGACCTCGGGGCCGACACCGTCACCCGGAATCAATGTCACTTCCGTCGCGCCGCTGCGGCGCCCGCTTGCAATCTGGATGTCGCGGCGTGGCCTCATTTTCAGGATCAGTAGTTCACAAGGCCGATGAACACGTCGGCGACATTAGTGCCTGTGGCCCCGGTGACCAGCAAATCGCCGATCGCTTCAAAGACCCGATACGAGTCGTTAAGTCGTAGCGCTTTTTCGGGGTCCACCCCCGACGCGATCGCGCGCGACGCGGTGTCGGGATAGGCAAACGCGCCGGCTGCGCAAGTCGGCCCGTCGATTCCGTCGGTACCGGCGAACAGGACGGCGACTCGCCGATCGCGGCCGATTCCGGCGAGCTCCAACGCCGCCGCGAGCGCGCACTGCTGAGCGCGTCCGCCGCGTCCGGCGCCGCTGACCGTCACGATCGGCTCGCCGCCCGCCAGCACGCATAGCCGCTCGTGGCGGATCGCGCACAGATGGGCCGCGAGCGATCGGCCGAGCTCGTCGGCCTCGCCGCGGAGATCGCGCCAGCGATCGACCGCATAGCCGAGCGCCCGCGCCGTAAGCTCCGCGCCGCCAAGCGCGGTCGCGTTGTCGCCGATTATCACGCTGGTCACGCGTCCGAGCGTCGGGTCGCCGGGTTTGACCGTCTCGTCGATTTGTCCAGCCGCCCCCGCTTCCAGATGCTCTCGCACCGGCTCGGGCGTTCGGCCCCAGACTCCCGGATGGCGCTTGAGCACGCCGACCGCCTCGCTGTAGGTCGTCGGGTCAGGTGCGGCGATTCCCGATCCGATGGTCGCAAGATCGTTGCCGGTCACATCGGAGATGATCAGGCTCAGAACGTCCGCCCGGGGGTCGATCGCGCGCAGAAGACGCCCTCCCTTGATCGCCGAGATATGCTTGCGCACCAGATTGAATTCCCGAATCGAAGCTCCCGCGCGGAGCAATGCCGCCGTCACCGCAATTTTGTCGTCGAGCGTGATCGATCCGGCCGGTAGCGCCAGCATCGCCGAGGCGCCGCCGCTTATCGCGATCAGAAATAGATGGCCGGGGCCGGGCTTTCTCGCCAGGTCGAGGGCGGCGCGGGCGGCCCGAACCGAGGACGCGTCGGGAATCGGATGCGACGCCTCCAGCATTTCGATACGCGAGACCACGGGCGATTCCAAAGCCGACGCGGCCGTGTTCGGAAGCACGGCGACACCGCCGGCCAGCTTGGACCCCAACGATCGCTCCAGTGCCGATGCCATCCCGAGCGCGGCCTTGCCAACCGCAAGCAGGTAAACGCTGCGGGATTTGGCAATAATTTCCGGCACGCGTTCGGCGCCCTCGGTCGTCCCGGCGAGCGCGCGATCAACGAGGTGCTGCGGCTCGACAGCGTTGAGGGCGCCCCGAAAGATGAGATCGAGGTCGCGGCGAGTATCGCTTGAGGCGGCCATCAGTTCTGCGTGGGTCGGCGCGGCGATTGCGTTTTGCTTCGGCTTCCGCTTTAAGGCGCCGAGACGGAAGGATGCAACGCCGCTTCGGTCTCGCTCTCGTCAGCCGCGGCGGCTTCGGCGAGCGCCAGCCTCAATGTTAGCCGCGAGAGTGTCGTCCGCGCCCTCAGCGTTGCGAACCTGAGCCACAGGAGCCACAGGAACAGCGCGGTGAACGCCGCGATCGACACGAGCAGCGTCGCGATCATCCGGGGATCTTCAAGGCCGTGCGAGCCCTGGCGCGTGATCAGCACCGCCGGATGGATCGTGCGCCAGAGCCGAACTGACACGATTATCACAGGTACGTCGAGCGCCCCGGCGATTCCCACCACCGCGGCCAGGCGCGCGATATCCTGGGTCGGGTCCGCCAGCCCGCGCATCAGCAGGTATCCGCCGTAGAGGAGCCACAGGATAAGCGTGGTCGTCAGGCGCGAATCCCACGTCCACCAGGCGCCCCAGATCGGCTTGGCCCAGATCGATCCGGTTACCAGGACCAGCGTGCAGAAGACCATCCCGCACTCCGCGGCGGCATATCCCAGGTCGTCCCAGACATCGTGGCCCATCCAGAGGTAGAAGACCCCGCAAATCGCGACCAGGCCGAACGCAGCGAATGCGACCCACGCGCAGGGCACATGGAAATAGAAGATGCGCTGCACGATTCCCTGATCGGCCTCGGTCGGCACAACCACAAACACCATGAACAGCGCGGCGAGCATCAGCGCGCCCGTCGCCCCTCCCAGCCAGATTCCTTTTGCCCTCTTCATCGCGGAAACCGCCTCAGTCTTCTCCCATCACGTATTCGAACAAAAGATATCCGCAAGCCACAAACAGCGCGTCGAACGCGATCAGGATCTTGATCCATTCCGCGAAGGCCGCGAAGGGCGCGCCCGCGAGCGCTGCGGCGCTCGCCTTCACACCCGCAATCAGCGCCGGGACATACATCGGCACGGCCAGCAGCGGCAGCAAGAGATCGCCCGCGCGGATGCGCCCCGAGATCGCGCCGAGCAGCGTGGCGAGCGCGGCAAAGCCGAGCGCGCCGAGAAGAATAACCGGGGCAAGGCGCGCCACTCGCAGGTCGAAGTCCCGGTTGAAGAAGAGCACCATCATCGCGATCGCCGCCACTTCCGCGACAGTCATGAAGACGAACGACGCGGCGAGCTTCGCCAGATAGATGGTCGAACGGCTCGACCGGGCTTACCACGAGCGCCCGGATGCAGCCGTTGTCGCGCTCCGACGAGAGCGCGCGGGTCGCGCCCAGCGTCCCAGAGAAAACCATCGCGACCCACAGCGCGCCGGCAGCCGGCTCGGCTGCTTGCGTGCCTGCGGCCGGCAGCGCGAACACCAGCACGATCAGGATCAACAGCGACAGCCCGACGAGCGCGACCGTGCTGAGGCCGCTTCGCAATTCGAGCCGCAGATCCTTGCGAACTATCGAAACCAGCCCGTTCATGCGCGTGATCCGCGGATCAGGCTGGCGCGATTGCCGGCAGAGCGCGCAGCGGGTTCGAGAAAGTCTGCGCCGTCCTCACGCGCCAACCGCCGGGCAGCGCCGGACTTCACTCACGCGTTCCCAGGTTGAAGTCGAGGGTCAGCACCTGTCCGTCTCGCTGGAGCGTGAACGGTTGACTGATCGGGGCGAGATCGGGATACCACACCTTGATCGTATAGCTGCCGAGCGGCACGCCAGTGAGCTCGTACACGCCCCGCGCATTGGCGACTGTAAAATAAGGCTCGTCCAGAACCACCACATAGGCGCTCATCTGCGCGTGCGTGTTGCAGCCGATCTGCACGATTCCGGGCCGATCGAATTCGGTAGAACGCGATTTCCCCTGCGGGTAGAGGCCGAGGTCGAATTTGTGAACCGGCGACGCAGAAAAGACATTGTGAAAGACGGGGTCCTGGTTCGGAAAAGCGACGGTTGTACCCACCACCACGGGCAGCACATGCGGCACGAAAGCGAGATTCTTCTGGGCCATTTGCGCCCCTTCGCTTATCTTCCATTTCTCCTTTGGAATCAGATCGTGAGGGATTCCCTCCACCCACACCACGGCGTTGAGAACCTCAGGTCCCACCTTCCCGCCGATCGTCAGCGTCCCGGTAATGCTGCCGGCACCGGCGCCCGCCGCAGCAAAGCGCGGCAACGACGCCGTCACGCAAAATCCGGCCAGAAGAAGGAGCCGGCCAAGCACCCGAAGCCTTGCGTTGGAAACCCTCATTTTCCCTCAGCGTTCATGACAAAGTTGACTTTCAGTGTGCGGCCCGGCTCGACTCGCACTTCTTTCTCCTGCGTCCCCAACAGTTCCTGCCACAGGCGCAGCTTATAGGTTCCGGGTGGAATGTCGTCGATCTCGTAGGCGCCGTACAGGTCGGTCACCGCATGATAGGGGTTGTCGGTGACGACTATGTAGGCGTTCATCCACGAATGGACGCCGCAATTGATCCGAACCACGCCCGGATATGCGACCGGCTTGCGGACCGCCCGCCCGGGCCACAGCGCGACGTTGAAGAGAGTCTGCTGCCCAAGGATAGCATCCACGCTGTGCAAAACCGGGTCCGTGTTCTTCAGCTCGATCCATTGACCGAGGCTGATCGCCTGAACGTGCGGGACGAAGCGGCATTTCTCGTTGTCGAGCGCATAGCCCGCCTCGAGTTCTACCGCCCTGCCCTTCGTGATATTCGCCAGCGTGAGCACCGCATTGCGTAGCCCGTTTTCGGGACCTACAACGAGACTTTCATCTTCGAGGTGATCGCCGCAGACTTCCCGGTTCTTGTTTACTTCGTGAGGCGGCCTGGGCGGGACTTTTCCGGCGATCTTGACGGTCCCGACAATTTTTCCGCCGTTGCTAACCTCGATGGCTTCGTATGCCCAAGCGCGGGCCGCGCCGAGACGCATGGCCAGGGCGGCGGCGATCACCAATACGATCGCAGGCCGCGAGCGTCGGCCGCGGCCACCCGGCTTCGCTACCGCGGACGTCTCAGGTGCATCGACAAGCTCACGCATGGGCGAAAGCCTCCTCAAGTTCGAACCGCTCTATCGTAATCGCTCCAGGCGCCCATTGACACCGCGACGCCGTAGACTATCATCGCAGGCGGGTGCGCGCAGAAAAACCGGGGCGCCCCGGAGCTGACCACAACCCCTCTTCGAGTCTTGGGGCTCGCGCGCATCGGGATCTTCTCGATCGTGATTTGGTACCCTTGCCCGATCTCGCCGCCTCGGCCTTTGGCTCGCCGCCTCACTTTTTGCAGAGATTGCGAATGCTGGCAACCAGACTCCCATCAATAGAAAAGACAGCCTCCGTCTTCTCGCCGGGTCTCGTGCGGTTTCCGTGCCCGGCGCTCGGCGGGCCATGGAAATCGGACAGCGGCGTGATATAGGACTTTCGAATGGCTGGGTTCATCGGGAAAGATTTATCTGCTTATCTACTGAGGAGGAAGAGATCGAATGAAGGTTAGAAGCCGGCTGGCAAAGGGTATCGTAATCGGCGCGACCGCTGCCGCTCTGACGGGAGCCATCACGTCCTACGTCTGGGCCGATGGGGCAAAGGACCTTTATGACAGCAGGTGCGCTGCCTGCCACGGGCCGGGCGGAAAAGGTGACGGGCCCGCCGGCAAAATGTTGCAGCCTCCGCCGCAGGACTTTGCGACCGCGCTCAAGGGCAAGACCGACGACTATATCAAAAAGGTAATCAAGGATGGCGGCGCGGCGAATGGAAAATCAGCAAATATGCCGCCGGCCCCGGACTTGACCGACGACCAGATCAAGTCGCTGGTCGAGTACATCAAGCATCTGTAGAAACCCCGTTCGCGGGATTCGGGCTGAAGCAGGTTCGGGACGACCTGAGCATTCTCGCGCCGTGCGGAGGTGCGGGTCTTCCCGTCGCCGGTCAACGAAACAGGACCGGGGCAGCTTCGAACTTCGTCAATGCGAGGGCAAAGGCAGCACGCGATGGGGAATGAATCTTCTGGTTCTGAGAAGCGATACGCGGCGCCGGGTGGTGAATACGTTGCCGCAAGCGAGCAGGACATCACCCGGCGCCAGTGGCTCGCGCGATTCTTCTGGGCGGCTACTTCACTCGTTGGCGTGGGACTATCTGTGCCCGTAGTGGGCTACTTCCTCGGGCCTATTCTCAAGGCAGCTCGGCCAGCCGATGTGAAACTGGGGAGGGTTAACGATTTCCCAATCGGTGCCCCGCAGCGCGTTGAGGTCACGTTGTTCCGCGTAAGCGGCTGGGTGACCGAGCAGACGCGTGAGATTGCCTGGGTCCTGCGCAAGAGCGACGGGATCGTGGTCTTCGATCCGCACTGCACCCACCTCGGATGCGCTTACCACTGGTCTGTCGATGCCAAGCAATTCCAGTGTCCATGCCATGACGGCAGATTCGACATCGATGGGTGCGTGGTTGGCGGCCCGCCGCCGCGGCCCCTCGATACCTATCCCTCCAAAGTACGTGACGGCGTCCTGTACGCGCTAACCAAGCCGCAGAGGAGACTCTCGTGTCGACCCGCCAAAGCCTAGCCGATTGGGTCGACGAGCGCCTTGGCACGCGCGAGATCGGGCAGGCGCTGTTCGGCCGCAAGATTCCCGAAGCCACGGGCTTGGTCAGTTGGATATACACGCTCGGCAGCGTGGTGATGTTCCTGTTCATTCTCCAGGCCGCGACCGGAACGTTCCTGGCGATGAGCTACGCGCCAAGCCCGGACCACGCCTACGACTCCGTGCGTTTTATTTCCGAACAGGCGCCCTTCGGGGCATTTCTGCGCGGGCTGCATCACTGGGGAGCAAGCGCGATGGTTGTGGCGGTCGCCTTGCACCTGCTCACGGTGTTCCTTCTTGGGGCATACAAGTACCCGCGAGAGTTGACCTGGGTCACGGGAGTCTTCCTGTTGGTTATCGTGCTGTTCTTTGGTTTCACGGGCTATCTCCTGCCGTGGAATGAAAAGGCCTACTGGGCGACTCTGGTCGGAACCAATATCGCGCACGAAGCGCCGTTAGTCGGCCCCGCCATCGCGCAGCTGCTCAGGGGCAGCGGTGAGCTCGGAGCGCAGACGCTGACGCGTTTCTATGCGCTCCATGTGCTGTTGCTCCCGGCAGCCCTGATTGCGTTCATGGCTATCCATCTCTTCATGGTGGTCCGCCAAGGCGTCACCGCTCCTCCCGGGCGTGGTCGCCAGAGCCCGGAGGCCGACCTGGTCACGCGGCGCCGCTACGAGATGGACAAGTATCATGCGCTCAAGGAAGCCGGCGAACCGTTCTACCCATACTCGCTGGTGAAAGATGCGGCGGCGGTACTGATCGTATTTGTTGCGATCATGGTCCTTGCGTGGTGGTTCCCGGCCGAGGTCGGACAGTTTCCGGACCCAACCGACACCAACTACAATCCGCGGCCCGAATGGTACTTTCTCTTTCTTTTCCAGTTTCTCAAATATTTTCCGGGAAGCCTCGAGCCGGTGGTGGCGGTGGTGCTCCCGTCTGTGGCGATCCTGGGTCTGCTCGTCCTTCCCTTTGTCGATCGTCGTCTGCTCAGGCATCCCCTCGATCGCCCGTTCGCATCCGTTGGCGCCTGCGCCGCCTTGTTGGGAGTTGTCTTCCTGACTATCGTCGGCGCCCGTTCCCCGCAGGTAAGCCCCTACGTTCCCGAGCCTCCGCAGGTAGCGGAGGGAGAGCGCCTCTATCGGGAACTTCATTGTGACTATTGCCACAGCATAAATGGGCAGGGCGGCGTGATTGGCCCGGATCTAGTGCTGGAAACGCACCAACAACACAGTCGGGACTGGATAGTAGACCATCTCGAGAATCCCCAGCTCGTGGTCAGCGGCAAACCCACCTCGCCGATGGGAGTACTGCCAGTTCTGCTTCCCGAACAGAGGGAGGCGCTGGCTGCCTATATCGAGGAGTTGCGGGGCGGCGGTCCCTATAGCCCGCTGGCGCCGATGCTGTTCGAGACCTACTGCATAGGATGTCACCGGTTGAACGGGCATGGCGGCACCTTCGGCCCCGACTTAAGCTCGATCGGGCTGCTGCGTAGCGAGACGTTTATCCACGAATACATCGAAGATCCCAAGGCGGTGGTCGGTAGCGCCAAGATGCCCAGTTTCCTTGCGCCGAAAGGGCCGCTGACGCATCAGTTGGTCGATGACATCGCTCGATACCTCGCGGTCCAGCGCGGTTCGGCTACTCCAAGGGAATCAACCAACTCCAGCCGATAGCGCCAAAAGACATCTTTTCAAGAGCTGACGCCAAAAGCGCCACGTGAGTCAATTGGCGTCACTGAAGAATTGTGATTCCAACATCACATTAGCTCACGAGACTCATTAGAACGCGATTCTGCGCGAGTTTCCGACCAAGCAATCGGATTGGCTCTCCATGGCACATTCCGTGCAGATTTTCTTAACCAACGGAGAAGCAAGATTAGGTCGCCGAATGTTCTGGTATCCTCACAATATAAGTCTGGCTAATTGTTCCTTTCGTCGGGACCGCAATATCTTTGCAAGGGCGTCAGCTCGCTAAAACGAGAGTCGCAAAGAATCGAAACGGAGCGCACGCGAAGATCGATGGTTGAATTTGGTTCGCCAAGACGATAAGTGAGCGTTGTGTTGGCAGGAGATTCCGGGCACTGGGCCGATGCGCGATGCGTTCGGTTCTGCGTTCGGAAGGGCCGCGGTGTAACCGCAAGAGTTTTTTGCGAACACGAGGGAGTACGAAGATGAAAACGATTCGGGTTACCGGCATCGCACTATCGACAGTGGCGCTGCTGCTCGTGGCCATGGCGCCGCCGGCCTCGGCGGTCTGCCCCGCTAACAGCGGCAAACTGAAAGGGACTTATGCCTTCAGGCTCGGCCCCGCCAAGGGCTTTGACGCCGATCTTGCCAACAACGGCGACCCGGGCAACGTGAGCGGTGCGCCGCGTCAGGACATCCTGAGGGTTGGCGTGTTCACGTCGGACGGCTGTGGGGGCACCATCTCTTTCCCAGGGCACACGCTGGCTACGACTGATACGAATACAGGCGATACCTGGCTGATCAACTTCACCTGGACCGCCACTTACAGCCTCAATTCCGATCTCACGGGCACCCTCACCATCACCCCGGCTGCATTCGGAACATGGGTGTGCACGGACACGACCACCGGTTCCCCTGCTACCTGCACGGGCACCGAGGAGGGTCCCGAGACCTACTCCATCAGCGTCAGTTCTACCAACGGCAGGGTGGAGCTTGCCGAGACCGACAACAGCGGCGGCGGCGCAAAAATTTTCATGGTCGGCGAGGCCCTGAAGCAGTAGGCCGGGCGCCTGGTGGCGTAGATGAAGAGCCTCTCGAAGAGCCCGATGCGACCGAGGGAAGCAGGGCATGAGCGACGAGGCCCTCGGGAGAAACACGAGGGAGCATGAAGATGAAAACGATTCGGGTTGCATGGATCGCGCTATCGATCGCGGCGCTGCTGGTCGTGGCCATCGCGCGGGCGGCCTCGGCGGCATGCAGCGGCACCGCCTGTTTGAAGGGGACTTACGCCTTCCGCCTCGATCCGGCTACGGGCTTTGATGCCAACCTCGCCTCCACTACCGACCCGGGCAACGTGGGTGGCGCACTGAGGCAGAACGTGACCCGCGCCGGCCAGTTCACGGCTAACGGGAGCGGCAGCCCCGGTACCATCACAGCAGGGGAAACGTTCGCCACTACCGACGACAATAGTGGAAACACCTATCTGATCGATTTCACCTGGACCGGCAGTTACACCGTCAATTCCGATCTCACGGGCACCCTGAGCATCAACCCGGATTCGTCTTCATCATGGAAGTGCTACGACATGACCAACCCGTCCGGCCCGCCCGACTGGCAGGCATCTACTCCCTATTTGAACTGGCCGAACCAGATCATGCCGGTTCTTAAAAACGCTGGTAATTTTGTTTACCAGCCTGTCACCCCCCCCGATTGGTCAGCAAACCACTATTATCCAAATTTGTACACCGCAAGCGTTCAAATCTACCCAACTATAGGTAATAGTTCCCACTACGCTTTCCGACGCTCCCCGGTTGAAAACTGGATAAAAAACACCGCGTACGCAGTAGGCTATCAGATCGTGCCAAGTGCGGCGAACAACCCTGGCGGCTATCTTTTCCAAGTCACAACCGCAGGTACCAGCAATGCCACCACCGAGCCGGCTACTTTCAACCAGACTGTCGGCGGAACCACAACCGACGGATCGGTTACCTGGACGAACGAAAATGTCATTTTGGGAAGGACCGGCGCGACCGAGCCTTCCTGGCCAGCCAGCGTAGTCGCATTCTCAACCACAGGCGGGTTCACGACGGATGGGGGAATTATGTGGATTAACGAGGGCCTCGAGGGAACGAGCGGCACCAGCGAGCCTTCCTGGGCCCAGACCGGCCAGATCACAAACGACGGGGGAGTTACGTGGGCGTTCATGGGCAATTCGCCGCTGACACCGATCGCGTGCACTTCGAGCTGGGAAGGAGCCGAGACGTACTCGACGAGTCTGAGCCTCAGTCACGGTGCGGTCGAGATGGTTGAGACTGACAATTCCGGCGGCGGCGCCAAGATTTTCAAGGGCGGCGAGGCAGTGAAGCGATAGGTCCCCAGGCCCGTGTGTATCGACTCTGGTCTCGGCTTCAGGAACCACCGGGGTTCAGGCGAGGAACACGAGGGAGCATGAAGATGAAAACGATTCGGCTTGTCGTAATCGCACTATCGGTCGCAGCGCTCGCAGACGTTGCTATAGCGCCTGTGCCGGCGATCGCAGGCGCGCCGGCCTCGTCAACATGCTCCGCCCTTCCCCGGCAATGCTTCAAAGGGGAGTTTACCTTCCGCCTCGCTCCGGCGAAGAGTTTTACCGCCAGCCTCGCTTCCGCAGGCGATCCGGGCAACGTGGGAAGCGCGCCCCTACAAAAGATGAGCCTGGTGCGAACCGGCGTGCTCCAGGCGGACGGGCTGGGCGGAGTCACAGGACATACGCAGACCACCGTTGACGATCAGTACGGGAACACATTGCTGGTCGACTATCTCTGGACCGGCACTTACACCCTCAACGGCGATCTCGCGGGCATCCTCAGCATCACCCCGGTTCCGGCGAATTACTGGCTATGCACCGACATGAACGTCCCGACTACATGCTCGGGCACCGAAGTAGGTCCCGAATCCTACGCGATCAGTCTCAGCCTGACCTACGACATTCTCAATATGGTTGAGACCGACAACATCGGCGGCGGCGGCAAGATTTTCATGACGGGCCAGGCGCTGAAGCAATAGGCCCGGCATGCCTGGAGCAGAGCAGAAGAGCCGGACAGGAAGAAGCACGTCGACGCACTTCGGAGGGCCAGGGATGAAAGCGTTCAGCAGAGCATTGATTACGATAGCGGCGGTTGCGTCGTGTCTGGCTTTCGCGGGTCGAGCATGGGCACAGGCTCCGGGGTCGGGCCTCTTAGGCACGGTCCATGACTTTGCCGGGGCGAATGGCCTCTCGGGTTTTGCGGGGACGGCCAACACGCAGCCGGTGGGTGAGTGCACCTTCTGTCATACGCCACACCGCGCGCTCTCGACAACACTCTTGTGGAACCATTCGTACTCAGGGTCAACCTACCAGTGGGATGTTACCTCAACCACGTCTGGTACCCGATATCCCACGTTCTCCGACACCACCTGGAACGGACCAAGCGCGAAGTGCCTGAGCTGTCACGACGGCACGGTTGCGATCGGCCAAGTGAACTGGTTTGAGGCGGGTCACGGAGATGTGAACTCCGGCATCAGCCCGATTATCCTTAACACAGGGTTGGCTACGGGGCTCGGCCTCACCACTACCGGGCTGGGTACTTCTGCACAGTTAACCTCTCTGTCGGGAGTCCACCCGATTGCCATGCCGTATCCGTATGGGGGGATCCCAAACACCTACAATGGCGTGACCACTGGTGCGGAATTCTATCCTGGCCAGTGGCAGAGTCCGCCGCTGGGAAACGTCCGTCTGTGGCAGCAAAACGGCAATACTATTTCTCTCGGTTACAACGGAAGCACCGGCGTTACGTCCCCCACACTCGCGGCAAATGCAGGTATCGAGTGCACATCCTGTCACGATGTGCACAACAAGCTGACAGTGGAAAGCGCGCATCTCCTGGTCGGACTGCCTACCGGTGACGGCCCCACCTACCTGTGCAATATGTGCCACGTCAAGTAGCCAAGGAGTAAGCTACAAAGCGATTACGGCTCAGCACGCCGACGGGCCAATCACACTCTTGGGGGGCGTCGCAGTCGCGACGCCTCTTCTTTCGGTGTGTCTGGCGTTCTTCAAGCTTTGAACGGGCCTTAAGGTAATGAGGGGCACAGGGGCCTGTGTGCGAAACTCCCGAGTATTCGCGGCCACGATCTCATGCCACTCACGCTCGCACCCGCCGGCGGCTTAGTAATGCGCGGCAGGTGGCTTGCAGACTAACTGTGCAGAGAGGAATTGCCGAGTCTTGACACTCCGAGTTTGTTTGGCGCAACGTGAGAGTTTTGGAGCATTGCGAATGACATGAGCCTCGCGAGGCGGTTGAAGTCCTTCGGCCGCGACAAGGGCAGTTGCGAAGGGCACCGGCCCATCAGATCCTTGCTTCGCTCAAGATGACGGTCGGGAGGTCGCGAGAAATGCTGGTGCGGCCCGCAATTGAGAAGAGGGCGGCTGCGGGACTGATAACCGCCGGATTGCTGTCGCTTATGGCGGGGTGCGCCGCCCAAAAGCCGGTCGAGCAGCCGATCCGTCTGGTATGGCCGGCCCCTCCGGAAAAGACCCGGATCGAGTTCGTGCGCACCATCTCCGGTCAAAAGGACGTGAACGAGGACACGACCTTTACCCGGACGGTGGTGAACTTCCTCGCGGGGATCAAACCTCCGCCGGATGTACTGGCTGAGCCAATGGGAGTCGCCGTGTCCGACGACGGTAACGTGGTGTACGTCTCGGACACCGGGCTGGGCGCAATATTCGTGTTCGACTTCGGCAAGAAGAAGTTTCACAAGATTGAGGGGGTAAGTGGACCGATTGGGCTGGCGCTGGACGGGCAGCAACACCTCTACGTGGTCGAGCAGGTCAAGAAGGGGGTGACGGAATTCAATGCGGAAGGTAAGCAGCTTCGCTTTCTGACCGATCCCAGCATAGAGCGACCGACCGGGATCGCGCTGGACCGTGACCGCAAACGGATCTATCTGGCCGACACGGCATACACGAAGTCGAAGGAGCAGACTGTCAAGATTTTGAGCCTGGACGGGAAGCTGATCGGGAAGATCGGCAAAGCCAAGGGGGAAGGACCG
Source organism: uncultured delta proteobacterium (assembly GCA_963830715.1). GTDB lineage: Bacteria > Desulfobacterota > Binatia > Binatales > Binataceae > CAVVMA01. Next base: position 188,825 of record CAWHNS010000021.1, read on the forward strand.
GGGCAGTTCCTGTTTCCAACCTATCTGGCAATCGACCGCCAGGGCGATCTTTACGTGACCGACTCGCTCAACTGCCGCGTACAGATGTTCGACCCCGACGGAAAGTATGTGCGGAGTTTCGGCGAGCGCGGCGACGCGTGGGGGCAGTTCACGCGGCCCAAGGGAGTGGCGCTGGACAGCTTCGGCAATCTGTACGTGGCCGATGCGGGTTGGAGCAACGTGCAGATATTCAACAGCAACGGCCAGGTCCTTTTGTTCTTCGGCGGGCGGGGGCCGATACCCGGAATGCTGAAGAACCCGACCGCAGTCGCAATCGATGCCGCCAACCACATTTACGTGGGTGATTTCCTGAATCAGCGCGTCGAGGAGTACCGGCTGGTCAACACCACCGCCGCCGACAGCCTCGCTGACTCAGGCGCGGCGGTGCCTCCTTCGGCCATAAAGCCAGCGAGCAAATCGCCGGGCGGTTGACGTGCAATCAGGAGTTAGTCCTGCACGTCGCCGATCATGGTCCTGTGCTCGCTATTGCTTCAGATTGGCGGGCTTGTAACCTCGCACGGAATGGCGGTGTGGAAGCGGCGGGCATGGCAGGCGGCACTGATCGCCGTGTGGGCGGCGACCTGGAGCGGGCTGCTGCTCGGAGGATGCAGCGAAGAGACTCGCTATAGCGTGCTCTCGTTTCTATTCAACGGGGTGCCTCCACCGGGACAGACGACGCAATGGGAGCCGGCGGTGGGCCATCCCCGCCGCCCGCCGCCTCTGCAGCCAACCCCGATCCCTGCGCCGCAGGTCGCCGTGATCGAACAGGAGCGGCCACCCGGCTGGCTGGACCAGCTCTTGAAGACGCTGCCCGAGGACGACGCAGGCGTTCCAGACATGACCGCTGCGTTGAGTCAGGAACTGATTCGGCCGCAGCCAGGGATCAAGCCTGAGGCGAAGCCGCAGCCGGTCATGAGCCTCGAAGTGAAGCTTGCCCCGATGCCGGTGGTTTTCTCCCACAAGGTTCACACCGCCTGGTTGACGTGTACAAACTGCCATCCAGTCCTTTTCAAGATGAAGGCGGGCGCCGACAACATCCACATGGCGGACCTGTACGCGGGCAAATACTGCGGCAAGTGTCACGGGATGGTCGCGTTCCCGATCGCGACCGGATGCGGGCACTGCCACCAAGGAATGCCGGGGGGTGCGAAAGCCGCGACCGCGAAGGCGAAACCGATCAGACCGGTGCGTGAGGACATCGTGATGGCGCGCAAGGGCATCGGCGGGATCCCTCCGGCAATGTTCCCGCATTTGCCCCATCGGGTTCTCTACCGATGTTACGCTTGTCATGACCAGATCTTCAAAATGCAGCGCGGAACCAACGCCGTCACCATGGACCTGATCGACGACGGCAAGTATTGCGGTGCCTGCCATAACGGAAAGATCGCATTCGCGTCGGACAACTTGAGCAGTTGCAGCCAGTGCCATCGCCAATGAGACGCGTGCCTGCGGCATTGTGGCTTGCCATCTTCATCGGCTGTGGCGCAGCGATAGCCTGGAACGATGCCTGGGGGTTTTCCCTTCTGGGCCAGGAAGGAAGCTTCCAGCTCGGCGAATGGCGGGGCGAACTCAGCGGTGGTTACGAGTGGGAAGACGAGCAGACGCAGACTGCTGAAGGACCTTCAACCGGCCTGACACGAAACAGATACGATGAGGATGTCCAGCTAAGAAACGAGGGCTTCTATCTCATTGACCCGCGGCTGCTCGACGCCAGCGCGGGGGTCAATCTCGATTTCTTCCAGGAACAGGACAAGGCAACAGGTCCCTCCTTGAGCGGAAACCAGAACGGGACGCTCATCGGTTACGACTTCAGCTCCGTTTTTCTGGGGCAGAAGCCGTACACTGCGACGTTCTTTACCAACCGCTCTCAGAACGAAACCAGCACCCTCTTTGGGGGCCGGACCAACAACCTCAACGAGACCTTCGGCCTCACCGCCAAGCTCCGCGAGGACAGCTTCCTGCGCGGGGCGCTGCCATATTTTTCGTCCGCCATCGACGCACGCCAGGAGGAGTCCGACGAATCCACCACGCAGCTCGGCCAGACCTTCAAGCTGGATGAAACGCGCGACATTTTGAGCTATGGGGCCGACAAGGGGTTCCAGACCGCGGACCTCGATTTCTACTACCAATACATCTCCGACCACTACACCGGAAACAACCGGTTCGCCTTTGACACTCAGTGGGTAAACCTCAACTACAGTCTGGATTTCGGACCAGACCTGAACCGTAGGTGGGACTCCCGGATTAACTACTACACGAGCTCGGGTGCTTTCGCTCAGTCATTCGTATGGCTGGATGAACGGCTGCGCATCGATCACTTCCAGAACCTGTCGACCACGTACGAGTACCTCCTCTCGAACACCAGTGCCGAGGGTCAGACCGACACCAGCCAAACAGGGATCTTCCAGCTTCAGCATCGCCTGTACCAGAGTTTGGTGACCACGCTTACCTTGCAGGGGTTTTACGATACGCTCACACAGGGCAGCCGTGACTTCTACGCGGTGGAACTGACGCCGAATTACAACCGGTCCATTCCCTGGGGTGGCACCTTCTATCTAAACGGCGACGGCCGGTATGAAATCGACGACAATCACCTTAGCGGCTCGCAGATTCCGGTAGTTAACGAACAGCATACGGCGATTCCGAGCGGATTCACCCTTAACCAACCATTTGTCGCGACCTCGACCATCGTCGTGGTGGACATCCGAGACGGAGGCAGGATTCCATGCCAGCTTGACATTGATTACGACGTTACCCAGCTAGGCATCCTGACCCAGATCGTTCCCATTCCGACCTCTCAGATCATTCGGCCCGGAGACCCGCTGGAGGTCAGCTACTCTTACAACGTTGCGGCGCATGGCCAATATTCCACCACCACGCTGACGGGAACCGCGGGAATGACTTTCAGCTGGATCGACTTCAGCCTTCAGCACCAGCAAACCGATCAGAACCTGCTAAGCGGACAGGGCGGCCAGTTCCTCTACAATCTGCGGGAGAACGAAGCCAGGGTGGAGGTGCACCATGAATGGGGACAGTTTGACGCGAGGGCGAACGCCCTTTTTCAGGCCTACGACTCGAGCTCCGAACTAACGACTCTAAAGTACACGCTGCAGAACTACGGCCAATACCTGACCTTCCGACCCGGATGGGAGCTGTTCCTGCGTTTCGCCGGCAACGAGATGTACACTAACTACTCGTCGCCGAGACTTCAGACCTCGAGCCGCGACTTCGAGACCGCAGTGGACCGGTTCATCGGTTCTGGAAATTACTTCTCGGTGTACGGCCGAATCCGCACATTCACGGATTCCGAGTTCCCGACCCAAACCTACATCGAAACAGGCCTGCGAGACTCATTGGCTGTGGGGCAAGATCCACTTCGAGCCGGCGTTTTCGTGGACGGAGACCAAATACGGGTCGCTGAAGACGACCGATCCTCACCTCATACTGAGGATCGGCCGCTACCTGTGAGGTGAATGGTTTGCATCCGATCCTGAAGGCGGTAATCGCGGCGCTGGCGCCTGCGATCGCGCTCGGCTGCCAGGCGTCGGAGTCCGCCAGGCAGTTCCCATCGATGCCTGCCGGGCAGGTCGCCACCGAACCAATTGTCTGGCCGAGTCCGCCCGCGCCTTCAAGGATCCTTTACGTCGGCAGCATTTCCGTGCCGGGAGATGTCGGCATCACGAAGTCATTTCTCGGGCGCCTGACCGATGTCATCTTAAGCAGACCCGAGGATCGGTTAGTGAGGCCGACCGGCGTCGCCGAGCGGGACGGCATCCTCTATCTGGCCGACCCGGGCGCGCAGGTACTCTGGATCTTCGATCCCGCGAAGCGGCGCTCAGTGAAAGTGGTGCAGGGCGGTGATGACGCACTACGTTCTCCAGTTGCGGTCGCACCGGCGCGGGACGGGCAGGTCTTCCTGGCCGACTCTCAGTTGGGAAAAGTCCTGCTGTTCGACGGCGAAGGAACCTTCGTGCGCGCCATTTCGGGTGGAGAGCTCAAGCGTCCGGCGGCGCTCGCTTACGACCTGAACGGCGACCGGCTCTATGTCGCCGACTCAGAAGGCCAGCAGGTCGTGGTTTATTCGCACGACGGCCGCAAGCTTCTGAGCTGGGGCGGCGCGGGAACACGCAACGGAGAGTTCAACCGTCCGAGCTACCTTGCGCTTGAGGGGCCGAACACGCTGCTGGTCACAGACGCGCTCAACTATCGCGTGCAGGCTTTCGACAAGCAGGGACGGTTCCTATGGAAGATTGGGCGTCAGGGGGACGGGTCGGGCGATTTGTCATCGCCCAAGGGGATCGCGATCGACAGCGAGGGACATCTCTACGTCGTCGATGCGTTATTCGACGCTGTCCAAATCTTCGAACCGGATGGGACCCTGCTGCTTTCGTTCGGTACGCATGGTCCGGGGCCTGGCGAGTTCGCGCTGCCGACCGGTGCGTTCATCGACGGACGTGACCGGATTTACGTGGCCGATTCGTACAACCAGAGAGTGCAGGTGTTCGAGTTCCTTGGCGGCTCTGAAGGGTCGCGCTCGATGGAAAGCCGCGCGCAATGAAGTTTCATGGCGGAAGAGTAAAGGAGGCGAAGCGCGAGGGTTGCGCTGGAACCCACACCGGAGCGCTCGGGAGAGCGCTGCCCGTGACCGCCGCGCTGTGGATCGTACTGCTTGCGGGAGGCGGCGCCCGAGCCCAGACCCAGATTGCTCACACCATGCACAATCTGAGTCCAAGCGGCCCCGGGCAAATTCGCGAGAATCAGGCCGCCGGCGTCTGTATCTTCTGTCACACTCCCCACAACGCCCGCCCAACCCGCGCGCTGTGGAACCGCGAACTTCCGGGCATCACCTACAAGCTCTACGAGAGCAGTACGCTGGAGGCGCAGGTCACCCAGCCGACCGGTTCCTCGCGTCTTTGCCTCTCCTGTCACGACGGTATCCTCGCGCTGGGCGAGTTGCGAGTGCGGGACAACGGCGTCAGGTTCGCGACGCTGGGGCAGCTTACCGGCAGAACCTCATTTGGCGTCAACCTCTCGAACGATCACCCCGTCTCTTTCCTCTACAACAGCGCTCTTGCGCTCAAGACAGGGGACCTGGTCGATCCGTTTGCGCTGCCGAGTACCGCACCGCTCGAGGACGGCCGGATGCAATGCGCGACCTGCCACGACCCGCATGAGGACCGCCGGGCGAATTTCCTCAGAATGAACTCCGAGTTCGGTAAGTCTTGCACCGTGTGCCATCGGCAGCACTACTGGCGAGATTCGAGCCACGCGACCTCACCGGCGACGTGGCACGGCGGCGGGCAAAGACCCTGGCCGACAGATGGCTTCAAAACTGTGGCCGAAAACGCCTGCCTGAGCTGCCATCGCGTTCACGGCGCGGCGCATCCGGAGCGCCTGCTCGCGCAGTCGATCGAGGAGAACAACTGCACCATCTGCCACAACAGCAGCATCGCGCCCGAGAACATCTGGCGGGAGTTCTTCAAGCCTTCGCATCATCCGGTAACGGCACGACAATGGATCCATGACCCGGCCGAAGATCCGGTGAATATGCCTACGCACGTGACCTGCGTGGACTGCCACAATCCGCATGCGGCGACGGTTTCAGTCGAGTCGGCGTCCTTTCAGTCGGCGCCGATCAGGGTGCCGGGCGCTATCCGCGGGGTGAGTGGAATCACGATGGGAGGGGCTCCGATAAAGGAGGCGGCCTTCGAGTACGAGATCTGCTTCAAGTGTCACGGGATGCGGGAGCCGTCCACGCCGGGAATTTTGCGGCGCGAAATCACGCGCAACATCAGGCTCAAAGTCAATCCAGGCAATCCTTCTTACCATCCAATCGCGGCGCCCGGAAAAAGCCCCAGCCTCCTTGGCCTGATGGTTCCTTACACCGCTTCGAGTGTGATCAGCTGCATCGATTGCCACAATAGCGATCAGTGGACACCTGGTGGCCGCGCTCCACGCGGCCCTCACGGCTCGCGTTTCGAACCGATTCTCCAGATGGAGTACGAGACTGTCGATCCGAGCCCGGAGTCGTACTCGAGCTACGCGCTTTGCTACAAGTGCCACGACCGGTCCGCTCTGCTGTTCAGGTTCGGCGGCTTTCCTCACAAGCAACACGTGGTTGATCAGCACACCTCCTGCGCGGTGTGCCATGACGCCCACGGGTCCAGGCAGAACGCTCACCTGATAAATTTCATGACGCTGGGGGTGGTCGGTAACGTAGTGGTCAGGCCTTCCAGGAGCGGGCGTTTGGATTACGTTCCGGACCTGGCCCGGCCCGGGCATGGTCGGTGCTACCTGAGTTGCCATGGGGTGAACCACAACCCGCAGTCCTACTGAAGGCGGCAATCGCCGGCAAAGCGCCGATGCTCTCGGCGGCACACCAGAAGGCCATCGCGAGGTGGCCCTCGCCCGCGCTTTCGCAAGTTGAGGTCGTCATCCTGCGCCGCGCGGGGAATGTGCTTGCAAAGAGCAATCGCAGATTTGACAGTCGCGCGAGAGAAGATGATAATCATTCTCAATGGCTCCACTCAGCCAGCTTCTACCCGGGCAGTCGGCCCGCATCGGCGCGATCGACGCGGAGGTGCAGGTCTGCCGGCGAATGGCCGCCCTTGGCCTGCGCCACGGCCGGCGCGTGGCCGTCATTCGCAAGGCCTGGATGAATGGCCCGATTCAGCTCCGAGTCGGCACAACCGATCTGATCCTGCGGCGAACCGACGCAGCCAGGATCCATGTCGTCATGCCCTGAAACGCCAAAGCGGATCGCGTTGGTGGGGATGCCGAACACCGGCAAATCGACGGTGTTCAATCGTCTCACCGGCGCCGCCGCGCGGATCGGCAACTGGCCGGGCGTCACCGTTGACCTCGCCTCGGCGACCATCGCGCTCGATGGCGAGCGGGTCGAGGTCGTTGACCTGCCCGGCATCTACGACCTTCACGGCTTCAGCGAGGACGAGAAGGTCGTGCGCCGCTTTCTCGAAAGCGAGCGTCTGAATCTTCTGGTTGTGGTCGCGAATGCCGTGCAGCTTGACCGCCAGCTCGCCCTGGCGCTCCAGGCGCGGACGCTCGGAATCCCGATCCTGCTTGCCCTCAACATGGCCGACGAGGCGCGCAAGCTCGGGGTTCGGATCGACAGCGCGAAGCTTTCCTCGGCACTCCGCCTGCCGGTTCAATTGCTAAGCGCCAGACATGGCGACGGCTTCCAGGAAACCATCGCCTCGATTACGTCCCTGCTCAGCGCTCATCGAGAGGCTCGATATGCGCGGTTCGCGTGCGTTCACGCCGACGGCGCACTCTGCCGGGATTGCAGCCTTACCAGGGCAAGCCGCGCCAGCGAGCTGGATCCCCTGGTTGACGCCGCCGTGCAGACACCCCTATCGTTGCCCGAGGGATGGACCGGGATGCTCGATCGAGTGCTGCTCCATCAATGGCTGGGATTGCCGCTGTTTTTTCTCGGCATGCTCGCCGGCTTCGAGCTGGTCTATCGGATCGGCACCCGACTTCAGGATTTGCTTTCGTGGATGCTCGACGAGTTGCGGACCGCGGTTCTCGCGCCGGCGATAGCCGGATGGCCCGAGCTTGCGCGCAGCTTCGTACTCGAAGGGCTCTACGGCGGGGCGGGCACGATCGTGACTTTCCTGCCGGTGGTAGTCGTGTTTCTGCTCTTCATCGCGATGGTCCAGGACAGTGGATATCTAGCGCGCGCGGCGTTCCTGATGGACGGATTCATGGCGCGCCTGGGGCTCGACGGGCGAAGCTTCGTGATTCAACTGATGGGTTTCGGATGCAACGTGCCGGCGATCATGAGTACACGGGTGATGCGATCGCCCGCACTGCGGCTGCTCACCATGATGGTGATCCCGTTTGCGCTCTGCTCGGCGCGCCTGCAGGTGTTCTTGTTCTTCACGACCGCGGTTTTCTCGCGCAGCGTCGGGCCTCTGGTGCTCTTCAGCCTGTACCTGATGAGTTTCGCGGCGGCGGTCTGCACCGCCCTGCTCTGGCGCGGGCGCTATCGCGACGTCGAGCCGATGATGCTCGAGCTGCCGCCGTACCGGTTGCCCACCCCGAAGCGACTGCTGCTGCAGGCGGTGCAGGAGTCAAAGCAGTTCCTCAAGGCGGCAAGCGGATTCATCATGGCCGGCGTTATCGCGGTCTGGTTGCTCACCCACATCCCGCCCGATGTGACTGCGGCAGGTCCAGGCACGCTGGCGGGCCGTCTGGCAGGCCTGATGGCGCCGGTGTTCCGGCCGCTTGGAATCGACCCGCTGCTCAGCATCGCGTTGCTGTTTGGCCTGATCGCCAAGGAGATCGTTATCGGCGCGCTCGCGGTGATGTACCGGGCGGGCGCAGGCAACCTGGCCGGCGCGATTGCGGGAAATCTCGATTGTGCGCAGGCCTACAGTTTCATGCTGTTCACGCTGATCTACGTTCCTTGCCTCTCAACTATCGCGGCGCTCAGACAGGAATCGAAAAGCTGGGGCTTCACCTTGTGGGCGATGGGATGGTCGCTGGGGCTGGCGTGGACGGTAAGTTTCGCCTTCTACCAGGCGACTCGCTTGCTGCGTTAAGCCGGCCCGTCGTCCTCCACGACCGGGTGCCGGAGAAGGGTTCCTTTTACGGCGTGCGGAATCGAGGAAGTCTGCGCCCCTCAGGCCCTAACCGCCAGGCGGCTTCGATTGCTTGGGAACGTATTTGGAGGGGCAACTGGTCAGCACCTGGCTGGCCATGACTTCGTTGCCCGCACCGAGCCGCCCCTCGACGATTACATCGCGGCCCTCAGCAAACATGTCGGGCTTGGGCTGCCCGATGCACACCACATGAAACGACGGCGGCGCGATCGCCGCAGCCGGCCGGACTCCGCCAGCGTCGGGATCGGGGATCGCGGTAATCGCGAACGCGAGGGTGAGACTTCCCGGATCCCAACTAATCGTGCCGGCCTTGACGCGCCCCGCTATCCGCAGCGCCTGATCGTGAAGCTCCCCTCGGCGCGCGCTGACCTCTTGTACGGTAAGGTAATATTCGGCCGTGTTGCGGATTGCGCTCACGATCAAATAGGCGATAGCGGCGGCAATCACGCTTCCGGCGACCAGGAACCGGGAACTTACGCGCATAGCTCTCTCTTATTGATATGCCGCGGGTGCCGCAAGCCAAGGCGCCGGATATAGTGCCTCGCAGGCAATATGATGCGCAAAGCGGACTGCATCGTGCTCACTTACAATATCTTTCACGATCTGCCGGCTTTTCGCCAACTGGATCGGAGACTGGATCTGATCGCTGCGGGAATTGCGGCCCATCGCCCGCACCTCGTCGCCCTCCAGGAGGTCTCGCGAAGCTTCAGATGCGGCGACGTCGGCGCGGCGCTGTGCTCCCGGGTCAACGCGCGATGCGGCGGCGAAGTCTATCAACTCGATTACGCCCGCGCCGACGGCGTCGGGGATGGCGAGTTCGCGATCGAAGACGGGCTTGCCCTGATGAGCCGCCTCGAGCCGCGCGCTGCGGTCAGAGTCGTCAAATTCGAAGCGCAGGTGCGAATCGCCGCGCAGATGGGAGGCCATCAGTATCGGCTGCCGGACGACCGGATCGCGCTCCTGTCGCGCTATCGCCTGACCGGCGGCGTGGAGCTGGAAGCCTGCGTGACCCATCTCACCGACCGTCGCGATACCGTCGGCGGAGTGCCTGTCCGTCTCGAACAGGCCCGCGAACTTGTTCGATGGCTCGCGCAGTGCCGCGATCGGTCCCTCCCGCTCGTGCTCGGGGGCGACTTCAACGACGTTCCGGACTCCGAGACCATCCGCGCGATACTCGCCGCCGGCTTCATCGATCTCTGGGAGGCGTCGGCGACCGGGGCGGGATATACCAACGACAGCGAGGATATCGATATTGAGGCTGCGCACGGCGCGCCTAACCAGCGCATCGATTATCTCTTCTTCGCGCCGGGTGGCGCGCGCAACTTCGACCTCGCCGATGCGCGCCTGTTTCTCGATCGTCCGAGCACGACGCCGGAAGGCGGATACCTGTGGGGCTCCGATCATATCGGCGTCATGGCAAAAATCCGTCTCTGACCCTTTCACTCCGGGCGCGCGCGCTTCGCTGCGCGACGCCCGCGACAGCGGCGGAAAGCTTACTCGTCTGAGTCGCCGCGGCCGGCCCGTCCCGCTCCGAAGGCCACGCCGCGTTTCGAGGCGCGGATGAACTCGATGAGCTCGCCGACTTCGGGAGTGACGCCGCCCTGGCTCAGCAGCCGCTCGATCGCGAGCTTCAAGTTCTGCTTCTCACCGAACAGCGTCCGGAACGCCTTGCGCAGCGCCATGATCGCGGACGGCGCGAAACCGGCGCGCCTTAGTCCGACCACATTGATGCCGCGCAGCGTATGGGTCAGGTCGGAGACGCAAAACGGCGGGATGTCGCGGCTGGTCTTGCTGAGTCCGCGCATCATCGCAAGCCGCCCGACGCGGACGTATTGATGCACGACGCAGTTGCCCGAGATGAGGGCGCGATCCCCCACTTCAACCCATCCGCCCAGCAGCGCGCCGTTCACGATTATGGTCGAGTCGCCGATCCGGCAATCGTGTCCGACGTGCGAGTTCGCCATCAGGTAGTTGTCGTTGCCGATGACCGTGACTTCGCCGAGCTCGCTGCCGCGATGGACCGTCACGCCTTCGCGGAAGACGTTGCGATCTCCGATTTTCACCGCGCGCGGAGCGCCCGAATAGGTCAGGTCCTGCGGCTCATCGCCGATCACCGCGCCGGGATGGAGCACGTTGTGTTCGCCGAGGCGGGTGTCACCCAGGATTGTCACACGGCCGACGAGGCGCGTGCCGGGGCCGATCCGGATCGGTCCTTCGAGCAGGCAGAACGGCCCCACTTCGACGCCCGCGCCCAGCTCGACCTGTGCGCCTACCACCGCGCTCGGATGCACCCGGGCGTCCGCAGCGGACCCGCCGCCAGCTTCGCGAACCCGGTCGCTCAATTGAGTAGCTTCTTTTTTTCAGGTCGTCGGGATGCTCGTGGTCTTCGGTCTTTCCGCCCGGCACGCTGTAGCTTCCGCCGGCCCACTTGCCAAGATCGACCGTTCGGCATCGCTCGGAGCAGAACGGCCGGAAGGGATTGGCGCGCGACATGTCAACCGGCTTGCGGCAGATCGGACAGCGCATCGCGATACATCCTGCGGAAAAAGCTGCCAGATCAGCGCGCCCCGCGCAAACGCGATCGTCAAGTGCCCATCCTGACGACAGTCAGGCGAGCTTCTCGCGATGATATGCGAGGTAGAGCGCCGTGCCGATCGAGCCGGTAAACGCGAACGCCAGGTACATCAGCATAAAGCCCAGCGGCGGAATGTCCGGGCCGGTCTGAGACCACCAGAACAGCACCAGGTTCAACGGCACGTAAAAGGCGTAGAAGATCGACAGTGGTCCGGCCCATGACCGGAGTTTCCAGATTCCCCAGGCGTACGCGCCGACGACAACGCCCATCAGCGGTCCGAAAAACAGGTTGGCCAAAAAACTCTCGAAGCGCACCCCGAAAATCACGATGCCGAGGTGATCGGGATGCCGCAGATGCTGCAGCGGCTTGGTAAAATTCGAGACCGTAAGAATCCCGAGCAGTATCGCCATCACCGTGAGGAAGGGGCCGCGTTCACGCTTGTCGTTCATTGGACGTTTCTCCGTTGTGTGATTGCTCAGACCAACTCACTTCATGGTTGGGCAGTTTCTGGACGTCTCGAATCGCATCCGGAGATTTGCAACCGGCATACCGATCCCCCGATTCGGGTTTAGTCTGTCACATCTTCAGAAATTCCCGAAGGGATCGCGGCGGCTTTATGCCGCGAGGAGCTCGATATTCGGCGCCGCCGCACCTTCGACCGCCTTGACCGGAATCGTGGAGTCGAAAGTCGCCAATCGCCCCCGGTTCGTTACGGAAAGGGCGAGAAGGTAGACGTCGGTAAGCTGGCGATGGCCCTGAACGTGATGCCAGTGGAACCGTCCGGAGTCGCGCACGCTGATCGAGTCCGACCAGAAGACGTGCTCGCGACCCGAACAGAAGGTGCGCAGACGCGAGGCCGCATCCTCCACAGTGGTGCGGCGGCCGGGATAGCCCGCATTGGACAAGACACGGACCATCGCGTTCTCGGTAAGCGCACAAGTCGCCCATCGGCGGGCGCGATTGCGTCCGAACCAGGCGTGAGCGGCTTCGTGATGCAGGTGGGATGGATCAAACAGCGCAACCAGGACGTTTACGTCAAGCAGAGCGATCACAGGCCGCCACGCAGGCCGCTAGGATTCATCCCGGAGCCGGTTCACAGTCTCGGCTGTGACGAGCCGCGCCCCTGGTTGCGCGGGGAGCAGCGGTACGCCATTGCGTTTGCGCGGCATGCGATCGCGAGGCGCCAGCGCACTGCGGGCCAGCTCGGAAAGAACACGTCCGGCGGTTGTCCCGCGCCGCGCCGCGAGCTCTTTGGCGCTCTGCAGGACGTCCTCGTCGATATCCAGAGTGGTTCGCACCCGCTCGATCATCCTGCATCAATCATCAGATGTCAAACCAGCGGGGGCGCCGGAGCCATCGGAGGTCATCAGCGCGATTTGTTTCTGCGGTGTCACGGGCTTTCAGGCTGTGGCTCCCTCCGTCGGCGGCTTGCAGGGGGATGGTAACGCTTGACAAGCACGACCGGTCGTGCTTTTCTGGAGGCGTATGGCAAATCCCGTAACCTCAACGCGCGAACGGATACTGCATCAAGGGTTGGCTCTGATGAGCCAATCAGGTCTGGCCGGCGTTACCCTCGGAGTCCTGGCCGATCAGGTGGGAATGTCGAAAAGCGGGCTGTTCGCCCACTTCCGCTCGAAAGAGGATGTTCAGATCGAATTGCTGTCGCATATGGCGGAATTCGCCGCGGCGCATGTTGTCGAACCATCGATGACGGCCAAAGAAGGCCTTCCCCGGTTGCGGGCGTTGGTTCGCAATTGGTTCGGATGGGCGCAACGCGCCGGGCTGCCGGGAGGCTGTCCGGTAGCGGCGGGTCTGTTCGAGTTCGATGACGTCGAGGGCCGGGTCAGGAACAAGATCCTGGAAATGGAAGGTCAATGGCGCCGCCAGTTGACCGAACTCGTTCGGCGGGCGGTCGATCTAGGGCACTTTCGTCAGGACCTCGATGTCGATCAGTTCGTGTGGGAGATATGCGGTATCTATCTCGGCCATCACGCCGCACACCGTTTCCTGCGAGCCGCAGATGCGGACATTCGGGCAAGCACTGCGTTTGAAGCTCTAGTCGACCGCGCGATACCAGGCGCCAGGCGCGGAGTCGCAAAACGGGCCAGGTCGGACAGATCCAAAAGTATGCATCGAAGGATCTGAAGACCAGTGGGCATACATCACGTTCCCGAATTTCACTCATATGACGCGATTCCGCCCGTCGTCATTGCCGCGGCGTTCGTCCTCCTGTCGTCGCTTCTGAAGGAGCCCAGCAGGAAGAACTTCAATGCGATCATGATCGGGGGTGCTGGCGCCGCTTACCTGAGTGGAGGCGGCCTCGGCATCTGGGAGTTTGCGTTCACCGCGGTCGTGACCTTTTGTGCATACAAAGGCCTTCAATCCTATCGCTTCATCGGTATTGGCTGGTTGCTGCACGCCAGCTGGGACGTAGTGCACCATTTCTACGGCAACCCGATCGTTCCGTTCGCGCCGCTATCGTCGGCCGGTTGCGCCATCACGGATACACTCATAGCGATCTGGTTTTTTGCTGACGCTCCCTCGGTTTTTGACTCTTTTCGCACCCCAAGAGTGCGAGCATGACCACGAAGCGCAGACCTCTGATGGCCGCAGTAATGGAGAAGCAGGCGGGGTAGCCGCACAAGTGATCCACAATTCGTCGTTGGCGCAGGCGATGTTAAATTCGGAGGTCTGTTGGCGATCAAAGACCGCGCTCAACATAGCCGTCGAAGTCAATCACATCGTGATCCCGGCCAAGGACAAACGGGCGACGGCCGGATTTCTCGCTTATATTTTGGGACTGGAGGTGGAAGCTGACACGGGTCAATTCGTCCGCATTCGCACCAGCAATGGCCTAACGCTCGATTTTTCCGAACCCAAAGCCTGCTCGGGCTTTCAGTGTGCCCTGCTTGTCAGCGACGCGGGATTCGATGCTGCTCTCTCGCGCATCGGCCGCGGAAGCATCAACTTCTACGCTGCGTTCGACGGAACGGGACGCGGCGAGATCAACCGCCTGCACGGTCGGCCGCTGCATCTATTTCGACGATCCCGACGGCCATCTCTTTGAGTTGATCGAGCAGCAGGACGCGTCAGCCCCTGAAAGTCCCATCAAGGCCGTAGCGATAAAACTGACAAATCGAAGCCATCGTCGGTCACCGCGCTAGTGGAAGTCGGGCGCGCGCCCGGCTCGACGTGTCCGGACGTGGACGGGCCTGTGCGCCGACACGAAGCTGATCGTTAGCTGGCGCGTCGATACTCGCGATGCAGATGCGGCTTGGACCTTCATGCGCGATGTGGCGAGCAGGCTTGCGAATCGCGTGCAGCGAACCACAGACGGCCATCGCGCCTATCTGGACGCGGTTATTGGCGGGTTCGGAACGAATATCGACTATGCAATGCTGGTCAAACAGTATGGAGCCCCGCCGGAAGGCGAGACGCGCTACAGTCCGGCAGTCTGCCTCGGTACGGAGCGCCACGTCATCAGCGGACGCCCCGATCCTGAACACATCAGCGCGTCCTACGTCGAGCGCCAGAATCTTTCGATGAGAATGGGAATCCGGCGCTTCACGCGCCTGACCAATGCGTTTTCAAAGAAGTTGGAGAACCACGTCCACGCGCTTTCGATCTACTTCATGCACTATAATTTCGTGCGGATTCACCAGACCCTCAGATGCACGCCTGCGATGGAAGCTGGCGTTACGGACCGGCTTTGGTCGCTTGAGGATATGGTCGGGATCGTGGATGAATGGGAAGCGGCGAACGTGCCAGCTAAGCCGCGCGGCCCTTACAAAAAGAAATCGGGGTAGTGGGCCGAAAGCGTGTTGATCGGAATGGGCATCAGAAACTATTTGATCGAAGGCGTTTCCGGCGCCGGCAAAACCACGGTGGGTAATGAATTGCAGCGGCGCGGTTACCATGTCCTCCATGGTGATGATGAGTTGAAATATCGAGGGAATCCAAAGACGGGGGAACCGCTGAAAGAACCACTCCACAAGAGCGAGTGGGACAAGGCCTTATGGCAGCAGGAGCATCTACTTTGGGATTTAGACAAAGTAAAATCCGTGATCGCTGATCACAGCATTCCAATCTCCTTCTTCTGCGGCGGCTCCAGAAATTTCGACCGCTTTATTCATTTGCTTGACGGAGTTTTTATTCTTGAGGTCGACGACATTGATACATTGTACCGGCGGATTGATGAGCGAGTGGCGCTGGACCCAACTGACTTCGGCGGAAAACCAGAGGAACGCGAACTCATTGCGCGACTGTATGCAACGAAAGAGGATGTTCCGAAGAATGCGATGAGCATTGACGCCACTGCGCCGATCGAACGCGTAGTGGATGAGATTTTGGAAAAGTGCAACTAGGTCACGGACGCCCCGGCATTCCCGCCAGACTCAGCGAAATGACCGCAACTCAGGTTGTGGGCGGACGGCCCGCGAAGTTCAAACTGACCCGCTACCCGCGGCGACAGGAGATTGACTCGCTTCCGGTTCGCAGTCAATAATGACTGACCGGTCAGTTCTGTGAAGCAAGCGTCCATGTCAGCGCCCGATTTCGATTCCGGGCAACCGCCGCCGGTCGCCGCCAACGGTCGACTGGCGAAGCGCGACCGGATTGTCGGCGCCGCGCTGAGACTCTTCGCCCATCAGCCATACCAGGAAGTCACCATGGATAGCGTGGCGAGGCTGGCAGGCGTCGCCAAGGGCACGCTGTACCTCTATTTCGCCTCGAAGGAGGCGCTCTACCTCGGAATCCTCGTCGATGGGATGGAAAAGGCCGCCCAGGAGAGCGCGCTGGATTCGCAGGCCGGCGTGGCGGAGCGCCTGCGCCGCGCGATCGTGGCGAGTTTCGGCTTTTACGATACGCATCGCGACTTCCTTCACCTGGTCGCGACCGAGGAGCCGCGGCTCGCGGAGGCGCGCAACCGGCTGATCGACGACTTTCGCCAGCGCGGCCTCGAGTTCTTCAGCTCGGTTATCGACGAGGGAATCGCCGGTGGCGTCTTCCGGCCCACCGACTCGCGCGTCGCGGCGCTGGCGATCATGGGCGCCATCCGCGCCCTGCTGCTCTACTACGGTGAGCGCCGCGATGCCGCCGATTTGAGCCAGGATCTTTTGCGGATGTTGCTGGAAGGCTTGTCCAACCGCGCGCGAAATTCGCGAAAGGCGCCGCACCCCAGATGAAACGCATTTTCCGGCGAATCGTCACGTTCACCATCGTCGCCGCGCTCGGCGTCGGCGGATACTTCTTCATTCGCACCTACCTCCTCCCGACGATCGACAGGAAGAGGATCGACGTGGTCGGGATGCTTGAAGCGCCGGAGGTGAACATCACCAGCCGAATCGGAGGCCGGATTGCCGAACTGACTCCGCTCGAAGGCGACCACGTCGAGAAGGGCGAGGTGGTCTGCAAAATCGAGGATATCGACCTGCGCAATCTGTTGCTCAAAGCCCAGGCCGATCTCCAGCAGTCCCGCGCCAACCTGGAAAGCGCGCAGCTCACGTGGAAGCGTAACAGCGCGCTCTTCAATCAGAAAATTATTTCGCATAAGGATTACGACGACTCGCGGATCCAGTTGGCGCAGGCGGAGGCCGCGGTGGCGAGCGCCGAAGCCAACGCGCACTATTACACCGACCAGCTCGCCGACACGAACATCCGCGCGCCGATCGACGGGATCATCGTCAACAAGGCGCTCGAGGTCGGCGAGTGGGTCACGCCGGGCACGACCATCCTGACAGTCGACGATTTGTCGACGGTGTGGGCGCGGGTCGACGTGCAGGAGACCGACCTGGGCTGGCTGACGGTCGGCAAATCGGCGCGCGTGAGACTGCCGACCAACCCGCCTACGATGCTCCAGGGGCGAATCATGTCGATCGGGCAAGAGGGCGAGTTCGCCACCGAGCATGATGTCCGCCGCGGACGCCAGGACATCCGGACCTTCTACGTCAAGGTGGAAGTGCTGGAGGCAAAGGGCGACTTGAAGCCAGGCATGACCGCCGAAGTCTCGTTCGAACGCGATGGAACACGACACCGCTTCTTCCGCCATAAGCGTTGAGGGACTGACCAAGCGCTTCGGCCGGTTCACCGCGGTCGATCAGGTCAGCTTCGAGGTCCGGCGCGGCGAGGTCTTCGGCCTGCTCGGCCCCAACGGCGCCGGCAAGACCACGATCGTCCGGATGCTCACCACGCTGATCGCCCCGAGCGAGGGCAAGGCATGGGTCGCAGGCTACGATGTCGCGCGGCAGGCTCGGCTCGTGCGCGAGTCGATCGGCGTAATCCCGCAGGCGATGACTTCCGATCTGGATCTCACCGGATGGGAGAACGTCGATATCTACGGCGAGTTCTACGGCGTGCCGAGGCGCGAGCGCCGCGAGCGGGCGCATCGGCTGCTCAAGCTGGTCGGCCTGACCGAGCGGGCTCGATGATCTGGTCGCGACTTACTCGGGGGGGATGCGCCGGCGGCTCGAAATCGCGCGCGGCCTGATTCATTCTCCCAAGGTGCTGTTTCTCGACGAGCCGACAATCGGGCTCGACCCTCAGAGCCGCCTCGCGGTCCACGATCTGCTCGAACAATTGCGCCGCGAGAGCGAGCTGACGATCTCGCTCACCACCCATTACATGGACGAAGCCGAATCGCTATGCGACCGGATAGCGATCGTGGATGGCGGCAAGATAATCGCGCTCGACACGCCGGCCGGGCTTAAGGCCGCGGTCAAGGGATCGGACCGAATCGAGCTGGTGATCGAAGGCGACCCGGCGCGCGCCGCTCAAGTCCTGCAATCGGAAGCCTACGCGCACGAAGTCGAGGCCAACGGCGACGGACGCCTGAGCTTCTCGGCGGACAACGGCGCCCAGGCGATTCCCCGGATACTCGACGCGATCGAAGCAGTCGGCGGCAAGGTCAGCGCGATAAGCCTGCATCGGCTCTCCCTCGAAGACGTCTTCATCCACTTCACCGGCCGCACGCTGCGCGACGAGGGACCCAAGAAGGTCAGTTTCTTCGTCGGTGCCGGGATGCCGCAGAGGTAGCCGATGAAGGCGTGGGCGGTCATGCGGCGCGATCTGATCAAGCAATCGCGCAACCCGATGACGATCATAACGTCGGTGCTGATGCCGATCGTGTACCTGGTGATCATCGGCAACGCATTCCACGGCGTGCTCAAGAACCTGTCGCTGGCGGTCGTGAGCCAGGACAACGGACCATACGGAACGCGCGTCATCGAGCAGTTGCAGGCGCTCCAGGTCGGCCCCAAGACCGTCAACCTCTACTACTTGAACGACGCCGGCGACGCGATCCAGGCCGTGCGCGAGGGCCGCTACAAGGGCGCGCTGGTGATTCCGCCCGATTTCAGCCACCGGGTCGCCGAAGGCCGAATCGCGGAGCTCGGACTGTTCACCGACAATGTCGATGCAATCTCGGCCGACACCCTGAGCGGAGCACTGGCGGACGCCACCAGCGTGATTCGCCAGCAATTCGTCACCGCGCGCGAACCGAAGCTCAACCAGATCGTGCTGCGTCCCACCGAATTGTTCACCACCGTGGACTACGATCGCTCGCTAATCCCCGGCGTGATCGTGATGGCGCTGTTCATGGGCTCGCTGATGTCGGGCGTGTTCAACTGGGTGATGGACAAGTTCATGGGCATCACGGAATGCTACCTGGTAACGCCGCTGTCGCGATGGGAGATCGCGGGCGGGATGCTCGCCAGCGGAGTTGTAATCACGAGCTTCGCCGCGATAATCGTGCTGTTCACCGGTCTGCTGATCACCGGCGGCACAATCGAAGGCGGATTCCCGGCGCTGGGGATGATCGTGTTCCTGATCGTGGTCGGCGGCACCGGGCTGCTGGCGATGACGTTCGCGATGCTCGGTCGCGCGGGCCATCCGCGGCTGGTCGGGATGTTCTCCGGCTTCCTGAACGTGATCCTGTTCTTCCCGAGCGGCGCGATCTATCCGGTGGAGAGCTTTCCGCCGTGGTTGCGGGCGTTCGCCGCCTACAATCCCGAGACCCATCTGGTCAGCGCGCTCAAATCGATTCTGTTCAAAGGCGCCGACCTCGCCGCGGTCGCAGGCGACCTGATCTTCCTGATCGTGTTCATGATGCTGGCGCTGGTAACTGCAAGCGTCTCGTTCAAGCGGACACTTTAAGCGGGAAAAGCCGGTACCGCCAAACCAGCCGAATTCGGCAGCGACGGCGGGTCACTCCGCAGGCGACCAACCCTGATTTGGCGGAAACCGGTCGGGAAAGAAGATCGCGGAATGGGGAATCATCCCTCTCGACGAGGGATTCCAGTTGCGCGCCTCAATGAAGGCGGTGCTCTCGATCAACGGCACCTGGCTGAAAGCCGTGGTTTGCTCGTTCCAGGCCGAGATAGCTGCGATGTTCTTGTTTGCGGCATCGCTGCCCTGCGCGGCTGCTTTCTGCCACCATTGTCGCACGAGCGCCGCGTTCTTCGGAAAGTTCAGGTCCGCCTGAATCATCCATATCATCACGCCGAGATTGACCTGCGCCTCCGGCACCCCCTGAGCCGCCGCGGGGTAGTAGAGATTGCTGGCGCCTCGGCCGCCATAACCCGGGCCAACCCCCCAACCCTTGTCGAGCATCAAGCCAAGGTTGAACTCTGCGGCGGGACTGCCCTGGTAGGCCGCCGCGCAAAACCATGGGCCGGCCTTCAAAAAATCCTTCGGAACCCCAGGCGCACCGACCCCGAACACATAGCCTACGTTGGTGGCCGCATTCGGGTCGCCGCGTTGGGCCGCTTCCCTCAGCGACGCCCATGCGCGGATATCGCCCTTCAGAGTCTTATCCGCGAGGTCGTCAACCTGATGCCAGTCCATCGGCCGCGGCGCCGTCCTGGGGTTGGCGTAAAAGTAAACATCATAATCAGTGATACCGGGCTGATCGGCGGCAGAGGGCAAAACTTCCCAGCGCATGACCGGCATCATGCCGCACAGCTTTACAGCGGTAAGCGTGCCGCCGATCACCGGGCCCTTCATTCCCCGCGCGCGCATCGCGGCGACCACGTCGGGAAAATCGGGGAAGTCGAGCGGGATTGGCTCAGTGCCCCAACTCACCGCTCCTCCGAGCGCCTGGTCGCTCTCAGGACCGATGCCTTCCCGAACCAGGTAGCCGGTAAAGTCGCTCGGGGCATAGAACTCCAAGGTGGTCTCAAACGGGCCGCCCTGGCTGGCGACCTCGACATTCACGAGGATCGCATCTGCATGCCAGCGGCGGGCTTTCTTCATCGCCGCCTCCGCGAGGCGGGGCAGGCCCGACGGCGCGCTCGAGCCCTGCTGAGACTCCGGCTCCGGTTCGGGCCGGTGGCATCCCCACGCGCTCGCTAGCGCGAGCAGGGCCGAAAGAGCGATTGTCCCACGCATCGCTGTTGGTCTCTTTCTCATCGGGGCGCGGTTGGACGTATCTGTCCGCCGGTCTTTCTCTATCAAATTCGGCTAAGCTTCTCATCAGAAAGGCACGAAGACACAAACGATATTTTCTTCTTGCGCCTGCCTTTGTGTCTTCGTGGTTCTATCTCCGGCCCCTGGCTACGGGCGGGCGCCCGGTAATCGCGATTGCATCGTGAACGGATACTCCGGCGGGAGCGCGCTGGCCGCTTCAAGCGCTTCCAGTTCCGCATCTTCGAGACGCAAGCCCACCGCGCCGAGGTTGTCCTCCGCCTGCTCGAGCGTGCGCGCGCCGATTATCACCGAGCTGACTCCGGGTTGCTGATTCACCCACGCCAGCGCGACTTGCGACGGCGTGCGACCGCGCTCGCGCGCGACCTGCTCGACCGCCTCGAGCACGGAATAGTTGCGATCGTCCTTGAGCCGATTCCACATATCGAGGCGGGTCAGGCGCGCGTTCTCGGGTGGCTGCTGCCCGCGCCGGTATTTGCCAGTGAGGAATCCACCGCCCAACGGGCTCCACGGAATCACGCCGACGCCCTCCGACCGGCAGAGCGGCAATATCTCGCGCTCGATCTCGCGACAGATGAGGCTGTACTGCGGCTGGAGGCAGTCGAATCGGGCGAGTCCGGCCTTATCGCTGACCCACAGGCTCTTCATCAATTGCCAGGCCGCGAAATTCGAGGCGCCCGCATAGCGCACCTTGCCCTGATGCACGAGGTCGTCGATTGCCCGCAGGGTCTCTTCGACCGGCGTCTCGAAGTCCCAGGAATGGACCTGGTAGAGATCGATGTAATCGATGCCCATCCGCTTCAGGCTGCTCTCGACTTCCTCCATGATGTGCTTGCGCGACAGGCCCCAATCATTCGGTCCCACGGGCTTGCCCATGAAGATGTTGGCGTTGAAGCGGACCTTGGTGGCCAGGACGAGTTGATGCCGACGCTCCCTGATGGCGCGGCCCGTGATCTCCTCCGAGGCGCCCGCCGCGTACACGTTGGCGGTGTCCAGAAAATTGCCGCCTGCCTCGACAAAGCGATCCACGATTCGGCGAGCCTCGCGCTCGTCGGTCTCGCGGCCGAAGGTCATGCATCCGAGGCAGAGTTCCGAGACCTTTAGTCCTGTTGCGCCAATTCGTCGATATTGCACTTGTGATGTCTCCTTCGTTGCTTAGTCTACAAACCGGCCGGACAGTCGCGAGGCCCGGAACTCGCACCGATCACCCCGCCATTCGGTCCCAGCGACTGTTTGAATATCCCGCAAACGCTCCCGTCTAAAATCATGGACGCGTGCTGTGCGCCAAAAAACAGCCGCGGTCCGAGTCGCTTCCTCCCTCCTACCAGAGCGGAGCAGTTTCCGTGACGGCTCGCTTCTGGGGCAGGCGGGCGTTGGGGAGTCTCCCCCCTCTCCAATTGCCCGCCTCTTTTTTGGACCGCATCTGTATCCTTGACAGTCGCCGTATCAGCCGTCAAAGCTGGACACCTCATGCGACTGCTCCGTTTCGGCTTGCTGCTTTTCCCGGCGCTTCTGATTCTGAACGCGCTCCTGCCCGGATGCGGCGGAGGCGGCGGAGGGGGGTTGCCGACTCCCGGCCCACCCGGGCCCTACATTGTTTCTATCACGATATGCGTCGGGGCGGCCGCAGCTCCGACACCGACTCCGACACCAGTGACCCACCCGACTCCGACTCCGACTCCCTGCCCCGCCGCTACCAGCACCTCCGTGATGCAGGGCGCGATGATCGCCTTTCACGCGATGGCGACCACCAACACCGGATCGATGCCGGACATCACCACCGCCTCCGGGACGCTCTGGACATCGAGCCAGCCCGACATTCTCCAAGTGACCCAACCGGGCGTGTTTTCCGGCGCATCCGAGGGATGCGCCTGCATCACCGCAAGCTCGGGAGGAATTTCGAGCAATCCGGTGGGAATCGCGGTGCTCGGCGTCTCGACTCCTTCGTGCGCGCCTTGCAGTGCTTCCACCGATCGAAGCGCCGCGGTGCTCCAATGGACATTCGACGCGGGCGCTCCCATTCGCGGGCCGATCGCGGTCGGTCCCGATGACAATCTCTACTTCGTCTCGGCCGACGGCTTCATGCACGCACTCGACGCGCGGGGCCGCGAGCGTTTCCGCCGGCATGCGGATTCGATCGCGTCCGCGACAGGCTTCGGCGGTGAGGTCTACGCGCAGGGAATTGACGGCGTTCTGCGTGCGATCGCGCCGGACGGCGCCGAGTTGTGGAATCTCTCCGACGGCAGTGCCGCGGGCGCTCTCGCCGTAGCCGCGGACGGAACAATCTACGCCGGCGCGGATGGCGCCCTGCTCTCCATCAGCTCGGACGGGCGCCGCAATTGGCGCGCCGCTATCGGCGAGGTCGCGGCGATAGCGCCGATTCCCGACGGCGGCGTGATCGCGGCCGTCGCGGGCGGGCGCCTCGCCGCGTTCTCCTCGTCCGGTATCGAGCGATGGACGTTCATGCCGGACGGCGGCGCCTCCGGCCCGATCGCGATCGCCGATGGAATCGCTTACGCAGGTTCGGCAGGCGGCTACCTTCACGCTATCGCGCTCGAGTCCGGCGCGGAACTGTGGCGTATCGCGACGACCGGTACGAATGCACCGATTCGGTCAGGCCCTGCCGTCGGCGATGACGGCAATATCTACTTCGGGTCGGATCGATTCTACGCCGCCTCTCCCGATGGCGTTATCGTCGAGAAATATGACATTCCGGACGCCGGCGACGCGGCGCCCCTCACGCTCGACGGCGGAGGAATATTGCTGCCGGGAGACGACGGTCTGATCGCGGCAGTTGACGCAGACGGGAGCTATCGATGGGGCGCGAGGCTGAACGGTCCAATAGAAGCGATCGCCACCGCCGCCGCGACAGGTCGGAACTTGATCTACATCGGCAACGCAAGCGGCCGTATCTACGCTATCAAGTAGCTCTCGCATTCTCCGTGGGGACGTAGAGAAAGGTCATGGGGCGGAAGAAGCGAGCCCCGAAGTGAAAAACGGAAGCGAAGCGAGCCCGAAGTGAAAACAATGCTGGCGCTTCTTCCGCTGGCCGCGCATAACCTGTTGCGCCGCAACCGCAGGCGCACGATTCTCACCCTTTCAACCGTCGCGGCCGCGACGCTGGTGTTCTGCGCGGTGATGGCCGTGCCTTACGTCACGTCGCGGATCGCCCATATCGCCGATGAGTCCCCGCGCCTGGTGGTTGTCAATCGCGCCTCACCCCGCTACGAACTTCCCGAGTCTTACTATGACAAGATCGTGAGCCTGCCCGACGTCGTTGCCGTCAACCGGATGCTCTGGTTGGGCGGCGTCTATGATGACCCCAAGGATCAGTTCCCCACGATGGCGATGGATGCGGACAACCTCGAGGTTGTGTGGCCCGAGTATCGGTTCCAGCCGGCAATGCTGGCCGAGTTCAGAAGGCTCAAGAACGCGGCGCTGGTCGGCGCCGCGACGATGCATCGCTTCGGATGGCGCGTCGGCCAGGATGTCGCGCTGAGGAGCCAAATCTATCCGGTGACGTTGACCTTCCGAATCGCCGGCGCTTACGACCAGGGACCCGATTTGACCGCCTTCATGTTCCGTCGGGACTACCTTGACGCCGCCCTGCACAATGTCGGGAAAGTGGACTTTCTGTGGGTGCGATGCGCCAGCGTGGAGGCGACCACCCGCGTCGCGCAGGCGATTGACGAAATGTTCAGGAACTCGGGCGCGGAAACTCAGACCAGCACCGAAAAGGCGTTCCTCACCGACCTCCTGGCCCGCTTCCAGCCGCTCACCCGGATCATCGAGGGAATCGGGATCATCTCGGTCGTCGCACTGGCGCTCGCCATCCTCAACGCCACCTCGATGAGCCTGCGCGAGCGGCGAAACGAGCTCGCCGTGCTGAGGAGCCTCGGCTTCGTCGGCGGCCAGATCCTCGTCTCGCTTGCGCTCGAAGGCGTGCTGGTCGCGGTCGGTGGCGGAATACTGGGCACGCTGCTGGCGCGCGCGGCGCTCGGATGGGCGCGCGGCTCGGTTCCGGCGCTCGGGCCGTTACTGTCCTTCGGGCTGCCGAACGGGGTGATGGCCGAGGGAATCGGGGCCGCGCTCGTGATCGGGCTGGTATCGGCAGTCGCGCCCGCAATCGCGGCCCTGCGCTCGGGCGTGGCCGACACGCTGCGCCGCGTGTGACCCGATAGTCCATCGCAAGTGACAAGTGAAATCCGCGCTGCCAATCGTGGTCGTCAGGGTCGTGACGCCGGCTCAATTGGCGGATGCGTACTCGATTCGGCGCCGCGTCTTCATCGAAGAACAGCAAGTGCCCGAGGAAATCGAGATGGACTCCGATGACGCGCGCGCATTCCATGCGCTCGCGCTCGCGGGTGGCGAAGCGATCGGATGCGGCAGGATGGTCGTGCATGGCGCGGAGACAAAGATCGGGCGGATGGCGGTGGTGCGCGACTGGCGAGAGAGGGGCGCAGGCCGCGCGATCCTGGAATTCCTGATCGAAGCCGCGCGCGCGAGCGGCTGCCGGAAGGCGGTGCTGCACGCGCAGCTCCACGCGGAAGTTTTCTACCTGAAGAACGGTTTCACTCCAGTCGGCGAAGTATTCGAGGAAGCGGGCATTCCACATCGCAGGATGGAGCGCGCCCTGTGACCGGAGTGTCTGCCGCTGCCTTCCCCCTGCTTGCGTAGGGGCGGGTCGCGACCCGCCCGTCTCGGGATGTTCGCCGGTTTCTGGTTCCCTCTCCCACGAGATGGGAGAGGGCGAGGGTGAGGGTCCTACAGTTAATTGATGATGGACTACAACCTGTAGGCTACATCCTTGCGCGCAGAAGGCTGGCAGTGCGCAGAAGACCCTGTCTGGACCCTCACCCGCGCCGCGCGGAACGACACTGAGGTCGCAGCGCAATCTATCGCGCGTCTTGCCCTCTCCCGCATGGCGCGGACGAGGGACCTTAGGAGCTCCGCCAAGCATGGGAGCGCGTTTCTCTTTTGTGAGCGCGCGAGCGTAGAATCAGCGCTCACATGGCGCTGCTCAACCGCTTCCGCTGGCGCTCACTCGAAGGCGAGTCTTCTGCACCCACTACCTGAAGACGCTCGACCGCGGCCGCAAGCGGTGGCGAGCGACCCACGATTGTGCACGAAATGCGCGCGCGCGATGAGCGCGGAAAGGTTCTTATGAGCTCGGCGAAAAAGTGCCTCTGGCACAACACAGGGAGGAACGGGAAATGCGTAGTGTAAAGTTTTTTGGTCTATTGGCGATGGCCGCGATGCTGGCCGCGACAGCCGCGATGGCGACGGGCGTCCTGCCGCCGGGAAACCGGAACCCTGCGCTGCTCAACGGAACCTTTGGCTTCAGTTTCAATGGTGGTTACTTCAGCGACAGCACAGTCAGAGCCTCGGGCGCCGGCACGATCACGTTCGATGGTAGAGGCAACGTGGTCGGTGGCATCATCAAGTGCGATATCTACGGTGGCCAGTGGAACTCAGCCATTACCGGCGGCAGCTACTCCGTCAACCTCGACGGCAGCGGCTACGTCACGATAGACACGGCACACAGCGGTCCCAACGACGCCAACGTCTGCAACGCATTCAACGCGGGGGTTGACCTGTTCATCAGCGTCGTTAGCGGCGGGACGAAGATACACTTCGCCACCGACGGCAGCAATAATTTCCACGGGACCGGGGAATTCGTCCCCTTCAACGGCGAAATGTACGCCCAGTAGAGCCTTCGGGGCACAAGAACGAACGGAGGATGGAAAGATGCGTAGAGTACAGTTAATTGGTCTATTGGCGATGGCCGCGATGGTGGCCGCGACGGTCGCGATGGCGGCGGGCACCCTGCCGCCGGGAAACCGGAACCCGGCGCTGCTCAACGGAACCTTTGGCTTCAGTTTCAATGGTGGTTTCTACAACGACACCACAGCCAGAGCCTCGGGCGCCGGCACGATCACGTTCGATGGTAGAGGCAACGTGGTCGGTGGCATCATCCACTGCGATGAAAACACCGGCCAGCGGGACTCAGCTATTACCGGCGGCAGGTACTCCGTCAACCTCGACGGCAGCGGCTACGTCACGATAAACACGGCCCTCAGCGGTCCCAACGACGACTACGTCTGCAACACAGGCAACGCCGGGGTTGACCTGTTCATCAGCGTCGTTAGCGGCGGAGCGAAGATACGCTTCGCGACCGACGGCAGCGGCAATTTCTACGACACGGGGTATTTCGTCCCGTTCAACGGCGAAATGGACGCCGAGTGACTCGTCTTTAGCCGGACCCCTCCAAACCACCCTCAGCGACACGCCGCTGAGGGCGGCTGCATCCTCCCGCGTCGCCCTCTGCCTGCCTCAGACATTATGTAAAGCCCGGGTCCTCTGTGGTGACTCGGAGGCCGCGGTCGGACCCCGCTCGGCGGGCGCCTCACGAGCCGGCCCTGCGAGGAGAACGCGCTACAGGCCCGCGACGAACTTCTCGATCGATCTCGCGAGCGCGTCGGGACGTTCCAGGGGCAGATGGTGATGCGCACCGGGAATCACTTCGAGGCGCGCGCGCGGATTCGATTCGACCGCGTGCTGCGCGCCCTCGGCAGTCATGATCCTGCTCATCTCGCCCCGGATCAGCAGCAGCGGGACGCGCGCGCCGCGAATCGCGCTCATCACCTCGATACCGTCGCTGCCGAAAAAGCTCTCACGATCGAACTTGAGCGTGTAGCGGCCGTGCTCGGTGCGCCCGAGGCTCTTCTCCGCAATCGCCGCCACGACCGCAGGCGCGATCGCCCCTTCCGACGGTATCAGGCGAAATCGCGCCTTTGCGGTGTCGAGGTCGGGGTAGGTGACGGTCGGCAGCGCTTTCAGCCGCCGCAGGTAACGATCACGGCCGCGGCTCGAAGTGACGGCCACATCGACAGCCACCGCTGCGACCGCGCCGCTGTGGTATCGCTCGAGGAACGCAAGCACCGATACTCCGCCCATGCTATGCCCGACAATCACCGCGCGCTTAAGTCCGCGCGCCGCGATGAAACGCGACAGGTCGTGCGCGTAGTCGGCGGGACTGTATGCCGCCGGGCGGACCCATTCGCTGTCGCCATGCCCGCGCTGGTCGATCGCGATCATGTGAAACCGCGACGGCATCAGCGCGGCGAGCGGCTCCCACCACCACGCATTCGCCGAATTGCCGTGAAGCAGGACGAGCGTATGCGCGCCGCCGGGATTCCATTCGAGATAGTGGAGCCGGGGCTGCCCTTCGAGAAAATGGCGCACCGGACCGCTCACGGCAGATTCGAGACGAAATTCCGCAGTACCGCGATCAACGCGGCGGGATTGTCGAGCATCACGTGATGGTGCGAATTGGCGACTTCGACCAGGTGGCCGTCGGGCATGCTCTCTGCCATCCGGCGCGCGATGCCGAGGTCGAGCAGCGGACTCTCTCTGACCTTGACGATCAGGGTCGGACATTTGATTTCCGGCAACAGTCCCCAGACGTCGAGCGGTTCGCGGATCATCGTGCGGCGATCGAGCTTGTGAGTCCACTTGCCGTCGCCGTCCCCACGGAATGTCAACTGCGCGACGTGCAGGAGCACTTCGGGCGCGGCTTTGGTCTCGCGCGGCAGCAGCCTGAAATTGCGCACCGCCTCCGCGAGCGAATCGTAGCGGCGCGCCGGGCGCTCGGCGACGCTGCGCAGGAAATCCACCGCTCGCTGCGGGTAATCAGGCGTGCTGTCAACCACGACCAGGCCGCGTATCGAGGCGTGCTCGGCGGCGGCGTAGAGCATCGCGTTATGCCCGCCCATCGAGTGGCCCACGATCACCGGCGCTCCGTAGTCCCATCCTGAGATCACCGCCGCCAGGTCGGCCACGTAGTGCAGCGATCCATAGGCCCATTGCGCGGCCCATTGGCTGTCGCCGTGACCGCGCTGATCGAGCGCGAGCGGATGGTAGTCGGACGCCAGGGCCGGGGCGACAAAATCCCACCAATGGGCGTGCGCCGATCCGCCGTGCAGAAAGAGAATCGAGGGCTTACCGGCGCCGCCGTAGCCGTATTCGAGGCAGTTCAATTCCAGCCCCGCGGCCCTGAATCTCAGGCTTGTAGAACTCGTCTTCAGAATCGTGGCTCCGGCATCAAGCGCCGCACCACCGGCTTAGGAACGCCAGCTTTGAATATCGGACCTTTCGTGCCACGATCTATTGCGTTGTGAGAACCGGTTTGATTCGGAAACAACGGGGCTTGAAAGCGGCCGCGATATTCCTGCTCGGACTTACGCTTGGTCTAGCGGGCCCGGCGCTGGTTCGCGCCCAGAGCTCCGATCGCGCCAAGGCGATGGCTTTGGTCGACGCCGCGATCAAGATGACCAACGGTGACCAGGCAGTCAAGCTGCTCTGGCAGGCGACCGATATCGATCCGACCCTGAACGATTCCTACTTGTACCTGGGCCTCTACTACAACTCGCGCGAAGATTTCGAAAAAGTAGTCGAAGTCTACAAGAAGCTGGTGAAGTACCAGCCCACCGGCGCGGTTGCGGTCAGCTCCTATCTGAATATCGGCGAGGCTTACCTGTCGTTCAAGCCGCCCAGATACGACGACGCCCTGCCCTATTACCGCAAGGCCTACGAGCTCGACTCCGGTTCATCTCTGGCCGCGCTTCGACTCGGCGAGATCCTGGCGAACCAGGGAAATCGCACCGACGCCGCACGCTACCTCAAGCAGGCCAGCGGCGACACCGGCAAGGACTCGGCGATCGCGTCGGAGGCGCGAAAGCTGCTGGATCAGATCGGCGGTCCTCTATAGTCGAACGAAGTCGGGCACAGCCGGGCTGCGACTGTGGCGTCAAGGCTGCGGTTCCGGGGAGTGCCTGAACTGGCCGCGCCCCAATCTGAAGGATTTGTCGAACTTGGCCTGTTGCTCCGGCGTCAGTGCCGCGCGAATCCGCTCCGACGCCTGGCTGAGCAACTGGTCGTGTTGCTTCCGGAATTCGTGGCGCATCTGGTCCATCTTCGAGTGCGTGTCCTCGAGCACCTCTCCGATCTGATCATGCTGGGCCTGAGTCAGATTCAGCTCCCGATCCATCCGCAGCATGATCGTCCGCTCGGGTACATGCAGCAACCGGTAGCGATAGGCCAGCGTGCTGGCCGCAAATCCGATCAGCAGCCCGCCCAGCAAAGCGAGCCCGGTGAAGAGCGATCTAGCCGGCAAAGTCGTTCAGCGACGGCGGCAGCTCTTCCTGGCCCGCCAGCTCGCTGGCCGGCTCGGGATTGCTGATCGCGTCGTCGAGGGTCTGCCGGGGGGCGGCTGTCGCCAGATATGCGGCGAAACCCGCCGCGAAGACCATCGCGAGCATCGCGCAGACCGCTCTCAGCGTGGGCGGCGCATTGTCGCCGCCGCGGCGCATCGCGGAGACCGATCGCGACGCGTGCCGGTGCGACGGCGTTCCGCGGGCGGGAATCGCATCGGAATAGAGCAGAGGACCGGTAAGGGCGAAGGTACGGAACGCGCGATCGCATCCCGCGCACTCCTTGAGATGCCCCAGCAGTTCCTCGCGCGCCTGGGGCTCCAGCGTTTTGCGCCAGAAGGCCGCAAATCCGTTCCTGGTCTCAAAGCAGTTCATTGATTCCTCGATAACCGCGCGCAGCCAGAATCCGGTCCGCCTGCTTCCGCATCGACTGGCGCGCGCGAAACGCGCGGATTTTCACCTTGGCCGCGCTCCATCCGGTGATTTTCGCGATCTCGGCGACGCTCATCTCCTCGCTCTCCCGGAGGATCAGAACCATGCGGTCTTCGGGTCTGAGCGTGGCGAGCAGTTGATGGGCCACGTCGTGCGCCTCGCGGCGGAGTCGGCGGCCTCTACGATTTTCTCCGGAGTCGCCGTCGAAACCAGTTCGACCCAGTTGCCGACTGCGGGTGAACTGAAATCGGCGACCGATTCCTCGGGACGACGGCGCCGCTTGCGCAACTCGTCGTAGCAGACGTTGACCACGATCGCTCGCAGCCATCCTGCGAACGGCTCCTCGAGGCGGTAACCCGGAAGGCCGGTGAAGGCCTTGATGAAACTCTCCTGCGAGAGGTCGCGCACGATCTCCGGGTCGGAGAAGAAACGCCGACACAGCCGCTCGACTCGCCGCCGATGGCGCGACGCGAGCTCGGCGAATGCCGCGTGGCGCCCGGCCAGCACCTCGACCACTAACTGCTCGTCGGTCTGTTCCGAACTCGGGCCGGGTTCGGTGGTCTCTGCCAACGCCGCTTCCATTCCTGTCTCTGAATACGTCTCGGACATCGCCGGGTTACGCTCGGTCACATGATAGCCCAGTGGCCTCGTATGGCGCCAATTCAGGCGTCGCGCCCAGCTACCCCGGCTGGGGCCGCGATAGCGACGCGCGTCGCAGGTCAGCCGGCGTATCGAGGTCGAGTACGATCCCCGGGTCGTCAACGTCCAGGTATTCAACTCGGGCCGGGTCGGCATTTACCACCGCGCGGGCCCCCTCGCTGAGGGACGTATCGAGTAGCTCCCTGAAAACCGGACGCGCGAAGATCACCGGATGGCCCCGGCGGCCGCGATAGCGCGCGATCGTTATCGACTTGCCCGACCGCTCGTGGAGGCTCACCAGGGCCGCGAAGGTATCGGACCGGACCGCAGGATGGTCCACCAGATGGACCAGCGCGCCGCGAGCGCCGGCGCTGACTCTCGTCAGGCCGACTTGTAGCGAGGATAGCTGGCCGCGGGCATAATCCGGGTTCTCTGCGACCGTAATTCTCGGGTCGTCCGGGATCGCAGGTCGCACCCGGGCGGCGTGCGCACCCAACACGATCACCAGTCGCGGCGCCGAGTGGAGCATCAATTGGCTCAGATGTTCGACAAATGTGCGGCCGCCGATTTTCAGCAACGGCTTCGGATATCCCATCCGGCGGGACTCTCCGGCCGCGAGCAAAATCCCCTCGACCTGGTGGATCGCCGATGATTCCGGCATGACGCGGAATGTCTAGGACGACGGCTTCAGGCGGCCGAGCTTCACTCCCAGCGAAAGCTGGTCGCGCACGCCGAGGCGGCGTTCGCGCACGATCTCGGCGATAATTGCGATCGCGATCTCCTCCGGGGTTTCCGCGCCGATATCGAGGCCGAGCGGCGTGTGAACGCGGTCCAGCAGTTCCGCAGGGATTCCCTCCTGCCCAAGCCGCTCGAGGGTCGCCCTGGCGCGGCGGCGCGATCCGATCATTCCGACAAAACCGCACGGTTGTTTGAGCGCTGCGCGCAGCGCGCCTTCGTCGAACGCGTGGCCGCGCGTCACCGCGACGAGGTAGCAATAGGAGTCGAGCTTGAGGCCGTCGATCGCCGATGCGAACGGCTTGACGATGATCTCGTCGGCGGTCGGGAAGCGGTCGCGATTGGCGAACGAGGCGCGGTCGTCGATTACCGTCACCTTCAATCCGGCGAGCTTGCCGAGAATCGCCAGCGGCTGCGCGATATGCCCGGCGCCGGCGATGATGAGACGCATCGCGCCCGCAACCGGATCGAGGAACAGCCGCGGCGCCCCATTCGGCTCGAAGCGCTTGACTGGTTTGAGACCGCCTGCGCCGTCGAGCTCGAAAAGTCCGGGCGAGGCCTGGCGCGTGCGCTCCGCGAGCTGTTCGAGCGCCGGCGCCGGAATCGCGATCGGTAGCGCGGGCGCCTCGGCGCCGATCAGCGCCCTCTTAACCACCCCGGCCGGCGCGCCTAGATTTGCGCCGGCCTCCACCACCGTCAGGAGGGCAGCGGGAATATTGCGTCCCGCCGCCTCGGCCAGCCTGTGCGCCATCGCCAGGTCCTGCGCCGGCGACCACAGATCGATGAACACGTCCATGATTCCGCCGCACGTGCCGACTTCGTTCTGATCGAAATCGCCGGTCAGATCGACTTCGGCAATGCGCGCGCCGACGCCTTCTTGAAGTAATACTTCAGCTTTGCGGAAGACCTCCGCCTCGCCGCATCCGCCGCCGATAGTCCCGAATTGCCCGTCCTCCCGCACCAGCATCTTCGCGCCGATTTCGCGCGGGGTCGAACCGCGCACGCTGATCACGGTCGCCAGGGCGAAGCGCTTGCCGCGCTCCAGCGTGCGAACCGCCTCGGACCAGATTTGTTCCGCTCCCGGCATCGATACTTCCCGCCTTGAAACTATCAAAAGCCGGGCGGGCGAAAAACGTCACATGCCGAGCGTGTCGAGCAATTGCCCGGCGTGCAGGAAATCGCTCCGGGCCTCGCCGTAGTCCCCCGTCCTGAGCGCCTGCTCGCCCTTGCCGTCGTACTCCTGCGCTTCTAGGTATAACTTGCGCTTGTCCGGATCGACCACGCCGGCATCGCGCGCGTGCGCGACTCTCAGGCCGATCGTGCGTTCGAGCCGGACCAGGGCGCCGGGCGGCGGGTTGTCATTTGAACCAGCCGGCGGCGCGATCGTGAACATCGCCGAAAGGATCACGCCCGCGACCGCGGCAAGCCGATTCGTAGCCACGGTATCGATCTTGTTGCAAACCGCCCCGAGAAGCCAGCGCCGCGGGCGATCGCGCAGCCGGCGTCAGACCTGGTATGGCTTGACCGAATCGGCCGCCGCGCCGATTATCGGCCCATGGCCGCCGCGGCTGTGGACCATGTGGGCCAGATCGTAACGCGCGAGCATCCGATAGAGCGTGGAACGCGAGATTTTGAGGACCTCCGCGGCGCGGCGGCGATTGCCACCGGTCTCCTCCAGCGAGCGCAGCAGGGTCTGCTTGATTACCTCGTCCAGCGTCAGGGGCCGCAGCGGGTCGAGTTGCCGGTCGGTCTCCTCGTGCGGCGTTTCGCACGGCAGCCCGCGCTCGCTGATTGAGCGGACTTCGACCGGCGCAATCGCGGTTGCGTCCGCCGACGGACGGCTCGCGGCCTGTACGACTTTGGTCAGATAATCCGGCAGGTGACACACGTCTATCCGGTCGCGATCCGCGAGCATCACCGCGCTCTCGATCGCATTTGCGAATTCGCGCACGTTGCCGGGCCATTCGTAGGCCAGCAGCACGTTGAGCGCGCGACGCGACAGATATTTTTTCTGCTTGCCGAGCATCCGGTTGCAATGCTCGATGAAGTGCGCGGCCATCGCGTCGATCGCTTCGCGGCGCCGGCGCAGCGGCGGAATCGTGATCGAGGTCGCATTGAGGCGATAGTACAAGTCGTCGCGGAACTGGCCCACCTTCGCCATGTCGCGCAAGTCGCGGTTGGTCGCCGCAATCAGCCGCACGTCGACGTGATAGGTGCGCTGCGAGCCGACCGGCTGCACCTCTTTGGTCTCGACCACGCGCAGGAGCTTGGGCTGCAGCCGGAGCGGCAGCTCGCCGATCTCGTCGAGGAACAGGGTGCCTCCTGCGGCGGAGCGGAAGTAGCCGGTCGAGTCCTCGCGCGCGTCGGTGAATGCGCCACGCACGTGGCCGAACAGTTGCGACTCCGCCAGCGTCTCGACCAGGTTGGAGCAGTTGAAGGTCACGAACGGCCCCTTGGGGGCGGAGCCCATGAGATGAAGCCCGCGCGCCACCAGCTCCTTGCCGGTGCCGGACTCGCCCTGAATCAGCACCGTCGACTTGTAAGGCCCCAGGCGCGCGATGGCGCTCGCCACCTCGCGCATGTGCGCCGACCGCACCACCATCCCGGCCACGTAGGCGCAGCCCGAACCGAGCGTGTCGAGATCGATCGACTCCTCGCTCGATCCGTCGCTGCCGTTGGTTTCCATCTTGCTATGCCACCTTTAGCGGTCCGATTATCCGCGCCCCCCCGCCCCTGCCCCGCTCCTGGAGCCCCGGCGCGCTTCTACGCGTCTCGCAGCAAGACACAGGCCATTGCAGGGGCGAGACGGCACGCGCGGTGTAGCGCAACCGAAGCCGGAATAGTCCAAACCGCCCCCTCCAGCTGCGACAATTGCCTGTCGCGGATTCCCGCCGGATGACACACTTTAGTAGCGAAATAATACATTCAGGCGGATAACCTACTCCTCCTGCGCCTCCAGCAAATCGGCAAGCACCCGCGCGGCGTGATCGCGCGGGTCGACCTGATCGTAAACGCGCGCGATACGGCCGTCGGCGCCGATCAGGAAGCTGACCCGATCCGCCCGCGCGGCTTTCGGCCCCTCGCAGGCGCCGTACGCGAGCGCCACGGCGCGATCGGTATCGCTGAGCAGCCGAAAAGAAAAGTTGAATTTGCGCGCGAAGGCGGCGTTGGCCGCCGGCTGGTCAAAACTCACGCCGGCCACCACGATGCCGGCGGCGTCGAAGTATTCCTGATGGTCGCGGAAGCCACGCCCCTCCAGCGAGCATCCCGGCGTATCCGCCTCGGGAAAAAACCACAGCAGCACGCTTTGCCCGCGCATCGCGGCGAGTGCGAAGCTGCCGCCGTCGTGAGCCGGCAGCACGAACTCCGGGGCCTTGTCACCCGCCTTCAGCATCTCCCTCCCGATCCCGCGGCCGGCCTGATATCGGCTTCCAGGCCGCAGGCGCGCAGCGCCAGTCCGGGCCGCGTCCGCCCGGAGCGGCGGCCGGCACTTGCTTCGATATACACATTGACATAAAAGATTACAAGATGGCTATCAGCGCGACAGCTTGGGATTGGGCCGGCAGCGGGACTCCGGGCATGGCGGACCACGCAGAGCGCACGGACCGCGCGGCACCGGATAATCCCGATAGCGGCGGCGAAGCCGCCGCGCCTTGCGCCTCCATCCAGCCGCTTCACTCCAATGGCGCCGCCAAGCTGCAATCGGCGCCGTTGCCGGAACCCTCGTGCTCGTCGCTTGCAGCCGAGCCTGACAGCCCCGATGAAGCGATCATAGCGCGGCTGCTTGCCGGGCTGAACCTGCCGCCGAGGTCGATTCCGGGCGAGTTCGAGCATCCGCTCGCCGACCTGCGCACGGTAATCTCGACCGACTACCGCGAGGCGCCGGGCTTTCCATCGACCGAGCTGGCCCATGAGCTGCTGAGGGTGGTGGAGAACCTGATCAAGCCCTACGGCTACATCTGGCGATGCTGGCAGGATCGGCAGAACCTGCATCAGCTCAAGCGGGTTTTCAAATGGGGCGACGTGGTCGTGAACGCGCAACCCTACGTGCAGAACACCGGGCTTTCGCTGTGGGGATTCTCGTGCGAGACCAAGGTCGAGGACCGCAGCAAGTTCGTGATTTTTCTCAATACCGCACATGAGCCTGGCGCCGTCGCGGCCACCATCGGGCACGAGCTCGGCCACTACGTCTACAACAGCATCGGGGCCGGCGGGTGCGGCGGCGAGGCCGCGATGGGCAACATATTCGCGCAGCACCTGGCCCAGGAGCAGGAGCTGTTTTCCGACGCGGTCGTGGCGCTCTCGGCCTACAGCTATCCCGACGTAAGAGAGATTGTCGGGCGCAAAGGGGAAGCCTGCGGCCGCACCGACCCCGGCTTGATCGCGCAACTCCACGCCGCCGCCTCGGCAATCGATCCGCAGTACCGCATCGATCTGAGCCGCAGCGGGCTGACGGCTTCATGGCGCATCCGATACCTCACCCTGATGATCCACTTCTTCAAGTTGCGCTGCGCGCTGCTCAACGCCGCCGGCATCTGACCCCGGCCGGCCCGGCGCCGGCTGCGACGGGACACTCCGCTACTGGCTGAGGGTGCGCAGGATCTGGATGACCGCCGGGCCCACGATCACGATCATCATCGCGGGCAGCACGAACAGCACCAGCGGGAACAGGATCTTGACGGTGGTCTTCTGCGCCTGCTCCTCGGCCCGCAGCCAGCGGCCTGGCGCGCAGGGCTTCCGAACTGGCCCGCAGCGCCGGAGCGATTTGCGCTCCCATCTGCTCGCTCTGAATCAGCATCGCGGCCAGCGGTTTGATCTCCTCGACCGCGGTGCGATCGGCGAAGGCGCGCAACGCCACTCCCAGCGAGCTGCCCGCCGCCATCTCGCCGGAGACCTCCGCCAGTTCGCGGCCGATCACCGCGCCCTGGCGACCGACCTCGGTGCCGACCACCCTGATAGCCTCGTGCAGGCCGAGGCCCGCCTCGACGCACACCACCAGCAAATCCATCACGTCGGACAGCTCGCGGGCCATGGCCCGCTGCCGCTTGCGCGCGCGGCTACCGACATAGTAGTCGGGAGCGATCGCGCCCGCGGCCCCACCTCCCGCGATCCACAGCAGGAATGATGTCGATGGCATGCTCAACAGCAACGCCGCGATTCCCCCGACCAGCGCGAGACCTGTCCCGCAGCCCAGCCGAAGCAACTGGAGGGTCCGGACCGCGCTGGATCGCCGATACCCGGCCTGCATCAGGGTACGGACCGTCTTTCCGACCCTGGGAGTCCCCAGCTTGGGGCTGGGAATCCGCTTGGTCGCCCACAGCAAAAGCCTACGGCCCATTCGATGCGATTCGCCGGGGCGAAGGTCGAACATTCTGCGCGAGACTCGCGCCTCGGTCGCCAGGTCGTCAATCCGCTCCTTGAGCGCGCGCTTGTTGGTGGAAACCGCGAGGTAGACGGCTAACGCTGCGGTCCCGACCAGAACGTAGATACTCACTACTATGAACAACGATGGCATATCAGTAGTCCACTCTGAGCAGGTGGCGGATAGTGAACAGCGCCATGATATCCAGGACCACGGCGCTCTCGAGCATTTTTTTTCCGAGCGGATCGTGGATGAGATCGTGTGCGTAGCCCGGCTGCACGATGCTGAACGCGACCAGCACGAAGACCGGCAGCAGGCCGACGATTATTCCGCTCATGCGCGACTGCGCGGTGAGGCCTCTGATCTGGGACTGGATTCGCTGCCGGGCCCTCATGACTTCCGAGAGCTGGCTGACCAGCTGGGACAGGCTGCTTCCGACTTCGGCCTGGATCTTGATTGCGACCACCAGCAGCCTGAGATCCTCCTGCGGCACCCGCCTGATCATCTCCTCGAAAGCGAGCGCCAGCGGCAGGCCGAGACTGGTCTGCTCGAGCGCGGTCGCGAACTCGCCGGCAATCGGATCATCGAGTTCCTTGACGACGACCTGGAGGCCTCGTTGGAGCGAATGACCAGCCTCCAGCAAGGATTTGATCAGGTCGAGCGCGTAGGGGCAGTTGAGCGGCGAATTTCCTGAGACGGCGCCGCCGCAGCAGGCGTATGTAAGGCACCGGCAATATGGCCGCGCCCAGGCCGCAGGCAAGCGCCAGCGGCCATGAGTCGAACAAGGTGTCCGCGACGACCTCCGCGATCCCGAACAGCATCACCATCACCAGCAGCATCTCCGAAACGCGAATGTAAACCCCGGCCTGCCACATGTTCTGCTCGAACCATCGCGTTAAGTCGATCTTTTCCAGTATGCTGCCTTCAAGGCTTGCCGCCTCGGCCTGGCGTTTGCGCGCCGAGGAATGGTGCTCCGGCTCGCCCGGCTTTGACTTCAGACGCTCCAGCGCTTTGTCAACCCGGCCGCCGCGCGAGACCCGCGCCGCGATTACCGCGGCGACTGCGATGAGCGCCAGCGACAGGAACTCCTTGACGGCGGTCGAGTCCATCGCTCAGGCCCCGCTCCGGTAAAGCCGCGGGTCGATCCCATAACCCGCGGCTTCGATCCTGGCCGCGTATGCGGACCGAATTCCGGTCGAGCGAAAGTTGCCCAGGACCTTGCCGGTGGGGCTGGTGCTCGACCTGGACGAACTCGAACAGGTCCTGCATCATCACCACTTCGCCCTCCATCCCGGTGATCTCCGAGATCTTCGTCACCTTGCGCGAACCGTCGGACAAGCGGCTGAGATGCACGATGACGTTGACCGACGGACGAGATCTGCTGGCGCATCGCGCGCTGGGGAATCGCGTAACCGGACAGCAGCATCATCATTTCGAGCCGTGACAGGCATTCCCGCGTGCTGTTGGCGTGGACTGTGCAAATCGAGCCGTCGTGACCGGTGGACATGGCCTGCAACATATCGATCACTTCGGCGCTGCGGACCTCGCCGACAATGATGCGGTCGGGGCGCATTCGCAGGCAGTTCCTCACCAGGTCGCGCTGGGTGACCTCGCCCTTGCCCTCCAGGTTGGGCGGCCGGGTCTCGAGCCGCACCACGTGGGGCTGCTGGAGCAGCAGCTCGGCCGAATCCTCGATAGTGACGATCCGCTCGTTCTCCGGAATGAAGCCCGAGAGGCAGTTGAGCAGGGTGGTCTTTCCGGAACCGGTGCCGCCGCAGACCATCACGTTGAGTCTCGACTTGGTGATCGCGGACAGGACTTCGGCCATCTGGGAAGTGAGCGTGTCTCTCGCGATCAAATCCTCGATTCGATAGCGATGGGTCCCGAAGCGGCGGATCGACAGCGACGGTCCGTCCAGCGCGAGCGGCGGTATTATCGCGTTGACGCGCGACCCGTCCGGCAACCGCGCATCCACCATCGGCGAGGACTCATCGACCCGCCTTCCCACCCGCGACACGATGCGGTCGATGATCAGCATCAGGTGCTGGTCGTCCTGAAAGACGATCTCGGTCTTCTGCAGCCTGCCCTTTCGTTCCACGTAAACCTGGCCGGGGCCATTGACCAGGATGTCGGTGATGTCGTCGTCGCAGAGCAGCGGTTCGAGCGGGCCGAGACCCAGCAGTTCGTTCTTGATCTCGTCGATCAGGCGGGCGCGATCCGCGTCGGTCAGGAGCCTTTGCTCTTCTTTGAGGAGGTCCCCGATGGCGGCAGTGACCTTTGCCGACACGGCGGCCGAATCGACGCTCTGCAGCTGAGCCAGGTCGAGGACCTCGAACAGCTTGGAGTGCGCCTTGAGCTTGAGCTGGCGAAAGCCGTCGGCGGCGCCGTCCTTCGCCCTTCGCGACGGCGGTGCGGCGATATTTCCCGGAGCCGGCTGGGCGGAGCGCGGACGGTTGTTGGAAAGGCGATCGAGCAGCTTCATCGATCAAATCTCAGTTGCGCGAGATCGCGCCGAGCAGGCGTTCCACGATTCCGCCCCTGCGCGCCGGAGCCTCTCCGGGGGCGGTTGCCAGCCTCGCGGCGAGCTCCTCGAAGCTGTGGACCAGCGGCGAGCGCGGCGCCACCTGCCACAGGTCGCGCGCGCCCCACTGAACGCGCTCGAGGTTCTTGTCGTCGCGCGGAATCTGCGCGTAGAGCGAGTGCAGCAGGGTCTGTGAAATCTGCTCGGCGCTGATCGGATGACTGGCGGTGAACGAGTTGAGGATGAATTCCGGCTCGACCTTGACTTTCAGCCGGCGGAACAAGTCGACAAAGCGCAACGCACAACGCATCGATCCGAGCGACTGGGTGAGCACGTAAAGCAGATTGTCCGAGCGCTCCCACGCCGCCAG
Organism: uncultured delta proteobacterium; assembly: GCA_963830715.1. Lineage (GTDB taxonomy): Bacteria > Desulfobacterota > Binatia > Binatales > Binataceae > CAVVMA01. The sequence continues at coordinate 228,751 of CAWHNS010000021.1, forward strand.
CGAGACCTCGTTCATGCAGCGCCCGCAGTCAACGACCACGTAGTCGAACAGTTGGCGCATCAACTCCAGCACCGGCGCAAAGATCGCATCGGTGACCAGTTCGCTGTCCTCGATCCGCGTGGGCGCCGCAAGCAGGTAAATCCCCGAGGGATGCTTGCTGAGCGCGAGTTCGAGCTGGATCGAGTCGAGCTTCTTGGCCGGATCGGTCAGATCGGCGATGGTATGCTGCGGCTCGAGGTTGAGAAAAAGGCCGAGTCCCCCTTCTTGCAGATCCAGGTCAACCGCAGCCACCCGCTTGTCGAGCGAGTGGCGCAGCGCAAGCGCGAGATTGGCCGCAACCGTGCTGACCCCGACGCCACCCACTGTGCTGGTGATCGAGCAGACCACGCCGCGGCCGCCGCGCTCACTGCGCCATCGGGTCTCGCTTACTTTGAGCAGGGCGCGAGTCGTCTCTGCCCCATTCAGGGGCAGAAACAGCACCTCGTCGGCCCCCGCTCGCAGCACCCGCCTCATAAGCCCTGGCGAGCGGTCCGGCAGCAGCGCGAACAATGCCGGCCTGGGAGAATGCGCCGCGCGGCTGCGCAGGCGAGCCAGCGGAGGTTCCTCGTCCGCATCGCCGAAGACCACCATCTCGACGTCCGCAGGCGGTCCGCCGTTGCTCTGATCGTTGAATCCCGGTTCGGCGTCGAGGATCTCCAGCGGCGGGTCCAGCAACGCGGCCAACGCGGCCTTGAGTTCGACGCGCCGATCGGCCTGAGCGACCACCAGCAGCGCGCGGAGCGGGTTGCGCTGTCCGATTTCCGTCCACGATGCTGGTTTTGTCACTGCTTCTATGGGAGCGGCCATCAATGCCGGTCCGACTCTTGCGCATCAACTCGACCATTCCGGCGTGTTATGGAAAGTGTCCCGCCGGTCGCCTTTGGCATGCGCGCCGACAACCTGGGACCCCGCTAGAATCGCGGCCGACTCGCGTCGGGCGGATTCACCGGTGCGGTGCGCAGTTCTTCGCGCGTCATCGGGCCGCTGGCCGGATACTCCACCTGCCCGCCGTCAGGGATCGGGCTCACGATCTTCGGCGTCACGGTCATCACGAGTTCGGTCTTCTGGTCCTGGTAGGTGGTATGCCGGAAAAGACTCCCCGCGAACGGGATGTCGCCGAGATAGGGAACCTTGTCCACCGCGCTGCTGCGATCGCGGAGGATGAGTCCCGCGATGATCAGCGTCTGTTGGTCTTTCATTCGAACCACGGTCTCGGCGCGTTGCGTTATAAAGGCCGGAACCACAAAGCCGAGCAGTTGGACTCCCTCCGTGAAGTCCGGCTTGGAGACCTCGGGTTTCACCACCAGCTCGATCTCGTTTTTCCCGATCACGGTCGGCACGAATATCACCGAGGTCCCGAACTGCTTGAACACGATGCTGGTATTCAGGGCTTGCGCGATGATGATCGGGATTTCGCCGCCGGACAGGAACTTCGCTTCCTCTCCCGAACTGGCCACCAGTTGCGGCTGCGCGAGTACCCGGGCCAGCGAATTGCTCTCCAGGAAATTCAGGAAAGATTGGGTCTGGAAGCTGGAGCTGCCGGCCGCCAATCCGTAAACCAGGTTGCTGGAGAGCAGCAAGGGAATCAGGCTCCCGGCCTGCGGAAGGATGCCGCCGGTGGTGTTGGTGCCGCTTCCGTTGAGAACGCTGGTCGGGCTGTAAGGAGAAGCGACGGAGCCTGGCAGGCCCACCAGCGACACGCCATGATTGGCGAGGGTCGCGGACAGGTCGATGCCCTGCGCTTCCATCCGTGTGCGATCGAGCTCCGCCACCATCACATCCAGCATCACCTGCTGGCGTCCGCCTTGCTCGACCCGCACCTGGCAATCCTGGTAATCGCCCTGATCGTCCCACACTGCGAGCGTGGTGAAGCCGGGCTTGTGTCCAATCAACATCAGTTGATGGGGATCCATCACCTGGACGTCGGCGATCTCGCTGTCCGCGATCGCGATCCGCTTGATCCGTCCTGGAAAATTGAAGACCCGCGAGGTCCCAAAGCTCAGCGATACGGTGTCCTCGGGCAGGTTGTCGGGACGATGGTGCGAAGGCTCCCCGTCGCGCGTTTCGATCGCAGGCGGATCGGTGGTGAATGTCTGTGCGGCCCCCTGGGCCGGACTCACCGGCCCGCTGCCGCGATCGAACGGATCGCTCACGGCCGTCGGAGCGGCTCCGGGATTCAGCGGATGGTCCGGGTCGCTGAGCGCGCGAACGGTGAAAGTATAGGTCTCGGGATGCCCCTGCGAGATCACGCGGACCGATTGCACGCCCGGATCGGCGCCAAGCACCAGCACCGAGCCGTCCGCCTGTTGGTTCACGATCAAGGCATGAGGATTCCTGACCGTGCGGACTTCGGGCAGGCTTGCGGAATCAGCCCCGGTGATCAGATATGTTTCGCCGCGGTTGATGACGATCGATTTTTCGGTCGGGACTTCGCCTGCCTGTGCGCGCGCGCAAGCAATCCGGAAAATCACGAGCGCGATCAGCGCAAGTATCGCGGCGGCGTGGCCGCCTGACGCTTTGCCCCTCGGCGCGGCCCTGCGCGCGGCGCCCGCTTTCATGGAACGGCTTTCCTTTTCGATTTTCAAAGACCGCCTCATTGTGATGCGGGAGATGGCTCCCGGTCGCGCGACAAGCGCCTGGTGCTGGTTCCCTTGACGAACGTAACGATTTCGCGATGCGTTCCATCCCGCACGATCTCCACGTCCATCTGGGCAAACGGCGCACCGTGGGCGCGAGCCAGCGGGGACTGGAGCTTCGCGACCGCCATCGGGGCCGTGCTGTCCGGGCGCATCAGGGCGTCGGTATCGACGCCGTTGGTCGGCACGATTTTGTCGTCCGTGTAGTTGCGCAGCGCCAGCCGCAGCACGCCCTCGTGACCGGCCAGGGCGAGACGCTCCGATTGTTGCGGCGTGACCAGCAGCGTCACGACCTTGACCAATTGCGGCTCGTCCTTGTCGCCCGCGATCTGCTGGGCAACGGCCAGCACTTCAAGGTTCTGCAACACGACCTTTGAGAAAGACTTCTGGTTCTGCTCCTGCACCGAGACCAGCACGTCGAGCCGCGCCTGGGGAAGGATAAAGCCGGCGACGTCGCTCACCTCGTCGACCGCCAGCGACATCGCACGCATCCCGGCCGGAATCAGCAGCGGCAGAATCCCACCGACCTTTTGGCCCGAATACAGCTTGCTGGTGACGATTGGCTCGTTCTCGACGAAGCTGTCTTTCACGATGCTGCTCATGAGGCTGGTCTGATCGGTCACCGCGCCGGGCGGCAGGCTCTCGCGCGACCAGCGGGCAAACTTGACCGCGCCGGGTTCGATTTTCGTTCCGAGCGGCAGGTAACGGGCCGCGACCGCGATCTCCACCGTGCCGAGGGCCGCCTTCCGCAACTCCGCGCGCTGCTTCTCGAGTGCCGAGTACACCACCACGGCTGCGAGCGTCGCGGCCAGCGCCGCGACCATTCCGAAAACGAACTCGCGTCTCATCCAGCCCTCCCCTTCACCGCCGACTCGTCACGGTCAATCTCTTTACCCGCATCGCCGCCGCTTCCCGCGCCGATGAAGATCTCTGCCTCGAAACTACCGCGCGGGGCTTCTTACAGGCTGCTTGTTACGTTGGCTACCGTGTTCACGACGCCGGCGCCCAGGCTGGTGTATGCGGTGTAGACCACAACCGCGATCGCCGCCATTATCAGTGCATACTCAGTCATGGTCTGTCCGGCGCGATCCCGGCTTTTCGACCATAGCTTCCGCAGAACTGTCATACTCATTGTCGGTCTCCAGGGATTCTTCCTTCAGCCAATTACCAGCGAGAGAGACCCGGCAACTGGGCTGCCTCTCTCTCGCGCATTCCTCCGCCGCTTCGCGCGCGATGAGTGTCCAGCCCGGTCGCCGGCCATCCGGCTGGCCGCGACTACAAACTGGCCGTGACGTTGGCAACGGTGTTGGTAATCGCCCCGCCGAGGGACTTGTACGCCGTGTATACGACGACCGCGATTGCCGCCATAATGAGGGCATACTCAGTCATCGTCTGACCCTTGTGCTCGGTGATTCTGACAAACAATTTTGTGAACATATCCATTGCTCTTACTCCTCGACGCGCGGTTCACTCGTTCAAAACCTCATTACGCGCAGAACCAACAAGAGGCAGGTCTCGTGCCAGCCGCTCGTCATGCAAACGCGAGCTGTACTGCGCGCTGAGTGGATTAGTTAGTCACGGATGCGGGACTCGTCCCGTCCCACAATGCAACATGACGCATCGGGCCGGGAGCGCACCTGCGGCTTGACGATCGAAGGAGAGGTCTGCGAAGCGCGAAGCGACTCTATTTCTGCGGGATCAAGTGAGCCGGTAGCGGGATCGCTCCGGAATAGCTGCGGCGCGGCTTGAATTCGGCAAGCCAGTCCCAGACATAGTGTTGGCGGTTCGGCGGGTTCACCCGCGCGAGCACGTTCGCAGCGCAGTTCCCGCATAGCACGATCGCCTGGCGGCCACCGGCCCTGTTGCGTGCCATCGCTACCAGCACCTTCTCGCCGAACATCGCGACCGATGCGTTCAGCAGAGGCGCCAGACGCGCGCTCACCACCGCGACCAGGACCTTAGTCCCGTAGAACAGCCAGTTGCGGTCACCGTTTTCCGCCAGGTCGGACATGGGCGCGGCGAGCAGAAACGCCTCGCCGGCAGGATCGGGCAGGTCAAGGTCCTTCCCACACGCGCCGCATCGCGGCAGCGTCAGTTCAAGACCTCGTCCGAGCAGAAAGCATTCCGGCGTCCGCTTGCCGAAGAACCGCGCCAGCATCCCACCCGGCCGCCCTTGAGGAAAGCGACTCTTCACCCCCGGCTTGCGCCCCCTTTTTTGGGCGCGCTCAGCCGGGCCGGCCGTTCCTCAGCGGGATAGCCCAGTCCCATACGTAGCGCCGGCGAGTATCGTCCGACTCGACACGGCTTACGATATTATCTCCGCAGCCGCCACAGAAGAAATAGGTGCGCTGGCCATTGCCCAGCGTCAGCACCATGGCCTTCTCGCCGATTGGGTTGTTGGTGAAGCCGCGCCCGCATACCGCGCAGCATCCCTGACTTAGAACCTCGACCCGGTTGACTACCAAATACTCGCTGACTTCAGCGCTTGCGTCCATTGGTGTCCTCTCCGTTGCAATTCTCCAAAACATCTCCAACCGGTTCCGCCCGCGCCACAACCGCTCTCGAGACGCGATGTTGCAGGTTCAGCCGCCTTCAAGCCTCATTGCGCGTGACCGCCGCTCGCTGGCGAGGAGCTCGGGAGTAAGCGGTCATTCGCGGCGGATCGCCACTCGCCGCAGGCTCGGCCAGCTTCTCCAGATTAACACGCGCCGAGGCTAGCAGACTTCGCCGCTCGGCGACAAACAGGAGCGAAATAGGAACGTCACGGCAAAGCCGGAGTCGCGGCGGCACGATGGAAATCGGCGCGAATGCCATAGGCGGGACGACCCGGCCTGGGGGCCGCGAAGCCGTGCGCGCCGGGCCGCGCGCAGCCCCGTCGCCCCCAAAGGGCGGCTCAACGCGCGCTGCGGTTGGAACGGACTTCGGCCAGACCGAAGCGGCTGATCATCCTATACACAGTGTAGCGCGAAACTCCTAAAAGTCGCGCCGCACGGATGCAGTTGCCCTCGGACCTGTCCAGCGCGCGCACCAGCGCTTCCTTCGCCGCCTCGTTGACAGCATGATCCAGCGATAGTGGCGCCGACTCTCCCTCATCTCCTGCCGGCCGCTGCGGCGCCCCCCCGCGGATAGCGGGGCCGCGCAGATCGCTTGCGCCGGGTGCTGCCTTGACGAGGTAGGCGGGCAAATTGCCGATGTCAATCCGGTCGCTGTCCGTGAGCAGCATCGCGCTTTCCACCACGTGCGAGAGCTCGCGCACGTTGCCCGGCCAGTCGTAGGCCGCAAGCGCCTTCATCGCCCCTCGCGAGACGTATTTCACCCGCTTGCTGAGCATCTGGTCGTAGTGCTCGACGTAGTGCGCGGCGAGCGCCTCCACGTCGCTGCCGCGTTCCCGCAGCGGCGGAATCAGCACCACGCTGGTATTGAGCCGGTAGTAGAGATCGTCGCGGAACTGGCCGGCCTTGACCATTGCGCGCAGATCGCAGTTGCTCGCCGCGATCAGCCGGATATCCACCAGATGGCTCTGCGAAGAGCCGACCGGCTGCACTTCGCGGGTCTCGACCACTCTGAGCAGCTTGGCCTGGAGCCGCAGCGGCAGTTCCCCGATCTCGTCGAGGAAAAGCGTGCCGCCGGCGGCGGAGCGGAAGTAGCCGAGCGAGGTCTCCCTCGCGTCGGTGAAGGCGCCGCGCACGTGGCCAAAGAGCTGGGACTCGGCCAGCGTATCCACCAGGTTCGAGCAGTTGAACGTGACAAACGGGCCTTTGGGCGCGGGCCCCAGCAGATGGAGCGCGCGGGCCACCAACTCCTTGCCGGTGCCCGATTCGCCCTGGATGAGCACCGTCGACTTGTGCGGCCCGAGCCGCCCGACGGTCCTGAACAGATCGCGCATCGCCTCGCACCGTCCGATCATGGCGCCCAGCCGGGCCGTTCCGGCGCCCAGTCCGGCAACCTCCAGCCATTCGCCACCGCCCTCGGCCTGTTCTTCCAGCGCGAACAGCGCGTCGTCAGCCGTCCGATCCAGGGAAATTTGCTCTAGGCCCATCTTCCTACCCCTCCTCGCTTGCCAGCGTACATTTGGTTATAAAACCTAATCTACAAGTTGTAGTGGTATGGTTATGGCGGGAAAGGCCGAGAATGTCAAGTGGGGGCGATTCAAGGCCGGCGCAGGGGTCTAAAGAACGGCGTATTGGGTCCGAATTCGCCTCAATTGGCGGCAATAGCAGGGCTTTTGAGCCGCCTTGATCCCGCCCGGCAGCGCCGCCCTGACCGGCCCGAACGGGCCCGCCTCAGCCCTACAAAATGTCGGCTGCCGGCGCTCCGCGGGCCGCCGCGCGCACCGCCGGGCTGCGCCTTGAGCGCGACCGTTACGGGGCCGATAATCGATGCTTCGCAACACCGGACCGGGCAGGTGATCGAAATATGGCTTTAAGGCGCGCCGCGTTTCTGTTCGACGTCGACAATACGCTGCTCGACAACGACCGGGTCACCGCCGACCTCATGCGCCATCTGGCGATGGGGGTGGGGCTCGAAGGACAGCGCCGCTACAGCGAGCTGTTCGAGGACTTGCGCGCGGAACTCGGCTACGCCGACTACCTCGGGGCGCTGCAACGCTACCGGGTCGAAAACCCTCACGACTTCGGCATCCTTTCGGTTTCCTCCTTCCTGGTGAACTACCCGTTCGCCAACCGGCTCTTCCCCGGCTCGCTCGACGCGGTCGAGTCCTGCCGCCCGCTGGGCGAAACGATAATCGTCTCGGACGGCGACGTGGTGTTTCAGCCGCTCAAGATCGAACGATCGGGCCTGATGGAGGCCTTCGAGCGCAAGGTGCTGATCTACATCCACAAGGAAAAGGAACTCGACGATCTCGCCGAGCGCCACCCCGCCGACCACTATGTCTTCATCGACGACAAGGTGCGGATTCTTGCGGCGGTCAAAAGAGTGTGGGGCCGCGCGTCACCACTGTCTTCCCGGTCCAGGGGCACTATGCGCGCGATCAGAAGGAAATCGCGATGTACCAGCGGCCTGACGTCACGATTGAGCGGATCGGCGTGCTGGCGGATTTGGACCTTCCCAGCCTGATTCGAGCCGGGCCTGCCGGTAGCGATTGAAGCCGGGTCGTCGCGGCGGCGGCACTGACCGGGCCTCGAAGCCCATTTCGGTACGATCTTCCATGGGCCGGCAAGGCGACCCGAAAGCGCATGGAATCCGTTGTCAAAGTACCCCAGGAGTGTACTAAGGTACGTTCTCGCATGTTCCGGACCGGTGCGACTCGGAGGGAGAACTTTCGATGAAACGGCGTCGTCCTGGATTTTCTTCCGCCGCGGGTTTGAGCCTCGCGATGCTGGTGGTTGTCGCGGCTGTGTCTGGGTGCACCACCCAGCGCCGCGAAATCGGATGGTGCACGGTAGGCGGCGGCGTCGCCGGTGCCCTCGTCGGGGGAGCAATTGGCATCGGCATCGGGGGCCGCGAAGGAGTGGCTAACGGGAACTCACATGACAATTCAACAACCACGGCAGTAATAGCGGACACCGCCGGAGTCGTGGGTGGTTTGGCTCTGGGGGCCGTCATCGGCCACTACGCATGCGATCCGATTATCCATCCTCCGCCTCCGCCTCCCACCCCCGGGGCTTCATCGCCGATGGACAATCCCTAGCCGTGTGGGTGGGAATTCGCGAGGCCCGGGTTTCTTAACATCTTGTAGCGAAAGTCTTTTGTCGAAGTAGAAGGCGGAATTCGGCTGGTTCCGGGAGTTGTCAAATTACCCCCGGAATGTACTAAGGTTCCTGCTCTCACCCTCGTTTGGATGGGGGCGAGCGATTCGGAGGAAGCACAGCAATGACCAGGCGGCCAAAGTGGCTGGGTTCGGTATGCCTGACGGCCCTTCTATTGGCTTCGGGATGCGCCGCGCCTCCCAAGCGGATTCTGGCCGGCGCCGCAGTGGGCACAGTGGGCGGAGCGGCCATCGGCTGCGCTACCGCGGCCTTCATCGACGACGACGATCCGACCACCTACGCGATCGGATGCACCAGCGGCGCGGCCGCCGGGGCTCTGCTTGGTGCGTTGGCCGCGAATGCGACCTATCACGCTCCGCCGCCGCCTCCTCCTCCCCCGCCGCCACCGCCACCACCGCCTCCGCCGACGGTCATCGTTGCCAAGCCCGCCCGCGAAAAAATCGTGCTGCGTGGAGTGCACTTCGATTTCGACAAGTCCATCATTCGCCCCGAAGATCAGCCGGTGCTTGACGAGGCCGCCGAAATCCTCAAGCGCCATCGGCAGATCACGATCTACGTCGATGGATACTGCGACATACGCGGAAGCGAGGAGTACAACCTAAAGTTGTCTCAACGGCGCTCGGCGGCGGTGGTGGCTTATTTGGAGGACGCTGGCGTCTCGGCGGCGCGCATGATTCCGCGCGGCTTCGGCAAAACCAACTTCGTGGCCTCCAATGACACCGACGAGGGACGCGCGCAGAACCGCCGCGTCGAGTTGCTCCCGGTCGGAGCGGGACCGTGAGCCCGGCGCCGCAAAACATCGCCTTCGGGGGTTCGTGAGCCCGATGCAACTCGCAAGAGCCGGCGCGATCAAGCTTGAGTTCGAAGCCCGTGGAGCGGGTGAGGCGCTGGTCCTTATCCACGGCAGCGTCATTGCGGACTCGTACGTTCCGATAATGGGCGAGCCGCCGCTGTCGCATTTTCGGTTGATCAGGTACCGCCGCCGCGGCTATGGCGGCAGCACGCATTCCGCGCCGCCGGTCAGCATCCGCGATCAGGCCGCCGACTGCATGGCCCTGATGCGTCACCTGGGTGTCGAGCGGGCACATGTGGCCGGTCATTCATATGGCGGCGCAATCGCCATTCAACTCGCGCTTGACTTCCCAAGGGCGGTGCACTCGCTGATGCTGCTGGAGCCGGCGCTGGTGTTCAAAGTGCCCGCCAGCGCGCGATTGTCGGAACAGATGCTGCCGATGAGAGTCAAGTATGAGTGCGGCGACAGGACCGGCGCACTCGAGCATTTCATGGAGGTCGTGGAAGGACCCGCGTGGCGCAACGCGGCTGACGCGGTTGCGGGCGCCTGGCAGATGGCGGTCGCGGACGCCGACAATTTTTTCCAGATCGAGGGCGCGGCGTTGCTCGAATGGAGCTTCGGTCCCGACGATGCCCGCCGGATCAAGCAGCCCATCCTGGCCGTAGTCGGGGCCGATACCGCAGCCGTGTTCCGTGAGACTCACGAACTCACGCTGTCATGGTTTCCGAAAGCCGAGCCGGTAGTGATTCCCGGCGCGACGCATATGCTCCCTTTGGTACAACCTCGCGCGGTGGCGCTGGCGCTTTCCGACTTCATGGCCCGGCACCCGATCGCCGCCGAGCGGGTCAATCCGGTCGGGAACGATCTCGCCTAACCTCACCCGCCGCATTCGCTCCGGCACCCTCTCCCTTCAGGGAGAGGGCCGGGGAGAGGTTCTTGTTATCGGGGACGCCACAAGTCTTCACCGCGTACATTCGGGGAAATCGCTCGCGCGCGGCTGGTGACCAAATGGCGTATTCGGGTCGGACGGAATGATCTCAGGAAGCATTAGGCGCAATCGGCCCAGGCGCACATCCGCCCCCATGTAACGGGATATTGCATTTTGTCGCGTTGCGGCTAGATATAAGGGCAGGGCTGAGGGGGCGTACATCTTGGCGAGCCGGGCGCGTGCCTGGCAGCCTTGATGAGCTTTCAGCAGGAGGATTTCCGCGCGCCCCCCAGCCCAATTCTGTCGGCGTCGGCCTTTTGTCGATCGACCGTTACTCTCTCAGTAGCAATCCCCTTCAGGAAGATCTCAAGGACCCCGTTGACGTACTCGCGCGGCGGCTGCACGCCCGAACCGAAGATCTGCTTCTGCAGGAAGTACACCGTGATGAAATCGACCATCAACCGCCCGAACGTGCGGGCGTCCAGATCGGCCCGGACTTCCCCGCTGCGCTTGAACGCTTCGATCCAGCGCGCGCTCTGCTCGTACAGGCGATCCAGCACCCTGGTGTAGACGAACTCGGCCTCACGCCCGGACAGCAGCGCCTGAATGTGGAGGAAGCGGACCAGCTCACCGCTCGCGTCCATCAGGTCGAGCGCCCGCCCAACCACCATCGGGAGCGCCTCTGAGACGCGCAAATCCTGCGGCACGGACAGCCCGGCTTCGATGCCGGCAATCAACTGGTTCTCCGCCAGGATGCCGCTGAGGATCTCCTCCTTGGTCTTGAAATGATAATAGAGAAGGCCCTTGGTCGCTTCGAGTTCGAGCGCGATATCATCCATCGTAGCGCCGTGATAGCCCTTTTCCGCGAAGACCTTGAGCCCCGCCCTCAGAATCTCCTCGCGTTTTCGCGCCTTGCGACGGGCCCTGAGCCCGATCGGCGCGATGCTGTGCCGAGCGCGCATCCGACGTACCTATCAGTATGAATAATACTGTCGGGTAGCTATTACAAGGGGTTGTAATCCAGGGTTTATCGAGAATTAACAAGCGGTTGACGGACCGCGGCCCTGGGAGTTCCCCGACCCGGCTCAATGCCCCGCGCGGGACATCGCCTCGGTGGTGAAGAAGTCGCGATGGACCGCGCCCATGTTGATGTACCAGCATTCGCGCTCCGGCGTCTCGTGCCCCGGCAGATAACACGTGGTAGCGATTCCCGTCTGCACGTCAACGCTGGAAGCGGCCACCACGAACTGGCGCTTGAACGGGTAGATGGCGACCCTGGCGTCGGGCACCGGCCGGTCCCGATCCGTCAGCCAGTAGATTTGCGTTTTCCAGAGCTGGCCGCGCCGATCGTAGCTGTCCACGTATGGATTGAACCACTCCTCGCCGTCGACATAGACGATGGTCTTCGATTGCAGCACGCCGGCGATCCGTTCCGCCCGCGGCGTGACCTCGACGATGTACATGTGCCGCATCTCCCAGTTTTCGGGGCACGAAGTCACGTGCCCGTCAGTCGGGCAGATCTGGGCCGGCGAATGGATCGCGTGGACGCTGGCCAGCATATCGCGAGTGCCGAGGAACTTGTAATTGTACTCCTCGGGCTTGGCTGCGAACCCTCCCGCGTGGTCGGAATCCCAGGTGCTGAGACCGGGCGAGGAAGTCAGAATCACCTCGTTGAGGCGCCGAATACGCCGGGTCTGCGAGAGATATATCCACGCGTCGTCGGCGCGGTTGGCATCCCAATAACGATAGCGCAGGCCCCCGGTCCCCTTTTCCTCCGCCGGCGAGAGCAGAGGATAGCCGGCCGCATACCGCCAGACTCCGGTTCGCTTGAAATCCGGATCGATCGGCAGCGGCTCAACCTCGGTGCGGCCAAGGTTCGAATAGCCGGCCAGGTGTCCGATCTGCACGTAGAGCATATCGTTGCCGGGGCCCCGGGGATTGAACGTTGCGACCCGGCACTCGAAGAATCGCAGGTCGTAATCGTCGGTCGTGATCGGCCGGAAATTCGAATTCCACATGATCTTGGTCGCGACGTCGGGGTCATTGGGATCGAGCAGCGGAAACGGCTGCCCGGCGACGTAACCGACGAGACTCCGATGGTCGCGCGAAAGCCGCACCTGGGATGAATACTTCTCGGTCGCCTCGAAGTATGGCGGCGGATAGTCGATTCGTTGCGGCGCGACCACATCGATCTCCATTCCCTTCGTGACCGCAACATATGTTCCCGGGCTCACCAGGTCTTTCACCTGCGCCGCATTGGCAGCGGTGATTTTGTCCCCGGGCTTCACACCCGCGCGGACGCTCGTCGGAACCATCAGGACTATCGCTGCCAACGCCGCACACACGAACCGGCCACAAGACCCAAGCATCGAAGACCTCCTCATGCTAAAAGGCGCCCCATTTCCGGCCCGACCTTCGCCCGCTCTTCCTGGCGGAATCGAGGGAACCTAGCGTTTATAGCGTTTTGGGGCGCGATCGGCGAGCGGAAAAGCGTAGCGGCCGGCTTGGCATTGACCCGTCCACCCGGGCCCGATGCGGGCCATCCGGATATCGGCGCGAGCGCCGGGCCTCCGACGACTTCGTTACAGCACAGGCTTCCAACCTGCGAAGAGCCGGGTTAGAGGTCCGTGACCACCGTGCTGACCATCGGGCCGATCGGTCGGCTGACAGCGTGACATGCGACCAGGGCCGCGACCAGCGCGACCGCGAGAATCAGCGCGTGCTCGGTCCGGGAACTGTGGCCCCTACCGTAGCGGGACTTCGTCCCGGGCAGGGGGCGCGCGTCTACGCGGCCCGCGGCTTCCCGCGCCTTCCTGGCGATCGCGAGCTCGGAGCGGGTCGGGCCCGCGTCCGGACGCATCGTGGGTCTTCTGCTGATATACGAGGCCGCCATCGCGATTAACCGCTAATCACCTGTCAAAACGATACTTCATGTATGGCGCAATCCAGTCAAGAATCGTTTTGGTTAACTAATATAACTGGCTGTAGGCCGGACGCAGCGGAGCGGCCGGGCGGAAACCCCCGCGCGGCTTGTGGGCGCATCCGGCTGGTTGCTATAAACCGGCGCGAGGGAGACTGTGACGGCCGGTCCAATCGATGGCGAGTGCGAGCCGCGCTTTGGCGCGGTCAAAGAGGCATTCGCTGATAACTTCGACGTCGGCGGCGAGGTCGGCGCCGCGGTGGCGGTCACCCTCGACGGACGCCCGCTGGTCGATCTGTGGGGCGGACATGCGGATCGCGAGCGGACCCGCCGATGGGATCGCGACACGATCGTCAACGTTTACTCCACCACCAAGGGCTTGACCGCGATTTGCGCGCATCGGCTGGTCGATCAGGGCAAACTCGACCTCGACGCGCCGGTCGCGAAATACTGGCCCGAGTTCGCGCAAGCCGGAAAGCTGAACCTCCCGGTCCGATATCTGCTGAGCCATCGCGCCGGCCTGCCGGCGGTAAGGGCGCCGCTCAGCCCGCAGGCGGTCTTCGATTGGAACACTATGACCCGCGCGCTGGCGGCCGAGACGCCATGGTGGGAGCCGGGCAAGCGTCACGGCTATCATGCGTTTACCTTCGGATGGCTGGTCGGTGAGGTCGTGCGGCGAATCGCGGGCAAGAGCCTGGGAACGTTCTTTCGCGAGGAAGTCGCCGCGCCGCTCGGACTCGATTGCCACATCGGTCTCGACGCGAAGCATGACGCGCGAGTCGCTGAGATAATCGGCGAACCACCGCCGCCCCCCGGCCAACCCGGTATCTTTGCCGAAATCGCGAAGAACCCCGAATCCGTGACCGCGAAGGCGATCGCCAACCCGCCAACCATGATGCTGCCTGAGACCGCAAACTCCCGCGCGTGGCGCGCCGCCGAGATGCCCGCGGTGAACGGCCACACCACCGCGAGGGCGCTCGCCCGCCTCTACGGAGCGCTGTCGCGCGGCGGCGAGATCGATGGAATCGGGGTGCTCACTCCGGCTTCGATCGAGCGATGCTACACGGAGCAATCGAGCGGGAACGACGCGGTCCTACTGGTCTTCACGCGATGGTCGTTGGGCTTCGCGCTGTCGCAGCCCAAATCAGCCTTCGGACCCAATCCGCATTCGTTCGGCCATCCGGTGCCGGCGGATCGGTCGGCTATGCTGATCCGGACGCACGGATCGGCTTCGGCTACGTGATGAACCAGCGGCTCAGCAGCGTCCTGCTCGACGCGCGCGCGCTCAGGCTGATCGACGCAGTCTACGCCTCGCTGTAGAGTTTTATGAATTCGCGGCGGGTTCGAGCCCCTAGCTTCTCCCGATAATGGCGCGGGCCGAGATCTGATGAGTCGCCACGGGCGGCGAGCCGCCGATGTGGAACGATCGCGCCCGGTTTTCGATTTCCAGGTCCGACGCAACCGCGCGCTCGTGCTGGCGCATATGCTCCACCCACGACTCGATGACGAAGTACTCCAGAAAGCGTCCCGGCTGCGCCGCATCGAAGAACAGACCCCAGAAAATCGCGCCGTCGCGCAGCCTGATCGGGCGCAAATCGCGCATCGCGCTCTCGAACTCGGCTGCTGACTCGGGCTTGATCAGATATTCGACCGTGACCATTACGGGACCGCTGTCGAGATCGATGTCGGCGGCGAGCGCCGGCGCCGGCCAGTGCGGCGCGGGATTCAGATCGATCTCGCCGTCGTCGGCGACGCGGAACCAGATCATCGGCCCGAGGCCGATTACCATCGCCGCGGCGGCCAGCACCAGCGACGCCGGCACTCCTTGCCGCTCTGCCACGAGGCCCCACAGCGCGCTCCCTCCAGCCATCGCGCCCTGCACCACGATCTGGAAGCAGGCGAGCGCGCGTCCCTGTACCCATCCCGGAACGGACAACTGGGCCGCGACATTCAGCGCGGACATTGCGATCACCCATCCGACCCCGCCAATCACCATCAGCGCAGACGCGAGTGCGAAGTTCGCCGAGGCGGCGAGGCCGGCGAGCACCACGGCGAACGCCGCCGCCGCGATGCCGATGAGCGCGTTACGCGAGATTACCTGCTCCAGGCGGGTGAGCGCCGCTCCACCGGCGATCGCGCCGCCGCCGAATGCCGCGAGCAACAGTCCGTACCCGTCCGCATCCACCCGGAGCTGTTGGCGCGCCAGCAGCGGCAGGATTGCCCAGACCGCGCTTCCGCCGATTACGAATGCGCTCGTGCGCACCATCACGGCTCTCAAGGGCGGAGCGTATCGCACGTAGCGCAGTCCGCTGCGAATCGCCCCGAGCAGGCGCTCAGCGGGCAGAATTCCCGGCTCCGGTTGGCGCCTCCACAGGTACAGCACGGCCATCACACCGAGGAACGAGAGCGCATTGAGCATGAAGGTCGCGCCGGCGCCCGCCGAGGCGACAATGGCGCCGCCGAGCGCCGGACCGATCGCGCGCGCAGCGTTGAAGTTGATTCCGCCCAGCGCGACAGCCGGGGCCAATTCTTCGTGCGGAACCAGCTCGGGGATGATCGCCTGCCAGGCAGCGCATTCAGGGCGGAACCGATTCCGAGCGCGAAACTCAACCCGAGCACCAGCCACGGCGTCATCATGTGCGCGATAGTAAGAGACCCCGAGCGCCGCCGCCGCGATCAGCATCCATCCCTGCGAGAAGAGCAGGAGCCTGCGCCGATCCACGATGTCCGCCAGCGCTCCGGCGGGCAGCGCCAGCAGCAGGATCGGGAGACTCGATGCGGTCTGAATCAGCGCAACCATCAGCGGCGACGGCGAGAGCGAGGTCATCAACCACGCTGCGCCGACATTCTGCATCCAGGTGCCGATGTTCGAGACCAGGGAGGCAATCGAGAGCGCGAGGAAAAGACGATGCGCCAGCACGCGCCAGACGGAGCCGGGCGCTTCGGGTCGCGGCCTGCGCGTCATCGGGCGCGGGCCGTGGTATGCGACAAATCCGCTCAATGTGAACTTTGCCGGCCAAAGGCCGCCGCGCCGGGCCGTGATGCAATTGTGCCTAGCGCAGCGGCGTCAACCAAGCCTGATGATCCGCGCGCGCCCGCATCGCTTGACATGCGAGCGGCCATGCGGAACACAGGTGCATCGTGGATGCGATCGATTCAGCGAAGCCGCAGTCCCCGGCGCCCCGCGATTCGCGACCTCCGGAGAGGAACGAGTCGCCGGACGCCTCCGGGGAGAGACCGCAGTTGTTGCGATGGTCCCGGACCGACTCGATCCTCATCGGCGGACTGCTGCTCGCAGCCGCGGCGACCCGCTTGCCCGGCCTCGGAAATCCCGCCGAGTTGGTCTATGACGAAAAGTTCCCCGTCACGACTGCCCGCTACCTTCTGCAACGAGTGCCTTATCGCAACACCCATCTGCCGCTGGCCGGAGAGCTGATCGCGATCAGCATCCGGGTCTTCGGTGATCGGCCGTGGAGCTGGCGGCTTCCCGACGCGCTGACGGGCATCGCGCTCGTCGGCATCACGTACCTGCTGGGGCGGCGGCTCTTCAACTCGCGTCTGGCGAGCGCACTCGCGGCGATCCTGGTCACTTGCGACGGCTTGTTCCTGGTCGAATCGCGGCTCGCGATGTGGGAGATTTTCTTTCTCACCTTTGCCGCGTGCTCATACCTGATGCTGTTCCGGTTCGCGCAAACGGCCGATCCGGTCACGCGCCGCAGGTCGCTCGTATGGCTCGGGGTTGCGATCGGCCTGTGCCTCGGATCGAAGCTCGGAATGCCGTTCGTTACTTACGCGCTGGTGGCGGGTTCGCTCGCGATTGTCATCCTGCGTCTCGAGGCCGGCCGGCATGTGATCGAAGGGGAGAGGATGCGGCTGGCGCGTCACCTGATGGGGTCCCTGGCTCTCGTCGGGGGGCTTGGCGCACTGGTTTATCTTGCGCTGTTCCTCCCCTACTATTGGTTCGGATGGTGGCGCGGGATCGAGGATCAGATCGCCTACTACCAGGCCGAGCTTCGATACCAGCAGAGTCTCACGCCGTGGCATTCGTATGCGTCGCCGTGGTGGAGTTGGCCGCTGTTGCTTCGGCCGATCCGACTCTGGAGGCAGCAGAACTACTTGCGGCTTCCGGGCGGAGAGGTCGCCTCGATCCGGTCGATCGGAAATCCGATCGTATGGTGGCTGGTGGTGATTGCGATTCCGCTGGCGGCGGCCAGAGCGATCATGCGCAAGGACGGCGCCTTCGCGTTCGTCGTTCTCGGATATGCGATCTACCTGGCGGTCTGGATCCCGGTCAGCCGTTACCAGTTCATCTACTATTATTTGCCCTCGCTCTACCTCGGCATTCTCGCGCTCGCCGCGGTGCTCGCGGAATGCTGGCGCGGCGAGACGCGATTCGCGGAGCACGCGGCGCTTCTGACGGCCCTGCTGCCGGCCCTGATCCTCGGCCTGGGTGCGGGCCTCGGGACGCTGGGCGTCGGTGCAATGGCCACCGGTTATCTGATCTCCCTGCGCCGGGGCGAGCGATACGCAGGGCGCTTTGTCTGCGTGATGACCATGACCGCCGCGTTTGCCGCATTTGTCTATTTCCTTCCAATCCTGACCGCGACACTAACGAGCTCCGGGGCCTTTCGGGCAAGGATGTGGCTGCGCGGCCCCGGCCTGGCCAACTGGATGTAGTCGGGAACCTGCAAAGGCAATGAGCGCGAAACGCCAGCGAGCAGCCGCGAAAGCCCCTGTGCTTGCGACTGTAATTGTCGTGCTGTCGATCGCTTTTGGGTCGTCCAACGGAGCGTCGGCTGCGGGCGACCAGAACTTGCTGCGCAACGCCCCGTTGACCGAGGGCGCCGGCGGCGTGCCGAGCGATTGGCGAGCCGCCAGCCACAATGAATCTGCGAATGACGGTTTCCTGTGGGTGCGTCAGCCGGGTTCCGACGCCGAGTTGCGGCTGATTAACGCCAGGCCCGACCTTTCCCACTGGGGTCAGACTGTCAGCCTGAGTCGTGGCTGGTATCGCCTGACCGGCGCGATGCGCGCCGAAGGTCTCCAGCCCAACCGCGATTGGGCGCTGATCGGGATTCACCTTCAGAGGAACACCTATGGGTTATCATTCCCTGATCCCGCCGACTCGGCCGGCTGGAAAACGGGTACTTTGTATTTCAAGGTTGGCAAGCCTCAAACCATCGAGATCACCTGCGAACTTGAAGGGAGCGGCGATGTTTCGTTCCGGAACTCTGATGCTGATCGAAGTCTCGGCTGCGCCTCCCGCCTCCGCCCGGCAGATCGATCTTGACTCGATCCCGGGGCGCCCGCCCTTCGACATGTCGGTTCCGCCGGAGCCATTCGACCCGCCGACCGGCCATCCGTGGACGCTTCCGGCAACGATGACGCTGCTCGCGGCAATCGCGATCTCGGGCTGGCTGATGCTGGGGGCTGAGGAGTCCGGCGTCCGAAAGGACCGCCGGGATCGCTAGACGCGATGCTTTCCCTGCAAACCCAACCTGCACGCGACTCCGGCCACTCTCATCTGGCGGAGAAATGATGGACGCAAAAATCATTATCTTCTCACTCCCCAGAAGCGGCAGCACGACGCTCGCCAGCATCCTGGAGTGCGATCCCGGGATTCGTTTCGCCTACGAGCCGTTCAACCCGGGCCAGATGCGCCGCCGCAATTGCGCTGAAGGGCTCCGCGACGAAGCGTCGATCGGCGCGGCCCTGGATGGAATCTGGCGCACGTACGACGGAATAAAGCATGTATGGGATCACGGGATCGATCTTCCCGAGTGCCGCTTGGTCGACAGATATCTGCTCGTACAGCCCCGGACTAAGGTGATTTTCCTCAACCGGCGCAACATTCTGCGACGCCTGGTATCGGTCGCGATCAGCACGCAGACCGGATCGTGGTCATTCACCACGGCCGCCCGGGAACGGCTGCGCACGGCTGCGCTGCAAGCGCTGGATGTCGGCGCGATTAACTTCGAGCTGCAAAAGGAGCGCGCCGCGATCGCAGATTACCGCACTTTGCTGGCCGATTCGCGGCGCGAATTCATCGAGTGGTGGTACGAAGATCTCTTCGCGGACGGCAGGTCCCTGGACGAGCAGCTTCAGAAGCTGACGGAACTCTTTTCCTTCCTGGGGCTTGCGTCATTCGACGTCAGAACCTCACCGAACGTTCGATCGCTCCTGAACCCGCTCAATGGCCGCCTCAATTCGACCGAAACCTACGCGCGCATCCCGAACGCGTCGGAGGTCGAGCGGCAGCTCGGATCGGACGAGACCGGCTGGCTGTTTGCGTAAATTTCGCGGCGAACGCGATAATCGGGCAGGATTTGATACCCGGGCCGGCGCCTCGCCGGGTTCCATCGCGCCGCTCTCGGGCTTTCGGAGAATATCCCTGGAAAGCCGGCTTGAGGAACGCCGCCGGGAACGACCTGAGTAGCTGGCGCAGGAATCCGGTCGCATAGGCAATATGGCTGCAAGGAAAAAGCTGCGCGTCCTCGCGGTGGTCTCGCGATTCAAGTGGCAGCATATCGACTACCTCGCCGCACTGGCCGATCGGTTCGATCTCGCGATCGCAAGTTCGGGCGAGGGACACAAGGGCGCGGTTGAGCACGCGAGCCGGACCGGACTTCGAATTACTCCAATCGGGCGAATCGAGGAAGTCGGCGCACCCGAGCTCGGCGCACGGCTCGCGCGGGTCGTGGACCAATGGCGACCCGATGCGGTTCACTTGATGTACTACCTTCACGAGCCGCTGGTTCCGCTCGTCCGTAGGCTTGGCGGGGATCAGACCCTGGTGGTCTTCGAGTGCCGCGATCCGCTGACCACTCTTCGCCATGCCGGGCGGGGCTCGGAGGCCTGGCACTTGGAGCATCAGGCGCTGCTCGCAAGCGATGCGCAACTCTTCGTCTCACGAGCAGTCCGGACCTACTACGAACAGCTTCACGATCTGCAATTGGAGCAGACCTCGATCATTGTGCCTCATTCGTTCGCGCAGCGGAACGCGGGACCTCCGCGCGAGAAGTTTTCGGCGCGCGATGGCAGGACCCATCTCGCTCTCGTCGGCACCGCCGACCCGGCGCCCGGCGCCAGCCGATGGTACGGTGATATCATTCGCCGCCTGGTCGGCCTGGGCTTCGTGGTCCATTCGCACTTCCACGAAATCCATTCGCTCGAGGCCTACTGCGCGCTCGACCGGGAACTGCCCGACTATCATCACCATCCCACGGTTTCCCACCGCCAAGGCACGGCGCTGTCCGACATCGTCTCACGCTACGACCTTATGGGCGTGTTTCATGAGTCTCGACGCCCCCCGCAACGAGGCCATGACGCTGGCAGTCTGCATGCCGACCAAGGCGGTATGCGGATGGCTGCACGGCGCGATTCCAGTGGTATGCTTTCCTCATTACCGCGGAATCTGCGAGTGGATCGACGAACTAGGAATCGGCTTCGTCGCCGAGGGCTGGGACGATCTCGCCGGACTGTTGCGCGATCCCGGAGCGATCGCCCGCGCCGGCGAGCGTTGTCTCGCCGTTCGCTATCGCTTCACTAACGAGTGGAATGCCGATCGAATCCGGGAATTCCTGGAACGCCGGCTTGCGGAACGCCGCCGGGAGCGACCTGAGTAGCTGGCGCAGGAATCCGGTCGCATAGGCAATGTGGCAAGAGGGAAAGAGAACCAGCAATGTCGGAAGCGATCGGAGATCGCGCGCCTTCAAGGTTTCGATTGTGGAAAAGACCAGCGCGAGCGCCGCATACGCTCCGAGAGGCAGCAGGTAGATCGGCCTTCTGACTAATGGGATAGAGAGCAAATAGAGAAGGAACATGACCGGAATCAGGTAAAAAGGCGAAATCGATCGGGGCACGGCCACGGTATTCTGCCAACGTCCCTGCCCATAACGAAACAACTGATACAGAAAACCGCTCAGATTCCTGCGGCGGCTGTGATAGACGACCAGATCCGGATCGTGGAACATCGTCTTGTGCCTGAGCGCGAGTTCCGCGAGCAGGACATTCTCCTCGTTGCTGATCATGTGCTCGCGAAACGGGGCGCCGAACCCGTCGAGGGCTTGCCTGCGCACTATCAGGTTGCAAAGAATCAATTCCCGGTCGTCCGAGGGGCGCAATCGGCCGCTGCGGCGAAACCGGTGGCGCACCGTTGCGGATCCGAAGGGAGAGGCGAGAACCTGGCCCACACACTTCTCGAATCTCCCGGAGTCTGCCGGAGTCAGATTGGGGCCGCCGAGGACGTCGAGCTCGGGCCGTTCCGCGAACCGCCGCATTGCCCGCGAAAAGAAATCCGGCGCGACCGTCACGTCGTCGTCGAGAAAGAAGATGACTTCGCCGCGCGCCTTATCGACCGCGGCGTTGCGGGCCGAGCCTGGCTGACGCTTGCCCAGCCGCATTGTGATCAGGCGCGGCTCGCGCCGAGCGAGCTGCTGGAGATACTCCTCGGTTCCGGCGTCGGTTCCGTTACAAACCACAATCACTTCCGCATTGCGGGGCAGGTCCGGAGTCAGCACGCTGTTGAGGCATTTGTCCAGCGCCGCGAGGCGCTTGTAGGTCGGGATTATGAGCGTCAGCGCCGGAGACTCGGCAACTTCGATCGGCTGGCGCGCGGTGTAATCGGATTCGAGAGTGCGCGTACGGCCCATGCTCAATCCAGCCCCGGCGTCTTGGCGCGAAAGCCCGTATAGCGCTCGCGCTCGACATCGGCCAACAGCGCCCGATAACGATCGAGTTGGCGGCGCAACGAAAAGTGGCGCGAGGTTCGCCGCGCGCCCTCCGACAAACGCGCGACCAGCTCCGGTCTGCGCTGCAGCTCGTTGAGATGCTCGCCAACTTCATCGACCGAACCCGCAAGCAGACCGTTGACCCCATGAGACACGATCTCGGGGATGCCTCCGCGAGCCTCGGCCACGATCGGCAGACCCGCGGCCAGAGCTTCGATGAGCGCGAGAGGATTGCATTCGTTGGCCGTCGATGTGACATGGCAAAACACGTCGAACCTCGCGAGCATCGCGGACACGTCCGGCCGCGGTACGAAACCGGTAAGCGAGAATGTCTGCTCGAGGTTCCGCTCGCGCACGTCCGCGTCGAGTACGGGCAAGAGATTGCCGCCGCCGGCAATTATGAATCGCGCCCTCGGCACCTCGAATCGCGCGGCGGTTCGCACCCAGTCGACCGGGATTTTGCCTTCGCGCAAGCTGCTCACGCGCCCGATCACCAATTCGCCATCGAACCTTTCGCGCACCCGCTCTGCACGAAACCGATCGCGGTCAACTCCGTTGGGAATCACCCGCACGCGATCGGGGGCAATGTGCTCAACTTGCTTCAACTGGCTTCGCGCGACCGGAACGTAACGATCGTATCCGGGCAGCGCCGGGAAATTCGAATTGTGAAGCACGCACACGAAGCAGGGCCGCCGGCTGAGCGGCGCGCGGTTCAACTCCTGAAGCCATTCCCGCCACGGGTCGTGTCCCCACCAATGAAACAGGACGACTTCCGGCTCGAAATCCCCTAATGCCTCGCGCCGCCGCTTCTCGTCGCGAAGGCTTTGGTACGGCACATCGGCGCAGGCGATCCCAGCCCGTTCGAGAATTTCGAGAAAAGGCGCGTGAGCCTCGATGTGGTTCGATCGGCTGAAGTGAAGCACCCGATGCTCGTGCTCGCGGAGGCCAAGCACGAGACTCCATCAAGACGGTCTCTGCGCCGTCGGACTCGAGAGATTCGATAACTGAGAGAATCTTCAAGCCGGGCCTTCCAGCATCGGCTGTGCTTCCTTCGATTCCGCCAGCGATTCCAGAATGACCGTCTCGTAAGACCTGATCATTTCGTTGATGTCATGGCGGCGGGCGACCTCGCGGCTGCGCCGGCCCAAATCGATGCGAATATCCGGGCGAAGGACCAGTTCCGCAAGGGCGCGGCAGGTCTGTTCGGGGTTGAGAACGCCAACCAGGTAGCCATTACCGTCGATAGTCTCCGCGATCGCGCCGACGTGAGTGGCCACAATCGGCAGGCCCATCGCCATCGCCTCGAGGAGCGCAAACGGGCTGCCCTCGGACAGCGACGTAAGCGCATAGACATCGAGGGCCCGCATTATCTCGGGCACATCCAAGCGCGCACCGAGAAAGCGCACGCGCTCGGCGATGCCGAGATCGCGCGCCTGTGCGCCCAGGTCCGATCCGGCGCCTCGATCCGGTCCGGCGATGATGGCCCTTATTTTCGGAGTCCGAACGCGATTGCCCGACATCCCCTCGATTCGCTCAATCAATTGGCTCACTGCCTGCAACAAGTGTCCGAGGTTCTTTTCGCCCGCCAGGCGGGCGACGGTTCCAACGACGAAGTCGTTTTCGCCGAGATCGAGAGCCTCGCGGCATCGGGCGCGATCGTACGGTTCGGGATCGAAACGGGTCAGATCGATACCGTTGGGAATCACAACCAGTTGGCCGGGGCTGCATCGAAGAAGCCCGCGCTGCGCGAGAACCATATCGCGGATGCTCTTCGACTCGCAAATGACTCGCTGACACGGCGACTTGTCGCGAACCCGGCTGACCAGGGCGGGGCCGTCAAGCCGTTCGACGATAGCCTTGATCTGGGCCTGCTGTGCCGCCGTGACGCCCTCGGGCCACGCATACACGATGCATGCGTCGATCGCATCCGCACGCAACCGATCGGTCAATTGCCGATGCCATTGCCGGCGGGCCTCGGCGTCCTCGTCTGTCCACCGGGGATCTGCTCCGGGTTTGTGATGTCCCAGCGCGAAGGGGATTCCAAGCGACTCGGTTTCCGGGAGCAGAGCCCCGGGACGGAAGGCATACAGGAAAGGCGAAAATCGCGCGCGGTCGAGACGCCGGATAAGTTCAAGCAAGCCGAGCTCCTGGCCGCCAATTTCAAGACTGTCGCAGATGAAAGCGATCCGAATCATCGAGCTCGCGCGCTCCTCTCCGGCCGCGCGCCGCCGACCGACCTCTCGTACTGCGCAATGACTTCGGGCATCGGGCCGATGCACCGAATGCTGCCCCGGTCGAGCCAGATGCCACGATCGCACAAGCGGCGGAGGTTCTCAGTCCCGTGGCTGACAATCACCATCGTTGCGCCGGAAGCGCGAAACCGGCTTAGGGTCTGCTCGCATCGCTCGCGAAAAGCCAGATCGCCGGCGGCCAGGGCCTCGTCAAGCAGCAGCAACTCGAATTCCGTGTGCGAGGCGACCGAGAAGCCCAGACGCGCGATCATTCCGCTGGAATAGGTCCAGAGCTGGCGGTCGATCACGTCCTCCAGCCCGGCAAATTCTATGATCTCGGGTAATATGGTCCGCATCCGGCGATTACTCATTCCGAGGATGCTTCCTTGCAGCAAGGCGTTTTCGCGGCCCGTCAGGAAGGGATGAAAGCCTGACCCCAGCGCGAGCTGCGTGGCTACCCGTGCGCGCACCTCAACTCTCCCCGCCGACGGCAGAGTAATCCGGCCGAGAATCTTGAGTAACGTGCTCTTGCCGGCGCCGTTCGAGCCAACTATCCCCAGTGATTCCCCCCGCCTCACACGAAACGACAGGTCCCTTAGAGCATGGATGTCGCGAGGTTTCGTAAGGGTTCCGGTCACCCATTGGTACAGCGTCTCGAGCAGGGCTTGTTTGTCCGGCCGCAGACGGTAGATTTTCGACACCCCCTCGACGATCACCACGTCTGTTTCGCGGCTATCCAAGCGCGCTATTCCTCCCCTCCTTCGTCCTCGTCTTCAATGCCTCACGCAGCGCCACGCCGGACGTGGCGCGCACTTCATCTTCCTCGCTTCGACGCTCGTCCGGCGCGAGGCTGGTGGTGATTCTATTCGCCGAATGATAGCGAATCTTGTACAGGAATTCGCTGACGTTCTGGAATTCGAACCGGCAGGCCATTCGCAGAGCAAGGTCATAGTCCTCCGCGAACCGGATATGCTCGCGGAAACCACCGGTCGCCAGGAAGTCATCGCGCTTCCAGCAAAGCAGGGGGTTTGCGATGTATCTCTCGGCCAGCAAGGCGGGATCGAACGGGATGCTCCGATGACGGCTTTGCGTAATACCGCCGGTCTCATCGACAACTATCCGCGACGAATAGAAGTAGGACACCTCTGGATAATGCCCGATATACCCATTCATTACCTCGAGCGCGTCGGGCACGAGCAAATCATCGGAATCGAGCCGGCACAGGTATTTTCCGCGAGCGAGCCGGGCCGCGACGTTGAGCGCCGCGCCCTGCCCCCGATGAGGCAGATGCAGCGCGCGGACTCGCGGATCGCGGGCGTAGCCGCCGACTAGCTCAAGGACTTCCGGTGCGCTGCTGCCGTCATCTGCTATAATCAGTTCGAAGTCCGGCGTGGTCTGGTTGAGGATGCTTTCGATTGCCTCGCGCAGGCCCAGCACCCGATCGTACACCGGCATCATGACGGTGAACTTCAACTTCGACTTCAATGCCGCCGAGCCGTTCCTTTGATCCGGCGCAATACTCACGATGCCCTCGAGACCTGCGACGCGCGCGCCTGCGAAAATACGGGATCATAAATCGCCGCGCGAGCGTCCCAGGAGTGGTTGGCAGTCATGTACTCGACGACTCCTTCAATCCCTGGCGGCGAGAAGGCGATCTCGGCCGCCGAGTCCGCCATGGCTGCGACGTCGTCATAGGGGACGATCGCGCCGAGTCTCGTGAGCTCGATCAGCCACGCATTGGGCACCGGGCTCTCGCATATCACCGGAAGGCCGGTCCGCAGATAGTAGTAGATTTTGCTGCTCTCGTTGTCCTGAACCGGGCCCTGCGCGAGCACCAGCCCGACCTGCGCGTATCGTTGCCAATCCCAGAAAGCGGCGCCCTCGATGCGGCCGACATGCGTGACAAGGCCGGGGTCGAGGCGGTCGGTCGCGCCGGGGCCAATCGCGACCAGTGTTATGCCGTGACGCTTGAGAAGCGCCCCGACCCGGTTGAGCCGGTCCTGCCAGATTCCATTGACCTCGGGCTGATGGCCCGTATAGAGGTTGCCGGCGAAAATCGCGATGGGTCCCTTGATGCCGAGCGCTCGGTACGGATTGGGACCGGCGCCGGGGATGTCGGCATCCACGCCGGTCGGGACTTGCAAGAGCTGCGCCCGAGATCCGTGCTCGCGCCACCAAAGCGCTGCGCTCCGGTTGGACAATACGGTCACCGCACGAGCCCGGCGTGCGATTTCAATCTGGGTATTGAACAGCCGTTCTCTCATCGCGCCGAAGAAATGCACGCCCGGTGTCTGCTCGTGGCCAACGACCGACCCGAGCTTGCTGACTATGAAAGGATGGTCGCCGCCACCGGCGGCGACTAGTGTCTCAAATCCGCGGTGAAAAAAGGTCTTCACGACGTCGTAGTCTTCCCAGCGCACGAGACGAACCGAAACCTCGCGCAGTCGCGGCGCCACATGGCGTGGCGCGCCAGATCGGTCAAGGGCTATGTTCGACCTGATAACCTCGTCTCGCCAGCGCCTCCGACATGCGAATGAAGCGGATGCCGTCCATCGCCGCCATGTGCGGAAGCGCCGTGCGGTACACGCAGGCGACGCGGATCGGACGCACACGATCCCCTTCTGCACGAATCGCCGCGACCGCGTCAGATATAGTCATCGAAGTAGGGCTCCAGACGTCGAAATACGATAATTCCGGCGGCTAGCATCAGCGCCGATGCAACGATGGTGATTGATACTAAAGATCGCGACGGAAGCATGCCTTGCGTCAAAGTGTCACGGTAAATCTCTATGATCCCCGCCATCGGGTTCAAGAGATACCAGCCGAGCCATTTGCGGGGGACATATGATAGCGGATAGACGCTGGGCGTCAGGTAGAAGAGCGCCTGGATCGCGGGGGCAAGAATGTATTCGATGTCCCGGTAGAACACGTTCAAGCTCGCAGTGAGAAGCGACGCGCCAGCGAGGAACGCGAGTTGGAGACAAACCACGAGCGGAAGAAAAAGCATGAACAGGGTAAAAGAGGATGCTGACGCGGCCATGAAAACAAACAGCACCGTTAGCGAAATCAGAAAGTGAATCAGGCTTGCGCCGATTGCGGAGAACGGCAGGTAAGCCCGCTGGATGCGGACCCGCTTTACCAGGCCCGCGGATCGCGAGAGCGACGATGTCGCGTTCGTGAGCGCCATCTGAAAAAAAGTCCATGGAAGCAGGGCTGACAGCACGAACACCGGATAGTTACTGACCTGGAGATGAACGAACCGGCTGAAGGCAATGAAAATCACCATCATCAGCAGAGGATTGAGCACGAACCATAGAACGCCGAGGATGGTGGTCTTGTAGCGAGCGGTCAGCTCCGCCCAGATCAGATTGCGCAACAGGTCGTAATGCTCCAGGTACTCGCCGATCGCGTTGCCCATCTCGGTTACCTCGCCGAATCCAGCGCGTGCAGGGCCATCGTGGCAAGGCCGTCCAGCCAGTCGGACAGCGACTGAAGGCACGCGCTCCACACCGGGTCGCGAGTGGAGGGCAGCGAGGTAAACGGGAGCCCCGCCAATCGCCGCCGCAGCGCGCGCAGATCCTCCCAATGCGGAAAGCCGTTTGAGCTGCAAGCCATGACAGCCTCCTCAGTCGATGTCGCGATCCCCATATGCGCCAACAGCAGCCACAGCGCCGGGATCCGGCCGACTATCAGGTCCGCCAGGCGCGGGGGTTGGTCGTGATGCAGCGCCGACCAGATTCGATTGCGCAGATCGGCGACCGCGGCAGCAGCGCTTCGCACCACCGCCCGGTTCACGGGCGGAGCGCAATCGTGCCGCAAGTCCTCTCCCCATAGCACGACTCCGTGGCGCTCGATGAAATAGCATTCCTCAACCGGCCGCAGTGAGTGATACCAGCGGGACCGCGCGCGCCACACGGAAAGCGTCGATATTTTCGGATGGCGAAGGCGGAAATACCCGAAAGGCATGTCCTGCGAACGTATTCCGGCGGCGAGGAACTCGCGCACGGCCCGGCATACCTTCAAGTGTTCGGCGATACTCAGATCGTCACGCACGATGAAGTGGATTCGGTACTCGTAGCTGCACCCGGGAATTGCCCCCAGAATCGCGCTCCGGATCGATCCGCTCAGCGACGCACAGAAACCCGCGATTGCGGAGCGGCACCGGCCGACCGCCGCTTCGAGCGTGTCCGGCGTGACGCTCCGGGGCACCAGCGTCAGGATCGGCTCCGGCGTCGATCGGGGTCTCGCCGCAAGACTGTTCGCACAGCGCCGAGACCTCGGCCATGGCGAGCGCATGCGCGCGGGACAGATCGGCGAAACTGACTCGCTGCACCCGCCCCCGGAGAGCGGGATCGCGCGCGGCCTCGAGGACTGAGGCCGGGAAGTCCAAAGAAGCCATGCTGCGTGTCGTCAGACGCTCTTCCGCAGCTTCGTGAATCTCCACCGACTTTTTGTAGATCAACCGGCTGCCGTGCAGATTGAGGCGCCCCGTGAACAGTTCCCGGGAGATCAGCTCGTAGCCGTGCATGGCCCTCCAGAGGTAGGCGTTGCGATCCTCCGGCGCCTCGCCGGCGGGCTGTCCTTCACCCAGCACGCGCGACCATTGTTCTCGGCCGCGCGGCTGCAAGGCGAGCCGCCGGTTGATCTCCAGCTCCTCCGCCGTGCCCAGATGCAAACCGAAGACCTTGAGCCAAAGTCTGTTCCGGAGGAGCACGTCCGAGAGCCGCTCGGAGAGCGCGAAATAGGCCGGGGCCGAAAGCGGCGCCACCTGCGCGCGGAGGTCGAGATCGCTGCTCCCGAAACAATGGCCCGGACGCGTCATGCGAAGATCGACCGCGTCAATCTCGCCATTGCTCCGCAAGCGGGCCACCAGCAATCGCAACGCGCCCCCATACGCCGCGCGGTATAGTTCGCGGAACCCGGGATAAGGCGCCGTGCGCATCACGGCGTCCTGAATCAGGGTATCGAGCTTCACACCACCGACAGGATCGCTCGCGCCGCCGCGTCGAGATCGCGTCCGAGCATGAGACGATAACACTTCGCCTGCGTCAGCAGCCTGACGCCCGCGGCCATTCGCGAGCCTGCGATCGCGCTCTTGCGGAACAGATCCGCCGCACCTCCCCTCAGAAAGAACTCGACTACCTGAGGCAATCCCAGGCCGAAGACCAGATTCGCCGTGAGCGCGGGCAACATTCGCGCGCGAAGTATCGGCTCGATCCAGGAATCGGCGCCGTTGCGCCGCAAGCCAACGATCAGTGCCTGGGGCCGCGCCTCGAAGGCCACCCGGTCCCGGAAGTGGTCGAGATCGACCAGCGTCTTGGGTTCCCGGTTGCGCCGCCGCGTCGTTCGCAGATGACTCGGGTCGATTCCGGCAACGCGGTCGCCTCGGATTCCCATCCGGGTGGGGAACGCGCGCAGCTTGCCGCGCTCGAGCAGCGGCGTGTCGTCGGAAAGGATCATGACCTCGCGATGCTTGAGCAGTTCGAGGGCGAGCGTGGTCTTGCCTCCCGCTTCCGGAAGCAGCACGAGCGCGGCCCGATCGGCAACCGCGATACCGAGAGCATGCACGCGATGAATTCCGCGCCGGTCGTGAATTTCACCGATTCGCGAAAGCGCGGTCAGATACGTGAGCTCGTAGAGGAAGTCCTCGCTAAGCGCCCAGATTTCGCCGCGCTCGCGGCTGAAGTCGTAAATCGCCAGCGCCTGCCGATGGTAGTCGTTATAGCGAACCGGTCCATCGTCGTAGCTCAGCGCGTTGGGCGTTACCATCGCGGCAGTCCGTTCCGGAATTCGCTCCCACGGAGGATTGCCGAGCTGCGCGCGCAATTCGATCGTCGGCGCGGCTGGAGCGCCGGCGAAGTAGTCGAAATCGCGGCCCAGATAATCCAGCACCATCGGCGCCGAGCTCGAAACCACAAGCCCGACCCCGTACACATTGAAAGAGATGCTATCGTGGCGGGCCGGATGCAGATCCCCCGTCTCAAGCGCAACTTCGGCCGTCACAGCTCTAGCCATAGCGTCGCGCTTCGATGTTTATGGATTTGGCAGCTCATTCGTCAAGCGATTTTAAGTGTTGTGCTGATCGGGCGCCACTGGATTGCAGGCCGGGCTGGATCGCCTGTGGATGACCCGGACTGAGCCAGCGATCGCAGAGCGGCCGGCCGATCTCTGGTCAGGACCGGGAGGCGCTCCGGTCTCTCACCAGCCGCTCATAGAAATCCCGAACCGACAGAGCCCACCGACTGTAAGTGTATCGCTGCTGCACGATCCGGCGTCCGATCTCACCGCGGCGGCGCCTCTCCTCCGGATGCGCGAGGTAGTGCGCGATCAGGCGCTCCGTTTCCGCGCCGCCCGAGGTGATCGCGATCGCGTCGCCAAACTCCTCGGCCAGCCCCGCCGCGTCGTCGCAGATCAGCAACGATCCGCACGCCAATGCTTCGAAGACGCGATTGTTCCACATGCCCCATCGGCGCTGCGAATCCTCGTGGTAGTTGAGCACGATGGCAGCCGAGCTGTAGAGCCTCTGGATTTCGCCGAGCGGCAGCGGGCCGCGCCAGAACCGATGCCAATCGTTGGACTCGGGATTGTCGGCATAGACTCGCGCCCAGTAGTCGCGGTCCCAGTACGAGCCCCAGAGCGCAAAGTCGAATTTCTTGGCGGGATCGAGATAGCGGCGCGTGGTCTCGGGCCGCTTGTTGCCTCGCCCGCCGCTCCCAAGAAAGACCACGTCCGCGCGGTATCGCACGTCCGGCTCCACGCGGCCCGCGCCATCATCCACCGCCAGCGGGATATACGATGCGGGCCGCGCCTGCGCCAGGATTCGCGCCGCCGGCCGGCTGTTGGTGATATATCCGTTGACCGGAATCTTGGCGAACTGGTCGAGAAGATCGCCGTGATTGTAGACCCTCAGGAGCGTGATTCCATCGACCAGACTGGCGATATCGTCAACCCGCCATGGAGGCTCCGGACCGGTGTAGTACGATATCAACAAATCCACTTTCATTGCCGCGATCTTTTCGAGATCGTCGCGATCGAACGTGAAGACCCGCGCACCGGGAAAGACCTTCGGCAGATATCTGGCTGCGTTGTGCGCGCTGACAGCCTCGCCCCAGACCGCCTTTTCCCTGAGGCCCGGGCTCAGGATCACGATCCGGAAGGAGTCCTGATCTCGCCATTCAGTTCCCATTTATCGCGGCAGTCCCTCTCGCCGCACAGACGGCGCCGGAGTGATGCGAATCTGGTCGAGGTCGAACCATCCGCGATGAGGAGGTCTCAGAAAGTGAGGGCCCAGCCGCAAACTGGCGGTTGCGGCCAATTGCTCGCAGGCGCCGCTCTCAAGGACCAACGTCCGCGGCCTGCGGCCCTGGAGGTCGATCGCATAGTAGTCAGTGGCCCAGTGATCGAGCGGCGTGTCGCGCGCCCATCCAAGATCGGAGCGCGAGATGCAGCCAGCTTTCGATTCCTCAACCGCTGACGCCAGTCTTCCGGTCAAATGCACCCAGACCACGCTCTGGATCGAAAGGACGGCCAAAGAAACGACGCCGACGGCGAGCACTGCGGGAGTTCTCTCGCGCCAAAGGAGATCGCTGAAAGAATTCGGTCTCAGCCAAAGCACTTCGGCGGCGGCCGCGCTCATGAACAGCAGCGTTATGGGAGCGACCCAGAATCGATAGTCGAGCGCATGCGCCCAGCGATGGGCCACCAGCGCCCAGGGAACCAGGCGAAGGCCGCCGGCGACGATCGCGCCCACTGCCAGGTATCCGGCGCGCGAGATACCGGTCAGGTCGCGGTGAGTGCGCGCGGATCTCAACAGGGCGGCGGCGCCAACCAGCTCAAAGCCCAGGGCGACCAGCGGCCATCCGAGTACTGCCTTGCGGAACGACCGGCCCATCACGGCGAACGTCAACAAGTCTCTCTCATATGGGTAAAGCGGATGCAGCACCTTCGCGATCGCGACGATTCCCACGCCGAGCGCGATGGCCAGCCCCATTTTGTTGAGACGCTCCGCCACGAGACTACGCACGACCCCGACCAGAGCCGCAAACCCGAGCAGCAAAACAGCAATCGGATGAGTCCCGTATTCGGCAAGGCAAAGCGGCGCGACCAGCAACAATAGGATCGGCCGCGGGTCGGTCAGCGTGGTGAGAAGGATCGGCCATGCCAGTGTCGCGGCCATCAGGGACTCGCCACAGAAACCAAACTGCAGCGGCATCATCGCCAGCCACGACAGCGCCGGCCATACGAACAGCGAGGGACGCTTTTCGCGGCTGATCAGCCACGACGCGGCCAGCCCGATCGCCGGCACGGACACGTAGCAGGCGCTGTAGATCAGGCGGAGCAGCACGAAGTTGTCGGTGAAGTGACTCGCCATCAACGCCGGGAGCTGTAGAGGGTAGTTGATCAGGCGCCTCTCGGAGCTCGCGGGCGATCGCTTGTCGAGCAGATGAAACAAATCGGAAGAACCGTCCCAGATCAGAGGCCCGCCGGCAATCGCCGCGATCGCCAGGGCGAGCATAACCAGCAGGAAGAAGACCCATATTGGCGGGACGGATCCAAGCGATCGCGACGGCTTCGCCTCCTGCCTTTCGACTGATAGCGTTACACGCGATGACACGTACCAAGGACATAAATCTCCTCCTGAGAGACTTCAAGCCCGTCGCGATGATGAAAGCGGCGGCGCACGAGGTGCTCCGGGCGCGTTTCCCGGTCATCGACGTCCATCAGCATACCAACGACGCGATGGGTCTTTTCGGCAAGCCGATACCTCCTCAGGACCTCATCGCAAGCATGGACGCGTGCAACGTCCACAAGATTGTGGTGCTCACCGGCATGTGGGGCGGCGAGTCTCCAGCGAACCATCGACGAGTCCGCGGAGCTCTTCCCCGACCGCATGACGGTTTTCACGCAGATCGACTGGAGCAGGATTGCCCATCGCGACTTCGCGCAATTGTCAGTTGGGCAGATCCGCGACGCGGTCGCTCGCGGCGCACGCGGGCTGAAAATCCTGAAGGAACTGGGACTCGAGGTTCGTGACTCCTCCGGGAAGCTGATCGCGGTCAACGATTCACGGCTCGATCCGATCTGCGAGGAATGCGCGGCTATCGGCATTCCGGTCGCGATCCACACTGCCGATCCCGAGGCGTTCTTCCATCCGGTTGACCCGACCAACGAGCGCTACGAGGAACTGACCCACAGGCCCGAATGGAGCTTCTGCAGACCGGGATTTCCGGGCAAGGCTTCATTGCTCGAGGCACAGACGCGGCTCATCGCGCGGCATCCGAATACCACGTTCATTTCCCTTCATGTAATGAGTAGCGCGGAAGACCTCGATTACGCGTCCGAGGCGCTCGATCGCTATCCAAACGTCTTCGTGGACTTTGGCGCGCGCCAGGGCGAATTGGGCCGCCAGCCGCGCCGTGCGGGACGATTCTTCGCGCAGTATCAGGATCGAATCCTGTTCGGCACCGATCATCCGGTGGGCGAAGATATGTATCGCAACTATTTCCGATGGCTCGAAACCGACGATGAATACTTCGACTATTGGCGCTACCCATGGCAGGGCCGCTGGAAAATATACGGCTTGGCGCTGTCCGATCGCATCCTGGAGAAGGTATACCGTCTCAACGCGGACAGGATATTCAGTGAGTTCCGGGGCTTGTAGTCTCGCTGGAAAAGGTCGGCGAGCTGAAGCCCCAATCTTGACTCCTTGACGTTGGGATATCAGGCTGACGCAATGAAAACGAAAGTTGGAACGTCGCTCGATAGCGAGCTTCTTCGCCACGCTCGATCGGCAGCCGCCCAAGACGGAAAGCGATTGAACCAAATCATCGAAGAGGCGCTCTCGGCTCATCTGACGCGGAAGTCGGCGAGGCAGACTCCGAACGCCGTCGCGCGAACTGCAGCCTGCCTGAAGCTATCGAAACGCAGAGTTGATCGAATCCTTTGGGAAGAGCCTGGAATCCTCGACCACTCACTTACATGATCCTTTGCGCAACGGACAGGAAAGAGAATCGCTTCGCGTAGATTCTTCGCCTTCGGCAGCGGTCGGCTCAGAATGACGCACGTTGTGCCGAGCACAATACCGACTCCGTGAGTCAGTTCTTCTGACCCCCGGATGCTGTGCCCTTGCCGAATTCCCGCGCGCAATCGGCGGCATCGAAAACGAGCCGCCACGGCGCAACCTTGCCGGTTCTCTACAGTCCGCTGCGGCGCCATTTCTCCGGAATGGTATGGAGTTGCGCATCCGTGAAACGGATGAACTGACGCCCACCTGGCAGCGCGTTGCTTCGAGGCCACCGTGCCCGTCTTGAACGAGTGCCCAGTGGTTCGACTCAGCAGCGAGCGATAGCCATCTGCGCAGTCTCCTGAGCTGCGCCTCGCTCAAGACCCGCTCGGTCACCACGATGCAATCAATGTCGCTTCGCTTCGGGTTGAACGCCGCCTGCGTCAGTGAGCCGTACAGATAGATGCCGATCAAGTTCTTGCCGAGAACGACCGGAAGTTGAGTTGCGAGAGCATCGAGCAGAGCGAAAACCTGAGACGGAATACGGACCATAATTCACAAAGTAGAATTTCCAGGTTGGTTCCGACCCATATGCCCGGGCTTTCGATTGATCCTCAACGTGTCGCCGGATAAGTACAACAGTGAACGCAGTGACACGCATCCGGTCGCAGCGCGGTTCACGATGTCGTTTCAAATGGCAAGACCGAGGATCTCGCCACCAGGAGATCGGGAGCATTGTCGCCGAAGGCGAACCCGGCGAACGATGCTTCACCTCTCGTGCTTATGACAAACGCACGCTTAACATACTCTACGTCGGAACACTTCCGCCGCACCCTGGAGGTAGCGCTATTGTGGGCAGCTACCTGCTACCGGGATTGGTAGCGTTGGGTCACAGGGTCCGCGCCTTAGCGCCCATCACCCAAGATGCATTGCGGCTCGGCGATACGTTTGCCCTGAGGCATCCAGAGATCGCAGTTGCCAGATACCTTGTCCCATTTTTCTCCAACGCCAGCGAAGCAGGGTCCGCTGATAGGGACTATCGCCTTGCCGAGGACGGAGCGATTAGAGAGGCACTCCCTCAACTCGTATCGTGTGAGCGGCCTGACGTTCTGATCCATGGGCGCGAAGCGATCGCCCTGCAAATCGCGGGCTCCGATAACGATTCGCTTATACCTTCAGTGCTGATTGTCCATGGAGGGGCCACCTTCGAGAGACTCGCAACAGACTCTTCTCAGGCAAGAGACTTGCTCGAGCAATTCAGGAAAATGAACCTGATTGTCGCGGTCGCACGACACCTGTCTCAAACCCTCAGCAGAGTGGGCCTGCGCAACGTCAAGTTCATTCCGAACATGGTCGATCTCGATCAATTCTCCCCGGCGCCGAAGGACCCGGTTCTGTTGCGGGAGCTGAATATCGCGAGCGACAGGATCGTGGTGCTGCACGTCTCAAAACTGGCCCGGATCAAAAGACCCCTGGACCTTGTTGCCTCTGCTGAAATTGCCGTCCGGAAGGAATCCAGGCTGATATATTTGGTGGTGGGAGACGGTCCATACCGGGCGACGATGGTTGAGACTTGTAAGCGCAAAGGACTCTCTGAGAACTTCAGGTTCATCAATTGGATGGATCATGATCGGCTCGCTCGCTATATGAACCTGGCCGAAATAGTGGCCATGCCTTCCGAGTCTGAGGGGCAATCGCTGGTGTGCCTGGAAGCTCAAGCGTGCGGACGTTTCCTGCTGGCCAGTGATATCCCTGGCGCTCGGGAAATCATCGCGGACGGCGAAACAGGCCTGCTGTTCAAAAAAGGAGATGTCAACGACCTCGCCACAAAGGTGCTTTGGGCAGCAGCCAATCCCGAGGCACGCGCCGCGATCGGGCGGAAGGCGCGGGAAGCGGTCCGTGCCCACGCACACACCTCCAGCGTGCGAGAGTATTCGTCGGCTTTCACAGTTGTCGCGGGCGATGGAGCGCAAGCGACCTAGTTTTCGTAAGTAAAGTTGATTTCCTTGGCGTCCCCGACGGGATTTGAACCCGTGTTACCGACGTGAAAGGCCGGTGTCCTAGGCCGAGCTAGACGACGGGGACGATGCCTGCGAGCAGCGTGCGCTGTGGCGTTATCCCGCGCAAGTTATCAGAGCCGAAAGAGTCGCGGCAAGGCGCGGCCTGAGGGCTATCCGCTGAATTGGAGTTGGCCGATGATTTGGGAGACCGAGCCTTTGCCGCATTGCGAGAGTATCGCGTCGAGTTCGCGATCGATTCGGCCGAGCGCGCCTGCTCCTTCCTTCACGACCGCCGAGCCGACCTGCACCGCGGTTGCTCCCGCGAGGTGCGCGACGTATGCGTCGCGGCCCGTGCTCACGCCTCCCACTGCGACGACCTGAAGCAACCGGTCGCTCTCGCGGTAGAACGCGTGCGCCTGCGACAGCGCACGCGACACGCCGCCGGCTGTCCCGGAGGCGATATCGATCTCGAGATCCTGGGGCAGATCGTTGTGACATACCGCGATCGCGATCCGCAGCGACTTCATCAGATCGGCGATCGCCCGCGGCTCCACCGCCAGTTTCGACGGCATCTTCACGGCGATCGCGGCGACGGTCTCGCCGCGCACGCGCCCGAGGATCGCGCTAAGCCGCTCAATGGAGTTGAACGGCGCGATCGACTTGAGAACATAATCGTCGGCGAGGTTCAGCTCGATGATTTGGAGGCCCGCACGATCGAGCGCGACGGCCACGGCGACTATCTCGTCCGCGCTCGCGCCGGCCACGCTCCCGACGATTACCTTCCCGCGCGGTATGAGCTCGCGAGCTATCGCGGCAAAGTGTTCGACTCCGCGATTCCTGAGACTCTCGGGAGCCTCCAGGCCGGCGAGGTTGCACGACTTGAGGACCAGCGCGCCGTTGTGGACCGCGCAGAGTTCGTAAATCTCGCCGCGCTCCGCCGATCGCGCGCCCGAGGCGTTGGCGATTGACGAACCGATCGAGACACCACCAAGACGAATCGCGGTCCGTTCCATGCGATTACTTCCTAGTCTAATGTGTCCATCAAATGGAAGGACCGATACTGATCGCGGGGGCCGGCGGACTCGGGTCGGTGTTCGGGGCGATGCTCCGCGCGGCAGGGCATCGGGTCGCGATGCTCGGCCGGCGGGAGCATCTGGATGCGATCGCGGAGCGCGGCCTCGAATTGAGCGGCCTCCTTGGCCGGCGCGTCGTTCGCGGCTTCACGCTCGCCGACGATCCGGCACGTCTTGACGGACGTTTTCCGTTGATCCTTTTCACTGTGAAGAGTTACGACACGGAAGCAATGGCGCTCGCGATCGAGCCTCTGCTCGAGGACGGCGGTCTGCTGGTCTCGATGCAAAACGGACTCGGCAATATCGAGACTCTGGTTGGTCGCTTCGGCGCGAACCGGGTGCTCGGCGCCCGCGTGATCTTCGGCGCGGAGATTGCGCATCCCGGGGCGGTGCGGGTCACGGTCTTTGCCGAGCCGGTCGCGATCGGTCCTGCGCCGGCGATTCACGGCAATTCCGCGCGGGGGATGGAGCGCCGGGCGAGCCAAATCGCGCAGCTGATCGCCGCGGCTGGAATACCCTGCCAGTCGTGCGCGGACATTATGCCGGTGCTGTGGACCAAGGTGCTCTACAATGCGGCGCTTAATCCGCTCGGCGCGCTGCTGAAGCTCCATTACGGCGCGCTCGCGGGCGATCCCGATCTGCGCCGCATAATGGATCAAACGATTGAGGAGGCGTTCGCGGTCGCGCGGCGGCTCGGCGTGGCGCTCCCGTTCGGCGACGCGGCTGAATATCGCGCGCTGTTCTACGGCCGGCTCGTGCCGTTAACATACGACCATCGCCCCTCGATGCTGAAGGACCTGGAGTGTCGCGGGCGAACTGAAATCGACGCCCTCAACGGCAGGATCGTCGAGCTGGCGGACGCCATGGGGCTTCGCGCCGACATCAATCGCACGCTCGCCAGCCTGATAAGCGCCAGCGCGCGGCTCCGGCTTCAACGGATGAAGGAGAGCAGTTGAAAACGATCAACATCAGCCGCGCCGCGATGGACGCGATGGTCGCGCAGGCGGAGCGGGAGTTTCCCCGCGAATGCTGCGGCTTCGTGATCGGCGACAGCGCGACCGACGAAGTGCGGCCAATCACCAATATCCAGGACCGGATGCACGCCGAGAGTCCGCAGGAGCATCCCCGCGACGCGCGCACCGCCTTCGCGCTCGAACCCAAAGAGCATCTGGCGGTGCTCAATGAGATTGACCGCCGCAAGCTGACTCTGAAAGTCATCTACCATTCCCATCCGGATCACGACGCGTACTTCTCCGCGACCGATCGCGCGCAGGCGTGCTCGTTCGATCCCGACGAGCCCACCTATCCCCACGCCGGCTACGTTGTGATCTCGGTGATGGCGGGCAAGTTCGCGCGCGCGGCGGCTTTCGTGTGGAATGAGGCGGCCAAGGAATTCGTGGAGACTGCGCTGGACATTACATGACGCTCACGATGGTTCGAGTGAGCGCTGGAACTGGCGAAGGTCGGCCGGACGTCCCGCGACGACGATCGTGTCGCCGGACTTGAGATAACGGTTGGGATCGACCACCACGAAGCCGGCCTCCGGATCGGCGCCGTCCTGGATCGCCAGCACCGTGACGCCGAACTTTGCCCGCGGGTCGAGTGCGCGCAGCGTCTTCCCGGCGGCCGCCTCAGGGACCTTCACTCGCGTCACGCGATAGCCGGTCGCCCAGAAGATGTTGTTGTCCGGGGTCGCGAGCGCCGACAGCGAAACCGCGACCCGGTTGGCTGCCTGTGAAACGTTGCGGCGCGAGACCAATCCCAGGAATTGCCCGCCGCCGGGTCTCTCGACTACCGGCAGCTCGTCGAGATCTTCGGCTTCCATGATTTGAATCGTCTGGTCGAGACTCGATGCGGGCGTTACCACCGGCGGATTCTGCCGGCTCAGGTCGTAGGCGTTGACGATTGGTCCGAGTTCGCTGCCGCTGGCCAAAAGCGTGAGCAGCTCGCGAGTGACGATCAGCCCGGACAGCTCGCCGTCAGCACCGATTACCGGAAGGATGCTCTGGGAGGTTTCGCCAGCCACACGCAGAACGTCCGACAACGATGCGCTCTCCGGCACGACAGTCACGTCCTTGACCATCACCGAGCTCACCGGGATTTGCGTGAGCGCCAGGCGATCCTTGCTGAATTGCAGCGTCTTGCCCTCGCGCGCGAGCCGGTAGGTATCGATCGATTCGCGCTCGATCGCGCGCGCGACCACCAGCGCGGCGATCGCGCTGATCATCGCGGGCAGCGTCACGGCGTAATCGCGGGTCATCTCAGTCAGCAGAAAAATGGCGGTCAGGGGAGCGTGGGTGGTTCCCGCCAGGAATGCGCCGAGACCGACCAGCGCGTACGAACCACGCGGCCCCGTCAATCCCGGCAGGATGCGGCTGGAGATCACGCGAAAGCCCCCGCCGGTCATCGCGCCGATGAAGAAGATCGGGCCGAATACGCCGCCCGGCGCGCCGCATCCAAGCGAGATGCTGCTGGCGGCGATCTTCGCCACCGCCAGCGTGCCCATGTGGATGGGCGCCAAACGGCCGGCCAGGGCCGCATCGATAACCGGGTATCCGTCGGAGAGATTGTCGGGCAACACCATCGCGATCGCGCCGACCAATCCGAGCCCGATCGCGAGTCGGACCCACGCCGGCGCCTCCAGGCGGCGGAACGCGCGGGCCGTCGCGTGAAACACGCGGATGTAACCCGCCGCGATCAGTCCAATCACGACTCCCATCAAGGCGTAGGTCAGCATCTCCCAGTAGCTGAGCAGCACGAATGGCTGAACATGGAAGACCACGGAGTCGCCGGCGATTGCCCGCGAGGTCACCACGCTGCTGACGGTCGCAAGAATGATCAGGCTCAGGTTGGCAAGTTCGGTATTTCCCAGCAATACGATTTCCTGCGCGAACACCAGGCCGCCGATCGGCGCGTTGAAGGTGGTCGCGATTCCTGCGCCCGCTCCCGCCGCGACCAGCACGCGGCTGCGATCTGCGGTCAGGCGGGCAACCTGGGCGATCGCCGCGCCGATTGCGCCCCCGATTTGCGCGATCGGCCCCTCGCGCCCCACCGACGCGCCCGAACCCAGCGACAAAGCGGCGCCGGCGGCTTTGACGAATATCCATCGGCGCTTGATACGCCCGCCGCCAAGGTTGACCATCTCCAGGAAATTCGGGAAGCCGTAGCCGAGAACGTCGCCCGGAAAGAAGCGATCGAGCAGCATGATCGCGCCGCCCCCGCTCAAGAGGACCAATGGGATCAGCGCCCGGAACGCACCGCCGCGCGCAATTCCGAGCAGCCGCCATTCCACGCCGCGGAACAGCGACGAGCACAGGTCGATCAGCACGCGAAAGCCGAGGTTGCCCAGCGCGCCCAGTATCCCGACTATGACCGCGAGCGCGATCAGCTCGACATATTCGAGCTGATCGGTTCGCAACAGCGAGAACGCCCGGGTGCCAAGCGACGACATTCTGTATGGCCGGCTCGCGGTCAGTCTCGATCCGGAGTCATCACAACGCGAGAAATTCGTGGGTCGCTCTGAGAAATTCCTCGAGCTGATCGTGATGCACCCAATGGCCGGCCTGCCTTATCGTCACCGATTTGGCGCTGCGGAAAGCGTTTATCCGCCCATCGCGATCCCAATCCTTGGCCCACGACTCGTCGCCGCGCACCAACAGGCACGGACAGGCGATCCGTCCCCAGATCTCGGTCGCTTCCTTCATGTTGAAAAGGTACGGCGAGGTGGCGCGCGTGTAGTTGTCGAACTTCCACGAGTAGGTGCCGTTCTCATTGCGGCGCACGCCATGAATCGTAAGATGGCGCGCCTGATCGACGCTCAGATGGGGATTGGCCTGCCGCATCCGCGCGAGCGCCTCCTCGATACTCGCGTACTCACGCACTTTGCGCCGCGCGAGGTCCTGCATCTGCCCGACCCAGCCCTGCATCCGGCGGTGCGCCGGGGTCTCCTTGATCATCTCGGGCGGCGGACCAAGCCCTTCGACTGAAATCGCCTTCTGCACCCGATCCGGAAATACGCCGGTGTATTGCAGAACGATCCCGCCGCCGAGCGAATGGCCGATCAGAGTCGCGGGCTGGCGGCCAACCGCGTCCATGAGCTGGGTGAGGTCGAGGACATAGTCGATCATCGAGTAGCTGCCGCCCACGGCCCAATCCGAATCGCCGTGGCCGCGCAGGTCAGGCGCGATCACGTGAAAGTGGCGTCGCAGGTCGAGCGCCACCCAGTCCCAATTGCGGCAATGGTCGCGCCCGCCGTGCACCAGGACCGCCAGCGGCCTGTCCGGATTGCCCCAGTCCACGTAATGGAGCTTGAGGCGCTGCGAGTAGAAATAATGCGAAGTCGGTCCGATGATGTTGTCGCTCATTCGATGGCCTGCTCTGGGCTCAAGTTGTGATCGTCAGAGACCCAACTTAGACCATCGGGCATCGGATAGGCGATAGCGCGCGACTCGGAAACGCGGTCAAATCGCTCCGCCCAGATTCCTCGCGCAACGCTCGGAATGACACCAGGGGCTGAAGCGCACGCGCCGAAAACCCGGACCCTACAGGTTCGGCCGGATGTCGTCGAGGGCGGCGCGCACGGTTTTCACGATGAACTCGACTTCGCTGTCACCGATCACGAACGGCGGCGTGATCATGATCGCGTCGCCGCCGCGATCGCCCGCCATTCCGGTAGCCGGATAGCAGAACATACCGCGCCGGACCGCCGCCCCCAACACGCGGTTCGTCACGCGCGCATCGGCGGGCCAGGGATCGCGCGAAACGGGATCCTTCACCAGCTCGATTCCCCAGAACAGGCCCGTGCCGCGGATGTCGCCGACCATCGGATGCCCCGAGAGCTCTTCCTTCAACTGGCTGCCGAGCCGCGCGCCGATCTCGGCAGCGTGCTCGACCAGCTTCTCGCGTTCCATGATCGCGAGCACCCGATCGGCGATCGCGCATCCGAGCGGATGCGCGCTGTAGGTGTAGAACATAAAGTCGCCGTTGGCCCGCTCGCATTCCTCTACCAGGCGCTCGTCGACCGCAATCATGCCCATCGGCATATAGCCGCCGGTCAGGCCCTTGCCTCCGACCAGGATGTCCGGTTTCACCGACCAATGATCGACCGCGAAGCGCTTGCCGGTGCGGCCGAAGCCGGTCATCACTTCATCCGCGATCAGCAGGATGTCGTGGCGGGCGCAGATTTCGGCGATACGCGGCCAGTACTCCTTGACCGGCGGGATGACGCCGCCGCTCGCGCCGACCATCGGCTCGGCGATGAAGCCCGCAATCGTGTCGGCTCCGCAGCGCCGGATTTCGTCTTCCAGAACGGTCGCGCAGTCGAGATCGCATCCGGGATAAGTCCTGCCCCACGGGCATCGGTAGCAGTACGAGGGCGGGATTTTTGGCCAGTCGATCAGCACGTGCTCGAAGCCGGCGCGCCGTCCGCGGTTCCCGCTCACCGACAGCGCCGCGAGCGTATTGCCGTGATACGAGAGCCATCGCGAGATAAATCTCTTCTTCCCGGGACGGCCCTTGAGCGAATGGTAGAACACCGCGAACTTGAGCGCGGCCTCGACTGACTCCGAGCCGCCGCTGGTGAAGAAGAAGCGGTTCAGCCCCGGCGGGGTCCATCGCGCCAGCCTCTCTACGAGACGCTCCCGCGCGGGCGACACCCACAGCGGCACTATATAGTTGAGCTGGCGAACCTGCTCGGCGGCGAGCTCGGCGAGCTCCGCGCGCCCCTGCCCGATATTGACCACCACCGCGCCGCTGGCGGCGTCGAGAATCTTCCTGCCGTCGTCAGTGAACAGGTACGCGCCCTCAGCGCGCTCCACCTTGAGGGGACGATGCAGCCCCCGCATGAACAGAGCTTCTTGATCGCTCATGGCGCAATGCCGGCGACGGCCGCGCACGGACCGTCTATCTGATGGCGCCCTCCCCTCTCCACCGATCGACATCGCCCGCGTTGTAGCCGAGCTCGCGGAGCACTTCGTCGGTATGCTGCCCCAGCTCCGGCGCGAGGGAGCGAATCGAGCCGGGGGTTTCGGAAAGCTTCACCGATACGCCCACCTGTTTTACTTTCCGCCCGCCGGGAGACTCGAGCTCGACGATCATCCGGCGGGCCCTCACCTGCGGATCGTCGCCGACCTCGTCCAGCGTCAGCATCTTGCCCACGCAGATGTCGGTCTTCGAGAGCAGGTCGAACCATTCGTCGCGGGTC
Organism: uncultured delta proteobacterium; assembly: GCA_963830715.1. Lineage (GTDB taxonomy): Bacteria > Desulfobacterota > Binatia > Binatales > Binataceae > CAVVMA01. The sequence continues at coordinate 272,034 of CAWHNS010000021.1, forward strand.
CTGGTTTTGAACGTCTGCTCGAAGAAAGCCTGAATTTCGCCCCGCTTCTCCGGGTTGAATTCGTGCGGGATGAAGTCCTCGCGGCCCAGCGCCCGGCAGAGATTGGCGAAGAACCACGGCTCGAGCGATCCAATCGTTATGTACTTGTTGTCACTGGTCAAATACGCGTTGTAATTCGGGATGCCGCCGTCGAGCATGGTCTCGCCGTGCTTCGGCAACTGCCCCGATGCGAAAAAGGTCGAGAAGCTCTGCGCCAGCAGCAGGATCGCGCCGTCCAGCATCGAGATGTCCACGTATTGGCCGCGTCCGCTCTGCTGCCGCGCGGCGAGCGCCGCCAGAATTCCGATCGCACCGTGCATCCCGCCGCCCGCATAGTCGGCCAGGATGTTGAGCGGGATCGTAGGGGGCTGGTCCTTGCGGCCCAGGATCGAGAGCGCGCCGGCGGTCGCGATGTAATTCAGATCGTGGCCGACCAGATTGCGATAGGGGCCGTCCTGCCCGTAGCCGGTGATCGCACAATAGATCAGCCGCGGATTGCGGGTCGCGAGCGTCTCGTAATCGAGCCCGAGGCGCTGGGCGACGCCGGGGCGGAATTCCTCGACGATCACGTCGGCGCGCTGCGCCAGCCGGATGTAGATCTGCTTGCCCGGGCTGCTCTTCAGATTGAGCCCGATCGATTTCTTGTTGCGGTTGAGCGCGTTGAACGGCGAGCCGCCAAAGCCGGTCGCCGGCATCTGCGCCGGCGCGCCGCCCGCCTGCTGCGCGCGCCGGCCGCTCGGCGGTCCGGTCCTCGATCTTGAGCACTTCCGCGCCGAGGTCGCCGAGGATCATCGTGCAGAACGGGCCGGGCGCGAGCCTGGTCAGATCGAGTACCTTGATACCGCTGAGCGGCGCCGGAGCGGGCATTGCTTTTCTCCTTGAGCGTTGCAACCGGCACGCGCGGCCGGTAACGCTATCGCTGACCGCAGATTCTTAATCGTTTGGCGACTGCAAGCAAACGGCTCAGCATCTTGCCGCGCGCGGGGTCTCTATCATAGCTTCGTGAAACCATCCGCGCTCCACTGTTCCGAACCAACTCCGTTATGGACGAAGAACAGCCCGTACGGATCGTATTTTCTCTTGATTTCAGCGAGGCGAGGGTAGTTGCTCCCCCAGTACGACTGCTGCCATCCGTTTTCGAAATAGCTGCTCTCACTCACGTACGAGCCCGGGTTCGGCACGAGTGCACGAAGCTGACTCATGCATCGATCAATCCGAGCCGAAGCTTGCCGGCCTGCCACCACCGATGGCTCATGCCCCGGAATCCCGGGATACGCGGGTTGCTGGCCGTCGGCCGCGATCGCCAGAGCAAAGGCGGTCAGCACCGCTGGATTCATTGCGGTGTCCTTCGCCCCGGCGATCGCCTCGGGCGGCGCTCCGGCGAGTCCCTTATTGAAGTGCAGTTCGACACTTGAATACCGAGAGCTTGCAAACAACGCGTCCGCGAGTCGCTCCTGCGCGCCATTTTCGAGCAGCGACGCGGGCAGCCACAGCGACTCGAAGCCCCAAATGAACCATCCGACCTGCCCCCCATCGCCCTTCCACCACGCGTTATCAGGCCCCGCGCCAGGCCGACGGTCGAACTCGAGAACAGGCTGCCGAATCAAGTGTACGAGGCCATAGTCAAGCAACCCGATTAGGGGATTGCCATTTGAGTCAGGAAAAACAATTTCAGGCCAATGCTCCTTCCACCATTGCACGTCCCACCAGCTCCGCGCCGACACGCTTCCGATAACAACCCGCCCTTCTATTGAACATGCGTGGGGCGAATGCGCCACCCAATCCAGAAACGGCTGCCAGACCTTCTTCGCCTGCTCAGTGTCCAATCCGCAAGAGCTCATGCTGATGACGAGTGAGTTGTCGGGGTTCACGTGGGCCTGCTCTCCCCAATAGTCGTTGAAGAGCTGCTCCCGGTAGAAGTTCACGAACTCGCGGATAAGGCGCCGATAGGCATCGTCCGACGCCGCCTTGATCGTGAAGTTGGCGACGCCGAAGAACTCGGGAAGATCGTGGACCCGCAGTGTGAGCTTACTCACCACGCCGTAACTGCCGCCTCCGCCGCCTTTCAGCGCCCAGAACAGATCGGGGTTAGTGCACGCGTTCGCGAGGCGAATCTGGCCGTCAGCAGTGACTACTTCGGCTTCCAGCAAGCTTCCTGCTGCCAGACCGTAGTGCTTCGAGTAACTTCCAAAGCCACCGCTCTGAATCAGACCCGCCACGCCTACTGTCGTGCATCCGCCACCCTGAACGTATTTTCCACCCTTGGTCGTAACCGCGTCGTACGCCTGCATCCAGATCGTTCCGGCGCCGAGCGTCACAGCCGGTTGCGGTTGTACCGAATGCTCGCAACCCTGCGGAACGAATGCGGTATGCATCGTGATATCGTTTATGTACCGCGTCCAAATCAGAAGCGAATCAGCCGCATTGGACGTGCCCTGGTAGCTGTGACCGCCACCCCTGACCACCAAGCGCAAGTCGTTCTCGCGGGCAAAATTCACGGCCTCAGCAATGTCATGGGCATTTCTTGCCGCGACCGCGTAAACGCTTGGTTTGGTAGCCCACGCGTTGACCCATCCCAGGGTCTGCGTGAGACCTGGCTGATCGCCGATGTAATATGGATTTTTCAGGTTCTCCGAGACAAGCTTGGCTGCGGAGCCCGACGGATCAGTTTTGAGTAGCGAAAGGGGAAAGTCTACAGGAGTCAAATTCCCGCCGACTGCATCATTGAGCCGCTTCCACGCCAACTCCGGCGGCCATGTGCCATCGGAAGGACGGCGCCGGCGGAAATTCGTACCAGCCGACAGACGGCGCGGCAAAATCGGAAGGAGCGCCGCCGATCCGACTGCCTTCAAGAATGCTCTTCTGTTCATTAGCCCTTTTTCAGAAAGCGCTATCGAACCTGTTCAATAGTTGAGTCCCGCCGCTTGCGGTGGGCAGCTCTTACCATCCGTTATCTCCTGAAGCAGCTCGGCCTGATCAGATTAACGCGGCGCGGACGCGGGACAGGCGCGCGGCCAGCGCCTTCAGGCCGTCCACCATGTGTACGCCATACCAGTGCAGGTCGCGGCCGCTGATCAGCAGGACGCGCCGGCTGAGTGCGGGCGGCAGCATCACCTTGATCTCCTCTACGTCGGCGTCGCCGAATTCGTATGGCTCGTCCGGGAGCAGCACCACGTCCGGGCGGTGTTCCAGCGCCTCTTCCAGCGTCGTGCGCGGATAGCGCTCGCCGGCCGAGGCGAACACGTTGTTGAAGCCCATCATGCGCAACACGTCGTGCGCGTAGGTGTCGGCGTTAAAGGTCATCCAGGGCTTCTTCCAGATCGGGCAGAACACCCGCAGCCGAAACTTGATCCAGGGACCCAGCCCCGCCTCGATCTCGCTGACGGCGCGCACGATTTCGCGCACCAGCGCGTCGGCGCGGCTCTCGCGCCGGACGGCGCGCCCGAGCTTCAGGATCGATTCGGCCGCGGAGGCGACCGTCCTCGGATAGGTGGTGAAGACGGGGATTCCGCGATCCCTGAGGCGCTGGACATCTTCGCGCCGGTTTTCTTCCGCGTTCGCGACGACGAAGTCGGGCTCGAGCTTCAGCAGTTCCGGGATACTTGGGTTCTTGGTTCCTCCGACCTTGGGAATCGCGGCGACAGATTGGGCCGGCGCGACGCAGAACTTCGTGACGCCGACGATCTGTTCGGCGAGGTCGAGCGCGAATAGAGTCTCGGTCCAACTCGGAACCAGCGACACGATCCGCTGGGGCTGCCGCTGCAGCTCGACGGGAAAGCCCAGGTCGTCGATAACTCGAATGCCCGCCGCCATCAGCAATTAACCGCCATCCGCATCTGCGTTCATCTGTGGTTAATTCCGATCCGCTATTTGGCCTTGCGGCGCAGGAGTTCGTCAAGTTCGCGCCGATCCGACTCGCTCAGATTGTCGTGCGCGGCCTGCGGAATGGGTTTCCTGGCGTTGGAACTGCGCGCATCTGAGAGGTTCTGCGCGGTCGGACTGGCGGAGGGATTCTGCGGCGCGCTCTCGGCCTGCTCGCCCTGATGATTTTCGAGCCCGGGAACCGGCGGCTCGGCCGGCGCATCCGGACTCGCGACCGGCACCGGGCGGTATCTGATGTAATCGAGAACGCGAGGGGTCAGCGTTCGCCGCGAGATGAAGCCCGCGATCAGCAGCACCAGTAAGGCCCACAGGACAAATCTGCGCAGCCGCGACTTGCGGCGCCGTCCCACGACTCTTCTGGTTTTTCCGACCGTGGCCAAAAACCGGATTCTATCTCATCGAGCCGCCGAACAGAACGGACTTGAGCCACATGCCCATCAGCCGTGGCGTGGAGAGTTCGTCCAGGTGACTCGCGCCGTTGTACCAATCGACTCCGATCTGCTGCGCGCGGGTGCTTGCCGCGGCAAGACGGAAGAAGAGCCGATGGCGTGGGCCGTAAAACCTGCGCGCGGCAAAACCGAGCTTGGCGAGCTTGCGTCCGGCTGCGCCGCGATGGAGTCCCCGGTCGTATCGCACGAGCGCGTCGCCGCGGCCGTCGAGAAATTCCCCGATCGATCGTGCGGCGAGCTTGCCGTGCTCGAATGCACACGAAATCCCCTCGCCCATCAGCGGATCCACGCCAGCCGCATCGCCCGCCAGTATCACTCGTCCCGCAGCGTACCGATCGCGCGGCGCGTACCATCTGATCGGAAACGCGCGGTACGGCCCGCTCGCGTCAGCCCCGTCCAGCGCGCAGTTCCGGAAAGGCCGCGCGCAACTGGTCGAGCAGGTGCGGCTTGCGGGCGCCCGGCTCGACCGCGAGATTGGGGCATTGATCGTAGATGCCGACGTTGAGATGAGGCCGCGAATCGACCAGGCATGGAAACGACCATGCGTAACCCCTGATTCCCGCGCCGACGCAGTTGAAGTCGAAGCGGTAGAGGGCGCGCGAGAATTCCGGGGTACGATCGCGATCCACCGGAAGGTCGATCATCAGCGCGCGGCCGATCGATTGCTTGCGCCTTCCGAAGAGCGTGGCGGCAACCCGGCTTCCCGAGCCGTCAGCGCCTACCACTACTCGAGCCTCGAAACTGCCCCGCTCGCTCGCCACTCGCACGCGATCGGCGTCCTGCTCGATATCGAGCACGCGGCAGTCTTCTACGATCTCGAGGCCGCGCGAACGCGCCGCATCGGCAAGCCGCGCATCGAACCGGTCGCGCCTTACGATCGTGCAGAGCACGTCGCGGCCGCCCAGCGCGATATCGCCGGCTTCGGTGCGCGCGAGGCCGCCTCGCACTTCGACCGCCGGCACTTCGATTCCGAGTCCCAGTTCGCCCATCGCGAGAATAGTTTTCGGGATCAAGCCGCCGGCGCAGACCTTGGGCCGCGGATGACGCGCCTTTTCGATCGCGACCACTTTGCCCGCGAGCTCCGGATGCGCGCGCAGCAGGTATAGCGCGGTCGCCAGGCCGGGCAGGTCCTGCCCCCGCGATCAGCACGCTGCAAGTGTTCAGCACGCTGGAACTGTTGCTTGTCATCCTGCGCGAAGGGCGCGGCTCGGCGCCGCGCAGTCCGGCCGAAGAGGAAGTATCATCCACGGCGTCGGATTATCGCACAGACCCTGCGACAATCCGACCCGCGGGCGCCGCGATCAGCCTTGCGGCTTGATCACGGTGTACATCGAAGCGCTGCCGCGCTGCACGAGCAGCAGGGCCGGCTTGTTGGTCTTCTTGCTGTCCTTGGCCTTGGCCACGAAGTCGTTCACCGATCCGACTTTGTCGTGATTTATCTCCAGCACGATATCGCCCGGCTGGAGACCCGCGTCGGCGGCCGGCGTATCAGGCCGGACGCCCTGGATGACCACGCCCTTGCTGGATTCCAGGTTCATCCGCTTGGCGATCTCCGGGCTGTTCTCGGCCACCTGCATTCCCCAATCGTTGCCCGGCTCCTCGCTGCGGGCGCTGGCGACTTCGGGCTCCTTGAGCTCGCCGATAGTCACCGGGACAACGATATGCTTGCCGTTGCGGACGACTTCGACCTGGGCGGTCTTTCCGATTTGGGTCTCCGCAACCAGCGCCGGCAGTTCGTGCTCGTCGTGTACGTCACGATCGTTGAACTTGACGATCACGTCGCCCTGCTGGATACCGGCTTTGGCCGCGGGTCCGGTTTTCTCGACGCTCGCGACCAGCGCGCCTTCGGCCTTGGGCAGTCCGAACGATTGCGCCAGATCGGGCAGTGACTTCCTGAATCTGAACACCCAGCCAGCCGCGGACCACCCGGCCATGGGCCTTCAACTGCTCCATCACGTTCTTGCCGAGATCGATCGGGATCGCGAAGCCGATACCGGCGCTGGTTCCGGTCCGGCTGTAGATCGCGGTGTTGATTCCGATCACCTCGCCGTTAACGTTGAACAAGGGGCCACCGGAGTTGCCGGGGTTGATCGAGGCGTCGGTCTGGAGGTAGTCATCGTAGTTGCCGCCCAGGATGCGGCCCTTGGCGCTCACGATGCCGGCGGTGACGGTCAGCGAGAAGCCGAACGGGTTGCCGATCGCGATCGCCCAATCGCCGACCTGGGTCTTGTCGGAATCGCCGAGCGTGGCCGCCGGGCAGCGTCTCCGATGGTATCGATCTTGATAAGCGCCAGGTCGGTCTTGGGATCCTTACCGATCACCTTGGCGTTGAACTCGCGCTTGTCCATCAGCGTGACGTGAATTTCGTCGGCGCCGCCCACCACGTGGTTATTGGTCAGGATGTAGCCGTCGGGCGAGATGATGACCCCGGAACCGAGCCCGTGCTGCTTGAACTGGTGGGGAATTTCGCCGAAGAAGCGCCTGAACTGCTCGAACGGATCGCCCGGCACGGGCGGCTCTTCACCCTCCTCACCACCACCCTGCTCGCCGCCGCCAAGGCACCGAAGCTTTTGACCTCCGAGACGACGCTGACGTTCACCACGGTCGGCATCACCCTCTTGACCAGCGGCGCGAACGACGGGATTAGCGCGGCGCGTTCGTTCGGTTCGGGCTGATAAGCTGGGGCCGGCACCGGAGGCTGGGTGCTCGCCTGACTCTGGAGGTTAGGCGGAGCCTCTTGCTTGGGCTGGCCTTGATCGCCGGAGCTCCAGAACGGGAAGGCCCCGGCGCGGGCAAACGCAATCGCAACTCCCAACAATACGCCGCCTAGAACCGCGGCGATCTTCCTGCTCATGCACTCCTCCAGAGGTCGAGGGTCTTGTTCAAGGAATCTTCGGCCAAAGACGCCCTCGCCTGATCCAGACGAGAGCGGAAAGTTCAAAATTCAAAGCCGTTACCGGGATGTTTCCTGCGGTCCGCAACCTTTGGTCAATGCTCGGGGAGCCCGGTCACGACGCTCGAGTCAGCATGCTGTCAATCTAATCAGAAACCGCGAGGCGAGGAAACGTGGGGGTCAACGGCGCCCATCCAGCCGCCCAAAATGCCGGTGAGGCTCGGCGCCTCCGCGACGCAGCCGGGCCGCTGCGTTGCGAGGCTGCTTTCGCCGCCCTAGCATAAAGGCATGCTCGTGGCGGCGATAAGTTTCATTGCCGGCCTGTTCGCCTGGACGTTCGCCGGGTGTGCGATTCAGGGCTGGATGAGCCGCGTGTTTCCGACTTTTCGTGCAGTCGCACGCCGGGCGCGCTTGTGATGGAAGCGGCGGCGCGACACCCGTGCGCGTTGGGCTTGACTCGATATATCAGGGCGAGCTATCGGGTTGTGTTATGAGGCCAAGCCTGCGAGTCAGCGACCGCCGCTCTGCGGATTCGATCCCGATGGCGTTTCGCTTCAACCGCGCGGCGCCATCGCCCAGGATGGACGTCAAGTTCCCGATTCTCGGTTTCCTGATGGAATCGGAAATGACCGGCTACGATCTGAAGGGATGGTTCCGCGATTCGGTCGGGCATTTCTACCCGGCCAGCGACGGCTCGCTTTACCCGGCGCTCAAGAAACTCGCGCGCGACGGGCTGGTGCGGATGCGCCTGGAGCATCGCGGTCGCCGCGCGCGCAAGGTTTATTCGATTACTGATGCCGGCCGCAGATGGTTTCTGGCCCGGCTGGAAGAGCCGGTTGCGGCGGTCTTCGTTCACGACGAATCGATGATCAAGCTCTACTTCGGGCATCATCGGCCGCAGGTCGCATTGGAGCATCTCGACCAGATGAAACGCCGCGATGCGGAGATGGCCGCATTCCTGGCCCGTGCACAGGACGAGCTGGCCAAAGTGGACCGCAACCCTTTTCGCCGGGCGGTGGTCGAGGCAGGACAGCGTATCAACCGCTTCAAGGCGGACATGCTGAGCGAGATCGCATTGCGATTGCGTCGCGAGCTTGGCGCTGCAACGCCGGCAGACCGGCGCCGCAAGCCGCTGAGGATCGCCGCGGGTGCGCCATGAGTACGGCCACGGTCACGTTGGAACGCCGGGGCCAGATCGCCTGGCTCAGGCTGAATCGGCCGGAGGCGCTCAATGCCTTCGACCATCAGATGGACGCGGAGATGCTGGCGGCTGCGGGCCAGCTTGCGCGACGACCGATCCGCGCGCGCCGCGATCCTGTGCGCGCGCCGGACCGTCCTTCTCCACCGGCATCGATGTGAAAGCGCTGGGCGCCGGCGCACTCGGAATCGACTGGTTTCGCGGATGGCATCGTATTCTTCACGCGCTGGAAGACCTGGAGATTCCGCTCGTCATCGCCGCGCGCGGTTACTGCGTCGGGGGCGGCCTGATGCTGCTGCTGACGGGCGATTACCGGATCGGCGGCCATGATCTGAAGGCCGGCCTGAGCGCCGTCCGGCATGGGATAATTCCCGGCTCCGGACCGTATCGGCTGCCGGAGGCTGTCGGCGCTCTCGCGGCTCGTCGTTTGTGTTTGTTTGCCGAGTACCTGGACGCGGACGAAGCCCTGCGCCTTGGACTCGTGGACCAGGTCGTGCCGCCCGATGAGGTGGACCGCGTCGCCGAGCAGGTCGCAGAGCGCGCCGCTGCGTTTCCCTCAACCGCGATCAGGGAGACCAAGCGCCTGCTGGCGCGCGCCGCCGGGATGAGAAGGGACGAGTACGAACAGGCCTACCTGGACGCGCAGCAACGATGCCTCAACTCAGGTGATGTCAAGCCATGGCAAAAGACGGCTCGATAGTTGACCGGGGAACCGCGACGGAAGCGGGTAAGTACGCGATCGATCTGGAGCGCGTGTCCCGAATCTACAAGCGCGACGAATTCGAGATTCGCGCGCTCGACGAACTCACCATCCATATCGCGCAAGGCAAATTCGTCGCGATCATGGGGCCTTCCGGATCGGGCAAAACCACCCTGCTCAATCTGATCGCCGGAATTGACCATCCGAGTTCGGGAAAAGTCGCGGTCGGCGGCGAGCAAATCACCGGGATGAAGGAACGCGAGCTGGCGCAATGGCGCGCGCGGCACATCGGCCTGGTATTCCAGTTCTACAACCTGATTCCGGTCCTGACCGCCTTCGAGAATGTCGAGTTGCCGCTCCTGCTGACCAATCTGTAGCAAGGCGCGAGCGCCGCGAGCACGTCGAGACCGCGCTGCGGATCGTCGGGTTGGCCGATCGGATGGACCACTATCCGCGCCAGCTCTCCGGCGGACAGGAGCAGCGCGTCGCGATCGCGCGCGCGCTGGTCACCGACCCGACCATCATCGTCGCCGACGAGCCGACCGGCGATCTCGACGCCAAGTCCGCCGAGGAAATCCTGAACCTGCTGCTGGAACTCAACCGCCAGTTCAACAAGACCATCGTGATGGTCACCCACGATCCGCGCGCCGAGCGCTTCGTCGAGATCGTCTACCGGCTCGACAAGGGCGTGCTGGTCGGGGTCGAAGAGGGAAAGGGAGCTTCGGCGCAGGCCGCGGGCGCGGCCCGCGGGTAGCCTCGGGCCAGGAGCATCGATCAGATGAAGTTCGTCTACCTCGTTCTAAAGAACCTGTTGCGCAACAAGCGACGGCTGTTTCTGACGATCCTGTCGATCGCGGTCTCGCTGTTCGTGTTCTCCGCGCTGGTCAGCCTGCCGACCGTCGCGAATCAACTGTTGGCCTCAACGGCGTCTTCGGAGCGAATAATCTGTCACAACAAGGCCGGTCTCACTTACCAGTTGCCGGAAGCCTACAAGCAAAAGATCGCGGTTGCGCCGCACATCGCGGCCGTCGTCTCCCAGAGTTGGTTCGGTGGAATCTACCACGAACCGACCGATCAATTTCCCAACTTCGCGATCGATCACGAGCAGATCGAGGCCATGTGGCCCGAATGGTCTTCCACCGGGCGCCGCGGCCAAGTTCAAGAGCCTGCGCACTGCATGCCTGGTCGCACCGGGCACCATGAGGCGCTTCGGGTGGCACGTCGGGCAACAGGTGATGCTGAAGGGAACTATCTATCCGTTCAATCCCACCTTCACGATCGTCGGCGAGTTGACCAGCAAAGCGCCTCCTGACTTCTTTCTGTTCAGGCGTGACTATCTGGAAGAGATGGCCGGACGTCCAGGCTTCGTCGGGCTCTACTACGTGCGCGCCGACACCGCCGCCTCGGTACCAACCATAATTGCACGAGCTCGACGAGGCCTTCGCCAACTCGACGCCGAAACCCAGACCGAGTCGGAATCGGCCTTCTTCGCCGGCTTCCTGTCGAACTACCGGATTCTGTTCCGGATGGCGTCGATCCTCGGGCTCATTGTTGTTGTGACCATCGGGCTGGTGGCGGCGAATACCGCCGCCATGTCGATACGCGAGCGGCGGGGCGAGATCGCCGTGATGCGATCAATGGGATTCAGCACGCGACTTATCCTGAGCCTGCTCCTGAGCGAGTCGGCTATTGTGGGCCTGATCGGAGGGGTGTTGGGGTGCGGATCCGCCTACTTGTTTCTGAAGGTTGTCTCCGTCGGCGGTAATGGAGTCACGCCGCTGGGCGATATCCAGGTGCCCGCTATCGTATTGGCCGAGGGTCTCGCCTGGCGGCGATCATCGGCTTGCTCAGCGGGTTCTTCCCGGCGCGGGCCACGGCGCGCCGCAATATCGTGGACACATTACGGATGGTGGCCTGACGGCGATGGCGATTCCACTCAAGTACAGCTATCGCAACCTTCTGGTGCGCCGCGTCTCGACCGCGATGACCGCGGGCGGAATCGCGCTGGTCGTCGCGGTATTCGTGATCGTGATGGCGATGGTCGCCGGATTGCGCGCGACGCTCGCCGACACCGGCTCGCCGGACAACCTGATCGTGCTGCGCAAGGGAGCGACCACCGAAACCTACTCCTCGATCCAGGTCAACCAGTTCAACGCACTCAAGTTCCTCTCCGCTATCCGCCGCGACGCGAAGGGCGACTCGCTGGCATCGCCGGAGCTGCCGGTCCAGGTGTTGTTCGAGCGCATGGCCGGGGGCCGCGAGAATATTGTCGTGCGCGGCGTATTGCCGGTCGCGCTCGAAGTTCACGACAAGGTCCACATCATCGAAGGCCGCATGTTCAACCCGAGCCTGAGCGAAGTGATCGTCGGCAAGGGGCTGGTCGGGCGCTATCGCAACTGCACGCTCGGATCGGCGTTGCACTTCGGACGCGGTACCTGGAAAGTGGTCGGGATTTTCGACGCCGAAGGTAGCTCGTTCGAATCCGAAGTCTGGGCCGACCTTCACGACGTGCAGTCCGACACGCGGCGCGGCGATTACTACGCCTGCGCGCGCCTCAAGTGTTCGCCCGGGGCCGACAAGGCCGCGCTGATCAAGCGCCTTCAGGACGACCCGCGAATCAACCTCGACGCCGAAACGGAAACGGATTACTACAAGGAGCAGTCCGCAGCCGCCGGCCAGTTGCGCCGGCTGGGGCTGATCGTCGCGATTATCATGGGGATCGGAGCGGTGTTCGGCGCGATGAACACGATGTACGCCGCGGTGGCCGCGCGAGTCTCGGAGATCGGCACGCTGCGCGCCCTCGGTTTCGGTCCCGGCGCGGTCATGGGATGCTTCCTGATCGAATCGCTGATCCTGGCGCTGTGCGCGGGCCTGATCGGAGTGGTGCTGGCGTTGCCGATCAATGGCATCACGACGACCTTCGCGAACTTCCTCACTTTCTCCACGCTGGCCTTCAACTTCCGGGTAACTCCCGCGATCGTGGGGCAGGCGCTTTTGTTCGCCGCGGTGATGGGCGTGCTCGGAGGATGGCTGCCGGCGCGCCAGGCGATGCACATGCGCGTGGTAGACGCGCTCAGGAGAATCTGATTCATGGCCGAGGCCGATCGCGGTCCGAATGTCCGCGAGCTGGAATCGCTGCGCATCGCCCGCGGCGCGCAGCCCCAACGCCGCAGCCGCGCGCTTGCGAGCACGGTCGCGGTCGTGGCCGCCGCGATCGTGGCGGGCGCGGGATACGAAGCGTACCTGCACACGCTCGGCCGCCCGCCCGAGGTCGAAACGGCGACGGTGCTGGTCAAAAGCGCCGGAGACCCGGGCGAGCTGCTGAGCGGCTCCGGCTACGTGATTACGCGCGCCAAGTACATCACGATCGGCACCAAGATTCTCGGACAGATCATCGAGGAGCCGATCGAGGAGGGAAAGCACGTAAAAAAGGGCGACCTGCTGGCGCAGATTGACGATCGCGATTACAAGGCGCAACTCGAGCAGGCGGTTGCCGATCACGAACTCGCGCTCGCCAACGTGAAGCTGGAGCAGGTCAAGCTGCTTCGCGCGCGCGCGCTGGCCAAACTCGGCTACGAATCCGCCAACGATCTTGACGTCCAGGTAAACGCGCTCGAAGTGGCCCAGGCCGAGGCCAAGAAGGCGCAGGCCGCGATCGATTACGCCCGCTTCAACGTCAATCAGTGCACGATTCTCTCGCCGATCGACGGCGTCGTGCTGCAGAAGTACCGCGAAGCCGGCGCGACCATCAACTATGGCGGCGACATATCGGCGGGCGGCGGGGTAACCGATATCGCCCAGCTCGCCGACACCGACGACATGCGGGTCGAGGTCGATATCAACGAGAGCGACATCGCCAAGGTCGCACTCGGGATGCCGGCGACGATCGTGCCGGACGCATACCAGGACCAATCGTTCGACGGCAGGGTAGTCAAGATTTATCCGGAGGCGAATCGGCAGAAGGGAACGGTGAAGATAGAAGTCCGTTTCAACAAGCCCGACATGCGCATCATCAAGCCCGAGATGAGCGCCAAGGTTTCATTCCTGGCGGGAGCGCCTTCCGGTCAGCAGGAAGCGCTGGTGCTGGTTCCGAAGAAGGCGATAATCGGCTCGCCGGGCGCCCCCGCGGTGTGGGTCGTTCGCAACGGAACGATCAACCGCGCATCTCTGCTGCTGGGACGGGAATTCCAGGGCGGGATGGAAGTCAGGCAGGGTCTGAGCGGCGGCGAAACCGTAGTCGTCGCGCCGCCGGAGAACCTCCGCGAAGGCCAGCAAGTCATCCCCCGGCCGGGCTAGCTCCGGCGAAGGACACATGGAGGAATCCCGATGAGCCAGGAATCGTCGTCATCATTTTGGGCAAAGGTTCACGAGACCGCGAAGAAGGTCACCTGGGCCTACCTCGCAACCGCGGTCGACGGACAGCCGAAGGTGCGCGTCGTGCATCCGGCCTTCGAGGGCCGCAAGCTCTGGATTGCGACCGGGCGCAACTCCGCGAAAGCGCGCCAGATCGAGCGCAACCCCAAGGTCGAGCTGTTCTACCAGGTCGGCCCCGATTTCGTTCATCTGACCGTGACCGGCGAGGCCCGCTTCGTCGAGGACGCGGCGGAGAAAAAGCGCGTCTGGGACGGCAAAATTTTCGACTACGAACTCGCGCAGTTCTGGCCCGAAGGACCGGGAGCGAAGGACTTCGGACTCCTGCTGATAGCGCCCCGGCGAATCGAGCCTCACCTCGCTGCCCGCGATGACGCAGGGCCAAAAGCCGGAAGTCTGGCGCGCGTGATCGGTCCGCCCTCTCATGCGTTGCGGAAAGCAAGACTCGCCGGAGTCAGGGTGGCCGGCTAGGGCGTAGGCATCGGGGCCGGCGTCCGCTTGGGCGCTGGAGTGCGGGTCGGAGTCGGGGTCGCAGCTACCGGCTGGATGGCGACAAACAGAGGCTCAAGCAGCTCTGTCCTTGGGCCGCTTATCGTCCTGGCCGGGGTGGCATAGCCGTTGCTTCCCGCCGCATAGACCAACACTCTCAGGAGGATCGCGTCCGCCACATAGATGTTGCTTCTGGAATCCACCGCAATGCCCGTTGGGTCTTCAAGGCTGTTGATGGTGGCGATCGGGGCGGCGTTGCCGTTGCTCCCCGCCGAATAAACAAACACACTCGTGGCGCCGTAGTCCGCGACATAGATTTTGCCGCTGGAATCCACCGCGATGGCGTCTGGCTCTAATAGGCCGGTCCTCGTCCCGTTGATGGTGGCGATGCGAGCGGCTTTGCCATCGCTCTCCGGCTCATAGACAAACACGCTGCTGGCCAGGAAGTCCGCCACATAGATTTTACCGCTGGAATCCACCGCAACGTCATATGGGGAGGTCTGGCCGGTGTCTCGGATGGTGGCAATGGGGGCGACGTTGCCGTTGCTTCTCGCCGAGTAGATCAACACGCCGTCGTACTCGTCCGCCACGTAGATTTTGCCGCCGGAATCCACCGCGATGCCCCCCGGGACGTCCAGGCCGGTCTCGCCCCCGCTGATGGTGGCGATGGGGGCAGCGTTGCCGTTGCTCTCCGCCGGATAGACCATCACGCTGGGGAACACGAGCCTCGATCCCAAGCGGGCTCTCGAAGCCCTGGTTCGTCACATAAATGTTGCCGCTGGAGTCCGACGCAATGCCGCCTGGAGTGCTCAGGCCGGTGACTATGGTCGTGCCGATGTTAGCAAGGGGGACGACATTGTCGTTGCTCCCCGCCGAATAGACCAGCACGCTCGATCCCAGAAGGGCCTGAGGGAACGCCTCGGAGTAGACGTTGTTCGTAACATAGATTTCGCCGCTGGAATCCGCCGCGATGCCCCCCAGGGAATTCAGGAGGGTGTTGACGCTGGCGATGGGAGCGACGTTGCCGTTGCTGTCTGCCGGATAGGTCAACACGCTGTTGCCCAAAGCCACGTCGACCTTGCCGCTGGAACTCACCGCGATGCCTTGCGGACCGCCGCTCAGGCCGGTTTTGCTCCCGCTGATGGTGGCGATGGGCGCCTCGTTGAGCAGCCCGGTGCGGCTTCCTAGCGGCGGATAGACCGTCACGCTCGTGACATTCGTCACATAGATTTTCCCGCTGAAATCGAAAGCAATGCCGTTTGGCGCGTCCAGGCCGGTGTTGCTCCCGCTGATGTTGGCTATGGGAGCGACGTTGCCCCTGCTACCCGCTGAATAGACCAACACGCTCGAAGTGTAAGGCTCCGTCACATAAATTTTGCCGCTCGAATCCACCCCGATGCCGACTGGAAAATTCAGGCCGGTGTTGCTCCCGCTGATGACGGCGACGGGCGCTACGTTGCCGGTGCTCCCAGCCGAATAGACAAGCACGCCGCCGAGGCCATAGAGGTCGGCCACGTAGATGTTGCCCCTGGAATCCACCGCAATGCCCTCCGGCTGGTTCAGGCCGGTGTTGCTCCCGCTGATGATGGCGAGGGGCGAGGCGTTGCCGTGGCTCCCCGCCGCATAGACAGACAGGCTGGGGGCGATGGAGCCGCCATCCACGATGTTGCCCCAGTTCGCCACGTAGATTTTGCCGCTGGAATCTACCGCGATCCCTTGTGAGAGCAGCAGGCCAGTGCTGCTCCCGCCGATGGTGGCGATGGGAGCGCCATCGCCGTCGCCCTCCGCCGAATAGACCACCACGCTCGAGGCGTACTCATCCACCACATAAATTTTGCCGCCGGAATCCACCGCGATGCCTTCCGGATAGACCAGGCCGGTTTTGCTCCCACCGATGATGGCGACGGGGTAGACGTTGCCGTCGCTCCCCGCCGAATAGACAAACACGCGGCCGGGGTAAACCTGAAAGTTCGCCGCCACATAGGGGTCGGCGTTAAAGTCCGCCACGTAGATTTTGCCGCCGGAATCCACCGCGACGCCCATTGGGGTGGCCAGGCCGGTGTTGCTTCCGCTGATGGTGGCGATCGGTGCGACATTGCCGTCGCTCCCCGCCGAATAGACCAACACGCCGCCGTCGGGGCCTTCAGCGTTCTCAGCGAAGTTCGACACATAGATTTTCCCGCTGGAATCCGCCGCGATGCCAGATGGGGCGTTCAGGCCGGTGTTACTCCCCCTGATGGTGGCGATCGGCGCGACATTGCCCTTGCTGCCCGCTGAATAGACCAACACGCTCGAAGTGTAATTCTCCGCCACATAGATTTTGCCGGTGGAATCCACAGCGATGCCCTCTGGTGCGACCAGGCCGGTCCTGCTCCCGCTGATGGTGGCGATCGGCGAGACGTTGCCGTTGCTCCCCGCTGAATAGATCAACACGCTGGCGGCAGCTCTGTCGGCCACATAGATTTTTCCCCTAGAATCCACCGCAATGCCTTCCGGATAGATCAGGCCGGTTTCGTAGCCGCCGATGATGCCGATGGGAGCAGCATCCGCCCCGTTGCTCCCCTTGCGGTAAATGGTGATCGTGCCGGCGCCGCCGTAGCAGTTGACGGTGGCGTTGTTGGAGACATAAATCTTCCCACTCGCGTCAGTGGCCACGAATTGCGGCGAGGAGAGGCCGGTAGGGGCAGGGACCAGCGGAGAGACGTCGCCGTTGCTTGTGACCGGGTATGCCGTGACAGCGTTGGTGCATGCGTCCGTAACGAAAAGCTTCGGCGTGACGGTCGCGCTATAGGCGCGCGGCGCGAGACCGAAAACGCTGAAGAATATGAAGCCCGACAATCCGAACGCTACGGCGCCTAAGCTCGCGATCACGCCGACGCGGACTTTTCCCCAGGAGCGTTCCATCCGGAAGTTCCCTTTTTGACCCTCCGATTGTAGCTGCCCCTATTATCTCGAGCGGCCCGCCTCGCGCAAGGTTCGACGCCATGCGGGCTGAAATTTGACACCATCCACGATCGGACGTTAGCCTGTAGTCTCCGACCGGGAGATCACACGAGATGGAGCGGCAGGCTAGACGCGCGCAGGTGTTGCGCCACGCCAAGCGAATCTTCGCCCGCAAGGGATACCATCGCACCAACGTCGCCGATATCATCGCGCGCGCCCGTATCGCGCGCGGCACTTTCTATCTCTACTTCCAGAACAAGAAGGACCTCTTCGAGGAGCTGCTAGAACAGGTGCTGGGAGAGCTCAGGACCCGGATTCTTCGCCTGCGCGTAGGACCCGGAGAGCCGGATCCGGTCGAACAACTGCGCGCCAATCTGCGGCGGGTGATGGACTTCGTCTTCGCCGAGCGCGAACTGACCGACATTCTGCTCAATCATTCGGTCGGTTTCGATCGCGAGCTCGACCTCAAGATTCGCGACTTTTACGAACGGATCGCCGACGCGATCCAGCGTTCGCTCGATCTCGGGATCGAGATTAAGCTCGTGAGATGTTGCGATACGCGCATCGCCGCGTATTGTATCCTTGGCGGCATCAAGCAGGTCGTGGGCGAGGCCTGGCACGGCGGCAAGCGCGACATTGACGCGCTGGTCGGAGAGATCCTTGAATTCGGGCTGCGCGGGGTCGCGCGCCCGGAACTGCTGGCCCCGCTTCCCGATCCGGTCCGCGAGAAGCAAAATGGCGTTCGAGCGCAAGTGTGAATCGGCGAGCCGGTCTTTTTGCGCCGCGAGGTAGAATGACATGTCAGTTCTTGGCCCGAGACGCAGGAACTTGAGCCGCGCAGGCAAGGCGGCCGCCTTCTACGACCTCGACGGGACGCTGGCCGACTTGAACCTGATCCATTCGACCGCGTTCGTTCTGGCCAATCTCGGCGAATGGTCGGGCCGCGCCGGATACCTGCTGACGCTGGCGGCCAACCTGCCGCGTCTGTATCTGGCCGAGCGACAGGATCGCCGCCTGCTCAACCTCGCGTTGTTCGGAGTCTTCAAGGGCGTTTCGCGCGATCGCCTGATCGCGCTCGGCATCGAGTACTGCGATCGCGTGCTGCGGCGCCATCTTTACCCGCAGGCCGTCGAGTTGGTTCACGCCAACCGCGCCGCCGGGCTCGAGCCGGTACTGGTGACCGGCTCGCCCGATTTCGTGGTCGAACCGCTCGCGCGGCATCTCGAAATCGCGGCCTTCGCGGCGAACCGGTTCGTCTTCAGCCGGGGCCGCGCGACCGGGCGCCTGAAGGAGCCGGTGATGGTCGGAGGCGAGAAGGCCGATTGGTGCGGCCGTTACGCCCTCGACAACGAACTCGACTTGTCGGATTGCTGGGCCTACTCCGATTCCATCCATGATCTCCAGTTCCTGTGCGCGGTTGGTCATCCGGTGGCCGTCAATCCCGACCGCAAGCTGGAGCGCGCCGCGGCCAGCCGCCAGTGGCCAATCGTGAGATTCGGACGGGGTACTGCCGGCGGTTTTGCCTCGAATGTCGGCGAAGTCCTGAAGGCGCAACCTTGAAGTAAGGACGAAGGGAGGACGATCGATGGCGCGTCCGCAGGCCAGGCTCAAGGAACTCAAGCCCGCGCAATTGCAGCACGAGGTCGGCGCTCGCCGCGACCTGGTGGTCACCCTCACCCGCCGCTCCGAGCCGCGCCTGATAGCGTACGGCGACGAGTTCATGCTCGAGAAGCTCCCGGCGGGTACGCGCGTGATATATCCGCCGCCGCCGCTCGAGCCGCTCGCCGATCCCGATGGCGCGATTCGCTACGCTTTGCTCCATCCGGAGAGCGCCGACCCGCTCTTCGCCCAACTCGACCCGAACATGCGCGTGACCATCGCGATCGACGACATCAGCCTGCCCCTGCCGCCGATGCGCCGGCCGGACATCCGCGAGCGCGCGCTCAACATCGTGTTGCAGACGCTGGCCGACTATGGCGTGGACGACGTGCACCTGATTATCGCCACCTCGCTGCATCGCAGGATGACCGAGGCGGAGATTCGGCGCAGCGTGGGCGACCGCGCGTTCAAGCAGTTCTGGCCCGAGCGGCTCGTACAACTTCGACGCCGAGAACAAAAGCGAACTGGCGATGCTCGGCAAGACCGATCACGGCGAGGAGGTCTGGCTCTCGAAACGCGCCGCCGAATCCGATCTGTTGATCTATCTCAACATCAACCTGGTGCCGATGGACGGCGGGCACAAGTCGGTCGCGGTCGGCCTGGCTCCGTACCGCAGCCTCCGCCACCATCACAACGCCGCGACGCTGCGCGACTCGCATTCCTTCATGGACCCCCAACGCTCCGCGCTCCATCACAGCGCCGAGCGGATGGGACGAATCGTCAACCAGCACGTCAACGTCTTCACGATCGAGACCGCGGTCAACACCCAGATGTACGGTCCGCTCCTGGATTTCCTGCACAAGAACGAGGACCGCTTCAGCGACTGGGATCGCACCCGCATGCGCGGCTTTCGCTGGACGCTGCGCAACATGTCCAACGAGCTGCGCCGCCAGGTGATGCATCAGTATGCCGCGCCCTACGGGATGACCGGGGTGTGGGCGGGCGAGACCGAGGGCGTGCATCGCAAGGCCCTGGCCCGCGTTTACCAGCAATACGCGGTCCCGGTGAAAGGCCAGTCCGACATACTTATTGTAGGCGTGCCCTACATCTGCCCGTACAACGTCAACTCGATCATGAATCCGATCCTGGTGCAGTGTACCGGCCTCGGCTACCTGTTCAACATGTATCGCAACAAGCCGCTGGTGCGCGCCGGCGGGACGATGATCATCTGCCATCCGCTGCGCGACGAGTTCCATCCCGAGCACCATCCGAGCTACATCGAGTTCTTCCATCGATGCCTCGCCGAGACCACCAGCGCGCCGGACCTGGAGAAAAAGTTCGAGCAGGAGTTCGCGCGCAATCCGACCTACATCCACATGTACCGCTACGGCCATGCCTATCACGGAGTACATCCGTTCTACATGTGGTATTGGGGCGAGCCGGGGCGCCATCATGTCGGCCGCGTCATCGCCGCCGGATGCGAGGAGCCCGAAGTCGCCTCGCGCCTCGGATGGGAATCCGCCGAGACCCTGGACGAGGCAATCGCGATGGCCACCGCCGATCTGGGCCGCTCCGCCACCATCACCTACCTGCATCTGCCGCCGCTGGTGATCGCCGATGTCGAATAGCGCTGGCAACGGCAATCGCAATGGGGTGCCGCGCGGATCGCAGCCGATGCCGCCGCTAGCCGAGGTGTTCGCCAAGCGTCGCATCCTCCTGACCGGCGGGACCGGATTCCTCGGTAAGGTCTTCCTCTACCTGCTGCTCAGATGGCATCCGGAGATCGATCGCATCTACCTGCTGATTCGCGGCGACGAGCGCTCGAGCCACGGCCGCTTCCGCCGCGAGATCCTGGACTCGCCCGCGATGGGGCCGCTGCGCGATCATCTCGGCGAGCGCTTCGATCGTTATATCGAGGAGAAGCTCGCAGTGGTCGCGGGCGATATCACCGACGAGCATCTCGCGGTCGGCGGCGGCGAGGCTCTGAGGAAGGTCTCGATCGACGCCGTCGTACACTGCGCCGGGCTGGTGAACTTCGAAGCCTCGCTCGAAAAGGCGCTGGCCGCGAACACCAGCGGCGTAGCCAACGTGCTGAAGTTCTGCGGCAGGCGCGGCGCGGCGATGCTGCACGTATCAACCTGCTATGTCGCCGGCGGCGCGGATGGACACCGCTTCGAAGACGACCTGCCCGTGAACTGGTGTCCCAACGGCGCGCGCAATTTCAGTCTCGAGCGCGAAATCCGCGACGCGCTCGCAGCCGTCGATCGGGTTGTCGCCGAGTCGCGCGATCAAGCGCAAATGGCCGAACTCGAGCCGGACCTCGAAGACCAGCCATCTCCGCATGGACGGGGCGAAGGCGCAGCCGAGATGCGGCGCAAGCGATGGGTCGAGGATCGGCTCAAGGAAATCGGCCGCCAGCGCGCGCTGCGCCTGGGATGGCCCAACACCTACAGCTACAGCAAGAGCCTCGGCGAGCAACTGGTGCTCGCCGCGCGTGAGGAGCTGAACGTCGCGGTCGTGCGGCCCGCGGTGATCGAGAGCGCGCTCAAGGACCCATTCCCCGGATGGAACCAGGGCGTCAACACCAGCGCACCGCTCACCTATATGTCGGGACGCGGTTACCGTTTCTATCCGGCGCGCGCCGACCTGGTGCTGGATGTAATTCCGGTCGATCTGGTCGCGCATGCGATGGTGCCAGTTCTCGCCGCCCTGCTGCTTCGCCGGCAGAATCCCATCTACCAGCTCGGCACCTCGGACTCGAATCCGCTAACGATGCGCCGACTCGTGGAATTGACCGCGCTCGCGAACCGGCGCGACCAGAAGAACGGCGAAGGCTCGATGGGCCGGCTGGCGCGCCATCTCGAAGCCGTGGTGGTTTCGCGGAGCACATATGAGCTGGCCAGCCGCACGTTCCCCGCCATGCTCAAGCGCGGCGCCGGGCTGCTCAGAACGGCGCTGGGTGACGGCTCGTCGCGCGCCAGGGAGATCGAGCGCCGCATTGACCGGTTCGTTGACGAAACTGATCTCGCACGATCGCTGGTCGAGGTATACCGGCCATACATCCAGGACCTCATCTACACCTTCCACTGCGCCAACATCCGCGCGCTCTACGGCCGGCTCGCTTCGCAGGACGCGCGGCGCCATCCGTTTCGACCCGACCAGATCGACTGGCACGACTACTGGCTGAATGTTCACATGCCCGGGCTGCGCCGGCATATTTTTCCGCAACTCGATCTTCACACCCGATCCCGGCCGCGCGGGGTTCCGCGCCACAAGAGCCTGCTGGAGATGCTCGACAGTTGCGTGGAGCGATTCGGCTCGCGTTCGGCGCTGATGGCGCGTGCGCCCTCGGGCGAGCGAATCACTACCACCTATCGCGAGCTTCGCGACGGCGCGCGCCGCGGTGGATTGCTGCTCCGGATGCGCGGCGTAAAGCCGGGCGACCGCGTGATGCTGATCGGCGAAAACTCGCCGGGTTGGGCCCTCGCCTATTTCGCGATTCTGAATGCGGGGGCGATCGCGGTCCCGCTGGACCATCAGATCTCCGCCGAGGAGTTGGCGGCAATCTGCGCAATCGCCGCTCCCAACGCCGCGCTCGTATCATCGGCGGTCTCACGCCGCCTTGATGGCGCGTTCAGGTCCGCCTGCGGCGGGATCGTGCGGATCGATCTCGAGGAACTGCGCCGTCCCTTCATTCTGCGCGCCAAGTCGCCGGCGCCTGTGCCGCCCGATCGCAAAACCCTTGCCTCGATCGTGTTCACTTCAGGCACCACCGGCGCGCCGAAAGGCGTGATGCTCACGCACGGCAACTTCGCGGCGGAAGTCGCGATGATCTCGCGGGTGTTCACCTTGAGCAGCGACGACCTGTTGCTGTCGCTGCTGCCGCTTCATCATACGTTCGAGTTCACCTGCGGGATGCTGCTGCCGCTGGCCAGCGGCGCGACGGTGCTCTATCCGATCGGCGTCGAGGCGGCCAATCTTTCACGCACGCTCGCCGACGTACGGCCCACCGCGCTTATCGGCGTCCCCGCGCTCTGGCAGGCGATCCATCGCAGGATCGTTCAACGGCGTCGAAGCGCGCGGGCCGTTCTTTCACGCGGCATTCGACCAGCTTCGCGAATTCAACCGCACGCTGGACAAGGACTTCCGGATCAATGCCGGCGGCGTCCTGTTCCGCCAGGCGCACGCCGCGCTGGGGGGGCGATTGAGACTCGCCGTGAGCGGCGGTTCCGCGCTTCCCAATTGGGTGGCGGAGTTCTTCAACGACATCGGAATTCATCTGCTCGAAGGTTATGGGCTTACCGAGGCGTCTCCGGTCCTGACCGCGGCCCATCCCGGCGAGCCGCTCGTCACCGGATCGGTCGGCAAGCCGCTGGCCGGCGTCGAGTTGAAGCTCGAAGGCGGCGGCGAAGCTATCGGTGAGATCGTCGCGCGCGGGCCAAACATCATGAGCGGCTACTATCGCAATCCGGCCGCGACCAGTGAGGTGCTGCGCGACGGATGGCTTCACACCGGCGACCTGGGGCGCCTCGACGATCAGGGGCGGCTCTATATCGTCGGGCGCGCCAAGGAAGTCATCGTCGATTCCGGCGGCAATAACATCTATATCGACGAGCTCGAGGAGGCCTACGGACATTCGCCGTATCTGAAAGAGCTCGCGGTGGTGGGAATCAAGGTCGGCAACGCCGAGCAGGTCGCGGCGCTGGCGGTCCCGGCGTATGCGCGCGGCGAGCGCCGCCGGGCCGTCGAGGACAAGCTGCGAGCGCACTTCGACGAGATCGGCGCCCGCCTGAGCCCGCACAAACGAATCCGGATCCTGCGGTTCGGCGATGCCGACTTGCCGCGTACCCGGACCCGCAAGGTGAAGCGGGGCGAGGTCGCGGCTGCGCTGCACGCGATGCTCCAGGGAGATCCGGCGCGCAAGGCGGCGGTTAGCGGCGACATTGAACCGTGGCTCTCGGACGCGCTGGCTCAGGTCGCAGGTGCGCAGGACATAACGCTCGCGACGCGTCTGGTCGAGGATCTCGGACTCGATTCGCTCGCGCTGGCCGAACTGGGCGAGCATATCGCGGAGCGGGTAAGCCGCGAGCTCTCGCCGGAAGAGCTCTCGCAGATTCACACCATCGCGGATTTGCAGCAGATGGTGAGCCAGGGCGCGAGCCGGATGCGGCTGCCCTCGTATGCGCGTTTCGGGCGGCCATTCACTCCCACCCTCCCGGCACTCGTGCGGCGGCTTGGCGAGGCGGGACTCCGGCGCGCGCAGCACGCGGGCTTCGAGTCCTGGCTGAAGCCGCGCATCATGGGCCACGGCAATATCGCGTTCAATCGCAACCTGCTGGTGGTTGCCAATCACGCGAGTCATCTCGACTTCGGCCTGATCGGCTATGCGCTCGGACCGATCGGCGAGCGGCTGGTGGTCCTCGCCGCCGCCGACTATTTCTTCAACACCCCGACCCGGCGGTTCATCGCCACCAACTTCACCCGGCTCATCCCGTTCGATCGCGAACGGGCGCAGTTGGAGTCGCTCGAAGAGGCGATGCAGGAACTGGCGCACGGCAGAAGCGTCCTGATGTTCCCCGAGGGCACGCGCTCGCCCGACGGGGCGATCCACGAGTTCAAGAGCGGTGCCGGATTCCTCGCGCTGCGCAGCGGATGCGACGTGCTGCCGATAAATCTGCGCGGCACTTACGACGTTCTCGGCAAGGGCAGCCTAGTCCCGCGCCGCCGTCCGGTGGAGGTTCGCATTGGCAAAGTGATCACCAGCGCCGAGCTCCGCGCGATCGCCGAAAACAGCGAAGGCGCCGGCGCCTACCGCAAGCTCGCCGAATTCATGCGGCAGCGGGTCGTCGACCTCGCCGCTCCGCACGCGCGGATCGCACGACGCCTTCCGCCGGCCGCCGCGAGCACGCCGCCACCGCGTCGGGCTCGCAATCGGCGCAGCGACGACGGCGCGGCGGCCAAACTCTGAGGGCCTACGAGACTCCGCGCATTTCTCCTCGTTCTCGTCGTCCTGATTGCCCCGCGCGCTGAGGCGTGGGATTCCGGAACGCATCGCCTCATCACGCGCCTGGCGATCGAGGCGTTGCCGCCCTCCCCGCTTCAATCCTTCATGGCGCGCCACACGCGCGCTCTCGAACGGTACTCCGTGCTTCCCGACACGCAGCTCAAGGAACTATACGGCAAGACCGAAGCGCGCAGGCATTACATCGACCTCGAATACTTCGGGTCCCGCCGGTTGGACGCGCTCGGACCCGACCTCGACGTCATGGAGCGCCGGTTCGGCACGATGCGTGTGCTACGCGCGGGGACGCTGCCCTGGACGATCGAGGATGTCAGCGCGCAACTCGAGGCGGCGTGGACCAGCGGCGACTGCGATCGGGTGCTGCCCCTATCCGGATATCTGGCACACTATGTCGGCGACATGAGCCAGCCTCTGCACACCACCGAACGCTACGACGGGGAGTTCCCGAGCGATAAAGGGATGCACGCGCGACTCGAGCGCGCCGTCGATCGCTCCGTCGCGCGAATCGATGAGTTGGCCAGGCCCGAGGTTCACGTCGTACCAATCGTCTCGGCGTGGGATTCGACTATCGCAGGGCTGCGTGAATCGAATGCGCTGGTCGGCGAGGTCTTCAAGGCCGACCGCGAAGCGCGAACAGCCAGCGGCGGCGACGAACAAGCATACACGGCGATATTGATGAACCATGAAGACAAGATGATCGCCGGCCGGATCGCCGACTCAGCCTCGCGGCTGGCGTCGATTTGGATTTACGAATGGCAGCAGGCCGGCCGCCCGATGCCTGCCAGCCCTGAGCCGAGGCGCCGGGGTGATTATTGAATTCCGCCCAATAGCGACAATTGCAGGTATTCTGTGTTGTGCTGAGGGCATTGGATTTCCAGCAGGGGTAAGCGGGCACTTCGAAGCACTGGAGGTCACAGACGACGATGGGAATCAGACTCAAGCAAATGTGTCTGTTGCTGAGCGCGGCATTAGTGGGATGCGCAGGAGCGTCCGCAACGCAGCAGTCGGCGATGTCGCCCGCGGTCGGCGCCCGTCCGACTCAAATTGTAGTTTACCCCTTCAGCGTCGATCCGTCAGACGTCACGCTTAATCAGAGCATCATACAAAGGGCATACCGGAGCGTGTCCGGCGAAGACGAGAGCGCGCAGCAGCTTAAAATCGCCCACGACACCGCCGAAAACGTGTGCCTGGAAGTCGTCACCGCCTTGAAGGCGAAGGGATATGACGCGGTATGCCAGAATCGCGGAATCACCATCGCGGGCGACAATGTGCTGATCGTGGATGGCGCCTTCACCGACATCAGCGAGGGAAACCGCCTGCGCCGGATCGTGATTGGACTGGGCGCGGGAGCGTCAACGCTGGACACCAGCGTCGAGATGTGGCAGCGGTCGGGCGCCGTGTCTTCCCGGCTGCTCGCATTCACGACCCACGCTGACAGCGGCAAGATGCCCGGAGTGGCAGTTATGGGCCCGGCGGGCGGCAGCAGCGCCGGCGCGGCCTCGGTGGTGGCCGTGAACGGCGCGGCCGGAGGCGTCAAGAGCTACACCTCGTCCAGCGGGTTTCTCGCCAACAAGACGGCCACCCAGATCGTCGATTCGCTGACGCAATATTTTGCTCAGCACGGATGGGCCTCGTGACGGTATCACTCCCTCCGGATTTACTGGCAGGAGAAGCTTGCCTGGCGGGATCTTGAGTCGATTTCGATTTACGCGGCCACCCCGATGCCTGCCAGCCGTGAGCCGAGGCGCCCGGGGTGGGATTGGCGTATCGCCGGCTTTCTTGCAAGACTGAGAGGGTGGTGGACTGGTTCAGCACACGACACGAGGGGGAGGCCCGTTCGACCCGCGATCGGCGCCCCTCGGTGACAGAGGTGTCAGATAACCTGCTCGTCGGAGAGTACCCCGCCGCCGAAGATATCGGCTGGCTCAAAGAGACCTTCGCGGTAACCGCGGTCCATAATCTTCAGGACGATTACGACTTGCGGCACAACGGGCTCGATATCGGCGAGTTGCGCGCGGCCTATGCGCGCCACGGGATCAAGCTGGTGCGGACGCCGATTTCCGACGGCAGCGCCGATCATATGGCCGAGCGCCTCGAGGCCGCCCTGGCCGACCTGCGCGCACTGATCGATTCGGGCGAGCGCGTTTACCTTCATTGCAACGCCGGTCTGAATCGCGCGCCCACGCTCGCGATCGCTCATCTGCGCGCCCACGGCGGAATGTCGCTGGACGAGGCCGCGGCTCATCTGAAGCGCCGGCGCGCTTGCGGCCCGTTCATGACCGTATTGGAGGACTACTTCGGACCACGCGACCACAAGCCAGGCCGATAGTGTGGCAGCTTCCGGCGCACTAGCAGGTTTCTCGGAGTCAAAACCGGGCCGGAAGTTCCTGACTCTGTGCGCATGGGGCGTTCATGCTTACACCGCGCTCGGCGCGGTGCTGGGCCTGCTCTCGATCGAATACGCCGCCCAGCTCGATTTCCGCGCGTCATTCGTGGCGATGGCGTTCGCGGTCGCGATCGATTCGAGCGACGGAGTGCTCGCGCGCGCGGTCAAGATCCGCCAGCGCGTACCCATGTTCGACGGTACGCTGCTCGACAACGTCGTCGATTATCTGACCTACGTGGCCGCGCCGGTCTTCCTGATGCTGCGCGCGGGACTCCTGATCCCGGGGCATGGAGGCCTCGTGCTCGGCAGCCTGGTGATGCTCGCCAGCGCGTATGGCTTCTGCCGCGTCAACGCCAAGACCGATGACCACTATTTTCTTGGCTTTCCCTCGTATTGGAACCTGGTCGCGTTCTATCTCTTCTGTCTTCACTTTCCGGTGATCGTCAATTCGATGATCGTGGCGGCGTTCGCCGCGATGGTGTTCGTGCCGATCAAGTTCATCTACCCGAGCCGGACCGTGCCGCTCCGCCCGCTTACCGTCACGCTCGGGATTATCTGGGGCGTCGTGACGATAGCGATGCTCCCGATGCTCCCGGCGGTGAACCGGGTATTGCTCTACGTCTCGCTGAGCTACATCGTTTACTACCTGGTCGTGTCGTTCGTGCTGCACGGGCGCGAGGTACTGGCGCGCGATCGCGAGGCCGCCTGATAGGATGCCAGTAGCCGCCGCTAGCCAGTCCACTCCCAACAGCCCCCCTCCCTGGCTAGAGACAATCGACGGCCCGTGCGGCATCCTGTTGATCGCCCCGCACGGAGGACGCGCCGGACCCGCGGCGCGCTCCCGGCCAGACCCGAAGGTCAACGACCTCTACACGGCCCACATCACGCGCACACTCGCCACGCGCCTTTCGGCTAGCGCGTTGATCAACTCCGGGATGGATCGTAACCAGCTCGATTGCAACCGCCTCGGCCAATTGGTGGAGCATGCGCCATGGCTGCTGGAGATGATCGCCGGTCGAATCGAGGAAATCGCCGCGCGGCACGGGCGAGCGATCGTGCTCGTAATCCACGGATGGAACGTTATCGAGCCGCGAGTTGACTTCGGCCTGGGCGCACGCCTCAGGGAGGGCAAGCTCGTCACGGCCGGCAACGCGCACATCTCAGCCAGTGACGAATTCGTCAACCGCGCCGTTACCGCGATCGCCGACGGCCTGACCCGAAGCGGGATCATTCCGAGCTTCGGCCACCGCTATCCCGCCGGCGGCTTTCACAATCTGCTGCAGGCATTCACGCCCCGGCATCTGGAGAGCCCCATCCAGCGCTGAGGGAGCTTGCCGCATTGTCCGCCAGACGCGCGATTGACGCGCTGCAACTGGAGCTTTCGGTCGCGGTGCGGATGCCGGGTGCGATGCGCGATCGCGCGCTCGAAGCGATCGGCGCGGTTTTCGCGAACGATGCACTTGAGCCGCACGATCGCACGCCGATTCCGGTGGTCAGGACAATCAGGCCCAAGGCGCCTTTTGCGCAGCACGATCAACGCCCCGCCGCTCCGTCGCGAGTGGGAGTCGAGTTCTACGACGCGTCGGCGGGCGTCGGCGCGATGGCAAGCTTCGACCTCGGACCGGCCGCGATGGGCGCGCGTATAATGATGCTGCTCGATCGCCGCCGCGTCGCGCTCTTCACCGGCGAAGGCCTCGCACGGCGCGAGGGCGCGCGGATCGCACTCGGGCCGCTTGCTCTTCACGCCCGGGACGGCCAGGTCGCGCTGCGATTCAGCGGTCCCGCCGTAATCGTGCCGGACGGAGCCGCTTACCTTAGCATCGAGCGTGCGCTGGCTTCCGGGACGCTCGACCAGTGCGCTGACATTGATGTGCGCCTCGAAATGCACGGACCGGCGCTGGATCTCCACGAAATCCTCACTGGCGGAGTACCAGCCTCAACGCCGGCGGATTGGATCGCGGCATTCGGACGGCTCTCGGGCACAATTGCGATTGGCGGCGAGACCCGAAAGCTCGACGCGGTCGGCCGCGTCGGTCTGTCGTTCACGGGAATCGGTCCGGCCCGCTTCGTCTCGCGCCGCATGATATGGGCCTGCTTTCCCACGGCTTCGCCGAAGATCGCCCTCGAGGCGCGCGTCGTGTCCGGTGAGGACGGCACCATGCATCGCGCCGCGCGCATCCTCGGCGATCAAGGATGGAACCGATGCGACGTGACCCGACTCGAGCTCGAGGCGCCCGCGATCGACGCGCCGCCCGAGAAAATCGCGGCGACGGTTGCGATTAAGACCGACGCTAAAATTGACGGCGCCCCTGACGCCTCGCTTTCGGGCGAGATTCAGAGCTTCGTCCCGCTATCGCGGCCGGGACCGAACCAGAGCCGCATCTACACTTCGCTGGGGTTCGCGCGCTTCACCCTCGGATCGCACGAAGGCGCCGGAATGTTCGAGTATTCGCGCCGCATAGTTGCTGCAGCGTCGATACAGGCGCAGCCTTCCGACGACGGAAACGGTTGATTGCTGATTGGAACGGCAGGCCGGAATCAGGGCTGAGCGGGACGCGGTTGTGCGGCGAGCAACTCGTCCAGACGCGTGGCAACTTCGACCAGTTGCTTCGCAAGCGGCGCGTCTGCGCATTCCTTCACGAACGGCGCGCCGCGGTCGCAAGCGTCGGCGAGCCGGGGATCAAACGACAGGCGGGCCATAATCGCCGGCCCTTTATCGCGCACCAACGCGGCCAGGTCGCCGTGCGGCAGAAGCGGCCGCATCGAATGGCAACTCTCGCAGTAAAAGCCGGTCATGTTCTCGATTATTCCCATGACTGGCGTACCCGTGCGCGCCGCAGCTTGCAGCGCGGCCTTGACCGCCTGGACGCCCAGCACCGACGGATGGGTCAGCAGCACGAGCCCGGTAATCGGCGCGGTCCTGATGATCAGACCCATCTCGCCGAGTCCGGGCGCCACATCGATCAGGAGAAAATCGAGCGCGCCGAAACGGGTCTGGCCGAGAAGCCGCCGCAACATCTGCGGACGCGTCAATTCAACCGGGCGCGCACCGTTGCTGATCGTCGGGGGCTCCTCTTCGGTCAGGCTCAACGGTGGCGGCTCGGATTCAACCAGCAGATTGCTCGCCACGACGCGCAAACCCAGTGGACCGGAGGCGGGATCGATCCCGTCCGCGGTCGGGTACAATCGCGCGCGCTTCATCCCGAGCATCGCCGCGACGCTCGGCGAGTCGAGGTCCGCGTCCAGCAGGCCGACCTTACGCCCCTTGAGCGCGAGCGCTACCGCAACGTTGGTCAGGATTGCGCTCTTGCCGACGCCGCCTTTGGCGCTCGCGAAGGCGACGACGCTCCTCACCGGCGTGAGATTGACCTTTACTCGCGTCAGCTCCAACTCGGGCAGGTGCGAGTGTCCCCGAGCGGTCCCGCTTCGGATTCGCCGAAAAGTTTCATCAAAAACTGGACTGCGGAAGACGTCGCAGCAACTAGCCGCCGCAGTGACCAGGAGAGTACTTGAATCTAGGATGCCCGGTTGAGTGGCTGTCGTAAAGGTCTCTCGGAAGCGCTTCGCAGAGGCTCAATCGCGGAGCCTTGCGTAAAGCGCGCTTTTGGGGCGCAATTGCGATCGGACGGAACCTTAGATGGAAACGTGTCTCACGCTGGTCGTTTCGCTGTTTATCCATCCCGGACGCGAGGCCGAGTTCGAGCAATTCGAATCGGCAGCCAGGGCGATCATGCGGCGTTACGGCGGCAGGATCGAGCGGAGAATCGGTTGCACACCGCAGGCCGGGCGGAATCAGCCGCACGAAGTGCACATCGTGACTTTTCCGGACGAACATTCTTTCGACCGATATCGCAGCGACGCCGACCTGAACGCTCTCGCGGACCTGCGCGCCCGCGCGATTCGCGAGACCATGGTATGGCGCGGCGCGGACCTGCCGACTTCCGCCGAATCAAGCTGAGCTGTTATCTTTTTCAGCTCGCAACCTGGTGGAAGCAGGCACCCTCACCCGCGCTCGCGATGCTCACGCGGCCTCTCCCTGGTCAGGGAGAGGCGCAAAAGAGACCTCGCTATCTCTGTGAGCGCCTCTCCCGCTTGCGGGAGAGGGCGGCTCGCGTTGCGCGAGCCAAGTGAGGGTGCTGGTCGCGCAAACCACAAAGCTCACAGCCGCTGAACACTGGACGCTTCCACAGTCTGACCGTAGTCGCGAAACGTGCGTCACTTGCTCGCGCGCTGGACGAGGTCCACGCCGTTCCCGGCCGGATCGGAGAGGTTGGCGAGACTTGTCTTCGGCCGACCCTCCATCTTGCCACCTGCATTCACCGCACGTTTGATCGCATCCTCGATATTGTCGACGGCAAAATCCAGATGGATCGGCGTCCAATGCCGCCGATAGTCGCGCGAGATCTCTCCCTGCTTCCCGGCGGGAGTCTTCATGATCCAGAAAGTGTGATCGTCGAGCGTAACCTGCGCCCAGTCGGCTTCGTGCTTGACCACCGTCAGGCCAAGGCCTTGTCCATAGAACTGGACTGCCTTCTCGATATCGTCAACATCGATACAGACCTTGAATTTCATCGTTGCCTCCGTGCGCGGCCTTGCCGCGCGATCGGGCGCTCACTCCAGCGCGACGCTCGGGATATATCCCTCGGTCCCGTTCTTCATTCGGATCTTCATATATTCCAGTGCAAGTCCGATGACGTGGACGGGGCGCCCCTTGTGCACCTGCGCGATCTTCTTTCCCCATCGGTTGGGATGATCGTAGACCGGCGAATCTAGAGTCAGCTTGAAAATCTTGTCGGTCGGCTTTATTAGGCCGACGGTGGAAGGCAGGATGTACCCGCTCGTACCGTCCTTGAGCTGCACCTGAAGAAAGTAATGTGTCGATCCGGTCACATTGATCAGTTTGTCCGCATATATGCGCCGGAGATGTTTGCTGATCTTGCTGGGGCGCGAATACACCCAGGTGTCTTCAAGAATCTTGACCTCCGCGCGCCCGGGCTCGACCTCGGGCTCGCTTTGCGCGGAAACAGGACGGCGTTTGGGCTTGTGCGCCGAGGGCGTCGCGCGCAGGGCGGGCGGCGGTCCCGTCGGGACGGGCGGCAGGCCGGGCGGGGCGGGCGGCGGCGCCGGAGTTGCGCCGACCTCCGGCGCAGAAGGGGCAGTAGTAGTTCCGCCGGCGCCGGGTGTCTGAGCGACAGCCGGGACTGCGAGGCCGGCGATCAGTAATGCGATCGCGGCGACCAGCGCGAACAAGGATCCGCGGCAAACCATTCTCCCCTCTCCCTCTTTAGCACGCGCCGCAAACCGTGCATCGCGTCACGTCGCACGGATTGGTCTGATGCTCGAAGTGCGCCTTCTTGCGCTCGGACAACAGGAACCACTTGTATATGTGATGGTCGATGAAGTCCCAGGGCAGCACCTCATCGTGACCGTACGCGCGCGTCACGAATGAATCCGGATCGGGCATCACTTCGCCGCCGGATGCGGCCTCGCGCCCGATCGCTTTCAACTCCTGCCAGATTTCGCCGGGTCTCTCGCAGCGCTGCCGGTTGAGCCGCTCCAGAATTTTCCCGACCCGCCGGTCGCCGCGCGAGACCATGGTCTGAAAGTACGCCTCTCGCGGCGATTCGGCGTCGAGTTCGACCATCCCCGGCAGCCGGCCAAGCGCCGATCGGAGGATCGCGATCTTGCGCTTGATGATCCGCGGATCCTGCATCGGGTCCCACTGGAAAGGCGTCCAGGGCTTGGGTACGAACGGATTCAGCGACACGGTTACCCGTCCGACGCGTTTGCGCGACGCCCTGGCGCGATCGAGAATCCGGGCGGTCAGGTCCGCGATCGCCGTAACATCGTCGTCGTTCTCCTCGGGCAGGCCGCACATGAAGTAAAGCTTCAGGTTCTCGACACCCCCACCGATCAGCATCGCGGCTGCGTCGAGAATCTCGCCCTCCGTGAGGTTCTTGTTGATCACGCGCCGCATCCGCTCGCTGCCTGCCTCGGGCGCGACCGTGACGCTCTGGTTGCCGTTGCGCGCGAGTGAGGCCGCGAGTTGCGGCGAGATGCAATCCGCCTTGAGCGACGACGGCGACAGGCGCCCGCCCCGATCCGCGACCGCCTCGGCAATTCGAGCGACGCCGGGCACGCTCGCCATTTCCGCGCCCACCAGTCCGATTACCGATCTCTCAGCCAGTCCGCTCTGCGCCTGCGCGATGAGGTTCTCCGGACTGCGGTAGCGGATCGGCCGGTACATGAAGCCGGCCGCGCAAAACCGGCATCCCCATTGGCAGCCGCGGCTCGCCTCGACCAGGTACATGTCGCCGAAGACTGATTCGTCGGTGAGGATCAGAGAGGCGGTCGTGAATCGATCGAGGTCCTTGATAAACCGCCGGCGAACCGCCGGACGCTCGGCAGGTCCGCGGTAGTTGACCGCGGCGAGCGCGCCCGACTCGTCGTAAATCGGCGTGAAGTGCTCCGGGACGTAGGCACCCTCGACTCTCGAGAGGTGCTCCATCAGTCGGGCTCCCGCGAGACCCGAATCGCGCGCTTCACGGTAGCTTGCGAGGAACTCGGGAATCATCTCCTCGCCCTCGCCGATCAGAAAGAGATCGACGAAGTCGGCGATCGGCTCAGGGTTGAGAAAAACCGCCGAGCCCCCGGCGATCACCAGCGGATAGCCTCGCCCCTCGCGGTCGTCGCGGCGAAGCGGAATTCCGGCCATCTCGAGAATCGAAACGACGTTCAGGTAATCGGTCTCGAACGAGACCGAAAATGCGAGAATTTCGAAGTCGGACAGCGGACGCGCCTGCTCGAACGAGATGAATCGTTCGCGGCGGGCGCGGATCAGTTCGCGCTCATCGGCGTCGGGCAGAAATGCACGATCGACGGAAACGCGCGCGTCGCGATCGAAAATCTGGTAGACGGACTGGAAACCCAGGTTCGCCATCCCCAGCGGATAAACGTTGGGATAAACGAGGCAGGTGAGAGTATCGCCGCCGGGATGGCGCTCGAAGAGCACCCTTTCCTTCGCGATGCGCTCGAGCGCGCGCTTGCGGATGAACATGAATTGCCGGCTTTGAGCTACTCCCAGGTGGTAGCTTATTCCGGCTCCGAAACCGCGCTCAAGGGCCCTGCCGGCGGGGTTAGCCTCCTAATTTGAAATTCTGGGCGCCGATTCAACTTGCGACCTTGTCCTTGTAGGTCGCGAGGTACCAAATATTTCCGAAAGCGTCTTTCACTGCCGCGGTGCGCTCCTGGAAGGGTCGTTCGGTGGGTTTGGCGAGCGAGCTTGCGCCAGCCGCAATCGCGCGACCGTAGGTCGCATCTACGTCATCCACGTACACATAGATCGAGGCGCGGGTCGCCTCCGCATACGGGGGATCCATCGCGGACAACACCACAACGGAGTCGCCAATCCGTGCTTGGACATGAAAGCCTTTGTCGATTTTGTTGCGCTCCAATTCTACTGCGCCAAAGACTTGCCTGACGAAGTCGAGCAGGTCTGGGCGACCGTAGATAAAAGGCCTGACAGCGCCCATCCCATTGCGGATGTGCTTGTTTTGTTCGTTCATCGGCGTGTCTCCCCTAACGCTCTTCTCAACCGCCATGCTTTTTTCGCTCGCAGCCTCGATCAACTCGGCCGACCGACCATAGCCGATCCCTCATCCCGGCTGCCATCCCTGGCGTACAGCGCAGGGTCCGATGCACTGAGATCAGGACACTACCGCCGGCGGAAGGCCGGCGTGACTATCCGGAATCGTCGGAAGGCGCAGCCCGCTCCGACGCGAGAGCGATGCAAACCAGATCGCATTCGGACGCCAGTTGATCGAACAGTGCCCGCGCGGTTGCGAATTCGCTTGCGTCGCCGGCCTGCTGCAATGCCTGACACAGCTCGCACATCACACGGGCTCCGAAGGTGGCCGCACTTCCCTTGAGGCGATGAGCCTGAAACGCGATCGTCCCGCGATCGCTGCGACCCACTGCTTCGCGGATCTCCGCAATCGCGTTTGCGGCCTCGCTCATAAACAACTCGATCAACTCGTTCATGTCGTAGCCGTCGTCGCGCAGCGCCTGGAGGGCCTCGGCGTTGAGCGCCGAGGCGCTGCGATGCCGTTTCTTTGGTTTCGGCTCGTGTCGCACAATGGGACAAGAAGGTTTCCGGGAGAGCGCACGCGACTTCGCTTTGTCAGGCAAAGCGGCCTTTTCACGCTCCTGATCCGTTGATTGGCGCTTGTTCATATGACGATCGTAGGTTACGCACGCCGTATGCCAGCTAGTTTGAACTCGCTGGAGTGTTGAGCTCTGTTGCGAACGATCGCATGCGCGCAGGCCGGGAGGTGAACGATGAATCGCGGCCAGCCTGGATGGATTACGGTTCTGCTGTATTGGTTCGGCGCAACCTACGCGCTCAATGGTCTCGCGATGTTCTTCGCGCCCTCGCTGTGGTTCTTCACTCTGGTTCCGGGCGTTCCGGAAACCGGCGCTTTCAATGCCCATCTGGTGATGGACGGGGGAACTTTCTATATCCCGATCGGGATCGCGCTCGTTTTCGCCGCGCGCGATGCCGGGCGCCATCTGGCCGCGATTGCGATCGCCGCCGGCGCGACCGTCCTGCACGCCCTGCTGCATCTCTATTCGCACGAGGCCGGATTGCTCTCCTACCGGCACGTCGGGACGGAGATCGTGGGAATTTACCTGCCCGCGTTGCTGCTCACCGCGGTCACGGCAACAACCGCGCTCAAGCCTGCGCCTGGCCCAATCCAGCATGTGCGGCTCGGCGCGAACGATTAAGAACGATTGAGAACGATTGAGAACGGTTGAAGGCGAAGCGATGAGAATCGAACCACTGGAAAGCAATCAAGTCAGTTGGGTCCTGAAGCCGCTGTACTTTTTTCTGAAGCGGCGCTTCGGAAA
The DNA here is from genome assembly GCA_963830715.1 of uncultured delta proteobacterium. Lineage (GTDB taxonomy): Bacteria > Desulfobacterota > Binatia > Binatales > Binataceae > CAVVMA01. The sequence goes on from CAWHNS010000021.1 coordinate 307,912, forward strand.
GGTGCTGACCCCCTACAAGGTTTGGGCGTATCGCCCGGCCGCGACGATCGGCATGACGGTGGCGATGGGCGCTATCGAGATTTATTCGAAGAGCCTCGATCCGAAGCTCAAGCGCATGGCGAGTCTGCGGGCCGCGCAACTTGTCGGGTGCCTGTTCTGAATTGACATCAATTCTGCCGTGGGCAGAGAGCAGGGAATCAGCGAAGAGCAACTGTCGGCGCTCGACGCCTTCGAGCAGAGCCCGCTTTTCACCGCGGCTGAGCGCGCCGTCCTGCGTTATGCCGAGGAGATGTCCCGGACGCCGGTTGATGTTCCCGACGCAGTCTTCGAGGAGTTGCGACGGCATCTCGATTCGAGCCAGATCGTCGAGCTGACCGCGATGGTCGCGCTGGAGAATTTCCGCGCCCGTTTCAATCGCGCGCTCCAGATCCCGAGCGACTCGCTATGCGCTCTGCCGGCGGACCATCCGGTACGCAAGCGACTCGCCGGGTAGCCAGCCGGAGACGTCAGCCGGCTACTGTGCCACCCGCTCCGGATGCGAATAGACATTGAATCCAGATTCACGCAGGAAGCCAACGAGCGTAATCCCCAGTTCATCTGCCAATTCCACGGCCAATGACGATGGCGCCGAGACCGCGGCCAGAATGGGAATTCCCGCCGCAGCCGCCTTCTGCACGATCTCGAAGCTCGCCCGCCCGCTCACCGCTATGACCGAATCGGCCAGCGGAATCCGCTGTTCCATCACAAATCGCCCGATCACCTTGTCCACTGCGTTGTGGCGGCCGATATCTTCGCGCAACAGCCGCAAGCGCCCCGCCAGATCGAAGACCGCGCCCGCGTGAAGGCCTCCGGTCGCCGCGAAGACCTGCTGCGCCTCTAGCATCGCGGGAGCGAGCCGGAGCAGCGTCGCGGGCGCGATCGCCGCGGAATCCCGGATCGGTGCGATTCGGCGCCGGAGCGATTCGATACTCGCCTTCCCGCATACGCCGCAGCTCGAAGACATCACGAAGTTTCGCTTGAGGCGCTCACGCAGGTCTGACTGAACGAACTTCAAGTATCACATCAATTACATTTGCGCGGTCTGCTTGGCTCCTTCCGCGCACGCGGCGAATCTCTCCGATCTCCGCCCGCGAGCTGACGAATCCCTCGGAGAACAGAAACCCGGCCACCAGGTCCTCGTCATGTCCCGGCGTGCGCATCGTGACCGTGAACCGCCTGCCGGCAAGCCTGATCTCCAGCGGCTCCTCGACAGCAAGAAGCTCGGGCCGGAGCGCATCGCTCCGTCACGCCACTTCTGCGCCGATGCGGCGGTTTGTCGCTGTTTGCTGCGCGGCCAAGAGATCACGATCTTGCCCAGATCGATGACGGAGTGCCATCTTTTGGAACGTGAAACACTCTAAAGCCGTTCAGTCCCAACACCGTCGCCAAGCACTCGCGATTGCGGGGCGCGGCCGAGAGCGTGAGCGTCTGCCCGTACTGCGCGGTTGGATGCAGCCAGCTCGTCTACACCAAGCGCGGCCAGCTCATCGATATCGAAGGCAATCCGCAAAGCCCCATCAACCAGGGCACGCTCTGCCCCAAGGGCGCCAACACTTTCCAGCTCGTCTCCAATCCTCATCGAGTTACGCGCGTCAAGTATCGCGCCGCCTACGCCGACCATTGGGAGGAACGCCCGCTCGATTGGGCGATGGACCGGATCGCCAGGCTGGTGAAGCAGGCCCGCGACGCCGATTTCGTGGAGCGCGATTCGAGCGGCGCCACGGTGAACCGTCTCAAGACGGTCGCGCATCTGGGCGGCGCGACGCTCGACGACGAGGAAAATTATCTCATCAAGAAACTCTTCTGCGGCGGGCTCGGCATTCTCTCGGTCGAGAATCAGGCGCGAATATGACACAGCGCCTCGGTGCCCGGTCTGGGCGCCTCATTCGGACGCGGCGCGGCGACTACGTTTCAAGCCGACCTCGCCGACAGCGACTGCGTATTGATCATGGGCTCCAACATGGCCGAGGCCCATCCGGTGGGTTTCAGATGGGCGCTAAAGGCGCGCGAACGAGGCGCGCCGCTGATCCATGTCGATCCCCGTTTCACGCGGACCTCGGCGATGGCCGACGTTTTCGTCGCGATCCGCGCCGGCTCGGACATCGCATTCCTTGGCGGCATAATCAACTACATCATCGGACACAATCGATGGTTCAAGGAATACGTACTCCACTATACTAATGCGTCCACAATAGTCAGTGAGGAATACGCCGGTACCGAGCAACTGGACGGGCTGTTCGCCGGATTCGATAGCGCATCGGCGCGCTACGACGCTAAGCCCGGCTCGTGGGGTTATGCAGATGGAGTCGCGCCGGACCCTTCGCTCGAACATCCGCGATGCGTCTTCCAGATCGTCAGGCGCCACTTCGCACGCTACACGCCGGAGATGGTCGCGAAGGTATGCGGATGCAAGCCCGAAGACCTGACCCGCGTCGCCGAACTCTTGTGCCGCAATTCCGGACCCGATCGGACCGCGGCGATCGTCTATGCCCTCGGATGGACCCAGCATTCCACCGGCGTGCAGATGATACGCGCTGCGGGAATTATCCAGCTCCTGCTCGGCAACATCGGGAAGACCGGGCGGCGGGATTATGGCGATGCGCGGTCATTGCAGCATCCAGGGCTCGACCGACATACCGACGCTGTACGATCTCCTGCCCGGCTACATCCCCCAGCCGCTGGCTGCCCCGGCGCACGCGAGTCTCGCCGGCTACCTGGACAATGGCCGCGAATATCCGTCCGCGTATCGGAGTTCGGCGGCCGGTTTCTGGCAGGAAGCGGCATCGTCAGGTTATTGGGCCAACCTGCCCAAGTTCATGATCAGCCTGCTGAAGGCGTGGTACGGCCCAATCGCGACCGCCAACAATGACTACTGCTATGACTATCTTCCCAAGCTCGATGGTGACTATTCGCAGCTCGCCACCTTCTTCGCGATGTCTCAGGGCGCCATCAAGGGACTATTCCTGATTGGACAAAACCCGGCCGCCGGCGCGCCCAACGCCGAGTTGAGCCGCGCCGCGCTGCGCAATCTGGACTGGCTCGTGGTTCGCGACTGGTTCGAGCACGAAAGCGCGAACTTCTGGTATGCGGACCCGCGCGTCACCGACCCCGGGCGCATCAAGACGGAGGTCTTCTTTCTGCCGGCTGCCGCGATGGCCGAGAAAGACGGCACGCTCACCAACACGGAGCGGCTGCTGCAATGGCATGACAAGGCGCTGGACCCGCCGGGCGATTGCCGATCGGACGCCTGGTTCGTCTACCATCTCGGGCGGCGGCTGAAGCAGCTCTACAGGGACTCCACTCTCGATCGCGATCAGTCGATACTGAATCTGACCTGGGACTACGCAGCGGAAGAGCCGGCGGTTCTGCCCGACGGCGGCACCAGTCGAATCACCGACGAACCTGATATCGAGAAGATACTCAAGGAGATAAATGGCCGGAGCACGCGCGATAGCAAGTTGCTCAAGGGCTTCGAGGAACTGAAGGACGACGGCTCGACCGAGTGTGGATGCTGGATATACAGCGGCGTATTTCCGGAGGAGCATCTCAATCGCGCGCGGTCGCGCAATCCCGCGCATCGCGGATCGACTTATCCCGATTGGGGTTTCGCGTGGCCGAATAATCGGCGCGTGATGTACAACCGCGCTTCGGCCGATCCTGAGGGCCGTCCGTGGTCCGAGCGCAAGAAGCTCGTGTGGTGGGACGAGGCGGAACGGAAATGGACCGGCTTCGACGTGCCGGACTTCGACCCGTTGAAGCCGCCCGGCTATCGGCCGCCGCCGGGCGCGCGCGGGATGGATGCGCTGGCCGGCGATGCGCCGTTCATCATGCATCCCGACGGCCGCGGATGGCTGTTCGCGCCGCACGGCCTCAAGGACGGGCCACTGCCCGCCCATTACGAGCCTCGCGAATCGCCCTTTGAGAACGCCCTCTACGAGACGCAGACCAATCCGACGCTGCGTGAGTTTCCCTCCCCACTCAATCCGCTCGCGACGGCGCGCGATGCTCGTTTTCCGATCGTCGCGACGACGTACAGGCTGACCGAGCATTACCTGAGCGGCCCCATGAGCCGATTCAACAGTTGGCTCAACGAGCTTCAGCCCGAGATGTTCGTCGAGTTGAGCCCGGAGCTTGCGGCGGAGCGCGGAATCAGTCACACCGGCTGGATGGTCGTCAGCACGCCGCGAGGAGAAATTGAGGCGCGCGCGATGGTGACGCGGCGGATCAAGCCGCTGATTGTCGCAGGGCGCACGACCCATCAGATCGGACTTCCGATTCACTGGGGCTATGCCGGCGAGACGGTCGGCGCGATCGCCAACGACCTGGTTTCGCTCATCCTCGATCGGAACGTGAGCATGCACGAGGCCAAGGCGTTCACGTGCGAGGTTCGCGCGGGCCGGCTCGAAAACATTCGTCACGCCAAAGCCGTCCCCGCTGCGATTCGCGCCAACGCCGACGAGCCGATACCCGATACGCCGCCATACGCGCAGCCGGAGGGCCACCAGACGCGATCGCGCTCCGGATTCACCCGATTGTGGCGGCGCCGCACGAAGCTGCCGTGACAAGTCTCGTCAAGCTGATCGACGCGTTCCGGCGGCCGGAGGTTCCCCCCGCGAGGACCGCGATGGGTTTCTTCACCGACACGACGCTGTGTATCGGATGCAAGGCGTGTGAGGTTGCCTGCAAGCAGTGGAATCAGTTGCCGTCCGATGGGTTCGACTTGACCGGCGACAGCTATGACAACACCCGCACGCTCTCTGCGACAACCTGGCGCCATGTCGTTTTCGTCGAGCAGTTTCCGCAGGCGGACGGAGCCGCACAGAAGCCGCCGATCGTTCCCGTTCCCGAGACCCCGATAGACCTCGACGCGCTGCTCACGCAATCGAAGGAGGGCCGCTGGCTGATGATGAGCGACGTGTGCAAGCATTGCAGCGCCGCGCCGTGCGAGGCAGCCTGCCCGACCGGCGCTCTCATCTTCAACGAGTTCTCCGACGTTTATGTGCAGAACGACATCTGTAACGGATGCGGTTACTGCGTCGCAGCGTGTCCATTCGGCGTGATCACCCGTGGCGCCGGCGACGGCCACGCTCACAAGTGCACGCTATGCTACGACCGTCAGCGGGACGACCTGGTTCCTGCGTGCGCCAAGGCGTGCCCGACCGAGTCGATTCAATTCGGGCCGATCGACGAGCTGCGCGAGCGCGCCGGCAAGCGCGTCGAGGAACTCCATCGGCGCGGCGTCGAGGACGCATATCTGTACGGCGACAAATCGACCGCGACGTACTCGGCACTCGGCGCCTTCTTTCTACTGCTCGACAAACCCTCGCGTTATGGTCTGCCGGACCAGCCGACCGCCCCGCAGCTGAATCTCGCCGGCGATTACATTCGCGCCGCGATCGGGGCCGCGGTCTGGCTTGCCGCGGCAATAGTCGCACTCGCCGCCCATGCCCGTTAACGACACCGCCGGCAGCGTAATTGCCGTCTCGATGCGGCGCCCGCCCGTGACCAAGGCGCCGCCGTGGCATGGATGGGTCACTGCGGACCTCTGTCTGAATTCCCTCTCCGCCGGAGTTTTCGCAGTCGCGGCGCTGTCTGATCTGATCGCTCCGGCGGTATATCGCCCGGTGGTGCGGGTCGGATATCTGGCTGCCTTCCCGATCGTGTTCTGCGACCTCATCGCGCTGATCTTCGATCTCGGGGATCCGGCGCGCTTCCTCCACATGCTCCGCGTCTTCAAACCGGGCTCGCCGATGTCGGTGGGCGCATGGAGCACCAACCTCTTCGCGATTTTCGCTTTCGCCGCATGGCTGTCCGAGCTCTCTCGAATCTGTCCGGGTTCGCAGTCGCGCGCCACGCCATAGCCGCGCTGGGGCTCGCCGCGGCGTTGATCGCGGGCGCATACAAGGGCGTGCTCTTCAGCACGACGGCACAACCGGGATGGAAAGAGGCGCGATGGCTGGGCGCGGAGCTGTCGATTTCCTCGGGCGCGGCCGGAACCGCATTTCTGCTGGCGGCAGTGGCGATTCTACGCGCGCCGCGGGCTTTCGACGCTCTCCGCGCAGCGTTAGCGATGCTGCTCTTGCTGGAGGCGGCCGCTGCGCTGGCAGTTCGGCATGAAATGCGCCGCGCGCTTTCGGCGCGCTTTACCCGCGCCGAACTGTCGAGCCGGTACGCCGGGTTGATCGGCGGCGGCCTGTTCGCGCCGCTGGTATTGCTTATGACTTCGCGCGACCCGTCGGCCGCGGTCGTTGCCGCTCTGATGACGCTGGCTGGCGCAATCGCGATGCGACACCATCTGGTCGCCATCGTGCAGCGCGATCCTCGCCCGGTCGCGTCTTGAGTGAGGCGGGACCAATTGTGGCACAAGCTTCCAGCCAGTGACCCGTTACCGAAGCGCAGAGACGGGGCTTGGTTTGAAACGCCGCCATCTATAACTTACTTGCTGCAAGGTAGTCTCGTATGAAGCGGCTATGGATCGCGTCGATGGGTATCGCTGCGCTTGCGGCTTTCCTCTCATGCGCGGCGGCGCATCAGGGCAGCGCCGAGAGCGAGTTGGCCGCGGGACAACTCGATGCCGCCGTGAGGGACGTGCAGGCCGCGCTTCAGTCCAATCCCGACGATCTTCAGCTAAAGCATCTCGCGGCGCAGATCTTCACCCAGCGCGGCCTCAAGTACTATCAGAACTTCGAGATGATCGCGGCCGACGCGGATTTCCGGCGCGCCGTGGACTACGATCAGTTCTACGCGCCGGCCTGGGACTACCTCGGCTTAATCGCATTCAACCAGCACAGGTGGGCGGACGCGATCGATCACGGGCACAAGGCCGCCGAACTCCAGGGTAAGCCCGACCCGATACACGTGCAGCAGGCCGAGCAGCAGTTGGTCAAGGTCCGCACCGGCGGCCTCGGACCCTTGCATCACGCGCATGCGGCGGGTTCGAGCACTCCGCCGCAGGGCGGCGCCTCATACTGAATACTGACTCGACCCGACTCTGAGGCGGTTTCGGAGAGCCGACGAAAGTGGCGGACAAGAGAACCGAGCCGCCTGAGGGTACCGGGAAAGCCGATCCCCAGCCGTCCGTCGGAAGCTTGCTGATCGAGGCGCGCAAGCGGCGCGGCCTCTCGTCCGCTGAAGTGGTGCGTGAGACACGCATACCCGCCCACTACGTGCGCATGATCGAGAGCGACGACTATCGGCTCATCGCCGATCAGCTATACCTGCTGCCCTTCCTGCGGCGATACGCCGTTTTCGTGGGCCTCGATTCCGAAGAACTCGCATCGCGTTTCCTGCGCGACATCCAGCGCGCCGACACCTATGCAGCCAGAATGTCGGAGCCGATTCCGGTCGTAAGAACCCGCACCGCGAGGACCTGGATAGCGACGATGGCGCTGGCCGCGACCCTGACGACAATCGCGCTGGTATACCTCGCGAAATTCGATCACCCTCGCCGTTCCGCCGCTCCGCGCGCCGAGGTCAGTCCGCCGGCGGTTTCGTCGGCGGCTGCGGGTCGCGTGGTTCCAGCGCCCGCGAGTTCGGCCGCGTCAACACCGTCCGGCGCCAGCAGGGCTCTCAGCCGGAAAGTCGGCGCCGCCGCGATCTCCTGATACGAAGCAGCCGCACAGCCCGGCGCGGCGCATCGAGAACGAACCGGACTGAGCGCCTGTTATAGAGAGGCCCACGGGAGCGCGAACTGATTCATATCGGCTTCTTGAGACAGGCGACCTCCGATGGATGATACTGCCAAGCCCCCCTTTCGCGCCGACCATGTCGGCAGCCTTCTCCGGCCGAACGAAGTGTTACGGGCGCGCGAAGATCATCAGCGCGGACGCATTCGGAGCGATCAATTGCGCCGCATCGAGGATGAAGCGATTCGCAAGGCCGTGAGCATGCAGGAGGACATCGGCCTGCGCGGAGTCACCGACGGTGAATATCGCCGAGGGTCCTGGCACATGGATTTTCTCTATCAGATCGGCGGCGTGACCAGGGCGCAGGACAATTTGAAAGTCCAGTTCCATAACCAGAAGGGCACTATCGAGTTCACGCCCGCGGCGATGCGAATCAGCGGAAAACTCAGGCTCGACACCTGCATCTTCGCCGAGGACTTCAAGTTTCTCCAATCAGTTGCAAAGGCGACGCCGAAGCTCACTATTCCCTCGCCCAGCATGATTCACTATCGCGGCGGACGGGCGGCGATCGATCCGGCGGTCTATCCCGACATGGACGAATTCTGGCACGACCTGGGGCGAGTCTATGCGGATCAGATCGAAGCGCTCGGCAGAATCGGCTGTACCTATCTCCAACTCGACGACACGAGCCTCGCATACCTGAACGATCCCGCGCAGCGAGAGTACATCACGGCGCTCGGCGGCGAAGGCGAGAGCCAGCATCTCACTTATATCCGGCTGATCAACTCGGCGCTCACCCGCAAGCCGCCGGGGATGACCGTCTGTACGCACATGTGCCGCGGCAACTTCCGTTCGTCGTGGGTCGCCAGCCGGCAGCTACGATCACGTCGCGGAGCCGTTGTTCGGCGAACTCGGCGTGGATGGCTTTTTCCTCGAGTATGACGATGAGCGATCGGGCGGCTTCGAGCCGTTGCGCTTCGTGCCCAAGGGCAAGGCCGTTGTGCTGGGATTGGTCAGCACCAAACGGGGCGCGCTGGAGAACAAGGACGGCCTCAAGCGCCGGATCGAGGAGGCCTCGCGATACGTGCCGTTCGAACAGATCCGCTTGAGTCCGCAATGCGGCTTCTCGTCTACCGTCGAGGGCAACCTGCTGACTATCGACGATCAGATCGGCAAGCTTAGGCTGGTGGTCGAGACGGCGCGCGAGATCTGGGGATGATCGGATCGTCGCTGCCTGCGCGAATTACCCCTCGATCCAGAGCGAATCTTCGGGATAGTCTTCCGGATGAATTTGGCGCTCGTCCCGGCGGGCGGGCGCATCATTCGCGCCTGTCAAACAAACATGGAGGTGTCATCGTGGCAGTCAAAGCGATTCCGGATGGGTATCACACCGTCACGCCTTTTCTGAGCGTCAAGGGAGCGGGCAAGTTGCTCGATTTCCTGAAGAACGCGTTCGGCGCCAAAGAGGTCATGCGCATGCCGGGTCCAGGCGGGGTCGTGATGCACGCAGAGGTCAATATCGGAGACTCGCGGTTGATGGTGAGTGAAACGATGCAGGGAGAGCCGATCAAAGGCTCGTTCTATTTGTACGTCAACGACGCGGACGCTTTGTACAAGAGCGCGCTCAAGGCCGGCGCCAGCTCGGAGCGCCCTCCCACCGATGAGTTCTGGGGAGACCGGACGGCGATGGTTAAGGATGCGTTCGGCAACACCTGGTCGGTGGCGACCCACAAGGAAGACGTGCCGCCCGAAGAAATGAGCAAGCGCGCGGCGGCGGCGATGAATAGATAGCGGCCGCTCCCGGCAGCGGCTCTGACCGCCGCACCCGCATTTGCGGGTGCGGCGGCATCTGCGTTCTAGTCTCCCTTGCCTCTCACCTTGACGGTCACGCTCGGCTTTACCGGATCGTCACTGGTGATGGTGATAGTCCCTCCGAATCGGCCCGTCGAGGTCGGCGCGAACGTCACCTTAACCGACTTGCTCTGCCTGTCGCCCAGCGCGAACGTGCTGCTGTGCGCCTTGAACGGACTGAGCAGGTTGCCCGTCGCGACATCGCCGTGCAGCACGCCCAGTCCCGTATTCTCTACCGTCAGCGTCAGGGTTTTCTTCCCGCCCACCGAGACCCCGCCAAAGTATAACGCGCCGGGCGTTATTGCGATCTTGCCCGGCACACCGACCCCGGTTACCGTCACCTGCACAGAGTGATCGTTTGGGTCGTTGCTCGTGATCGAGAATGCGCCTGACGACTTGCCGGACGAGGTCGGCGCGAACCTTATCGTGACGGCCTTGGTCTGACTACGGGCCAGGTCGAACGATCCCGCGCCCGCGACCACGCTAAACGGCGTCCCGCTGAGGCTGCCGCCGTTGACGCTGCCGACGAGCATCGCTTTGCCGGTGTTGCTGAGCCTGATTGTGATCGCAGCTGTTGTGCCGTCTCCTACCTCGCCGAAGTTGACCGAGCCGGGCTTCACAGAGAGATGCGGTTGTCCGGGCGTAGGCGTCGGAGTCGGCGCGCGCGTCGGAGTCGGCGTCGGAGTCGGCGTGGGAGCTGGAGTCGGGGTCGGCGTGGCAACACCCGTCGACGTCGGCGTAGGCGCGTTCGTCGGGGTCGGAGTCGGCGCCGGAGTATTAGTGGGCGTCGGAGCCGAAGTCGGCGTGGGAGTCGAAGTCGGATTCGGAGTCGGCGTCGGCGTCGGGACAATGCCCAACTCGATTGCGATTCCGGTGGGAGCGTTGAGCCCGGTGCCCGCGCCGCTGATCAGCGCGCTCGGAACCTGATCGCCGTTGCTGCCCGCGGGATATTCCGTGATGCTGCTGTTCCCGGCGTTCGTGACGTAGAGGTTGCCGCCCGAATCGATCGCAATAGCCGTGGGCGAGTCGAGCCCGGTGTCGGGCCCGGTGATAGTCGCGGTCGGTATCTGATCGCCGTGGCTGCCCGGCGGATATACGGTCACACTGCCAAGGCCGCCCGCGCCGCCGCTGGCATTGACGGCGTAGATGTTGCCGCCGGCGTCGACCGCGACACCGGCGACCCCGGCCAGCCCGGTGTCCGCGCCGGTGATGGTCGCACTCGGACTCTGATCGCCGTTGCTGTCCGGCGGATAGATCGTCACGCTGCCAAGGCCACTCGCGCCGCCGCTGGCGTTGCCGACGTACAGATTCGCGTTGTTGTCAAAGGCGAGGCTCGACGCGCCGGCAAGGCCCGTGTCGGGGCCGCTGATGAACCTGCTCGGCGACTGATCGCCGTCGGTGCCCGGCGCAAATACCGCAACACTCGAGCCGTTGGCGACATAAATGTATGCCGCGTAATCCACGGCGACGCCCGCCGCAGCGACAAGCCCGGTGTTGGGGCCGCTGATCGTCGAGCTCGGTATCTGATCGCCGCTGCTCTGATCGGGATACATCTCTACCGCCGTCCCTCCGCTTCCGGCCACGTAGACGTCGCCGGCGAAGTCGACCGCGATACCTGCTGGTGAAGCCAGCTCGGTGTCGGCGCCGGCGATTGTGGCGCTCGGCGATTGGTCACCGCTGCTGTTCGGCGGATAGATCGTGACGGTCGGGTTGGTCCCGCTGTTGTTCGTCACGAACAGCGTGCCGGATGCTGGCGCCGGAACGGCCATCAGTTCATACGCCCCGATGTCACAATTGATACCCTGAGGCCGCGAAAACCCGCGCTCGTCGGTGATCGGCGGCGGGCAGTTGGCCGCGTGGTCGATGGCCGGGCTTCCGCTGAGTAGGGCGCGAGTGTCGAGAAACAGTGGACCACCGTTGTACTGGAGCGGCCCCAGCATCGGATCGGTACTCTGCTGATCGCCCGGCACTGTCGGCGTGCAGGTCGTGCCGGTGTCAATGTTGTTGCCGTCGGAGGTGATGCCGCCCTCGCAGTTGTCGGGCACCCCGCTCGCGAAGATGGTGTTCTGCACCTCGAGGGTTCCGGAGTCGTTGAACGCTCCGCCACCGCCGGCAGCGCTGCCATGAGTAACGGTGGCGCTCTGGAGCAGCATATACGAATTGTTCCATACCGCTCCGCCGTTCCCCAGCGCGGTGTTGCCGGCCAGCGTCGCGTTGGTGAAGTACATCGATCCGCCGTTCCATCCGCCGCCGCCGTCTCCTCCCGCCTGGCCGCCGCTGATCGTGACATTCGTCATGTATGTATCGCCCTCGTTCCAAACCCCTGCCCCATCTCCCGTGGACTGGTTGGAATCGAGTTCGGCGTTCTCGATGTGAGTGGCGACGCCCAGCGTGTACACCGCTCCTCCGTCGGTACCGGCCGTGTTGCCGGATATGGTGCCGCCGCCGCTGGCTGGGGCGGGGATGCCGCTGTTGTCGAGGTACACCGTTCCAAGGTTGTTCCACACGCCGCCGCCCTCCGCGGTCGAGGTGTTGCCGTCGATTGTGTAGCTTCCGTCAACGTAGGTGGTCAACAGGCTGTTGGCGAGGCCCCCGCCGGTGGACGCCTGGTTGCCTACGAGGACGATGTTGGTTAGAGACGCCGTGGCCTCATCGATCAAGAGCGCGCCGCCCGGACCGTTGCTGGTGCAGTTCTGAATCACCAGATTGTGGGCCGTCAAAACGCTTTGCGCGACGCGGATGCCGCCGCCTCCGACGCCGCTGGTATCGAGTCCGTTCTGGACCGTTACATTGTCGAGCTCGAAGGAATGACCGAAAGTAACATCGAAGACGGTGCCGAGATGATTTCCGTCGAACGATTGTCGATCCGGAACCCGCGCCAAAAATCGTGATGTCGTTGCTCGGGTTCAGAGAGCTGGTGATGCTCAGGAGATAAGTGCCGGCGGGCAGGTTGATCGTGCTGCTCCCGGTGACCGCATTGGCGGCATCGATCGCTTCGCGCAGCGAGCAATCGCCCGGAGCACAGGCGCCGCGCTCGACATCGTCAGTACGGGTGACATTGAAGACCGAGGCGTCGGCGCCGACCGCCGCGCCCAGGGAAGTCAGGACCACAAGGACGATAAGCCCCGAAAGTGCCCGCGGCCGGACGCGCTGGATAGCCGGCGTGTTCCCAACTGTGGTCATGGTATTCCTCCGCGGTCGTTGCTCGTGCCTGCGTTCAAGATTGGTGGCGAGTTGTTGCGGGAACGCCGCGCTCTCGATTGGGACGCGGCTGCGGTTCAGGTCCATCCTGATTCAGGGCCCGGCATCGGCTTCAACCGCCGGCACCCTTCCTCCGGATCTTCCGCGTGCTGCAATATCCCCCGCATTCTTCAGCTTCCGGGACAGATGGGGCTACCCTGGGAAGCGAATTCTCCTTTTACGCTCCGATTGGCGGCCGGAACTTCGATGTCCTTCCGTTTTCGCCACGCAATGGCCTGATCCGTGTTTCATCGCCGTCGAGCGAGTCTAAAACCACTAGTAAATAAATCCTACAACTGGATCACACGATAGGTCAAGAGACCGCCGTCGCGCTCGCCGCCTCCGCACGTGCCGCGCCGGGAGATCGGGAAGGACGACCTTCCCTTGGACCGCCCCGGCTGTTAGTAAAGCCCTCATGCCACCAGTGTGGACCCCCCGATCGCCGGGCCCATCACGGGCCGGTTTCATGCGTCTAGCGGCCGCGGCGCTCGTCCTGCTTGCCACTGCCACCGGGGCGGCGGTCGCGCGGGCTGCCGATGCGGCTCACGCTATGGTGGTGTCGGAAAGCGAGCTTGCGTCGAAAGCGGGCCTCAAGATTCTCCTGAGCGGAGGCAACGCCATCGATGCGGCGTGCGCCACCGCGCTTGCGATGTGCGTGACCAACGCGAGCTGGTGCGGCCTCGGCGGCGGCGGCTTCATGATGATCTACCTCGCCAGGACCGGCGAGGTTTCGGCGCTGGACTATCGGGAGAGCGCACCGGCCGCGGCGACCGCCACGATGTACATCCGCGATGGACATCCGGACGAAGATGCGGCGCGCGCCGGGCCGCTCGCGATCGCGGTGCCGGGCGAGATTGCGGGTATCGAAGCGGCGCTAGGGCGGTTCGGCAAGATGAAGTTCAGCGCGGTCGCCGCGCCGGCGATCGATCTCGCCCGCAACGGCTTTCCGATAAGCGAGCATGTTGCGCGCGAGATCGATCGCGCCGCGCCGGCGCTCGCGCGCGACCCCGGCCTCAAGGCGGTATTCCTGAATGCCGACGGCAAGCCGCGAAAGCAGGGCGACACCGTGGTCGAGAAGGACCTGGCTGCGACACTGGAAAGTCTGGGCGACAATCCGGCGGACTTCTACCGCGGCGCGCTCGCCAGGCGGATAGCGGCCTACATGAAGGCGCATGGCGCGCTCGTCAGCGCAGCAGACCTGGCCGGATACCGTCCCGTCTGGCGCACGCCGCTCAAGCTCGCCTATCGCGACTTCACGGCCTATGCGATGCCGCCGCCGTCGTCGGGAGGCGTGGTGCTCGAGATGCTCGCGATGCTCGAGCCGGGGCATCTCGCCGGCCTGGGCGAGGACTCGCCGCCCTATCTGGCCCGTCTCATCGAAGCGATGCGGCAGGGCTTCATCGATCGCGACCAGTACGCCGATCCGGCCTTTGTTCATATTCCGATCGACACGCTGCTCTCCGATGGCCATATCCATGACCTGCGTTTGCGGGCCCGTCGCGCGACCGCGCCGCCCTCCGGCGAGGCCGCGCACGATCACGGGACGGCGCATCTATGCGTGGCCGATCGCGAAGGCAACGTGGTCTCTCTCACCACGACGATTAACACACCGTTCGGCGCCAAGATGATGGTGTCCGGGCTCGGGGTTATCCTGAACGATGAGATGGACGATTTCGCGGTCGCGCCCGGCGTGCCGAATGCCTACCGGCTGATCGGCGCGAAGGCCAACGAGATCGCGCCGGGCAAGCGCCCGCTTTCGAGCATGAGCCCGCTCATCGTGACCCGGAAGGGGCTCCCGATGCTGGCGTTGGGCGGCTCCGGCGGTCCCACGATAATCAGCGGCGTGCTGCAGGTCGCACTCGGCGTGCTGGACTTCCATCTCGATCCGGAACAGGCGGTCGCGATGGCGCGCATCCACGAGCAGGCGCATCCCGATGCGGTCGCGGTCGAATCGACGATGCCGGCCGCTACGCGCAGCGCGCTCGAGGCGATGGGCTACAAGCTCTTCACCCTGCCGGCACTGGGCGCCGTCGGCGCAATCGCGATCGGGCCGACAGGATTGCGCGGGGCGTTCGACCCGCGCAAGGGCGGCGGCGCCGCTGGCTATTAGCAGGGTGTTGAGGAGAGCAGCGAACGACCGGAATCGATTCGATGGTCGAGGCTTTGCTCAACGGCCTGCTAGGGCGAACGCCCTGATAGCCGGCGGCGCGATCGACTGGCTGTCCGCGCCACGCGGCATCGGCCGCGTGGCAGCGCGGCGTATCGCCGCGGCAGCGACCTTCCTCGCGGTCGCCGTGCTCGCCGCAACCGTCTTCTTCTTCCATCTCGGCAGCTACGGTCTCTGGGAACCGGACGAGGCCCGCTATGCCGAGATCTCGCGCGAGATGCTCGCCTCACGCGATTTCATCCTGCCTCATCTGAATTACGTCGCCTATATCGAGAAGCCCCCCCTGCTCTACTGGCTCACCGCGTTCTCGTTCGCGATCGGCGGCAGGAGCGAACTCGCCGCGCGAATCGTTCCCGCTCTGTCGGCGCTGGTTGGCGTGATCGCGACCTGGCTGTTCGCCGCGCGGGTCTTCGATTACCGCCGCGCGACGCTCGCCGCCGCGGTCCTGGCAACTGCGCCGCTCTATGCGGTAATGGCGCAGGTCCTGACCACCGACCTGCTCCTGACCGCGTGCGTGACGGTGTCGCTGTTCGCATTCTTCCTTGCTCGGCGGGAGGGCGGCGGCTGGCGATGGCTCTTCTACGCCGCGATGGGACTCGGGACGCTCACCAAGGGGCCGGTTGCGATCGTGACGCCGGCGCTCGCCTGCCTCGCGTTCCTTGCCTGGCGGGGAGAGTTGAGGGGCTCGATAGCGAAATTCCGCCCGCTGTCCGGATTGCTTCTGACGTCAGCGATTGCCGCGCCCTGGTTCGTCGCCGTAACGGTGCGCGAACCCGATTTCCCGGGATTCTATTTCTTCGGCGAACATATCCGGCGGTTTTTCCAACCGGGCTTCTCTCATGGCGAACCCTTCTACTTTTACCTGCCGGTCTTGATTCTCGGATTTCTTCCGTGGTCGATCCTTGCGCCTATCGTGGGAGCGCGCACGACCGCGAATCGCGACGCGCGCGATTTCTGCGCGATCGCGGCAACCGCGACGCTCGTGTTCTTCTCGCTCGCGAGCGGCAAGTTGATCCCCTACATCCTGCCCGCGTTTCCGCCGCTCGCCGTCGTGATCGCGGACATGATGCCCGGCGCTGAAACGCCCGAAGGGGAATCGGCGCAGGCTGCGACTCGCCGCCGCGGCCGGTTCATGGTGGCGGCGCCGATCGTCCTCGCCTCGATCGGCGTCGCGAGCCTCGCCGCGGCGATTGCTGCGCCGAGCCTAGCCACGCCGTACGCGCTCCTGGTGCGACCGGCGCTGACCGGCGTCGGGCTGATCTCTATCGCGGGCGCGATCGCCGGCTGCCTGCCCTTCGCGCGTCGCCGCGGCGACCGCGCGCTCGCGATCGTGGTTATCACGATGGCCGCCGCGATCCTCGCCGGCAGCTATGCTCGCCGCGAAGCCGAGCCGATACGCTCCTACGCCGCACTCAGCCGCGCGGTTGCCGTTCGCGCCCCGGAAGCGACCTTGATCTGTTACCATCGCTACGTCCAGTCGCTTGCGTTCTACACGGGGCAACGGGTGGTTCTGGTCGGTCCGCCAAGCGAGTTGCGATTCGGCATGGAACATTCCGCCGACCGTGGGCGCTACTTCCTCAATTCGGACGATGACCTGATCCGGCTTTGGAAGGCGCCGGGAGCGGAAACTCTTGTACTTGTAATTGACGAGCCGGAACTGCAACGCTTGCGCGCCCGGCTGGGTGAGTTTGCGACAATCGCGTCAGAAGGGCAGAAGCGCGCGATCCTGCGCGAGGGCGGCCAAGGTGGAAACAGCTGATTTGGTAACGCAATCGGACCAGAGCGCTGATGCTTCCGGTGCGCGTCGCCGCTACGGCGGGTTTATGATCCGCGCGGCCGCCGGCGCCGCGCTCATCGCGTTCCTCGTCCGGCGCTCCGGCGCAGGCGCGACGCTATCGCTGCTGGCGCGCGAACGGGCGGCGTACTTCGCCGCGGCGGCTTGCCTGTATCTTGCCGGGCTGTCGATCTCAGCCTACAGGTGGAAGTTTCTGGCCGCGATCGTGTCGATCCACGCACCGTTTCGCGAGTTCCTCAGTTACTACTTCATCGGCGCGTTCACCAACCTGTTCGTGCCCGGACTGGTTGGTGGAGATGCGGCGCGCGCCGTATATCTCGGCCGAAAATACGATCGATTGGGACCTGCGGCGGCGAGCGTCGTCGCCGACCGCGGCCTGGGATTGCTCGCGCTATTCTGGTTCGCAGCACTCGCGGCAGGCTCGCCGATGGGCGCCTCGCTCCGGCCCAGTGTTACCCGGCCCGTGGTTCTGATCGGCCTCATCTCATTCGCGGGTTTCCTGGCTGCCCCGCTTATCGCGCGGGCCGAGCGATGGATGCCTCACCGGCTGGCGAGGGTCGCCGGACTGGTCACGCCTTACCTGCGGAGGCCGGCGAGCGTAATTCCGGCTATCCTGCTTTCGGCGTTGCTTCAGGGATTGCTTGTGCTCGGGCAGTTCATGCTCGCGATCGGGCTGGGGCTGTCGATTCCATTTGCTCTTTTCGTGCTATGCGTTCCAATCGCCAACGTCTTCGCGAGTATCCCGATAACCCTCAATGGCCTCGGCGTTCGCGAAGGCACTTATGCGGTCCTGTTCGGGATGGCTGGTGTGGCGCGCCCGGATGCGGTCGCGCTCGGGTTGTTGTGGTTCGCCAGCACGACGCTCGGCGGCGTGGCCGGCGTGGTTCCGTTCTTGACGACTGAGACCCCGGCGTTCGGGAAAAGCCGCGCGGCGTCCGCTTGAAGTGGCCTAAACCGGCTAAAACTGGCCTGAAGCAAATTTGCCCGCAATCTCGCCGACTTGGAGACAATCTTGTTTTCACCTGAGGCGGTTTGTATAGTGGCGACTAACCAAGCGGACAGGCGGTGCCCTCCATAATGGATGTGATGAAAACCCTCTTCCTCAACCCGCCATCGTATGACGATTTCGACGGCGGAGCCGGCTCGCGCTATCAGGCGACGCGCGAGGTCTGGTCATTCTGGTATCCGACCTGGCTCGCCTATCCGGTCGGAATGATTCCCGGAGCGCGGCTGCTCGACGCGCCGCCTCACGATTACGACCTGCCCAAGACGGTCGCCGTGGCGAAGGACTATGACTTCGTCGTGATACACACCTCGACGCCGTCGCTTCGGATGGACGCGCGAACCGCCGAAGCAATCAAAGCCGCCAACTCTGATTGCACCATCGCGTTCGTCGGCGGTCATCCGACCGCCCGCCCCGAAGAGGTCCTGAAGCTCTCCAGCGCGATCGATATCGCGGCGCGCAAGGAGTTCGACCATTCGATGGTCGAAGTGGCGCAGGGGATGGACTGGAGCGGAATCGGCGGAGTCAGCTACCGCAGGAACGGCGCAATCCATCACAACCCCGATCGGGCCGCGATGTCCGACGAGGAGCTCGACAAGCTGCCGTTCGTGACCGAGGTGTACGCCCGCGACCTCGACTACCTGAAGTACAACAGTCCCTACTGCCAGTATCCCTACGTCTCGATGTACACAGGGCGCGGATGCCCTGCGCGATGCACCTTCTGCCTGTGGCCTCAGGTCACACAGGGCCACCAGTATCGCGTGCGCAGTCCCGAGAACGTGCTCGACGAAGTGCGCACCATGAAGGACAAGTTCCCGAAGATGAAGGAGCTGTTCTTCGACGACGATACCTTCACTGCGGACCCGGCCCGCGCGCGCAGGATCGCGCAGCTGTTGAAGCCGCTCGGAATCACCTGGTCCACGAACTCGCGCGCCAACGTCGATTACGAGACGCTCAAGATCATGAAGGACGGCGGCCTGCGCCTGTTCGTGGTCGGCTACGAAACCGGCAACGCGCAAATCCTGAAGAACATCAAGAAGGGAGTCGGACTCGAACGCGCCCGGCGCTTCACTCGCGATTGCCACGAGCTTGGGGTTCTGATCCACGGGACCTTCATCCTGGGTCTGCCCGGCGAAACTCGCGAGACTATCGAAGAGTCGATCCGGTTCGCACGCGAGATGGATTGCGAGACGATTCAGGTGTCGCTCGCGTCGCCCTATCCCGGCACCGAGCTGTTCGAATACGTCACGAAGAACGGCTTCCTCGCAGTCGACCCGCTGCTCGACGAATCGGGCTACCAGAAGTGTACGATCAAATATCCCGGGCTCTCGAACGACGAGATCTACGCATCCGTCGAGCGGTTCTATCGCAGCTTCTATTTCCGCCCGCGTTACATCTTCAAGGCGGTGCGCAAGATGGCGAGTTCGAGCGAGGAATGCAAGCGGCTGCTGAAGGAAGGGATGCAGTTCCTCTCCACGATGCGCCAGCGGCGCGCGCAGGCTCAGTCCGCGGCCTGAACGACAATTCGCATAGGCACGGCGGCCGATGGCCGCGCTGATCCTGGCCTCATCGATCGGCGTAGCGGCATCCCTGCTCTACTATCTTGTCGCGACCGTCGTGGCGCTGCGCTTCGCAACGCGATCCAAATCGGCGGCGCCGCCGCTGCCGAAGATCGCACCGCGCGTCGCCGTGCTGAAGCCTCTTCACGGCCTGAGCGCGAGCCTCGGCGCCAATATTCTGAGCTTCCTCGAAGCGAGTTATCCGCGCCTCGAGTTCGTCTTCGGCGTCTCCGGCTACGAGGATCCCGCGGCCGAAGTTCCGGTCGCGCTCAAGCCGCGCTACCAGTTCGCCAATATCACGCTCTCGGTCGGCGAGGAGCCCGGATGCGCCAACCGCAAGGTCGCCAAGCTGATTCGGATGGCGGAGCGGGCACCCAAGGCCGACATCTTCGTCGTGAGCGACGCCGATGTGTCGGTCGATCGGGATCATCTCTCGCGCGTGATCGGCGAGCTGGTCGCGGACGAAAAGACCGGCGTGGTGACGTGCGTGTATCGCGCGCGTCCGTCCGGCAGCCTGGCCTCGCGATTCGAGTCCCTGTTCGTCAACACCGATTTCGCGCCGATGGCGATCTTGTCGGCGGCGATCGAGCCGCTCCGTCACGCATTCGGAGCGACGATCGCCGTCAAGCGCGGGGCGCTCGACGCAATCGGAGGATTTCGCGCCCTCAAGGACCGCCTGGCCGACGACTTCTTCCTGGGCCGGATGGCCGTGGAGCGCGGCTACGCGGTGAAACTGTCGAGTTCGATCGTGACGATCGCGTGCGAAGAGTCGCATCTTCCGGAATTCTGGAACCATCAGATGCGATGGGCCCGGACGTACCGCACGGTCCGCCCGGTGAGCCTCGCGACCCTCATCATTCACGGCCCGTTCTGGGCGTTGACGCTGGTCGCGGCCTCGGGGTTCAAGCCCTACGCGCTGGGTCTGCTCGCGATCGTGCTTGGCGCGCGGCTCGCGATGTCCGCGATCGTGCTCGGGCGCGTGCTCGGGCTGCCGGATTCGCTGCGCGATCTCTGGCTCGTACCGATCAAGGACCTCATCATGACCGCAGTATGGTTCGCGAGCCTTATCAGCAACCGGGTCGTGTGGGGTGGGAGGCGCTTCGAGATCCTCGCCGGCGGCGCGATGCGCGAGATTACAGGCTAGGCGCACGATGGGCCTTTCTCTCGCATTGGCAGTCGCCGCCAGCGCCCTGCTCGCGATCGGAGTCCTGATGATGAAGAGCAGGGCCGCGGCGCTGCCGCCGGCGCATGGTGCCCGAATCCTCGCCGCAGTCCTCGCCTGGATCCGCGACCCCGTGTGGCTCGGCGGTATCGGCGTGCAGACCGCCGGCTATGCACTCTACGTGGTCGCGCTGGCGGGCGCGCCCGTCTCGCTGGTCGCGGTCATGATGCAAGGCGGGATCGGACTGTTCGTCCTGTTTGCGATTCTCTTTCTCGGCGAGCGCGCCAGCGCCGCCGAATGGTCCGGGATCGGAATTGTGATCCTCGCGATGGCGATGCTTGCGCTTTCGCTGAGAGCGGGCGGCGCTGAACAGCGCGCCCGCCCCCGGGCGCTCGTCATGATCTCTGTAATTTTGATGGGCGCCGCCGCGGCCTCGAGCGGCGCGCCAAGGCTCAGAGGCGGCGGCGCGGGCGCCGCGATCGTAGCGGGCGTCGCGTTCGGACTCGGAGCGCTATACACCAAGGCGCTCACGCAGGACTTCCTCGCCGCGACTGGCTCACCGATCGCAGGCCGTCTCGCCGGCGACCCGTACTTGTATCTCATCGGAGCGGCGAATGTCGCAGGGCTAATCGCGTTGCAGAACGGATTTCATCGCGCGCGCGGGATTATCGTGATGCCGCTGTCATCGGCGCTCTCCAACGTGGTCCCGATCTTCGGCGGAATATTTGCGTTCGGCGAGCGACTGCCCGCCGATCCGATCGCCGCCGCGATGCGCGTGGGTGCCTTCGCGCTCACGATCGCCGCCAGCGTCCTGCTCTCAGCCTCGCGGGATGGCGCCGCGCCGTTGATCGCCGCTCGGCCAGACCGCGTAGGCGGCTGCGGCTAGCCACTGAATCTGGCCTTCGGGACGGGCAGGCCGGGAATATCGGATCGCATGCGGAAGATCGTTCCCTTGCGAGCGGCCTCCTCGGTATTGTCCGCGGTCACGATATACAAGTCCTGAAGATCGGGGCCGCCGAAGACGAGGCTCGTTACCATCTTCGCCGGTACGCGGATTCTCCTTTCAAGCGTGCCGTCGTTTCTGAATCGCACCACCTCGCCCGCGCGGACCGCCGCGACCCAAAGTCCGCCTTCCATGTCGACCGCCATACCGTCCGGCCATCCCTCGGGCAGCCGCGCGAACACGCGCCGATCCTTCACGCTCCGATCGGGCGCGATGTCGTAGACCCAGACTGATTGCGTGGGCGAGTCGCAATGGTATAGCAGCTTGCGATCGGGGCTTAGTCCGAGGCCGTTCGTGACCTGAATCCCGTCCCACAGTTTGGTCGCGACGCCCGGAGGATCGACGCGGAACAGGCTGCCGGGAACCGGCTTGTTGTCACTCAGGGGATCGAACTCGAGAGATCCGGTGTAGATGCTCCCGTGGTCGTCCGGCGTCAGATCGTTCAACCCTCGCAGCGCCCTGCCCTCGAACTCTGTGAAGAGACCGCGGCTCAAGCCGGTCTTTTCGCTCCAGTGGATCAGTCCCCTTCCGGTCACGACCAAGCCGTCGCCCTCGTTGAATGCGATTCCTCCCACGCCCTTGCGCTTGGGGATGAGCGTCTCGATCGCGCCGCCGGGATTGCGCCGGTAAACGCCGCCATTGGGAACGTCGCTGAAGTAGAGCCGGTTCCGATCATCGACCCGCGGCCCCTCGATCAGGCCATAGCCGGAAGCGAGCGTTTCAAACTGCATTGGATTCGACTCCCCTCGGCGCGTCCGCCCATTACTGCCACGAACTCGCCAACGTCTGCCTGCCGGCTTGATCGGCGAGGCGCAGCCGGCGATGGCACAGGTAGATAAGCGCCGGCTGCAGCACGCGGGTCAGCATCATGATCGCGAGCGCGCCGCCGATCACAACGATCGCGAGCGGCCGCTGCGTCTGCGCACCGATCCGGGTCGACACCGCGGCGGGCAGCAACCCTAGCGCATCGACCAGATCGGTCATCATGGTCGCGCGCAGCCGCCGGTCTGATCCCATGATGATCGACTCGGCGAACCCGTGTCCCTCATTCCATAGCTGGCGGATATAGAAGCTCAGCAGGATACCGTCCATCACTGCGATACCGAAGATCGAGATGAATCCGACGGCCGCCGAAACGCTGAACGGCGTGCCGGTTATGAAGAGCGCCAGCACGCCTCCCAGGCATGCAACCGGAACTTGCGCCATGATGATGAACGTATCGATCAGCGAGAGCGTGGCGCCGTAAAGCACGCCCGCGATGAGCACCAGCGCGAACGGCACCACGATCTCCAGACGCCGATTGGCCTGCTCCAATTCCCCATACTCGCCGGCCCATTCCAGGTGTACCCCCTCGGGCAGCTTGACCTGGCGCGCCACTCGGCGCTTGGCGTCGTCGATGGCCGTCCTGAGATCGCGTCCGCGCACGGCGAACCGCATCGGAACATAACGCTCGAGATCTTCGCGATAGATGAACGACGCGCCTTCCGCAGTCTTGACGTCGGCGACCTGTCCCAGCGGTACAAGCCCGTTCCCACCGGGAAGCGCGATGCGAATCTGGCGTATGGCTTCGAGGCTCGACCGGTACTCCGGTTTCCAGCGCACCGTGAGGTCGAAGCGGCGGTCGCCTTCGAGTACCTGGGTAACGGCCTGGCCGCCAATCGCCGCCTGCACCACCGCAGCCACGTCGCCAACGTTGAGTCCGTAGCGCGAACACGCGGCGCGGTCCGGCGTGATCAGCAGGTTCGGCTGGCCGAGTGAGCGGTAAACGACGCGGTCAACAATCCCCGCCGAACCCGCCATCACCTCGGAGATCTCGTTGGCGGTTCTTTCATCTACGTCAAGGTCGGGACCGAACACCTTTACCGCGTTCTCACCGGCCTTCACTCCGGACAGCGCCTCGTCGACGTTGTCCTCGATGTTCTGCGAATAGCCGAAGCTGACACCGGGAAACTGGCTCTTCAGCTTGTCGTCGATTTGCCTTACCAGCTCGGGTTTGGTCAGACCCGGCCGCCATTGCGAGCCGGGCTTCAGATCGACGCTGAACTCAACGTTGAAGAACCCGGTGGTTTCGGTGCCGTCGTCCGGCCGGCCGAGTTGCGAAACCACCTGGGCGACCTCGGGGAAGGATATCAAGATGCGGCGCATCCGCCCCACCAGCACTGCACCATGTTCGAGCGAGATCGTCAACGGCATTATGGCATGGGCCCAAATGTTGCCCTCTTCGAGCTTGGGCAGGAACTCGCCGCCGAGACGCGGAAACAGCGACAGCACGGTGATAATCAGCGCGACAATGACGATCAGCGTAACCTTGGGCCAGTGGAGCACGCGAACGAACAGGCCGTGGTAGAAGCGGCGAATCGCGGACCAGACGAAGTTGTGCGACTCCCTCATATCCTTGCTGAGGACAAACGAGGCGAGCACCGGCGAGAGCGTGGCGGCCAGCACGATCGCGGTGCCCAGCGCGTAAGCGTAGGTGTGCGACATCGGCGAAAAGATCGCGCCCTCCACACCGCGCATCGTGAACAGGGGCAGAAAGGCGATCAGAAAAATCAGCGTCGAGAAGAATATCGGGCCGCCTACTTCCTGCGCCGCACGCAAGATGCCGCCCTGGACGCTCTCGTGCGGCGCCTCGCCGGACGTCAGATGCCGGTAAATGTTCTCCATCACGATCACGCTGGTATCGATGATGATCCCGAAGTCGATCGCGCCCAGCGAGATGAGATTGGCGGGCGTGTCCGTCAGCCGCATCAGGGTGAAGGCGCCGAGCAGCGCCAGGGGAATGTTGATTGCGGCGATCATCGCGGTGCGCAAATTGCCGAGGAAAAAGATCAAGACCAGGAAGACCAGCGCCATTCCGACCGTCAGGTTCTCGATCACCGTCCGCAGGGTGGTGTTCACCAATCCGGTCCGATCGTAGTACGGCACAACCTTGTAACCGCGCGGCATTATCCCGGAGGTATTGAGTTGAGCGACCTTGGCCTCTACGCCCTTGAGCGTTTTGAGGGTGTCGCCGCCCTTGCGCATCAGGACGATTCCGGTGACAACTTCGTCGCGGTCAACTCCCACATGGTCGGACATGCCGACGATCCCAAGCCGCGGCGCGTAGCCGATGTTCACCGAGGCCACGTTGCCGACCCGGATAGGCGTGGATTTGCTGGCTGAGAGCACGATATCGCGGATGTCGTCCAGCGAATGGATGAAGCCGATGCCCCTCACGTCGAAAGCTTGTTCACCCACCGTCAGGTAGTTGCCGCCGACGTTGGTGTTGGAATTTGCGATCGAACTGATCAGCGTGGACAGCGGGACCTGGTAGTAATTCAGTTTCTGCGGGTCAACGTCAACGTGGTATTCCTTGCTCAGTCCGCCGAAGCCCGAGACGTCGATCACCCCCGGTACCGTCTTGAGCTGCTTCTCGAGCACCCAGTCTTCGACCTCCTTCTCGGAGATCAGGTCGTGGTTGGGGCTCTGCAACCAGTAGCGGTAGACCTCGCCGATCGGATTTTCCGGAGAGATGCCGGGCGTCACTCCCTGCGGCAGGCTGATGAAGCCAAGGCGGTTAATGGCCTCGACGCGGTCCCAGTAGTAGTCGCTCTCCCACGTGAAGTAGCATCGAACATCCGATAGACCGAACAGCGAGATCGAGCGCATCGAATCGAGCCCGCGCATCCCGGCCAACCCCACTTCGAGCGGCACCGTGACGAGCTTTTCCACCTCTTCGGCGCTGAGGCCGGAAGGCAGAGTCAACACCTCCACCATCGGCTGGACGGGATCCGGATAGGCCTCGATATCGATTTCGGCGAACGAATATATGCCGGCAATCACCAGCGCGAGCGCGGCACCGATCACGATTACGCGCTCTCTGAGCGCGAGCTCCATCAGCGCGCGAATCATGCGGTTCTAGGAACTCTCGCCATGGGCCTGATGCCAGAGGGCGTTGACCTGGATCGATTCACTGCCGACGACCCGATCGCCGCGACTGAGTCCCGACACCACTCGCGCATAGCCCTGCTCGTTCCAGGAGCCGATCGTTACGCGGCGCCGTTCCAGGCGTTCCTCGCCGGCCTGGACGAAGGCGTAGTAGCTGTCGGTCTCGAACACCAGCGCGCTCTGGGGCACCACCAGCGCCGCGCCGGGCTTGGTGATTATTCTCACCCGCACCAGCATCTGCGGCTTCAACCGGTAACCCGGATTGCGCACCTCGCAGCGGATCTGCGCGGTGTGGGTGGCCGGATCGATGTTCGGGCTGACCTTCGCGATCACGCCCTTGAACACTTCGTCGGGAAACGCGGCGCCGGCCGCCTCGAGCCGCTGCCCCTCATGGACCCGCCCCAGGTCGTCTTCGTATATGTCGGCGGTTATCCAGACCTCGTCCAGCGTTCCGAGCGTGAACAGAATGTCACCCGGATTCACCGCGCCGCCGCGAATCGCCTTCTTGTCCACAACCGTGCCGCTGATCGGCGCGCGCATCCAGACCGTCGGGGCGGGCGCTTTGATTGCGGCGATATCCGCGCGATCCATTCCCAGCAGCTCGAGCTTTCGTTTTGCCGCCGAAACCATCGCGGCCGCGAATCCGCCCGCATCGGCAATCCCCGGCGCGACACTCAGCCCGGATGTCGAAACTGCCTGGAGATACTCGGCCTCCGAGGTCATGAAGTCCGGGCTGTAGAGCGCAACGATCGGCTCGCCGCGCCGGACGGTGTCCCACAGTGAGACCCGCGTATCCTCGATGCGCCCCGCCACGCGGGAGACGATCGTCGCGACGCGGCGATCATCGAAGCTGATCTGCCCGCTGGTTTCAAGAATCGCCGGCAGTTCGACTTCGGCGACCGTTGCGAACCGCATCCCGGGGATTTCTCTCAGACCCAGTTGGAGCAGTTCCGGACCGCCGTTCTGCCGGACAATCACCGGGATAGCCGGAGTCGGCTCGACTGCGGCCCGGCTCTGCGGCGAATTGTCGCATCCGGCTGCGGCGACCAGCGCAACCAGCATCGCAATCGCAGCCGCGGCCGGAGGCTTCCGCGCGATCATGGCGGCAATGACTCTCCGATCGCCTGCTCGAGCGCGGCTTTTCCCGACAGGAACTGGCTGGCCGCCTGCAGGTATGCCACCCGCGCGTCGTAGCTCCGGCGCAGCACTGCCGCCAGGGTTACGAAGTCCACCTTGCCCGAGGAGTATGCCACCAGCGCCACCTCGAAATTCTGGCGCGCCAGCGGAATCAACGTGTCGCGATAGAGCGTCGCACTCCGATACGCGAACTGGGCAGATCGATACAGCGCCGTCACGGTCGCCGCGGTCTGGTTCCTTATCGAGGCGAGGCTGTAGCGGGCAGCCTCCAGGTCGTAGCCGGCGCGAGTCACGTCTTCGCGCTGCTTGGGCCAGAAGTACATCGGCATGTTGAAGCTGATTGAAAATCCATGATCTTCGGTGCGGGCCGGCGACGGCGCGCCGCTCGATATCAGGTAATGGTCAAACGTATAACCCAGCGCGTAATCGGGTGCGTATTCGAGCTTGGCCAGTTGAAGTGCAGTCGTCGAATTTCGTTCGCTGAGCGCGGCCGCGAGTATCTCCTGCCGCGCTTCGATCGCTCGCTGTGTTAGACTGTCCAGCGGCGCCGCCAGCGGCTTGAGCTCGAGGCGTCGATCGAGCGGCAGCGGCTCGTCGGGCTGCCGATAGAGAAGCTGATTAATTGCGGTGCGGTCGTTCTGCTCGGCGACGCGGGATTGCTGCTCCTGCTGCCGGGCCGCAGCCAGATCGAACTCGGAGCTGATGAAGTCGCTCTGCGTGACCTGGCTGGCGGAATACGCCACCTGCGTGACTTGCAGCACTCGCTTCAGGTTCGCGGCGGTTTCGGCGGCCACGTCCACGAGCGCGCCATCGACCAGGTCCTGATCGAAAGCGGCTTCGGTCTGGGCTCGAACGTCACGAATGGTCGCGACGTAGGTCAGCCGGGCTATGCTCGCGGCCCGTGTGGCGTTGTCCGCCTGGAGGAGGGCTTTGCCCGGGAATTGAAGGGCCTGCGTGATCTGCAGAGTGTGCACCGAAGCCTGGGAGAAACCGTTGGTGGCGCTGTCGACGTTCAGAAAGCTGAAGGTCGGATCGGCGGGGGCGTAATTCTGCCTGATCGAGTGTTCTGCGCTCTTCCACTGCGCGCGGGCCACCTTGATCTGCGGATTGGCTTCCAGGGCCATCTCGACCAACTGGTCAACCGTCAGTCCGGGCTCGACGCTCTCCGCGCCGACAGGCACCGCGATCAGGAGGATAAGCGCGGCGGTCAGAATCACCTTCTTCGCTGGCATCGTTGTCCCCAAGCCTAGTATGAAGTTTATGTCTACACGTTACACCCACGCCGGGCGCGGCCAATCGCCCGCGCGGCATCGCGCAAACCCTCCAGCAACCCGCGAAGGCGTCAACTGATCAATTAAATAGATTTGAAACCGCGAGGGGAAGCGACGAATGGGAGCCTCGGCTCGACCTTCGGAATTTCGCGCGATCGTGTAGAATCGCCCTTCTGAGCGGTCGTTGGTGCATTGCGGATCCGTCGCGCGACGGCGTTCAGGCAGGTGGCATGGCCGTCACTCGTGCGGCTTGCACGTCAGCGGGTTACGCCGCGCTCTTCAGCGCGCGAGTCTCGAACACGAGGCCGTGTGCGCCCGTATCGACCTTCACCCGCGAGCCGTCGCGGATCTCGCCGGCCAGCAGCTTGCGTCCGAGCGCGGTCTCCAGCTCCTTTTGAATCATCCGCTTCAACGGACGCGCGCCGTAGACCGGGTCGTAGCCGTGCTCGGCGAAGTAGCCGCGCGCCTTGTCGGTCAGTTCCAGTTCGATCTTGCGATCGGCGAGCCGGTCGCGCAGCCGCTGAAGCTGGATATCGACGATCTTGCCCAACTCGTCGCGGGTCAGCGGATGGAACACCACGATCTCGTCGACCCGGTTGAGGAATTCCGGTCTGAAGCTCTGGCGGAGAACATCGAGGCACTGCTCCTTCATCTTTTCGTAGTCCTGCCCCTTGAACGACAGGATCAACTGGCCGGCGATGTTGGAGGTCATGATCACGACGGCGTTCTTGAAGTCGACCGTGCGGCCATGGCCGTCGGTCAGGCGTCCGTCATCGAGGATCTGCAGCAGGACGTTGAAAACATCCTGATGCGCCTTCTCGATTTCGTCGAACAGGATCACCGAGTATGGACGCCGCCGCACCGCTTCCGTCAGTTGCCCGCCCTCGTCGTAGCCAACATAGCCGGGAGGCGCGCCGACCAGCCGTGAGACGGTGTGCTTCTCCATGTACTCGGACATGTCGATCCGGATCATCGCCGCTTCGTCGTCGAACAGGAACTGCGCGAGCGCCCGCGCCAGCTCGGTCTTTCCCACCCCGGTCGGTCCCAGGAAGATGAACGATCCGATCGGCCGGTTCGGATCCTTCAGTCCGGCGCGCGCGCGCACCACCGCGTCCGCGACCGCCGATACCGCCTCGTCCTGGCCGATCACGCGCTTGTGCAGATGCTCCTCCAAATGCGCCAGCTTCTTGACCTCGCCCTCCATCAGGCGCGAGACCGGAACGCCGGTCCATCGAGCGACCACTTCCGCGATGTCCTCCTCGTCTACTTCCTCTTTGATAAGTCGATCGCCGCCTTCCTTCCGGATCAGCTTCGATTCCTTCTCCGCCAGCTCCTTTTCGAGTCCCGCGAGCTTTCCATACTGCAACTCGGCGAGCTTGTTGAGATCGTACTCGCGCCTGGCTTTTTCGATTGCTAGCCTGGTCTGCTCGATCTCGGCCTTGAGCTTCGAGATGCCCTCGAGACCCGACTTCTCGCTCTGCCATTGCGCGTTGAGCGCGTCGCGGCGCTCGCGAGCCTCGGCCAGTTCCTTCTCCAGCTTCTCCAGACGATCGCGCGAGGGTTGATCGGTCTCGCGCTTGAGCGCCTCGCGCTCGATTTCGAGCTGCATGATCCGGCGATTGACCTCGTCGAGCTCGACCGGCAGCGACTCCTTCTCGGTGCGCAGCTTGGCCGCGGCCTCATCGATCAGATCGATCGCCTTGTCGGGCAGGAAGCGGTCCGCGATATAGCGCTTCGACAGCACCGCCGCGGTCACCAGCGCCGAGTCTTTGATACGAATCCCGTGATGGACTTCGTAACGCTCCTTGAGCCCGCGCAAGATCGAAATGGTGTCCTCGACGCTCGGCTCCTCGACGATCACCGGCTGAAAGCGGCGCTCCAGGGCGGCATCTTTCTCGATATGCTTGCGAAACTCATCCAGCGTGGTCGCGCCGATACAGTGAAGCTCGCCACGCGCGAGCATCGGCTTCAGCAGGTTCGAGGCGTCCATCGCGCCCTCGGCGGCGCCCGCGCCGACCACGGTATGGAGCTCGTCGATGAACAGGATTACCTCGCCGGACGACTCCTGAATTTCCTTCAGCACCGCCTTCAGCCGTTCCTCGAATTCGCCCCTGAACTTGGCGCCCGCAATCAGTGCGCCCATGTCGAGCGCGACCACGCGGCGATTCTTGAGCCCCTCGGGCACGTCGCCGGCGACAATCCGCTGGGCCAATCCTTCGACGATCGCGGTCTTGCCGACGCCCGGCTCGCCGATCAGCACGGGGTTGTTCTTGGTGCGGCGCGAGAGCACCTGGATGACGCGGCGAATTTCCTCGTCGCGGCCGATCACAGGATCGAGCTTTCCGGACGAGGCCATCGCGGTCAGATCGCGCCCGTAACGTTCCAGCGCCTGATAGGTCGCCTCCGGATTGGCGGAGGTCACGCGTTGATTCCCGCGGACCTTCTTGAGTACGTCCATCAGCTTGTCGTGCGTCAGGCCGGCCTCGCGCAGCGCCTTGGCGGCGGCGCCCGGCTCGTCGAGCATCGCGACCAGCACGTGCTCGACGGAGATGAACTCGTCCTTGAGCTTCGATGCCTCCTGCTCGGCGCGCGCGAACACGCGGCCCAGGCGCTGAGTCATGTACACCTGGCCCGCGTCCGCGCCGCTTCCCGTCACGCGCGGCAGCTTGCCAAGCTCTTCCTTGAGCTTGCGGAGCACCGCCGCCCGATCGACGCCGGTCAGCTTGAGGATCGACGAGGCGAGTCCCTGCTCGTCGTCAAGCAGGGCAGCCAGCAGATGCTCTACGTCGACGGCCTGGTGGTGAGCGCCGAGCGCGGCGCTTTGCGCCCGCCCGAGCGCCTCCTGAAGCTTTTCGGTGAAGCGATTGAAGTCCATATGCTGTTAGAAATTAACCATTCTTCCAACAGTAGCAACCGGAAATGGCAGATTGGCCCACCTTCCAGCAATTTGCTAAACAGGTTGATAGGTTCCCCGACTGGAGACAACATCATGCGCATTTCGCTCACGATCAACGGCCAGCGGCGCGAGGACGACGTCGAGGCCCGGATGCTGCTCGTGCACTTCATCCGCGATCTCGCGCAACTCACCGGCACTCACGTCGGATGCGAGACGACGTTGTGCGGCGCCTGCACCGTGCTGATGGACGGACGCGCCGTCAAATCGTGTACCGTGCTTGCCGCGCAGGCCGACGGGCGCGAGATAACCACCGTCGAGGGTCTCGCCAAGGACGGCAAGCTCCATCCGATCCAGGAAGGCTTCTGGGAGGAGCACGGCTTGCAGTGCGGCTATTGCACACCCGGCATGATCATGGCGGCGGCGGACCTGCTCGGCCGCAACCCGAATCCGAGCGACGCGGAAATCCGGCACGCGCTCGAAGGCAACCTCTGCCGATGCACCGGCTACCAACACATCATCAAGGCCGTTCAGTACGCGGCGAACAAGATGCGCACCGCCAATGCCGCCTGATCGCGGCGTGGGAGAAACCACGATGCCCGTAATCCCGAAATTCGTCGGCGAGCGCATCAAGCGCCGCGAAGATCCGCGGCTCATCTCCGGCACCGGCACCTACGTCGATGACGTGAGGCTGCCGGGGATGCTCTCCGCACTGGTCCTGCGCAGCCCGCACGCGCACGCGAGAATCAACTCGATCGACACGAAAGCGGCGCGCGAGGCGAAGGGCGTCGCGTGCGTGCTGACCGGCGAGGACCTGAAGGGCAAAATCGGCTCCGTACCATGCGTCGCGCCCGCCGATCACGTTCCGTTCAACCCGGTGCTCGCTATCGGCAAGGTCCGCTACGTCGGTGAGGCGGTCGCGGTTGTAGTCGCGACCGATCAATACGTGGCCCAGGATGCGATCGATCTGATCGAAGTTCGACGACGATCCGCTCGGCGCGGTGGTCGATCCCGAAAAGGCGCTGGAGGCGAACGCGCCGATCCTGCATGAGGAGTTCGGCAGCAACCTGGTCACGCGCGCCGAGGTGCCCAACCCGCAGGTCGATCAGGCGATGCGCGAAGCGGACAGGATCGTGAAGTTCCGGATCGTCAATCAGCGGCTGGCGCCGATTCCGATGGAGCCGCGCGGCGCGGTCGCGCAATGGAATGCCGGAATGAAGAGCCTGACGCTCTGGTCGTCCACGCAGATTCCGCATCTCTTGCGATCGCAACTCGCCGAGATGCTCAACCTCGGCGAGAACAAGGTCAGGGTGATCGCTCCCGAGGTCGGCGGCGGTTTCGGATGCAAGCTGAACGTCTATCGCGAAGAAGGGCTGGTCTCTTATCTGGCGATGATGCTCAACCGGCCGGTCAAGTGGATCGAGCGGCGGCGCGAGAACTTCGCCGCCACCACTCACGGCCGCGATCAGATCACATACGTCGAGGCGGCGGTGAAGAAGGACGGCACCGTGACCGCGCTCAAGGGCAGATTCGTCTGTGACATGGGTGCCTACTTGCAGCTTCTCACGCCGGCGATCCCGGGCTTTTCGGGATTGATGATGACCGGATGCTACAAAATTCCGGCGCTCTCGTTCGAGCAGACCATGGTGTTCACCAACAAAATGGCGACCGACGCGTATCGCGGCGCGGGACGGCCCGAGGCCGCCTATATCGCCGAGCGCACGATGGACATGGTCGGCGCGGAGTTGGGTCTCGATCCGGCCGAGGTCAGGCGCAGGAATTTCATCGCCAAGGAGGCGTTCCCGGCTGCGACAGCCGGCGGCCTGACCTACGATTCGGGCGACTACCCGCTGGCGCTCAACAAGGCGCTGGAGATGATCGGTTACAAGAAGCTGCGCGCCGATCAGGCGGAGGCGCGCAAGCAGGGCCGCTACATCGGGATCGGGATTTCCTCCTACGTGGAGATTTGCGGGCTCGGGCCTTCGTCGTTGCTGCCGCCCAAGCTCAAGGGCGGCGGATGGGAGAGCGCGACGGTAAGAATCGAGCCGGATTGCAAGGTCACCGTGCTGACCGGAGTGTCGCCCCACGGCCAGGGCCAGGAAACCACCTTCGCGCAAATCGTGGCGGACGAGTTCGGAATCGACATCGACGATGTGAACGTCGTCCACGGCGATACGGCGCTGGTCCAGTACGGGATCGGCACCTTCGGCAGCCGCGGCACCGCGGTCGGCGGCCCGGCGCTGATGATGTCGGTCGGCAAGCTGCAGGAGAAGATGCGGAAGATCGCTTCCACCATGATGGAAGTGCCTCCGGACAGGCTCGCGTTCAGCGGGCGGAAAGTCGCGATGGCATCCGACCCGGCCAAATCAATCCCGCTGCAACAGGTCGTCGATGCGGCCTATGGCTACAAGCAGCCGATCCCGGGCGTCGAGCCGGGACTCGACGCGACGAGCTTCTACGAACCGTCGGCCTGTACCTTCCCGTTCGGCACTCACGTCTGCGCGGTCGAGGTCGATCCGGAAACCGGCGTCGTAAAGTTCCTTCGCTACGTCGCAGTGGATGATTGCGGCCGGATCATCAGCCCGCTGCTGGTGGAAGGACAGGTCCACGGCGGTATCGCGCAGGGAATCGCACAGGCGCTCTATGAGGAAGTGATCTACGACGAAAACGGGCAGCTGATCACCGCTACGCTGATGGACTATGCGGTGCCCAAAGCGGCGATGCTCCCATGGTACGAGTCGGAAGCACGGTGACTCCATCGCCGGTCAATTCGCTCGGCGTCAAGGGCGTCGGCGAGGCAGGCACGATCGGATCGACGCCGTGCGTGGTCAACGCCGTGGTCGATGCGCTCGCGCCGCTTGGGATTCGCAACCTCGATATGCCGCTGAAACCCGAGCGCATCTGGCAGGCGATCCAGGCCGCAAAGAAAGGCAAGAAGGGTTAGCTCGATGTTCCCATCAAGCTTCGAATACCATCGCGCCGCGTCGGTGAAAGATGCGCTGGTGCTGCTCAAGCGATTCGGCGACGACGCCAAGCTGCTCTCGGGCGGGCATAGCCTGATCCCGATGATGAAGCTGCGCCTGGCCCAGCCCGGCCATCTGGTGGACATCGGCTCGATCGGCGAGCTGGCCCGAATCAGGGAGGAAGGCGGCCGGATCGTGATCGGCGGCGCGGCCACGCACAGCCAGGTCGAGAGCTCGGATCTGGTCAGGGGCAAGCTCGGCCTGCTTGGCGAAGCCGCGGCCACGATCGGCGACGTGCAGGTGCGCAATCGCGGGACGATCGGCGGAAGCCTCGCGCATGCGGATCCGGCGGCGGACTATCCGGCGGCCGTGCTGGCGCTTGAAGGAGAAATCCGCCTTGACAGCGAATCCGGCGGCCGCACGGTCAAGGCAGCGGATTTCTTCCTCGATTTGATGACCACTGCGGCGAAGCCCGGTGAAATTCTAACGCAGGTCAGTTTTGCTCCGATCGCGCCGGGAACAGGATTCGTGTATCTCAAGCATCCGCAACCCGCGTCGGGATTCGCGCTGGTGGGTGTCGCGGCGATCATCAGGCTCAGCGGCGGCAAGTGCCAGAGCCTGCGCGTGGGTATCACCGGTCTTGGCGCCAAGGCCTTTCGGGCCAAGTTGGTCGAGGATGCGCTGATGGGCAAAGCGCCCGACGCCGGGTCGATCGCGAACGCTGCATCCCACGCCGCGGATGGAATCGATCCGCTGTCGGATATTCACGCCTCCGCTGACTTCCGTGCCGAACTGGCGCGCGTATACACTCGCCGCGCGATCGAGCAGGCCGCCGCGCGCTGCAAGCAATAGCCAGTCAGTAATCACTGATGAACACAGATGAACGCAGCCAAAAATCTTTGTATCAATCTGTATCTGTGTTCATCTGTGGTTTCATTCTCTTCTGAATGAAGCTCTCAGGCGAGCAGGTTCTCTCTGCGTCTCGCGAGCGAGTGTGGGAGCTGTTCAACGATCCCGATCGGCTCTCGCGCCTGGTCCCGGGATGCGAAAAGCTCGAGGCGCTCGGTCCCGACGAATATGGCGGCACGCTCAATGTCGGGATCGCGTCGGTCAAGGGCGTTTATACGGGCAGACTGAAGCTCGAAGAGAAGCGCCCGCCCGAACACTACCGGATGCTGGTCGATGGCAAGGGCAAGCAGGGCTTCGTGCGAGGCTCGGGCACGATCGATCTATCGGCCGGGGACGGCGGTACGATCGTGAGGTACTCAGGCGACGTGCAAGTGGGCGGGCCGCTGATGCAGGTCGGCCAGCGCATGATCGACAGCGCGGCCAAGATGATGCTCGGGCAGTTCTTCGCGGCAGCCGACGCCGAACTCAAAGCCGCCGCGGCGGGCAAAGTCGCCCGCCAGGGAATTCTGATCAACTTCTGGCGCTACCTGGTG
This sequence comes from uncultured delta proteobacterium, assembly GCA_963830715.1. Lineage (GTDB taxonomy): Bacteria > Desulfobacterota > Binatia > Binatales > Binataceae > CAVVMA01. The sequence goes on from CAWHNS010000021.1 coordinate 342,989, forward strand.
CGCCTGGTCCGCTCGCTGTTCGCGAGCAGATGAGACGCTTATGATTGTCATTCTGAGCCTGGCGAAGGGTCTCAGACCACTTTCGGGGGAAGTTCGTCGGAGCGGTGGTTTGAGATCCTTCGCGCAACGCTCAGGGCTGCCAGATTCACTCGCCGGCGATCGTCATCTCGCTCAGCTTGATCGTCGGTGAGGCCGTCGAGGAACGCCAGCGCAGGTCGTTGCCGACCATCTCGATCGACAGAAACATGTCTTT
>CAWHNS010000022.1:0-259701 GCA_963830715.1 uncultured delta proteobacterium
CGCATGAGAGTGCGGTGGTTTTTCCCGGAATCGTCGCAACGTATGTGTTCTTTATGGAACCGCACGATTCGGCCGGGAAGTGGATGCCCGCCCCTCGGGCGCGACTTCGCCGCACGCTCGTTCTGACCGCGCCATTCGTCGCCGAGGCGGTCGCGTATCTGGTCATCCGGTACGCGGTGCTCGGCTTCGTAGCCCGGCCGAATCCCGTGAATCACGCGCCGATCGCGCAGGTGCTGATGACGATTCCACCGGCGCTCGCGATTTACCTGAGCCTGCTGGTGGTTCCGTGGCTCGCCGGCCCGTTCATCGGCTGCTGTTCGTGACCAGCCCCTCATCGCCCGAATTCTGGATCCCGGTCCTGGCGCTTCCCGCCCTCGCGATCATTTTCACCCGCCTGGTGCGCAACGATCGCCGCCGCCGCTATTATCCTTTGCGCGGTGTGGATCGTGATCGCGCTCGTCCCGATGATGAATCTCGGCGGGCTCTTCCAGTACGGGCTGATTCAGATCGATACCTCTATTTGTCGTCAGCTGGAGGGTGCTTAATCGCGGCCGACCTCGTGACCCGATTTGCCGATCGGGGCGCCAGGAGAGACGCGCCGCGTGGTGCGCAGTCGCCGCGATCGTGCTCGTTTACGCCGCGACCCTCTGGCACGTGCAGCACTACTGGCATGACCAGTGGCGCTCTTCAGCCGGTGTATCGAGAAGTTTCCCGAATCAGCGATTTGGCACAACCGGCTCGGGATGGCCTTCCAGGAACGCGGCGATCTCGAAGGCGCCGAGCGCGAGCTTTCCGCCTCGCTCAAGCTCGACCCGGACGACGGCGCTACACTCTACGACCTCGGGATGGTTCACGCTCGTCTCGGCCGGGACAGCGATGGCGCCAGGGAAATTGCGACCGGCCTGAAGATGCTGCCGCATGCGCCGCCGGACGCTTACGTAGTGCTGGCGCAGCTTTACGACAAGGACGGCAAGCGCGCTCAAAGCGACGCGACCCTCGACTATGCCGAGTCCCTGCCGGGCGGGATCGAACCGGCCGAACTGGCCCGCGCCGGCATTGAGATGACTCACGGCGACCACGCCGCGGCTGAGAAGATCCTGCGCCGGATCACCGGCCGATCTCCGGACGATCACGACGCCTGGACCGCGCTGGGGGCAGCGCTTTTTGCGCAGGATCGCAACGACGACGCGCTCAAGGCGTTCTATAATGCGGCGGCGCTCGCGCCGCGCGACCCACGAGTTCACTTTTACGCCGCGCGTGTGCTTTACAAGTTGGGCCGCAATGACGAAGCGTTCATGCAATGTCGCTGGGCGGTCACCCTCGATCCGGACGATGTGGGCGCGCGTTCTCTGCTGTCGCAGATCGCCGGCGAACTGAACAAGAACCAGCGTCCGGATTGAGGGCTTCGCCACGAGTGGCTAACGCGATCGCCAGTGGTATGAGATTCCTCGTGCAACGCTCGGAATGACAACCCGAACGTTCGGTTTATGTCGTTCTGATAAGAGAGGGAGCGACCAATGGACAAGCGTTCCGCGCCACGGGTGGTGATCGTCGGCGGCGGCTTCGGCGGGCTGTGGGCCGCGCGCGCACTCAAGCGCTCCTCCGTCAGCCTCACGATCGTTGACCGCCGCAACCATCATCTGTTTCAGCCGCTCCTCTACCAGGTCGCGACGGCCGCGCTCTCGCCCGGCGATATCGCCCAGCCGATTCGCGCGATCGTGCGCGGTTATTCGAACGCGCGCGTCGAACTCGCCGAAGTGATCGCAGTGGACGCGCCGGCGCGCGAGTTGGTCTTGCGCGAGGGCAGGCTCGGCTACGACTTTCTGATCCTCGCGCCCGGCGCTCACAAGTCGTACTTCGGGCACGACGAATGGGAGCCCGACGCGCCCGGACTCAAGAGCCTCGAAGATGCGCTCGAGATTCGGCGGCGGATTCTGCTCGCGTTCGAGCGGGCCGAGTGGGAGGCCGATCCCGCGTGTCAGCGCGAGCTGTTGACCTTCGTGATCGTCGGTGGCGGACCAACCGGGGTGGAATTGGCCGGAGCGATCGCCGAAATTTCGCGACAGGTGATGGTTAGCGATTTTCGCGCGATCGATCCACGCGAGGCGCGAATCCTGCTGCTGGAGGCCGGGCCGCGTATCCTCCCTTCCTTTCCGGCAAAGCTCTCGGCGTGGGCCGAGGCCGCGCTTCGGACCCGGCGAGTTGAGGTTCGCACGGGCGTGCCCGTCACCGCGATCGATTCCAGGTCGGTCGCTGTCGGTTCCGATCGAATCGAGGCGCGCACGATAATCTGGGGCGGCCGGCGTCGCTGCCTCGCCGATCGCGAAATCGCTCGGGGTGCCCCTCGATCGCGGGGGGCGCGTGATAGTCGAGCCCGACCTCGCTGTTCCCGGCCATCCCGAGATTTTCGTAATCGGCGATCTTGCCGCTTTCAAGGACGAAACCGGCAAGATGCTTCCGGGACTTGCGCCGGTGGCGATGCAGATGGGGCGGCATGCGGCGGAGAACATCATTCGCGCAGGCGTCGGCAAGCCATACGAGCAGTTCCGCTATCTGGACAAGGGCAACCTCGCTACGATCGGACGCGCGTCGGCGGTGGCCGATCTGGGCCGGGTAAAAGTCTCGGGTTTTGCGGCGTGGTTGCTATGGCTGGCGGTCCATATTTTTTTCCTGATCGGGTTCCGCAATCGCTTCATCGTGCTGTTCGAATGGGCGTGGGCGTACTTCACCAACGAGCGTGGCGCCCGCCTGATAACCGGCGATCCTTATCGGCGCCCCGTGCCGCGCGATCCGCAATCCAAACCGCAGCCCCGCTGAGTGCGCGCCGAGGAAGGGTTACCTGCTGCGATCCGTCACGCGCCGGAAATCGGGCTTGCGCTTCTCCACGAATGCCGTCACGTATTCCCTGTGCTCGGGGCTCTGATAGCAGCGCTCGATCGCGAACCCCTCGAACTGCATCGCGGTCTCCATCGTGCCGTCCAATCCCTGGTAGAGCGCGCGGCGCGTATACGCGAGCGCGGTCGGCGAGCATTGCAGCATCTCGCCCGCGAGCTCGCGCGCCGCCGCGACCAGGCGATCGGCCGGCGCGACGCGGCTCACCAGACCCATCTCGAGGCATTCGCGCGCGGCGAACTGCCGCCCGGTGAGCATCATCTCAGCCGCCCGGGACGTACCGATCAGGCGCGGCAGCAGGTAGGTCGATCCGAGCTCGGTGATTAGTCCCACCCGCGGAAAGATCACGCCGAGCTTCGCTTCCTCGGCGGCGATTCTCAGGTCGCAAAGCAGCGTCATCGTGCATCCGACGCCCAGCGCGTAGCCGTTGATCGCGGCGATCGCCGGCTTGGACAGATTACGCATCACGGCCGGCAACGAGAGCACCGCGTCGCGACGGCGCGCCGCCGATCCGTTCCCTTGCTCCTCGCGTGACTTGATGTCGGCGGCGAAGCCCGAAATGTCGGCGCCGGCGCAGAACGCCCGTCCCGCGCCGGTCAGCACAACGACACGCGCGGAATGGTCGGTGTCGGCGCGGCGGAAGGCGTCGATCAGCTCGACGCCCATCGTGGGCGTGTAGGCGTTGAGCTTGGCCGGACGATTCAGCGTAATCGTCGCGATTTCGTCGGCAACATCATAGAGCAGCGTTTCGTAAGCCATCGTGGAATCCTCCAATGCCGTTTCCGGATGCCGTTCAACTCACATCATAGTTCAACTTCTCGATGCGTCGAGCATTTTCAGCAGCGCGTAAACCGTCTCGGTCGCCGGCACGCGCACGCCATAGCGGCGCGCCGTTCTCAAAACCGCGCCGCTCAGCGCTTCGAATTCGAGCCGCCTGCCGCGCTCGAAATCCTGCAAGGTCGAAGTCTTGAGCGCGCGGAGATTGCGCCGCGAATGATCGAGCAGTTCATCGATATGATCCGCCGTCAGCGCGGCGCCGTCGGCCCGCGCGACTGCGAGCGTCTCCTCCATCAGCGTGCGCACCAGCCGGAGCCCGTCCGGATCGTCGAGCAAATCGCCCACCCGCCCGCGGGTCAGCGTCGTGACGGCGTTGAAGGCGCTGTTCCACAAAAGCTTGTACCACCGAAGCGACCGGATGTCCGGCGTCATCTGCCCGAGGATACCAGCGCGGCGAAAAGCGCCGGCGATCGCGATCGCGCGCTCGGAAGCGGAGCCGTCGAGCTCGCCGAATTCGATCACCCCGGTCGAGTGATGGATAACCCTGCCGGGAGCGGCAAGCTCTACGCCCACGCGCGCGTTGCCGCCCATCACGCAGGCGCTGCCGAAGATCTCGCAAAGCCGCGCCTCGCTGTCGATGCCGTTCTGCAGCGTCAGGATCGCGCCGCCCGGCTTCAAACAGCCCTCGATCTGATGCGCCGCGGCGTCGGTGTCGTATGCCTTGACGCAGAACAGCACGAGGTCGTAGGGAGCATGCTCGAGTGGGCGATCGGTCGCCGTGACGCTCGCCAGCCGGAGGTCGCCGCGAAAGCTCACGACGCTGAGGCCATGCTCTCTGAGCACTCGAAGATTCTCGCCGCGTGCGCAGAAGACCACGTCCTCGCCGGCCTGCTGGAGGCGCGCGCCGAAATATCCGCCGACCGCCCCGGCACCCATCACCAATATTTTCATCGCGATTCCCGCAATCGATCCGCAGGCAGCTTCGCTTCGAGCCACCTCGGTCCTGTGCGATTATCATGCAAATGAACGCTCCCGGCCAAATCGCCTCGCGCGAGGCCTCGCGCCTTCGCGAGACGGTCTTCGAATTCGCCCTTGCGATCGCAGCGCTGAGCTCGTGGCCCATCCTCGGCGATCGGCGCCAGGGCAGCGCGGAGCAGCGGGCCCGCTCGACGCTCTTTCTTCCGGTCGTGGGCCTTATTTTCGGCGTCGCGCTGGCGCTGACCGATCATGCACTCTCCCCATTTGCGTCACGACTTCCCCGTTCAGTGATCGTGATTGCAATTTCAATCGCCGCCAGCGGAGCAATCTACCCGGCGGGGCTCGCGCACGCCGTGGGCCAGCTCAGGTCGGGCAGCCGCCCTTCATGGACCGGCCTCACCGAAGTCGGACCGATGGGCCTGTTGGCGGCAGCCGCGTTCATCGCAGTCGAGATTTACCTGCTCGGGTCAATCGCACAACCTCCGGCGCGGGCCCGGGCGATCGTGCTGGCGACGATGCTCTCGCGATGGGCGATCGTGCCGATCGGGTACGGCCTCAAGCCGCTCGATCGGCCGGGGCTCGGCGTTCAATGGGAGGGCGGGATCAGGTTTCGCGAGTTCGCGGGTTCAAGCGTGATTGCGCTGGGGACCGCGATGGGATTCTACGACGCAGTCGCGATCGCCGCGATCGTGATGCTGGCGTCGACGATCCTCGCGATGCGGCTGCTGTTCAGCCGGCGGATAGGCGGCGTCAGCGGCTTCGCGCTCGCGGCGGGCGCCGCGATCTCCGAGCTGGTCGCGTTCGCGACACTCGCGGCGATGCGGTTCTAGTCCTTCGCTGCGCGTTTGAGCGCCGCGGACCAGAGCGCCTTCAGCTTCGAGCGCAACTCGTCGATCGTGCCGTCGTTCTTGATCACGAACGTTGCGTGCTTGGCGCGCTCGTCGTCGGAAAGCTGCGCGCGGATTCGCGCTTCGGTCTGCTCGGGTTTCATCCCGCGCTGCAGGGCGACGCGCTCGATCACGCGCTCGCGCGGGGCGGTCACCAGCCAGATTTCATCGAACAGTGGATGCCAGTTGGCCTCGATCAGGACCGCGGCTTCGATAACGATCGGGCGGCGCTCGCCGCGCGCGCGGAGCTCGCGCACCATCTCGCCCATCCGCGCGAACGTTCGCGGCCAAACGATCGCGGTAAGCCGCTTGAGTCCGGCCGGATCGGCAAACACGATCGGCCCAAGCTTGGTGCGATCGATCGTTCGATCGGGCGCGAGAATTCCTTCGCCAAAGGCGCGCGTCACTTCCTCGTAGGCGGGCGCGCCCGGCTCGTAAACCGAATGCGCCACTTTGTCGGCGTCGATCGTCACGGCGCCGAGCTCGCCGAGAATCTTCGCCGCGACGCTCTTGCCCGAACCGATTCCGCCGGTGATTCCAATCGTCAGCATCGCGTTCTAACCCGCGCGGCTGGTCGCCGTCTCCTTGCTCCACGACTGGAGGTTGTAGAGGTAGCGGAAGAAGCCGCCGCGCGAAAGAAGCTCCGCGAAGCTGCCCGATTCGGCGATCGCCCCGTCGCGCAGCACCAGGATGCGATCCGCGTTCTGAATCGTGGACAGCCGATGGGCGATCACCAGCGTGGTGCGGCCGCGCATCACTTCGGCGACCGCGGCGAGGATCAGCGACTCGGTCTCGGCGTCGAGCGCGCTGGTCGGCTCGTCCATGATCAGGATCGGCGCGTCCTTCAGCAGCGCGCGCGCAATCGTGACGCGCTGGGCCTCACCCTCGGAGAGGCTATGGCCGCCCGCGCCGATCATCTCGTCGAGCCCCTCGGGCAGCTTCGCGAGCACCGGTTGGAGACGCGCGATCTGCGCGGCGCGTTCGATCTGCGCCGCGCTCGCGCCGGGATTCCCCAGCGCGATATTGGCGCGGACCGTGTCGCTCAGCACCAGCGGCGGCTGGAGCACCATCGCGATATTCCCGCGCAGCGACTTGAGCGTCACCTCGCGGATGTCCTGGCCGTCGATTCAGATCGCGCCGCGTTGCGGCTCGTAAAATCGCGGCGCCATGCTCGCCATCGTGCTTTTGCCGGCGCCGCTCAACCCCACGATCGCAATCGCCTCGCCCGGATTCGCCTTGAAGCTCACGCCCTTCAGCACCGGCCGCGCGGGATCGTAGCCGAACCACACCCGGTCGAACTCGATTTCGCCGCGCGCCCGGCCGAGCGTTTTCGCGGCGGGCCGATCGCTGATTTCGGGCTCGACCTCCAACAGCTCCACGCATCGCGCCATCCCGGCCTTCGCGCCCTGGACCAGGCCCCAGGTCTGGAAGATCTGGTTGATCGGGCCGTACAGCGAGGCGAGATAGGCGGTGAAGACGACCAGCTCTCCGATCGTCAGAGCGCCGGCCATCACGTGGCGCGCGCTCAGGTAAATCACGAACGCGGTCCCGCAGGCGACCACTACCCCGACCAGTCCCGTATAGATTGTCTGCAAAGTGTAGAGGCGGAGATTCGCGTTCAGGCTCTCGCTGCTGGACTCGACGAACTGGCGGTAGGACTCGGGCTCGGCGGTAAAAGCCTGCACGACGTGAATCGCCGAGAGCACGCGATGCGCTACGTTCTGGAGGCGCCCCTCCTTGGCGCGCGCGCTGCTTGCCAGCCGATCGATCCGCCCGCTGAGCGAGACGATCAGGACGAAGAGCGGCGGCACGACCGCGAACGCGGCGGCGGTAAGGATCGGGTCGATCCGGATCATCACCGCGAACATTCCGATCAGCAGGACGCCCGACGACAGGATCGGGAACAGGCCGTTCATCGCGATGGTCTGGACCGAGAAGGCGTCGTAGGTGATTCGCACCAGCAGGTCGCCGATTTCGCGGCGGCGATGGAACGAAAGCGAGAGGCGCTGGAGATGCTCGAACAGGCGCGCGCGCAGATCGTTGACCATCCGCTGGCCGATCGAGATCGTCAGGTAGTTGTTAGTCACCTGCAGCACGGCCAGCACGATGTATAATCCCACCAGCCCGAAGCACGCCGCGGCGAGCAGTTCCGCCGGCGCAATCGCCGACAGCCAGCGGTTCCGGACCGGCTCCGCCCGCAGGACGTTGTCGATCACGATCTTGATCGGCCACGGCTTCAGGATTTCGAGCCCGGCCATCAGCAGCACTTCGGCGATTGCGATCGCCAAGCGGCCCGCGTACGGGCGCATCCGGCGAATCACCATCATGTACAGCCGGAGCGTGCTCATCGCGGGGCACCCTCGCTGCCCGCCGCCAGATCCATCGCGAGCGGCCCACAGACTTCGCTCGCGCACGCGCGCAGAATCGGCGGTATCAACGCCGCGCGGGATGCCGCAACCAAAAGGAAAATCGCGCCTGCCAGCCCGATCACTATCGCGCGGGCCTGCCACGACGCTCCGGCTATCAAAAGCAACAGCACCAGCGCGCCGGCCGAAATTGCGACGCGCCATCTGTCAACGTCCAGCCGCCATCGAAGGGCGATCCGGCCGGCGCCTTCGTCAACGGCATTGATCGGGACCCGGATCGCCGGGGGGATGAGGATCTGGAGATCATACGCCTGGAACCCGTCCGTCGGCGCGACGGCGAGGCCTCTGCGCACCAGCGCCGCACGCATCGCGGCCAGCAGCGGCGCACTCGTGCTCGATACGCCGTCGCCGGCGCGGCCGGAGAAGGCAAGCGCGCCGCGGAGTCGAAGACTCCGGCCATCGGGAACGAGCGGCCCCCGTTCTAGATGATAGATGGTCCGCGCGCGCGCGATGCTTCGCATCAGAGGCCCGAACAGGCAGAGCATGGCGAGAATTGCGCGCGTCAATGCTCCTGAATGAGCGCGATCGACCGGGGCGACGATCGCCGCGGCGATCGCGGACGCGATTGAGATCGCGATCCCGGCGCACCCGAGGAGACGAAGCGGCGGGCTGAGCGTCCCGACGACGGCAAGCGCGATCGCCGCCGCGACCCACTCGATCGACAGCGGAATTTGCAGCATGGGCCGCGTCGCGGGAGCGGGATAGACGCTCTGGAAGAGGCCGCGGCCAAACGCGCCGTAATAGATCCGTCCGTCGCCGAAAAGGCCGGAAAGCCGCCACCGCACGGCATAGGCGCCGTCGCCGCCCGCGATGCGTGCCGGATGCTTGCGGAACAGCAGTCCTTCCGCCGCACCGTAACCGCGCTGCTGATCGAGATAGCCACTGATAGTCGATCGGCGATCGTGAATGACCACCGCGCCCGGCGCCGAGGCGAGCGTGAGGCCGCTGTCGCGCAGCCGCCACGAGAGGTCCACGTCGTCGCCCGCCGCGGTGAACATCGGATCGAAGCCGCCGACTTTCTTGAGCAGCGATTTTTCGACCGCCATGTTGCAGCCGCATAGCTGGGCCAGGGTGTCGTCCCCCGACCGCACCTCGCGCGGCGGACCGGGCGCCGCCGCAATCGCGGCCGCCAAGGCCGACCCGGCAGGCGGCGGGAAGTTCGGGCCTCCGGCGGGGGCTCCCCTGCGCGCGGCGGTCTCGACCAGATGATACAGCCAATCGCGCTCGGCGCATGCGTCCGCGTCGATAAATGCGACGATTTCGCCCCGCGCGGCGTCGACTCCCGCATTGCGCGCGGCGCCCAGTCCCAGATGCTCCCGGCGGATCAGTCGCGCGCCGGCCGCTTCGCTGATTTTCGCGGTCGAGTCGGTCGAGCCGTCGTCGACGACTATCGTTTCGTAGTCCGGATAGTTCAGATTCGCGAGCGAAGCCAGGCACACGCCGAGAGTCGGTGCGGCATTGTAAGCCGCGACGACGACCGACGCCTTGGGCGCTCTGCGGAGCGGCGGCGGCAGCTCGCTCCTGAATACTTCGGCGGTGAAATGAAAGGCGGGTTTCGGTCTTCGATCGCGAGTGACCAGGCCAAATGCCCAGTCGGTAATCTCACTTCCGCCGCGATACCATTCGTCGGTGAATGCGAAGACGACGAGGCCTGACAGTCCCAGCTCAAAGGCCGCGCGCGATTGCCATCCGAGAAACTCGGCCTGTGTCTCCTCGCCCTCACGAATCGTGTCCATGCCGGTTTCGCTTAGCACCAGCGGCAGCTCACCGCTCTGCGCCATCACATGAGTCAGGTAGCGGCGAAAGTCGTTCTCGCGATGCAGGTAGACGTTGAAGGCGAGAAAGTCCAGGAACCCAAGCTCGAGATATTCGGTTGACGGATAATTCGCGTAAGTGAAGAGGCCCTCAGGATCGTGCTGCTTGCCCAGATCGCGAAGCTCGGCGAGAAAGCGGCTGACCGCGCGCGGCCCATGCCATCGCACGATATCGGAGCGAATCTCGTTGCCGAGCGTGTAGGCGAAAACCGTATCGCGAAACGGGTGCAGGGCAGTCACGGTTTTTGCGATCGTGTCGCGGATGTCGCGCGTCAGATCGCGCGAGTCGAGGAATGCGAGGTGCGAGGCCCACGGAATTCCGACCATCACGCGCAGGCCATGATTCGCCGCCTGCTCCATCATCCAGGGCGGCGGCGGCTCGTAGGTGCGCACCACGTTCGCGCCCAACTCGCGCATCAGGGCGAAATCTCCGGCCACGCGATCCGGCTCCGGAAACGGATCGCCGCGGGAATTCGGCGCGAAGGTCCCATACGAGACGCCGCGCGCGTAGAACTTTCGCTCACCGTCGAGCAGGTACTTGTTCCTGGCGGTCAGGCGCCCCATCTGCGATGAGCTAATCGCAAAGCCGCAACCGGCGCAACGCGCGGCACAAGCCGGGGCGCGCACGGTTTCCTCGATTCGCGCCGTTCCCTATCATTTGCGCAATCATGGAAGCGCACGAGCCGAAAAGCGGCTATGTCGATGTAAACGGCATCAGGCTGCACTATCTCGATTGGGGCGGGATGGGATCTCCGATCGTGATCCTGCATGCGACCGGATTCCTGGGGCGCATCTACCGGCCGATCGCGACCGCGCTCGCGTCGGTGGGTCACGTGTACAGCTACGACCAGCGCGGTCACGGCGACAGCGGACACTCGCCCACCAACGAGTACAACTGGCAGCGCACGATGGAGGACCTGGCGGGATTCATCGCGGCGATGGGCTTCAAGAGCGTGCGCGGATTCGGCCACAGCGCCGGCGCCACCGCGATCGGCTCGCTCGCGTGCGAGCGCCCCGACCTGGTCACGCGCGCCGTGCTGGTCGAGCCGGTGATCTTCGAAACGCCAACGGGACCGGAGCTCGGATGGCGAAACCCGTTCATCGATCGCACGCTCAAGCGCCGCCGGGTGTTCGACAGCGTCGATGCGATGTACGCCAACTTCGACAACAAGCTGCCGTACGCGACCTGGCGCAAGGACATCCTGCGCGACTATTGCGAGCACGGCACGCGGCGGAATTCGGAAGGGAAGCGCGAACTCAAGTGCCCGCCTGAAATCGAGGCGCGCTACTACGAGACCTCGCGCGACTTCGACGGACTGGAGAAAATCCTTCGATGCGACCGGCCGCTGCTGGTGATGTTCGGCCAGCGCAGCGACTCCCTCGGCGCATCGCTGGCAGCGCGAGTTGAGGGAGGATTGAAGAACGGCCGGGTGGTGAATTTCGCGAACGCGGGTCATTTCATCCCGATGGAAGAGCCGGAAGAGGTAGCCCGCCTGTCGGTGGAGTTTCTGGCCGGCGAGTAGCGGCAACCAGCAGCGGGCGAGCCGTCCGGAACAGAGACTATGAACGAAGCCGTTCCATTCGCGGTTCGTCGAAGCGAGCTGCTCGATCGCGCCGTGGCGATGCTCTCGACCGACGCGCGCTTCCCCGCCGGATGGCTTGAAGGAAGCCTCGCTGACGGCGCCGCGGACCCGTACTCGGATATCGACTTGCATCTCTGCGTTGGCGAGAACGCCTGGGACGAGGTGTGGCGATCGCGGCGGGACGTGATCGAACGAATCGCGCCAATCCTGGCCTCACTCGACATCATGGGTGTATTCGGCGTTGGATGCCTGATCGAAGGGCCGGTGAAGCTCGATGTCTTTTTTGAGAGGGAAACCAGCCTCGCCGCGCGACAGCGCGTCGCGGTAAAGCGGCTATGGGGCGCGGCCGAAATCTACGAGCGACTGATGATCGGCGACGACCTGGGAGACGCCGCCATCAAGCACGCCCTTGAATTCAATGTCCTCGGATTTTTGCAGGGAGCGACCTGGCCGGTCAGGATGCTGGCGCGCGGGCAAACCAACACATTTCTGTTCAATGAAATTCTGCTGGTCGAAACGGCGATCGTTCCGCTGATGTTGTTGCAGAAGGATCGCCGCGCGTTCCATCGCAACATGTTTACGCGTGCGAAGATGCTCCCGCCGGATCAGAGCGAGGAGTGCGCGCAACTTATAGATCGAATCGGAACCGCGGTGCGGATCGCCGATCGCCGCGCGATGCGCGACGTTCATATCGAAATCTTCAGGGGAATCTGCCAGCTCGGGCGCGCCGCGTTCGAGCAATACGGTCTCGAGTTCCCGCCGCGGGTCGAAGTTGAGATGGTCGATTTCTTCAAACGCGAGTGGCCGACGGACTGACTGGTTAGGCTCGTCAGCTGGTCAGCGCCGCCCCAAGCATCTCGCTCGCTTCCGCGCTGTAGATTCCCGGCTCGCTATACAACACGAGCGGCGGTTCGATCTCGACCTCGACGCCGCCGGCCTTTCGGGCCTCGACAAGAACCGTCGACGCGGGGAGCTCGATTCTGGGATGCACGAACCTTATCCGCTTGGGCTCCAGCGCGCGCGCCCGCAGTTCGCCGATCAACTCCGCGCTGCGCGCCGCGGCGAACACAAAAACCACCCGGCCCCGATCGCGGGCGTAGCGGGCCGCGGCACCGGCGAAGTCTGCGAGCGATCCCCGATCCGATCCGCGCGCAATCCGCCGGCTTCGATTGGGACTTTCGCGGCCGGTGTTCTGCGCCCGATAGGGCGGATTCGCGACGACCAGGTCGAAACTCGCAGGCGCGAGGCCCGCGATCCGCCGCCGGCGCAGGTCGGCGCAAACGGCGGAGATTTGCGCGAGTCCGTTCAGTTCGGCGTTGCGCGCGATCTGCGCGGCCATCGCGGGCTGAATCTCTATCGCGGCCACCTCGCGCGCTTTCCAGATCGCGGCGATCATCATCGACACGACGCCGCATCCGGCGCCGAGCTCCAGCACTCGATCGCGCTCGCGGGCGCGCACGAAGCGCCCGAGCAGGATCGAATCGATCGAGAACCGGTAGCCGTCGGCGGGCTGGAGCAGACGAAGCTGTCCGCCTAGTATCGAATCCAGAGTCTCCGGTTCGCGGAACAGCTTCATGACTCCCGCCGAAAAGGGCGAACGATACGCGCGGATTTTCCGCAAGGCCGGCGCTTTTCTCGCCAAGGGAAACATAGCGCGCGCGGTCGAGGTGTTTAAGGAGGGGCAGTCGCTCGCGGCGAGCGTGGGCGACCTCAAAATGGCGCAGCGCTTCGCCGGCGAAATCGCGCGAGCGGAAAACACCGGCCATACTGAGGAATAGCTGAATTCGGTCGTTGCTCGCCGCCTTGACGTCGTCCGGTTCGTACTTAACTTGGAAATAGACCGCAGCGGATGCGGCGATGTCGAGAGAATATGAGGCCGGCAGAGGCAAATCGGCCGGCAGGAGGTTAGCGAAATGGAACTTTGGACGGATACCGGATTGGGCGGCGGATTGTGGCGTGGAGCGCTGGATGGTTTTTTGAGGGAACCTGAGCGCGGGTCAGATCAGATCGTGCCTGCGGCGGACGTGATCGAAGACAGCAATGGCTATCAGTTCTACTTCGAGATCCCGGGAATGACCGGCGAATCGATCGACGTTCGCGTCGAGGACGAGAAGCTGGTGGTCGAGGGCGAGCGCAAGCAACCGCAATGGCCGAAGGAGGCTGAAGTTCATCGCACCGAGCGGCTGTACGGGCGAATCCACCGGAGCTTCCGGCTCCCAGAAGACGCGAGCCACGACGACGTGCACGCGGCGTATCGGGACGGAGTGCTCGAAGTGAAAGTCGCGAAGCGACCGGAGGCCAAACCGGTGCGCATCAAAGTCAACTACGAAAACTGATTCCCTCCGCGACGCGAGGCGCCGCAGCTTTTCGGCTGCGGCGCCCGCCTTTCGGGTCAATGCTACAATCAGCACGGTCTCGCGTGGGTGATGGGCGGAAACATCGAACAAGGCGGTAACCGAAGATGAGCTCACTGGTCGGGCTGGTTGTCGTACTCGGAATCGCGGGCTATCTGGTCGCGGCCTACAATTCGCTGGTCAGTCTGCGCAACCGGGTCGAGAACGCATGGCGGCAGATCGACGTCCAGCTCAAGCGCCGTCATGATTTGATCCCCAACCTGGTCGAGGCGGTCAAGGGCTACATGCAGTTCGAGCGCGAAACGCTGAACCAGGTGGTCGAGGCGCGAGGCAAGGCAATCAGCGCGCCCGACCAGGCCTCGCGGATGGCCGCCGAGAATCAACTTACAGCGGGGGTCGGACGACTGCTCGCGGTGATGGAGAATTATCCGCAGCTCAAGGCCGACGAGAACGTTCTTCGACTTCAGGAAGAGCTGACGACGACCGAGAATCAGATCGCGTTTTCCCGCCAGGCATACAACGACGCGGTGCTGCAGCTCAACACTCGGGTCGAGACCTTCCCTACCAATCTGATCGCCAATAATTTCGGATTCAAAGGCGCCGACTATTTCAAGGCCGCCCCCGGCGACGAGGCGTTGCCCAAGGTCGATCTCTCGATGGGCGCTCCCGCCCTGGCGCTCCCGCCTCCAAGGCCTGACGAGGGTGCGGAAGGATCACAGGCTAAGGCCTGTGCCGCAAACCTGGACGCGAGCGCATCCCCAAATCCGATGACGCCGCAGAGGACGGACTTCTGGGAGCTGGAGCGGCGCAACCGGCGCGAGACCGTGCTGCTGGTGGCGGTGTTCATCGCTCTGTTCGCGATCCTCGGTTTCGGGCTGGATTTCGTGGTCGGCGACGTATCGATATACGGCGGCAGGCTCACTGGCTTTCCATTCCTCACGATCGTCGCGCTTCTAATCGCGACGATCCAGTCATTCGTGTCGTACTACGGTGGCGCATCGCTGGTGCTGCTTTCGGTGCACGCTCGCGAACTCACCCCCGATACGCCGCAGCATCAGACGATCCTCGACGTGGTGCGCGAGATGGCGCTGGCGGCGCGGATGCCGGTGCCGAAGGCGTACATAATCGACGATCCCGCTCCCAACGCGTTCGCGACCGGACGCGACCCCGACCATTCGGTGATCTGCGTCACGCAGGGACTGGTGGAGGAGATGGACCGCGAGGAGTTGCAGGGCGTGCTCGGCCACGAGATGGCCCACATTCGCGACTACGATATCCGGACGATGATGATGATTGCGGTGCTGGTCGGCGGAATCGCGATGCTGGCGGACTTCCTCTATCGCTCGATGTGGTTCAGCGGCGGCGGACGCCGGCGCAGCAGCAGCGACAGCAACGGGAGCGGAGGCGGGAGCGGCGCGCTCATCGTGGTGGCGGTCTTCATCCTGGCGGCGCTGGCGCCGATCTTCGCGCAGTTGCTTGCGATGGCGGTGTCGCGCCAACGCGAATATCTGGCGGACGCTGCGTCGGTCGAATTCACGCGCAATCCGCGCGCTCTGCTGAGGGCGCTGCAACGTATCGCGGCAACGGAATCGCCGCTGGCGCACGCCTCGCGCGGCGTCGCCCATCTTTTCATCGTGAATCCGCTGCAAGGCGCGAAGGAAGACGACGAGGGGTTCTTCGCCAACCTGCTATCGACGCATCCGCCGCTCAGCCGGCGAATCGCGCGGCTGCGAGCGCTCGCAGGCGAAGCATCGCCGGCCCCGGAAGGCCGCGCCACCGGCGCTTGAAACCGGCGCCTGACTCAGCGGTTGCGCGCCTTCATGACCCGCTCGATCTCGCGGCGCGTTTCCTTACGCGCGATCGCGGCGCGCTTGTCGTAGGCGCGCTTGCCCTTGACCAGCGCGATCTCGACCTTGGCGCGGCCGCCCTTGAAATAGATTTTGAGCGGCACCAGCGAGTATCCCCGATCGCGCACGCGGCCCCACAGGCGATCGATCTCGCGCCGATGCATCAATAGTTTGCGCGGCCGCATCTCCTTATGGCTGAACTGGCCGG
This sequence comes from uncultured delta proteobacterium, assembly GCA_963830715.1. GTDB lineage: Bacteria > Desulfobacterota > Binatia > Binatales > Binataceae > CAVVMA01. Next base: position 15,767 of record CAWHNS010000022.1, read on the forward strand.
CGGGTGCGTAGGCGCCGATGTGGACGCCGACCAGAAAGGCCTCGCCGTCTTTGATCCGCGCGTAGCTGTCGCGCAGATTGGTCCGATGCGCCCGCAGCGATTTGACCTCGGTGCCCATCAACGCGAGGCCGGCCTCGAGCGTATCTTCCACGAAGAAGTCGTGGCGCGCCTTGCGATTTTCGGCGACCAGCTCGTAGCCGTCGCGTTCGGTCTTCTCCGCCATCGAGCGCGAGTCTATCGCGCGGAAAGCGGCGAAATAAGCCTGCCCGCCGCAAATGGGGGTTGCCAGCTATCCGCAACGGACTTAGATTGGAGATGCGTAACCGTGATCGGCCATCCTTTGTGCGTCAGCTTTTGGTGCTTCGGGGGCGAAATGGGTTCGACGATGACAATAGGGTTTTGGTCGCACGCCGGGGTTCTGTTGGCCCGTAAAACAAACAGACTGCGAAATTTACCCGCAGACAATAACGGTTACGCTCTGGCGGCCTAAGGGCCGCTAGCGTCTCGCCGCTGCTCGCCCGTGGCAGCGGGTCGAGGCGTCATTTAATGGGCTAGGGAACCGCGATTCACCGGTTGGGTGGTTTTCCCGAAACGCAAACCGGCTGGCTTGGCCGATAGCCCGTCCGCGGGCGCCCGGCCTGCGAGCTCTAAATCGCGGACTACGCGTGTAGTGGCCATCGCCTGAAGGTCTTCGGACGGGGGTTCAATTCCCCCCGCCTCCACCATTGCGAACGCCATTCGCGGGCGCGCGCAGTCCAATTTCCATAAGCCAATGAAGTGCGGGGCCGCCGGCGCTCCGCGTCGAAAGGTGGCCTCTCTACTCGGGCTGCTCGGTCGGGATTTTCTGCCAAGGGCGCAGCCTCCCGTCGTCAAATACCTCGAATACCGTTTCGCGCCACTCGCGAGAGAAGTATTCACGAATCGCCTTGAGCCAAATCTCGACGCGCACGGCTATCGGCAGACTTTGCGTCGCCCGCGAGACTATGACGCGTGAGCGAGAGAGCGACAGATCGAGGAACTCCCGATCGTGCGTCAGGAAGAGAAGGTCTTCATCGTTCAGTCGATCGGTGATGGCACGATCAGGTGTGCCACGCAGGCCAAGCAGGATGATGTGATCAACCTGATGCCCTTCTTCACGCAACTTCCGTAGCAGTGCCAGAGGGAAATTCTCATCGAGAAGGATTCTCATCTGAGCTTCCCACGGCCGGCGGCAGATGCGCCGCCACGTGAGCGGCGTAGCGGAGAGCTGCGGTGATTTGCTCGCGAGAGATTCGATATTCCGACTGAAGGTCCTCGGTGGAGGCTCCGGAGGCCAGTGCCCCAAGGACCGTCGCAACGTCGATGCGGGTACCGGCGAGACACGGCTTCCCGAAACGGATTCCGGGATCCATCGAAATGCCTGGGAAGACTTCCATGCTTGCGCCTCTCCTGCGCTCGAAAGCTAACACAGATTCACCGCGGTGTCGCTGTGCCGGCGGCTCCAAGCGGGGCGAGGTTTGGTTATTGCCTTTCCCGCCGGGTCGCATTATCTGAATACCAACTGACTGAGACCTGGCAGGAGGACGAGACGAGTGGGCAAGAGGTTTTTTACGGGAAAACGCGTCCGGGGCGTGATGCTTGCGTCAGCGATAGCGGTTGCTGGCCCGATTGCCGGGAACCTTTCGCCGAATGAGGCGTGCGCCGCGTCCGCAGCACCAGTTGTTCCTCTGGCGAGCAGCGCGTGTCACGGCAATATCGGCAATAGCCCGACCGATCCTAATGACCTGCCGGCGGCCTTGTTCAACGAGCAGTTCGCGTTTGAATCCTCAATTCAGCCCGCCGGCGTCAGCAAGAACATCACCGGGCTGGTGAGTCCGCTCAAGAAAGGCGGAGGCAACATCGGCGGCTTTTTCGTCCTGACCATCGACGGGGCCTGCTCGAACACCGCGCATCCTCCCTGCTTGCAGGACGGCGCCTTCACCGGCGCAATCGACAAGAACGGGGTGATGACGCTGGCTTTTGCAGATATCCCCGGCGGCAAAATCGGATCAGATCCTCTCGACGGATGCCAGGTCACGTTCCAGAGCTATCCGATCGCCGGCAACACCGCCGCCTATTCGGTCGCTACCACGGACTTGATCCAGACTCCGACGGTGGCCAAACAACCCGCCCCGCCGACCTGCAAGGCCGTCGGCACCAGGATGGTCATGGGTTGCACGACGAACACCGAATAGGACGCGCGATATTGCGCGACGATTCATAGGTATCACGTCAACCGGACAGAATCGGAGAATTCGAAATGAGAACCAAAGCCGGGAATTTGACTGCCGTCGGCGTCGCGGCGGCGCTGTTGCTTGCGCTCACTCCGCTGGCAGGATCGGCCGCGGCGACCTCGTCGGCGGCGCTCTGCGAAGGAACGCTGGAAGGAGCGAGCGCGGGGTCGGGCATTCCAAATGGACGCTTCTTCAGCACGGGCGTCGGGACGATCAGCGCCTCGGCATCGACCAAGGACTGCCAGGTCTCGACGGGCTCGACGATCGAGACTATCGACGGGTCGTGCGTGATTAACGGCAAGACCCTGGACCCATGCGTGATCACGGGCAACAACACGACCGTGACCGCTCTCACCACCAACTGTTCGCTGGTGGCGCTCGCCGAGGGTTCGACTCAGAGCACGCCGGGTCTCGCGATCGCGCTTACCACGTCGGGCCCGTTCAACGGATGCGGGTCGGGACTGGAAGCCTTCCCGTTCAGCAAAGAGGCTGCGGCATACCTGATAGGCGTCTCGGGTGTCGCACAGATTCCCGGCGCGGCCACCTGTCCGATTGCGGGCGCCGGCGGGACTGCGAGGTGCACCACCGTTTCGCAATAGGCTGACGGCTTTTGCGCGGCTGATACCGGCGCCGGAGAGTTCATCGCTCTCCGGCGCCCCTGCCGCCTCAATTGTTGTCTCCAAACGGGGGCTCCTGTATTTTGGTTGGCTCTGCCCTGAGGTTTCGTTCCCATGAACAAGATTATTCAGAAGCTCGAAGATCGCGGACTGCGCACCGACCTGCCCCAGTTCCGTCCCGGCGACACGTTGCGAATCCAGGTCAAGGTCGTCGAAGGCGAGAAAGAGCGCCTCCAGTCGTTCGAAGGCGTGGTGATCAAGATCAATCGCGGCGGAAACCGCGCGACCTTCACCGTGCGAAAAGTATCGTATGGAGTCGGAGTCGAGCGGATCTTCCCGTTACATTCGCCGCGAATCGAGAAGATCCAGGTGTTGAGCCACGGCAAGGTCCGCCGCGCCAAGCTCTACTATCTGCGCAATCTCGCGGGCAAAGCCGCCCGTCTCGAATCGACCGCCTCCTGAACGCCCCGCAAGCCCCGGCGGCTTTTGCGCCGGGTATCAGGCGCTGTCACTTCTTTTGGATCGGTCGAGCGAAGCCTTGGGCATTCTGACGTCTCCGTCGATGTATGCGCCCTCGCAGACCGTGAGCCGGGTGACTTCGACTCGGCCGTAGACTCGCGCCCGGGACCCCAATACCAGGTGTTCGCACTCGGTAACGTCGCCGCGCAACTCCCCAAGCACGAGCATCCGGGGTGCGCGCACTTTGCCCTGGACCCTGCCCTGCTGGCCGACCACCACCAGGTCGCTCGCGATCACTTCGCCGCGGAAGAATCCCTCGATTCGGATCGGTTCATGAAAAATGAGACGGCCCGATATGCTTGCGCCGCGGCCTACTGCGATTCGTGTACGCTCCTCGATCCAGAAGTCGCCGGGCGCGTGCGGAATCGTCGCCGCCGGTCCGTGCAGTTGTTCACGCGGCGCCATCTTGGCGATGGTCTTGCCGCTCGCGGGATTGTCAGCGGTCTTCATGCTGGCGATCTCGATCTCTAGGGCGCGGGAAAAACGTGGCAGGCCACCGCGTGCCCTCCCCGCCCGGTCTCCAACGGCGGTTCCACACTCCTGCAAACATCTTTCGCATAAGGGCAGCGCGGATGGAAGCTGCATCCGGGCGGCGGATTGAGCGGGCTCGGAACTTCGCCCGGCAGTCGGATCCGATCGGGCCGCGCGGCCGCATCGACGAACGGAATCGCCGACAACAGCGCCCTGGTGTACGGATGCCGTGGGTTGGCGTAAATCTCCTCGCGGGCGGCGCACTCCACGATCTTGCCCAGATACATGATCGCGACGCGGCGGCTGATGTGCTCCACCACCCGCAGATCGTGCGCGATGAATAGATAGGTCAGCTTGAGCCGTTCCTGTAAGTCCTGGAGCAGGTTGATGATCTGCGCCTGGATTGAAACGTCCAGTGCGGAGACCGGCTCGTCGAGCACCACGAAGCGAGGGTTCACCGCGAGCGCGCGAGCAATTCCGATCCGCTGGCGCTGGCCGCCGGAGAATTCATGCGGATAACGCCGCAGCGCGTCGGCGTCGAGGCCGACCAGCCGCAGCAACTCGACGATGCGCCCCTCCTTCTCTGCGCCGCGCGCGAGTTTGTGGATCGTTATTCCTTCACCGACGATCGAACGCACCCTCATGCGCGGATTCAGGGAGGCATAGGGGTCCTGAAATACGACCTGCATGTCGCGGCGCAGGTTTCGCAGATCGCCGCGGCCAAGCCGCGAAAGATCCCTGCCGTCGAACACGACTCTGCCCGCGGTCGGCTCCAGCAACTTGATGATGAGCCGGCCGAGCGTCGATTTGCCGGATCCCGACTCGCCCACCAGCCCCAGCGTCTCACCGGGGAAAATCTCGAGGTTGACGTTCTGCACCGCCTTGACGGTAAGCGCTCGCCGGCTGAAGAAACCGTCGGAGCCGGCCGGAAATTCCTTGCTCAGGTTTTCGGTCAGCACCAGCGGACGCGCCTGCGATGCAACCGCCGCGATGGTCTCCTGCGCCTGCGACATCGGTGAGTCAGACCCTGATGCAGGCGGCATAGTGATTCGGCGCTTTGAGTTCCAGCGGGGGATCGATGCGCGCACAATCGTCGATCCGGATCGGACATCGCGGATGGAACCGGCATCCCGAGGGCGGATTGCGCGCGCTCGGGATCGTTCCGGGGATCGCCTTGAGCCGCGTGAGCTTGATCCCGCCGGCGCCCGGAATCGAATCCAGCAGCCCCTTGGTGTACGGGTTCAGCGGATTGCGGAACAATTCGGCCGACGGCGCCTGCTCCATCACGCGCGCGGCGTAGAGAATCGTCACGTCGTCGGCATACTCGGCCACGATTCCGAGATCGTGCGTGACCAGGATCACGGCGAGGCCGAGGCGCTCCTTGAGCTCGCGAATCAGGTCGAGGATCTGCGCCTGGATCGTAACGTCGAGCGCGGTGGTCGGCTCGTCGGCGATAAGCAGCTTCGGATTGCACGCCAGCGCCATCGCGATCATCACCCGCTGGCGCATCCCGCCGGAAAGCTGATGCGGATAATCGTCGACCCGCCGATCGGGATCGGCTATTCCGACCATCTTGAGCGCCTCGATCGATCGCTCGCGCGCCTCGCGGCGGGAGACGTGCTGATGCAGCCTGACCGCCTCTCCGATCTGGCTGCCGATCGTGAAGACCGGATTTAGCGAGGTCATTGGCTCCTGGAAGATCATCGCGATCCTGGCGCCGCGGATCGAGCGCATCTCGGCTCCGGGATTTTGAGCAGGTCGCGGCCTTCGAAGATTATCGACCCGCCCATGATCCGCGCCCCTTCCGGAAGCAGGCGCATTATCGACAGCACGCTGACGGTTTTGCCCGATCCGGATTCGCCGACCAGTCCCATCAGCTTGCCCGGCGCGACCGAAAAGCCAACCCCATCGACGGCGCGCACCTCGCCCTCCTCGCTTATGAACGAGGTGCGAAGGTCCCTCACTTCGAGCAGCGGCTGCACGAAGTGAAGGTTATCATCGCGGGTGAAGCGCTCTCCAGAGAGCGCTCAACTCATCGCGCTAGAATTTCGAGTACCATCGCCCCTGATGCGGGTCCTCGGGCTCGAAGTCTATGTTGAAGAACCGCAGCAGCGTTCCCTGACCGTGGCGCAGGGAGACTTTCGCGATCTCCAGGTTGGCCTCGGCGTTGACCTGATTGCCGAGCGCCGCAACCAGTTCCTCCTGGAATTGCAGCAAGTCGTGCGTAGTTGCCATCCCGACCCGGAAACGCTCCTGCTCGGCGCGCAGCGACTCGCGCGCGTAGTCCGAAGCAATCCGATCGGCGTCCAGCGTCTTGATATCGCTGTTGAGCGTGCTCAATTGAGTTTCCACGTCGAGGACGATCTGCGAAATCAGCGACCGGTACTGGAGCCGCTGTTGCTCATACTCGATCTTGGCTTGAGCCAGCGCCGCCTTGGCCGCGTCGTTGGTGAGCGGACGCTGGAAGCTCAGCACGATTGCGTAGTTGTAGAATCCGAATGACCAGATGTTGTTGAGCGCGTCGCCGTAGGTGCTTCCGAACGGCAATGCCACTCCGTCCGGAGTCGTCGTCCCGGGCACGATGCAGTTCAACGGTATCCCCTTGGTGCCGGGAAAAAGTCCCGAGCACTTGATCCCGCCCGCGGTTGAAGTGAGTCCAATCTGGGCGCCCAGGTTGAGTTGCGGCAGCGTCTGGTTCTCGGCGTATCTCACCTGCAGCAGCAGGCTGCGGATCATCTGGCGCATAGAGGCCAGCTCCGGCCGATACTCCATCGCATACTCCAGCGACTGCTCTTCGTCCGACTTTGCATTCTCAGGCCCGCTCGGCTTGTCCGCCGGTTCAATCTGCTCGGGCAGGAAGACGTGCGACGGATTGAGCATCAGGTCCTGCCTGAGAGTGGCGCGCGCGACCGTGAGCGCGTTCTCCGCCTGATAGACTCCCGCGGCGTTGGTAGCCTCTTCGGATTGGGCTTCCTGCAGATCGAGCGGCGCCAGCACGCCGACCCGCACGCTGATCTCGTTCTCACGCACGAGGTCCGCCGAGAGCTTGTATGCTTCGCGCGCTACCTCGAGGTTTTCCTCGGCGCGGACCACGTTCCAGTAATCGCCGGCGACCTGCAGGATGAAATCAGAGAGGTTCTGCTCATAGTTGAACTGCGAGGCCACCTGGTTGGTCTCCGCGATTCGCAGATTGATGGTCGCGAAGTCCAGGCCGAAGCTCTGCAGCAGCGGCTGCGAGAGCGAGAGCGCCAGCGAGGGAGCATACGACGGATTGACCGACGCGAACGCCGAATTAGTCAATATCCGGGAGTTGTTGAAGGTCAGGCCAAGCACCCCGTTGGTGGTGGACAGCAGCTTGTTTGCGGCGAAGTCCCAGTCGTATTCCTTCTGCGCGTAGGCCGAGGCGCCGCCGGTCTGCAATATCGAGGTCGCGGGCGTGACCGACTTCTTCACGTCGAGCGTCGAGGTCAGATTCGGGTCGAAGGCAGCCTCGCTTTCCCGGACGCTCTCCAGAGAGGCGAGCGGATTCAACTGGGCGGCCTGCACGCTCGGATTGTTGCGCAGCGCCAGATAGATCGCCTCTTTCAGGCTTACCAGGCGCGCGCTCTGATCGCGGGTCTCGATGTAGCGCTCGGAGATTACGCTCTCGGGAGGAAGCTCCTGCGTCGGCGACCACTGATGAAGCAGGACGTCGTAGGAGAACTTCGAATGCTCCAGGCGCTTGCGCTCGACCGGAGGAACATTGACCTCGGGGGTTGTCTGCGGGCTGATCGATTGCCCGGCCAGCGGGATCGAACTGTCGATGTCGACGCTCGGGACTTGCAGCCTTTGCGTCGGGAGTTTCGTATAGGCCGGCGATGGAAGCGCGACCGGCGCTTCTTCGTACCCTGGCGCCGGCGCTTGCGCCCAGGCGACCATCGGCCCGGCAAGCAGCATCGCGAGCGCGCAAAGCACAACCGAAATTCGTTCTTTGGCCTTCATGATTCTTAAACCTCCCTCGTCTGCGAAGCGCGGCTGTCTGGCAGGCGCGTCGCGGCCCATCGCGAAATTCTGGGCAGTCAGCTTCGGTGGAAGCAAGCAGGGGCCCGATTGACCAGTACACCGATCGCGGTCAGAGCAAAGCAGCGCGACGACGCTACCGCTCCGATCGCAGCATCGCCAGCGAATCGACGAGTTCGCGTGCGAGCGGGGCTTCGACCTTGATGCGGCCGGAGGCGGGCGAGTCTAATCCGACTTCGCGCAGATGCAGCCAGAAGCGGCCGGGCACGAGCGTCGGCAGCGCCGGTCCGCCATAGAGCGCGTCGCCGGCGAGCGGATGACCGCTGCTTGCGAGATGGACGCGAATCTGATGGCGGTTGCCGGTCTTCGGGACTACTGACACGAGGGTGAATTCGCCGGCATGGGCGATCGGTTCGACGATTGTCATCGCCGGGCGCCCGCCATGCGTTACCGCTTTTTCTTCGCCGATCGCGATCATCTTGCGATCGTTTCGGGGATGGTGCGCGATTGGTGCGTCGAGTGTCAAGGGTGATCTCAACTCGCCGGCGACCAGCGCCTCGTAGCGGCGGGCCACGCGACCGCCGCGGATCGCGTCGCGGAGAACGGCGAAGGCGGCACTCTCGCGCGCGACGATCAGAGCGCCGGACGTGCCATTGTCGAGCCGATGAACCAGCCCACCCTCGCGCGGGTCGTTGCCGCACGACGCGGTCTCGGGAAACCGCGCGACGATCGCGTTCATCACGGTCTCGCGCTCGCCGGGGCGAAGCGGATGACACGGCATCGGCGCGGGCTTGTTGACCACCAGCAGAGCACCGTCGTGGAACAGTACGTCGAGCGCCAGGCCGGGGTTGGGCTCGATTCCCGGCCGCTCGCCTCGATCGGCGACCTCGACGGTGTCGCCGGCTGCGACGAGCGCCCCCTTGACGCCGGGGCGCCCGTTGACGCGGACGAATCCCTGTTCGATAAGGACGCGGGCGGCGCGGCGCGACGCAGCGTACCCAAGCCGCACCAGATGGACGTCGAGCCGCTCGCCCTCTTTGCCCGGCATCAGGGAGGTATCGCTAGTTGCCCGGCAGACTCATCCGGATCCAACCTTCGATCTGATTGAGAAAACCGCCGAAAGGCTGCTCGTTCGGCGACGGTGCGAAGAAACACTTGCGCGTATAGTCGAGCGCGCCCGAATAATGTTCGAATCCCTTGGCGAGTTCCTCGAACATCAGAAAGCCGGGACGATATAGTGACACGTCGAGAGTGGATACTGCGAGATATGATCGCCTGCCCTCTTCGAGGTAGTAATCGAGGTAGCCGCCCCGCTCGACGTGCGTGCGGAACAAGCCCGACATGAAGAGCGTGTAATCGCCGACGTATTTGCGCAGCGCGCGCTCACCCGTCAGGCGCATCTGCGAGTCCGGCTCGAACCGCGACAGCAGCATCTCGACCACGCTCGCGAGGCGCCGCCCCTGCGCGTCGCTTAACGCGAACAGCCGATCCGTCCGGCTGAAATCGGTCAGGACCGATGCTATGTATTCGACGATCTGCTGGTCGCCCACTCCCAGTTGTCCAAAACTTTTGCGGATCAGTGAGAGGAAGAAAGTGCTCAGTTTGTTGGAAGCGGATTTCTCGAGCGCCATAGTTGATCCCTCGGTGTTTCAAGCGGCGCTGACACTACAGCCCGCTGATTCCGATTTTAGCCTATGCGCTCCGAAATCAGGCAATAGTCAGACTCGCTTTTCACGGAAAATTTTATGGCGGCTTGTAGTAATCAGTTGCGAGTTGAGTTGGCGCTCGCATTCATCGAGTGCCAGCGAACGTCGCGCTCCGTTCGAGCAATGATGCGCCGGCGCGTCGCGGCCGCCGGTCGAGTCCGAACAGCCGCCGCAACTCTCGCCCGGTTGACGATCTTTCGCAGCCCGCGATCGTGATCGGCGATCCGGATGCGACCAGCCGGCCGCCCTCGTCGCCGCCGCCGGGACCGAGATCGATCACATAGTCGGCGTGGGCGATGAATTCCAGGTTGTGTTCGATTACGACCAGAGTGCTGCCATCCGCAACCAGGCGCATGAAGACTTTCAGCAGGCGGCGGACATCGGTCGAGCTGAGCCCGGTCGTGGGCTCATCGAGCAGGAACATCCGGGGCAGGTTGCGCCCGTTGCGGTCGACCGGCATGGGTTCGAGATCGGCCAGCAGGAAGCGCGCGAGCTTGAGCCGTTGCGATTCGCCGCCCGACAGCGTCGAGGTCGCCTGTCCGAGCTGGATATAGCCAAGGCCAACCGCGGCCAGCGCGTCGAGCCTGGCCGAGATCCTGCGATGGCCCGCGAAGAACGCGCGCGCTTCGTCGACGGTGAGATCGAGCACCTGGTTGACGTTCCTGCCGTTGAACTTGATCGCGAGAATGTGGCTTTGGAAGCGGCGCCCATCGCAGGCTTCGCAACGCACCTCGAGGTCGGCCATGAAGTGCATCTCGACCGTCACCGTGCCCGTGCCCTGGCATCGCTCGCATCGGCCGCCCGCGACGTTGAACGAAAAGTGGCGCGCCGTGATCCCAAGGCGGCGCGCCTCGGAGCTGCGCGCGAACAGGCGGCGCAGCTCGTCGTAGATCTTGAGGTAGGTCGCCGGATTCGAGCGTATCGAGCGCGCAGGCATCTCCTGCCCCATGTGCACGATTTCGCCGACCAGGCCGAATCCCTCGATCCGATCGCACTGGCCGGCGTCGCTCACGACGGCGCCCGTATGGCGAAGCCAATTGTTGTAGAGAATGTCCTCGACCAGGGTGGACTTTCCCGATCCGGAGACGCCGGTGACGGCTACCAGGCGCCGCAGCGGTATCCGCACGTCCAGGTCCTTGAGATTGTGCTCGCGCGCACCGATGATCCGCAGCCCCGGATCCGATCTCGTGAACCGGCGCTGGCGCGACATCGCCCTCATCAGGAGCACGCGCTCCGGCGTCAGCAGCGTACCGCTCAGCCGGGCGGGATTCGGCGGTCCCGCATGCAGCACGGCGCCGCCTTCGCGTCCGCCTCCCGGCCCCAGCTCGACGACGAAGTCCGCGCCGGTGATGGTGGTGGGATCGTGCTCGACCACCACGACCGTATTTCCCAGATCGCGCAGATGACGCAGGACATCGAGCAGCCGGCGCGTGTCGGCAGCGTGAAGACCGACGGTCGGCTCATCGAGCGCGTACAGCGTGCCGGTCAGCAGGCTTCCGAGCGCGCTCGCGAGATGAATCCGTTGCGCCTCACCGCCCGATAGCGTGCGCGCCTGGCGCTCGAGCGTCAGGTAGCCGAGGCCGACCTCCCGCAGGTATCCGATTCGGTTCCGCAGCTCGCGGAGCACAGTTTCGGCTCTCGCGCGCACCTCGGGCGCGCCGGCGAGTTCATCGATCCACGCGGCGAGGTCACGCACCGATAGCTGCCCAACTTCGGCGATAGTTCTGCCGCCCACTCGCACGCATCAGCGATTGGGGCTTCAGCTTGGCGCCGCCGCACGCCGGGCAGGGCACAAACCGCCGATACCGCGCGAGCAAAATCCTGACGTGGGTCTTGTACCTGCGGCGCTCCATCCATCGGAAGAATCCGCGCACTCCCGGCCATCGTTCGTCGTCGGCTTCGCTTCGCGGGCCGGGTTCGCCGTCGATCAGCCACTCGCGCTCCTCGCTGGTGAAGTCGCGATACGAAACGCTGGTGCGAACCCGCCGCCTGCGCGCGCACTTGAGCATCCACTCGTTCATCTCGCGATAGACCGGCGTTCGCCACGGCGCGATCAGCCCCTGGCGCATCGAAAGATCGGGATTCGGGATGACCTTTTGCAGATCGAGCTCGACGGTGCGGCCGAAACCCTCGCATTCGGGGCACGCGCCGATGGGACTGTTGGGCGAAAACAGCGCAGGCGTGAGATCCGGAAACGGATCCCCGCATCGCGAGCAGTTGAACCTGCGATCGAAGTTCATCTCCGCGAGCGCCGTCAGGCGGCCGTCGTCGCGTTCGACGCGAACCGCATTGGCGCGCCCGGAGCCGAGGTAGAAGGCCTTCTCGATCGCCTCGCGCACGCGCTCGGCACGCCCGCTCGGACCACCGGCAGCGACCGAGATGCGATCGACGACCACCATCAGCGGCCCGTCCTGATGACCCACGGCGCCATTGGATTGGGCCTGCGCGGCGAACTCGACGGTCTCGGTAAGCCGGCCATCGCGATACAGACGGTGGTAACCGTTCCCGCTCAGATAATCGGCGACTGCTTCCGGCGATCGCGATCCGATCTCGAACGGAGCGGTAACGATGTAGGCGCCGGGGGCGGATAGCAGGCGGTCCGCGGCGCTCTGGACACTGTCGCGCGCCACCTCGAGGCCGCATCGCGGGCAGATGGTCCTGCCCACGGTCGCGAAGAGCAGCCGCATGTAGTCGCCGATCTCGGTGACGGTCGCGACGGTCGAACGGGCGTTCTTGATGCTGTTCTTCTGGCGCAGCGCGAGCGCGGGCGGGATTTCCGAAATCGAGTCCACGTCGGGACGATCCATTCGTTCCAGAAAAAGCCGCGCGTAGGTCGAGAGGCTTTGCACGTACCGGCGCTGGCCTTCGGCGTAGAGCGTGTCGAACACCAGGCTCGATTTACCCGAACCCGAAACTCCGGTGACGACCGTCAGCTTGCCGCGCGGCAAGTCGAGCGAGATGTTGCGTAGATTGTGGGTGCGGGCGCCCCGGATGGCGACCATCGGCGCCGCGTGGGCGCTTGCGCGTTTCCTCATTTTGACCCCGGCGCAGGCCGGTTCAGCGCGGGTCGGTTATCGGGCGTGCCTTCTTCCGGCGCTCGCCGGGAAATTCCGAGGCTACGCCTGCGTAGAGCTCCGCGAGGCGGCGGTCGAATTCAGCCTGAAGCCGTTGCGTCTCCGCCTGCCTCTGTTCCTCCGACAGCCGGGCCAGTTTCGCCAAATCCTGCTCCAGCTCGAACATCAGGCGGTTGCGCTCGATCATGTAACGATAGCCGTCCATATAGGCTCCAATACTCCAAATTCCAAAACATATAATTATAGGCTATGGTGTCCTGCTCTAACAAACGACGATGAGCGATCTGATTGAAACGGACACGGGCGTCAGAGCGAGCGCGGCTTCCGCCGCCGATCGGCTGGAAGCGCCCTGGTCGATACCGGGACTAGCGCACGGATTTTTCGGCCGGACGGGCGGCGTCAGCCGCGGTCCGTTCGCGTCGCTGAATCTCTCCTACTTCGTCGGCGACCGTGCTGAATCGGTCGATCGGAATTGGGATGTCGCGCGTGAGTCGATACCCGCCGGAGCAGTGATCGCGAGGCTCAACCAGGTCCATGGCGCCGCCGTGCGAACGATCGACAGCGACTTCTCCGGCGATCGATTGGTCGGCGATGGTCTCGTTACCTGTGCGCCGGGAATCGTGCTCACGATCCTGACGGCCGATTGCGTCCCGGTTCTGATGGTTGAGCCGGACCGGCGTGTCGTGGCTGCGCTGCACGCCGGATGGCGCGGCGTGCTGGCCGGAATCGCGGAGGCCGGGGTCGGCGCAATGGTCCAGCTCGAAGCAACGCCGCACCGGATCCTGGCGGCGCTCGGCCCGTCGGTAGGGCCGTGCTGCTTCGAGGTGGACACGGAGCTGGCATCGCGATTCACGGAGCGTTTCGGCGGCGCCGGGCGCTATCGCAGGGCCGGCCGCACCGGCAAGGCGTTCATCGACTTGAGAGGCGTGATACGAGACCAGCTCGAGCGCTGCGGACTCAAGCCCGGGGCGATCGCCGATGTCGGGCCGTGTACGCGATGCGCCGGCGAACGCTACTTTTCCCGCCGCGCGGCGAATGGCGGCATCACGGGTCTGCAACTGAGCTACGTAGGATTCTCTCGCGGGGGAAATCCGTGATGGCCGCACGCAAGCGAGCCAAGGTCAGGGGCGGGAAGGGCCGCGTGATTGCCAAAATCCGCAAGCCGATGGCCCCACCGTCGCGGGTCGAACAGGACGTCAAGAAATACCGGCGTGCGAGAGACCTCGAACGCGCGCGACGCGAAGAGGAGTCCTCCTGATGCGATCGCGCGTCGCGCCTCCAGTCCGGGCCGCGATTGTCGGCGCTGGACTGATCGGACAAACGCACTCGCTGATGCTGAAGCAGCTCGCCGACCGTATCGAGGGTTCCGTGCGCGTCGTCGCCGTGCACGACATTGTCGCGGCGCAGGCCGAGCGGCTCGCCGGCTATTGGGAGGGCGCCAACGTAATGGCGTCGGCCGATTCCATTCTCGGGGACGCCCGGGTCGATGCGCTTTGGATCTGCACTCCGACCCGGTTCCATCGCGAACTCTGCATCGCCGCGGCGCGCGCCGGCAAGCACGTCTTCTGCGAAAAGCCGCTTGCGATGGACGCGGCGGAGGCCGCACTCATGAATGCGGAACTCGACTCCGCCGGCGTGATGAGCCAGGTCGGTCTCGTCCTGCGGTTCTCTCCGGTGTACTCGGTGATCCGCCGGATGCTGGAAGAAGCGGACGCCGGAAAGCTGCTCGCCGTCACGATGCGCGACGATCAGGACTTTCCTACCCGCGGCGTTCACGCCGGCGCCTGGCGCAACGACCCCTCGTTGACGGCGGGCGGCACGTTGATCGAACACAGCGTTCACGATTTCGATCTGATGACCTGGATGTTCGGCCCGGTGGACAGGCTCTTCTGCACGCAGCGGAACTTCAACGGCGCTTCCGGCGTCGAGGACTTCGCGGCAACCCAGCTCGAATTCGCCGCCGGCTTCTGCGGCCAGATGACCTCGGTATGGCATCGGATGATCGGACGCCCGAGTAACCGGCGCCTCGAGGTGTTCGCGGAGAACGCCTTCATCGCGAGCGACTACGACACGCTCGGGCCGATCATTATCCAGCGCGGCGACGGGCCGGAGGAAACGATTCCCGCCGAGGAAGTGATGCGCCGCTTCGAGCAACAGATTCTCGCCGAGCGGCCGTATCTCGAGGCGCTTGGGAAATGGCTCGCCGTGCCCTACGCTGCGGAGGATGCAACTTTCGTCGCCGCACTGCTGGGCCGATGCGATCCGTACCCGCGTTTCGCTGACGGCGTCGCCGCCCAGCGCCTGGTGGAAGCCGCTTACGAGTCGGCCCGCGCCGGCGCGCCGGTGAAATGCGCAAGATGATGTTAAACTTTAACTTTATCCGGCAGGCACGAATACAATAGGATGTTGGACATGATCAGTTTCGAACTCAGTGAAGAGCAGCAGATGATCCGCGACACCGTTGGGACGTTCGCTCGCGACGAGATCCGCCCTGCCGCCCGCCCAGCGGACGAAGCCTGCCTGATACCGCCGGAGCTGGTCGCGAAAGCGTGGCAGCTCGGCCTCGTGCGCAGCGCGATTCCGGCACAGTTCGGCGGCGACGGCGACGCGCGCACCGCGGTGACCGGCGCCGTAATCGCGGAGGAACTCGCGTATGGCGACCTGTCGGTCGCGATCGATGTGCTGGCGCCGCGGCTGTTCGCTTTCCCATTGCTGGAGACGGGAACCGCGGATCAGCAGAAGCGGTATCTTCCGCGCCTGAGCGGAAAGGACTTTGTCGCCGCGTCGGCAGCGGTGATGGAGCCGAAGTTCGACTTCGACCTCGCCGGGCTTCTGACCTCGGCGCGCGCGCAGAACTCCGGCTTCGTCCTCGACGGCGCGAAGTGCTTCGTGCCGCTGGCAAAACAGGCCGATGCGATCCTGGTCTTCGCGGCCTCGAATCCGCAAGCCGGTCTTTCGGGCGTAGACGGGTTTATCGTCGAGCGTGGCGCTCCCGGCCTCACGGTCGGCGCGCGCGAGAAGAACATGGGCCTCAGGGCGGTCGAGACCTACGAACTGGAGCTCAAAGGCTGCGCGGTCGGTCCCGAAGCGCGGCTCGGAGGCGAGCGCGGATGCAATTTCACGCGCCTGACGAGCCAATGGCGCGTGGCGCTGGCCGCGATGGCGGTTGGAGTGTCGCGCGCCTCGTTCGAGTATGCGCGCGACTACGCCAAGGAGCGCAAAGCGTTCGGCGTTCCGATCGCCACCAAGCAGGCAATCGCGTTCATGCTCGCCGACATGGCGATCGAGATCGACGCGACGCGCCTGCTGGTATGGGAGGCGGCGTGGCATCTCGACAAGGGCGAGGACGCGCTGAAGGAGAGCTATCTCGCCAAGAATTACGCGGCGGCCTCTGCGCTGAAGGTGACGGACAACGCCGTTCAGGCGCTCGGCGGCCACGGTTACATCCGGGAGCATCCGGTCGAGATGTGGCTGCGCAACGCGCGCGGCTTCTCGGCGCTCGAAGGTCTCGCAACGGTTTGAAACCAAAGTTCCGGACGGAGATTGACGATGATCGACTTCGAATTGGAACCACAAGTGCTGACGCGGCTGCAGATGTACCACATGGCGGCCGAGCAGGGGATGCGCCCCATCTCGCGCGAATACGACGAGCGCGAGCATGAGCATCCCTGGCAGTTCTGGGAAATGATGTGGGCGGCCTCGCGCGAGGGCGATCTGATGGCCGGCACCGGACGCGAGGTTGCCGACGGCAAACGCCCGGAGGGCGGCCCACGCCCGGCCCGCAACCTGAACACGATTCTCACCACCGAGGAGCTTTGCTGGGGCGACGCGGGACTGTTCCTGTCGATTCCCAACTCCGGCCTCGGCGGCGCGAGCCGGTGATGGCGGCCGGAACGCCTCAACAAAAGGAGCGTTTCCTCAAGCGGTTCAGAGAGGGCAAGCCGAAATGGGGCGCGATGGCGATCACGGAGCCGGGGTGCGGCTCGGATTCCGCCGCTGTTACCACCTCTGCGACTCGCGATGGCGACTACTGGCTAATCAACGGGACCAAAATTTTCTGCACCGCCGGCGAGATGGCGGCCGACAAGTCCGAGGGCTTCGTAGTGGTGTGGGCGACGGTCAACAAGACTGCCGGCCGCGCCGGGATCAAGCCGTTCGTCGTCGAGCACAACACGCCGGGAATGACTGTGGCACGGGTCGAGAACAAGCTCGGAATTCGCGCCTCCGATACCGCGGCTATTCTGTTCGACAACTGCCGCGTGCCCGCGGACCATCTGCTGGGGACCGCCGAGGTCCGTCGCGAAGGCGGCTTCAAGGACGTGATGGCGACCTTCGACGCGACTCGACCGATCGTCGCGGCGATGGCGCTCGGGGTGGGGCGCGCGGCGCTTGATTTCGTGCGCGACTTCCTGAAGCAACACAACATTCCGGTCCGCTATGGAATCTCGCCTCACAAACTCGCCGCGATCGAGCGCGACTTCATGGACATGGAGGTCAATCTCAAGGCCGCGCGGCTGTTGACCTGGCGCGCCGCCTGGATGCTCGATAACGGCCGCCACAACAACCTCGAAGCCTCGATGGCCAAGGCCAAGGCCGGGCTCGCCGTGACCCATATCACCCAGAAGGCGGTCGAAGTGATGGGGCCGCTGGGCTATTCGCGCCGCGAGCTGGTGGAAAAGTGGATGCGGGACGCGAAGATCAACGACATCTTCGAGGGCACCCAGCAGATCAACATGCTGATCGTCGCGCGGAGAATCCTGGGTTACAGCAGCAAGGAATTGAACTGACCGGACGGGGGCAAGGCTTCCTTTCAGCGCCGTGAGACGTCGGGGTGCATTCGCTGAGCGGGGATCCCACGGTGAATGAATTCGAGAAAAAGGTGGCGATCGTCACCGGCGGCGGCATGGGTTTGGGACAGGCCCTTTGTGAGGAGCTGGCGCGCCGAGGCGCGGTCGTCGTCGTCGCGGACATCGACGACAACGCCGCTCAAAAGGTGACTTCCCGCATAGCACAGGGCGGCGCATCGGCTCGCCACGTACAGGCCGACGTTTCCAGGAAAGAAGACGTTGCGCGCCTGATTCAGACGACGGTCTCCGAGTTCGGGCGCCTCGACTACATCTTCAATAACGCAGCTATCGTGATCGGCGGCGACGCACGCGACCTCTCCGTGGAACAGTGGGACCGCGTCCTCGACGTAAACCTGCGCGGCGTCGTCTATGGCACGATCGACGCGTATCAGGTGATGGTGAAACAGGGCCACGGGCACATTGTCAACATTTCCTCGGCCAGCGGCCTGATTCCGCAGCCCGGCAACGCGCCCTATTGCACCTGCAAGCACGGGATAGTCGGCCTATCGCTCTCTCTGCGATCCGAGGGATTTGATTTGGGGGTGAAGGTGAGTGCGGTTTGTCCGGGCGACATGAAGACCAGCATCTATGAGAACATGGTCGTGATGAATATGCCGCGCGATCAGGTGGTCCGGGAAAGCCGGCGTTCACATTTTCCATTACCCCAGTGGAGCGCGGAAGATGCCGCCCGCGAGATCCTGCGCGGCGTGTCCCGCAACCAGGCCCTAATCGTCTTTCCCGCAGCACTTCGATGGATATACCGTGTCCATCGCGCGCTCCCCGGCTTGATCTACTGGATAAATGCTCGCCGGATACGGATGTTTCGCAAAATCCGGATGACGCCCGAGGTCACGTCGAAGCCAGCCGGATAAAGAATCGGCCGCAAGCGACTTTTACGCTCCCGTCGCGCGCTTCCTCCGTTGCGCGGCCGCCGGCGTCATGGTTTCAGGATCGCGTCTCGTCTTTTCGCGGTGCCCGCCTCCCACCCGGCGCAGCCCTGTTTGTTTTTGCATGATGCCCGAATAAAATCGTAGCGCCTGCCGCTGGGAGGGGAGTTGGAACACATGATTAAGACCCGTCCGACACCGACGCCGATGCGTGCCGTCGCCCTGACCGCTGTGCTCTGCGCCGTAATCCTGGCCGGATGTGGCAACCCGTCGCAGAAGGCCGCCGACAACTACCTGGGAAACCTGAAGCTGCGCGCCTATCCCGCGCTCTACGAGATGCTCTCGCATCAGGACCAGCTCGATCGCACGATCGAACAGTTCCTGACCGATATCCCCTTGGCGCCCGACGTCACCAAGGACTGGTTCAAGGGCGTTCTCCAGCATACGGACTACGAGGCCTCACCGCCCAAGATGGAGGGGGAGGACAAGGCTGTCGTGCCCGTCAAGGTGACCGCGCCGGACCTCGCTCTGTGGGAGCGGACCATCGACGCCCAGAACGGCAACAACGGACCCGCCGATGAGGCCGACGCGCAAAAATCACTCGAGGACGGAAGCTTTCCCAAGGCCATTTACGATGACGGTCTGGTTTTGGTCAAGGAAGGAAACGATTGGCGCGTCTTCGTCGACTATCCGGCCAGGGACAAGATCAGGAAGATGCACAAGGAGGCGGTCGAGCTCTACCACAAGCACGACTACGACAAGGCGATCTCCGCCTATCAGGATCTGCTCGCGGCCTGCGACAAGGAGGAGGCAACCGGCGACCAGGGGTCAAGTTCCTCTACGGGCGGGAGCTCAAGGACATCCAGAACGCAAAGGCGCAGATTCCCGAGGCGCAGGCATATATACCCAAGCTCGCCTTGACTGACGCCGACATAAAAATGTCGGCTTCGCGCGTGCCCGGGATTTTCGGCAAGATCACCAACAGCGGCGACAAGGCAATCGATGAAGTGCAGATGACCGTGACCTACTACATGGGGAAGGGCAAGAGGAAGAAAGCGGCCTATACGGAAGATCATGCCGCCGTCGTAACGCCGCTGGAGTTCACGAATTTCTCGCGCACGGTGCTGCCGCTGGTGCCGGGCGAGACGCGCGACTTCGGCTTCAAACTGAGCGCGCCGCCGGACATCCAGCAGAAGGCGACTCCGGACCTGACTGTGACGTCGATCGTGTTTACGCAGTCGCAGGCGCCGCTGCCGAAGCCGCCTGCGCCGACGCCCATGCCTGCGGCTTCGCCAGCGCCCGGCGCGGGCGCTTCCGCGCCGGCCGCCGGCGGGCAGGCGGCACCACCGCCGCCGCCGATGCCGAAATAGGCGACGCGGGACAGGGGGCGGGGCGGCGCGCGAGGCGCGCGCCGCCCCGCCCCCTATGTCCACAGACGCTCCGTGACCAAGGCGCGTGGCCGGAGGGCGGCTATCGCCGCCCTCCGGCCACGCGCGGACACCGCCAGTGGTAGCCAAGCTCACTGTAGCTATTCCCACCCATAACCGCGCATCCACATTGCGCCAGACGCTGGATAGCGTCACGGCGCTCGATCTCGCAGGGGCCGAGGCCGAATGCCTCGTCGTTGACAACGCCTCCACCGACGACACTGCGGCGATCGTCGAGGCAATTGCAAAGCGTGCGCCGATCGTGGTTCGGCGGGTATTGGAGCCACTGGTCGGGTCGAGCTTCGCGCGCAATCGCGCGATCGACGAAGCGCGCGGCGATTTCATTTTGTTTATCGACGACGACGCGATCGCGGAGCCTCGATGGGCGCGCGAACTGCTCGGCGAAATCGAGCGCCGCGGTCTGGATGCGGCGTGCGGCGCCGTGCTGCCGCGATGGTTACAGCCGCCCCCGCGATGGCTCGGGCCGCGCCTGTACGCCAAGCTTGCGGTGCATCCGCCCGAGATGCTCGAAGCAGGCTCGGTGCAGGAGATGGAGACGCTGCACAATTATTTCAGCGCCAATGTGGGCTTCCGGCGCACAGCGTTCGAGCGCTTCGGCCGCTTCCGCGAGGACCTCGGCGTCGTGGGCGGCAACCCGATCTCGGGAGAGGACACCGAGTTGTTCTCGCGAATAATCGCGCGCGGAGGAGCGATCGGATTTGCGCCGGGCGCGCGCGTTCATCATCTCATCGGCGCCGAGCGGATGACGCGCTCATACCTGCGGCGCAAGAGTTTCGCCTACGGCGTGGGTAGCGCTTACGCGGGCGGGCGCTCGCACAATCATCTCGACAAGCTGGTAAGGAACGCGTGCCGGATGCTCCTCGCGGCGGCCCGCGGCGATGCCGAAGGCGCCGTTTACCATCAGTTGGAGTGCATGAATTTCCTGGGCTACTGGCGCGCCCGCCTCATGCGTCGCGCATCGTTTCGCTGACACTCGCGAATGCCGGCTCGTGGATGGGTGTCTTTTCCGGCGACGCTTCTACCCGCTCACATAATCCAGCAGACCGCGCCTTAGCGCGCCTTCGAGATATGGAATCAACTCCATCGCCGCCATCTCATCGAGCGTCACCCATCGCGACTCGATATGCTCGTCGGGCCGAAGCCGGACTTTCTGATAGACCAGCGTGCGGCATCCGTAGAACGCCTGGAGATAAGGATCTGCGGGGACTTTGTGAATCCCTAGCAGGCGCTCGACTGCGACATCGAGCCCGGTTTCCTCCTTGACCTCGCGCAGGAGGCATTCCTGGAAGTCCTCGCCAAGCGCCAGGTGGCCTCCCGGCAGATCCCATGAACCCGGCCTGTACGCCATCCGCTCGGCCCGCCTCAGCAGGACTATCCTGCCGCGACTGGCTATCACGCCGTGAACACCGACGAAGAACTGCGCTTCAGCCATCGCGGAGATACTCCCAGCGGGGAGCGTGGCCGTCTCTCAGTATCCCAGCGCCGCGTCGAGCCGGTTCAGCAACGGCATGCCCTTGCGGAAGCGCCGGAGATTCTCGGCGAACAACTCGCACGCCTTGTCCATGTATCCTCGATTCGCGCCCGAAATGTGCGGCGTCAGGATCGTGTTCTCCAGCTCCCAGAGCGGACTGTCGGCTTCGAGCGGCTCGCGCTCGAAAACGTCGAGGCCGGCGCCCCCGATTTGCCCCGACTTCAGCGCCTCGATCAGCGCGGCCTGGTCGATTACTTCGCCGCGGCCGATGTTGACGATATACGCGTGAGGCTTCATTGCGGCCAGCTCGCCCTCACCGATGAAGCCGCGAGTGTGCGTGGTGAGCGGCAGGGTGACCGCGACATAGTCGCTCTGCGCGAGAATCTTGAGCCGTTCCTCCGGTCCGTAAAATCGCTCCGGGATTCGGCCCTCCGGATCACCCAGGCCCTCGGGAATCCATCCGGGGTCGCTGCGCGACTGCGGATCGCGCTTCAACGCGAGTACTCTCACGCCGAGCGCCTGCGCTATTCGTCCGGCCTCGCGGCCTATCGATCCGTAGCCGATCACGCCGAGCGTCTTGCCCCGTATTTCATCCACGTTGGCCGCGAACTCTGCCTGCCTGAGCCATTGGTGTTTCAACTGGGCGCGCATCGCGACGTGGAAACGATGTGAATACGCGAGTATCGAGGCGATGACGTATTCTCCGATCGGGGTCGCGTGTATGCCGCTGGCGGTCGTCACCGCGATCGAGAGGTCGCGCAGCGGGCCCTGAAGCGCGCGATCGGCGCCCGCGCTGAGCAGTTGGACCCACTTGAGATCGGGCGCGAATTTGAGCGGTTCGTCCGGAAACCGGAAAGCCACCAGCACGTCACATCCGCCGCGCATCAGCTCGCCGACCTCATCGGTCGAGCGGCAGGCGCGATCGCGGATCTCAGCGCCGTCCGAGGCTTCCTCGAGAATCCGGCGTTGGGTGGGACTCAGTGCGTAGGGGCAGACGATCTTCAAGGTCGTCCGACAGTTTCACACGACCGCCACGGACCTTCAAGCGCGTCGTCTGCGGTCGGTCGGTCAACCGACGCGTTTGGAGCTTGTCAGTCTCCGGCGCTCGGCCTATGATCCGTCTTGAGCGTGTCGTGATTCGAGCCTCATTATTGGAGAAGAGCGCAAGCACGAGGCTTCCTGCAACCTTCGCTGCCTGTTGGATCGTGCTTGCATTCTTGTGCGTAAGCGTCTCCGCGTTTGCGCAGTCTCCAAACGATTCTGCCAACCCCTCTTTTGCCGCGCAGCCGGGCGAACCATCGCCGGCTCCCGGCATCCGCGGACAGCAGAACGACGATCGGACGCTCGAGATAGGGCCGCAGCGCGGCGCGATTCCGCCCGACCAGGGCGTCGCGGAAGTTCCATCCGACAAGGAATATGAGCCGGGCCAGGACAACTCGTCGCTCGATCGGAACTTCAATCCCGATGACCGGGATTCGAGCGGAAAGCGGCGCAAGCTTCCGTACCTGGGCGTTTCGGTTCAATACACGCTCAAGTGCTACCTCGGGGCGGAAGAACACGGCTCGAGATCATCAACGTCGATCCCAACAGCCCCGCCTGGCGCTCGGGACTCACCGGCCGCAGGAGCATGAGTCCGGTCGGCGCTGCCGCCGTGACCGCGGGGGCATTGCTCGGGCCGTTGGAGCTGGCGGTGATGCCGCTGTTGTCACGCGCGGGGCAGCTCGGGACTGACGGCGACCTTATCGTCGCGGTTGACGACCGGCGCATCCGCAGCCAACTCGACCTCGAAGACGAGCTCGCGAAGCTCAAGCCGGGTGACACGATGTACCTGACGGTGATTCGCCCGCTTCCGGGCGGCGCCCACAAGACGATGAAGATCGCCGTCAAGGTGGGCCAGCCGGGCGAGACGATGGCGGAGGCCGGGTCATCATCCGGGTCCGGGTCATCGCCCTCAGACGCTGAGCAGTACGCCTATTAGAATCGCCCCTCAGGCGGTTCCTCTCGCCTTTCTCTGCTATCATTGATGATTGGCCTGACCTTCGGGTGCCGAGACGTTTTGTCCGATGCCTGATGCGATCGGCCTGGCGCCGCAGGAAACACCTGTGTGTACGTTTGTGTATTTGAGTTGGAGCGGAGCCTGAAAGAAGCGGCGAGCGAACTCGAAGCTCGCCTTCGCGCGAACACTGAACGGCGCTTCCCCCTGATGGGCCTCAAGGGAGCGGGAGGAGCGCTGATGCTTCGCGAGGCGGCGATCCGCCTCGAACGCCCGATTCTGGCGCTGACCGCCCTTCCCGCCGAGGCCGAAGCTCTGGCCCACGAGGTCGCATTCTTCCTGGGCGAAGCGCCCGACGCTGACGTTCCCTCGCGAAGGGTCAATCTGCTGCCCGCCTGGGAGACCAAGCCGTTTGCTCATCTATCTCCGCCGACCGATACGCAGGGCGCTCAGCTTGCGGCATTGTTCGCGATGCGGCGGCTCAAGGCGCCGCTCCTGATCGCATCCGTCGAGGCGATGCTCACGCGAGCGGTTCCGCGCGCCGCCTTCGACGATTCGATCCTCAGGATGGCGCCCGGGGAGAGCGTCGATCTGGACGCGCTGGTCGAAGCGCTGGCGGCGCTTGGCTACCAGCGCGTGCCGCAAGTCGAGGAACTGGGCGACTTCAGCGTCCGCGGCGGGATCGTCGACATTCTCTCGCCGCTGTATCGCGATCCGCTCAGGCTCGAACTCGAAGATGACCTGATAACGTCGATCCGCAGTTTCGACACGGCGAGCCAGCGATCGGCGGACGAGGTCGCGGAGGCGACGATTATCCGATGCCGTCTGGTGCCGCCGTCGAGCCTCAAACGCGACAAGCTGCGCGAGCGCGTCGCGCTCCGGAGCGCCGAGATCGGCCTGGTCCGCAAGGAGGTCGCGGAGATCGCGGAGGCCCTCGAAAGCGGGCTGTTGTTTCCGGGCGCGGAACTGCTGATGCCGTATCTCTTCGACCAGCCGCTCGATTCGGTCTTCGATTATCTTCCGGGCGACACCATCGCGTGGCTCATCGATCCCGGGCGGCTGCTCGCCGAGGCCCATCGGTTTGCCGAGCGGATCTCCGCCGAAGCCGCCGCGGCGCAGTCCAAGCCCAGCTTTCATCCCGCGCTCGAGGCGCTCTACCTGTTGCCCGATGAATTCGAACGCGCAGCCTCGCAGATGACGGCGGTCGAGGTCGGTTCGCTGATCACCGCCGCTCAGCCGCGCGAGGGCTATGCGATTCCGATCGAAATCAAATGCCAGCCGGGCCTCAAGCTTGGCGCTCCCAATCCCGGCGAGAAGCGCCAGCCGATCTCGTTCGAGCCGCTGGCCGCGGAACTCAAGGAGGTCCGGCGCGGACAAGGAAGAGCGGTGATGGTAGTCGAGGGGCCGAGCCAGGCCGCGCGGCTGCGGCGCCATCTTGAAGCCTACGACCTCGAAGTGAACGCCGAGTGCAAGACCTTTCCGGCTCTTCTGGAATGTCCCGACTATCGGCCCGCGATCCTGGAAGGCGAAATCTCGACCGGCGCGGTGCTGCAGAGTGACGGACTGTATGTCTACAGCGAGGAAGACATTTTCGGCGAGCCGCGCGTACGCCGCCGCTCGCGCCCTTCGCCGAAGGGCGTGCTGCTCAATCTCGAAGAGTTGCGGCCCGGCGATTTCGTGGTGCACATCGACCACGGGATCGGGAAGTACCGCGGCCTGAAGCACATGAAGGTGGCGGAAGTCGAAGGCGATTTTCTGGACCTCGAGTACGCAGGCGAAGCGCGGATGTACGTCCCGGTCGAGCGCATCAACCTGGTCCAGCGATACGTCGGGGGCGACGGCGCCGAGCCGAAGCTCGCACGGCTGGGCAGCGGCTCGTGGGAAAAGGTGAAGCGCCGCACCAAACAGGCGGTGCTCTCGATGGCGGCGGAGCTGCTCGAGATATACGCCGCGCGCGAGGTGATGGAAGGTCACGCGTTTCCTCATCCGGGCGGCGACTATCACGACTTCGCCGATCGTTTCGAGTTCGAGGAGACGCCCGATCAGCTCGCGGCCATCGACGACGTGGTCCGCGACATGACGCGCGCCAAGCCAATGGATCGGCTCATATGCGGCGACGCCGGCTTCGGCAAGACCGAGGTCGCCTTGCGCGCCGCGTTCGTCGCCGTGATGGACGGGCGGCAGGTCGCGGTGCTGGTGCCGACCACGATCCTCGCGGAGCAGCACTTCGATACCTTCAGCGCGCGCTTCAAGGAGCATCCGGTGCGCGTCGAGATGGTGTCGCGATTTCGCAATCCGCGCGAGAACAAGGCGGTGCTCGCCGACGTCGCGCGCGGCACCGTCGATATCGTCGTGGGGACCCATCGCCTGCTTCAGAGTGACGTCGAGTTCAAGCATCTCGGACTCCTGATCGTTGACGAGGAGCATCGCTTCGGCGTCGCCGACAAGGAGCGGATCAGGCGGCTGCGCAAGCTGGTGGACGTGCTGACCCTGACTGCGACCCCGATCCCGCGGACGTTGAACATGGCGATGATCGGAATCCGCGACCTTTCCGTGATCCAGACGCCGCCGCCCGATCGCCAGGCGATTCGGACTTACGTCGCGCACTTCGAGGACGGCTTGCTGCGCGACCGGATTCTCTGGGAGTTGAACCGCGGCGGCCAGGTGTTCTTCGTCCACAACCGGGTCGAGAACATCGAGTACATGGCGCGCCATCTGCGCGCCCTGATTCCCGAGGCAAAGATCGCGGTCGCGCACGGACAGATGGAAGGCCATCAGCTCGAAAAAGTGATGCGCGACTTTATCGAAAAGAAGATCAACGTCCTGGTCTGCTCTACGATCATCGAATCCGGCCTCGACATCCCGAACGCCAACACCATGTTCATCAACCGCGCCGACCATTTCGGCCTGGCCCAGCTCTACCAGCTCAGGGGGCGGGTCGGACGATCGCGGCAGAAGGCGTACGTCTACCTGCTGATTCCCGGCGAGCACATCATCACGCGCGATGCCAAGCGGCGAATCGACGCGCTGCGCGAGCTGGTCGAGGGCGAAAGCGGCGGCGGCTTCAAGCTGGCGATGCGCGACCTCGAACTGCGCGGCGCCGGCAATCTGCTCGGCCGCGAGCAGTCGGGCGAAATCTCCGAGGTCGGCTTCGAGCTCTACACCGAGATGATGGAGCAGGCGATCCATGAGCTGCGCGGCGAGCCCCTGCGCCCGGACTTCGAGCCCGAGCTGAGGCTCGGCATCCCGGCCTACATGCCCGACAGTTTCGTACCCGACGAGAACGAGCGGCTGATACTGTATCGGCGCTTTGCGCGCGCGGCATCGGACCAGGAGATGGACGATCTGCGCGAGGAGATGCGTGACCGCTTTGGACCGCTGCCGACGCTGGTCGAGAATCTGGCCGCGGCGATGAAGGTGCGGCGGCGCATGAAGGAGATGATGATCCTGAGCGCGATCGTGAAGGGCAGCCAGCTCGAAGTGAAGTTCCACGCCGACGCACCGGTGGATACCGCACGGCTGAACGCGCTCGCGGACGCCAACCGCAAACGGATTCGCCTCACGCCGACCTTCCAGGTGCTGGTGCGAATCGAGCCCGGGGAATATCAGCAAACCTTCGCGCAGATCGAAAGCGTGTTGCAGGCTTTGGAGGGCTGTGAAAAGTTGGAGGTCCAGCCGGGCCGCCAGGCGACCCCGCTTGCCAATTAGCGCCCACGCGATCGATTGGAACTGGAATGAACTCGCGGCAGCACCCTCACCTGGCTCGCGCCGCCCTCTCCCGCAACAAAGCCGGAGAGGTGCTCAGAGGAGTGCTCTTCCTCGCAATCATCGCCGTCTTTGCCGGCGCGACTTCGGCCTTCGCCCAACAGATCGTAGACCGCGTGGTCGCGAGTGTTGACGGCGAGCCGATCACGATGCACGACGTGCGGACGTTCAGCGCCAGCGCCGGCACGCCAATCCCCGATGACTCCGACCCGCGCGCTCCCGATTTGATCCGCAAGGCGCTCAAACAGCTCATTCAGAGCAAGCTCCTCGATTCCGAGACCAGAAACTTCGAGAGCCAGGTCGATGAGTCGCAGGTCGATAAGTTCATCGAGCGGGTCAGGGAGCAGAACAACCTGACCGATCAGCAGTTCCGCGAGCAGTTGCTCAAAAGCGGCACCAGCTACGAGGAATTCCGCAAGCGCGCGCGGCTTGAGGTCGAGAAAATGATGATGCTCGATCGGGATGTGCGCTCCAAGATCAGCGTCTCGGATGGCGAAGTGAGGACCTACTACGATGCGCATCGCGACGAGTTCATGAACAAGTCCGAGCGCTACCGGCTCGCCCAGATTCTGATCGCGGTCGGCGCAGGCGCACCGCCCGCCGAAATCGAAGCGGCCAGGGCCAGGGCCAAAAAGGTCAGGAAGCGCGCCACCGGCGGCGAAGACTTCAGCGGGCTTGCGGCCCAGTTCTCGGATGACGATTCCAGGAAGACGGGCGGTGAGCTGGGCTACTTCGCCCCCGACGAGATGCTCGACGAGATCCGTGACGCGCTTAAGGGCCTCAAGCCGGGAGACATCTCCCAGCCCGTCCGGACCAGCCACGGATTCCATATCGTCAAGCTCGAGGAGCACCAACTGCCGGGGCCCAAGCCCTTCGACGAAGTCAAGGACGACATCCGGGAGAAGCTGACCGACGCGAAGGCCAAAGACCACTTCGAGCAATTCGTTGACCAGGACCTGGTCAAGAACCATCACGTCGAATCGTTCTACTAGAATCCGGATTTGATGCGGCCGCGAAGACACTCGGCGCCGATCGTGGTCACGATGGGCGATCCTGCCGGGGTGGGCGCCGAAGTGATCCTGAAGGCGGCCGCCGCCATTGCGGCCTCGCGCGCCAAGCCCGGCCTGATCGTGGTCGGCGATCTGGGGGCGATGCGCCTCGCTGCGCGCGGGCTGGAAGGAGTTCGCGAACCTTGCGAATGGGGCAACCGGACGGACTTCGGGGACGCGCTGCCGGTGTTGAGCGTCGGGAGACTCTCGCCCCGCGCGATACGCCCCGGGCGCGGGACGGTCGAAGGCGGTGACGCCGCGTATCGTTACATCGTAGCGGCCACCGAGATGGCGCTGCGGGGTGAGGCGGCGGCGGTCTTGACCGCGCCGATCAACAAGCAATGGCTCAACCGCGCCGGGCATAATTTTCCCGGCCATTCGGAGTTGCTTGCCGAGCTCGCGAGCGTGAGGCTCTGGCGCATGATGTTCGCGGGCGAGCGCCTCAGGCTCGCGCTGGTGACGGTTCACATGAGACTCGCGGCGGTCTCGCGGGCGCTGACCCAAAAGCGGGTGCTCGATACAATCCGGCTGCTGCACGCTCACCTGCGCGATAAGCTGGGAATCGAGTGCCCGCGGCTTGGGGTGCTGGGATTCAATCCGCACGCCGGCGAGAATGGATTGTTCGGCGACGAGGAAGTCCGCGTGATCGCGCCCGCGATCGAGACCGCGCGCCGCGAGCGAATTGACGCGCGAGGCCCGCTCGCGCCCGACACGGCCTTCGTCCGCGCGTCGGGGCAGTTCGGTTTCGACGCGGCGGTCGCGATGTACCACGACCAGGGCTTGATCGCCCTCAAGACCCTGGAGTTTGATCGTGCGGTGAATGTCACCCTGGGACTGCCTTTTGTGCGCACCTCGCCGGACCACGGCACGGCCTATGATATCGCCGGGCGCGGGGTCGCGGAGCCGGGAAGCATGATCGCGGCGATCGAGTATGCTCGCCGAGCTGTGGCATTCCGCGCGGCGCCGGCGCGGGCCACCATAAGGCGCGTGGGCGCGGCGCGAGCATAAGGACGGGGCGTTCGATGGCCGAGAAGATAGTCATCAAGGGAGCCCGCGAGCACAATCTCAAGAACATCGACCTTGAGATTCCGCGCGACCGGCTGGTGGTAATCACCGGCCTCTCCGGTTCCGGCAAATCGTCGCTCGCCTTCGACACTATCTACGCCGAGGGTCAGCGCCGCTATGTCGAGTCGCTGTCCGCCTACGCGCGCCAGTTCCTGGAGCAGATGGAGAAGCCGGACCTCGATTCGATCGAGGGACTCTCGCCGGCGATTTCGATCGAGCAGAAGAGCGCCTCCAACAACCCGCGCTCCACGGTCGGCACCATCACCGAAATTTACGACTACCTGCGGCTGCTGTTTGCGCGCGTCGGGCGCGCCCACTGCTACAACTGCGGCCGCGAAATCTCCCAGCAGAGCATCCAGCAGATCGTGGATCGCATCATGAGCTGGCCCGAAGCGACGCGCATCCACGTGCTCGCGCCGATCGTGCGCGACCGCAAGGGCGAGTATCGCAAGGAACTGATCGATCTGCGGCGGGCGGGCTTCGTGCGGGTCAAGGTTGACGGCGCGCTGCGCGAGCTGGGCGAGGATATCAACCTCAACAAGAACCAGCGCCACACGATCGAGGTGATGGTCGATCGGCTGGCTATCCGCAAGGGAATCGAGAAGCGGCTCGCCGACTCGCTCGAAGTGGCATTCAAGTACGGGCAGGACCTGCTGAAGATCGAGCGCCTGGATGCCAAGAACGAGGCCGGCATCTACTTCAGCCAGCGCTTCGCGTGCGTCGATTGCGGGATCTCGTATCCCGAGATCACGCCGCGGATGTTCTCGTTCAACAGCCCGCACGGCGCGTGCGCGGAATGCTCCGGAATCGGCTCGATCATGTATTTCGATCCCGAGCTGGTGGTGCAGGACGAGGACCTGAGCGTCAACGACGGCGCGATCGCTCCGTGGGCCAGGATCAACGCGATGCAGCCGCTGCTCGAATCGCTGGCGGCCCACTACAAGTTCAGTCTCGATCAGCCCTGGCGCACGATTCCGATCAAGGTCCGCAAGGTGATTTTGAGCGGCTCCGGCGGCGAGGAGATCGAATTCTCGTACACCCGCGGGCATCATCGCGCCCAGTATGCGCGCCCGTTTGAGGGCGTTCTGGAATGGCTCAATCGCTGGCACAAGGAGACCAGCTCCGACAGCGTGCGCGAGTGGGTGGAAGCCTACATGAACATGCGGCCCTGCCCGGCCTGCAAGGGTGCGCGGCTCAAGAAGGAGAGCCTCTTCGTCCGGTTCAATGGCAAGGCGATCAACGAGGTCACCGCGATGTCCGTCAAGCAGGCGATCGGATTCTTCGCCGAGCCGAGGCTGACCGCGCAGGAGACCGAGATCGCCCGCCTGATCCTGAAGGAGATTCGCGAGCGGATGAACTTCATGGCCGGCGTCGGACTCGACTATCTCACCCTCGACCGCACCTCCGGCAGCCTCTCCGGCGGCGAGGGCCAGCGCATCAGGCTTGCCACCCAGATCGGTTCGAGCCTGGTCGGCGTGCTCTACATCCTTGACGAGCCCTCGATCGGGCTACATCAGCGCGACAACGAGCGGCTGCTCGCCACGCTCAAGCGGCTGCGCGACCTCGGCAATACCGTGCTGGTGGTCGAGCACGATCGCGAAACGATGCTCGAGGCGGATCACATCGTAGACATGGGTCCGGGCGCGGGCGCGCTTGGCGGCTACGTTGTCGCCCAAGGCACGCCGGACGAGGTGATGCGCAACCCGGATTCGCTGACCGGCAAGTATCTCTCGGGCGAGATGGAAATTCCGGTTCCGAACCGCCGCCGCCCGATCGGCAACCGATGGCTTACCGTAAAGGGCGCGCACGAGAACAACCTGCGCGACCTGACGGTCGGCTTTCCGCTCGGAGCCATCACCTGCGTCACGGGCGTATCGGGCTCGGGCAAGTCGACGCTCGTGCTCGACACGCTCTACCGGGCGCTCGCCCAGAAGCTCAACCGCAGCCGCGAACGCGCCGGCGCCCATCGGAGCCTCGACGGCGTTGAGAACCTCGACAAGGTGATCCACGTCGATCAGAGCCCGATCGGGCGCACGCCGCGATCAAATCCCGCGACTTACACGGGGCTGTTCACCCATATCCGCGACCTGTTCGCGCAGTTGCCGGACGCGCGGATGCGCGGTTATGGACCGGGACGTTTTTCGTTCAACGTCAAGGGCGGTCGATGCGAGGCGTGCCAGGGCGACGGAATCATCCGGATCGAGATGCATTTCCTGCCCGACGTGTACGTAACCTGCGAGGTCTGCGGCGGGCGGCGCTACAATCGCGACACGCTGGAGATTCAGTACAAGGGCAAGAACATCTCCGAGGTCCTCAACATGACGGTGACCGAATCGCTCGAGTTCATGGGCTCGGTGCCGCCCATCCGCCAGAAGCTGGAGACCCTGCGCGACGTGGGACTGGACTATATTCATCTCGGCCAATCGGCCACCACGCTGTCGGGCGGGGAAGCTCAGCGGATCAAGCTCTCGCGCGAGCTCGCGCGCCGCGCGACCGGGCGCACGCTCTACTTCCTGGACGAGCCGACCACCGGGCTGCACTTCGACGACGTGAAGAAGCTGCTCAGCGTTCTCGGCCGGCTGGCCGACAGCGGCAACACGGTGATCGTGATCGAGCACAATCTCGAAGTGATCAAGACCGCGGATTACATCATCGATCTGGGACCCGAAGGCGGCGATCGCGGGGGCGAGGTCGTGGCGAAAGGCACGCCCGAAGAAGTCACGGCTGTGAAGCGCTCGTACACCGGCCAATTCCTGCGCGAAGTCCTGGCCCATCGCGCCGCCGCGTGAGCCTCAGTTCCCCCTCCCCTACTCCAAGTTGTTGTCGCTCTGGCCGTCGTAGATCAGCCGCCCCTCGACGATGCGGGCAAACTCGGTCAGCTCGTGCCGCGATAGCTTGCCCGCCGGCAGGATATGCATCACGTCCCATCCGAGCGCGATCATCTTGTCCGATATCAGCCGCCGATGGCATCGCCACCACAGCCCCTCCGAACACATGATTGCGGTGCGCGCGCCGGCCGCGATCCGGATCAGCTCCCCGATTCCCGCAGCGAACTCCTCGCCGTCCATGTAGTCGGCATACGACCGGAACGCCGGATGGGTCCACGCGGTGTGCGGCGAATCGGGGCGGACCGCGTGGCGTCTTCCGCCGAGCCGCTTGAGCCATCGATACTCCAGGCCCGCATCGCGGACCGATCGCTCGAGTGGGGCCTGATTGAACTGCGGCCACTTGCGCGAGCTCGGGAAGGATCGCACGTCGGCAAGGACGGCTATTCGATGCTCGCTCAGGAGTTCCAGGAACCTGCCGATCGGATGGGTCGAATGGCCGATCGTATGGAGAAGAGGGGCTTCGGTCTTCGAATGTCCGCTTTCCATTTAGCGATAGGTCGTCTCGCTGCGCAAGGCAACGGCCTTCAGATGGACAACTTGACCCACGATGTCGTACCGGAACCGGAATCTTCCAAGTCTGACGCGATATTGGGCGTCGCCGGCGGCAACCCCTTTCAGCTTTCCGATCGGATGCGCGCGCGTGCGATTGTAGGGGTCGGACGCCAGTATTCCGAGCACCCCCTCGAGGTGCTCGACAAGCTCGGGGTGTCTGCGCGCCAGTTTATTGAACTCGCGTTCAAAGTGCGGCGTGGTCTCGACGCGATAACTCGTACCCACGACCGCGTTCCTGCCGACCCCGTAGGTGACTTAAGAAGCGGGCGCTCCGGGCTGGCGCGCGCCGATCAGGGCCGTCCGCGAGTCCCGCGGGACTTTGGCCTTCGCTCTGTCTTCAGTTCCGCGAGGAATTGAGAGGCCGGGCGGGTTCTTCGTGCGCGCAGGTCCTGATTGCTGCCTTTCACTTGCCGGCGAACACCGGAATCGCGAAGTTCCAGGTAGTCCTCGAGTTCGTCGGCGTCCAGAATCGCGGCCACGGCCACGCCGTCCTGTTCGAGGATGAAATACTCCTTCTTCAGGTGCGCCCGTTGCGCGAGCTGATCAAGGCTGCTTCTGGCCTTGCTGATAGTAAGCCTGTGAATTGCGGCAGCCGACATATTCGTCCTTTCAGAATATTACCAGCGCTGTTCTCCGACAATGCGACAACGCCCCGGTCGCGACGATCTTCAGTGGGTGCTGAGGCTGGCGACATTGATCGCGGCCTCGCTCAGATTGGCGACCGCCACCAGCAGCATCGCGTCGGGATGCAGGTACTGCTTCGCCACCCGCAGCACGTCTTCCTTGCTGACATCGCCGACCAGTTTCGGATATCGGTCCGCGTAGTCGAGTCCGAGACCGTACAGCTCGATTTGGAGCATGAAGCTGGCGATCGAGCTCTGCCGATCGATCGTCAGCGGGAAACCGCCGATCAGAAACCGCTTGGCGGAGTCGAGCTCGGCGTCGGATACGGGATGCTCCTGGATCTCGCACAGCTGCTGGATCGAGAGCCGAATCGCCTCGTTGCGCTCCTGTTCTTGGTCTGCAACACGATCTCGAAGGCGCCCGGGAACAGGCCGGCAGCGAACCCGCTCCCGATAGAATAGGCGAGTCCCTCCTTGCTTCGCACGACCTTGGTCAGGCGCGAGGCGAACCCGCCGCCGCCCAATATGTAGTTCATCACCTGCAGCCGATAGTAGTCCGGATTGGAGCGCGCGATGCCCTGAAAGCCCAGAATCAGGTTGGCCTGCGCCACATCGCGATCGATCATCGTGGGATGAAGGCCGGACGGCACGGTCTGCGTTTGCGGCGGAGTCTCTGCCGGCACCGCGCCGCGCAATCCGGCCAACTGCGCCTCCAGCGCGTCCTTTATCTCGCCGGCATTCACGTCTCCCACCACCGCGATCACGGCGCCGCCAAGCTTGTAGTGATCGCGGTAGAAGTCTCGCGCATCTTCAGGCGTCAGCTTCGCGACCGATTCCGAACTGCCTGCCTCGGGATGGCCGTACGGTCCGTCGCCGTAGAGCAGCTTCTTGAACGCCACTCTGGCGACATACGAGGGCTGTTCTTCCTCGGCCTTGATCGCGGCGACCTGCTCGTCGCGCTTGCGCACGATGTCGGCGTCGCGCATTCCGGGCTGCAGCAGCACAGCGCTGAGCAGCCGCAGCGTGTCGTTCTGGTAGCGCTTGAGCGAGGTGAAGCTCGCCTGGGCGTAGTCCTGCCCGGCGTCCACCGAGATCGCGCTGCCCATGAAGTGGACCTTCTGATTGAACTGGTCGACGGTCAGGTCCTTGGTGCCCTGAGTCAGCGCGTTTGCGGTGAGATAGGCGAGTCCTTCTTTGCCCTTGGGGTCGCGGCGCGATCCTCCATCGAATGCGATCGCCATCGTGACCATCGGCAGTTGATGTTGCTCGGAGACCAGCAACGTGGCGCCGCTGGAGAGCTTCGCCGATTTTATCTCGATTGCGAAGCCCGGCGGCGATGCGAGCGCCAGCATCGCGAGCGCGGCGAGAGTTGCGGCGAACCCTGCGGCCCGGGGCGGCTGCGGTATCGGCAGCGGTTTCAATGCGCAACCCCGGCGATATCACCCGACCGGGCATGGCTGACCGGTCCATGACTCATCTCGCCGGCTCCCTTGTGCGGCAGCACCCCGGTCGGCACCAGCACGCCGACGGTGCGGTTGGAGTGGACCAGGTAGGTGCGCGCGACGCGCTGGATATCGTCGGCGGTGACCTTGTCGATCCCGCTCAGGTATCTGTCGACCATCCGATAGTCGCCAAGCATCTGGTACGTCCCGAGCAGCATCGCCTCCTCGAAGATCGAGTCCTGGCCGAACACGAATGATGCCTGCTCCTGGTTCTTGGCCTTCTGGAGTTCCTCGGCACCGGGCGGTTTCTCGCGCAATAACACGATCTCCTTGTCAGCCTCGGCCAGAGCGTCGGCGGCTTTCACGTGCGGCCGCATCTGCGCGGAGATCCAGAACAGGCTCGGGTCGAACGAGGTGATCTCGTAGCTCGCGTCAACGCTAACCACCATTTGCTTCTCGATCACCATCCTTTTGTACAGCCGCGCGCTCTGACCGCCGACGAGCAGGTCGGAGGCCACTTCGAGCGCGAATGCGTCCGCGCTCTGGTAATTCGGCACGTGGAAGGCTTCGGCGAATGCCGGCAAATCCGCGGCATGTCTCAACACCACGTGCCGCTCGCCTTCCTGGGGCGGCTCGACTTCGGTCGGCCCGGCGGGCTTCGCCTCGCCCTTTATCGCGCCGAACGATTCTCCGATCTGCTTGAGCACCTTCTCGCTGTCGAAGTCGCCGACCGCAACGATGAGCGCATTGCCGGGCGTGTAGTATGCTTGGTGATACTTCAGCGCGTCGGCGAGCGTCAGGCCCTGCACGTCGTGCATCCAGCCGATCACGGGCCAATGATATGGATGCGCGAGAAACGCCTGGGCCTGGGTGATCTCGCCCAGCGCGTCCTCGGGATTGTCCTCGGTGCGCATCCGCCGCTCTTCCATCACGACCGCCTTCTCGGAATCGAAGCCCTTGGGCTCGAAATTCGCCATCCGGTCGGCTTCGAGCGAAATCGGGACGTCGAGATGGTCGCGATTGATCACCTCGAAGTAGTCGGTGAAGTCGCTGGCAGTGAATGCGTTGTCCATCCCGCCGTTTTCCTGGATGATGTTTGAAAATTCCTCGGGCTTGAGCTTCTTGGTGCCGCGGAACATCAGATGTTCGAGCAGATGCGAGAGGCCGGTCTTGCCGGTCTGCTCGTTGCGCGATCCCACCTTGTAGAAAACGTTGAAGGTCGCGACCGGCGACTTGTGATTCTCCAGCACCAGCACCTGAAGCCCGTTGGGAAGCCTGGCGGTCTTGACGCCGTCGGCGATGCCGGCGAGCGCGGCGCTGACCGGCGCGATTGCGAGCAGGGCAGCGACGGCGGGCGCGCTCAGGAATTTGAAGCGATGGGCGAAACGCACGAGACGCATGAGCATCAAACAGTTAAGTCAGCCCGGTCCGGCAGAGTCAAGTTGGATGCGCGACCGCAAATTTGCCTCGCCACTCGCGCGCTTGATACAACTCAGACAGATTTGATGACCAGTCCTCCCAACCTCCAGAGCCTGCACGAAATAAAGGGCGTGCTGACGAAATTCATGCGGATGCTGTTTCCGCTCGAATTCCGGATCGATTCGCTCTCGACTTCCGGCGCGCTGCTCCCGTTTCGCTATCCGTTCCTTTCGAGCGGGATGATCTACCTGCCCGAGAAGGTGGAGAATCTGGAGCGCCGGGACCTCGCCTCGGATTACTATTTCGTCGCCGCTGCGCACCTGGCCGGACGCCACGAGTTCGGCACCTTCACCTTCAGGCTCGCTGACATCGCCGGTTTCGAGGATCGCGCCGAAACCGGCCTGGAAGCGGTGGAGAGCTTCGTCTCGTCGTTCGATGATCCGACGCTGGCGGGAGCGCTGTTCCGGCTCTGCGAAGCGGCGCGCGTCGATGCGAAACTTTGCCGGCGGTATGCAGGGCTGGCGCCGCGCATCAGCGGCCTGAACCGCACTTTGGCCGCGGCCCTCGATCAAGCCTCGCTCAGCACGGCCCTGGTGTGGGCGGCGTTGGGCGACAATAGAAATGAAGATGATGTCGATAATGCCCACCATGCCTATGTCCAGCCGATGCGGGCGCTGGTCGGGCGGGCTGCGCAGTTCTTCGTTCCGCTGAGAGCACGCGGCGCCGACGTCGCGGTCAGCGCGCGCCAAACGATCGCGTTACATCGATGGCTGCGGGACCTGATCGCATCCGCGGAGCGCGCCGACCCGGACGACCCTCTCGCGCAGGAAGCGGCGCGGATGCGCGACGACCTGGCGAGCATGCACGGCCCCGGGAGCGACCGGCAGGGACAGGGCGAAGACGAAGGCGCCACCAATCCGCAGGATGGCGACGAACCGAACCAGCGCGTGAAGCTCGAAGTGTCGGGCAAGGCGCCCAGGGGCAAGGGTGGCCGGTCGCTGTCGCCTGAGGAAATCCAGCGGATGCTCGACCAGGGCGCGGAGATAAAGCCCTCAGAGGCGGACGGCGGCGGCAGCGAAGGCGAAGGCATGTATCTCACCCAGCTCAAGGGCAAGCAGGCCCAGGAGCTCGAACAGTTGCGCGAACAGCTTGCCGAGATCGGCGCGGTCAGCGGCCAGCGCAGGCTGATAATCGGCGGGCGCGGCCACGAGGACGCATACTACGCCTACGACGAGTGGGACTACGTGCTCGGCGATTACCGGCGCAACTGGTGCCGGCTGCGCGAAATCCAGCTCCCCGGCGATGAGGGCGACTTTTACAATCGCACGCTGGAACAGTACGCCGAGATGCTGCCGCAGGTGCGACGGCACTTCCAGAGAATCCGCCGGCCTCGTACCGGATGGTGCGCGGGCTGGAAGACGGCGAGGAGATCGATCTCGATCGCACGATTGAGACGCGGGTCGCGCGCCTGATGGGCCAGAATCCGGACAGCCGCGTGTACAAGGCCCGCAAGAAGGAGGCTCGCGACGTTGCCACGCTCTTCCTGCTCGACATGTCGGCCTCGACCGATGAGCCGATTCATCGCGAAGTCCGCCGCCAGGGCGACGATGACGACCTGGACGACTGGATGAAGGCGTGGCAGCGGCGGCCGCAGACCGCGCAACGTCCGCGACGCGTGATCGACGTGAACAAGGAAGCGCTGGTGATCATGGCGCAGGCACTCGAAGAGATCGGCGACCAGTACGCGATCATGGGCTTCTCCGGCCACGGCCGCGACAACGTCGAGTTTTACATAATCAAGGAATTCGAGAGCGAACTGTCCGACGAGGTAAGAGCGCGGGTCGGAGCAGTCGAGCCCGAAGCGATCGACCCGGATGGGCGCTGCGATTCGGCACGTGCGCGAGAAGTTCAAGGATGTCGCCTCGCGGGCCCGGCACGTGATCCTGCTGAGCGACGGGTTCCCGCAGGACTTCGACTACGGCCACGATCGGCGCTCCAATGCCTACGGAATCCAGGACACGATGGTGGCGCTGAAGGAGCTGGAGAATGCCGGCGTGCTGCCGTTCTGCATTACGGTCGATCGCACCGGCCACGACTACCTGCGCCAGATGTGCTCCGCGTCGCGCTACCTGGTGATCGATGACATCACGTCACTCCCGCGCCAGTTGCCGAAGATCTACGAGCAGGTGGTGAGGTGGTGAATCTGGGCCGTCGCCATCCTTCACGCGATCCGCAAATCGTGGCCGGTCATTTCGGGGGGCGCACTGAGTTCGAGCATCGCGAGCAGCGTCGGGGCTACGTCGTAGAGCGCGCCGCCGGCGCGGAGGCGGCCATTGAACGACGGATCGAACAGGACGAGCGGCACCGGATTCGTGGTATGGGCGGTGTGCGGCTGGCCGGTCGCGGGATCGGCCATGAACTCGGCATTGCCGTGATCGGCGGTGATTAACGCGACGCCGCCGGCGCGCCCGAGCGCATCGATCACGCGGCCCGTCGCCGCGTCGGTCGCCTCGACCGCCTTCACCGTCGCCTCGAGATTTCCGGTGTGACCCACCATGTCGGGATTGGCGAAATTGATCACTATTACGCCGAAGCGCCCCGCACCGATTTCCTGCACCGCGCGATCCGCGATCTCGGCAGCCCTCATCGCGGGTTCCAGATCGTAGGTCGCGACCTTGGAAGACGGGATCAACGCTCGTTCTTCCATCGCGAATGGCTTCTCGACGCCTCCGTTGAGGAAGTAAGTCACGTGCGCGTACTTCTCGGTCTCCGCGATCCGCAGATTCGCGATGTGTTCGCGGGCTAACACTTCGGCGAGCGTGTTCTTGACGTCTTCCGGACCAAACGCGACCGGAAGACCGAAGCTTCGATCATATTCGGTCATGCACACGTAGCCGACTTTCGGGAAACGCGGGCGATTGAAACCGGTGTATCCGCCGGTGAATTTTTCGAGCGCGATCGCGGCGGTCATCTGGCGCGCGCGATCGGCGCGGAAGTTGAAGCAGATCACCTGGTCGCCGTCCGCGACCGGCGCGTGATCCGCAATCACGCCGGCTCGACGAATTCGTCGCCCTGATCGGCGGCGTATGCGGCCTCGATGGCCGTCATCGCGTCGCGCGCGCGCGCGCCGCCGGCTTCGACGATCGCGCGCCAGGCCCGCTCGATCCGATCCCATCGCTGGTCCCGATCCATTGCGTAGTAGCGTCCGATCACAGTCGCGATACGGCCGCGCCCCAGCCCTTCAAGCTTTACTTGAAGTTGCTCGACGAACGGAATCGCCGAGCGCGGCGGCTTGTCGCGCCCGTCGAGCACGGCGTGTACCGCGATGTCCTTGACGTTCTCCCTGGCCGCCAGTTCGAGCAGTGCGAAGAGATGGCCGATATGGCTGTGGACGCTGCCGTCCGAGAGCAGCCCCCATAGATGGAGCGTCCGGCCGCCGGCAGCCGCGACCCTAATCGCAGCGAGCAGCACGGGATTGCGCGCGAATGCGCCGGTCTCGATCGCCCTGCTGATCCGCATCAGGTCCTGGTAGATGACGCGGCCCGCGCCGATCGTCAGATGGCCGACCTCCGAGTTGCCCATCACGCTCGGCGGAAGCCCGACCGACTCGCCCGAGGCGTCGAGCGCGGTATGCGCCTGGGTTGCGTAAAGGCGATCCATAACCGGCGTGTGCGCGATCGCGATCGCGTTGGACTCGCGCGCGCGCCGCACGCCCCATCCGTCGAAAATGATCAGCGCCGCGACCGGAGGGCGGCTCATCGCACGCTATGCTCCGGCTTTCGCTGGAACGCCGCGCCGCCCGGATAGGTGGCGCGCGGGCCCAGCTCTTCGGCGATTCTCAACAGACGGTTGTACTTGGCGGTGCGCTCGCCGCGGCTCAGCGATCCGGTCTTGATCTGGCCGGCGCCGGTCGCGACCGCCAGATCGGCGATGGTCGTGTCTTCGGTCTCGCCCGAGCGATGGGAAATGACCGTGGTGTAACCGGCCTCGCGCGCAATCTTGATGACGTCGAGAGTTTCGGTCAGCGTGCCGATCTGGTTGAGCTTGATCAGGATCGAGTTTGCCACGCGCTCTTTTATCCCGCGCCTCAAGAACTTCATGTTGGTGACAAATATGTCGTCGCCGACGAGCTGGACTTGCGCGCCCAACTCGCGCGTCATCATCCGCCAGCCGTCCCAATCGTCCTCCGCGAGTCCGTCTTCGATCGATACGATCGGATAGCGCGCGATCCAGTCGGCGTATAACCGGACCATATCCTCCGCCGATCGCGCCTTCCGGTCGGAGCGCGCGAACACGTACTTTCCTTCCTCGCAGAACTCGCTGGCCGCCGGATCGAGCGCAAGCGCAAGGTCGCGGCCCGGCCGATAGCCCGCCTTTACGATCGCCTCGAGGATCAGCTCGATCGGCTCCTGGTTGGTTTTCAGATTGGGCGCGAAACCGCCCTCATCGCCGACGTTGGTTGAATGGCCGCGTTTCTTCAGCACGTCCGCGAGCGCATGAAAGACTTCCGCGCCCGTCCTGAGCGCCTCGGAAAATGCCGTCGCGCCGATCGGCACGATCATGAACTCCTGCATATCGACGCTGGAGTCGGCGTGCTTGCCGCCGTTGAGCACGTTCATCTGCGGCACCGGCATCACATGCGCGTCGGCAGAGAGGTACCGATACAGCGGCAGTCCCGATTCGGCCGCAGCGGCGTGGGACAGCGCGATCGAGACTCCGAGCGTCGCGTTGGCGCCGAGCTTCGACTTGTTCTCCGTTCCGTCGAGAGCCACCAGCCGCTCGTCGAGCGCGCGCTGCGCGGTGGCGTCAGCGCCTCTCAAGCTGGGCGCGACAATGTCGTTGACGTTCGCGACCGCTTTCAGGACGCCCTTGCCGCCGTAGCGGCCGGGATCGCCGTCACGGAGCTCCAAGGCCTCGTGGATACCGGTCGAGGCGCCCGACGGCACTGCGGCCCGGCCGAGCGCGCCGCCCTCCAGCCGGACGTCGACCTCGATGGTCGGATTGCCTCGTGAATCCAGGATTTCGCGCGCGTGAATTTCGCTAATCGATGTAGATCCCATGCCAGAGAGAAAAGCAGGATTCGCGGCGAGACGGAAGTTCTTCGCGGGCCTCGCCAGCCGAGGCCGCACGGTCACTTGTCCAGCGGATGCTTGAACTTGCGGTCCGGATGCCGAATCGTGAGCACCGCGCATGGCGCTTTCTGCACCACGCGCTCCGCGACGCTGCCCAACAGGATGTGCGCCAGACCGGTGCGCCCATGGGTGCCCATCACGATCAGATCGGCGCCCTCGCTCTGCGCCGCGCTGATGATCTCCACGAACGGCGCGCCGACTCGAAGCAGGCTGCGCGCCTTGAGTCCGCCGTCGCGCAGCCGTCCGACGATCTGATCGAGTTCGCGCTGGGCGAGCAGGCGTTGCTCCTCGGCGATTCGGCTCATCGCGCCGGCATCCAGGCCCGGCCCGAACTCCGGCGTCAGCATCACCGGCGCGAGCGGCTGGTCGACGTGCAGGACGATGGTTTCGGCGCCGAACTTGCGGGCCAGTTCTTCGGCGAACTGGAGGGCCCGCACCGAGTCCTCGGAGAAATCGGTCGCAGCTATGATCTTGCTGAAAGTCGCCACGTTGCGAACGATACGACGACTATCGTGGCTCTCGCAAGTGGTGGCGACGCGCCCCGGACCCGAATCCGACGCCAGCGGCAGGCTCGACCGGAACGCCGTGGACGCATTAGAATTGGCGGCTGGAGTTTACCGCGGTGGCAACCAGATTTTTCGCAACCACGCTTGACGAATTCCAGAGAGCTTTCGACGAGCTTTTCGACGACCTGCTGATTCAACGATGGCGGGTGTCGGGAGCGATCGGTGAATCGGAGCACGCCATCGTGCACGATCATGCCGACCGCTATGAGGTGCTGATCGCGATTGGCGACGCAAACCCCGGCGATATCGATATCGAGGTCAGCGATCGCCGCCTGACAGTGCGCGTGCCCGGCGAACCGACCGGAGTGGCGCAGGCGTTTTCATTTTCCGATCCCGTCCAAAGCGATGCCGTCAGCGCGAAGGCGGCGCAAGGAACGCTCGCGATAGTGCTGCCCAAAACGCCGCGAACCCGCCGCGTGCGAGTCGGGCAATCCTGAACTGCCGAAAAGGACGCAATCCTTCACTGAATGCCTGGCGCAACCATGGCGAATGAAGCAACCGGCCCCGACCTTACACCCGACGCCAAACTGAAGCCGGCGCATCCGCCGCAGGAGTTGACCGCCGCCGATCTGCGCGGTTCGCCGCCCGAGGCGCCGGACTCGCTCGCGGGGGTCGGCGACGGCGGCTCGGAAGAGATGATCGGGCAGGCGCGCGCGCTGGACGCGATCCGGCTGGCGATCGGAATCGACGCGCCCGGCTACAACGTGTTCGTAAGCGGCCTGCGCACGCGCGAGGAGCGCGATACGATCGTGCGGCTGCTGGCCGAAAAGGCCGCCCGGATGCCCACCCCCGGCGACTGGATCTACGTCAACAACTTCGAAAGCCCCGAGGCGCCGTACGCAATCGACCTTCAACCCGGGCAAGGCCGGCAACTGCGGCAGCGGATGTTCGAGCTGGTCAATTTCGTGCGCGATCAGCTCCCCAAGGCGTTTCGGCGCGAGGACTTCGATCAGGAGCGCACCGCGCTCCGCGAGAAATACAACAAGCGCGCGCAGGAGTTGTTCGGCAACCTCGAGGCCCACGCCCGCGAGCGCGGCTTTGCGATCCAGACCACGCCGACCGGCCAGGTGCTGTTCATCCCGATGATCGGCGGCAAGATGCCGGAATCGCCCGAGGTGCTGGTGCGCGAGATGGGGGCGCTGCCCGAGCAGGAACGCGATCGGCTCGGCAAGGTCCAGGCCGAGCTGCAGGACGAGCTTGGCGGCCTGATGCTGCGCCAGCAGGAGCTGATGCGCGAGCTGGTCGAGGACATCCGCGCGATCGAGCGCTCGTTCGCGGCGCGGCTGATCGCTCCGGCAGTCGCCGCGCTCAAGACCGACTTCCGGAATCCCGCGGTGACGCGATACCTCGACCAGGTGTCCGAACACATGCTGACCCATCTCGATCGTTTTCGCGAAGCCCAGGAATCGCGCGAGCCGGGCCCCTTCCCGCCGGGAGACAACGCCTGGCGCTTCACGGAGTACCAGGTGAACGTGATGGTGGACAACGCCGGGCACAGCGGCGCGCCGGTGGTGGTCGAGGACGCGCCAACCTATCGCAACGTGTTCGGCACGATCGAGCGCTGGATGGACCCGCTGGGGCGCTCCGGCACCAACTTCACGCGGATCATCGCGGGCGCTTTCCTGAAGGCCCACGGCGGCTTTCTGGTGATCGATCTCGAGGACGCGATCGTCGAACCGGGGGTCTGGAAGACGCTCAAGCGCAGCCTCAAATCCGGCCGCCTGACGCCTGAGACCTTCGATCCGTTCCCGTTCTTCTCGGCGGGAGGCCTGAAGCCGGAGCCGATCGAGATCCGCAACAAGGTTATCGTTCTGGGTGGCGCATATCTCTACAGCCTGTTGTATTTCTACGATCCGGAATTCTCCGAGCTTTTCAAGATCAAGGCCGAGGTCAGGCCGGTGGTGGCCGCCGACGCCGCCGCCGCGCGCCACTACGCGGCCCGGGTCGCGGCGCTCTGCAAGCGCGAGAATCTGCCCCCCTTCGAGGGCGGCGCGCTGGCCCGAATCGTGGAATTCGGGATGCGCCAGGCCGGCGACCGTCAGCGCGTGCTCAGCATGATGGAGCCGATCGACGATCTCGCCCGCGAGGCAGCTTACTTCGCGCGCGCCGCAGGCCAGGGCGGTGACGGCGCGGGCAGCGCCAAGGTGGTTAAAGCCAGCGACGTGGAGCGCGCGCTCTCCGAGCGGATCCTGCGCCTGAACTTTATCGAAGAGGAAATTCGCCGCCTGATCGCGAATGGCACCTTGATCGTCGAGCTCGGCGGCACGCGGGTCGGACAGGTCAACGGACTGGCGGTGCTGGACGTCGGCGGGTACAGCTTCGGGCGTCCGTCGCGAATCACCGCCGCGGTTTCGCTCGGTCAGGCGGGCGTGGTCAATATCGAGCGCGAGGCGCGCCTTTCAGGCTCGACCCACGACAAGGGCATGATGATCCTGAGCGGCTTTCTCCGCGCGCGTTTCGGCCAACAGACAGCTCTGGCGATTACCGCCAGCATCTGCTTCGAGCAGTCGTACTCCGGCATCGACGGCGACAGCGCCGAGCTCCACCGAGCTTTACGCCCTGCTCTCCGCGCTGAGCGGCGTCCCCATCCGCCAGGAGCTGGCGGTCACCGGGTCGGTCAACCAGCACGGCCGCGTGCAGGCGATCGGCGGTGCCAACGAGAAAATCGAGGGCTTCTACCGGGTGTGCAAGGCGGTCGGACTAAGCGGCACTCAAGGCGTGCTGCTGCCGCGATCCAATCTGAACAACCTGATGCTCGATCCGGAGACAGTAGCCGCAGCCGAACGGGGCGCATTCCATATCTATCCGATCGACAGTATCGATCAGGGCATCGAACTCCTGACCGGCGTGCGCGCCGGGACGATCGATGAGCCGGGCACGATCAATTACCTGGTCGCGCAGCGGTTGAAGAAGATGGCGGAACTGCTTCACAGTCAGGGCCTGCCGGAAACGCGGGTGGTGCACGAGACCGAACGCCCGCCGGAGCCGCATCCGCCGCGCCCGCCCGAACCACCGCG
This sequence comes from uncultured delta proteobacterium, assembly GCA_963830715.1. Taxonomy (GTDB): domain Bacteria; phylum Desulfobacterota; class Binatia; order Binatales; family Binataceae; genus CAVVMA01. The sequence goes on from CAWHNS010000022.1 coordinate 60,569, forward strand.
CTGAGCCGGAGGTCGCATCGTGAGGGGACTTAGGTCAAACCACAGCAGCGCCAGGGCGCGCGGAGCGGATTGCGCCCTGCGCCTTCGCACCTTCGTGGCGACTCTCGTTTTGATTGCGTCTGCCGGCTCGTGGACGCCCGCGGTTAGCGCCCAGCCGACGGCGCCGGCAGGCGCGAGCGACAATCGAATCGAAGTCGATGCGGCGAACCTGCGCAACAGCAACGGCTCATTCCGATGCGAGCTGTTCAACTCGCCGAACGGATTTCCGCGTGACGACAAGGCGAGGCTCGCCGGTCAGGCGGTCAGGATCGAGGCAGGACACGCGACCTGCGTGTTCAAGGACCTGCCGCCGGGCGATTACGCGGCCGTGGTGATGCACGACGAGTACGGCGACGGCAAGATGCGCTACAACTTCATCGGAATACCGACCGAGGGCTATGGATTTTCCAACGATCCCCGCGTCCTGCTGAGCCCGCCGAGCTTCGATGCCGCCAAGGTCCAGTACAGCGGCGGCGTCCTCAGGGTTGCCATCCACCTGAAGTACTAGCTGCGTGCGCGAGATCGAGGCTTGCGGCGGCTCGCCCATCTCCGCTAGCGGTATCGGGATGGCTATCGATCTACGGCTCGAGCCCGCCGAGGCGCCGCTGCTTATCGACCTCTACGAGCTCACGATGGCCGCGAGCTATTTCGAGCACGGCCTCAACGACGTCGCCACCTTCAGCCTGGCAATGCGCCGGATGCCCGAGGGCCGCGGCTTCATGGTCGCGGCCGGTATCGAGCGGCTGCTGGAGGTGTTGGAGGAGTTCCGTTTCGACGCGAGCGCAATCGCCTATCTCGACTCGCTGAAGCTCTTCACCCCCGGCTTCCTGGATTTTCTCTCGCGGCTCAGCTTCAACGGCAGCGTCCGCGCGATGCCCGAAGGGACGATCTTCTTCGCCGAGGAGCCGCTTGCCGAAATACGCGGGCCGCTGATCGAAGCGCAGCTCATCGAGACCATCGCGATAAACCAGGTCGGCGCCGCCTCCGTGATCGCAAGCAAGGCGGCGCGAAGCTACACAGTGGCGGGCGGGCGCCGGCTTATCGACTTCGGACTCCGGCGCGCGCACGGGGCGGATGCCGGACTGGTCGCGGCGCGCTCGAGCTCATCTGGCGGGTTTCGACGGTTCCTCCAACGTGCTCGCGGGCAAGCGCTATGGAATCCCGCTGTTCGGCACGATGGCGCACAGCTACGTGATGGCGCACGAGCGGGAGCTGGAATCGTTCGAGAACTTCGTGCAGAGCTTTCCGCAGCTCAGCACGCTGCTCGCCGACACCTACGAGACCCTGCGCGGGGTCGAGAATGCCGCCAGGGTCGGGCTCAAGCTCAAGGAGCGGGGCGCCCGGCTGCAAGGCGTTCGGCTCGACAGCGGCGATCTGGCCGACCTGAGCCGCCGCGCAAGAGAGACGCTGGATCGGGCCGGGTTCTCCGACACTGCGATTTTCGCCAGCGGCAACCTCGACGAGTACAAGATCGCCGATCTGATGAAGGCGGGCGCGCCGATCGATGCGTTCGGAGTGGGCACCTCGATGGTGGTGAGTGCGGACGCGCCCTCGGCCGACTTCATCTTCAAGCTGGTCGAATACCGCGATCGGCCGCGGCTCAAGACCTCGGCAGGTAAGCTCTCGATGCCCGGCCGCAAGCAGGTCTTCCGCGCCTCGAATCAATCCGGCGGGTTCTACGCCGATCTGATTGGATTGTCGGACGAAACCGCGGCGACCGTGGGACGTGAATTTCGGGCCGCGCCGGCGGCAATTGCCGAGCTGCTCGCGCTTCAATTCGAGGCCGGCAAGCGCATCCTGCCGCGCCCGGCACTTAACGATTCGCGCGCTCGGTTCCTGCAATCGCTGGCCAGACTCGATCCGCGCTACAAATCGATTCGCAGGCCCGAGCTCTATCCGGTCGCGGTCAGCGCCGCGCTCAACGCGACCACGATCGGCGAAAAGCTCCGTGCGGAGCATCGCCAAGAATAAGCTGAGCTGAGTTACTCGAGGCATTGATTGGCTTGACTCGCCTTACGACATTTACGATAGGTAGCAATAGTCTCCTCTCGGAAGGGTCTCCGGCGCCGGGCGAGGAGTCCCAATCAGGATCGGCTCGCAGGATCGGCAGGACGCGCTACCTTGCGGCGACCAAAGCCCGGGACGCGCTTCGCGTCCGGCGCTGACAGGCGGATGAGCGACAGGTTTAGCGAAATATTTCGACGATCGCCGGGCGGCGGCGCCGCTGTTGCGGGCTCCGGTGGCGGCGGCCTTGAATGCGCATTGCGTCTTACTCGGCTGGCCGCTGTCAGCCTCCTGCTGATCTTACTGACCGGTTCCTTACAAGCGGCCACTTGCCCGTCGAGCGGGGCCTTCTGGGCGGCCCATCCAGCCAAGTGGCCGGCAACTTCGCTCACGCTCGGAAGCCACAGCTATACTCGAGCGCGTTTGTTGGTGCTTCTCGCGCTGCCGTCGAACCGCGACGCGAGCCTGGAGCTGGCCGATCAGCTGATCGCCGCCAAGCTCAATCGCGCGAAAGGATCGATTCCGAGCTCGATCGCTTCCACGATCCAGGACGCGGATTCGATGCTCGCCGCGCAAAGCGGCAGACTGCCGTACAAAATCAGCCCGTCGTCATCGATTGGCCAGTCGATGGAGAGTGACGGGCTATTGCTGCAGCAATACAACGATGGACTGCTGACGCCGGGATGCGCCGCGAGGACTACGCCGACACCCACCCGGACTCGCACGCCGACACCCAGACCGACTCGGACCCCGACTCCCACCCGAACCCCTACGCCGACTCGCACGCGGACCCCTACGCCGACGCCGACTCCAACCCCTACGCCCACACCGTCACCGACGCCCTCTCCGTCCCCGACGCCTTCTCCGTCGCCAACGTCCACGCCGTCGCCAACGTCCACGCCGTCGCCAACACCCACGCCCACGCCCACGCCAACGCCCACGCCGACGCCAACCGCGACTCCAACGCCAGCCCCGCCCCCGGAACCCGTCAGCTCATCTCAGTCGGATACCGGCTCGGACCCGCAGCCTTTCCTCACGGTCACGCTGCCGAACGGGGTGATGCCGGGAGAGGTCTTGTTGGCTGAAGTTGCAATCCAGGGCGCGGGCGCTGCGTCAGGCATCATAACGGTGCCCAACGGATGGACACGAGCGACGCCCGATGTTGTGTGCGGCTCCGACTTTCAGATGTCGCTTGCGTATCGAGTCAGCCAGGCCGCTGACACCGCCGCGACCCAGTTCACATGGAATTTCAGCGGCCAGTTCCTCGGCGCGGGAGGCGTGGTCTCCTTCGCGAAAGGGAATATCACAACCCCGATCGAGGCGACGTCATCCTTGTGCCTGGCGGGCAGCCTGAGCCCTACGGCGCCCTCTCTCGCCACGAGCGCCGACAACAGCCTGAACGTGCTGGTGTTCGGAATTTCGGGGAATAATTTCCTCTCGAAGCCGGCGGGATATTCGCAGATATTCGAGCACGTTATCGGCGGAAGCGGTCCCGTAATCGCCAACGACGTGAACCCGATCGCGAAGTCCGGCACGACAACCGGTGATCAGACTGCGCCTGCCGATCTTCCCGGTGACAGCATCGGCTATCAGTTGGTTTTGCCTTCCGCCGTTCCATAGCAGGGCGTTTCGGCGGGAGCGCGATACCGACCGGTCATTTGCTCGCGGCGCCGACGGGCTCGGTTCGAATCGGTTCGAGCGCCCGTGCGGCGCCGATCAGGCATTGCTCGGTGGTGGCCCAATCGATACAGGGATCGGTCACCGAAACCCCGTATTCGAGCTTCGCCCGACCGCCCGGACGTTGATTGCCGGCGCCGATGTTGCTCTCGACCATCACGCCCAGGATGGCGCGGCTGCCCGATTTGATTTGCCCCACCAGCGTCGCGAGCACCGCCGGCTGCCGGGTGTAATCCTTGTTGGTTTGCGCGTGTGAGCAATCCACGATCACGCGCGGTTCCAGCCCCGCCTTGGTCAGCATGGCGGCGCATCCCTCGATGCTCTGCTGATCGTAATTGGGCGCCTTGCCGCCGCGCAGCACGACGTGAGTATCGGGATTGCCCGAGGTCCGCACGATCGCGGTGATGCCGTCCTGGTTTATGCCGAGAAAAGAATGCGGATGGCGCGCCGATTCGATCGCGTTTATCGCGGTCTGGAGGTTTCCGTCGGTGGTGTTCTTGAACCCGACCGGCATCGAGAGCCCGCTCGCCATCTCGCGATGGGTTTGCGACTCGGTGGTGCGCGCGCCGATCGCGGTCCAGGAGATCAGATCCGCGATATACTGCGGCGTGATCGGATCGAGCAGTTCGGTCCCCGCCGGCAGGCCAAGCCCGTTGATGTCCAGCAGGAGCTTGCGTGCGATCCGCAGGCCGTCCTGCACGTTGCAACTTTCGTCCATGTACGGGTCGTTGATGAGCCCCTTCCATCCGATGGTCGTGCGGGGCTTCTCGAAGTAAACGCGCATCACGATGAACAGCCGGTCGGACAGCCGCTGGCTGAGACTCACCAGCCGATGCGCATAGTCGAGAGCGGACGCCGGATCGTGAATCGAGCAGGGACCGACGATACACAAGAGGCGGGGGTCGCGTCCGCTGATGATCCGGCGGACGGCGTCGCGCGCGTCGATTACGGTCTGCGCGATCGCCTCGCTGACCGGCAATTGCTGTTTAAGCAGCCGCGGCGCGATCAGCGGTTCGGTCGTGACTACGTGCAGGTCCTGAATTTTGCGCATCGGCGTAAGGCCTAATCTTTAGCCGAAATGCCCCTCGTGACGGAAGCTCGCTAATCGGCCGAATTGGCATCCGGTTGCGAGCGCGACGCAGGGAATTCACGCGAACGCGCGGTGGTTTCGGAAAAATCGGCGCGGGGCTAGCTTTGCCCGGCGGGAGATGACATGATGTGGGTCGGGCGGAGTTCCTGCCCTCGAGCGGAATTTTCGCAAATCGATCCGAGTTTGGATTGACATCGCTCGTCGAGAGCGATAGCTTTGACGTTTGCCCCTAGCGGGCACGGGTCTTTGAAAACTGAATAGTAGTGCATGCCTAATCGGGCGGCGGGGGTCTGGAATGGATCAACGACCTGTCCGATTCCTTTGTTAATTGCGGTCAGCCCAACCCGATCCAGCGTTTAGCCGCGCGGGAACCGGGTTGAGATACTGAGCTTATATGGAGAGTTTGATCCTGGCTCAGAACGAACGCTGGCGGCGTGCCTGAGACATGCAAGTCGTGGGAGAACGTCGGGGCAACCCGGCTAGTACACCGGCGCACGGGTGAATAACACGTGGGCAACCTGCCCTGGAGACCGGGATAACCCGTCGAAAGACGGGCTAATACCGGATGAGACCACGGGGAGTTCGCTCCCTGAGGCAAAAGGAGGCCTCTGCTCCTGCAAGCTTTCACTCCAGGAGGGGCCCGCGGCCTATCAGCTAGTTGGTGAGGTAACGGCCCACCAAGGCTAAGACGGGTAGCTGGTCTGAGAGGATGGTCAGCCACACTGGGACTGAGACACGGCCCAGAGTCCTACGGGATGCAGCAGTCAGGAATATTGCGCAATGGAGGAAACTCTGACGCAGCGACGCCGCGTGGGTGATGAAGGCCTTCGGGTCGTAAAGCCCTGTCGGAGGGGAAGAAAGGTTCGTTGGCTAATATCCAGCGGACTTTTGACGGTACCCTCAAAGGAAGCACCGGCTAACTCCGTGCCAGCAGCCGCGGTAAGACGGAGGGTGCGAGCGTTGTTCGGATTGACTGGGCGTAAAGGGCGTGTAGGCGGTCGGTCAAGTCCGATGTGAAAGCCCGAGGCTCAGCTTCGGAAGTGCATCGGAAACTAGCCGACTCGAGCGCGATAGAGGAGGGTGGAATTCCTGGTGTAGCGGTGAAATGCGTAGATATCAGGAGGAACACCGGCGGCGAAGGCGGCCCTCTGGATCGTTGCTGACGCTGAGACGCGAAAGCGTGGGGAGCAAACAGGATTAGATACCCTGGTAGTCCACGCTGTAAACGATGGGTACTAGGTGTTCGGGGTGTTGACCCCCTGAGTGCCGACGCTAACGCATTAAGTACCCCGCCTGGGGACTACGGCCGCAAGGCTAAAACTCAAAGGAATTGACGGGGGCCCGCACAAGCGGTGGAGCATGCTGTTCAATTCGACGCGACGCGAAGAACCTTACCTGGGCTAGACAACGGCGGACAGCCCGAGAAATCGGGTTTTCCCTTCGGGGACTGCCGGTTCAGGTGCTGCATGGCTGTCGTCAGCTCGTGTCGTGAGATGTTGGGTTAAGTCCCGCAACGAGCGCAACCCCTGCCCTTAGTTGCCATCGGGTAAAGCCGGGCACTCTACGGGGACTGCACGGGTCAACCGTGAGGAAGGTGGGGACGACGTCAAGTCATCATGGCCCTTACGTCCAGGGCAACAAGCGTGCTACAATGGATAGGCACAAAGGGTCGCAAGCTCGCGAGAGCAAGCCAATCCCAAAAAGCCGTCCTCAGTTCGGATCGGAGTCTGCAACTCGACTCCGTGAAGTTGGAATCGCTAGTAATCGCGGATCAGCACGCCGCGGTGAATACGTTCTCGGGCCTTGTACACACCGCCCGTCACGCCATGGGAGCCTGCTGTACCGGAAGTCGGTGCGCTAACCCGCAAGGGAGGCAACCGCCTATGGTATGGCCGGTGACTGGGGCGAAGTCGTAACAAGGTAGCCGTAGGGGAACCTGCGGCTGGATCACCTCCTTTCTAACGAGTAGCGCGTTGCGCTTCTTCGGAAGCGCAACCACTTTCGTAGGTCATCCTGCTCGCGCTGCATCCTTCATCGGATGCGGCGCAGCGGACATCGGACACCGGTCGAAGGCCGTCTCCATCCCCCGCTCGCACTACTATTCGGTCTTGAGAGACCCGATCCTCGCTTTCGAGGGGCGCCGGTCTTTGAAATGATTCCGGATCCGGATTCGAGTCTGTGCCGGTACGGTGCGCTCTGTTAAGCGCCCGGCGGAGCAATTGAGCAGCTAACGCCGCGGTTCCCAGGCTGAGTCGCGAAGCCGGCCAACGCCCGCAAAATCGGGAGGGCCTATAGCTCAGTTGGCTAGAGCGCGCCCCTGATAAGGGCGAGGTCGGTAGTTCGACTCTACCTAGGCCCACCATTCGAGCCGAGCGCCAGATTCGATCCGTGAAACAGGAAGCGGAACCGGGGCGGTAGCTCAATTGGGAGAGCATCGGCTTTGCAAGCCGGGGGTTGCCGGTTCAATCCCGGTCCGCTCCACCATCAGCATTCAATTGAACCGTCCGGGAGGCAGTCGCCGCTCGAACGAGATTTTCGCTTCCGCTCGATCGCCAATGCGCGAGCGGAAGATGATCCGGTCTTTGACAACTGAATAGTAGGGTATCTTCAAGTGTGGTCTGTGCAGCCTTTGATGTGACTCGACCCTAGTGGGTCAAGCTACTAAGGGCACACGGTGAATGCCTTGGCGCAGGCAAGCGAAGAAGGACGTGGCTGGCTGCGATAAGCTCCGGGGAGCTGCCTAGCAGGCTTTGATCCGGAGATTTCCGAATGGGGAAACCCGGCGCTCTTAATCGAGCGTCATCGCGCGCTGAATTCATAGGCGCGCAGAGGCGAACGCAGGGAAGTGAAACATCTCAGTACCTGCAGGAGAAGAAATCAAATCAGAGATTCCCTCAGTAGCGGCGAGCGAACGGGGAATAGCCCAAACCGGCCCTAGCAATAGAGTCGGGGTTGTGGGGCTGCTTCAGGGTGCAGCCCGGGAAGTTACCAAAGCTGGCGATAGCCGAAGGCCCCTGGAAAGGGCAACCAAAGAGGGTGATAGTCCCGTAGGCGAAATCGACAGCTCTTCCTGGAAGCAGTTCCCGAGTACCGCGGGACACGTGCAATCCCGTGGGAAGCCGGGAGGACCATCTCCCAAGGCTAAATATTCGCCTGCGACCGATAGTGTACCAGTACCGCGAGGGAAAGGTGAAAAGAACCCCGGTGAGGGGAGTGAAAAGAACCTGAAACCGTGTGCTTACAAGCAGTGGGAGCCATGTGAGGCGGGAGTAATCCGGCCTCCGGGTGACCGCGTGCCTTTTGCTTAATGAGTCTGCGACTTACGTTGACGTGGCAAGGTTAAGCCGTAAAGAGGCGGAGCCGTAGCGAAAGCGAGTCCGAACAGGGCGATTAGTCGCGTCGAGTAGACCCGAAGCGGGATGATCTACCCATGGTCAGGGTGAAGCGGCAGTAAAATGCCGTGGCGGCCCGAACCGGTGAAGATTGAAAACTTCTCGGATGAACTGTGGGTAGGGGTGAAAGGCTAATCAAATTCCGTGATAGCTGGTTCTCCTCGAAATATATTGAGGTATAGCCTCGGATGATGGCTGGCGGAGGTAGAGCACTGGATGGGCTAGGGTCCTTACCGGGATACCAAACCTAACCAAACTCCGAATGCCGCCAAGCTTAATCCGGGAGTCAGACTACGGGCGATAAGGTCCGTGGTCGAAAGGGAAACAGCCCAGACCGCCGGCTAAGGTCCCAAAGTTGATGCTAAGTGGGAAAGGATGTGGGAGCGCCCAGACAACCAGGAGGTTGGCTTAGAAGCAGCCATCCTTCAAAGAAAGCGTAACAGCTCACTGGTCAAGCGAACCCGCGCCGAAAATGTAACGGGGCTCAAGCATCACACCGAAGCCGCGGGCTTCGCCGGTTTACCGGCGGAGCGGTAGAGGAGCGTTCCAGTTGCCTGTGAAGTACGACCGGCAAGGACGTATCGAGGCGCTGGAAGTGATTATGCAGACACGAGTAGCGATAAAGAGGGTGAGAAACCCTCTCGCCGTGAGTCCAAGGTTTCCTGGGTAAAGTTAATCTTCTCAGGGTTAGTCGGTTCCTAAGCCGAGGCTGAAAAGCGTAGGCGATGGGAAGCAGGTTAATATTCCTGCACCACCAGTTTGGCGTTTGAGCGACGGGGTGACGGAGGAAGGTAGGTCATCCGGGTGTTGGATGTCCCGGTTCAAACCAGTAGGCGGAAGCGGCAGGCAAATCCACCGCTTCGTTAACGCCGAGAGGCGATGTCGAGCGATTGCGTCAGCTCTCGCGAAGTGACTAAGCCTATGCTCCCGAGAAAATCCTCTAAGCGAGCCAAACAGGTGACCGTACCGCAAACCGACTCAGGTGGACGGGTAGAGTATACCAAGGCGCTTGAGAGAACCGTGGTTAAGGAACTCAGCAAATTGACACCGTAACTTCGGAAGAAGGTGTGCCTGCTGGAGTCAGGGGCTTCGCGCCTCGAAGCTCCGGCGGGTCGCAGAGGGCAGTGGGTATCGACTGTTTATCAAAAACACAGGACTCTGCTAAGCCGCAAGGCGAAGTATAGGGTCTGACGCCTGCCCGGTGCCGGAAGGTTAAGGGGACCCGTTAGCCCGCAAGGGCGAGGCGGGGAACCGAAGCCCCGGTAAACGGCGGCCGTAACTATAACGGTCCTAAGGTAGCGAAATTCCTTGTCGGGTAAGTTCCGACCTGCACGAATGGCGTAACGAATTCCCAACTGTCTCGACCACGGACTCAGCGAAACTGCACTCTCGGTGAAGATACCGGGTACCCGCGGCAGGACGGAAAGACCCTGTGCACCTTTACTATAACTTTGCAGTGAACTTAGGGATTACGTGTGTAGGATAGGTGGGAGGCTATGAAGTCGGGGCGCTAGCTCCGACGGAGCCAACCTTGAAATACCACCCTCGCGATTCTTGGGTTCTAACCCACACTCTTACCGGGTGGGGGACACTGCATGGTGGGTAGTTTGACTGGGGCGGTCGCCTCCCAAAGTGTAACGGAGGCGCGCGAAGGTCCTCTCAGGCTGAGTGGAAACCAGCCGTCGAGCGTAATGGCATAAGAGGGCTTAACTGCGAGAGCGACGGCTCGAGCAGGTGCGAAAGCAGGTCATAGTGATCTGGTGGTCCCGTATGGAAGGGCCATCACTAATCGGACAAAAGGTACGCCGGGGATAACAGGCTTATCTCCCCCAATAGTTCACATAGACGGGGAGGTTTGGCACCTCGATGTCGGCTCGTCACATCCTGGGGGTGGAGTAACTCCCAAGGGTTCGGCTGTTCGCCGATTAAAGTGGCACGCGAGCTGGGTTCAGAACGTCGTGAGACAGTTCGGTCCCTATCCGCCGTGGGCGTAGGATACTTGAGGGGCGCTGTCCCTAGTACGAGAGGACCGGGACGGACGGACCGCTGGTGTACCGGTTGTGGCGCCAGCCGCAGTGCCGGGTAGCCATGTCCGGAAGGGATAACCGCTGAAAGCATATAAGCGGGAAGCCCACCCCAAGATTGGGTATCCCGATCGCAAGATCCTAAAGGCCCCTTCCAGACAAGGAGGTTGATAGGCCGGAGGTGGAAGCGCCGTAAGGCGTGAAGCTGACCGGTACTAATAGGCCGTGCGGCTTGACCACTGTAGTTTCAACTCCTCGGAGTCGAAACTCCTTGCGCAGCCGATCGCTCGGATGCGTTGAGGGTTCGGTCACATTGAGACTGCCAGGCCCCGCTTGCAGGAGTAAATCCCTACTATCAGTCGTCAGGAAATCGCCTCATCCGAAAAACACCTCTCCCTGACCAGGGAGAGGTCTCGTTGCGAGCGGCGCGAAGCGCCGGAGCCGATGCGACGGCGGGTGAGGGTAGCTTTCCGGTCGCCATGGCGGAGGGGAAACACCCGTTCCCATCCCGAACACGGCAGTTAAGCCCTCCAGCGCCGATGGTACTGTGTCCACGTCGATACGGAAGAGTAGGACGCGGCCGGGAAATTAAACCAAACGCCGGAGCGCTCATCGCGCCCCGGCGTTTTTTTGCGACCGTCCCCGCCAGCCGAAATCACCGGATGTCGAAATCGCCGGGGTTTGAGCGTCATTGTAGTAGCGGAGCAATGATGCCCGCCCACAACCATGATGGAGACTTCACATGCAGTACATTCTGATGCTCTATTCGGAGGAGGCCGGATGGTCCAGGCTGACGAAGGCCGAGCAGCAAAAGGCGATGGGGGCCTATAGCGCCTTCACGGAGGCAATCACGAAGGCGGGCGTCCTCAAGGGCGTGAACCGCCTCCAGCCCAGCTCGGCTGCGACGACCGTGCGAGTCGCGAATGGCAAGCCGCAGGTGCTCGACGGGCCTTATGCGGACTCGAAGGAGCAACTGGGCGGCTATTACGTCATCGACGTGCCCGATCTCGATGCCGCGATCTCTTGGGCGGCCCGATGTCCGGCCGCGAATCACGGCATCGTCGAGGTGCGTCCACTCTGGGCCGCGCCGGGCGTAAGCTGCGCCTCGGCGCATGCGACGGAGGAACGCGATGAAGTACGTGCTGTTGATCGTCGACGACCCGAAAGTGATGCAGGTATCCGAGTCTGAGATGGGCAAAATCGTCGCGACCTTTATGCAGATCCGCGACAGCTTGCAGTCCCAGAACAAGCTGGTCCACGGGGTTCGACTGCGCCCGCCGGTCGAAGCGAAGACTGTGCGGCTCGCCGGCGGCCCGAAGCCTGCGACGGTCGATGGTCCGTTCAGCGGGAGCAAGGAAGCAGTCGGCGGCTACTTCATGATCGACGTGGCCTCGCAGGCCGAAGCGCTCGAATGGGCGAAGAAATTCCCGCCTTATTTCTCGGTCGAGGTTCGCGCCGTCTGGGAGCAGTAGCCGCATGATCTCCCGCGAGGGCGGCGCGCAGGCGCGTAGCACGGCGGATGCGGTCGCGCGTCGCAGTTACGGCAGGCTCGTAGCCTTTCTCGCGGCGCGCACGCGGGATGTGGCTGCCGCCGAAGACGCGCTGTCGGAGGCGTTCGCTTCGGCGCTGGCGAATTGGCCGCGCAACGGCTGTCCGTCGAACCCGGAAGCGTGGCTGCTGACCGTTGCCCGGCGAAAGATGATCGACGCCGCGCGGCGACGAGCGCAGCGCCGGAACGCGGCCGGGCAATTGCAGATTCTTTCCGAAGAGCTGGCTGCCGTGGCCGATGCGGAACTCCCCGATCAGCGTCTCGCGCTGATGTTCGCCTGCGCGCACCCGGCTCTCGACGCCGGCATTCGGGCGCCGTTGATTCTGCAAGTGGTGCTGGGACTCGACGCGGCAACGATCGCCTCGGCGTTCCTCATGTCTCCGGCAGCGATGGGCCAGCGGCTGGTGCGCGCGAAAAACAAGATCCGGCAGGCCCGCATCCCGTTTCGCATCCCGGAACGCGAAGAGCTCCGCGACCGGCTCGACACCGTCCTCGATGCGATCTACGCGGCCTTCGCTCGAGGCTGGATCGACCCCGCCGGGACGGACGTCGCCCGCCGCGATCTCGCGGATGAAGCCATATTCCTCGGCCGGCTCGTGACCGGGATGCTGCCGGCGGAGCCGGAGGCGATGGGTCTGCTCGCCCTCATGCTTCATGCCGAAGCCCGCCGCCGCGCGCGGCGCAATGTGCACGGCGAGTACGTCCCGCTTGCCGAGCAGGATCCCGCGCTCTGGGACTCGCAGATGATCGATGAGGCCGAAGTGCTGCTCCTGCGGGCCGGCGCTTTAGGATCGATCGGCCGCTATCAACTCGAAGGAGCGTTGCAGTCGGCGCACGTTTATCGCCGGCGCACAGGTCAAGCTAACTGGGCGGCGGTGGTGCAGCTATACGACGCGCTGTGGGCGCTCTCCGGCTCGCCGGTGGTCGCTATCAATCGCGCCCTGGCGATCGCGGAAATGGACGGCGCCAGCGCCGCTCTCGAGGCATTGCAAGCGGTAGCCGCCGATGGGCGCCTCACTGAATACCAACCCTACTGGGCCGCACGCGCCGAGCTGCTGGCCAAGACGGGCGCACACGGCGAAGCCCGCCACGCTTACGAAATCGCAATCGGCCTCGAGCGCGACCCCGCGGTCCGCCGCTTCCTGCAGGGCCGTCAGTCAGCCCTGGCGCCTTGATCGTCCCTTTCAGTTAAGTGGCCCGCTCGCGCGGCGGTCCCGTTCACGGAACGGCCTGGCGTATGGCCCAGAACAGCTGCCAGAATTTTCTCATTGTTGATCCGCCGCTTGACGCTCTCTTCCAGGTCGGCACACCGGTGCTGCCATCTCTGCAGCAGAGTGGAAGTCGCAAGCGTGGCCAGCCAAAGCAGCCCGATGTATGGGCTCATCGGCCGAATTACGAACGTATCGATCAAGGCGGCGGCAAGCAGTCCCCAGGTCAAGGCGCGCTGCCACTTGGGCTCCCACGGCATCAGCGCACAGGTCGCCGTCATGATTACCAGAATCGTTATGAACGTCGGAACCTGTTCGCCGAGCATGACGCCGCTGGAAGTTGCCACCCAGAGGAGAAACAGGCACAACCCCAGCGTGGCCTCCCTCCAGTACGACGCAAATTCGCCCCGATAGGTAAGGGCGGCAACCGTGAGACAGGCGCCCAGTTGCAGCAGACCATAGGGTTGGGCAACCTGCGCCTTTGAAGGGTTGAGGAGAAAAGACTGGCCGATATTGCCCAACACCGCGAACGTTGCGAGCGCGAAACCCGACCGAAGCAGACCTACGATCCGATCCGCCTCGAGGATGTCGCTATCCGCGATTTCGCGCGGGGCATGCTTCCATAAGGGCATACCACGAACTCCTGATTTTTGTGCGACCGCGGTCCGCGAGCGCCAGCTACAGCATCACCCCGTAACATACTGTAGCAGACCTTTCACTAATAGTAGCATCACGGTCGCGGGTTTGACAAGCTTTCACAATCGGGAGGAGCTAAACCGCCGCGCGATGAAATCCGTTTGGCCGCTGCCCCGCCCGCAACCATTCGAGTTGGAGCTGGGTGCGGATTCACCAGATCGTCCGCACCGCGTACTGGCGAATGTCTGTGTCCGGCGTGAGAATGGCCATTCCCTCGACGATCGCCTGACAGATCAGCATCCGATCGAACGGGTCCTTATGCTGCTCGGGCAACCGCGCGAGCTGCAGCGCAGCTTCTTCATTCAAGGGGAGCGCGCTGATTCCATGCAGTTTTCGATACTTCGGGACCAGATCCTCCGGTGGTTCCGCGAGCCTCTAGACGGCCTGCGGCGTACTTCAGCGCGATTTCCCAGGCGGACACGGAACTCAGATACGCGTCGTTATCGCGATCCGAGAAGAGCGACAGACACGCCGGCGAAAGACGGGCGCTCCCTTGAGCTATCCATAGGAACGTGCAGGTATCGAGCAGAAGCCTCATTTTCCCCGCCCTTCGAAAGCAGCCTGGACATCCTCCGGCAACGGTTCGAAGAAACTCGCCGGAATCCTGATCTTGCCCTTGGCCAGTCCGATCGGTCGGGGCTTTTTTGGCCGCTTCGGCAATGGGCGAATCTCCGCTATCGGTTCGTTTCGCTTGCACAGGATGATACTGTCGCCCTCGCGCAGCCTGGCAAGGTACCTGGACAGGTGGGTCTTGGCTTCGTGAATATTGAGCCGAATCATGATTCAACAGTAGACCATCAAGTGAACTAGCTCAATCTTCGGCAGGCTCGATTGCTGACAGGCTGGCCCCGGGCGATGCTGATCACGCGGGTCCGCGCCGAAGGTCTAAGGCTCGTGACCGCCGATCGGGGTTTCGGCCCCATCCGGTCGATCCGATCGACGCGACGCTGCACTTGTCCGTTGGTCCGGCAGGCCGCAAAAAAAGGCGGCCTCGATGGGCCGCCTTTGTGTGGGGTTTTGCGCCCGTCAGTGTTTGGTCTCGATTCGCTTACCGTAGGAGACTTCGCCCTTGTCTACTCGAAGGCTGAAACCGCAGTCGGGGTTGGTGCATACCCAGGCCTTGAAAATGACCGAAGCGCCTTCCTGCCCGTAGTCCGAAAGTGGAATTAGGGTGCCATTATTGCATTTCTGGCACTTCGGCAAGTCCATCGCCCGCTCCTCCTTACCGCCGGTCACCGGTACCGGCCCCGTCTTTCAAGCTATCCGAGGGCCATTTCTAAAGCAACGTGCGGTCCGGCCGGTTCCTGGCAGGCGGTTTCGAGCGGCGCGCTCGAATTTTCCCTTGTACATCGCGATGTTATGCTGGCATCGCGGGAGGCTCGACAGCGCTTCGATGTTTCTCATTAGGCAGGCCCGGCCCGGCGACCACAGCCAACTCCTCAAGCTCGCGCGCGAGCTCGACTCGATCAATCTGCCGACCGACGCCGCCGAGTTGCGCGAGATGCTGGCCCGCTCGGCACTCTCGTTCGCCGGCAGGATTCGCGACCGCTCGCGCGCGGTCTATCTTTTCTGCGCGGAAGCCGCCAGTCGCGGCAATCTCGCCGGCGCCTCGATGATAATCGGCAAGCACGGCAGTCCCGAGTCGCCGCACTATTACCTCGAGGTCGACAGCGACGAGCGCTACTCGCATGCGCTGCGCAAGATGTTCCGCCACACTTACCTGCGGCTGCGCTACTCGATGGACGGGCCGACCGAGCTCGGCGGTCTGATCGTCAAGCGCGCGATGCGGCGTCATCCGGAGCGCGTCGGCAAGCAGCTCTCATGGGTGCGGTTTCTGTACATCGCGAAGCATCGCCGGCGTTTCGAGAGCCGCGTGATTGGCGAGATGCTTCCGCCGATGACGCCCGATTACGGCAACAAGTTCTGGGACCACTATGGCCGGCGCGTGACGGGCTTGACTTTTCGCGAGGCCGACCGGCTCTCGATCCACGACAAGCAATTCATCCGCGCGCTCTTCCCCGAAGCCCCGCTCTACACCTTCCTGCTGCCCGAGGACGTTCGCAATTCTCTCGGCGCCGTCGGCGAAGAGACTCGCGGCGCAGTTCGATTGCTCGAACAAGCGGGGATGCGATTCCTCAACCATCTCGATCCATTCGATGGCGGACCTTACTATGGCGCCTCGGTGATCGACCTTGAGCCGGTCAGGAACTATCGCAGTTACCGGATAGTTCGCGACGGTGCGGCAGAAGCGGATCGCCCCAGCTATCTTATCGCGCGGGAAGACTCCGGTGGATTTCGCGCCGCGAAAGCCGCGGCGACTGTTGAGCGCGGTCGCCTGCTCGTAGCGCCGGAAGTTCTGACGCTCCTGCGCGTGAGCGAAGGCGATCGAGTCGATGGAGTGCCGCTCCCGTGAAATGCCCTGCCCCCGGTTCAGCGGAGATAGTCGCGGGCCGCAGGCGAAGCGAGGCGCGAAGTGAAAACTCATAACTCCAATAACGCGCGGTAGAATCTGATCGCGGCTTCGACCTCCGATAGAAGGTTGTACTCATTGGGCGCGTGGATCACGCCAACCGAAGGGCCCGGACCGAACACGACCGGCTTCAGCCCCGCGGCCGCATAAACGCCCGCCTCGGTGCAGCCCGCTTTGACGGCCGTTTCCAGTTCGAGTCCGGCCTTCGCCATCGCGGCCATCGCAATCTCAACCGTCTCGGTTCCGCCGCCGCTGCGAAAGCCTGGATTCGCGCGCAGCTCGCGGAGCTCGACTTCGATTCCCTTGAACCGGCGCCCGAGAATCGAACTAATCGACTCGACGCCTCGCCGCACCGACTCGATCGGCAATCCCGGCGGAGGCCGGAGTTCGAATTCCAGGCGCACGGCACCCTCCGCCGAATGGATTACGCCCACGTTCGAAGTCATCGCGGGAGCGGCGAAATCCGCTTCGTCGCCGGATCGATTGGTGAAATTCCCGAGCGCATCGGCGAATTTGGCCGCCGCCCGCAGAAGCGAGGTTGGCAGCGCGCGAAGCACGGATTCCGGAGCATCGGCTATTTCCACCCCCTCGGGAAGTTTAGGCGGCGCACCCACGACCGTCAGCTCGCATCGCGCAGGCACCTTGTTGACCGCATCGCCGCCTTCGATCGCGATGATGTCGAGTTGCGGCCGGGCTGCGATGAAATCGAGCGCCGCGGCGATCGCGTTGCGGCCGAGATGCGGTGTGCTCGAATGCGCCGCCCGGCCGGTGAAAATGATTCGCGACGCCTTGCCGACGCGATCGGCCTTTCCGGCAGTGCCATCGGATGCCGCCAGGCTCAGCGCGAAGGCCATCAGGCCCTTGTGCGCGGTGACGACCGCCAGATGAGACGGCTCTCCGACAAACGCCAGCGCGCCGCGCGGCAGAATCTCCATCGCGGCAACTTCCTTCGCGCCGAGCAGCCCGTGCTCCTCGCCGAAGGTTCCGATCAGGTACAGGTCGCGCCTGGGCCGGCCGCATCGCAGGAGCGCGATCGTCTTGGCGACAAAGTCGAGCTTGGTGTCCGCGCTACCGAGTCCGTAGATGCGGTCGCCAACGACCGCCGGCGCGAACGGCAAGCCGCCGCATTGCGTCCAGAGCGCGGCATCGCCGGGAGGCACGGTATCGAGATGGGTGTTGAAGACGATCGGCGGGGCCGACCGGTCGCGCCCCCGCACGAACGCGATCAGGTTGACCTGCGAGTCGCCTTCGTGCCGCGACGGGGCGAGCCTTGCCTCGATGCCCGCCGGCGCCAGCAGTTCGCGCGCGCACAACTCGGCGACTCCCCGCGTCCCGTCGGTCGTGACGCTCGGCGTCGAGATGAGCCGCTTGCACCATTCGAGGACCTGCGCATCCTTCTCAATCACAGTTATAGTTCTACCATCGCGAGCGGCCAGTTTCCGGTCCGCACGCGAGGTTGACGAGAGAGATGTGCTGGGTATGGCATTGCTGGATGCCGCTCCGCGACGTCATTACAGAGCGCCCGCGCATTCTTTTCGTCGGAATAAATCCGAGCCTGCGATCCGAGGCGCTCGGCCATCACTTCGCGGGTCCGGGAAATCCGTTCTGGCGGCTCCTCTATGCGTCGCGCCTGGTTCCGGAACCGCTGACGCATGATGAAGACCAGCGGCTTGCCGAGTTCGGCCTCGCGCTCACGAACCTATGCCCTCGCGCGACGCGCGCGGCCTCCGAGCTGCGCGCCGAAGAGATCGCGCAGGGCCTGCGAGTTGTCGAGAGCAAGATTCGGGAAATCCGGCCGGTCGTGGTCGCGTTGGTGGGAATCACGCTCTACCGGATATTCTTCCGGCACGCGGCAAGCGGCGGCGCCGGCGCGAAGCCCGAAACGATCGACGGCGCGCGAGTGTTCGTGCTCCCCAACCCGAGCGGGTTGAACGCCGACTTTCCCCGGCTTCAAGCACAAGCTCGTATGGTTCAGGCGTCTGCGGAGGTTTGAGTCGCGCCTAGACCTGCCACCTCGGGCCCGTGTTCCGTGAAGTGGGGTCTACAAGCAGATGAAGCGTAAGGGTCTGTAGGTCCGGCGTATCGTAGGGGCGGGTCGAGACCCGCCCGCGGGCGACTCGCGAGTCGCGCCTACCAGAGACGCCGAAGCGGCCTCTTCGGATATCGACTGCTGCGATCGGATTTCAGAGACATCGATCAATGATCTCGAATGCCTCCGCCAGTTCCTCATCGGTCAGGACGCCGGCGGGCAGGAACAGACGCACGCACGCCGGCTCGTGGCCGCCGGGATAGAGCACCAGGCCCGCGTCGAAGCATCGCCGTATAAACGCGCGCGTCGTCGCCATCGAGCCGTCCCCGATTCGAAACGAGATCATCGCGCCGGCGCCGTCGATAACCGAAATTGCGCCGGGATGTTTCGCGCGCAGGCGTTCGAGATGCCCGCGGCAGAGCGATTCGAGCCGGCTGATTCGCCCTTCGGCTCCGTATAATTCTTCGCGAGTCAGCTTCTCGATTATCCGGCGCGCGACCGCCATCGGAACCGTCGCCCCCGAAAACGTGCCTGAAATCAGGCCCGGATCGGGCGCGAACTCTTTGCGGAACATCACGGCGCTGCCCTGGAACACTTTTCCGATCGTGATGATGTCGGCGTACTCGGCGAGGTTGAGCAGATCGGTTGCGAACAGCCTCGTGGTGCGCGCGAAGGTCTGGATTTCGTCGACTATCGTCGGGATTCCCGCGGCGCGGCATTCCTTGAACAGCGGCACGAAGAATTCGCGCGGCGCAGTCACGAACCCGGCCTCGCCCTGTATCAGCTCGATGAAGAATGCCCCGATCCGGTCGCCGTCGCGGCGGATAACCTGACGAATCGCCGCGAGCGACTTCGATGCCGAGTCCGGGTCGCTGCGATCGTAAAACGGGATGTACTCGACCGGGAAAGTCTGCGGCTGGCCTTGCCGGTAGTCGGGGCGATCCGTTATTTCCGCCATCGCGGTGGTGCGGCCGTGAAAGCATCGCGCAAACGCGATTACGCCGGGGCGTCCGTCGCGCTTGCGGCGCGCGAGCTTGAGCGCGTTCTCGTTGGCGTCGGCGCCGGAGAGCGACAGCCAGCAGTAGCGCTGGAAGGTCGGCGCATGGGACATCAGGGTCTTCATCAGCGCGTGATATTCGCGATTGAAGATCAGATTCCCCTGCATCGCGAGGTCCGATGCGGCTGCGCGGATCGCGGTCTCGATAAGGTCGAGGTTGCCGTGGCCGAAGAAGTGGACGCCGATTCCGAGCGCGAAATCGATCACCCAGCGGCCGTCGGCGAGCATCGCGCGCGCACCGCGTCCGATCCCCGACCCGAGATACGGATAGTACGCGTCGCGCCCGCGCATCGCGCCGATCTCGTCGAGCGCGTACAGCATCTCCTCGCGGGTCAGCGGAGCTTTCGCGCCGCTCTGGGCCTCGGCGATCGCCTCGATCATCAGGCGCACGCCCTGTTCGAGCTTGTCGTTCTCCATGGCCATGGTGAGGATTTACCACCACGGCGCGAAGAGACAAAGGAATAATTCCCTTTCGCGCCTCTCTGCCTTTCTGGTTGAGCGCGCCAGCTTCTACTTAAGCGCGCGCATCGAGAAGCCGCGATCGTTGCAGCACAGCAACGTGCGCTTGCCCTGGAGGGTAGTCTCGAGCACGACTTCGCGTCCCCACAAGCTGTGGATATAGCCGAGGGTCTTCTCGGCGTATTCCATGTGGAGATCGCGGCCGTCGTGAAAGTGCTTGAGGTAGAGCGTGCGACTCTGCCCGAAGTCGGCGTCTTCCACCTTGATTACGGGCAGGCTGTTGGCGCCGACGTCCCGGATTAGCGTCTCTTTGACTTCGGCCCAGCCCTCCTCGTCGGAGACCTTTCCGATCACCAGATCCTCGCCGCGCGGCTCGTACTGGAACATGTCCATCTCGCGCATCAGCTCTTCGGTCAGATAGCGGCGGATAAACGAGGCGTCGCGTTCGACCTCGCGCGCTTCGAAGATTTTCTGGTCGCCGGTCTTGGCGGGCGGCCCGTCGCGCTTGATCTCCTCCGCGGTGGGATTGGTGTAACGGCGATGGATGTCCTCCCAGATCCTGAGACCGACGTGATACGGATTTATCTGGCCGGGGATCGGCCGCACGACCTGGTTGTGCCGCACGATAAATTCCAGGCGCAGCCCCTGCTCCAGGTCGAGCGACTCCAGGATCCGCTTGTGCCAGTAGCTCGCCCAGCCTTCGTTCATGATCTTGGTTTCCATCATCGGCAGGAAGTACTTGGACTCCTCGTCCACGATCGTGAGCAGGTCTTTCTCCCATCCGCTGAGGAACGGATTGTGATCGCGCACGAAGAGCAGGATGTCCTCGTCGGGTTCGAGCGGCACCTTGAAGACGTCGGGCTCCTTGAACTGGGGCCGCTGATGAATCCGCTGGAAGGGGTCGGGCTTGGGTTGCGATTCCTCGATCGTTCGCCGGATCTGTTCGTCGCGAGAGAGCTTCCTGATGGCGAGATTGCGCCGGCAGTTCCATTGCAGCGCGTGCGCGGCGTCGAGAACACGCTCGACCTTGTCGATTCCGATCGACGGGTCTTCGATATAGCGGCGCGCGCGGAGCGCGTGCGCCTTGAAGGTCTCGAGCGTCAGGTCGGCGCGAGTCGATTTGTAGGTGAAGTTGTTCTTGAAGAAGTCGTTATGCCCGTAAACGTGAGCCATCGTGAGGATCTGCAGCAGGAGCGTATTGTCGCGCATCAGGTAGGCGATCGCGGGGTTGGCGTTGATCACCATCTCGTAGGCGAGGCCGGTCACGCCATGGTCGTATAGCGTCTTCAGCTTCTCGTAGGCCTTGCCATAGGACCAGTGCGGATAATGCGATGGCATCCCGGAATACGACATGTAGCCGAGCATTCCGGTGTGATCGCAGATTTCGAATTCCTGCGGATAGCAATCGAGTCCGAACTCCGCGGCTTTCTCGCGGATCCTGCTGTCCCACTCGACCAGTTCCGTGAGCTCGTAGTCAGCCATCGGGATTCAGAAACCTAAGCACAGATAAAGATGCTGGCTATTCCTTGATCCGGTCCTTGGCCAGGAACGCCTTGAACGACGGCCAGATGTCTTCCTTGCGCTCGATCAGGACGGTGTGGAAATTGGGCGCTTCGAGCTTGCGGAACACGTTCAGCATCGAGGATTCGTAGTAGCGCGACCCCAACGGTTTGATCTCGCCGTAGCCGAAAAGGTTGCAGAGCCCGGCCAGGTCCTGAGCGGCCTTGAGCGCTGCCGGATTGTCGGAGTCGAAATTGTCGCCGTCTGAGCAGTGAAACGAGTAGACATTCCAGAGCGACGGATGGTAGCGCTCGGCGATTATCTCCAGCGCCTTCAAGTATCCGGACGAGATGAAAGTCCCGCCCGACTCGCCCTTGTGGAAGAACTCCTCCTCGGTAACCTCGCGCGCTTCGGTATGATGCGCGATGAAGACGATTTCGACGTTGCGATAGCGGGTCGAGATGAACTGATAGAGCAGGAAGAAGAAACTGCGCGCCAGGTATTTCTTCATCGTGTCCATCGAGCCCGAAGTGTCCATGATGCAGATCACGACCGCGTTGGATTCCTCGCGGGTCTCGATTTCGACGTGCCGGTAGCGAAGGTCGTCCTGATGGAACGGGAAGCGGCGTTCCGGCGCGACGGGCTCCGGCTCCTCCGCCTCGTCGAGGAGCTCCGCCGGCGCGTGCTGGCCGCGGGTGGCCGCGCCGCTCGCCAGCTTTCGCATCACGCGCTGCTTGGCGGTGCGGCGCTTGTCGAGCCGCACGCGGATTCCGACGTGGCGGTAGCCCTTGCGCTTGCTCGAGCGCTCGGCCTCGATCTCGCGCAGCGCGCGGCGTTCGAGATTGGGCAACTCGAGGTCCTCGAACATGATTTCGATCAGCTCTTCGAGCGTGACGTCGGTCTCGTAGTAATCGACGCCCGGACGGTCGCCGGCCTTGTCGTCGCCCTTTCCGGGGCCGTCCTTGCCGACTTTGCCGACCACTTGCCCGGGGCGCGCGTTGCCGTCGCCCTGGCCGACTCCCGGCGCGTTTTCGCCGAAGACGAAGCGGTACTCCTTGATGCCGCGCAGCGGCACCTTGATGACGCGATCCCGGTCTTTGCCGATGATGGATTCCTCGGCGATGATGTCGGCGATATTTTCGCGAATCGACTCGCGGACTTTCTGGCGATGGCGCAGGCGGTCGCCCGCGGAGCGATCGGAGCGCTCGGCGTCAGAGAGCCGGTATTCGCGGAAGATTGTCTCGCTGGTCGGCATCAGGTCGTCCCCACCCGGCGGCTGATTGCACCTATCATGACGATACCCCGCCTGGCCTCGCGAAGCTTCCTACACCTCTCCCCGACCAGGGAGAGGCGCGCGAGCATGCGAACCGGGTGAGGGTGCCTGCATCTCACAGCGCCTCGCGTATCTCTCCAAACGCCCTCAGTGCTGGTCAACACTTCGTGGTTCCAGAATCCAAAACTCGATAGCCTTGAGCGCCCGCTCTTCTCGCTTGAGGTCCCTGGCGCTCGAGCGTGCTGACCGCCATCGACTTCGATTACTAATTTCCGTTCGCGGCAGCAGAAGTCAACGATGAAGTTGCCAATCGGAAATTGCCGGCGGAACTTGAAGCCATCGAGTTGACCGCTCCGTAGCCACGACCACAACGTGCTCAGCGTCGGTCTGGCCAATCGGCGGACGCGATCTGGCGACATCGTCGTGACCCTCAGGCTACCCTCAGCCTCGCAAGTTGACCTCCTGGTCAGGCGCATCGCGCTCTGGCGCAATTTAGTCGAACCTCACCACTCCTGGAATGCCGACAGTCAGTCCTTCCACAGATTGTTCGCCGCGTACTTCAGCACCACGTCCACGCACGATTCGCAGTAGCCGTTCTCGAGCAGGTTCTTGACCATCGAGCCGTACTTCTCGCCCTGTTCTTCGTCGCGGGTGCGGGCCTTGGTGATGATTCGCGAGATGTCGCGCACCGAGGTCATCAGTTTTTTCTCGATCGCCTCCTTGAGCGGCTCGTAGCTGCGATAGCTGATCTTCTCGCCGCGGCGCGACGCCGACCACAGGTAGGCGATTACTTCCTGGCGGAAGCCGTCGGCCGCCGACCCGATGATCGCGATCTGCTCCTCGATCGATTTCAGGAAGCCCTCGTCCGGCGGCAGTTCCTCCTTGGTGTTCCGATCGCGCACCCGGGTCTTGTTGACGTAAGCCTCGGCATGGTCGAGGTAGTTCTGGAACAGCGACTCGGCCTGTTCCTTGTACGAATAGACGAACGCGCGCGTGATCTCCTTTTCGAGCAGGTCGAGGTACTCCTTGTGGAGCGTGTCCTGCAGGAATTCCAGATACTGCTTGCGCGTGTCGTCGGGCAGGTCCGCCTCCTTGGTCATCGAAATCAGCGCCTCGCGGACGTTGATCGGATTGATGCAATTGCCCGAGACGTTGTCGGAAAGCGCGTTGTCGAGCGCTTTCATGATGAAGCGCGTGGAGATGCCCGACATGCCCTCGCGCTTGGCGTCTTCCTTCAGCTCCTGCACGTCGATCTTCTTGGTGCGTCCCTTCTCGACCACCTCCTCGCCGTTGTACAGGCGCAGCTTGGTCATCAGGTCGCACTTCGAGGTCGGCTCGAGCCGCGACAGAATCGCGAACATCGAGGCCAGCTCCAGCGTGTGGGGCGCGACGTGGGCGCGGAAGTCGGAGTTGCGGATTATCTTCTGGTAGATCTTCACCTCTTCCGAAAGCCGCAGGTTGTAGGGAACCTTGACCACCACGATTCGATCGAGGATCGCCTCGTTGGTGTGATCGGCCTTGAACTTCTGCCACTCGGCCTCGTTGGAATGGGCGACGATGCAGACGTCGACGTAGACCATCCCATGCCGGCCCGGCGCCGGTATCACCTTTTCCTGGGTCGCGGTGATCATCGCGTGCAGGTATTCGGTCTCGTTCTTGAACACCTCGATGAACTCGACCAGGCCGCGATTGCCGACGTTCAGCGCGCCGTTCAGTTCGAGCACCCGCGGATCGCCTTCTGAGTACTGGTCGAGCTTCGAGATGTCCTCGGAACCGATCAGCACGGAGGTGTCCTGGTTGTTGGGATCGACCGGCGGCACCACGCCGATTCCGACCCGGTTGCGCTTGGAGAAGTTGCGGCCCATCACCGGGAACTCCTCATAGCGCTGGTTGAACTCCACCTTCAGGCGGTAGCGGCAGACCGGGCAGAGATCGCCCTCGATGTGGACGCCGAGCATCTTCTCGAACTCGCGGCGCAGATGGCGCGGGATGAGATGCAGCGGCTCCTCGTTCATCGGGCAGGACTCGATCGAATAGACCGGCACCGACTGCTCCAGGCCGCGCTGGACGCGCTCGACCAGCGAGCTCTTGCCCGATCCGACCGGGCCCATCAGGTAGAGCACCTGCCGGCTCTCCTCGCCCTTGAGCGACGCGGAGTGGAAATAGCGGACGATCTGCGCGATCGTGCGCTCGATTCCGAAAAACTCGTCGGCGAAAAAGTTGTACACCTTGAGCGGCTCGTCCTTGTAGAGCCGCTTGGTGCGCGAATCATCCGTCTCGTGGATGTCGCGCGTGCCCGACGAGATAATCAGATCATAGATGCGCGCGTGTGAGAGCTTGGTCACCGTGGGGTCGCCCTTCACGCGCTCCAGATATTCGAGCAAAGTCCCGCGCCATTGTTTGGACTCGCGCGCTGCCCGATCTTCTTTGATTACACGCTCGAATGCGTTGCCTTCGGACATCGGTTGCTCCTTGTGTTGGGTTGACCTCAAGAGACCCGCGAACCAGGGATGCTTGGGAGAGAGGCCGGGGTTGTGCTATTTTCACGCCCCATCCGCATCATAAGTATAACGGACGCTATGAGGCTCTATCAAGATAATTTCTCAGAGCCAATCACGCTCAATACGACTTATCCACAATTGCGGCTACAAGAGTCATCTGAGGCGCTCCTGTCGTGACGAGAGGCGAGCATCCCCGCGACCCAGGCTGATGCACGTGCCGCCCGTGCCCCGCGCCACTAGACTGTTCCCGGCACCGGGATGTTCTCGCCAACGCACAGCCGCCCGCGGTCATTGTCGACCTTCGCGGCGAAAATCCGGTCATCGTGCGCGAACGAGACCCACCATCGATCGCGCTCGGCCTGGCGGAGATAGCGTTGCTTCTCCTCCATCGTGCGCATCGCGTCGAGATCGTAAGCCTGATTCCACGGCCCGCGGATGTGCGATCGAGTCGGGACGATATCTGCCAGATGGACGAAGCCTCCGCGATCCGTGCGCACAATCGCGATCTGATGGTCGGTGGTATGTCCGCCGGTGACGACGGCGCTGAGTCCGGGTATCACTTCGAGGTCGCCCTGGACGGCCTCGATCATCCCGGCCACGGGGCTCAGACATTCAGACGCGTGGCGATACGCGGCGCGCAAGCGCTCATTCGTTGCATTGCGCGCGACTTCGAGCTCACCGCGCTGCACGAAGATCCGGGCGCGAGGAAAGGACGCTTCGAGCGCACCGGACTCGCGCCGCCGGACGATCCCCCCGCAATGGTCGAAATGCAGATGCGACAGGATCACTTGCGTCACGTCGCCCGGCTCCATGCCGAGCGCGCGCATCCCGTCGGTAAGCCAGCCGTCGCCGTGGTCGAAGATCTTCCGCTCGACCGAGCTCAGCCGATTGCCGATCCCGGTATCGATCAGCACCGCGTCGCGGCCTCGCATCACGAGCGGGCAGGTGAGATTGAGGCGAATCCGGTTGCGCTCGTCGGGCGGATGCTCGCGCTGCCACAGTTCGCGCGGGACGACGCCGAGCATGCATCCGCCGTCGTTTCGCCAGAGCCCGTCGGTCAGGAAGGCGATCCGAAATTCGCCGATTTCAATTGACGGAGGCTTTTCCACCCTGCGCGGATCTCCGATATACGCCGGCTCAGCTTCCCATCAACCACAATCCGAGCGCCAGCGCGAGAGTTCCGGCCATGACGGTCATCGTCGAGAGCCTGATCATCCGATTTATTCCGCTCACCGCATCCGACCCGACGATCATACGCGCCGCGCGCCATGAGCCCGCCAGTGCCAGCGCCATCGCTACGAATAGTCCGATCTTTGCACCAAGGATGGTCACGAAGGCCCTCGAGAAAGCATAGTCGCGCGCGTGCGCGGCGATCGCCAGATTTACGATGCCGGTGGCCAGCAGCGCCGCCGCTGCGGCCAGATTGAGCCGACCGAGCCTGGGCGCCATTTTCGTCCCGAACTCACGCCATTCGTCGGAGCCGGAGCCGGATCTAATCGCGGACCCGGCCAGAACGAACGCGGCGCACGCGCCCGTCCATACCACGCCGCTCAGCGCGTGGATCCAGAGCAACACGGTCCTCAGGGTTTCCGCACTCGGTGCCAAAGGACGAAATGCTCGGTGCGCAAATCAGGCGCGAAACCGCGATCGATCAGTTCTTTGGGGCGAAAAATCACAATCGGCAGAAGCTGAATCGGCGAGTCGGAGACTATCGCGTTGACCTTCCCCTCGTCGATCGCCTTCTTCATCGGTTCGAGCCAATAATCCGCCGTGCGCGGAATCAGATCAAAGAAGTCGGCGCCGCCCAGACGCCTGCGCGCCTCGAAAAATCCGTACCGCTGGAATTCCTCCTCGGCCTCGCGATAGACGCCGTAGGTCTCGGGAAAACGAATCAGCTCGACGCGGTTGGCCTCGAAGCATATGAACGCCGGCGCGATCACCGCTTCGTCAGGCGTACTGGCCTTCCGCACGGCCTCGCTGAGTTCGCGCAACTCATCGCGCGGGACGAATCCGAACCCATACACGCTTCCCCGCAGCCAGTTCTCATTGACCAGCGGAGTGATCGCGTAAAGGCACAGCGCGATAAGCGCGAAGCTCGCGAGAGGCTCGCGCCAGGCGCGAGGGCGGTCGCCGCGCATCGCATCGCGCACGGCGCCGGCCAGGCGCTCGAGACCGATCGCGGCGACTATCGCGATATAGGGAAGGAAGTCCAGGTAGTTGTGTCCCCATGCGGTCGGACTGAGTAATCCGAAGAATATGTAGTTGAAGGCAACCAGCAGCAATATCAACCAGAGCGCGGATGATGCGCGCCGCTCGCGGCCGATACGGATGAATCCCAGGATAGCCAGCGGCGCGATCAGGTCGAGAATCGCGCACGGATAGCCGGCGATCTCCGTCCAGGGTTGGCGGCCCTTCATGAAATGGAAGATGAATGTCTGGAACAGGAATTCGTATCCATAGAGGCGATAGAGGATCGCCGAGAGCGCCGCGAGTCCGGTGATGATTCCCATCCCGGCCAGAATCGCATCGCGCCATCGCCTTCGCCCGATCGCGAGGAAGCACAACACCGCCGCGGCGGGGATGATCGCCGTGAGCTTGATCGCGCATGCGAGCACGAACAACGCCGCCTGGATCGCGGCCTGCGACGCGGCGCCCAGGTCGTCGCGCGTCGCTGCCAAGGCGGCGGCAGCGACCAGCACGCCCACAAACGTCTCGCGCTCATAAACGTGGTAGCGAAAGACCAGCGAGGCGAAAGCGTATAGAATCCCGGCGCAGATCGCGGTCGCACGCCCAGCGGCTCTGCGGGCCAGTGCGCAGGTCATCACGCTGGTCGCGTAAATGGCGGATTCGTTGAGTACCTCTACGCTAAAGTGACTGGCGCCGAAAAGCCTGACGTATCCGGCGGTAAACCATTCCAGGATCGGCATGTGCGGATGAACGAAATCCAGATACGGGCGCATCCCGATACTCGTCAGGTAGGCGCTCTCCAGGTAGAAGTCGTCCTCGACCCAGATTTGCGGGTACAGGATCCGGACGACCCGCGGGATTGCGAGCCCGACAAGCAGCCATCCGGCGAGCACGGTGCTCGTCTCGCGCTGGTTGCGGTCGCTGCGGTTATGCCCTGATGTCCGCGCCATCGAGGAAATCCATCGCGACCTCAGCTCCGCCGCTCGCCGGCGATCGCCTGATGCCGCGCGATGCGATCGCGCTCGCGGCTCTGCTCGCGACGGCGCTGCTTCTGATGGCACAGAGCGGATTCAAACGCGCCGTCGAGCTGATGCCGTGGCCGGATGGGCTCGAATACGCGGCGGCCGCGGTTAGTCTCGACCAGGGCAGAGGCGCTGAACTTCATTTCGGGGGCTATTCTTACCCGTCGCGCTATACCGAGGGATACCCCCTGATCCTGGCCGCCGCTTATCCGATCCTTGGCCACGATGTCGCAGAGCTTGGCGATGCGACCGTGGCGATGGGCCTGCTCGCGATAGTCGCGCTCTACCTTCTGACGCTGGGATGCTTCGGCCGCGCGTCCGCATTCGCCGCTGGTATCCTGATGGCCGTCTCGCCGGTGTTCGTGACCTACTCCACGCTCGTACTGAGCGACGTGCCTGCGCTCGCGGTTGCGATTCTGGCCGCGCTCGCGCTTGCGCGCGCTAGCCGCGCCCAGGAATCGTCATCGCCCTCGTCGTTATCGGGGACCGAGCGTCAGGCGGCATTGGTCTACTGGGCGATCTTCGGGTTCCTCGCCGGATTCGCCGTGATGATCCGGCCGACCAGCGCGACGATGCTGGCCGGCCTCGTCGTGGCGTTCGTCGCGGTCAGGCCTGCCGGCTGGAAATCGCGATCGGCGGTCGCGTCGCTGGCCGCGTTGGCGATCGGGTTCGCGCCGTTGCCGCTATGGCAGGCGCGCGAGAACTTCGCGCATCTCGGCAGCGCGTTCGCGAGCGGGTACGCCTGGTGGGTGCCGGAGGTTTACGGGAGCCTTTCGCGGACCTTCAACGCGGCGTTTCTGCTCGGCCCCACGATGCCGCGTAATCCGTACGGGAATCTTCCGGTCTATATGCTGACGCTCTGCGGGCTCGATGGCCTGATCGATAATCCCGGTGCTCCGCACTTCTACCTCTACCCGTTCGCCGCCGCGGTCTTCGCGACGATCGGCTTCGTTTCGATAATCGGCTCGTCAAGGGATCGCGTCGCGAGACGGGTCGTGATCTTCGGGCTGGGGTTTCTCTGCGCTCTCGTGGCCGCATACTCGTTCTACGTTTTCACCGAAATCGCGTTCATCCTGCCCGGATGCTTCATCGTGTTCTCGATGGCGGGTTGCGGAGGCGTGATTGCGAATCGCCGGCTGGCCGCGGCCTGGTCCAGGCAGCGCCGTTCAATCGCTGGGAATTCCCTGGTCGCCGCGATCGTAGTGCTCGATCTGCTTCTCGCGGCCGCGATCGGGCGCGAGATGGTCGATCGGCTTTCGGTCCCGCCGCCCGAATCGGAAGTGGTTCCCGCACTCCGATTGCTCGATCGAAGCATCGAGCGCGACGCGACCGTGGTGAGCAATATCTCCCTTCAATTTCTCGAGCTTTACGTTCTAGGCGCGCGACGCGATTTTGTCGGGATGCATTCGTTCGATCCCGGCGGCGATTTCAACGATTATCATCTGGGGCGCCTCTACGCGTTGAGAGCTCAAGGGTGGCGCGGTCCCGTACCGCCGGTGCTTTTCGACGGCGCCGGAATGATTGCCGGGACTGCGGATTCGATCGCGTCGCAGGTGAGCGCGGGCCGTCCCGCCTACCTGCTGCTCTGGACTCCTTCTTCGCCGGAGTATGAGGACATCTTGAAGGAAGAACTGGATCGAATCGCCGATCGTTTCAGTATCGGCGAGGTCGCGCGCGCCGCGCCGCTAGTGCTGTATCGACTGCGCGCCCGATGAGGAAAAAGAACGCTTCACGACAAAGGCACGAAGCCCGATCCCTTCTGCTTGCTCTGACTTGGTGCCTTCGTGGTCAGTTTGTCTTAAAATCTAAGTGGTTTCATTCTGGGGCCTCCGTAGCGCCGCTTGAGGATCGCGTACGCAGGCCATCCCGCGAGAGCCACCGCGATCGCACCGATGAATCCGGCCGTCCCGTTCCCGGTTCCCAGCGCCAGACCGAAGGTCGCGACCCAGGTGAGCATCGGCAGCAGCGCGGTGGCATAGAGTCCCGGCCGGCCCCATCCGATTACGAACGCTTCGGCCCGTGCCGCGTGCGTCTGCCTGAGTTTCAGCAGCGCGCCCATCTCTAGCGCCAGCGCCGCCATGTAGAAGAAAACGTCCATCACGACCAGCGCGACGAATCCCATCGGCAGGAGCATCGTGAAGACCGCGCAGCAGATCAGGATCGACTTCCAGGGCGTGGCGGTGGAGCTCAGCACGTCAGCCAGCGCGCTGGGGAGATAGCGCTCGCGGGCCAGCACGTATGGCATCCGCGATACCCACAGCAAGCCGGCCTCGAAGACCGCGAACGCGCTCACCGCGCCGCCGATAGCGATCGCACCGCCCAGGTATGGTCCGCCGATCGTCGCGCCGACCTGCGCGAACCATCCCGTGCGCCAGTCGGCAGTGGTCGTGGAGCCCGAGATGGCCACCATCAGCGGAGCAACGTAGCCGAGCGTTACCATCGGCACCGCTACCGCCATCGCGCGCGCATAGTTGCGGCGCGGATTTTCGATCTCGCCGGCTACCACGCTCAGGTTCTCCCATCCCCCGAAGTTCCAGATCACGACAGTCAGCCCTGCGCCGAGCGCCCCCAGAAAGTTTGGACCGGCGAGATGGCCGGCTGGCGGCTGCCAGTGGACGAGCCGCGGCAGACCGAGCACGACCATCGCGGCGAACGGCGCGAGCAGCACGAAGGTCAGGATCAGGGAGGTGTTGCCGACCGGCCGTACGCCCAACAGATTGAGAATTCCCGAGAGCCACACCAGCGCCAGCGCGAGCGCGACTTCGCTTCCAGCGCTCACAGGAAGAATGAATGAGAGGTATGCGCCGAAGAGCACGGGGTATATCGCCATATCGACCGCGGTGTAGAGCAGCGTGAAGTAGGCCTCCATGAAGCCCGCGAGCGGTCCGAAGGCCTCCTTCACCCAAAAGTAGAAGCCGCCCTCGACCGGCATCAGCGCGGTCAACTCCGCAGCCATCATCGAGGTCGGCAGGCTGAGCGTGACCGGCACGACCAGGCACAGCAGGAGCGTCAGGCGCGCCCCGGCCAGCCGGACCGCGTCCTCCAATCCATAGGCGCCGCCGCTGACCACAAGGTAGGTCAGGGCGACCAGCGAGATCAGAGAGAGTCGGCGCCGGGTCTGCGCGTCATTGCGAGCCGAGGTCCGACGAAATGAAGATTCTGCGCGGAGGGCTGTTTCCGCGGGTTTGCCAACGGCTTCCAATTGCGAATCGCCTTGCGAGAATCTGGGTCTCAGCTTCCGATCTGCGTGAGAATCTCTTTCTCGCTGTCCAATCGAGTCTCTCTCGCTCTAACGGAGCGGTGAGCAAGGCGCAAGGCAGCGATCCTCGGCCCCCCTACCCCGCCGCCGCGGGCGCATCCGGCGCGACGCCGATGCGTACTGCGGAAAGAGGTCGCATCTCAAAGCCGCAATCCCTACAATGGAATGCGAGCGTCGCACGCGATCCGCGTTGACGCCCTGAAAACGCTGTGTTAGCTAGCAACTGTCGCTCGGAGTCCTTTAGCTCTCTTTCCCCGATGCAATTTGCTCTGAAACGCGTGCTGGTCGTGCTCGCGGCGTTTTCGCTCACTGTGGCGGGTTGCGCCCGGCTGACGCGCGGGACGGAGAGCCCGGCGCAGACCGTCGGTGCCGAAGGCCGGCGCCCGTTCGACGGTGTCGCCCCGATTGAGATTCCCCCCGAAGCGCACGCGATGGCTGCCTTCCTCAAAGCCGAAGTCGCCACCAACGAAGGCGACCGCGATGAGGCGCTCAAGCAGTACGAGGAGGCAGTTCGCTACGATCCTGACAACGCAGAGTTGCTGGTCAGGCTCGCCACGCTCTATGTGCGCGACGGCCGGCTCAAGGACGCGCTCGAGCGGGTCAAGCACGCCGTGGCGATCGCTCCCGATTCGATCGATGCCCGCCTGCTGGCCGCCGGCGTCAGTTCGGCTCTCGGCGACGACGGTTATGCCGAGAGTCAATATCGCGAGGTGCTGAAGCTCGATCCGCACAACCAGGAGGCGTACCTGTACCTGGGGACGCTCAACGCAAAGCGCGGCAACTATGACGAGGCGCTGAAAATCTTCCAGCGCCTGATAGACATCGATCCCGGTTCCTTCCTCGGCTATTACTACGCCGGGCGCGTGATGGCCTCTGCCAAGAACTACCCGCAAGCCGAGACCTATTACCGCAAGGCGCTCAAGCTCAATCCGCAATCTGAACTGGTGTTGCTCGACCTGGGCGTGCTGCGCGAAGCCGAAGGCAAGCAGCAGGACGCGATCGGGCTGTACCAGAAGATCCTCCAGATCAATCCGAACAATGAGATGGTCCGGCGCCATCTGGCCGATATCTACGTCGGCGAGAAGAAATACGACCAGGCACTCGGCGAGTTTCGTCGGCTCGAGGAGAGCAGCACCACGCCAACCGACACCAGGATCAAAATAGGACTGCTGTACTTCGAACGCGGCGACTACGACCGCGCCGCTACCGAGTTCAACCTGGTGCTCGGTTCCGAGCCGGACAACAGCCGGGTGCATTACTACCTCGGCACCGTCTACACGGAGTTGAACGAGAACAGCAAGGCCGCGTCGGAATTCGGGAAGATACCCAAGGGCGCCGACCACTACGTCGAATCGCGCCTGCAACTGGCCTATCTCGACGACAAGGACAAGCGATACGACGACGCGATCGCGGCGTTGCAGGACGCGCTCGCGCAGCGCCCCGACGATGGTGAGATTATCGGATTCCTGGTGGGCGTCTACCGCGAGAAAAAGAACATGACGGCCGCCATCGAGCTGGCTAAAAAGCTGGTGAGCCTCGACCCGAGAAACGACAAGTATCACTTCACCCTCGGCTCGCTCTACGACGAGAACAAGCAGAAGCAGGACGGCGTGGCCGAAATGCGGCGGGCGATCGAGCTGAATCCGAGCAACGCGCAGGCGCTTAACTATCTCGGCTACACCTACGCCGAGGAGGGCGACCATCTCGACGAAGCCGAGCGGCTGGTCAAGCACGCTCTCGATATCGAGCCGGAAGACGGCTTTTACGTCGAACAGCCTCGGATGGGTTTACTTCCAGAAAGGGCAGTATCGGAAGGCCGTGGAGCAGCTCGAGCGCGCGGTTACCCTGACCGACGACGATCCCACTATTGCGGAGCACCTCGGCGACGCCTACGCCAAACTCGGCAAACTTCGCGAGGCGCGCCACGAGTACCAGGATGCGCTGAAGAAGGCCGACGAAAGCGATCAGATCGAGAGGCTCAAGAGCAAGCTTCAGGGCCTGCAGAGTGTGGGCAGCGCCGCGCAATAGCCGGCGTATCGGCGCCGCTAGTCCCGTCACGATGCGGAATCGAATCGCGGCGGCTGCTCTCGTTCTCTTCCTCGGCGCCGTCGCGGTCCAGTTGGGAGCCTGTTCGCTCACCACGACCAATCCTCCGCCGACCGACGGAAGCCGCGCCGCAGCAATCCGGGTCCGATATTGCGCGGGCGATCGAATTGACTCACGCACTCGCTGAGCGCGATCGCGGACTCGACTCGATGCAGACCCCGGCGGTGATGGAATACTCCAACCCGGAGCATCATCTGAAGGCCCGCGAGGTGATCACGGTCCGCAGGCCGCAGGACCTGAGAATTGAGGCGTTGTCGCCATTCGGGGTGGCCCTGGTGGTTGCCGCGAAGGACTCGCGGCTCGCGATCTTCCGATCCTCCGACAACACCCTGATGCATGGAGCGGCGACCGCCGACACGCTCAATCGCTTCGCGCAGGTGCCGCTTGCGCCCAAGCCGGCCGTCGATCTTCTGCTGGGCCTCGCGCCCGACTTAAGTCTGCTCTCCACAACCCCCGAGTCGGCGCGGAACCGAGGGCGACCTGCTCATCGCCTCCTATCGACTGCCGGACGGGAGCACGCTCGAACTCGGATTCTCGGGCGGCCAGCTTGCGCTCGTTCGCCATCGCCTCGATGACGACCGCATCAGCTACGAGGTCCGTTACAGTGACTTCCAGGATATCGGCGGCCTGATGATGGCCTACCAGGTGGATGTCGACTTCCCGATCGCGCAAAGCCAGGTGAAGTTCCGCTTCCAGCGGCCGATCGTGAACGGCCCGATTGCCGATTCGATGTTCGAGCTGCTGCCCGGAGCTTCCACCCGGGAAATCGACCTCGATCGCCAGGCCGGATACCTGGCGGCCGGTTCGCGCGGCTGAGGCTTGCGTGATGAGCAAGCGCGCGCCGATAATCGCCATCCTGATCGCGCTCGGGACCGCATCTGGATGCCGCGTTAATCGCGCCGCGCCCGATCACTCCAAAGAACAGGTGCTATACACGGCAACGATCAGCGATCCGCGCACCTTCAATCCGCTGCTGGTCACAGACGCCGTTTCCGATCGCATCCTGGCACAGCTGTTCGAAGGCCTCGTCAATGTAAATCCCGTCACGACGCTGCCCGAGCCGGATGTGGCGTCCTCCTGGGAGCTCAGCGACGGCGGCAAGACCATAACGTTTCATCTGCGCCGCGACGTCAAATGGTTCGACGGCCAGCCGCTGACCGCGCGCGACGTGTTATTCACGCTGAGCGCGATTTACGACCCGCGCGTGCCCAACAGCCTCCGGCCGATACTGACGATCGACGGCCAGCCGATAAAGGCGTCGGCGCCCGACGACTACACCGTGGTCATGAGGATGCCGCGTCCGTTCGCGCCGATCCTCTACTCGATCGGGTTCGGAATCCTGCCGGAGCATCTGCTCCGCGAAGCGCACGATTCGGGCGGCTTCAATCGCGTCTGGGGCATCGACACTTCGCCGGACAAGATCGTCGGGATGGGCCCCTTTCGCATGACCCGATACGTTCCGGCGCAGTTCGTCTCGTACATACGCAATCCGGACTACTGGATGCGCGACGAGAACGGCGCGCGCCTGCCGCGGCTGCGCGGCCGGGAGCTGCTGATCGTGCAGGACCAGAACGCCGCGTACCTGAAGTTCCTGTCCGGACAGATCGATGCTCACAGCCCCCGTCCCGAGGAAGTGCTCGACTTGCGGAACAAGGCCGCCTCGATGCGGATCACGATAAGAGAGATCGGAATCGACGCCGGCGACTTGTTCTTCTCCTTCAATCGCAACCCGCGCCACTATGTGCGCAACGGCGTGACCGATCCGAAGCTTCGATGGTTCACCGACTTGAACTTCCTGCGCGCGATCGCGCACGCAGTCGACAAACGATCGATGATCAGTCTCTGCTTCCACGGCCTCGGCGAGCCGGCGGTGGCCAGCATCTCGCCGGCCAACAGGATTTTCCACGATCCCAACCTGAAGGATTACGACTATGACCTTAAGCTGGCCGCGCAACTGCTGGAGTCAGCGGGTTATCATCTCGTCAAGCCGGGCGTTCGCGTCGATCCGGGCGGCGTGCCGATCGAGTTCAACCTCATGACCAGCACCGGCGCGGCGGTGGCCGATAAGATGTGTGCGATCTTCAAGCAGGATCTCGCCAATCTCGGAATCCGCGTTGACTACCGGCCGCTCGAATTCACCACCGTCGTCGAGAAGCTCGATTCGAGCTTCGACTGGGATTGCGTCCTGATCGGTTTCACCGGCGGAGATGTCGAGCCGAACAACGGCGCCAACGTCTACCGCAGCTCGGGCAATCTGCACCTCTGGAATCCCGGCCAGAAGACTCCCGCAACGCCGTGGGAGGCCGAAATCGATCGGTTGCTTGACCAGGGATCGGCCGAGATGGACACCAGCAAACGCGCGCCGTACTACTGGCGCATCCAGGAAATCCTGCACGGCCAGTTGCCGGTTATCGAGACCGTCCGCCAGGAGGATTTTACTGCTTACAAAAACCAGCTCGAGGACTACAATCCGACCGTGTGGGGACCGTACAGGCCTGAATTGATCCGGTTCCGCGCGGAATAGCAAAGGAGTAGCCACAAGAGTAGCCACCGATGAACACGGATGAATACTGATTGGATTCTAACTGCTATTCTCCCCCGATTCCGCGTTCATCAGTGTTCGTCTGTGGCTACTGCCTTCTCCGCCTGACCTGATGGCTCGATTCATCCTGAGGCGTGTGCTCAACATGATCCCGCTCGTCATCGGGATCACGTTTCTGTCTTTCCTCGCGATGTCGCTGGTGCCGGGCGATTTCCTCTCCAGCCTCAAGCTTAACCCCTCCATCTCGCCCGCCGTGATCCACCAGATGGAAGCCGAGTTCGGCCTCGATCAGCCGCTGCTCGTCCGCTACCTCAAGTGGCTGTGGGGCGCGATGCACCTCGATTTCGGCATCTCGCTCGCTTATCGGGTCAGCGTCGTCAACCTGATCTCGTCGCGCGCGTTCAACACGCTGATTCTCGCGGTCAGCAGCATCCTGGTCTCATGGATGCTCGCGATTCCGATCGGAATCATCGTCGCGGTAAGGCAGGATACGATCCTCGATCGGGTGCTGTCGTTCCTCGCCTTCTTCGGGATGTCGCTGCCGAGCTTCTTCTTCGCGTTCCTGGCGATGTACTTCGCGCTGCGTACCGGATGGTTTCCGGTCGGCGGCACGGTTTCAGTTGACTACGCAGCGCTCGACATCTGGGGAAAGCTGGCCGACCGCGTGAACCATCTGATCCTGCCGGTGATCGTGCTCGGCACGGGCGGGATGGCCGGGCTGATGCGCCTGATGCGCTCGCAGATCCTGGAGATCAAGAACTCGGAATTCGTCCGGACCGCGCGGGCCAAGGGACTCTCCGAGCGCGTCGTGATCTACAAGCACGTGCTGCGAAACGCGCTCAACCCGTTCGTGACGATGGCGGGTTACAGCCTCGCCGACCTGCTGAGCGGCGCCGCCTTGGTCGAAGCCGTGATGAACCTGCAGGGGCTCGGATTGCTGCTGCTCGACGCGGTCCGCTCGCTCGATATCTACCTGGTGATGGGGTCGGTCCTGATGGGTGCGGCGATGCTTCTGATCGGCAACCTGCTTGCGGATATCGCATTGGTAGCGGTCGATCCGCGGGTCGATTTCTCCTCGTCGCGGCAATGAGCGACGCCGCCGGAGCAATCGATGTCGCAC
Organism: uncultured delta proteobacterium; assembly: GCA_963830715.1. Taxonomy (GTDB): domain Bacteria; phylum Desulfobacterota; class Binatia; order Binatales; family Binataceae; genus CAVVMA01. The sequence continues at coordinate 97,773 of CAWHNS010000022.1, forward strand.
GCTCTCGGGCGCCGGCCGGGCGCGCGCCGGCGATAATCGTGGGCGGCTCGCCACGCTTGCACGCGAGTGGCGATGGGCCTCGTGGCCGGTCCGCGCCTCCGCCGTGTGCCTGATCTTCTTCTACGCGCTCGCGGCCGCGTCGCCGGTTTTCGCGCCTTACGATCCGACGCTCCAGTACCGCGAGATGCCCGATTGCCCTCCGATGGCCCTGTACCTGAGCGCCGCATCGGATCGGGCGCGAGGTTTTTTCTATACCTATCCGATGAAAATGGCGGACCCGCTGGAACGAAAGTTCGCGGAGGACCGGGGCCGCAAGATCTTCGTGCATATCCTGAGCCGCGGTCACCTGTTCACCACCGACGCCGCCGATGGGCCCTACTTCATGCTTGGCAGCGACGGGCTCGGACGCGATCTGTTCTCGCGCATTGTTTACGGCGCGCGCGTCAGCATGTGCGTCGGCCTGGTCGGCGTGCTTATAACCTTCTCGCTCGGCATCACGGTCGGCGCGTTTTCCGGCTACGTGGGCGGACTCACCGACAACCTGATCATGCGATGGTCTGAAATTGAAATGTCGCTGCCGTCGTTTTATTTTCTGCTCGCGCTGGCGGCGGTGATTCCGCCCGGGATGGGCGCGGTCGAGACCTTCTTCACGATCGTCGCGATCATGAGCTTCATCAGTTGGGCGGGCTTCGCCCGGATCATCCGCGGAATGTCGGCGTCAGTGCGATCGCGCCCGTACGTCGAGGCCGCGCGCGCGCTCGGCGCTCCCGGCTATCGCGTGATGGTGCTGCACGTGATCCCGTCCGTGATTGGGTACGCGGTCGTGGCCGCGACCCTTTCGATCCCCGGCTTCATCCTGGGTGAAAGCGCGCTGTCGCTGCTCGGGCTGGGAATCCAGGAGCCGGCCGCCAGTTGGGGCAATCTGCTCGCGCAGGCCCAGGACGTTCAGAACCTCGCGCGCTACCCGTGGATTCTGATTCCGGGCATTTTCGTTTTCCTGGCCGTGATGTCGTTCAACTTCCTGGGCGACCATCTGCGCGATCGCCTCGACCCGACGACCGCAGCCGCGTTCTCGCGCCGCTCCGCGTCGCGCCTACGGGGACGAGACTGAGCTTGTGATCTCAGGTCTTCGGCGGCATCTGCTTGAGCTCGATGACGTTGCCTTCGGGGTCGCGGATGTAGATCGACATTCCCATGCCGCGGGCGCCGTAACGCATCGCCGGCTCGCCGAGAACCTCCACCTGATGCTCGCGCAGATGGCGCGCAACTTCGTTCATGTCCGATGCCTCGATCCCGAGGCACACATGATCGACGTTGCAGCCCTCCTCCACGCGCGCAGTCCGGGCCGGTACGAGATCGATCATGCACTGTCCCGCGCGAAGCTGGATTAGTCCGATCGCCTCGATTCGGCGCTCCTCCCTGAGTCCCAGCATCTCGGTGTAGAACCGGAGCGTCCGCGCCTGCTCGCGGCATCGCAGCACAACGTGATCGAGTTCCGCTATTCCGAACGGCCTCTCCATCGATGAAGGAGAATAAACCACAAAGACACAAAGGCACAAAGGAAGTGCGTGTTCTTCGCGTCTTCGTGCCTTTGTGGTTAGTTCCGGTGCCTTGAAGCTGCGCCGCCCGGCGTGCGATGCTTCCGGCGCTGGCTAAGCCAAATCGCCGCACTGTGAAGGAGCGCGACAATCCAATGGCTGACGAAATCCTCAAAGTCGAACGCAATCGCAATTACGCAACCCTGACGCTCAACCGCACCGAGAAACGCAACGCCCTCAATCAGCCGCTGATCGAGGCCCTCGATAAGGCGCTCAGATCGATCGAGACCGACAAGGAAATCCGCGCCGTGGTTCTGCGGGGCGAAGGCGCGCACTTCTGCGCCGGTATCGACCTGGCGGAGGTCGAGCGCGCCGAAAGCGGCCACAATCCGACCACGTTGGAGACGGCCTTCGGGCGCCTCGAGCGGCTGGCGGTTCCCACTATCGCGGCGATCCAGGGGGCGGCGCTGGCCGGCGGCCTCGAGCTCGCGCTGCATTGCGACCTTCGAATCTGCGCCGAGGATGCCCGGCTCGGGATGACGCTCGGCCGCGTCGGACTGATGGTGCCCTACGACTTCACGCGCAAGCTGATCGAGATAATCGGCTCGCCGAACACCGCTTATATCCTCTATACCGCCGATCAGGTCGACGGTCGGCGGGCGCTCGCGATGGGGATGGTTCACGAGATCGTGCCCGCCGCGAAGCTGAATGAATCCGCCGGCGCGCTGGCCGAGAAGATCGCGGGCAATGCGCCGCTTTCGCTGCGCGCGATGAAAGCGACGGTCCGCCGATGCATGAGCGAGACGTTCGACGCCTATCACGATGACCTTCTCGAACTGGCTCGCGAAGTGCGCCGCAGCGAGGACGCCAAGGAGGGCGTGCGCGCCTTCCTGGAAAAACGCAAACCGGTCTGGCAGGCGCGATAGCTATCCGCGCGCGAGCGCCTTACGCAGCGCCGCCGCGCTATCCAGCAGCGTGCGCGGCACATTCAGCGTCCCCGCGACGTTCGAGTAAGGATAGAGCCTCGCGTTGACGTGGACGTGCAGCGGCAACTCCCCGGACTGATGAATCTCATAGTCCAGCGGGAGCGGACCCAGAATCCTCAGCACGCGATGGAGCGCGCGGGCGAACGGCTCCAGTTCCTCGGCTGACAAGTCGCCGATCATTCCGCGGAACTCCGGCATCACCACATCGTAGCTGCGCGGGAAAGCGCCGATCGGGCTCGCGTAGCTCACCACGCCGTCGCGGCTCTCGATTACCAGCCCCAACCGCTCGACCACTTCGAGCAGCTCGCGCCACAGATTGGGATTCGCGCGGCTCGCGCGCATCTCGGCTTCGAGCGCTGGCAGCGGGTCGGGGGCGCCGATGATCTGTTGATGGACGTGCGGCTGCGAGGCGCCCGATTCGCGCCCCTGGTTTTTCCGGATCACCACCGACCGCACGCGCGAATTGGAGAGCGTATGCCGAATCACCCGCGCGTCGCAGAGCAGGATCTGCAGGAAATGCTGCTCGCTGAGCGCGCCCGTGAAGAGCAGATCGTTTCGCGAACGAGGATGCTCCAGAAAGTGCCGCGGATCTTCCACCACCACGTAAGACTCGTTTCGATCGCCCGTCAGCTCGCCGGGAACGCGCGGGAAAAGGTTGTTGAAGACCCGAATCACCCACTGAGAGCGCTCGCGCGCGACCGCATCCCAGCTCGGAACCTCGGCGGCGCTAACCCGCAGCAGCTCCGGCGGATCGAGGCCCTCATTGCCGGGGCAGAACGGACACGTCGTCCGTGGTCCGCTTCACCTCGGCGGCATCGAGGACCGGCGCCGCCGGGTCGGGATCATCGCGGCCGGAGAGGGTGAAGGCGAAACTCTTTCCGCGCACGTCAACGACGTAGGAGATCACTCCGGTTATCGGATTCCTGATCCAGACCAGAGCGCCGTTGCGGATTTCGTATTCGATCGCCATCGCGGGAGAGCAGTCCCCTTAAAGCATTGCAGCCGCCAGCTTTCAACGCGACCCGGGGTGATCCCATGCCAACCAATCAGCATGAACCAGGATACCCTGCACCGTCTGAACTTGACTCCTCGATAAGCCTCCGTTAATGCAGTTGAAGTCGAACGCAGCCCAAAATGCATTTGGGGTCTGGCGCTCCGCCTTGGCGGACACCGGGCTTTTTTTTGGCCGTCGTGAATTGGGAAATTGATCTGACGTGACTCCTTTCAAACGATATCTGTTCACACCCGGACCCGCGCCGGTGCCGCCCGAGGTGCTCCAGGAACTGGCGCGCCCCGTTATCCATCATCGCACGCCTGAATTCAGCGCGGTTCTCGATCAGGCGCGCGATCAGCTCAAGCCCCTGCTCGGCACGCGCCACGAGGTAATCCTGCTCGCCTCGACCGGGACCGGCGCGATGGAAGCGGCGGTGACCAACCTGCTGGCTCCCGGTGACGCGGCCTTGTTCGTCAACGGCGGTAAATTTGGCGAGCGCTGGGGCAAGCTGCTCGCGGCCCACGGGATGACGCCCCACGAGATCAAGGTCGAATGGGGCCGCGCCGTCCGGCCCGAACAGATCGAGGACGCGCTGAAGTCGCGTCCCGAGGCTCGCGCCCTGCTGGTCCAGGCCAGCGAGACCTCGACCTGCGCGGTCCATCCGATCGCAGAGATCGCCGCGGTCACCCGCCGCCGCGACGTGATGCTGATCGTCGACGGGATTACTTCGGTGGGCGTCTTCGATCAGAAGATGGACGAATGGGGAATCGACGCGCTGGTCACCGGCAGCCAGAAAGCCCTGATGCTGCCGCCGGGCCTTGGAATGATCGCGCTCTCGCCGCGAGGATGGGACCGGGCGCAAAAGAACAAGACTCCGCGCTTCTACTTCGATCTCAATCGCGAGCTGAAGGCGCAACGCGATGAGCATACGACCGCATGGACCGCGTCGGTCTCGCTGGTCTTCGGGTTGCTGAAGGCGCTCTCGATGATCCACGCCGAGACCCTGCCGCGCGTTTTTGAGCGCCATCAACTGATGGCCGAAGCGACGCGCGCCGCTGCCCCGGCCCTCGGAATGAAGCTGCTCTCCCCCGATAATCCGGCGCCCGGCGTCACCGGGATGCTCGTGCCCCCGGCCATCGACGGCTCGAAGATCGTGCGTTACATGCGCGACGAACTCGGCGTGTCGGTTCAGGGCGGGCAGGATCAAATGAAGGGCAAGCTAGTTCGGATCGGTCATATGGGCTATCTGAGTCCATTTGATATGGTCATCGCGGTTAGCGCGCTCGAAATGGGACTCCATCACCAAGGCCATCGCTTCGTGATCGGCTCCGGCGTGGCGGCGGTGCAGGAACGAATCGCGCGCAGCTCCTGAAGTCGAATATGCCGCAAAACTTCCGCGTGCTGTTAAGCGATTCTCTCGCGCCGCAGGGGCTCGATGTGTTGCGGCGCCATTCGCCGCGAATCGAGTTCGACAGCAAGGTCGGCCTCAAGCCGTCCGAACTGGCGGCGGCGATCGAGCCCTACGACGCGCTCCTCATCCGCAGCTCGACCAAAGTCACCAGGGAAGTGATCGAGCGCGCGAAGGCGCTGAAGGTGATCGGACGGGCCGGGGTTGGCGTCGACAATGTCGACCTGGAAGCGGCCACCCGTCGCGGCGTAGTCGTGATGAACAGCCCGTCGGGCAACAGCGTCACCACCGCCGAACATGCGATCTCAATGATGATGGCGCTCGCGCGGCATATTCCGGCCGCCAACGCGTCGCTGCGTGCCGGACGATGGGAACGCGGCAAGTTCACCGGCACCGAAGTCTGCAACAAAACCCTGGGAGTGATCGGCCTCGGCAATATCGGGCGTATCGTCGCCGACCGGGCGATCGGCCTCAAGATGAAGGTGATCGGCTACGATCCGTTCTTCACTGCGGAGGCGGCGGTGCGGCTCGGCTTCGAGTTGGTCTCCCTCGATCAGATGTACGAACGCGCCGACTTCATCACGGTGCACACGCCGCTGACCGATGAGACGCGCGGGATGGTCGGCGAGGCGGCGTTCGCCAAAATGAGGAAGGGCGTGCGGATCATAAACTGTGCGCGCGGCGGTATCGTGGACGAAACCGCACTGCTCGAAGCGCTGCGCTCAGGCAAGGTCGCGGGAGCGGCGCTCGACGTATTCGTCGAAGAACCACCGCCCGCGGATCATCCGCTGCTCAAGCTGGATAGCGTGATCGCGACGCCGCACCTGGGCGCCGCGACTGACGAGGCACAGGTGCAGGTCGCGGTCGATATCGCGCAGCAGGTGATCGATTTCCTGATCGACGGGGTCGCGCGGCACGCAGTCAATCTGCCCGCCCTGTCGCCTCAGGAACTCGAAGTGCTGGGGCCGCATCTGCGGCTCGCGGAAAAGCTCGGCAAGCTCGCGGCGCAGCTCATCAGCGACACGCCGACCCTGGTGACCGTCGCGCTGGGCGGCGAAGCGGCGGATCTCAACGCCGAGCCGATCGGCGCCGCAGCGCTCAAGGGGCTTCTCAGCGGCTCGCTCGATCAGGAACTCAACTATGTCAACGCCCCGTTCATCGCGCGCGAGCGCGGAATCCGCGTGACCGAAACTCGTTCGCGCGAAGCCACCGACTACGTGAACACGCTGTTTCTCTCCGTGCGCACGGCGACAGGTGAGCACGAAGTGGCGGGCGCCGTGCTCGGAAATCGCGCGATGCGCCTTATCCGGATCGACGGCTACCGCGTCGAGGCAGTGCCGGAAGGCTACTTCCTGATGCTGCACAATCGCGACGTGCCGGGCGTAGTCGGCGCGGTCGGCACGATGCTCGGGCAATCGGGGATCAATATCGCGGGACTGGAACTGGGACGCGACCGGGTCGGCGGGACGGCGCTCAGCCTGGTCGAAGTGGACGGGCCGGTCCCAACTGCGGTGCTCGAAAAGCTCAAGACCATTCCGGCAATCACGGCGGCCTCGTTGCTGAAACTGTAAAATCGCGCGAAACGCGCCGGCCCCGGCGCGCCGGCATACTCGCGCCCCGAGAAATCAAATGAAGACAGTGGCGGTGGTCGGCACTCAATGGGGAGATGAGGGCAAGGGCAAAATCGTGGATTTGCTCGCCCACGACGCCGACGTGGTCGTGCGTTTCCAGGGCGGCAACAACGCGGCCCATACGCTGGTCGTGGACGGGGAAAAATTCATCCTGCGGATGGTGCCCGCCGGCGCGCTGCATCCCGGAAAGATCTGCGTAATCGGCAACGGGACCGTGATCGATCCGTTCGGACTGGTCGACGAAATCGACAATCTCAAACGCCGATCGCGCCTGGCCGACGACGCCCTCCTGAAGCTCAGCTACGACGCGCATATCGTCATGCCCTATCATCGGGCGATCGATCGGGCCCGCGAGGCGCGGCTCGGCAAGGCAGCTATCGGCACGACCGGTTTCGGAATCGGTCCGGCCTACGAGGACAAGATGTCGCGGATGGGTCTGCGATTCGCCGACCTGCTCAATCTGAAGGACTTCACCGAGAAACTGAAACGCAACGTCACCGAGAAGAACCGCTATCTCAAGGCCGTGCTGAAGGCCAAGCCGATCGACGGCAAGACGCTCGCCGAACAGATGAAGAAGGCGCGCACCCGGCTGATGCCCTATCTCTGCGACACGGGCGTCTTTCTCGACGCGGCGCTCGCCGAGGGCAAGCGCGTGCTCTTCGAGGGCGCGCACGGAACGATGCTCGATATCGATCACGGGACGTATCCATTCGTTACTTCGTCGAGTTGTATCGCCAGCGCCGTGTTCGCCGGCGCGGGAATCGCGCCTGACCGGCTCGACGCCGCGCTCGGAATCAGCAAGGCATACACGACCCGCGTGGGCGCCGGTCCCTTCCCGACTGAAATCAGCGGCTGGTTGGGCGACGCGCTACGCGAAGAAGGCGCGGAGTTCGGATCCGCGACCGGACGGCCGCGGCGCATCGGATGGTTCGACGCGGTGCTGGCGCGCCACGCTGCGCGCATCAATGGGCTATGGGGTCTCGCGATCACCAAGCTCGACGTGCTGTCGGGAATCGATCCGCTCAGGATCTGCGTCGCGTACGAGGTCAAAGGCCAGCGTTACGAGCAGATGCCGCCGCTGCGCGATGCACTCGCGAAAACGAAGCCGATTTTCGAGGAGATGCCGGGCTGGCGCGAAGATCTGAGCGCGGCGCGCTCGATGGGCGAGTTGCCGTCGAACGCGCGCCGCTACCTGGAGCGGCTCAGCACGCTCACCGGCGTCCGACTGGCGATGGCCGGTGTGGGCGCGTCGCGCGACGCCACGATCGTGCTGGAAAATCCGTTCCTGGCGTGAAGTCGCGGCTTATCGCCTCACGCCGCGCAGACCGCCGCTAGGCTCGAAATCGCTACGCCGCGGCGGCCTTGGCGGCGCTTCTATCTGGAGACCGACTTTTCCAAAGGTCACCTGTCGCAAACCCTCCGCGGCAAGCGCAGCCCTTCCCTCGCGACAACCGTGAAACTTGTCCGAGCCCTCGACTTTCAAGTCGCCGATTTCTTCAAAAGGTCATAAGAATACTCTGAGGCGGATACCGTTTTCTGAACGTCCGTTTTCAGACGCGTAGGTTCCTCAAGCCGACTTGCTCGCCTGCAACTCTTGGACGAAGCAGAGCCAGAGGACCACCCACCAGAGGTACAAAACCTCGCTAGAATCGAACACGTCATAGTCTAAGAGGCCGTGTGACAATCCATGCCTCAGATTCGAACTGACCTGCTCAACCATGAGGCCCCGCAGTTCAAATGCTAGATCATCGCCGAAAATTTTCAAGAAGTCGGACAAATGGAGAAGCTCCTGGATATACATCTCGCGTTCGACTCCATTGTCGATCTTTGAAGTGATCACACCGTTTTTATCCAGTACGGTGCGAAAGGAATTCTCGAGTTGCGGGATCAGCAGATGAGATGCAACGAGCAGATCGCCGGTTAACCCAGCGTGAAGACCGCGCACAAAAATCTGTTCGCGGCCAGTCGGGACGAAAAAGTTGCCGCGTACAATTGGTTCAAAGTCCGATTCACGGACATAGTGTTCTTGCGCGATCTGGCGCACCGCGGGGACTATGTGACCCATGGTCCTTGCCGCGCGAATGTGGTGCGCCTGCTGAAACATCCAGTCCTGTGTCGCCTCCTCCCGTTCCTTGGTATCGGCAGAAAGCATCGAATTTCTCCGAGCTACCACTTTGCCGCTGCGGGACATAATCATGGCGGGTAAAGAGTGAACTAGAGGCGCCGCCTTGGCGTCCTGCTCAACAATCCGCCGGAGCCCTTGAACATCGATGGGCGTGTAGCTTGCCGCCAGAGCTTTCAGCGCTTCGTGCAAGGGTTTGCCGCGAACGAGCTCTATCGCAGGGGCCAGATCGATCTTCAGCGGCTCAGACGCGATGGTCTTCATCTGATCCATCGTGTGTGGCTGCGCGAGCCGGAGGCGCCCATAGAGTGCTCGTCGATACATGCTTTCTGACCACCGATCCGCTTATAGGCGTCAATTGCCATTCCCAGATGATGACAAATGAGGCTGTAGTTTGCGGGTTTCCCGCGTTCGAAAATGTCGGCCTGCGAGACGTGAGTCTCCGCGGCTGCGATCATGGCACTCTTGCTGTTCACCTCGTCCTTCGCTTGCTTGAACCATTTGGCAGCCAAGCTCCAAAGCTGACGGGCAGCGTCAAAATCATTAGCACCGGAAGCTTGCTCGGCCGCCGTCCGCGTCCGTAGCGCTTGCGCCTGAGCATCACCCGCATGGAACTCCATCAGCAGGCTCATAAGATGGGCGCAACGCAGCGGTTCCTGGGCGTGTTGACGCGCGATGACTTGCTCGACTTCCTTTGCGACTTTCTCGAAGAGCGATTGGTTGCTGAGCAATACGGCTAGTCGCAAAGCGCGTTCGAGCCGCTGAACGCTAAATTGGAATACAGGACCGGATTCCAAGACCGACGCTGATTGCAGATAGGCGTCAATCGCGATCTCGGCGCAGTGGTAATCGCGCTTTCTGATCCAAACGAGGTCCGCAACTCGCGCCCTTAATTCGGCGTCATCGATTTCGGGAGCCAGTGCACGGAGAGTTTCGAGACTGGCCTCTTTGATATCAGTGGGAGTGGCTGTTCTCCGGTTCCCCAGCGTCATCATTGGCGGGAAAGGGTCGCCAATCTGACGAGGTTCAAATCCGAACGCGCATATATCGCGTAGAAGCTCGAAAACGAGACTAGCCCTCTCACGCCCGTCGGCCTTGGCATCCTCTGCCTCTGTACGGAACGCCTCAAAATAGGTGACACACTCTTTATTCTGAATGTTCGCGATGACTTTTGCCCATTCGCAGGCCCGGAAGTCGTCGAGGCTGACTGAGTTGTCGTTATCTGGAGAGCGCATCACTTTCCTCGCGCTCAAGTTCGGGGGAAAGTGTGACGTGGCCGCGAACTCTGAAATCAAGTCGTTCATAGATATAGCGCCAGAATGTCAAAGGAACTCCATCCGCTGAATGGATTCTCACCTTGCGGCCTCGTCCTCTGGCGAACTTGAAAGTATAAGTTTTGAACCAGGTGAATCCGAGTGCGTCCGACAACTCATGATTGAGTCGCTCGTTGACTGCTCTCAGTCGCACCGGGGTGTATGACGGCAGAAGACGTTCTGATCCTTCGATGTTGAGGGTCGTCTCGCAGCGCTTGAGCTTGAACGGCGCGTCTCGTGTGGGTCCCGGACGTGGGAGAAAGGCGGTGAGTAAGATCACAGGTTCGATTGAGGACGCTGTCAGCCCGATATTCTGAACCTCTATGTTTATCGAGGCCGGTCAACCTCCATAGAATTCTTCATTCAGGATGCAGACGCGAATGCGGGAACGCTTCCGATAGACATCCACCCAGTAGAGGAATCCTGAGAGCGTAAGAATCGGCTTTATGACATCAACGATGACCGACAATTCGAGATCCGGAAACATGTTCACCTCGCCACCTCGGCTTCCCCTTGGTAGCGCGTTACGTCGAGGTAACCGGGTGCAGCCGCCGAAGGAGCTTTCTAAGTTCGTCGCCCGAGACCGGGAAGGCCTTACGCATCCTGTCATCGTCGAGCCACACATCCATCTGCGATGCCGCATATAGCGGCAGTCCGGCGTTCTTTTTGATCCGCACCGGTGCGAGGACGTGGTAGAGCACCCCTATCACCCGAGAGTCACTATTGCTCCGATAGTCGTGAGCGTACCGCTCGTGAATGCGCTGCGCCTCCAGAGTTAGAGACCGTTCGATATCGGCCTCCGAATCCACAACGAGCCATTTCGAGTTCGGGTTAACTGATTTCGAAATTGATATCGCGACCAGGCCCGCTGTCGAATCCGGCAGCGGGTCAGCGGCGAACCGCTGGCGGAGCTGACCGATGGCCTTCCCTATGTTCTCTCGGACCGCCCGTTCGCGCTGTGGCCTCTTGCATTCGATGTAGAGATGCGAGCCGAAGTGATTGACTAGTAGATCAGCTTCCCGTCCGAGCGTCGGATTCGCTCCAGCTCGTCTAAAGCGGGCGCCCAATAGGAGTTCGAAGATGGTGTTTCTTGCAAAGTTGGAGGAGTCAGTCTCATCGCCGGGGTGCAGCGGACCCTTCAGAGCGCCTGCGCATCAGTTCCCTCACGGTGTCCGCGTTGTACCCGTCGATGCCTCGGAAGATTTCGGCGAATTCCTGACCTTCGACGAGCGACCACACCAGTCCCGCAGGTTGGCCCTCCAGTGCCGCCAAGCCGCCTTTCGATCGAGCCCTCTCAAGAGTCCTTGTGTCGGCGATCAACCCTCTGAGACGATCATTAGGCGCGCCGCGCAATCCTAGATTCGTCAGGTACGACGCGAAGTCTTCCAGGTCTCGCAAAATCTCGCCGTATCCGCGTTGTGAAAATGGAGACCATTGCGCCGAGACGGTCCGGCTCATTTCCATCGCATTTCTCTCTTTTTCCGGCGCTATTTCTAGCCTGCACCTGTTCGGTCAAGAACTTTGGGTCAACGAATTGTAGCGAACAGAAAGCGAAGATGCTAGGTTGCTCGACCGTGAGGGCGAGGCCGATTTTCGAGGAGATGCCGGGCTGGCGCGAGGATCTGAGCGCAGCGCGCTCAATGGACGAGTTGCCATCGAACGCGCGCCGCTACCTGGAGCGGCTCAGCACGCTCACCGGCGTCCGGCTCGCGATGGCCGGTGTAGGCGCCTCCCGCGACGCCACGATCGTGCTGGAGAATCCATTCCTAGCGTAGTTTTGCCTGTCATCCCGCTTGGGGGCTCACGCAGCGCAAACCGCCGCCAAGCTCGAAATCGCTACGCCGCGGCGGCCTTGGCGCAATTCGTTGCGGTCGAACCCGTTGGTGCAGTACCCGATCGAAATTCCGGTCGCCGGATCGCCCCATCCGATCTGGCCGCCCGCTCCGCCGTGGCCAAACGCCAGCGGCGATACGGTCTTGCCGAAGCCGCGATAATTGGATTGTCCGTCGCCGCCCGCGATCACGACGCCCAGCGCGCGGTTGACCTTGTAGTTGAACAGCGGCTCGACGTAATCCCCCGAACGCACCCGCAACGCTTCGCGCAGCGTTTCGGGCTTCCAGACCTGCTTCCCGCCGGCCGCACGGCCGTCGTTGACCAACGCCTGGTAGAATAAAGCCAGCTCGCCCGCACTCATGATCCCGCCGCCGCCCGGAACGCCGATTTCGCGCGCGGCCGGTTCGTTGAGCCGAATGATGTTCTCCTCGTTCACTTCGTTCGGAGGTATCTCCGGGATGCCGAGGCGCTTGCGCTCCTCTTCCGACAACGGCTCGCTCACGTAGATCACATCCGCGACGCGGCGATTGAGTTCCCGAGGCAGCCCGAGCCAGAGATCCGTGAGCCCGAGCGGCGTTGCGATCTGCTCGCGGATGAACTTGCGGAAGTCGTTTCCCGTGCGCCGCTCGATAATCTCCGCGATCACCCAGAAGCCGGAAGTCGGATGGTAGTTGAATCTGCTCCCGACCGGCCATTCGAGCCGCCAGTTGCTGAAGCGTTCGAGCCGCTTGCTCCGATCGGGCCAGTCCGTGGGCATGAACGGCGCGTTGGGGAATCCGGCGATATGCAACAGCACCTGCTCGACGGTTATCTTGTCCTTGCCGTTGGTTCCGAACTCCGGAATGATGTCGGCCACGCGCTCGTGCACGTCGAGCTTGCCCTGTTCCATCAGCAGCCACGCAGCGCCCGACATGATGGCTTTGGTGCACGAGAACACGCAGTACATGGTCTCGTTGGTGGCCGGCCTTTCAGCACCGCCCTGCACCGCCTTGCCGACAGTTCGCATCGCGCCGATCTTGCCTTTGCGCGCGATCGCGATCTGAGTCGAACGGCAGCAGCCCGTCTTTCACCTCGCGCTCGGCGCGCACGAACAAGGCCTCGACCTTGGCGGGATCGAGTCCCACTTCTCGGGGATCTTCTGCGAAGAAATGATTAGCCGGCATTATTTCGCCCTCGCCTGAGGATTTGGATTCTACGCACACATAGCACAGGAAGGCCCCGCGCGTCAGGCCGAATCTCCGTCCCGCGGCTCAAGCGCCCTGCGCGGAAATCCAGCCGGCGCGGCCTGGAAGATGGTCGCGGATCACCTCGCATACCGGAAGTTCGACGAGGTTGAGATGCGCCGCGACCTCGTCGAGCCGGACGAAAGTCGCGCCGCGCTCCTTGAGCCCGCGCATCAGCGCCGTGAAGCCCTCGAGATGCGCCATTCCTTCGGTCTCCGCGTGGATCGTATGTACGTTAAGGGCGTCGGATCGGAACTGATCGAGATAAAAGCGCGTGACAGCCGCCGCGTCCGGCAGATCCGGACGGCCCATCACTTCGTCCATCGTCGGCAGCGTGGTTGGAACCTCGGGCGTGAGCAGAGTCGCGCCCTCAACTGCGCATCGGAAGGGCGAACGGCCGCGCATATCGCTTCGGTAGCTGAGCCCCATCGCGTCGAGCAGCTTCAGCGCGGTCGCGTTCGTGCGCCATCCCGGCGCCGCGAAGCTCGTTGCGCGCTCGCCGAAAATCGCGTCGAAGACTTCGAACCCGTCCTCGATCTGCGCCCGAATTCCCGACTCGCCCAGCTCGTCGAGTCGATCCTGCCAGCACACGTGATCGTAGCCGTGAACCCCGACCTCGAAGCCGGCGTTTTTCAGATCGCGCAGAATCGAGGGAAGGCCGAGCGCGATCGGCCGCGCCGGCATCAGCGTACCCGAGAGCACCGTGCGCAGCCCGTACATCGAGAGCGCACCCGTGCGGAGCATCTTGCCCGCGAAGCCGCGATTCCTGAACAAGCGCCGGATCGCCTTGCCCGAATTGTCCGGACCCATCGAGACGAAAAAGCTCGCCGCGATCTGCTCCCGCTCGAGCATCCGCATAAGCCGCGGCACGCCCAGCTTAAGGCCCCGGTAGGTATCGACGTCGATTTTCAGCGCCACTTCCAAGTGCGGCTCGATCCGGCTTCGGGCAGGGGCCGGCGAGTCAGGTCCCGGCCTGCTCCTTGCGGAACCACTCGATCGTGCGTCGAAGTCCGTCCCGCAAGTCAACTTTGGGTGTCACGCCGAGAAGTTCGCGCATCTTGCGATTGTCCGGCACGCGGCGCGGGATGTCCTCATAGCTCGGCCCATAGATCTCCTGCTGGGTGACAAACTTGATCCGGGATTTGGTCGGGCCGTAAAGCTCGAGCATCATTTTGGCGAAGTCGAGCACCGTCGTCTCGACATCGGTGCCGATATTGATCGCCTCTCCGTCGGCTTGCGGCTTCAACCCGGCCGCTACCGTCGCCTCGATCGCGTCGCTCACGTAGGTGAAGCATCGGGTCTGCTTGCCGTCGCCCACCGCGGTCAGGTCCGCGCCGCGCAAGAGCTGCCCCATGAAAATCGTGAACAGCCGGCCGACATCTATCCGGTCCAGGCGCGGACCGTAGACGTTAAAGTAGCGCAGCACGGTGACCGGGAGGCCGAGCTTGTGAAACGCGAAACAGAAATGCTCGCCGACCGCCTTGCTGGTCGAATAGCACCATCGATCGATAGTGGTCGCGCCCAGCACCCGGTCGTCGTCCTCGCGCCACGGCACTTTGGGATTGCGGCCGTAAACCTCGGATGTAGAACTGAATACTACCCGTCGATTGTACTTGTAAGCTGCCTTCAACAGGTTTTGGGTGCCGTTGACGTTGACATTGAGGGTTTCATAAGGATCGGCGACGTAGTGCTCGACCCCGACCACGGCTGCGAGGTGGTAAATCAGGTCGGCTTTGGCCGCCAACCCGTCGATCAGCTCGAGATTGAAGATGGTGTCGTGAACGTAATGGAAATTCGGCCTGTCGAGCAGATGGCGCACCTTGCCGATTGCGCCGGTGTCGAGCACGAACACTTCGTCGCCGCGCTCGATGAACGCGTCGGATAAATGCGAGCCGAGAAAGCCCGCGCCTCCGGTTATCAGAACCCGCATTAGGAATTCTCCCTATTCCAGTATTTCCCGCCCCGGATTCGCAGCCGCGTCCAGCACGTCGCGCGCGGCGCCTTCGGCGCCGTTCTCGAACTGCGCGCGCATGACTATCACGCTGCCCGCTCCAGCCGCGACTTCGATTCCGCCCCCGGGCGCATCGCCGATGACGGCGCCGGGGCGCCCCGATCCTCCGGTCTCGCGCGCGATCCGGGCCTCCCAGATGACTAACTTTCGCCCCCTCGCAAACCCGAATGCCCCCGGGTACGGATGTGTCACGGCGCGCACCAGGTTGAAGATCCGCCGTGCGGGCCAGTTCCAATCGATTCGTCCGTCCTCCGGCCGCCGCCGCCCGAAGTAGCTGCCCTTCGACAGATCCTGCGGGCGGCGCGGCGCACGTCCCTCGACTATGAGCGGATGATATTCTCTGATCAATCCCGCGCCCAGCGGCACCAGCTTGCGGTATAACGTGAGCGCGTTGTCGTTATCGTCGATAGCCACTGAGCGCTGGCCGACGATGTCTCCCGCATCGGCGCGGGCGACCATATGATGGAGCGTGACGCCGGTCTCGCGCTCGCCGTTCACCAATACCCAGTTGATCGGCGCTCGGCCCCGGTAGGCCGGCAGCAGGGAGCCGTGCAGGTTGAAGGCGCCGAGCGGAGCGGTACGCAGTACATCCTCATTCAGCAGCCGGCGATAGTAGAATGAGTATATGACCGCGGGACGCATCGCCGCGATTCTAGCCGTCCAGCCGGCATCGAGGGCGTCGGGCGCGTACAGCGGAATCGATCGGGCACGCGCAAGCTCGGCGCATGATCGCCACCATATTTCCTCGCCGGGGTCGTCGGCGTGCGTGAACAACCCGACGATCGGCACGCCCATGTCGAGCAGCGCCGCCGTGCACGCGTAGCCCATCTCGTGGTACGCGAACAACACGCATCGGGCGTTCGCGACGGAACTGCGCCCGGCTTTCGGCCTTTCCAAGTCTCCCTACTTGCGCGCGAGTTCCGCCGTGTCCGGGGCGGCTCCGTGGATCGCGCGGACCACGTAGGTCGGGCGCCGCCGCACCTCGGTGAATATTCGCCCCACGTACTCGCCGATCAGCCCCAGTGCCAGGAACAGGATCCCGACCAGGAAGAACATCACGGCGAACATCACCCACAGCGCGCCTTCCTCCTGCGGGCCGTAGATCACCCGATGGGCCAGCAGGATCGCGGCGAACCCGGCATCCATCACGAAGATCACGATACCGGTGAGACTCAGCGCCTGGATCGGGATCAGCGAGAACCCGGTGATCAGATTGAGGCTCAAAATAGCCAGTCGATAGAGATTGTACTTCGACTCGCCGCCCGCGCGCGGATTGTGCGCGACCCTGATTTCGGCCACGCGCTTGGCAAACGAGTTGGCGAGTGCCGGCACGAAAGCCGCCTTCTCGTCGCACTCCACCAGCGTCTCCACGATGTGGCGCCGGTAAGCGCGCAGCATGCAGCCGTAGTCGTGCATCGGCACGCCCACGATCATCGAGGTCAGCCGGTTGTGCAGACGCGACGCGTAACGGCGAAACGCCTCGTCGTGGCGGTCCTCGCGCCATCCGCCGACGACATCGTTGCCTTCGTCGATCGCGGCGAGCAGCCGGGGGATCTCTTCCGGCGGATTCTGCAGGTCGGCGTCGAGCGTCACCACGATATCGCCGCGGCACTCGCGAAATCCCGCCAGTATCGCCGAGTGCTGTCCGAAGTTGCGCGCCAGCTCGACCACTCGAATGCGATGGTCATCGGCCGCGAACTCGCGCAGGATCTTCAGCGAATCGTCGGACGAGCCGTCGTCAATGAAGACCATCTCGTACGGACGGTTGCAGGAATCGAGTACGCTCTTCAACCGGTCCCGCAAAGTGGGCAGATTCGATGCCTCGTTGTAGACCGGGATGACGACCGATACGCTCTCAGCCGAAGCCGAAACGGTCTCGCGAAGTGGCGATATTTTGCTTGGCGACCCCAAGAGGCGTTGCCGATGCCGGCCGGGCCGCTTCGGTATGGCGAAAGGCTCCGCGGCTTCGGTTCCGCAACATTTTGACAAACGCAGCGCCCCCGATAAAGACGACCCATAAAGACGATTCCTGGCTCGCGGCCCGCGCTACGGTTGACGGAGCCCGGTTGCGACCGCAGACTTCAACGGTCATGGCGGGATTGCGCAGGTGGCATCGCCTCGCGATATGTGCACTGGTCGCCGGCGCGCTGTATCTGCCGGGCCTGGGATCGCCCGCGCTCCTGGAACCCGACGAGGGACGCTACGCGGAAATTGCGCGCGAGATGGTGCAGAGCGGCGACTACATCACTCCGCGCGACGATTGGGTGCGGTACTTTGAAAAGCCGCCGCTGATGTATTGGGCGACGGCGGGCGCTATCCGCGTGCTCGGCGAGAATGAATTCGCGGTTCGGCTGCCGGCTGCGATGTGCAGTATCGGCGAGGTAGTCGTAACCTGCGCTCTGGCGGAGCAGATGTTCGGCGCGAGCGCGGGTCTGCTGGCGGCGCTGGCGCTCGCGCTCAGCCCGCTGGTTTTCGGCTTCGCGCGGTTTTTGACACTGGATCCGGCTCTCGCGTTGTTTGTGACCGCTGCGCTCGGCGCTTTCTATGCGGCTGCGAGCGCGCCTGATCTCCGCGCCGGCGCCGCCAGACGGTGGCTTGTCGTCGCAGCCGCGATGGCCGCGATCGGGACGCTCGCCAAGGGACCGGTCGCGCTGGTCATATCCGGCGCCGTCGCGCTTATCTACCTGCTTCTCGAAGGCAGGCTGCGCGATGTAGCCGCAATTCCGTGGCTCAGATGCGCCGCGCTCTACGGTGCGATCGTGATGCCGTGGTTCGTGGCTGTCGCCGGGCGCAATCCCGAGTTCCTCGGCTACTTCTTCCTTCACGAGCATCTCCATCGATACCTCGCGAACACGGAACACTCGTGGGGGCCGTGGTTCCTGGTCGCGGCGGCAATCGCGGGCACGTGGCCGTGGCTTTATTTCGTGCCGCTCGGAGTCAGGGCTGTGGGTCGCGGCGCGAGAGAGTTGAGTGCGTTGAGATTCCTGTCGATCTGGTTTCTGTTCGTGCTGATTTTCTTTTCGATTCCGCGATCGAAGCTCGGTTCGTACATATTGCCGGGAATCCCACCGATTGCGGTCATGGCTGGATATGGACTGAAGACACTGCGCGAATTGGATCGCTCGCGCATCCGCAAACTGCTCGGCCGGTTTGCAATCGTCAACGTGATCGTTGCCTCTGCGTGCGTCACGATTCTCGCCGGGTCGGTTGCGAGCCTCGGCCATGCGCTCGCGGTCGACGGCATCCTCATCGCGGCCTGCCTTGCCGCGGGAGCGGTTGCGTCATTCGTCACCGTAGCGCGCGGCAAGCGGGTCGATTTGGCAATCGCCGCCATCGCGATCGCGATGGTCGCATGCTCGGTCGCGGGAATGAAGGCGCGGCGCGACGCCGAAGCGCTGGTTTCGTATCGGCGCCTCGCATTCGCGATCAAGCCGCTGCTTCAGCATGGATGCGTGCTCGGCTCGTACGCGCATCAGATTCAATCGCTGCCGTTCTACACGCACTCCCGGGAGATCATGGTGGGCTATCTCGGCGAGCTCGGCGCCGAGCGCAACAGCCCGGACGGATCGGCAAGCTTCCTGGACAAGGCCGAGTTGCCGGCGCTGTGGGGCTCGGCGGTGTGCGTTGTGCTGGTCGCGAATGGGAGTGACGCCGCGACGCTCGCGCAACTCCTCAACCCGCAGCCCTCCTTGATCGCGTGTGAAGGCAAGAAGGTCGCGCTCAGCAATCGGCCGCCCGGGTTCGCGCCGATGTCGTTCGATTGCCTGGGGCGCTAACGGCGCGCGAAGTGATCGAGCATCGCGCGGCCCTTGCCGAGGCGTATCCGCCGTTTCAGGGCCAGCGTGACGTACCGCTTCGCGCGACGCACCGATTCTTCGAGCGATCGCCGGCATGCGAGGTTTGCGGCGATCGCCGCCGAGAAGGCGCATCCGGTGCCGTGCACATCGTGCCCTCCTCTGATCCGATCGCTCTTCAGCTCGATGAAGCTTCGGCCGTCATAGAACAGATCGAGCGCCGGGGTGTCCGAACCGAGATGACCGCCCTTGATCACCACTGCCCGCGCGCCGATCTTCGCGATCGCGCGTGCCGCCGCGCGCATCGACGCGATCCCGCCGATCTCGATCCCGCTCAGCCGCTGCGCTTCCGGAATGTTGGGCGTCACGATTCGCGCAAGCGGTATCAGCCGCGAGCGAAGCGCGGTCTCGCCGCCCTCGTCGAGAAGCCGCGTTCCGCCGGATGAGTCAAAAACCGGATCGACCACCGGCGCGGGCATCCGGAGCGCGCGAATCGTTCGCGCGACATCCTCGACGATCGCGGCGTTCGCCAGCACTCCGGTTTTGATCGCATCGGGGCGCCGCTGCGCCGCGACCGCGGCGATCTGCGCAACCACCATTTGCGCGTCAACCGCGCTGAACCGCGTGACGCCTGCGCTGTTCTGCGCGGTCAGCGAAGTCACCGCCGAGAAACCGTACAGCCCGTGCGCGGCGAAGGTCTTCAGATCGGCCTGGATTCCCGCGCCGCCGGAGGGGTCGCTTCCGGCGATCGTAAGCGCGACCCGGATCGCGCGTGCTCCATCGGATAGTCCCAAGTTTGGAATCGAGTCGTGACGTCATCCGGCCCGAGTTGCCCGCCCTATCTCAGCGCACGGTTATCGTCAAGCCGAATGTCGAATGTTCCGGATCGGGATGTATAATAGCAAGACTGGAAACTTAGTACCAGAAGCGCGCCAGCTTGATCAGTGTCGGAGCCAAAGAGTACCTTCCGCCAAGTAGCGATCGGCGGGCAATGCGATGGGCGCCAGGGGCCAGGAAAAATTTCTCAATCTCCCCTTCCAGGAGAAACTCGAGTTTCTCTACGGCCTTCCCGCGCGCCAGAAGCGCGACCTGATTCTCTCCGCTCCAGAGGCCGAACGTCTGGTCCAGTCGTTCTCGCCGGAAACGCTCTTCTACACCGTCAAGGAGATCGGGCACGCCGACGCCGGCGACTTGCTGAGCCTGGCGATGCCCGAGCAGGTGAAGGGGCTGTTCGACCTCGATTGCTGGGTCAGAGACCGTCCGAATCTCGATCGGATGCGCGACTGGCTCGAGTCGATGGCGGAGGCTGGCCGCAAGCGGATCGCCGACGCGCTGATGGAATGCGACATGGAGCTGGTCGCGCTGCTCTTGCGCCAGTATCTCAGAGTCCATCGGGTTGACGCGCCGCAGGAAGCGATCGACTTCCCATCCGATCACTTCGTCCAGTTCGACGAGCATTACCTGATCGAGTTCCTGCGCCACGACCCGACCATGGCGCTGATCGAGGATTTTCTCGAAGAGGCCTTCGCCCGCGACTACAAATACTACGCCGGGCTGATGGAGGAGATTTACTGGGGTATCGAGGCAGAGCTGGAAGAGCAGGCCTACGACTATCGCCGGGCCCGCCTGGCGGACCGCGGCTTTCCGGACTTCTTCGACGCGCAGGACGTGTTCGCATATCTGAATCCGCAGCACTTCCGCGAGATCCGGGCCGGCTACGTTGCGCCGGCTCACGACGATATGTTCGCCGGCAACGAGCTGCCCCCGAAGCCGCGCCGGCGCTGCTCGAAGGCGACGACTCGCTGTTCAATGCCGCGCTCACCGCCGGCTTCGCCGCGCAGGGCAAACGGCAACTCCGCAGCGAGATGGCGATGGTCGCCAACCAGGTGCTGGTCGCGCTCCAGGTGGACTTCGGCGATCTCGACGCAGTTCGAGTCGCGGTCGAGATGAACCATAACCTGATGAACCTCGGCCTGGAGCATCTGGCCGGCGGTGACCTGAGTGCGGCGATCGAAAATCTGCGCCACACGCCGCTCAAGTTGCTGTTCCGCCTCGGGGTGAGCCTCACGATCGATTTGCGCAGGCGCGCCGAGGCAACCGTCGCCCGCTTCGGGCTTTTGCCCAAGCAGCGCGAGATTCCATACCTCGATTCGCCCTACCGCGAGGCGCTCACCGGGTTCCTCTCGCGGATGCCGCAGTTCTTCGGCGGGCTGGATCGCGGCGGATCGGTCACGATGCGCGATTTCCGCGCGATGCGCGATCTGCATCTGGGATACGCGATGCTCGAACAGCTCGACTCGCTCCCCGAGTTCTTCCACGCCGCGCTCGGACTCGATATCGCGGGAACGGCTTTCCGCGCACAGGTCGCCGGCCACGACGTGCTGCTGAGCCAGATCCTGCTCACCGCGCTCGACCGGCAGGCGCTCGACGAAAGGCTGGTGCTGATGCCGATCGAGCCGGAGCGCCTGAACGCGATGCACGCCGCAGTGATGACGCGCAACGGCCCTCCGGCGCGGATTTCGGATTCGTTCCGCGCGCTGGTCGGCGAAACGCTCGGCAGGCGGATGGACGCCGCGTTGATCGCGCGCAGCTCCGACTTCATCAACTCGTGCCTGAATCTGCTGGAAGAGGAGTTCACCGATCTCGACCCCGCGATCGAGATCGACCCGCGATTCATCCGCAGCGTACTGATAAGGCGAAGCTAAGGACCGGACGGCGGCAAGGAAGCCAGCCTTACTTCAGGATGAGGAAGCTGTCCGGAAGTAGCGCCGGCGTCCCCGCCGGTGATTTTTTCTTGCTTGTGTTCCGTCAAACGCGATCAGCCCGAAAATTCGAAGGGATTCAGGCTCCGCGCGCCGGTGCCCCGAATGTCTGCGACGTTCCGCGTCACGAGCGTAAGTCCGTAGGCCTCAGCGGTGGCCGCGAGCAATGCGTCCACGACGGGGAATGTGCCGCGCGCGGCGAAACGTCCCCAGGTTTCCGCAACCCGGCTGTCCACGGGCAAGACGCGCGCTCCGAACGCCTCGAGGACATCGTCCAACCATCTCTCAAGGGTCTCTGCCCGGCGCGGATTTCGCATCCGCAGCCGTTCGACACCCTGCCGGATCTCACCTATGACCAGAACGCTCAGGTAAAGATCCTCTTCTTTGGCCCGCCTGTACCAGGCCGCAACCCGTGCGTCGCAGCGTACACCCTTGCGCACTTCCGAAATGATGTTGGTATCGACCAGGTACATTAGAACTTTACCAAGCGACCAACGTCCCGCGATCGGATGATTCGAACCCCCTCCAGCGGTGCCGCCGCCAGGAGGGCTTTGAGGCTCTTACCTTTGGTGCGGAGCCGTCGATACTCGTCCGCCGGCACGAGCACAGCCACGGGCTTGCCACGCCGTGTGACAGTCTGGGGCCCGTCTCTTAGCGCCCGGTCCACGAGTTCGCTGAAACGTGCTTTAGCCTGCTGTATCTGCCATTCCACGGCGATCCCCCCTAGCACGGACTAGTCTGACTAGTCAGGATAGAACGTCCGTCGGCGCGCGGTCAACCTGCCGCGGTATTGGAGATGAGCTCCGGTGGGCGCCTGGAAAATGCCAGAGACAGACCGTGCCGCGGTCTCGCGGATCAAGGAACTTCTTTGGACGCGGCCGGAACCTTGATCGTTGCGTTCTTTGGGGCGCCGGTGCGCTTCAGCGTGATCGCGACCGAGTCGCCGGGCTTGAGCTTTGCCACGCTTTGTCCGAAATCCTTGAGTGTCCGGACCGGAGCGCCGCCGACCGCGATGACTATGTCGCCGCGCGCGACACTGCCGCGCGCGACCGGAGCCTCCACGCCCGATACCAGTACTCCGCTATGAGGCTGCTCGCCGAGCGCCTCCGCCAATTGCGGTGTCAGCTCTTGAACCGTCATTCCCAGGGCTTGTCCGATTTGCGGCAATCCCGGCGGGAGCCGCATCGAAGGCGAGCTCTCGAAAAGCCGGTTCGAGACGAATATCGGCGCGTTGGTTCCGAGCGCCAGCGCGATCGCGTCGCTCGGGCGGCTGTCGAGGTGATAGCGCCCGCGATCGAGGTCGATGACCGCGTAGTAGGTCTCCTGACGCATGTCGCCGATCACTACCCGATCGACGTGATTACCGGTCTGCTCGATAGCGCTGCGCAGTAGATCGTGCGTGAGCGGGCGCTCGGCCTTGATCCCGTGCAACTCGAGCATGATCGCCTGCGCCTCCGCATCGCCGATCATGATCGGCAGCGTGCGCTTGCCGGATTCGTCGGCGAGCAACACGAAATGCGCGCCGGTCTCGCTGTCGAGTCCGACCGAGGCTACCTCGACCCGGACCTGATCCGAGGCGGTGTCAGAAGCGTGGCTCCATGCGCACGCGACTGCGGCCGCCGCCAGCAGCAAGCAGGCTGATTTGCGCGCCGCGCCCATTAAATTCACCTTAGCCCGCCCAGTCGCCGCCATTCCAGTCTCGATCGCCTCGGTCACTCGCGCGCGGGCTTGAACTCGCGCGCGACCACGTAGAGTTCCGAAGAGCCGGGGCGAGCCGCCTCGGTGCGTGCGACTTGCACCCGCGAAAAGCGGCGCCTGAACCCGTCGAGGGTCTGATCGAAATCGGCGCCCATGAACAGCTTGGCGACCATCGCTCCGCCCGGCTTGAGGCATCGGTCGGCGAGCCCGAGTGCGGCCTCGATCAACTCGCGCGATCGCGCCTGGTCGCGCGCCGTGATGCCCGAGAGTTTCGGCGCGAGGTCGCTCGCGACCAGGTCGGCCATCCCGCCGAGCTTCTCGACGACTGCGATCGCCGTCGCGGGGTCCCGGATATCGCCCGCGATCGTGATCGCGCCCGCCGGCGCGTTGCGACATTCGACCAGGTCCACACCGACCAGCCCGCCGCCGGGTCCGGCCGCGCGCGCCAGTATCGCGAGCCATCCTCCGGGCGCGCATCCCAGATCGATGATTCTCGCGCCCGGCCGCGCGAGCCTGAAGCGACGGATCAACTCCTCGATCTTGAATGCCGCGCGCGATACAAGCCGCTGCTCCCGCGCCTTGCGGTAGAATCGATCCTTAGGTGTGTAAGCCGCCATCGGGGGTCTTCACCAATCCTGGATAGTCATCGCTACGCGAAACCGTCGAGGAGCGATTGCCCTCGATCGCGCAAAGCCGTTAGTCTTCTTTCTATCGGCGCGCCGCGATGTCATCTGTTTCGCTTGACGATCTGAATCCGGCTCAACGCGACGCGGTGCTCGCGTCCGGCGGGCCGATTCTTATCCTGGCTGGCGCCGGCTCCGGCAAAACGCGCACCATAACCTACCGTATCGCCCACCTGATCGCCGAGCGCAAGGCCGAGCCAGGCGAGGTGATGGCGCTGACGTTCACCAACAAGGCGGCCGGCGAGATGCGCCAGCGGATCGCCGCGTTGCTCGGACCCGGCGCAGGCTTCCCGATCGTCAGCACCTTCCACTCGGCTTGCGCGCGTATTCTGCGCAGCGAAATCGGCGTGCTGGGTTTCGAGCCCAACTTCACGATTCTCGATGAGGGCGAATCGCTCACCGTGCTCCGCCGCCTGGTCGAAGACGCCGCAGTAGCGGGCATTGCGACGGTGGAGTTCGCGCGCGCGCGGCTCGAGCAGGCCAAGAACGAGGCGATCTTTCCGGATCAATTCGCCGCCCTGGCGGACAATTATAATCAGACCGAGGCTGCGATCGGCGAGCTCTATCGTCTCTACCAGGATCGATTGCGCGCGATGAACGCGCTGGATTTCAGCGATCTGCTGATGCTCACCTATCGGCTCTTCGAGCGCTCGCCCGAGGCGCTCGAGCGAGGGCAGGCGCGCGCGGCGCATCTGCTGGTCGATGAGTACCAGGACACCAATCGCGTGCAGTACCTGATCGCGCGCGCGCTCTCGGCCCGCACCGGCAATCTGTGCGTGGTCGGAGACGAGGATCAATCCATTTACCGATGGCGCGGCGCCGATATCCGCAACATCCTCGACTTCGAGCGCGACTTCCCGCGCGTGCAGGTCTTCAAGCTCGAACAGAACTACCGATCGACCAAGACCATCCTGGCCGCCGCCGGCGCGGTGATTCGCAATAATCGCGAACGAAAACCCAAGCAACTGTGGACCGAGAACGCGGAGGGTGAGCTGGTGACGCTCTACACCGGGCTCACCGAGCGCGACGAAGCGGACTACATCGCGCGCGAAATCGGCCGGCTGAGTGCGGGCGATCTTCGCCCGTGCGACATCGTGGTCTTTTACCGCGTCAACGCGCAGTCCCGCGTGATCGAGGAAGCCCTGGTCCGGCGCAGGATTCCCTACTACGTCGTCGGCGGCGTCCGCTTTTACGAGCATCGCGAGGTCAAGGACCTGCTCGCCTATCTCAAGGTAATCGCGAATCCGAAGGACGCCGTCAGCCTGGAGCGGATGATCGGCGCGCCGCCGCGTGGAATCGGAGACAAGACGATCGAGGCGATGGCGGCGTTTGCGGCGCGCGAGAAAATAAGCCTGTTCGACGCGATGGGCCGGCTCGAAACGGTCTCGGCGGTCGCGCTCAGAATCTCGAAGACCGCAACCGCGCTCGCCTCCTGGATGCGCGACTTGATCGAGCGGGCCGGCGCGATGCCGGTGCGCGCGATCCTGGACGAGGTGCTGGTCCGATCGGGTTTCCTCGGCCACCTGGAAGGGCTCGCCGATGGCGCCACGCGCCGCCAGAACGTGCAGGAAATGCTCTCGGCGGCGAGCGCCTTCGACGCCGAGCACGGAACGGGAGGTCTCGGCGAGTTCCTCGAGTGTATCGCGCTCGTCAGCGACGCCGATCAGATCGTGGAGCAGGGTGGGCGGATTGCGCTGATGACCCTGCATACGTCCAAGGGGCTCGAGTATCCCGCGGTGTTCATCGCGGGGGTGGAAGAAGGTTTGTTCCCTCACAGCCGCTCGCAGGACAGCGGAGAGGAAATCGAGGAGGAGCGCCGCTTGTGCTACGTCGGGATGACGCGGGCGCGCCGGTTCCTCTTTCTCACCAACACGGTATCGCGCGAGCTTTACGGCGTGCGCCAGCAATCGCGGCCCTCGCGCTTTCTGGCGGAGATCGACGCCGCCCTGATTCGCCGGATAGCGCCGGAACGGCCTTCCCTGCTTCGGCAGCCGGCGTCCGACGGGCCGTATATCGATTACGCCGACAGCCAGATTCCGGAAGATCGGGAAGCAGGTGCCGATGGGGATGGCCTTCAGATCGGCGCCCGCGTCATACATCCGACCTTCGGCCCTGGAATTGTGCGTCGGCGCGAGGGCCGGGGCGATTCCGCCAAGGCCTGGGTCGATTTCGGCCGCTCTGGCGTGAAACTGCTGGTACTGAAGTTCGCAAGACTGCGCGCAATTGCCCCGTAAGGCACCCTGCCGTATCATTTTGGATCAGGTTGGAAGAGGGAATTTGCAGCTCGCTCCGCGCCTCTTTCAGATGTGCTCGCCGCAGCCGGAGAATCGCCCGGTGCTGAGACAATTCCCTGGATGGTTGGCGGCGGTCTGCGCGCTCGTCGCCGTCGCGGCCATGCCTGCGATCTCGTTCGGATGGTCCGAGGATCAATTCGAGCATCGGCCGCTTTTTGCCTATCCGATGCCGCCCGGGCACGACGGCGTAATCGGAGATCTGACGCCCTACCAGATCCAGAAGGGCGATACGCTACTGGATGTAGGCCGATTCTATGGCCTGTCGGCCAAAGAAGTCTCCGACGCCAACGATCACCTCGACTGGTGGACGCCGGCGCCCGGCAAGGAGATCACGCTCCCGACCGAGCACATCCTGCCGGACGGCCCGCGCGCCGGGATCGTACTCAACATCCCGGAGATGCGTCTCTACTACTATTCGCATCCCGGAATGAAAAAACACGGCACCAAGGATGGCCTCGCGGCGGCTTCGGATTCCGGCGGAGAGGTGGTCTATACCTTCCCGGTCGGTCTCGGCCGATACGATTGGAAGACACCGATCGGTGACTTCAAAGTGCGCGGCAAGACCAGGAATCCGACCTGGGTCGTGCCGGAAGACATCTACGAGGAGCATCTCGAACGCGACGGCGAGGCGGACCACGTGGTCGAGGGCGGCGATCCGGACAATCCGCTCGGACTTTTCCGGATCGAACTCACCCTCAACGAATACGCCCTGCACGGCACCAACAATCCGTGGGGTATCGGGATGGAAGTGAGTCACGGATGCATTCGGCTCTATCCCGAAGATATCGAGAGCCTGTTCAAGAAGGTCGCGATCGGCACGCCGGGCCGTTTCGTCTACGAGCCGGTCAAGTTCGGATGGCGCGGCGACGCATTGTACGTCGAGGTACACGACGACCTGTATGCCAAGTACCCGGGCGCCTGGAATCACGCGATAGACGAGGTCAAGCGGCGCGACCTCGGCGATCAGGTCGATTTCCGGAAGCTGGAAAAGGCCGTCGAGGCCAAAAGCGGCGTGCCGACGTTCGTAGGCCTCGGCCCGCCGCCTGGTTCTCCCCCGGCGGATGAGTCGGTGGACTCCTCGCCTCGATAGAGAGGGGGCGAGCGATCGTGTCCTCGTCTATCGGGCTGGCGTGCGGGCCGGGAGGCGGACGGCATGCGAGTGGGGCGCTACGATGCGCAGCACGTATAGCTCCCGATGGCCGAAGTCCGAACGGGCCCGGCCACTTGAAGGTCCGCACGATCTCCGTACCCGCGATTGGAGCGGCCGCGATCGTGTACTCGTCCAGCGCCGCCGATGTGATCATCGGGATTCCCCGCTCCAGTTTGTAGGTGTCTTCGCTTTTGTCCGGATACTGATACAGCTCGGCGCCGTTGAGTGAGTATCCCGCGTCGATCGCCGAGCGCGGCACGCCGGTGCGCTCGATCTCATCGCGCGCCTCCATCACGGTCGCGAGTCCCCGCTGATAGTCGTACACGCCGCCGAGCGAGAGATAGCCCATGACCGCGGTCATCGCGATCGCGGCCGGCATCGCACGCGATCGCGATCGTTGCGGGACCAGTGCGAGCGCGAGCGCGGAGATCGGGACCAGGACCATGTAATAGCGATCGTTGAAGAGCCACAGCGGAATCGTGCCGGCCCAGTAGCACGCGCCAGTCAGCAATACCGCCGCGCTGGCGCGATTCAGTCTCGCGTACACCTTCGGCGCGGCGACCACGATGCCAGCCGCACCGACGCTGCCGAGGGCGACCGCGATCCATTGTCCTGCGCCTTCCCATCGGAAATGGTTCGGCAGACCGTGCAGCAGCAATGCGTTGTCCCATCCACCGAAGCAGCTCAATTCGGGTGTCGCGGGCGGTTTCGGATCGAGCCGAACCAGTACCCAGGTGAGCGCGAAGATACCCGCGGCGATCGCCGCCGCCCGCCGCAGTCCCGCCTCGACCAACTGAATCGCGGCAAGCGGACTTACCACGATTCCGAGGTAGAGCATCGGCCCGATGATCCCGGCGCGCAGGTACGTCACCGGCCGCACGTCGAACAGGTACTCGATCTGGTGCTCGCTGCCCCGCAGACCCCACGGCAGCGGGCTCAGCACCGTGAGCCATACCCACGCAATCGCGCAAACGACAAGCGCGACGGCGAAGGGGGCGAGCCTTGGGGCCGCGCGTCTTAACCAATCGCGGTCAAGTCCCCGCAGATCGTAGAGCAGCAGGGCTCCGATGAAGCCCGCAATCGCAGCGGCTGCGAACGGACGCACCAGGAAGGCCGCGACCGCAAGCGCCGCGCAGATCCGGAGCCACCTATTCTCGCGGGCTCTCTCGGCCCGCGCGAACGCCAGGAAGGCCGCGATCAGCAGGACCAGAAACGGGATCTCCGTCATGAACGAGAAGCTCAGAAACAGGTAGCACGGATTCGCGATCAGAATTGCGGTTGCGAGCGCGGCCGCCGCGCGCCCGGCGCCGCATCGCCTCGCGAGCGCATAGAAGAGCACGCCGCCGATCGCCCCGAGGCACGCGACCGACAGATCCAGGGAGACGGGCGTGTAGCCGAAGAGCCTCGCCCATGCCGCGCCGTAAATCACCTGCGCGATCGGCATCGCCTGAGTAAAGCCGGCGAATCGGAATTCACCATAGGCGCAGAAGAACTGAACCGAATGCGCGTAGATCCAACTGTCCACGACCGGCGCGTTGGCCAGCGGCCGGACGGCCAGGTAAGCGGCCAGATAGCACGCCGCGATGGCCGCGGTTACCACGCCGCTCTCGGTCCTGTTCATCCGATGCTGCCTTGCCCCGCTCTCGGGCGACCCCTATATAATACTGCGAGCAGCGCTTGCGCTCTCATCTGTGCGCCGCTCCCGGATTTGCAATTCGACACAATGCGCATAACTTGTCGCATCCGCCGGCGGCCACATAAGAGCGAGTAGCCTGCAGGACACGATGCGACAGATTCCGTTTCATCGCCCCGCGATGGGCCCCGACGAGGAGCGGGAAGTGCTGGAGGCGCTGCGTTCGGGGTGGATTACCACGGGTCCGAAAGCGAAGCGCTTCGAGCGGGAGTTTGCTGCCTATGTCGGGGCACGCAACGCGCTCGCAGTGGCCCACTGCACGGGCGCGCTCCATCTTGCCCTGTTCGCAATCGGGATCGAGCCGGGCGACGAAGTGATTACGACGCCCTTCACGTTCACCGCGACGGCCGAAGTGCTCGGATATCTCGGCGCGCGGCCGCTGTTCGTCGATATCGACCCCGGCACTCTCAACATCAACCCCGCGCGCATCGAGGAGGTTCTCGAGAGCGGCAAGCATCGGCGGGTGCGGGCGTTGCTGCCCGTCCATTTCGCCGGCCATCCGTGCGACATGGAGCGCATCCTCGCGATCGCGCGCCAGTACGATCTCAGGGTCGTGGAAGACGCCGCTCACGCGGTCTCGGCGGCACGGCACATGGACGGCTGCGGGATGGCCCGGATCGGCACGCTGAGCGACCTGACCTGCTTCAGTTTTTACGCCACCAAGAACATCACCAGCGCGGAAGGCGGAATGATCACGACCGAGGACGACGCGCTGGCGCACAAGATCGCAGTGGCGAGCCTGCACGGGATGGATCACGACGCGTGGAAGCGCTACGACAAGGCCGGCTCGTGGTATTACG
This sequence comes from uncultured delta proteobacterium, assembly GCA_963830715.1. Classification (GTDB taxonomy): domain Bacteria; phylum Desulfobacterota; class Binatia; order Binatales; family Binataceae; genus CAVVMA01. The sequence continues at coordinate 127,706 of CAWHNS010000022.1, forward strand.
AAATCCACGATACCGGCTTCAAGTACAACCTGTCCGACGTGCACGCGGCGATTGGACTGGCACAGCTCAGACGGGCGGACGACCTGCTGCGCCGGCGCACCGCGATCGCGCGCGCCTACAACGAGGCCTTCCGCGGCCTCGAGGCGCTGCAGGTCCCGTACGCCGAGCAGAACATCGTCCACGCCTGGCATCTCTACGTATTGCGGCTGCGGCCCGAGCTTCTGAGGATCGGGCGCGCGCAGTTCGTCGAGATGCTGCGCGAGCGCGGCGTGGGATGCTCGGTCCACTGCATCCCGCTGCACACGATGGACTTCTACCAGCGCCGCTACGGTTATCGAAACGGCGACTTTCCGATCGCCGAGGAGGTCTTCAGCCGATGCCTTTCGCTGCCGATCTTCCCCTCGATGGAGGAAGGCGATGTCGCCCAGGTGATTGATACCGTGGCAAGTCTCGTGCGGGAGAACGCGCGCTAGCCAATTCTCGACCGATGCGGACATTGGTGACAGGCGGCGCGGGTTTCCTCGGATCGCATCTGTGCGAACGGCTGCTCAAGGACGGCCACGAGGTCATCTGCCTGGACAACCTGTTCAGCGGGCGGCGCGCCAACATCGCGCATCTCATCGCGCATCCCAACTTCGAGCTCATCCGCCACGACATTGTCGAGCCGATCCTGCTCGAAGTCGACAGAATCTTTCATCTCGCGTGCCCGGCCTCGCCGGTCCATTACCAGTTCAACCCGGTCAAGACGATCAAGACCAGCGTGATGGGCACGATAAACATGCTCGGGATGGCCAAGCGCGTGCGCGCGCGAATCCTGCTCACCTCGACCAGCGAGGTCTACGGCGATCCGGAGCAGCATCCGCAGACCGAGAGCTACTGGGGCCACGTCAACCCGATCGGCGTGCGATCGTGCTACGACGAGGGCAAGCGCGTGGCCGAGTGCCTGATGATGGACTATCACCGGCAGAACAAAGTGGATATTCGCATCGTCCGGATCTTCAATACCTACGGGCCGCGAATGGCTATCAACGACGGGCGGGTGGTGTCCAATTTCTGCGTCGCCGCGCTGCGCGGGCAGGACCTCGAGATCTACGGCGACGGCAAGCAGACGCGCTCGTTCGCATACGTGAGCGACATCATAGAGGCGATCGTCCGCATGATGAACGCCGAGGACTTCATCGGCCCGGTCAATATCGGCAATCCCGACGAATTCACGATCGAGGAACTGGCGTCGCTTGCGATCGAGCTTTCGCGCGCGTCCTCGAAGGTGGTTTACAAGCCGGCGCGCCCCGACGATCCGGTGCGGCGCCGCCCCGACATTTCGCTGGCAAGAAAGCGCCTCGGATGGGACCCGAAGACCCCGCTGATCCAGGGCCTGGCCATGACTATCGAGCACTTTCGCAAGGAATTGAAGCTGACCAGCGCCTGATCGGGCGCGATTGCGGACCCGTCGATCGAGGAGGAAGCAATGGCTACTGCGCTTATCACTGGAGCTTCGAGCGGGTTGGGCGAGCAGTTCGCCCGTTCGCTCGCCGCCGAGAAGTACGATCTGGTCCTGGTCGCGCGCCGCGAGGATCGGCTCAAGGCGGTTGGCGATGAGGCAGGCAAACTCGGCGCGGCCAAGGTGAAGGTGATCGCCGCCGATCTGACCGGCCACGAGAGCGCCGCGTCGCTCCATCGCCAGATCACCGCCGAGGCAATCCAGGTCGATTATCTGGTCAACAATGCAGGCTTCGGCACCCACGGGAGATTCGACAGCCTGCCCGATCGAGCGCGAGATTCAGGAGATCGACCTCAATGTCACCGCGCTGGTCGCTCTCACGCGGCTGTTCCTGCCTCCGATGGTCGAGCGGCGGCGCGGAACGATCATCAACGTTTCATCGGTCGGCGGCTTCACGCCGGTGCCCTTCATGGCGACCTACGCGGCGACCAAGGCCTTCGTGCTGAGCTTCTCGGAAGCGCTCGCCGAGGAACTCAACGGCACGGGCGTGACCGTGATGGCGCTGTGTCCCGGCGCAACGCGCACCGAGTTCCAGAAGGTCGCGAGGGTCGAGGAAGCGCGGATGCCGTCGTTCGCGTACATGAGCGCGGAGACCGTGGTCGCCCAGGCGATCGCCGCAGCCAAGCGCGGGAAATCAGTCTACGTCAACGGAGCCATCAACAAGATAATGGCGGAAGCGCCACGGATTACGCCGCGCAGGCTGGTCGCAAAGATCGCGGGCTCGATGTTCCGCGAGTAGTCAGAAAGTAACCACCGATGAACACCGATAAATTTCGATAGGCAGCCGGCGACCGGGGGGGCTTGCGCCGCGTCATTAGTCACGGAAAATAGTCTGAGTATCCCGATCGCTCTTCCTGCCCGCAGATCGCGATGACTCTGGTGACACGCAAACTCCCACTGTTGGGACTGGCGATAGCCGTAGCCGGATGCGCCGCCACGACCCAAGCGCCACCGCCGCCCGCTCCCCACGAGGCTCCCGTCGCGCAGGTCGAATCCCCACCGCCTCCTGCCGACGAATGGAGCGTCTTTCCCGACCCGCTGACCGGGCACGTCGAGGTTTATCACAACGGCCAGGACGTCGGTTCGGTAACGGGGGAGGAGAAAGAAGATCCCCCGATTCCGCAGCGCCATAAGGACGACCAGCTCGACGAAGCTCCCTGACGGCTTCGCCGCACCCTCCTCATGACGCCGCATGCAGATCGGCCTGCTTGTCAAGCGCTCGTCCGATGCGGAACGCGAGCTCGCGCCCGATCAGTCTTTCAGGAGGTTGCGCGCGATCACGACCCGCTGAATCTGCGAGGTGCCTTCGTAGATCTGCAGGAGCTTCGCGTCCCGCATCAACTTCTGCACCGGGTACTCGTCCATGTATCCGTAGCCGCCGAAAATCTGCACCGCGTCGGTGGTGATCCGCATGCAGGCGTCGGCGGCGAAGGCCTTGGAATAGCTCGAGATCGCGTTGGGCATCTCGCCGCGATCGACCAGCCAGGCCGCCTTGTAGGTCAGCAGCCGCATCGCTTCGATATCGATCGCCATGTCCGCCATCATGAACTGAATCGCCTGGAAGGTTGCGATCGGCTGGCCGAACGCGCTGCGCTGCTTCGAATATTTCAGGCACTCGTCGAGCGCGCGCTGGGCGATTCCGATCGCGATCGCGCCAATTTCGGGGCGGCTCTTGTCGAAGGTCGCCATCGCGTACTTGAACCCCTCACCCTCCCGTCCCGACCAGCGCGGACGCGGGCAGGCGGAGGTCCTCGAAGAAAATCTCGCCGGTGTCGGCGGCGCGCTGGCCGAGCTTGCCGTGCATCCGGCGGCGCGAGATTCCGGGCAGATTGGCGGGAAAAACGAAACACGAGATGCCCTTGTGCTTGAGTCGCTTGTCCTGGGTGGCGAACGCCACGTACCACTCGGCCTTCGACCCGTTGGAGATGAAGTGCTTGGTTCCGTTGATCACGAACTGGTCGCCCTCGCGCCGGTAGTTCGTGGCCATCGCGGCGACGTCGGAGCCCGCGCCCGGCTCGGTGATCGCGAATGCGCAAAAGGTCAGCTTCTTGATCAGCGCCCCAAGGTAGGTGCGTTGCTGCTCGTCGTTGCCGGCGATCAGAAGCGGCAGCGTCGCGAGATCGTTGGCGCCGACCGCGTTCGATATCCCGGCGCATCCGTAGTTGAGCTCCTCGACGATCAGGCTGGTATCGAGCACGCCCAGCCCGGGCCCGCCCAGCTCTTTCGGCACGCCGAAGTTCATCAGGCCAGCGGCCCACGCCTTTTCGCATACGTCAACCGGGAAGATTTCCTTCTCGTCGCACTCCCGCGCGCGCGGGATGATCTCCTGCTCGGCGAACTTCCGCGCCAGTTGCTTGAGCTCGCGCTGCTCTTCGGTCAAGTCGAAACCAAGCATCGTCTATGCTCCTTCTGGTCGTCATTCGGATGAACGTACAAAGATGACAGCAAACGGGCGCGGCTTGCAAAAGGGTCGCGAGTGCCGCTAGGAGCAGTCAGCGGCCGACTCTTCGACGAAGGAATCATCGATCCGCGCGACAGCCGGGCCGTGCTCGGGATAGCGCTCTCCGTCGTACACTCGAACGAGATCCGGGGCGCGCGCGAGTTCGTCTTCCGGATGTGAGCGCGGCAAGGGGAATCCGGGTAATGGGTCGGTTTGACGAGCGGGGAGGTGCCGCTGTCATTCTCGCGCGTCTGTTTGCCTGGCGCGCGAAGAATCCCGTATTTCTGCTCCGCTGAGCTGCTTCCATGCGTGACTGGACATATTGCGTATACATCATGAGCAGCCTCTCGCGTACGCTCTACACTGGCGTCACCAACGACGTTGAGCGCCGCGTTTTCGAGCACAAGGAGGGCAGGCCCGGTTCCTTCACAGCCCGGTACCACGCCAACCGCTTGGTCTATCTGGAAGAGTTCGGAGACATCGACGAAGCGATCGCCCGGGAGAAGGAGATCAAGAAGATGACGCGGAGGCGAAAGATCACGCTGATCGAGTCGATGAACCCTGAGTGGAAGGACTTGAGCGAGGAGTAGCGGCGCCGTAACCGAAATCCGGGATTCTTCGCGCGGCAGCCACGCGCGAGAATGACAGTCGTGAATGAGGCGTCTGCGACCGGATTAAAGTGACCACTACCGGAATCCGCCCTTGGAATCGGGAGAGAGGTGCTCAGGAAATCCCAATAAGAGCCGCTTTTTACGCAACGGGGCCTAAATTCGCCCCATTCCCATTTACCGTCGGCTGCGGCCACCCATCGAGCCGGGGAACCGGGCCGTCACACGGACAGGCGGGATTCGCCGCGTAGATTACGAGTCAAGTCCAGCTGCCTTTCTTTCCTCATCGGTCAATAGGGGTCTCGCGACGGTTCGCAGGGCAGTCTCGAACTCCCCCGCCGTAAAATCGAGCGACTCAACATCTTTCTTCGAACATGCGTGCGGATAGGGAAGATGTTCCCATTTGCCCAAGAGAAGGGCGAAGAGAATGCCCACACCAGAATACGCGGCCGTGACTGCGTGCAACTCGTCCATGCGGAGACGCAAAGCAAGTAACGGTAGCTGCACATCGAAAGTGTGTCGATGGAGTTTCAGATCGCGAAGCATGTGAGCCACAGGCGCTTCGGAATGTGCCAACTGAGAAAGTATTTTCAACCTAGCTAAGTTGTCGCTCATCTCTGCAATGAGAGCCCACCCAGCACCCCGCAGTCTCTCGCGCTGCTCATCTTCCAGAATCTTGCGCTGATTCTCAAATCCAGTCGAAAGCGTCCACCACGTCGCGAGCAACGCTAGGAGGCCGGCGATTAGAGCGCCGATCAGCGCGGAGAACAGTGGGCTATCCAGGAGTGTTTTCATCGAGTGGGGTTTTTTTTGAAATGTGGAGGGCCTATTTTAACACGTCGATCCAGCCCGTGAGCACGAGGCCTGGCCGCACGGCGGAGCTTCACCTTCGCCTTTTTTTCCTGCCCCCTCCGCGCCCGAAATAAAGAGTGGCCCCAACACCACCAAGACGACAGAACTACCCAAGGAGCGGATCGTCGCTAGCGATACACGTTGCGAGCGAGCGAGATTGTTCAAGGCAGCGGATCAGGTCGTCTTTCGTTATCCCCAAACGCGTCAGAAAAGGATTTGAAGCCAGCGCCGCTGCTTGTGCCGCCTTTTCCTGCTCCGTTAGTGGTTTCCGTACCCTCTCTTGCTCGGCCCTGCATTGCGCCAATGTTTTAAACTCGTCGCCGTGAAGCCATTGTGAGAGCGGCGCATCTTTGGCAGGGGTAAACATTTCCTGAGCGCAGCGTTTTGAGCGGGTAAGGGGGTCTTCGCTCGAAAACCGCAAAAGAAACCTGCCCACAAGAGTAGGGGAGCAGCTCCAATCCAGAAACATCTGTGTTGTTGGCAACATCAGATACCAGCCCACAAGCGCCAGCGCGGTGGCGTGGCGGAGCTTCATCGTCAGCGTCACTTTCGGGACCGCCCTCGGCGATCGATCAGCGGCTTTCGCGGAATTGAATACTGAAAACTCACAAAATCCATGGACGTTGTCGTAAGAACGATTTCGCACTCCGTGGGTCGCAGCTCGTACAACAAATTCACTTGGCAAAGTCTTGCTATATCAGTACGGGCTACTTCGTCAGAAACTTCTGCCTTCCAGGCTGACGACCTCAAGAAAATAGGAATTGATCTGCACGAACCGGCCTAGCGCTACATGCCGTTTAGCCGGTTCGTTTACATGCACATATCCGGTGCCGCAGTTTTCAGGCCTCAGAAATTCCGGAATTCCCTTGAACTGATCGGTGCCGGTTCGGGATGGTCCGATCAGGCCCAGAAACATCGTCGTTTCGAAGAGGAGGACTGGGGACTCTGCCTAAGATGTACGGAACGAACGGTTTACTTTCGAACGGCTCGGGCCTTGTTCGATCGTCGTTATAGACGATCTTCAGGAGCCACCGAAGCAATAGGTGCCAATCATATCTTAACTGGACGTTGGGAGCAGAGCCGACGATGTTGATGAAATATTCGCGATCAAGACCGGCAGCATAAGCGTCTAGGAGGCTCAGCTCTCCGCCATTGCATCTCTCGCAAACGTCCTTGACCGACGTGACGAGCCCGAATCTCACTTCGCCCCTCTCGTGGTCGAGCACCGTTCGATAGAAGGGTCTATTTCGGCTCAGGAAGAGCGGCATCACCTCTTCCCTTGTTACTCTTCCTACCCCGCAGCAATAGGCGCAGGTCCCCACCGGCTAAGCATATATCTTTCAGCCTTCGGCCCAAAGATCCCGCTGCATTGGGGGGCAACACGACGCCTGTCGCTGAAAATCGAATAGAGCCGATCTCATCTCATGGGGCGCGTCCCTCGAACAACGAGGCGCGCCGGAAACCCTTCGGCCCGGCCCCTCGATCGCGATCGCGGCCCGGTTACTTCTTCGCCCGCTTCGGCTTTTCGCCTTTGCGGCCGATCCATATCGATCAGAAAAACACTTGCGGCATCGCGCGCCGTGGCGTTTGATGAAGCTCGGCGTGAGAGCGGCATGCGGAAGTTGCTGATCGCCGATCGGGGAGAGATCGCGCGCCGCATCCAGCGCGCCACGCGAGAGATGGGCATCGCGACCGTGGCCGTGTTCTCCGGACCCGAATCGCGACGCGCCCTTCGCGCGTGAGCATCGTCTATGCTCCTTCGCTCCCTCGTACAAAGATGACAGCAAATCGACGCGGCTTGCAAAAGGGCTGCGAGTGCCGCTAAGAGCAGCATGCGCGGACAACGCAAATCCAAATCGAGGAGCGGTGACAATGTCAGTAACAATTATCGCCAAATTGAAGGTCAAGCCGGGCAGCGAGAAGCAACTGGAAAACGCGTTCCGCGCGATGATCGCCAAGGTGCGCGGCGAGGCCGGCACGGAGGCGTATGTGCTCCATCGCTCGGTCCAGGATCCCACGGCGTTCGTCTTTTACGAGGTCTACAAGGACCAAGCGGCGTTTGAGGCGCACGGCAAGACGCCCCACATGGCCGAACTCGGCAACGCGCTGCGAGGCAACCTCGACGGCCGCCCTCAGATCGATATCCTGACCGAGATCGATCGCAAGTAGGCCGGCTCAGCCGAGGAACGCGGCAATCTCGCGATTGACGTCTTCGGGCGCCTCGCGCTGGCAGAAGTGGCCGCAGCGCTCGAGCTTCTTGAAGGTCAGCTTCGTGAAGTAATCCTTTAAGTTGTCGCTCCACGCGATCGGGATAATCGCGTCGCTGTCGCCCCATAGCACCAGCGTGGGATGCTCGATCTTCCAGCCGGGAGTCAGCGCGACAGTTGGCGCGCGCCGGAAAGCGCGGTAGTTGTTGAAGCCGCCGCGCAACGCTCCCGGCTGGCTGAATGCCTCCACGTAGCGATCGACTTCTTCGTCGCTGAAGAGCCGCTTGTCGTACGACCAATGGCCAAGGAAGTGACGCAGATACAATTCGGTCGCACGCCGCGACGAACCGACCAGGTCCTCGGCGAGCTGCAACTGATGAAAGCTCTGATACCAGGTCTCCTGCAGATGCCCCGGATCAAACCAGCGCATCCCGATTCCGGGGTACGGCGGATCGAACAGCACCAGCCGCCGCAGCGCGCCCGGATATTCGAGCGCGAAGCACTGCGCGACGATCGCGCCGATGTCGTACGCGACGATATCGACGACACCGAGCTTGAGCTCGCGGATAAGTCCCATCACGTCCGCGGCGTGCGCTTTGTCGGTGTAGCCTTTCTCGGGAGGAATGTCCGGCTTGTCGGAGTAGCCGAATCCGCGCAGGTCGGGCGCGATCACGTCGAAGCGCCTCGCCAGCTCGGGGATGTTGAGATGCCAGTCGAACCAGAATCCGGGCCATCCGTGGAGCAGGAGAACGGGCGTTCCCTTCCCCTCGCGCACGTAATGAATCCGGACCTCGCCGACTTGCGCGTGATGATGGGTGAATTGATCTGTCATGGATTCCTCCGGAATGCGGCCGCCGCTTTCTGAGCCACACTGGCGCGCCGCTTACAGTTGATCAACCGCGACCCAAACGGCAAATGATTCTCTGACGCGGGTCGGCGCTGTGAATGCTCCAAACGATCGTGAGTCGCGCACGATGCGGATGCTTTCCAGATACGGTCCGATCGCGGCCGGCCTGCTCGCGACTGTCGCGCTGGTCGCGAGCCTCTATGGCAATCGCGAGCGCTATCATCGCGCCGACTTTCAGCTCTACTACGCATGGTGGTCGGAGTTCCGCAGCGGGCTGAATCCCTACCGGCTCCCACGCTCCGTGATTGCGTCGGCAATCCCTGGCGGGACGATAGCCGGCTTCTGCAACTACACTCCCGCATTCGTGGTGCTGCTATCGCCGCTGGCGGCGCTCGCGCAACAGCCCGCGTACTGGACGTGGCTGGCGGTGCAGCTCGCGGCATTGGTCCTCTCGCTCATCCTGTTGGCTCGTGAGCTGGACCCGCCCCCGGACGGCGCCGCGATGCTCTGGATCGTCGCGCTCGCGTTCCTGTTTCCTCACGTGCACGGAACGCTGCACGGAGCGCAGCCCGCATTTCTGTTGCTGCTGCTGCTGACGGCGTCCTGGATCCTCGATCGGCGCTCCAGGCCGGCGCTGGCGGCGCGATGATCGCGCTGGCTGCGCTGTTGAAAGCCTACCCCGGCGCCGTCGGCGGATACTTCCTGTTCCGGCGCCGGTTCCGCGCCGTCGGCTGGGCCGTCCTGTTCGGCATCCTCGGAGTGCTGGCCACCGGACTGGACCGCTGGCGTGATTATTTCGCATACGGAGCGCCGACGGTCGGCGTCAACCTGCTGCGCAACCGGCTGGTCGCGGTCTTACCCAACCTGTATCAGTTGCAGCTCGCGCTTTTCTGCCCCTCCGCGCGATGCCCAGTGTGGCTTTCGACGATCGCTCTTGCGATCGCAATCGATCTGTCGATCGTTGCCGCCGCCGCGATCGTCACGGCGCGTGCGCCTCGCGACTCCGGCGTTCAGGGCCTGTGCTTCGGTATCTGGCTCATCGTGGCGTTGCTGTTGTCGCCAATAAGCTGGGACCACGAATTGCCTCTGATGCTGCCCGCTTACCTTTTCCTGATTGCCGCTCTTGTCAGGCAACGTGCGACGAATCGTGCGGTCGTGACGTTACTGGTCGCTGGGCTCGGCGGATCGATGCTGCCGTTCTTCGCACCCTGGTTTCTTCACCTTCATCTCTACCTTCTGTCTACGCTCGCTATCTGCGCGGCGGCGTGCATTCAGACGCGATTCATGACGCCGCGCGAAAGTGGCGCGTCGCAGTGCGCGTCATGATGGTTGCCCACGGTTTTCAATCCCGAGTCGGTGCGATGTAGACTCCAGGGCGAGAGGTCAGCGATGCCCGCGAGACTTGCCCTGCTCGGCGGCCAACCCGTGCGCAGCCGCCCCTTCACGCGATGGCCGATTTTCGGCGATCGCGAGCGCGCGGAGATCGACGATGTGCTGCGCTCCGGAACCTGGGGAGGGTTCCCGTCACCCAATCGCAAGGCCAGGGAATTCGCGGCGCAATTCGCGTCGTATCAAGGCGTCCGATTCGCGATCCCCGCTTCGTCCGGCACCAGCGCGCTCGAAGTGGCGCTCAAGGCGCTGGGAGTCGGACCGGGCGACGAGGTGATCGTGCCTGCGATCACGTTCTGCGCGACGGCCTACGCCGCAGTCGCCTGCATGGCGCGGCCGGTCTTCGCCGACGTGATCGCGGACAGCGTCTGTATCGACCCGGACTCGGTGAAAAACCTGATCACGCCGCGCACACGCGCGATCGTCCCGGTCCATTACGGCGCGACGGTCGCCGATCTGGATGCGCTCATGGAAATCTCGCGGCTCCACTCGATCCCGATCGTCGAGGACTGCGCGCACACGCCCGGCGCTCAATGGCGCGGACGCGGTGTCGGCGGATGGGGCGTGCTCGGATGCTTCAGCTTCCAGTCCTCCAAGCCGATGACCGCCGGCGAGGGCGGGCTTATCGCCACCAACGATCCCCAACTCGAGGCAGCGATGCCAGTCGCTGATCAACTGCGGCCGCCGCCGCCCCGCGGATACCCTAAGCGATCCGATGCTCGGCGCAAACTACCGGATGACCGAATGGCAATGCGCCGTATTGATCGCGCAACTGGAGCGGATGCCGAATCAGATCGAGCACAAACGCGCGATGGCCGAGCGGCTCGGCGCGCGGCTCGCCAAAGTCCGCGGCCTGATTCCGCTCGCGCCGGACCCGCGCGTCACGCGGCAGGTCATTTACGCGTTCCTGTTCAGGGTTCAACCCGCCGACGCTCGGCGTCTCGCGCAACCGCTTTCTGCGCGCGCTGCAAAAGGAAGGAATCCCGTGCGGCGCGGGCAACGAGCCGGTGTATCGGTCGCCGCTTTTCCCGCTTGATGCGGTTGCATATCGCAAGGCCTGCGAGATGGCGGGCACGCATCACGCCCCCTCGCACTGCCCGGTGGCGGAGCGGCTATTCGAGCACGAACTGGTCGCGCTGCCCCACGAATGCCTGCTCGGCGACGAGAGCGACGTTGACGACATAGCGGCGGCGGTCGAGAAGGTCGCGGCCAACGCCGAAGAACTGGCCGGCGCAAAGATCGAGCGCGCGGCCTAAGGCGGCAGCCAAATGATCTCGAAGCTCGTTGCGGGCGCCGCCAGAACGATGCTCGAACCCCGCATAGGCGTCGCGATGGCGGGTTATGGCGGGCGCATCGGCCGATCGTCGGGCGTGCATGATCGTCTCGCCGTGCAAGCGCTCGTGATCGGCGACGGGCAAACCAACCTTGCGATCGCGGGCGTGGACCTGCTCGGACTCGGCATCCGGATCGCGGACGACGTATGCGCGCGCGTCGCCGCGGAGAGCGATATCGCGGCGCACGCGATCGTAATCGGCGCCACGCACACTCATTCCGGCCCCGCCTTCAACCTCTTCGCGACGCCCCGGCCGGGAGCGCAACCCGGGCCCGATCGCGACCTCGACTGGGAACTCGACCTGCCGCGCAAAATCGCCGCGACGATTCTCGAGGCGAATCGCGATCTCGAGCCCGTCCGGACCAGGACTGCCGGCGCGCGTTTCGCGCTCGGCGCCAATCGCCGCCTGCTCACGCCCGGCGGCGAAATGCGCCTGTTCCCGAATTACAGCGGCGTTGCGGACCCGGAGGTCAAGGCGATCGGCATCTACCGCGCGGACGGCAGCGCGCTTGCCTTCGTGCTCAACTATCCGTGTCACGGCGTGATGCTGTGCGAGGACAACCTGCTTTTCTCCCGCGACTATCCCGGCTTCGCGCAGGACGAGATCGAGCGGCTGGGCCGCGCGAACGGACAGGGCGCAATCTCGATCTTCCTGAACGGCGCCACCGGCAATATCGACCCGCGACGGCGGGGGAGTTTCGACGCGGCCCGCGAGGCGGGAGTCGAGATGGCGCGCGCGGCCCTCGAAGCGCTTGCGCGCGCGCCGGACGTTTCCGAAGCCGGGATTGCGGTGCGGCGGATTCCGCTCACGCTCAGGCTCAAGGACTTGAATGGCGCGCTTGCGACCGCGCGCGCCTACCTCGAACAGACCTCGCTTGCGCTCGAGAGCCATCCCGGCGGCGAATATCGGCTCGGCCGCATTCGCGCCGAGCACGAACGGGCCGCGCAGTCGCTGCGCGCGCTCGAGGAACTCGAACGATCGAATTTACGCGATCGCAGGGTCGATGCGGAGCGACGCGAACTCGCGACCCGGCTCTCAGTCGCGCGTATCGGCGAGACCGCTATCGTCGGCCTTCCCGGCGAGGCGTTCGTCGAACTGGGACTCGCGCTCAAGGCGAATCCGTACTTTCCGCATACCCTCGTCGTCGGCTACTGCAACGACCTGATCCTGTACATCCCGACGCGCGAGGCCTACGCGCAGGGCGGGTATGAAGTCGAGATGGCGCGGGTGGCGTGCGGCTCGGGCGAGCAGATCGTCGCGGCCGCGCTCGGCGGTTTGAGAGAGTTGCGGTCCGGCACCCCTCGCGCCTGACATGCCGGCCCATGCCGATCGTCAAACATCGGGAGGTTCTGGATTTGATCGCGGCCGGAGCCCAGGTCGCCGATGTGCTGCCCGCGCGCGAATACCGCACGGCTCATATCGCGGGCGCGGTTCACCTGCCGTTGGCGAAGGTGGTGTCCGAAGCGCGCCGGCTTCTCAGTAAGGATCGGGCGGTGATCGTCTACTGCCGCGATTCGCTGTGAGACCTGAGCGCTCGGGCTGCGGCGCAGCTCGAACTTATCGGCTTCGACAAGGTCTATCATTACATGCGCGGCAAGACCGACTGGATCGTACGCGGGCTCCCGACCGAACCGCCGGCCTCAATACGCGAGCGCGTCGCGGTGCTCCGCTACTTCGTGAACAACCTCGCGCCCGGATTCCGCAGCGCGTGGATTCGCCTCTCGCGCAGGATCACCGCGGCGGATTTCGCGCGTGATGATCTGGACCGAATCGCTCCGGATTCCCTGGCGATTGGTCCGCGCGCGTCTGCGCCCGGCCGGTCCGTCGCCGTGGTGTTAAATCGGGATGGCGTGTTCCTCGGCGTCATTGAGGGAGATGGGGCTGAAGCCGGACGCGATTCCGCTCAAAGCCGCGCGATTGACCTGATGGATCCCGCGCCGCAGACAATCCGCCCCGACATGACGCTCCGCCTCGCAGCGGCGCTGTCTCACCCGGGTGAGCCGCTTCTGATAACCGACGCGCACGGGCGCTACGTCGGTCGTTACCAGCCGTCCGAGACGCGGACTGTGGGGTGAGATGCCGCGAACGATCGTGATGGGCGATCCGACGCACTTCTCGGTGCTCGGCGGCGCCAATCCGCATACCCGCAACGTGCTGGGGATCCGCAAGCGCGTCGATCCGGAGCTCGCGCGCCTTCAATGGCACGAAATGGCAACGACGATGCTTCGTTACGGGGCCGAAGTCTGCGTGATCGAGCCACATCGACAGCTTACCGGGCTGGTGTATCCGGCCAACGCGGGCTTTTTGTATCCGCTGGCCCGCGACGCATCGTCGAATGCGCGCAAGATCGCCTATCTGGCCAATTTGCTGCCGACGCGCGCCTCGGAGCGTGAGGTGTATCGCCCGTTTCTGCAATCGATGGGCTACGAGACGCGCGACATCGCGGCGCGCTTCGAGGGAGAGGCGGACTTCTTTCCGGCCGGCCGCTACATGCTGTTCACCTACGGCCGAATCGAGCGGCAACGTTTCGTGCCGCGGCTGGGAATGCCGCCGTGGCGCCGCGTCTATGGTTTCCGATCGGAAATCGGAGCGCTCGGCGAGCTTCGAAAAATCGCGGACCCGCGGCCGATTCTGCCGCTGGAGCTGCTGCCTCGAAGCCCACTATCACGGCGACACCGTGCTCTGCTCTTTCGGTCCGGAGCGCGAGTATCTCCTCGCCTACATGGAGGGGTTGACGCTCGAGTCGCGGGATCTGCTGCGCGACGGTTTCGGCGCGAATCTTATCGAACTCTCAGCGCCGGATGCCGCCATCTACGCCGCCAATTCTTTCCAGCTCGATCACAACGGCGCGCTCTATCTTTTTCTGCCCGAAGGCGTCAGCGGCGATCTTCTTCGGAAAGTTCGCGAGAGATCGGTCCAGCCGGTAACGGTCAACGTCAGCGAATTTCTTGCCAAGGGCGGCGGCTCGATCAAGTGCATGATCCTCGACCTCGGCCCGACTTCCGAGCAGCCTGGCGATCCGGAAGCGGTCGCATTCCGTGCCGCACGCGCGTATCAGCGCGTGTATGCGGCGAAGGGAATTTGAGGATCGTTCCGGCAGGAAGAAATCACCGGCGGGGTCATCGTTTCTCGCGGTCCCTTCACAACTCGAAATCCGCTTCTTCCAGAATTCGCGCGACCCGGTAGAGGAAACGGTTGCCGAGCACGCCGTCGATCACGCGATGGTCGTAGGACAGAGCGAGGTACATGATGGTGCGGATTGCGATCGCGTCTTCGCCGCCTGCCTCGATCACAACCGGCCGCTTTTTCAGCTCGCCCATCCGGAGAATTCCGACCTGAGGCTGGTTGATAATCGCGAAGCCATAGGCGTTGCCCTCGCGGCCGGGATTGGAGAGCGTAAAGCTTCCACCCGCGAGATCGTCGGCTGTAATTCGCTTGTCAGCGACCCTGCGCCGGAGATTCTCGATCTCGCGCGCCAACCCGACCACTGACATCCCCTCGGCCGACTTGATCACTGGTACTAAAAGGCCCTCCTCGGCGTCGATCGCGATTCCAAGGTTGATCGCCCTTCGAATCACCAGCGAGTCGCCGACCACCGACGCGTTCATGCGCGGGAACTCTTTGAGCGCGCGTATGACCGCCGCGGCGACGATCGGCAGGATCGTTAGCGCAAACCCCTCCCGCGCCCGAAACGCTTCCTTGTGGGCGTCTCGCAGGCGCCCGACGCCCGTCATGTCCACCTCGGCGACCGTGCCGACATGGGGAGCGTGGGTCTTGGAAAACACCATGTGCTCGGCGATGAATTTGCGGCGGCGCGAGAACGGCTCGACGGCGTCGCCTTCGCGGGGCTCGTAGACCGGTGGGCGGAATCCGGGCCCGGCAATCGCCGGCGCGACCGGCTGCGTGGGCCCGGTGGCTATTGCTGCGGCGCCTCGAAGCGAGAGCGCGCCGTCGCGGGGCGGCGCCGCGCGCGGCCCCTGTTGCAGCGATTCGAGGTACCGCTCGACATCGCGCTTGGTGACGCGCCCGTCGATTCCGGTGCCGCTGACGCGACTCAAGTCGATGGCGTGCTGCGCGGCCATCCGGAGCACGACCGGCGAGTAGCGGCGCGCCGCCGGTGCAGACGCCGGCGCCGCGCCGCTACTGGGCGGTGCCGGGGAGGGGGACGCATCGCCGGTGACGGTCGCTTCGCGCGCAGTCGCGCCCGCGTGGCGGGCCTCGCCACGCGGCTCGGCGGTGGCACCCGATGCGGGTGAGGCGGCTGCGGCCGGAATGGCCGCAGCCGCCTCGCCCGCACCCGCCTCGATCACCGCCAACCGCGCACCGACCGCCACCGTCGCGCCCTCCGCCACCAGGATCTTCGCGATCACCCCTGCGCCCGGCGACGGAATCTCGGTGTCCACCTTGTCGGTGGAAATCTCGGCCAGCGACTGATCTTCCCGGACTCGATCGCCTTCCCTCACCAGCCATCTGGCGATCGTGCCCTCGACCACGCTCTCGCCCATCTGGGGCATGACAACGTCGATCGCCATCTCAGTAGGCCGCGAGGCTTCGGATCGCTTCCGCGATCTTGTTGGTATTGGGCAGGATAAATTCCTCCAAGGGAGGGCTGAACGCGTTATGCGTATCCGCTGCCGCCACCCTCCGAATCGGGCCATCGAGGAAGTCGAAAGCGTGCTCGGCGATTATCGCCGCAACCTCGCCGCCGATTCCGCCGGTCAGCCGATCCTCATGTACGATCAGCACCTTCCCGGTCTTGCGCGCCGTGGCGAGGATCGCTTCGCGATCGAGCGGCAGCAGGGTTCGCAGGTCGAGCACCTCGACCTGGAGCGAGTCTTCCTTCTCGACGATCCGCGCGGCGTCGAGCGACTGATGGAGCGTGCCGCCGTAGGTGATTATCGAAAGGTCGCGTCCTTCGCGCCTGACTTCGGCTATTCCAATCGGAGCGGTGAACTCGCCCTCGGGCAAATCTTCCTTGATACTGCGGTACAACCGTTTGTGCTCCAGGTAGATCACCGGATCGTCGTCGCGGATCGCGCTCTTGAGCAGTCCCTTCGCGTCGTATGCGGTCGCGGGCGCGACCACCTTGAGTCCGGGCACGCGCGTGAACCACGCCTCGGTGTTCTGGGAATGGAAGATCGCTCCGTGCACGCCGGCGCCGGAGGGCGCCCGAATCACGATCGGGCATGAGGCGCGCCCGCCGTGGCGATAGCGCAACGTCGCTGCATTGTTCACGATCTGGTCGAAGCCGCACGAGATGAAGTCGCCGAACTGCATCTCGAGCACCGGCCGCATCCCCATCACGGCCGCGCCGACACCCGCCCCGACGATCAGCGCCTCTGAAATCGGCGTGTCGATAACGCGGTCTTCGCCGAACGCCTCGAACAGTCCCTCGGTGACCTTGAACGCGCCGCCGAGTTCGCCGACATCTTCGCCCATGACGAAGACGTTCTCATCCCGCCGCATCTCCTCGTGCAGGGCCTGATTAATCGCCTTGATGTAGGTGGCTTCCATAGCAGTCAACAGAAAGTAACTACCGATGAACATCGATGAATTTTGCGTCTGCCTGTGTTCATCGTGGTTTCATTCTTATGGCTTTGCGGCGCGGCCGACAGGCGTGGCGTACAAGTCTTCCATCGCCTCGGCGGGCTCGGGAAACGGACTCTGCTCGGCAAAATCCACCGCCTTTTGCACGACCTGGCGCACGCGCTCGTCGATCTGTTCGCGCAGGCGGGGCAAGTCGTGCCCCTTCTTCTCCAGATAGAACTCGAAACGCGGGATCGGATCGCGGCTCTCCCACTGGAGCAACTCTTCTTTCTCGCGATAGAGCGCCGGGTCGTGCTCGCTGTGCCCGCGGTAGCGGTAGGTCTTGCACTCGATCAGCGCAGGCCCTTCGCCCTCGCGCACTCGATTGATGACGCGTTCGCTGGTTTCAAGCACGTCCAGCAGATCGTTGCCCGAGCAGACGTGGCCCTTGAACCCATAGGCCAGCGCGCGATCGGCGACGTCCTCGATAGCCATCTGCTTCTCCACCGGTGTCGAGTAGGCGTAGCGGTTGTTCTCGCATACAAAGATCACCCCGAGCTTGCGCACCCCGGCGAAGTTCATCGCCTCGTGCGTGTCGCCGCGCGAGGCCGCTCCCTCGCCGAAGAACGCGACCGCGACGCGTTTCTCGTGCTTGAGTTGAAACTTCAGCGCCGCGCCGACCGCGACCGGCAGCGACGAGCCGAGCATCGAGGTCAACCCGAAGATTCCTCTTTCGAGATCGCCCGCGTGGAGAAAGGAATCCTTGCCGCGCGAGAGGCCGGTCTCTTTCCCCATCAATTGCGCCATCAGCCGTCCCGGGTCCACGCCGCGGATGAGGAAGACGCCCAGATCGCGATGGAGCGGCGCGACGAAATCCCCCTCCTGGAGCGGCGCGCAGATGCCGGTCACGATCGCCTCCTGGCCGGCCCCGGAATAAACACCGCCGACGATTTTGCTCTGGCGATGGAGCCGCGAGACACGCTCCTCGAAGGCGCGGATCAGCTTGAGCCAGTAGTAAAGCTGGAGCTCGTATTCGATCCGCGAGCCGCTGTCGGAGGGGGCGCTCGGGCCGTCTGCGTCAGGCATTGGTCGGATTCTCCAGCAACGAGTGGCCTGGTTCGATTAGACTATCGCAACCGCGCCCCCTCGCCAAAGCCGCGCGGCCATCGATGTGATTGACATAAGGATTCGGCCTCGGATCTCCACTTAGGGAGCGACGCTCCTTAGTGTCGCTGGCGGGCCGCCCTCTTCCAGACTCGCCGGCACCTGAGGGAAGCAGCATCGGGTTGGAGAGCCGGCGTCAATGTGCGCGATGCCCGAAATAGTCGTTGATTTCTGAATAGCGCCAATCCTAGTCCGGCCGAATGATCGGGTTTGCAGTCCGCTCAATTCCGCTGATAGGGTTCAAAAGTCGAGGCTTGCGGATGATCATAATGCGTCTGCTCGAGGGAACTGTATTGAGCGAACCAATCGAAGCCTCGCACCGCGCGACGAGCGCATTGAGGTTCCGTTCGAGGGTCTGGTTCGTCACAGACCTTGCTGGCACTACTGATCTTCGAGGTGTCGGCGGGAGCCGGTCAAATGACCGCGCAGAGCCTGTTTGGAACCTCGCGGAATGGCGCCGCGACGCCGGCGCCAAGTCCTGCCAGGGTATTGATAGCCGGAGGCGTCAACAACACCGGCAAGGTTCTTGCCAGCGCCGAAATCTACAACCCCACCACCGGCAAGTTCGCTCCGACCGGCAGCATGGCCCAGAGGCGAGATTTTCACACAGCCACAGTTCTCCCAACCGGGAAGGTATTGATCGCTGGCGGCTATGCTGGCGGTGCAATCAACGAAGCTGAGCTGTACGATCCCGCACGCGGCAGCTTCACTAAGACGGGAAACTTGACCAGCGCACGCGCTCTGCACACCGCAACCCTGCTCAGCGACGGCAACGTGCTGATCGCCGGAGGTGAGAACGACTGCACCGCCAAGGGCTGCACGACGCTTGCCACCGCCGAACTGTACGACCCTAAAACCGGTAGATTCACAAGGACCGGTAGCATGCTGACTGCGCGCGACGGCCACACCGCGACCCTGCTGCAAAATGGCCAAGTGTTGATAGCGGCCGGCTGCTGTGACTTTTTCGGCAACGTGCTAAGCAGCGCCGAATTGTACAATCCGGCGACCGGCAAGTTCAAAGCGACCAGCGACCTTAATAACGCACGCACTGAACACACCGCCACCCTGCTCAAGAACGGCGGAGTGCTGATCGTCGGAGGTACCGACTTCTACAATCCCGGGCAACCCACCGAGCTTTATGTACCCGCAAGCCGCATTTTCGTACAAATGAACAGCACCTACTATGGACGCCTTGACCAGACCGCCACCCTGCTCCAGGACGGCGACGTTCTGGTGGCAGGCGGCATCGTCAGCAGCGGGACGGAAGCTCGAATAGGCCAGTCGCCGGACCAGGCAAACCAGGAAGGTAGGATCGCCGAGCTATTCGTTCTGCTCGCTCCCGAATATGGCGACTGGTTTGTACTCAACAGCTTGATGATCGACGTTCGTTCCTCACACAGCGCGACGCTGCTCCAGAACGGCAACGTGCTCATAGCCGGCGGCTACGACGGCTCGAAATGGATCGCCAGCGCCGAAGTATTCAATGTCAAGACAGGCACATTTGCGGCGACCGGGAGCATGAATACTGCACGCGGCCGCCAAACCGCAAGCCCGGTGCACTAGCGACAATTCCGCGCTCCGATCAAGACCGATCGCGTAAGACGGCCCTGCGCAAGATCCTGGAATGGGAGAGCGCGCAAGAGAAATCGGACTAGGCTCGCACCGCCAGCGGCCCTTCAAGTTGCTCCCACGGAGCTGACAATCTGCCTCCAGTTAATATGCTACTGAAAGAGCGGGCTTTTCTCCCCCTCCGGCGTCAGCCAGTTTGTCAACCCAGGTGTGGGACCGAAGCCCCACTGTAAATCGGTGAGGGGATTGCCAATGTAAAATACGCCCGCGGCGGCAATAACGGCTCTGGGAACAAGACGACAATTGGTTGTCAGAACGTTGAATCCGGACTTGGTCTTCTTGTCTGCGTTATATTGAAATGTTCGGATGATTCGCGAAGCTTCCGAAGGGGAAACCCGCTGGGTGCTGACTATCTTGGTTGTGAAGTTATCGGTGTAACCGCTGTAACCGGCTTCGATGTTACGTTTAAGATACTGCGCCGTCTCCTGATTTTTTCCAACGTCGAAGTATGGCTTGGACAGATCCCTCACCACGCCAGGCACCGTGCCGAAAAGCCGCTGCCATAAGCCGCTCTGAGTCGGATAGAAGTCAAAATAGTGAATCGCGCCCGTTTCGTCCTCTATACCCCACACGTCGTGAGTCGCGAACAACGGGCTTTTCGTTCTGTATTGGATGATCTGCGGCGCCAACCCGTCGACGTCGGCAAACTCACCAGGACTGTTGAATGCGTATGCGTAAAGGTTGGCGCCCTCCGCTTCCCCGATCGGGTCGCGGTTTAGCCAGCGGCCGAGGGGAGCGTCGTAGGCCCGGTACATCGCGAGGTCGAGTCCGCTCTGCGATTCGTGGAAAAGACCGGCGAAGCTAAAGTCGCTGTCCTTTGAGCCTGCCAGCTTGGTGCGGACACCGTACGGGTCGTAGTCATAGCTCGCCTGAGCGGACCCTGCCCGATCGACCAGCTCGTGAACACTGCCGAGATTGTCCTGCGCATAGTACAGCGGCTGGCCTCCAGCCACTACCCCCTCGTCAAAGTAGCGCTTCGTCACCGCATTGTTGTCAGCCGCGTCGGTCTCGAGGCAGGGCGCGCCGCCGCACCAGAAGTAGCGCTTGTCGCTGACGATCTTCTTGCCCGAAAGCTGCGTGATACGCACGCGGCGGCCGAGGCCGTCATAGGCAAATGTGGTGGAATTGCCGCCTTGCACGGCCGCTATCAGGCGCCCAGCCGCGTCCCATTGAAAAGACTCGTTGCCGAGGACTAGCGGTTCACCATCTTTGTCGTAAGTGGCCGGATTGGAAGACGTCAGTTCGTTGACACTGTTGTAATGAAAGGACGTGGTGCTCGAGCCGGCCTGCTCGGAGATCCGGTTGGAGCCGGGATCGTAAGCAAAGGCGTAGCTGTTTCCGCCGCCGGACGGCGCGAGTCCAAGTAACTGGCCGGCCGAGTCGTAGCTCATCGTGCGCGTTACCGTGCCGCCGAGCTGCTTTTGAATGACCGCAGAAGTCACTTCATCATCGTCATCGTATGCGTACTGAAAGCCAGAAATAGCGCTCCCGCCCTTGCTGTTAACGATGGCCTTCAAGCGCTCGTCGCCGAGATTATCGAAGTAGGTGTAGAGGCTGGACAGTCCCTTTGCGGATCGGATGCTCAACGGCGAATCGGTCGCACCGAGGTAACTGATGGTGAAAGTATCGAGCGGGCTACTTTTGGAAGTCACGCGGCCGAGCGCGTCGAAGCTCACTTGAGAAACGGCGCCTTTGAGGCTTGCCGTCACGGCACGCCCAAGCTTGTCGTATGTATAAGTCGCGCCGGCATTCGGTCCGGTGATGCTTTTCAACATCGCGGCACCTAAGACCGGTGGACTCGCCACTGGATAGTAGGCGTATGTCGTCTTGCCGGTACCGTCGGTCATGTTTAGAAGGCGGAGGAAGGCCGGGTCCCAGGTGAAACTAACCGGCGGAGTCGGATGGATCGCGTGGGCATAGGAGATCGCCTCCAAGGTGTCGTCGTAATTGTACGTGTAGGACGTCACCTGCCCGAGCGCATCGGTGATCCCCTGGAGCCTGGAGATCGCCTGCTCATAGGCAAGGGTCGTCTTCGTACCGTCCGCGTAGAGCTTCGCGATCGGGCGGCCTTGCAGGTCGTAGCTCCATGCTGTCACATGCCCGTTAGGATCAGTCAGTTTGGCGACTTCGTCGCAATTGCAATAGCCGAGACTCGTCATCCGATTGAGCGGGTCCTTTATCTCGATGAGCCTTCGGAGCTTGTCGTACGTGTATTGCGTGGTGCGATTGAGACGGTCAGTAGCAGACGCGAGATCCAGGTTCAGGTAGCTGAACTGCGTAGTCGTGTTGTCCGGGTACGAGACACTGGTGGGGCGGTCGGCGTTGTCGTAGCTGAAACGGAGTGCGTAGCCCTGCGGATCGGTGGCCGACTGCACGCGGTTGAAACCGTCGTAAGTGAAATTGGTGGTGAAGTTGTTGAGCGGCTGGACGATGGACAGCAGAAACCGGCCGGGCTGTACATGAAACTGGTATTCTCGTTCAACGGATCGGTCGCGGTTAACACCTGACCGGCGGCATTGTAGGTGAATGTCGCGACCTGCCCGGCCGCGTCGGTCATGGTCAGCGGCTCGTGCTGATTATTGTACACAGCGCCGAACAGTCGCTGATTTGCGCCTTTGGTAGTGTTGGCGATCGAGAGCAGGTCGATGCCGTCGGGAGCGTAGGTCATCGTGAGTTGGCGTCCGATCGGGTCGGTCAATTGGGTCATCTGGCCGAACGAATTGTACTGCAGGGTCAGAAGTTGGGTAGTGTTGCTGCCGTCGTTGACGAGCACCCTACCGATTTTAGTCGGAAGGCTGCTGCTCCCCTCCAGGAAAGAGGCCTGCTGATTGGGGTAATTGAACCAGATGCGGTTTTCGAGCGGCGGCTTGATGCTCTCGAGGGTTCGCGAGGTCTCGGTGTCATTGGCGGTACTGATAAGAAAGTGGAGGATCGTCGCCTTGGTGTAGTCGACTGAGCCGTCCTGGTTGGTAGCCAGCGCCAACTGATGTTTGTCCCAGACAAAGGTGTTTCGATGACTCAATCCGTAATCGGCAATATTCATCCCCATCGGGAGCGTATACGCCGGATCCGAGTCGGAGATTCCCGGCACTGATATGCCGAAATATTCATCCGCTTCGCGGAACTCCGCGCGCTCGGTCTGGCCGAGCGGGTCCGTGATGGTCACGATCCGCCACGGTCCCGTGTAGTCGTCACCCTGATCGGCGTAGGTGAAGCTGGTCGTGCCGTAGGGCGTGACGAGCGTCGAGATAAAGTCGCCGGCGGTGGCTTGGTAGGTGTAGCTGGAGGTCAAGCCCAGCAAGTCGGTGATGCTCGTCAACTCGCCATCGCTGTTGTAGGTGAAAGTCGCGGACCGCCCAAACGGGTCGGTGACCCTGGTGACCTTCCAGATGTCGCTGGCCAGGCCGTATGCGAGCGTGGTCACTTCGCCGGCGGCATCAGTGATCGAGGTAATCCGGTTGTTGCCATCGTAGGTAAGAGTGACGGTGTTCCCCTGCGGATCGCTGATAGCGCTCAGGAAGAAGAACTGGGTGGTGCCGAACTGATGGGCGAAGGTCTGCACCGATGCGTCCGGCATCTCGCGGGTAAAACCGGCGGTCTGGCCCCCGGAAATTATCTTGCTTACCAGCGCCTGATCGTATGTTCCCGGAGCAAAGGTGCTTCCACTGAAATTGTACGAGTATTGACCGCCTCCAGGAGTGTAAAGATCGGCTGTGCCGGTGCCGTATGCGGTGTTGTCGGCAAAGTAGCTAATCCAATTGGAAGTCCACTTAGGACCGAAATTGGTATAGACGAACATGGCTGGCTGCTCGGCGTCGAGATGAGAATAGAACAACTCGAAACTGACAGCCGGGCCCTTCGGCGGCTGGTAGCTCAACGGAACGTCGTGCAGCGCGAGACTGACCACCATCGCCTCGACGTTCGCGGTGGTCATCGGGGCGGGACTCACACCCACAAGGGTGTCGCCGGTCCCACTCGCCGGGAAGGCGCGCTTGTCGCAGGGGCAGGTTGCGGTCTGATCGTTGACGCTGGTGAAGCCTCGTCCCCAAATCCGGTCTCCCTCTGAAGCGGACACGGCGCGCCATCCGTGGGGAAGAGGTCCCCGCGGCACGACGAAATAGCCGCTTGCTTCGTCGTCAATGGTGGCGCGTCCCACCACGATATTCTCGCCGAAGGTCGGATCCTCGATCTGATAGACGCCGCCGCGATCCTTGGTGATCGCGGCAAAGTGCCCCAGTCTCCAATGCATCACGGCGGGCGCCAAAATCGCGGCGCCCGGCTCGCGATACGCCATCCGGAAATCCAACCCGGCCTTGCGAGCCAGCTCCGCCACTTTCGTGAGCGATGTGCCTCTGGATGTCGAGTAGGCGCGCTCGAGTTGGGCGGCCTTCTCGATGTGGCCCTCCGACAGGGAAATCCGGCGCACCGCCATCGGGCCGCATCGGAAGGAGAGCTCGGGATGCGAGTGCATCTCGGCCAGCGCCTGCCTGGCGTTGAAGATGTTGGTCGCGCCGGTGCCGTGAATTTGCCTGCCCTTGACTTCATCGAGCAGCGGCACCAGCAACTCCATGCGTCCGAGATAGGCCTCGAACTCGGCGAGCTGGCCGACTGAGTAGTCGGCGATCGCGCGGGCCTTGGGATCGGTCGCGTGCTTCGAAAGATCCCAGGCGCGCTGCCACGCTTCCATCGTTTGCGACATGTGGCCCGTGCGGCGATAGATGAGGCCCAGACTCAGGTCGAGGGCGGCTTCCCAAGCTGACCCAGGATGGGCTCGGAGAAACCCGGTGAGCGGTTCAACCATATCTGGGGCCGCGCCGTCACGCCCCGACTGCAGGTACGCGGTCAGCGCCGCGGCCAACGCGCGATTTTCATTCGCAGCCGTGTTTCGCGTAGGCGCGAGCGGCTGGGGGAGAACGCCCGAAACGAGGATCTCTGTGTCAGTGGGCGGATCGGAAAAGTGCTGGGCCCGTCCAAGCCATCGGGCGGGTCGCCTGCGAGTGGAGAGTCGCATAGGCCGCGAGTCCACCCGCCGGTTGCGACTCAGCGGCTGCGCCCGCGCCTCGGGGCCGGGCCATCGTCGCGGCAAGCGCGATTGAAATCGCGAGCAGCCAATACAGCCCCCGGACGCAGGCTGTGCGCCCGGTCCGCGGCTTCATCTCGCCCCGAAGTCTGGTCCCATTTGCTCGCGTCGCAGTCTCTCACCCGGAAGGTCTTGCGGGAGCGATAACGAATTTCGCGCTGAGGTGCAAGCCGAGAGATGGGAAAGCAGCCGCCGGATGGGCCCGTAGCCCGCTACGCGGGTACGCCGGTAATCCGGAGCACGCCTCGAGTTGCACGCGCGCAACCGCTCGGTGGCAGTTGTGCCACACGATCGGCAGCTCACTCCGATTTACCTGCCTGTTTCTCATCCGCCGGCCGTGGCACAAAGTGTGTATCCGATTGACGCGCCGAGTTGCGGCTCATCTGAGCCCTGCCCGGTCAGGCAGCCGAACGACCCTTACGGGTGCAGGTTGCGAAAAGTAGCGAAACGTTACAAGATGAGAAGGCAGGTCCAAAATGGCGGGAGACAAAAGTCGCACATTCGGTGAAGTGATTCGCAGGCGCCGGCGTGAGCTGGATCTCACCCAGGGCGAGCTTGCCGACACGATCGAAACCTCGACTCCGTACGTCGGCCTACTCGAGTCGAATCAGCGCCGTCCCTCGGACGCGATCGTGAGCAAGCTTGCGGACGCCCTGGGCCTCGATCGCGGCGATCTCTTCTTTCTGGCGAACCCTAACGCCCGCGAACTCCTGAAAGGTGACGGTCAGGAGACTCCGGCCGCAGAGTACGGCGTGGGAGCAGTTCCGCACCGATCAGAAGATGCAGCGGCTGTACAACGTGACGCCGGATGAGATGAGCATGCTCGGGCGGGTCGCTCTGATGGGCGAGATCGGAAGCCCGCGCGACTTCGTGTACATCCTGAACACCGTCCGCCAGGCGCTATCGCATTGAAGGCATATCGCAGCCGGAGCGCGAGGTCGTCGCACCCCGCGCTCCGCTGATCTTCGACCGATCCCGTCAGGACACCCGCGCGAGCAGGTTCTTCATGTCGTCCGCGTGCTCCTCTTCCTGCTTGAGGATTTCTTCGATGAGCTTGCGGGTGGTCGGATCCTTGTCGCTGAGCCATCGCACGATCTCCGAATAGGTCTCGACCGCGATTCGCTCCGCGATCAGGTCTTCCTTGATCATTTCGACCAGATCCGACCCTTCGGCATATTCGGAATGGCTGCGTGAGGCGAGGCCTTCGGGATTGAAGTCGGGCTCGCCGTTTAGCTGGGTGATGCGCTCGGCGATCCAGTCGGCGTGCTGCTGCTCGTCGTTGGCGTGCTGCAGGAACTCGCCCTTGACCGACTCCGCGTTAATCCCCGACGCCATGTAGAAGTGGCGCTTGTAGCGGAGGATGCACACGATCTCGGTCGCCAGCACCTCGTTGAGCACCTTGACGACCTGCCCGCGGTCGGCCTTGTAGCCATCGGTCACCGCGCCCGACTCCATGTTCTTGCGGGCCTGCGCGCGAATCTTCTTGATGTCTGATACGAATTGGCCCATGTGGATTCTCCTGTTTTCGGCTTCGGAACTCGGCTCTTAATCCTATTACGCCGCGAGAACCGGGCAAACAATCGACCGGTTTGCATCGGCGGCCCGCGCTGCGTATGGTCGCTGACGCGAATCCGGATTGCGAGGGCCAACATGAATCTCAAAGACGCGGTTGCACTGATCACCGGCGGCGGTTCCGGACTGGGAGAGGCGGCGGCGCGCGAATTTGCCGGCGCAGGGGCCAGAGTGGCGATCCTGGACCTGCAATCCTCGCCCGGAGCCAAGGTCGCCGAATCGCTCGGCGAACGAGGACTGTTCGTCGCGGCCGACGTGGTGTCGCCCGACGGCGTCGCCGACGCGGTCGCGAAAGCGGCTGCGCGCTTCGGCACCATCCACATCGCGGTCAACTGCGCCGGAATCGGCCGCGCGATGCGCACCGTGACCAGGGAGGGCCCGCACTCGCTGGAGCTGTTCAACAAGGTGATCCAGGTGAACCTGATCGGGACCTTCAACGCGATTCGACTGGCCGCGGCCCAGATGGCGAAGAATCAACCCAACAGCGAAGGCGAACGCGGCGTGATCGTGAACACCGCCTCCGTGGCGGCGTTCGACGGCCAGATCGGGCAGGCCGCGTATTCGGCCTCCAAGGGCGGGGTGGTCGCGATGACGCTGCCGATCGCGCGCGACCTGGCCTCGCTGGGAATCAGGATTTGCACGATCGCTCCCGGCACCTTCGACACGCCGATGCTGGCGGGGCTTCCCGACCCGGCGCGCAAGGCGCTGGAAGCGGCGATCCCGTTTCCCGTCGCGGCTCGGGCGTCCCTCCGAGTTCGCGGCGCTGGCGCGGCATATCGTGGAAAACGCGATGCTCAACGGGGAGACGATCCGGCTCGACGGCGCCCTCCGGATGGCGCCGCGGTAGCGTACCGGACCCCTCAGTGGCACAGGCTTTTATTTATACCCTGCCGGTGGGACGGCACGGTCCTACTTCGGGAGCGGTCAGGAAGTAGCGCGGTGCGTTCCAGCCGGCGATTGGCTGCTTCAGGGATGAACTGCGGGGGGAGTGGGCTCTGCCGTCAGCTCGGGGCTTTCCGCGCGGATCGAGGTAATCAGGGTGCCGTCCTGGTATCGCGGACCGCCGACCATCAGGACACCATCATTGTTGAGCTTCACCCCGGCCGCGATTATTGGGCGCTCGCCCTGGAACAGAGTGAGCTGGAACGTGATCATGCCGCCATCGACTCCACGCGGCTCGATGTGCAGCAATCGGCCACCGGGCAGCGCAAACACGATCACGCGGCCGCCAATGCTGCTCCCCTCCTGGCTGTCGACCAAGCGGTAGGTGCTGTAGTGAAAGGTCGATTCGAGCTGATGGCTGATCGGGACGAGCCGCGCGTCAACGCCCTGGTTGGTGTTCGTGGCGAGGATCGAAACGATGCGGAGCGTGACGCGGCAAACAGGAGTCGCGGATGCCGCTAGACTATCGGCTGCCGAGACCGATACCAGGATCGCCAGGATAGCGAGACTCAGCGGCCACCGGGTCATGGGTCACGGCTGATCGGGGACCCAGATTACCGTGGTCTTACCCTGCGGCGCGCTCCACACCGCCACTGACGGCACATGGCTCTCCAGGCTGGAGATAGACGCTTGAGAATCATCGGGGCTGACGTCGCGTTCGACCACTTCGACGGCGCCGGCCGTGGTGGTCGTCGGCTGCCCGTGAGTCACGGAGGCAACCTGCGAACCTTGGGTTCCAAACCGGTCAACATATGGCGTCAGGAGCACCGCGGTCAGGGCCGCCGTGGCTAGCCCGGCGGATCCCAGCGCGATCGCCATCGTCATCTGCTCGCCAAGCGACTCGAAGTAACGGCGAACGCGGACGTGCATCGGCGGCGTCAGGCTTGCGATTCGCTTCTGGACCGCCTGGGCGAATCCGGCAAGGTCGGGCTCGATCGCGACGGCGCGCAACTGATGGCCCAATGCGGCGGTGGCTGACAGGTCCGCCTCGCAGGCCGGGCATTG
Organism: uncultured delta proteobacterium; assembly: GCA_963830715.1. Classification (GTDB taxonomy): domain Bacteria; phylum Desulfobacterota; class Binatia; order Binatales; family Binataceae; genus CAVVMA01. The sequence continues at coordinate 155,802 of CAWHNS010000022.1, forward strand.
CGCCAGATGGCGCGCGACCTCCTGCATCTCGTGCGGCTCGAGCTCGCCGTCCTCGAATGCCCCCAGCATCAGGCCTATCTCATTGCACTGCGCCATTGTCGTTCAACTCCCTGCAAGGTCCTTGAGCATCCCGCGCAGACGACTGCGAGCATAGTGCAGCCGGCTCATCACCGTGCCGCGCGGTATGTTCAGCGATTCACTTATCTCGTCGTATGAGAGACCCTCGACTTCTCGTAGAAGTACCACAGCACGATGCTCAGGCGTCAACTGATCGAGCGCCTCCCGAATCCTGCCGCTGAATTCACTGCGCCGAAGCGCGCCGAACGAATCGTCCTGACTGCCGCTCGGGAGGCGGCGCATTTCGTTCTCGGCGTCTTCGCCGCGCAGCACGACGTGCCGCCCCTCGCGGCGGCGAAAATCGATCGAAAGATTGGCCGCGATCCGGTACAACCAGGTCGAGAAGCTGGAGCGCGATTCGAATTTCGGCAAGTTCTCGAATGCACGAACGAAGGTCTCCTGCGCAAGTTCTAACGCGTCGTCCTGATTATGCGCGATCGCGAGCGCTACTCCCACCACCCGGCGCTGATAGCGCTCGACCAATACGCCAAACGCCTGCCGGTCTCCCCGTCGCGCCCGCTCAATTAATTCGAGCTCGTCCCCATCCGGGATGCCTGGTGTTCTCAATGCAGTTAGACGCGCGAAGTCAAATGAAATTCAGACTGCTCGACTGTCAACCGGGTGGAGTTCTGCCCAATTTGGTCCCGCTTTGAGATCCACCTTGAGTGGAACCCGTAGCTCCGCCACCAGCTCCATCTTCCGTCTTATAACATCATATAACGAGTCGAGTTGTTGTTTACCAACCTCAAACACCAGCTCGTCATGCACCTGGAGGACCATCCGGGCGTCAAATTCGCTGCCCTGAAACTCGGTATGAAGGCGCACCATCGCAAGCTTTATCAGCTCGGCGGCGCTGCCCTGAATCGGCGTATTGACGGCGATTCGTTCGGCCTGCGAGCGCGCCCCCCCGTCGCGGGCATTGAGCTCCGGAAGATAGCGTCGCCGGCCGAACATCGTGGTCACGAAGCCCTTTTCGCGGGCGGTTCGCAGGACATCTTCCAGGTACGAGCGAACACCCGGCAATCGTTCAAAATAGCGCTTGATGTAATCGGAAGCCGCACTCAGCGCAATCCCCAGTTCAGCCGCCAGGCGCTGCGGACCCATCCCGTAGATGATTCCGAAGTTAATCACCTTAGCGAGTCGGCGCGCATTCGCGTCCACTGCTCGCGGCTCGATTCCGAGCACTTCGGCGGCGGTGCGTACGTGGATGTCATCGCCGCTGGCGAACGCGTCAAGCAGGGTCTGATCGCCCGACAGATGCGCCAGTATGCGGAGTTCGATCTGTGAGTAATCCGCCGATAGCAACGCCGCGCCGGGCTTGGCGACGAAAGCGCGCCGGATTCTCATCCCCTCCTCGCTGCGGGCGGGGATGTTCTGGAGGTTCGGATCCGTCGAGCTGAGGCGTCCGGTCGCGGTCAATGCCTGATGGAACGAGGTATGGATTCGGCCGGTCGCCGGATCGATCAGCAGAGGCAGCGCGTCGCTGTAAGTCGACCTGAGCTTGGAGATGGTGCGGTATTCGAGGAGCTTTTTCGGCAGCGCGTGGAGTGCGGCGAGCTTCGTCAGCGCGTCGACATCGGTCGAGTATCCGCTCTTGGTCCGCTTGAGTCCCTTGACCGGCAGCTTCAGATCGGTGAACAGCACCTCGCGCAACTGGATCGGTGAATTGAGGTTGAACTTCCGCCCCGCGAGCTCGAAGCATTCCCGCTCCAGGCGCTCCTGTTGCGAGCTGAACTCGGCCGAAATCGCCTTGAGCGCCGCCCCATCGATCGCGATTCCGGTTTCCTCCATGTCCGCAAGCACCGCGGCGGTCGGCAGCTCAATCTCGCGGAACAGCGGCAGCAGGCCGTTTTCTTCGAGGCGCGCCGCCAGCGCCGCGTGCAGCGCGATTAGCAACTCCGGCTCGGAACCGGCGGAGGCCTCCCCACCCAACGGCGCCAGGTGTTCGTGATAGAGATCCTCCAACGATGGCTCCGCGCGGCCGGGATTGACCAGGAACCCCGCGAGCATCGTATCGAAATCGACGCCCGCAAGCGCGATACCCAGCCGGCGCATCGCGCGCAGATGGTGCTTCACGTCGTGGCAGACGCGGGGCGGCGTCGCAGCCTCCAGCATCGGTCGCAGCGCCGGAATCAGATCGTGCGCGACGACGTAGGTCCGCTCCTGACCCGCGCCCTTGAGCTTGAGTGGCGCGCGATTGTGACTGTGATTGCTATTGTCCGCGGTCCGGCCGAAGTCGAGCGTGCCGCTTGCGCCCGGCTGGGCCTCAATAGTGGCTTCCTCGGCGCCATCGCCAGCCCGAACGCCGCTCCGGTTCGACTCGCTGTCGGCGAGATGGATCGCCAGGCGCGGCGACCGCGCGAGTTCTTCGACGATCGCGCCGAGCTCCTCCGGCTTGACCTCGACCTCCGGAGTGGCGACCTTCGGAAGTCCGGTCTCCGACGGCGTCAACTCGGAGAGCATCGAGTTGAATTCCAGCTCGCGCAGCGTCTCGGCCACGATCCTGGTTTCGATTCCGGGCCAGTTCAATTGCTCGGGCTCGATGTCGATCGGCACCTCGGTGTCGATACTGACCAGCTTGCGCGCCAGTTCCACGTCGGCGCGATGCTCCTTCAGCAGCGCGGCAATCCTGGCGGCGCCCCGGATTCCGGTGGCTTCGACGCGGTCGAGGTTGGCGAACAATTCGCTGACACTCCCGAACTTCTGGATCAGCGCGACGGCCGTCTTCTCGCCGACGCCCGGAACGCCCTTGACGTTGTCGATCGGATCGCCCATCAGCGCCATCATGTCGATCAGCGCGTGAGGCTCCAGCCCGAATCGTGCGCGAACCTCGCGCAAATCGGTGTGCTTGTCGCGCATGGTGGCCCACAGGCTGATGTTGGGGCCGACCAGCTGCGCGAAATCCTTGTCGTCGGTCACGATGGTGACGTTGAATTTCTTGCGCGCCGCGCGGACCGCGAGTGTCCCGATTACGTCGTCGGCCTCATAGCCGTCGAGCATGATGCTCCTGATGCGGAAGGCTTCGACCAGCCGGTGAATATAGGGAATCTGGACCACCAGATCGTTGGGCGGCGCCGGACGGTTGGCCTTGTAGGACTCGAACAGGTCGTCGCGAAAAGTCTTTCGGGCGGTGTCGAACACGATGGCGATATAGCTTGGCCTCTCCTGCTTGAGCAGCTTCAGGAGCATCCGGGCGAATCCGAAGACCGCGTTGGTGGGCAATCCCCGCGAGTTGTTCAGCGGCGGCAGCGCGTGGAATGCCCGGAAGACGTAACCCGATCCGTCGACCAGGAATAGCGTGCGCCGCTCCTCAGGCATGAGTTGAAATTACCCAAGCAATCCGCCCGGCGATAGAGCGGGTTAATCGCGCTAATATTGACACTGGCGGCTGCGGTGGCTAACTAATCATTGCCGCGGGGATCGAATGCGGGTGGCGGCGGCAGCGTCTTCAAGAGGGATGAGGTGTGCCGGGCGGATTGAAATTGATTCGCGGCGTTCCGGATTGCGTTCATGATTGATGTAAAGAGCCTGACCAAGGCCTACGGCAGTTTCGTGGCGATCCGGAACGTCTCGTTCAAGGCCCATCGCGGGCAGATCCTCGGCTTCCTGGGTCCCAACGGCGCCGGCAAGACCACCACGATGCGGATCATCACGGGCTTCATGCCCGCGACTTCGGGGACCGTGCTGATCGACGGCCTGGATATCTTCAGCCAATCGCTGGAGGCGCGCCGCCATATCGGCTACCTCCCCGAGACCCCGCCCCTTTATGCCGACATGCGAGTCGATGAGTACCTGCGATTCGTGGCGAAGGTAAGGGGCGTCAGCCGCGGCAAACTGGACGAAGCTGTCGATCATGTGACCGAAGTCTGCGGCCTCAAGGACGTGGCCCATCGGATCTGCGGCCAGCTCTCCAAGGGCTACCGGCAGCGCGTCGGAGTCGCCCAGGCGCTGGTGCACGACCCTCCGGTACTGGTGCTCGACGAGCCGACCATCGGGCTCGATCCACGCCAGATTCACGAAATCCGCGACCTCATCCGCGGCCTGTCGGGTGAACGAACGATCGTGCTCTCGACCCATATACTGCCGGAGGTCTCGCAGATCTGCGACAAGGTCGTGATCATCGCGTACGGCCGGGTGGTGCTCGAGGAGAGTCTCAAGGCGTTGCCCGCCGGCACTTCGCTCGAAGATGTTTTCCTGAACGCGATCGCGAAGGAACCGCATTCCGACTCGGCAAGCGTCGAGGAGACGCTGGAAGAAGTGGAGGCTGGTCACAGTTGATCCGGATCGCGCGAGAGCCGCGACAACCATAAGAGAGCATGAAAAACGCGCTCACAATCGCCGGCAAGGAAATCCGTAGCTACTTCGTGCAGCCGGTCGCCTACGTAGTGATGACGGTTTTCCTTCTGCTGAGCGGCTTCTTCTTCTTCGCCTTGCTCAGGCGCTTCAATCTCCTGCTGCAGATTTACGGCGCGATGCAGAACGGCGGGCAGCTTCAGCGATGGAACCTCAATCAGATGGTGGTCGAGCCCTTGCTGCACAACATGGCGATCGTGCTGGTCATCCTGGTGCCGGCGATCACGATGAGGAGCTTCGCGGAGGAGAAACGCAGCGGCACCTACGAATTGCTGTTGACTGCGCCGCTGCGCACCGGCGAGATCGTCGCCGGGAAGTTCATCGCCGGGTCGGTCCTGGTGTTGATCATGGTCGCGCTGTCGGCCCTGTTCGCGCTCATCCTGGCGGGATTCGGAAACCCTGAGATTGGCCTGATGGCGTCGGGATACATGGGCCTTGCCTTCCTGGCCGTGTCTTTCGTCTCGGTCGGAATGTTCACCAGTTCGCTTACCCAGAACCAGATTATCGCCGCAATTTCCTGCTTCGGCCTGTTGCTCCTGCTCTATGTGATCTCATGGCCCGCGCAGGCCGGCGGCGCGTCGTTCGCGGACCTGCTGAAATATCTCTCGCTGCCGGATCATTTCGGCCAGATGGTCCAGGGCATCATCGACACGCAGGACATCGTCTACTTCGTGAGCCTGATCTTCGTGGCGCTGTTCCTGACGCAGCGGTCGGTCGAGTCCGCCCGATGGCGCTAGACAGGGGGTAGGGGCGGATGCGGCGGAGTTCATCGCTGGCCGGAATACTGGGGCTGGTCCTGCTGGCCTTCGGGCTGGTCGATTATTTTATCGCCAGCGGATTCCGGTTCTTCGTCCTGGTCAATCTGGTCGTCGGCGTTTTCGCGATCGTCATCTGGATAACCTCGGGCCGCGAGAGTATCGCAAGCGTCGCCGGCGGTCGCGCCGCCCGCTACGGGGCCAACGCGGCGCTCTACACGGCAGCCTTTATCGGAATCCTGATTGCGATCAATTACCTGTCCACCGTGTATCACCGCCGCATCGACCTGACCGAGGAAAAAGTCTTCAGCCTCTCTCCACAATCCGTCCAGATAGTGAAGTCATTGGACAAGCCGCTCAAGCTGTACGGATTCTTCGAAGGCGGTCAGAGCCCGGCCGCGCGCAACCTGTACGAGAACTACGCCTACGCCTCGCGCAAGGTGAGCTACGAACTTGTCAACCCGGATCAACATCCGGAGCTCGCGGAAAAATTCAAGGTCTCCGTGATGGGCACGACGCACGTCCAGTACGGCGGGGACAACGGCGAAGGCAGCAACGTGACCGAACTGACCGAGGAAGCGATCACCAACGCGATAATCAAGGTCTCCAAGAGCGGCAAGCGGGAGATCTACTTCAGCGATGGCCACGGTGAGCCTGACATCGACGATAGCTCGGGCGCCGCGGGCTTCGGCGCGATTCGCAAGGCGCTCGAAGGCGAGGGCTATCGAGCTCAAAAAGATCCTGCTCGCGACGGCCAATTCGGTGCCGCCCGATTGCAGTATTCTGGTCGTCGCCGGTCCGACCAGGCCGCTGGTCCCGCACGAGATCGACGAGATTACCGATTACCTCAAGAAGGGCGGCCATCTGCTCGTGATGCTTCAGCCGGACCGTCCCGACCAACCGATCGACGAGTCGGGGCTTATCAAGCTGGTCGAAGACTGGGGCGTGCAGGTTGGCAACGATATCGTCGTGGACCAGGTGGTGCGATTGTTCGCGGGGCCGGCGCTCGGGCTCGACCCGATGGTCAACAACTACGGCACTCATCCGGTGACGCGCGAGTTCAAGCAGCGCACCGTTTTCCCGATGACGCGCTCGGTCGAGCCGCAGGAATCGCCCAAGCCCGGCCTCACGGTGACTGCGCTGGCCAAGACCAGCGAGACCTCCTGGGCCGAGACCGACCTGGTCCAGTTGTTCGAGCATCAGAGCGCCAAGCTCGACCCGGGCGACAGGCGCGGGCCGATTTCGGTCTGCGACGCGGTTGAGGCCAACCTGAAGACGCTCAATCTCGGCGATGGGACCGCGCGGCTGATTGTCTTCGGCGATACCCGCTTCGCCGACAATCAGTACCTCAACGATTTCTTCAACCGCGATTTCTTCGTCAACACCGCCGACTGGCTCGCCGGCGAGGAGAACCAGATCTCGATTCGCCCTCGCACGCTGAGGGCCTCGCGCTTCCGGCTCACGATCGATCAGTTCGCGGTAGTGTTCGCGCTTTCGGTGCTGCTGCTTCCGGAACTGCTCCTGATCGTCGGGATTGTCGTGTGGTGGGAGCGCCGTAACTAGATCCTCGGCCCGGTTCCCGATCGGGATGCAAATCCGCAACACGATCATAGCCTTGGTCCTGCTCGTCCTGGTGGGCGGCGTCGCCTACCTGGTATCGCAGCGCACGACCACGCAAGAGACCGCCAAGCTCTACAAGATCAGTCCGGACGACATCGCCAAGATCGATCTGAAATACGCCGATCGCGAAATCGAGCTCGGCCGCGACAAAGACAACAAGTGGCAATTGCTGAAGCCGATTGCGGCCGACGCCGATCAGACCACCTCCAACAATCTCGCCCGCGCGATCGCCGACTGCGAGGTCAAGAAGACCGTCCAGGAAAAACCGGCCGACTTGAAGCCGTTCGGCCTTGATCCGCCGCAAGTGACCGTTACCGTCACGACCAAAAACAAGGGCGCGCTGCCTTCTATAGACGTCGGCAGGACCACGCCGGTCGGCTTCTCCGCCTATATCAAGACCAGCGACAAGCCGGCCGTGCTGCTCACCTCATCCGCCTTCCCGCCCGGGATGGACAAGAAAGTCGACGACCTGCGCGATCGCGAGCTGATGAGCTTCAAGGTCGATGACGTGCAGAAACTGGTGCTCGAACACGACAACGGTTCGGTAGTCGAAGCGGATCGCGACGGCGACAAGTGGAACATCGTCAAGCCCGTGAAATACGCCGCCGATCCTACCCAGGTGCGCGAGGTGCTGAGCGCGCTCGCCAACTCGCGCGTCGCCGACTTCATCTCGGATGCGCCCGCGAGCGTCACCCAGTACGGCCTCGGCCAGCCGCGTCTCACCGTGACCGTTTATACCGGCAAGGAGAATGCCAGCCAGTCCTTGCTGTTCGGCTTCAAGCAGACCGAGAAGGGCAAGGACGGCATCTACGTCCGCCGCGGGGAGCGCGCGCCGGTCTACACGGTTCACCCATACGTGATGGCCGACATCGACAAAGGCGCCGGCGATCTGCGCGACAAGACGCTGCTCGGAGTGGCGCCGCACGACGTCCAGCGCGTCGCGATTACCGAGGGCGCGACCAGGTTTTCACTTGAGCGCACGGCCTCGGACAAATGGCAGGTTGTTGACGGCGGCCGCAACGACGCCGACATACCGGTGGTCGAGCGCTTCCTCAGCGTGATTCAATTTCTGAAGGGAACCAATATCGCCCAGGATCCGATGACCGAGCCTGCCAGGTTCGGGATGGACAAGCCGGCCGCGGACATTTCGCTGCTCGGCAAAGATGGCAAGGAACTGGGCTCGCTCAAGATAGCAAAGGTCGAAGAGCAGGCGTTCCAGGGCAACAAAGCCCAACCGAGCGGCCGCTTCGACTATTACGTGGTATCCAGCCGAAGCGCAGCAGCATACACGATCGACGACTACAACTTCGATCAACTGAACAAGACGTCCGAACAGTTCCGCGCGCACGCCTCACCCGCCGCAGCCGCCACGCCCGCGAAGTAGTTTTGTAGCGCTCGCGGGAGCCTGCCCCGAGCATTGCCGAGGGGTGCCTGCCTTCGTATCGGAGTTCAATCCCTCGAAGGTCGGTCTGGACTCGCTGGTCTACTCAACTGTCTTGGAGTCCGGTACAAGCACCGCCGAGGACGATTCCACTCCGACCGCGATTGCGGCCGCCGGCGGGAAAATCTATGTCACAGGCTATACAGAGCCTGGTTTCCCGATCAGTTCGAACGCGTTTCAGAAAACATACGGCGGCGGCCCGAATGGCAGCGGCTTCGTCACGGAGTCGCAATCCGGCCGCCACCGGCGCTAAACAACTGGCGTACTCAACTTATCTCGGAGGGAGCGATCAGAACGACACCATGCCCTATGGTATAGCCGTGAGACCGGGCAGAATTTACATCGGCGGGTGGACCGCGTCGGCGGACTTTCCTGTCACCCCAACCACTGCATTTCAGACCACGAACCTCGGATCTGCCGCATTTGTTACCGAACTCAACGTCTCCGCTGTCCCTGCCAAGCAATTGGTCTATTCGACTTATCTCGGCGGGGATGACACCACGGGAAGCGCCATCGCCGTGGACTCTGCGGGGATCGTCTATTTGACCGGCGACGATAGTGGGGACGGCACCTTTCCCACGACTCAGAACGCCTTCCTGTTCAGTGGGAGTGGTGCTTTCATATCGGTGCTCAATCCCGCCACGAAAGAATTGGTTTACTCCTCTTACCTGGACACAGACTCGACCACAGTTAGTGGTAATGGGGGCGAATACGAAGACGATTATTCGACCAGCCCAATCGGGTTTGATGTTGAGGGCAACGTGTACATAGCGGGCACTACGGCATCAACCACATTTCCGGTCACTCCCGGGGCTTTTCAGGCCAAAAATCCCGAGGCAAACGATAGCGGCGCTACCTCCGCGTTTGTCGCAGAGGCTCAATCCGCATGCGAGCGGCCGTGCGTCGCTGGTGTATTCCACCTATCTTGGAGGCAGCGGCGACGGTTCCGGGGATGGAGATACTGCCTACGCGTTAACGGTCGACTCATTCGGCAATGCTTATGTGACTGGCGAAACCTTCTCTTCCAACTTTCCGATCAAGAACGCTTTCCAGACCACAAATCATGGCGCGGGAGACGCCTTCGTGACGATCCTGACTCCTTGCGCCACGACGAACGCCCAACTTGCTTATTCAACGTATCTCGGCGGTATGTTCGAAGACCTGGGCGAGGGCATTGCGCTCCCCAAAACAGGCCAGGTGTCCGTGGTCGGCTCGACTAGTATAAGTAACGGCGATAAAAACGACTTTCCCACGACTCTAAACGCCTACCAACTCGCCTCAGCCGGCCCATCGGCATTCATAAGCGTGCTTGAGCCGCCTTCGGTTCCCATGCCCACGACCTCGCTCAGCGCAACCAAGCTCAGCTTCACGGCCAAGGACCATAGCTCAGAGTCTATGAAGTTGACGATCGAGAACAAAGGTATGGGATGCCTGATGGGGACCTTGAGCAGCCTGAGCGCCCCCTTCTCAGTGAGCCCGAGCCCTGGCGCCTTTTTCACGTTGGGTCCGAGCAAGACCCTTCAGGCAACAGTCAAGTTCGCACCGACGAAGACAGGTTCGTTCAACGAAACCTTGAAGGTAACCAGCAATGACCCCAAGAATCCATCGGAGAGCGTGAAACTGACCGGCACCGGCGACTGACAATGCTGCGCCGCCCGGCAAGCCCGGTCGCCAAACCCGGCGGCTCGCCGGTCCGATCAACCCTCCGCGATCACGTGCGCAATCGCGATGCTCGCCGTGTGGCTGATGCTCAGGTGGAAGCGGCTGATGTTCTTGCGCCGCGCGAAATCGGCGGCCTTCCCGGATAGCACGATGGTTGGCGCGCGACCGCGCTCGCGCACCACTTCGATATCGGTCCATCCGGCGTTGCGGCTCCATCCGGTGCCCAGCGCCTTCATGACTGCCTCCTTCGCGGCGAAGCGAGCCGCGTAGCTCTGGAAGCGGCCGCGCCCGCGCGACTCGCAATAGGCCGTCTCGCGCGCGGTGAAGACGCGGGTGCGGAAGCGCGCGCCGGTCTTCTCCCGCTCCATCGCGGCGCGCACTCGTTCGACCTCGATTATGTTGACGCCGGTACCGAAGAATCTCAGCCATAAGATGGGAACCACCGATGAACACAGATAAACATAGAAATGCTCGCAGGCACAGCGATCCTGTCTTATCAGTGCTCATCTGTGTTCATCGGCGGTTTCTGCCTTATACTCTGTCCGGAGGCTCAGATGGCCAAGCTCAAGACCACGGTTAACAAGCACAAGTGCATCTCAAGCGGTGATTGCGTCGAGACCGCGCCGGCGGTTTTTCAGCTCGACGCGGACGGCAAGTCGGAAGTTCAGAATCCGGCCGGCGCGCCCGATTCTGTGATCGTGTCGGCCGCGCGCGGATGCCCGGTCAAGGCCATAACGGTGATTGACGAAGAGACCGGCACGCAACTCTTCCCGCCGCCGAAGAAGTGAGGCTCATCAGAAACGTCGGCAGGTGTCGGACAAATGGCGATCCTCAAGCGCGTCGAAGGCAAGCTGACGATCGAGCAATCGCGCGATCGCGAGCTGGTACGCGCGATGCTCTCCGCGGCGGGGATGATCATTGATGGCGTCGGATGGCCGTCCGCCTGCTACCTCGTCGCGTGGTTTGGCGCCGAGCCGGCCGGCGTGGTTGGCGTCGAGGCACGCGTGGCCGCGGCGCTTATCCGATCGCTGTTCGTGGTCGAGCCGATGCGCCGTCGCGGAATCGGCGCCAGCCTGATCGGCGCCGCGCGCAAGGCCGCTCACACCCGCGGCGCCCGCACGCTCTACTGCCTCGGCGCTGGCGCGGGAGCATACCTCGACCGCTTCGGCTTCGAGCGGGCGCCGGCCGATATGTTGGTGCAGGCGCTCGGGGGCGCTCCGCTGGTCGAGTACTACCTGTCACACCCCGAAGAGCTGTCGCGCAAAGTCGCCTGGCGTCTCGATATCTCCCGCGACGGAGTGATCATCCGATGATCTCCGTCCCGTTTCCCCTTCCCCCTCAGGAGAAGCGGCCAGGGGTTAGGTTCCGAAATGAAAGCAATGGCAATCGATAAGCCCGCGCCGATCGAGACCAATCCCCTGATTGCGATCGAAGCGCCGCCGCCCGAGCCGGCGCCGGGCGAGATCCTGATCCGCGTCGTCACCTGCGGCGTATGCCGCACCGATCTCCACGTCGCGGAAGGCGATCTCCCTCCCCGGCGGCCGCGCGTGATTCCGGGCCACGAGATCGTCGGCATCGTCGATCGGTGCGGCGACGGATGCGCGCGCTTTCGTCCCGGCGATCGGGTCGGCGTCGCATGGCTGCGCGAGACCTGCGGCGTGTGCGTCTATTGCCGCCGCGGCCGCGAGAACCTATGCCCGAATGCCAAATTCACCGGCTACGATCACGACGGCGGTTACGCCGAAGCTGCGACCGTGCGCGAAGACTTTGCCTACTCGATTCCCGCATCGATCGGCGACGAGGAAGCCGCGCCGCTGCTCTGCGCGGGCATCATCGGCTATCGGGCGATCAGGCGCGCCGGAATTCAGCCGGGCTCGGCGGTGGGTCTGTATGGATTCGGCGGCTCGGCCCATATCGCGATCCAGGTCCTGCGTCATTGGAAGTGCCGGGTGATGGTGATGAGCCGCGGCGGGAAACATCGCGAGCTGGCCGAGAGCCTCGGCGCAGATTGGGTCGGAAGCGCCGAAGAGCGGCCGCCCGCGCCGCTCGACGCGGCGATTCTGTTCGCACCCGCCGGCAACCTGGTGCTGCCCGCCCTCGAAGCGCTCGATCGCGGCGGAATCCTCGCGATCGCGGGGATCTATCTGAGCCCGATCCCGCAGCTCGACTACGATCGCCACCTGTTCCTTGAAAAGGAACTGCGCAGCGTCACCGCCAACACTCGCGCCGACGGAGAGGAGTTCATGAAAGTCGCCGGTGAGATTCCGGTTCGCACCCATACGATCGCATTCGGACTCGCCGAAGCGAATGTCGCGCTGAACATGCTCAAGCACGACGAACTCAAAGGCGCCGCCGTGTTACGGATTAGTTGAACCATGAACGATGACCGGGCGAAAAGCCGCCTCGAGCGCGCGGTCGCCACCGCGCTCGATCGGCTTGAAGACCACGGCGGCCAGCTCATTCTGATCGCGCTGTCCGGCGGCGCGGATTCGGTTGCGCTTTTTCACGCGCTGCTGGCGCTGCGGGGGCGCTTCGGCTACCGGGCTCGCCGCCGCACATTTCAATCATCGCCTGCGCGGCGCCGAGTCCGACCGCGACGAGGCGTTCGTGCGCGAGCTGTGCTCCCAATCCGCGATCGATCTGGTGGTCGGGCATGCAGAGGGTCTCGGCGAGCGCAACCTGGAAGAGCGCGCGCGAGAGATGCGCTACCGGTTCCTGCGCCGGACGGCCGATCGCCTCGGCGCCGGCCATATCGCGCTGGCGCATCATGCGGACGATCAGGCCGAGACGGTCCTGATGCGGCTGTTGCGCGGATCGGGCGCGACAGGACTGAAGGCGATGGCGGAATGCGGTCCCGGCAGGTTGATTCGCCCGATGCTCTCGGCAACCCGCGATGAGATTCTGAACTACCTGAACGCTATCGGCGCCCGCTTCGTGACCGACAGTAGCAATTCATCATTTGCGATCGCACGCAATCGACTGCGGCAGGAACTGATTCCGGCTCTCGAACGCGACTATGCACCGGGACTGAGAAGGCGGCTCGTCGAACTGGCCGTCGAGATGCGATCGCTCGACGAGCTGCTGAGTGCGATGGCGGACGCGGAGCTCGATGCGCTCGCTCTCGCCGGACCACGGACTCGATCTCGCTCGCTTCGCAACCCTCCCGCCCGCCCTCGCCGCCGCCGTGATACGGGCGTTCTTTCGGAGCGCGACCGGAACCCTGCGGAGATTGACGCGGGCGCATGTCGAGGCGATCCGGCGGCTGTGCATCGAGGGAGCGCCCAGCGGCGCGCTCGATTTGCCGGGCGGATGGCGCGCGGTGCGCGAATACGGCGCTGCTCCGGCTCTGCGGGAATTCGCCCCGCCCACCGGTCGAATTCCTCGTCGCGATCGACCCGCGGGGACGAACCTCGGTGCCGGGGTCGGGATTCACTTTCGACGGATCCGTTATCGACGCCAGAGCGGCCGCGATGCCGGCAACTCGATACGAGGCGCTGTTCGATGCGGATCGGATCGGCGGCGGCCTGGTCGCGCGAAGTTTCGTCCGCGGCGATCGAATCCGGCCGCTCGGGATGGAGGGCACGCGCAAGGTCAAGGACGTGTTTATCGATCACAAGATTCCTCGCGCACGCCGGACCGGATTTCCGCTGGTGGTCGCGGACGGCGAGGTCGCCTGGATGCCCGGGCTGGTGCGCGGGCGAGCGGCGATCGTGACCGAACAAACGACCAGAGTCCTGCGGCTTACCGCGACGCCAGGACTTTTGTGAACGCGCGGTTGCGTGAGATTAAACGCGCGTGATAGCGTTTTAACGAATGAACCAGTTTTCGCGCAGTATCGCACTGTGGCTGGTACTGGGACTGATGTTCCTGCTGCTGTTCAATATCTTCAGCAGGCAACAGACGCGCGAACCTGAGATCATCTTCTCCGACTTCCTGAACCAGGTCGACAGGAACCAGATCAGCGAAGTCACCATCCAGGGCAGCCTGATCCACGGCCGCACCAGCGGCGGCGAACACTTCAAGACCTACGCGCCCCGCGATCAGGACCTGGTAAAGACCCTGCGCGACAAAGGCGTGAAGATCGCGGCCAAGCCCGAGGACGGAGATCCGTGGTGGATGGTCGCGCTGGTGCAGTGGTTCCCGATGCTGTTGCTGGTGGCGGTGTGGATCTTCTTCATGCGGCAGATGCAGATCGGCGGCGGCAAGGCGATGTCGTTCGGTAAGAGCCGCGCCAAGCTTCTCACCGAGAATACCCACAAAGTCACGTTCGCCGACGTCGCCGGAATCGACGAGGCCAAGGACGAGCTCGAGGAGATAATCCAGTTCCTCAAGGACCCCAAACGCTTCACCCGCCTTGGCGGCCGAATCCCCAAGGGCGTGCTGCTGGTCGGCCCTCCGGGCACCGGCAAGACGCTGCTGGCCCGCGCGATCGCGGGAGAGGCCGGGGTGCCGTTCTTCTCGATCTCCGGCTCCGACTTCGTCGAGATGTTCGTCGGCGTGGGCGCATCGCGGGTGCGCGACCTCTTCGTGCAGGGCAAGAAGCACGCGCCGTGCATCATCTTTATCGATGAGATCGACGCCGTCGGGCGCCATCGCGGCGCCGGCCTGGGCGGCGGTCACGACGAGCGCGAGCAGACGCTCAACCAGTTGCTGGTCGAGATGGACGGCTTCGAGGCCAACGAAGGCGTGATCCTGGTCGCGGCGACCAATCGCCCCGACGTGCTCGATCCCGCCCTCCTGCGGCCCGGCCGTTTCGATCGGCGGGTGGTCGTGCCGCGCCCGGATGTGAAGGGACGCGAAGGAATCCTCAAGGTCCACGTGCGCAAGGTCCCGCTCGCGGATGACGTCTCGATCGACAAAATCGCGCGCTCGACGCCCGGTTTCGCCGGCGCCGACCTCGAGAATCTGGTCAACGAGGCCGCCCTGCTGGCCGCGCGAAACGCCAAGGAAAAGGTCGGGATGTCCGACTTCGAGCTGGCCAAGGACAAGGTCATGATGGGCGCCGAGCGGCGCTCGATGGTGATGTCGCTGGCGCGAGCGGCGCAATACCGCCTATCACGAGGGCGGCCACGCGCTGGTCGCGATGCTACTGCCGGGCGCCGATCCGGTACACAAAGTAACCATAATCCCCCGCGGCATGGCGCTGGGCGTCACCCAGCAGTTGCCGCTCGACGATCGCTATACCTATTCGCGCGACTATCTGATGACCCGGCTCGCGATGATGTTCGGCGGGCGGGCGGCCGAGGAATTGATCTTCGGCCACATGACCACCGGCGCGGGCGACGATATCGAGAAGGCCACCGAGCTCGCGCGCAAGATGGTCTGCGAATGGGGCATGAGCAAGGAACTCGGTCCCATGACCTTCGGCCGCCGCGAGGAGCAGGTCTTCCTGGGGCGCGATATCGCGCTTCACAAGGACTACTCGGAGCATACCGCGATCGAGATCGACCGCGAGGTGCGCCGGATTATCGACGAGGCCTACCAGAAGGCGCGCACCATGCTGTCGAACCATATCCAGTTGCTGCACGCGGTTGCGGAGCGGCTGCTGGAGAAGGAGGTCCTCGACGGCAGCGAGGTCGAGGCGATGGTAACGGCCTTCAGGGAAGGACGCGAAATGCCCCGCGCTGCGCGGCCTGCCGTATCCGGCGATGGCACCGCGCGGCCCGCCGACGCGGCTCGGGAGAAGCCCCGCAAGAGCGAGGAGGAAGCTCCCGTCCCGGGACTGCCGCCCAAGCCGGTCCTGGCCTGAGCGGGCGAACGAGCTTTCTCGCGGAGCGCGCTTTCATCGTCGTTCCCGAAAACGCGCCCGGCCAACCGTTCGCCTTGCCCCATCGCCACGCGCGGGATATCCCCTAATGTAAGGGACTTCCGCTGATCTCCATGCACAATTACGTCAGCGTCATTCCGGCTCCGCGATGGCAGGACGTGCTCGACGTCCTGATCGTCGCGTATGTCATCTACCGTATCGGGCTCTTGATTCGCGGAACGCGCGCGGTGCAGATGGTCGTCGGGCTGGTCGTGGTCGGCGTCGCGTTCGTGGCTTCACAGGCGCTCGGCCTGTTCACCCTCAACTGGATACTGAACAATTTCCTGGGCTCGCTGATCGTTATCCTGGTCGTGATCTTCCAGGCCGATATCAGGCGCGCCTTGACCCGGGTGGGCAGCCGATCGTTTCTCGGCCTTCACTCGTCGCCCACCGGCCCCGGCTCGGAACTTGCGCAGGCCGCGGCATGGCTCTCGGCGCGCAAGATCGGCGCACTGATCGTGGTCGAGCAGGACGTAGGATTGAGCGAGTACGTCGAAGCCGGGCAGGCTATCGGCGCGCGGCTTTCGGCGGAGCTGCTGGAAACGATCTTCATGCCGGGCTCGCCGCTGCACGACGGCGCGGTGATCGTCGAAGGCGGCCAGGTGATAGCGGCCGGCTGCGTGCTGCCGCTGTCCTCGAATACCGAGGCGACGATGGCGCTCGGCACGCGTCATCGCGCCGCGATCGGAATCACCGAAGACAGCGACGCGCTCGCAATCGTCGTTTCCGAGGAAGACGGCACCATCTCGATCGCGCGGCGCGGCGAACTCAGGCGCAAGCTCGAGCCGGCCGCCCTGATCGCGGAGCTTCATGAATTGCCGGCATAGCACAGTGTTGAGGCCTTTCCCGACCACGTGTTGGCGCATCCGCAACCCGTCGCGCTGGAGACTCCCGATCAATGTGGTTTGACAGACTGCGAGATCTCCTGACCCGCAACTTCGCGATGAGGATTATCGCCCTGGCGCTGGCGATATCACTGTGGGTTTTTGTCAACGCCGGCCAGCACGATGCGCAGATCCCGCTCGATGTGCCCGTCAGCTATCGCAGGCTGCCGCCCGCCATGGTGATCGTCAACCAGCATCCTGATTTCGTGCAGATCCAGGTCTCCGGACCACGCACGCTGCTATCGCTGCTCGAACCGAGCCGCCTCGAACTGAGGCTGGACCTCGCCAGCGTCACTCCCGGCCAGGTGTCGTTTCGGCTGGGTCCGGCCATGTTCAATGTCCCCCGGCGCACCAGCGTTACGATGATCAATCCGACCCAGATCCTGCTCGATGTCGATCGGGTCGTGACCCGCGAGTTGCCGGTGCATCTCGACCTCGTCGGCCCGGCGCCCGACGGCTTCGCAATCGGCGGAGTTGAGCTCAAACCCGCCACCGTTACGGTCACCGGAGCGAGCCGCGACGTCTCTCGCCTGCAGCGAGTCGACACCGAACCGTTCGATGTGAAAGGGATGACCGACCACGTCGATCGCACGGTGCCGCTGGTGGTGCCGGCCGGTGAGATTCGGGTGTCCGCAACCGAAGTCGAGGCGCGCGTCAGATTCGACGAGGTGATGGGCGAGCGCGAGTTTCGCAAGGTCAACCTGAAAGTCCGCGACCCGGACTACAAGTATCGCCTCTATAGTCACGACGTAAACGTCACGGTGCACGGACCCGTACGCAAGCTCTCGAACCTGAGCCTCGACGGATTGGTGTACGTGGAAGCACGCGGAGAGGAGCCGGGCGTGCACGAATTGCCGGTGCAGGTCGAGCTGCCTGACGGGTTCCGGGTAGTGCGCCAGGAACCCGATAAAGTTAAACTCAGGATTCTGGCATCGAAGGTGGAGACCAGGAGTTGAGCCAGGAAACCCGCAAGCTGTTCGGCACCGACGGCGTCCGCGGCGTGGCAAATGTCGAGCCGATAACCTCCGAGACGGCTCTCAGGCTGGGCCGCGCGCTGGCATCGGTCTTCAAAAAACCCGACGGCCGCCACCATCGGATCCTGATCGGCAAGGACACGCGGCTCTCGGGCTACATGCTGGAGACCGCGCTGGAATCGGGAATCTGCTCGATGGGCGTGGACGTATGGCTGGTCGGGCCGCTGCCGACTCCGGGGATTGCCTTTCTCACCCGCAGTATGCGCGCCGACGCCGGAATCGTAATATCCGCCTCGCACAATCCCTACGAGCACAACGGAATCAAGTTCTTCTCCCGCGACGGCTTCAAGCTCGACGACCAGACCGAGACGGGGATCGAGGAACTGGTCTTCAACGATGAGAAGTTGGCACACATGCGGGCGCGCGCCGATGCTATCGGCAAGGCCGCCCGAATCGATGATGCGATCGGTCGCTACCTGGTCTTTCTCAAGACCTGCGTGCCGCGCAACGTGACCTTCGACGGATTGAAGGTGGTGATCGATTGCGCCAACGGCGCCGGCTACAAAGTCGGCCCCGACGCGCTCGAGGAATTGGGCGCGGACGTGACTGCGCTTGGAGTCGATCCCGACGGCAAGAACATCAACCTCGATTGCGGCGCGCTCCATCCGGGCCGCATGGCCGAGACGGTCGTGCGGACCGGCGCCGATGCGGGGTTCGCGCTCGACGGCGACGGCGATCGGGTGGTGATGGCCGACGAGCATGGCGAACTGATGGACGGCGACGATCTGATGGCGATGCTCGGCCTCAAGCTCGCCGCAGAGGGCAGGCTCAACTCGAGTACGGTGGTTGCGACCGTGATGAGCAATTTCGGCCTGGAGCAGGCGCTAAGACCGGCCGGGATCCGCCTGGTGCGCACCGAAGTCGGCGATCCTTCGGTCGCGCGCGCGATGCGCGCGAACGGCTACAACCTGGGCGGCGAGCAGTCAGGGCATATCATCCTCACCGACTACTCCACCACCGGCGACGGACTCATCACCGCGCTCCTTACTCTCTCGCACATGGTCGAGAGCGGAAAGCCGCTGAGCAACTTGCGCACCATGCGCCGCGTGCCGCAGATTCTCGAGAACGTCCCGGTTCGCGAGCGAATCGCCTTCAGCAGCATGCCCGACGTTGCGCGCCTGATCGCTTCGGCCGAAGAACGGCTTGCAGGAAGCGGACGGCTGCTGGTGCGCTACTCGGGGACTGAGATGATGGCGCGGGTAATGATCGAGGGCGAGAACGCATCCGAAATTGGCGCGCTGGCCCGCGAGATCGGTGCCGCAATCCAGAAGCACGCCGGCCTCGAGTCGTAGCACGGTACCGGCCCGAAGTTAGAAATGCCGAAACTGGGGGTGAACGTCGATCACGTGGCGACGCTGCGCCAGGCGCGCCAGGTCGATTATCCCGACCCGGTTGAGGCCGCGCTCGCGGCCGAACGCGCCGGCGCCGATGCGATCACCGTCCACATGCGCGAGGATCGCCGTCATATCCAGGAGCTGGATCTGTTCCGGCTGCGCGAAGCGGTCAGCGTTCATCTGAACCAGGAGATGGCGCCCGTAGAAGAGATGATCGAACTGGCGCTGCGGCTCGTTCCCGAGGAAATCTGCATCGTGCCCGAGCGTCGCGAAGAGCTTACCACCGAGGGAGGACTCGACGCCGCGGGGCTGAAGGACGGGCTTGCGCCGATAGTTGCGCGTTTCAAGGACGCCGGTATCGGGGTGAGCCTGTTCATCGATGCCGACTTAAGGCAGCTCGAAGCGGCTGCGAATCTCCACGCCGATTTCGTCGAGATTCACACTGGAGCCTACGCTAATGCGGCAGATCGCGATTTCGCGCTCGCTCGCGGCCGCGGCAAGCCGCAGCTTTCGGAAGATACCGCCGCAGCGCTCACCGCGATTCGAGAGGCGGTCAGGTCGGCGCGCCAATTGGGACTCAAGCCCAACGCCGGACACGGGCTCAACTACAAGAACGTCGGACCGGTTGCGGCGATCGCCGGAATCAGGTGGCTTCACATCGGGCACTCGATCGTGGCGCGCGCAGTGATGGTGGGAATTCCGCGGGCGGTCCGCGAGATGAAGGTGCTGATCGGAAAGCCCGCGCACAGCGCCCGCGCCAACAGAGGTAGCCGCCGGCCGTAGGACCGCCTGCTTTGAGCGCGATCCCTCTGATAAGATTGAGTTAAACGGGGTCGTCGCGTGAAGCTCATCACTGCCGCCGAAAGCCGCGAGCTCGACAGGCTCAGCCAGGACAAGTATGGCGTGGCGTCGTACGCCCTGATGACCCGCGCGGGCGAGAGCGTCGCGGACGCGGCGATGCGCCGCTTCTGGGAGGCGTTGGGCGTCGGAGCTCTGGTGATCGCGGGCAAGGGCAACAACGGCGGTGACGGGATGGTCGCGGCGCGCCGGCTTAAACAGTCGGGCGCCCGACCCGCGCCGTGCTCCTTGGCCATCGCAGGGATCTCAAGGGCGACGCCGCGCGGGCTTGCGACGAATTCGCCGCTCATGGAGGTGCTATCGCGGAGGTCGGCGACGAAAGGGATCTGGCGGCGGCCTTCGACTCGCGCGCGGGAATAATCATCGATGCGATTTTCGGCACCGGACTCAACGCCGAGGTCACGGGACTGCCGCGACGCGCGATCGAGCTTATCGGCGATACGCACGCGGCGACGGTCGCGGTCGATATCGCCTCGGGCGTGAATTCCGACACCGGCGCGATAATGGGCGCCGCCGCGGCGGCATCGCTGACCGTCACGTTCGGACTCCCCAAGTTCGGCCACGTATCGTATCCAGGCGCCGAATTCTGCGGCGATCTCGAAGTCGCCGATATCGGATTCGCGCCTCAGGCGGGCGATGAAATCGCGCCGCGCGGGCGATTGCTCGAGCGCGACGACGTGAAGCCGCTGCTCCATCCGCGGGTCGCCAATTCTCACAAGGGCCTCTATGGGCACGTGCTGGTAGTGGCGGCGAGCGTCGGAAAGGCCGGCGCGGCGCTGTTGGCGTCGCGCGGCGCGCTCAGGATGGGCGCCGGGTTGGTGACGGCCGCGATTCCGGAATCAGTATTGACGGCCGTCGCGGCAGGGCAGGCGGAGTTGATGACCGAGCCGGCCCCGGAGCGTGACGGCCATTTCGATGCGCGCGCGACAATCCACCGGCTGGCCTCGCTGGTCGACGGCAAGGACGCGCTGGTCGTAGGCCCAGGAATCGGCCTCAGCGACGACACCAAACATCTTGTCCAATGGCTGATAGCCGAGGGCGTGCAGCCCGATCGGCCGCTGCTGATCGACGCCGACGGGCTCAACGCGCTCGCCGCGCTCGGATGCGATACGCTCAGGCACGCGCGTGGCCCGGTCGTAATCACGCCCCATCCGGGGGAAATGGCCCGGCTGCTCGGAACCTCGACCGGATCGGTGAACGCGGATCGAGTCTCCGCGGCGAAGGGACTCGCAGGCCGCACCGGGGCGTATGTTCTGCTGAAAGGCGCGCGCACCGTGATCGCCGCGCCGGACGGCGCCGTTTATGTCAACTCGACCGGCAATCCCGGGATGGGCACGCCGGGAATGGGCGATGCTCTCTCGGGAATTATCGGCACGCTGCTGGGGCAGAAAATGAAGCCGCTCGACGCGATGGCGCTGGGCGCGTTCATCCACGGCGATGCGGCCGATCGCGTCGCGCTGCGGATGGGACCGGTCGGGTATCTGACCGGCGATCTGATCGACGAATTGCCGCGCGCGATCGCGGCGTTGATTCGAGACTGATTCATGACCGAGGACCATCTCATGGCGGCCAGGGCGCATATGACGTTCGCGATCGAGACACGCTCCGCCCATGAAACCAAGACCTGGGGACGACGGCTCGCGTCGATCCTGCAAGGGGGCGAGTTGCTGGGACTGATCGGCGAACTCGGAGCCGGCAAGACCGTCTTCGTGAAGGGGCTCGCGCGCGGGTTGAACTTGCGCGAAGAGGAAATCCTGAGCCCGAGCTTCACCATGATCCGAGAGCATCGTGGACGCCTGCCGCTTTACCATATCGACCTCTATCGCCTCGACGAGGCGATGCTCGACGATCTCGGCTTGCGCGAGTACCTGTTCTCGGAGGGTATTGCGGCAGTCGAATGGTTCGAGCGCCTGCGCGAGTCCTCGGAGCTGGACTGTATCCTGATTCGAATCAGCTACGCGGGCGCCAGCCTGCGCCGGATCGAATTCGAGGCCTCCGGCGACCGCTACGCATCGATAGTGGAAGGCCTGAAAGCCAGATTTGGCTGAACTCGCGTCGGCTTCCCCAAGCAAACTGACCACAAAGGCACAGAGACACGAAGAATATTCTTGCTTAAGTGCCTTTGTGCCTTGGTGGTAGAGGCCTTCTGAGGGGCTTGGTTTACGGGCTGCTTTGGCCTCATAATTATCGCCTGCTCGGGATCTGAACAGCGAACGGCGAGTCGGTGTCATTGATCGTCCAGAAATACGGCGGCACGTCGGTCGGCTCGACCGAGCGGATCAGGGCGGTCGCGGAACGCATCGCGCGCGCGTGCGCCAGCGGCGACCGCCTGGTCGTGGTCGTCTCCGCGATGGCGGGTGAGACCAATCGGCTGTTCGAGCTCGCGCGCGAGATCTGCGATCGCTCCCGACCCGCGCGAGACCGACGTGCTGGTCGCGACCGGCGAGCAGGTCTCGGCGGCGCTGCTCGCGATCCGCCTGCACGCGCTCGGCCTTCCGGCGGTCTCGTTCCTGGCCCATCAGCTGCGCATCGCGACCGATTCCAACCACGGCCGCGCGCGAATCAAATCGATCGACGCCGTGCGCGTGATGCAGCGCGCTGGATGCAGGACAGAATCGCGGTCGTCGCCGGCTACCAGGGCGTCGACGCGCGACGGCGACATCACCACGCTGGGGCGCGGCGCTTCCGACCTGACCGCGGTGGCGCTGGCGGCGGCGCTCAAGGCCGACTGGTGCGAAATCTACACCGACGTCGAGGGGGTCTACACCGCCGATCCGAACCTGTGTCCGCGCGCGCGCAAGCTCAAGCGCATCTCGTACGACGAGATGCTCGAGCTGGCGGGACTGGGCGCCAAGGTGTTGCAGCTCGCGCTCGGTCGAGCTGGCGCGGCGCTACAATGTGCCGCTGGTGGTGCGATCGAGTTTCAACGACGCGGAGGGAACCTGGGTGGGACAGGAAGATCGAATCGATGGAAGACGTGCTGGTCTCGGGCGTTACGCTCGACCAGAACCAGAGCAAGATCACGATCGCCGGCGTCGAGGATCGGCCCGGCCTGGCGGCGCGAATTTTCGGTCCGATTGCCGAAGCCGGAATCGTGGTCGACATGATCATCCAGAACGCCAGCGCCGACGGCCGCACCGACATGACCTTCACCGTCGGCGCGCGACGATCTCGCGCCGCGCGCTCGAACTGGTACGCGCGTCGCCGGCGAGATCGGCGCCAGCGGCGTGCGTCACGAGGAGCAGGTCGCCAAGGTATCGATCGTCGGCATCGGGATGCGCAGCCATGCCGGAGTCGCGGCCCGGATGTTCGAGGTGCTCGCCGCCGAGCGGATCAATATCGAGATGATCGCGACTTCCGAAATCAAGGTGTCGGTGGTGGTCAACGCCAGCTACGGCGAGCTTGCGATGCGCGCGCTTCACGACGCATTCCTGGAGGGCGCCGCCGCCGCGCCGGCGGAGAGCGTGTAACCCAGATGGCAGTACCGAAGAAGATCCAGATCTACGACACGACGCTGCGCGACGGATGCCAATCCGAGGACGTCTCGCTGACGGTCCAGGACAAGCTGCAGATCGCCGAGCGGCTCGACGACCTCGGCGTCGACTATATCGAGGGCGGATGGCCGGGTTCGAACGATCGCGATGCCGCGTTCTTCCCCGAGGTCAGAAAGCTTCAGCTGCGCCACGCGAAGATCGCCGCCTTCGGCTCGACGCGGCGCGCCAACGTCAGGCGTCGGCCGATCGCAACCTCCAGTTGCTGCTGCGCGCCGCGACGCCGGTCGCCACCGTGGTCGGCAAGACCTGGGACCTGCACGTGCGCGACGCGCTCGGATCTCGCAGGAAGCGAACCTCGAAATCCTCCACGACACTATCGGCTATCTCAAGAAGCACGTCGACGAAGTGATCTTCGACGCCGAGCATTTCTTCGACGGCTTCGCTTTCAACCGCGAATTCGCGCTCGTCATGCCTGAAGGCGGTCGATGACGCCGGGGTCGATCTGATTTGCCTGTGCGACACCAACGGCGGCCGCCTGCCGCACGAGATCGAGTCGGCGGTACGCGCCGCGTGCGAGACCGTCCGATGCCCGATCGGAATCCATTGCCACAACGATTCCGAGGTCGCGGTCGCGAACTCGATCGCCGCGGTGCGCAGCGGCGCCTCGCAGGTGCAAGGCACCATCAACGGCTTCGGCGAGCGATGCGGCAACGCCAACCTGGTCTCGGTGATCGCCAACCTGCAGCTCAAGCTCGGCTACCAGTGCGTGCCGGCGGCGAGGCTCAAGACCCTGCGCGAGACCTCGACGCTGGTCTACGAACTCGCCAATATCACTCCGTTTACGCGCCAGCCCTTTGTCGGCGTGCAGCGCCTTCGCGCACAAGGCGGGCCTGCACGTCTCTGGAATTCAGCGCAACGCCAGAACCTACGAGCATATCGATCCCACCCTGGTCGGCAACGATCGGCGGGTGCTGCTCTCCGAGCTGGCGGGCCGCGCCAACCTCATTTACAAGGCAAAGGAATTCGGGATCGAGCTCGACCAGCACGACGAGAAGATCGGCGCGCTGCTCGAGGATCTGAAGCGGCTGGAAGGGATGGGCTATGCGTTCGACGGCGCCGACGCGTCGTTCGAGCTGCTGATGTTGCGGGCGCTGGGACTTGAAAAGGAGCACTTCGGCTTCGTGAGCTTCCGGGTGTTCGACGACAAGTGGCATGAAGATCAGGCGCCGTTCAGCGAAGCGGTCGTGGTGCTCGAAGGCCCCGACGGGCGCCGCACTCGCAATTCGGCAATCGGCGATGGTCCCGTCAACGCGCTGGACAAGGCGCTCCGCGCTTCGCTGATCCCCTACTATCCGCATCTCGCATCGATGCAGCTTGTCGACTACAAGGTGCGCGTGCTCGACAACGGCGCGGGAACCGAGGCGCGCGTCCGCGTGCTTATCGAATCGACCGACGGCAAGCGCCATTGGGGCACGGTCGGGCTTTCCAGCAACGTGCTGGAGGCCAGCTGGCAGGCGCTGGTTGACTCGGTCGAATATAAACTGCACAAGGACAACGCCAAGCCGCGCATCAAGACGTCCGTGAGGCGCAACGGTGCGCGGCCCCGAAGCAAGGCCGCCGAGACCGGCGCGAAGCCCGCGGCTCCTGGCTAAGCGTAGGCCGAAGGAGAGATCATGAGTGTCACAGGCCGCATGCGCGAAGACATTCAGGCGGTCTTCGACCATGACCCCGCGGCCCGCACCAGTCTCGAGGTCGTCCTCGCTTATCCCGGCCTGCACGCGATCTGGACCCAACGCGCCGCACACTGGCTTTGGCAGCGCAACCTGAAGCTCCTCGCCCGCCTGCTGAGCGAAGCCGGCCGATTCCTGACCGGGATAGAAATTCATCCGGGCGCCATGGTCGGAAGGCGCCTGTTCATCGACCACGGGATGGGCGTCGTGATCGGCGAGACCGCGGAGATCGGCGACGATGTCCTCATCTACCAGGGCGTCACGCTGGGCGGAACGAGCCTCAAGAAAGAGAAGCGCCATCCGACGATCGAAGACCATGTGATGATCAGCGCGGGCGCCGCCGTGATCGGCCCGGTGCGAATCGGACGCGGCGACCGTATCGGCGCGGGCGCGGTGGTGGTCTCCAACGCGCCGCCCTTCTCGACCATCGTCGGAATCCCCGGCAAGGTGATCGAGAACGAGAGCACGCAGCAGGACTTCGTAACCCTGGAGCACGCCAGACTGCCCGATCCGGTCGCGCGCGCGATTAATCAGCTCGCCGACAAGATGAACGCGATCAACGTCAGGATGACCGAGGTCGAGGAGCGGCAGGACTGCCTCGAAGACAAAGTCGGCGAGTTTCATCCTCCGGCCACCAATGATCGCACGCCGGCGAAGGATCGCTAGGACATTTCCGCTCCCCTTCCGTACCCGCGATCGTTACCCGTGTAATTATTTCCCGGCGACGCGACACCAGAGCCGGACCAAACATACTCGGTTGACCCTCTGAGGCGTCGCATTCGCGCGCCCGGAGCGATCTGGTATGGACCTTGCCCCTTGAGGATCAGCCGCCATCGCGGCTGAGGAGTTTGCCATGAAAACAACTGTGATTCTGCTACTCACCGGCCTTTTAGTCGCCGCGTTGTCAGCGGCGGCTTTTCCCCAGCAGCAGACGATCGAAACCTACGAGTCCCACAATGAGACTTACGGCCGAGGCATCGACACACCCAGCTCGCGCACGATGGTGCGCGCCCCGAAACCTGAAGTCGATATCGTCGTCGTGCGGAACACGACCGCCGACCTGCACATGAACCGCTACAAAGCCTTCGAGGATTTTGCCGCCCAACATCCTGAGATTGCCTCGGCGCTGGGAAGAAACCCGAAGCTTATCGACAACCCAGGGTACTTGAGCAAGCATTCTGAGCCTCGAAGAATTGATGAACAACCATCCCGATCTCAGGGCCGACTTCGAGACGAACCCCGGCAACTATGTCCTGCTGCAACCCGGAGTCGAGGCGGGGGTGGAGTAGCGGCAGCCGCAATGGAATTGTGCGCCAACCTCGCGCTGAAAGGTCGATTGACGGCGATCTCGTTTGTGTGCGAGTTTTCCGGCTGAAGGACGTTTTCGACTCACGCACCGCCTGAGGTAGGGAACTCATGAACAAATTGCATCTGCTGGCGATAGCCACCGGGCTGGGCCTCGTGCTGGGCGCGACGCCAGGTTCGGCCCAAGGGCCGCCTAACCCGACGATGAGCGATGAAAGCGGCAACACAGCCGGCGGCACGAATGCGCTCACCAACAACACCCCCACCAACTCCGGCAACGGTCAGAACAACACCGCCTTCGGAGACTCTGCGCTGTTCATGAACACCATGGGCCTCGAAAACACCGCCAGTGGAAGCAGCGCGCTGTACAGCAACAGCGGCGGCTATGACAACACCGCCAGCGGATTCGACGCGCTCTATAGCAACACCACCGGCGAAGACAATACAGCCATCGGGGCGAGCGCCCTCCGGTCTAACACCACGGGTTACTACAACACCGGCAGCGGACTGGACGTGCTCTTCTACAACACTACGGGCGACTTCAACACCGCCGCCGGAGTCAGGCCCTCGAATCTAACACCATGGGCGACGCGAATACGTGCACCGGAGAGGGTGCCCTCCGATCTAACACCACGGGCAACAACAATACCGCCGTCGGGTTCGGCGCCCTGAGCAACAGCAGCAATACCACCGGCAGCAACAACATCGCGTTGGGATACAACGCAGGCGCCGGCCTCGCTACCGGAAACAACGACATCTATATCGGCAACTCAGGCGGCGGTATCGAGAACCGGGCGATCCGAATCGGCACTCAGGGTCTGCAGCGCAGCACATTCGCGGCCGGCATCAGCGGGACCAATGTCACCGGCGGGACCGACGTGGTCGTCAACAGCGCTGGCCAGCTCGGCATTGTGGCGTCATCGGCCCGCTTTAAGCGCGACATCCGCGACATGGGCGATGCGAGCGAGCGGTTGATGAAGCTCCGCCCGGTGACTTTCCGCTACAAGGAAGATCCGTCCGGCACTCTCCAATACGGTCTGGTGGCTGAAGAAGTGGCGCGACCGTACCCGGAGCTGGTGGCCTACGGCGCGGGCGGCAAGGTCGAGACCGTGCGCTACCGGGAGTTGGTCCCGATGCTGCTCAATGAGTTGCAGAGACAGGCCGGCGAGATTGCCGAGTTGAAAGCCAGCCGCGATCAAGACCGTGCGGCTTTCGAGCGGCGGCTTTCCGCATTGGAGCACACCACGCAGGCCCGCGATGAAGGCCGCAAGTTCGCGGCAGCTCTCGACCGGTAAACGCGCTGACTTTCGGACCGCTGCATCATCCTCCTCGAATGCCGATGGGGCAGCTTCGACCCGCTCGGCCGTCGTCCGATCGGAAGAGCCTACAGCGAATGACCGAAATCGGCGCCAATAGCGTACTCATTGGCGCTCTGAATCGGCTTACCCTCAGCGAACCGCTCGAACCGAAACGGAGTCAGATCGGCCGTCTTGCTCCTGCCGGTCAGGACTAATTCGGCCATCGCGGCGCCGACCGCGGGCGCAGTCTTGAAGCCGGTGCCGCTGAAACCGGCGGCAACGAACAACCCGGCGATGCCTGGAACCGCGCCGAGGACCGCGCGGGAATCCGGACTCACATCGTAGATTCCCGCGTGGCCGCGAGCGCAGACCGCGCCGGCCATCCGCGGAATCCGGCGCGCGAGCCGCTCGCGGACCGCCGCGACAAACTCCGGATCGTTGCCCTCGCGAAAGCGGTCCGGATTGGGCTCCGCTTCGGGCGTCGGCTTCCATGCGCCGAGTCCCGCGAGCGTCAGGTCATCGCCGTGTGGGCGGAAGTAGCTCCCCACGATCGTGTCGATGAACACGCAATGCCGAATCCCGCTGCGCTTGAAAAACGCGATCTGCGCACGCTCCGCCTTGATTCCGATAGGTTTCCCGAGCGGCGCCAGCAATCGATCGGTCCACGGACCTGCGGCAACGCATACCACGCCCGCCTGGCGAACGCCGCCCGCCGCGTCCTTCACCGCGCTCACGCGCCCGCCGCGCGTTTCTATCGACGCAACGGGCGTCTCGATGATGAACTCAGCGCCGAGGCGTTGCGCGGCCTCGGCGAAGGAGATCGTGGTCGCGATCGGATCCGCGTATCCGCTGCGCGGTTCATAGGCCGCGATCGCCACATCGCCGGCGTTCGCCTCGGGCTCGAGCTGCGCTCAGTTGCTTGGCGTCGATGGCAAACGTATCTACACCGATTCGGCGGAGCATCGCGATGTTAGCCACCAAACGGTCCGCGTTTTCCGGACCAACCACGATAGCGAATCCGGTCTGCACGAAACCGCATCCGCGGCCTTCCCGCGCAGACGCGACTTTCTCGCGCCAATTCACGAAGTACTCGAAGCTTTTCCACGCGAGCTCGGCCTCGGGCGCGAACGTGTAATGCATCCGGATCAGCGCCCCCGATCGCGCCGACATTCCGGAGCAAATTCCGTTCTTGTCCAGCACGACTACTCGCGCGCCGTCGCGAGCCAGATGGAACGCGAGGCTGCATCCGACGACGCCCGCGCCAATCACGATTACGTCGGGATTTTTCATCGCGATTCCTCCGTCTCGAACGCTCCTTTGAAGCGCTTTTGCCGCGCGACAGCGTAGGCTAAGTTGGTAACTTCGCGGTCCGGGTTGTCAAATCAACGATGCGGATATACTTCGACTATAATGCCGGCGCACCGATGCGGCCCGAAGTGCGCAAGGCGATGGCGCACTTCCTGGATGACGATGTCCACGGCAATTCCTCGTCTGTCCATCGCGCCGGACAACGCGCCCGCCGATTGCTGGAAGATGCGCGATCCAGCGTCGCCTCACTAATCGGCGCTTCGCCGCGCCGGATCATCTTCACCAGCGGCGGCACCGAGTCCAACAATCTCGCGATTTTCGGCGCGGTTGGCGCCAATGCAGTCCGGCGCCGGATCGTCACCTCATCGATCGAACATTCTTCGATATTGGCGCCGCTCAGAGAGTTGCATCGGCGCGAATTCGAGATTGTCAAAGTCGCGCCCGACGCCGATGGACGCATCGGGGCGCAGTCCGTAATCGACGCACTCGACGATCACACGGCGCTGGTCTCGCTCGGCTTGGCCAACGCCGAGGTCGGCACGATCCAGGATCTCGCACCGCTGTCCGCACTTATCGAGGAGGCCGGAGCGCTGTTTCATATCGATGCGGCCCAGGCACTGGGGCGAATTCCGGTGAGCGTCGAAGCGCTCAGATGCGACCTGCTCACCCTCAGCGGTCACAAGCTCGGATCTGCTGGCGGAATCGGCGCGCTCTACGTGCGCGAAGGATTGAGCATCGCTCCGGTCATCCTCGGCGGACCGCAGGAGGCTGGCTTGCGCGCGGGCACGCCGAATCTCGCCGGAGCCGTTGCTCTTGGAGCCGCAGCCGACGTGGTCGCCACGAATCTGCGCGAAGAGGCGGCGCGAGTCGCAGCGATGGCCGATCTTCTGCTCGCGAGGCTGCGCGCCTCGATTCCCGGCCTGCGACTAAACGGCCCGGCCGCATCGAGGCTCGCGAATACACTCAACCTCACGTTTCCCGGCGTGCTCGGCGAGAGCATGATGATCGCGCTCGATCTGGAAGGCGTCGAGGTCTCGATGGGCTCCGCGTGCGCAGCCGGGGCTGTCGAACCCTCGCACGTTCTGCTCGCGATGGGACGGAGCGCGGCCGAGGCGCGCAGCTCGCTGCGCGTGAGCCTCGGATGGGGCAACACGATGGCGGAGATCGAGTCCACGGCCGGGACTATCGCGCGGGTCTGGCGCCGCGTCATCGCGGCGGAGCCAATCGCGGCGGAGGCGCGCGCATGAGCGCGAGGGTGCTGGTCGCGATGTCGGGCGGAGTGGACAGCTCCGTCGCGGCAGCAATTCTTCGCGAGCGCGGCTACGACGTGGTTGGGGTCGCGATGCGGCTGGCGCCGGATGCTGACTCTGCGTCTCCGCGCCGTCGCGGCACGTGCTGCTCGCATGACGATTTCGAAGACGCTCGCCGGGTGGCCGAGCGGATGCGCTTTCCGTTCTACGTGATCGATCTGCGCGCCGACTTTGCCGCGCGGGTGGTGGACAATTTTGTCTCGGAATACCTCGCCGGCAGGACCCCCAATCCGTGCGTGATGTGCAACCGCGAGATCAAGTTCGATCGCCTGTGGCAGCGTGCGCGCGCGATCGAGGCGGATTTCGTGGCGACCGGGCACTACGCGCGTATCGAGCGCGGGAGCGACGGCCGGTTCCATCTGATGCGCGCCGCCGACTCCGCGAAGGACCAGTCCTACTTTCTGTTTACGCTTGGGCAGCCGGAACTTTCGCGCACGATCTTTCCGCTTGGAACCATGACCAAGGCTCAAGTCCGTGCGCGAGCGCGCGAGCTCGGCCTCGCCAACGCCGGCAAGCCCGAAAGCCAGGAGATCTGCTTCGTGCCCGATAACGACTACGCGCGTGTGGTTGAGGCGCTGGCGGAGGCGGCAAGGATTCTTCCCGGGCGGATGGTCGACCGGCAGGGCCGCATCCTTGGCGAGCACGGCGGAATCCATCGCTTCACCATCGGGCAGCGGCGCGGGCTTGGAATCGCGTCGGGAGAGCGGCTCTACGTGCGTGCGATAGATGCAGCCACGGGCGAGGTGACCGTTGGCCGGCGCGAGGAACTAATCGCTCGCGGGCTCACAGCCGGGCGTGTCAGCCTTACCGATCCGGCGATCGGCGCGCGCGCCGCGGCCGGTCGAAGTCAAGATCCGCTATCGCCATCCGGCGCTGCCTGCGACGCTCAAAATGATCGCGCACGATCGCGCCGAGGTTCGCTTCACTTCCGCCGCCGGGGGCCCGGCGATCACGCCCGGGCAGGCCTGCGTCTTCTATAAGCGCGACGAAGTTGTGGGAGGCGGATTTATCGAGCGTGCGATCGAGGCTTAGCGCGTTGACGGAGAATAATCACACCACCAAGGCCGCGCCTGCCGGGCCGTTGCGCTTTGCGATCGCAACCCTCGGCTGCAAGGTCAATCAGTACGACTCGGCGATAATCGAGGACCGGCTGCGCGCCTGCGGAATGGAGCGCCGCGAGTTCGATCAGGTCGCCGACGTCTACGTGGTAAACACCTGCACGGTTACCGACCGCGCCGATGCGGAAAGCCGCAAGCTCGCGCGCCGCGCGCGCCGGCTGAATCCCCGCGCGCGCGTCGTCGCGACCGGATGTCTCGCGCAGGCGAGTCCGAAGGCGCTCTCGGATTCGCCGGAGATCGATTGGATCGTCGGACTGGGCCGTCTCGACGATCTCGCGCGCGCCGCAGCCGCCGGAGAGGGCGAACGCGTGATGGTCTCGAATCTGCGCAAGGAGCGCGCCGCGATCGACCTCGGCGCAGTCACCCTGGCCGGCCAGACGCGCGCGTTCCTGAAGCTCCAGGAGGGATGCGACCAGTTCTGCACGTTCTGCATCGTGCCCTTCTCGCGCGGCGCCTCACGCAGCGTCGAACCGCGCCGGCTGCTCGCGGCGCTGGACGAGTTGCACGCGCGCGGATTCAGGGAAGTGACGCTCACCGGCGTCCATCTTGGCGGCTACGGCAAGGACCTCACCCCCGCGATCGACCTGGAAACGCTGCTTGAAATGATAGCCGAGCGATGCCCGATCGGGCGCGTCCGGCTGAGCTCGCTCGATCCGGAGGAGCTCAGCGACCGGATCATCTCGATCGTCTCGCAATGCGTCAAGTTCTGTCCGCATCTGCATCTGCCGCTTCAATCCGGCGACGACGAGATTCTGGCCGCGATGCGCCGCCGCTACGACACCGCATCCTATCGGGATCGGATCGAGCGCGTGAATGACGCGATGCCGGAAGCCGCGATCGGCACCGACCTGATAGTCGGCTTTCCCGGCGAGACCGGGGCGCACTTCGAGCGTTACTTTAAGTTCATCGAAAGCCTGCCGCTGGCTTATTTTCACGTCTTCCCTTATTCGGTCAGGAGCGGCACGACCGCAGCCAGGCTCGGCGGCAGAATTAGCCCTGCCGAAATCCGGCGGCGGGCGCAGGAGCTGCGCAACCTCGGCGAGCGCAAGCGCGGCGCGTTCGCCCGACGGTTTCTGGGCGCGCGGCTCCGGGTACTGCTTGAGGAACGGGGAGGCCAGGAACTCAGAGGATACAGCCGCAATTATATCAGGGTCGCGACAGTCGGCCCCGATGAACTGAAGAACCACGAAGTGGAGGTGGAGGTATCGGCTCTCGATGGCCTGGGACTGGCTGGAAAAATTGTTGCGCCGAAGGGGTCGGCGGCAACAGGCGCAACCGCCGCCCAAACCGCAGCCGAGCACGCGCTTTGAGGCCGATGGCGGTGGCCTCGAGCGCATACTCGACTACAGGTTCGGCAACCGGCGGCATCTGGCGCGGGCGCTGACGCATCCGAGCGCCGCGGGAACCAGCGGCGCCGAGGATTACGAGCGCCTGGAATTCCTCGGCGATGCCGTGCTCGATCTCGCGATCGCCGACCTGCTGATGCGCCGATTGCCGGAGGCTCGCGAAGGCACGCTGTCCAAGCAGCG
This sequence comes from uncultured delta proteobacterium, assembly GCA_963830715.1. Classification (GTDB taxonomy): domain Bacteria; phylum Desulfobacterota; class Binatia; order Binatales; family Binataceae; genus CAVVMA01. The sequence goes on from CAWHNS010000022.1 coordinate 188,758, forward strand.
TGCTTCAATCGTGAACGGCCGCACCTGGCCGCCAAGGCCCTGACGATCGGACTCGGCGGGATGCTGCGGCTGGGCAAGGGCGAGGAGAAGAGCGGCGGACGCCTCAAGACCTCGATCCTCGCCGCCGCCTTCGAGGCGGTGATCGGCGCGATCTACGTTGACGGCGGGCTCTCTCCGGCGCAGCGGGTGGTGGAGAACCTCTTCGCCGATGATATCGGCGGGCCAGGAGCGGAGCGCGATTACAAGACCGAATTGCAGGAGCTGGCCCATCGCCGATTTCGGACCCAGCCGACTCTATGAGCTGGTAAGCGAGAGCGGCCCGGAGCACGCCAAACGTTTCACCACGCGGATCGGATCGCCGGCCGCGAACTCGGCGTTGGCGAGGGCGGTAGCAAGAAGCAGAGCGAGCAGGCTGCCGCGCGCGCCGCGCTCGATCGAATCGAGGAGCGCGATCGACATTGAAAGTGAAATCGGGACGCCACTGCGAATTCGGCCGGATGGATCTCAACACCGGGCATGACCCGCATCGCGCCGGCTTCGTCGCGATCGGCGGACGCACCAACGTCGGCAAGTCGACGCTGCTCAACCGCCTGGTCGGTCAGAAGGTCGCGATCGTGACGCCCCGGCCGCAGACCACGCGCCGGCGGATCGTCGGAATTCGCACCGACCCCGACGCGCAGATGATCCTGATCGATACGCCCGGACTCCACGAACTCGACGCCGGCCGCTGAATCGCAGGATGGTGGACACGGCGCGGCGATCGCTGCGCGAGGGCGAAGTGATTGTCGCGGTGGTCGAGGCAAGGCCGTCGCTCGGCGCGGCCGACCGTGCCGCGATCGGCGAGTTGCGCGCGCTCGGGCCGGCCGATAGTCGTCGCGGTCAACAAGATCGATCTGATCGCGCGCTCGGGCTTGCTGCCGATCCTCGAGCGATACAATCGCGAGGTTCCCGAGGCCGAAATCGTTCCGGTAAGCGCACTGACCGGCGAAAACCTCGACGAGCTCGTGCGCGTGATCAAGCCGATGCTGCCGGCCGGACCGCCGCTGATGCCGCCCGATCAGTACACCGATCAGACCGAGCGCATGCTCGCCGACGAGATTGTCCGCGAGAAGATCTTTCTCGCGATGCGCGAGGAAGTGCCGTTCTCGACCGAAGTGAAAGTGGAACAGTGGACCGAGGAGCGCGACCGCAACCTGGTAAGGATCTCGGCGCTGATCGTCGTCGAGCGCGAAGCGCACAAGGGCATCGTGATCGGCGCCGGCGGCGCGATGCTGAAAGAAATCGGTACGGCCGCACGGCTCGAATTGGAGCAGATGCTCGGCTGCCGCGTCTTCCTCGAGATGCTGGTCAGGGTCGAGCGGAACTGGACCCGCAATCCGCGCAAGCTCACCGAGATGGGCCTGTAGAGTGAAACGGCGCGCGCCATCGGATGCCTGCCGCGAAGTGCTGCCGGCCGCAGTCGCAGAGGGATTGCCGGTCGTGGTGCTGGTCGGCCGGGCGAACGCCGGCAAATCGACCCTCTTCAACCGGATCGTCGGGCGCCATCGCGCGATCACCAGTTCGATTCCCGGCACCACTCGCGACTTGAATGTCGCTCGCGCCCGCTACGCAGATCGCGAATTCGCCCTGGTGGACAGCGGCGGACTGGAACTGGGGGCCGGTGAAGCGATCACCGCGCGCGTGGTCGAGGAAGCGCTGCGGGCGGTCGCCGCGGCCGACGTCGTGGTCTTCGTTCTGGACGGACGGGCGGGCTTGAGCGCCGCCGACGCGGAGGCGGTCGCCGTAATTCGCGAAGCCGGCTGGCCGATGGTGATCGCGATCAACAAGGTGGACCATCCGGGACAGGAGGCCGCGGCCTCGGAATTCTTCGCGCTTGGCGCCGATGAGCTTTCCATGATCTCGGCGGCGCACGGACGCGGAATCGACGATCTGCTCGATCGCGTGGTTGGCAAGCTCACGGCAGCCGAAGCCGCCCCCGCAACCCTGCCCGACCTGCGGGTCGCGCTGATCGGACGGCCCAACGTGGGCAAGTCGTCGCTGCTCAACCGGCTGGCCGGGTTCGGACGCTCGCTCGTCGATGAGTCCCCCGGCACGACCCGCGACACGGTCGATGTCCGCGTGAAGCTTTCCGGACGCGATTTGCTCCTGATCGACACTGCCGGCATTCGCCGGCCAACCAGGGTGACCGGCGAGTTGGAGCAGCACTCGGTCGCTCGCGCGATCGAGACGATCCGGCGCGCCGAAGTGCTCGCGCTGGTGGTTGACGCGCTCGAGGGCGTCACCGATCAGGACGCCCGGCTGGCGCGGCTGGTCGAGAGCCACGACCGCGCACTGGTCGTGGTCGTAAACAAGTGGGATGCCGCAGCGAAGCTCAAGCGCCGGGTGCCGGCGTTCGCCCGCGATCTCCGCGAGCGTTATCCGTTCCTCGGCTTCGCAGCGGTCGTCTTCACATCGGCTTTGACCGGTGACGGAGTGAACAAGATTCTTCCGGCCGCGCTCGAAGCCGGCCGAGCCTTTCGCGCGGTCTTCCAGACCTCGCGCCTCAATCGAATCCTGGCCGAGGCGAGCGCGGCGATGGACCCGCCGCTGGTCGATCGCCATCGACTGAACCTGATGTACGTCACGCAGGTGGGAAGCTCACCGCCGCGATTGCGCTTCTTCTCGAATATCGAGCGCGACATCCCGGCGCACTACATCCGTTTTCTGGAATCGCGCTTTCGCGACGCGCTCGAGCTCACGGGCACGCCGCTGCGCTTCGAGTTCACCAAGGCCGCCGGCCGGCCTCGCTTTGGATCGAAGGCGACCGGGCGCAAACGTACGGGGCGAAAGCGGAGCGCCAATGCGCGCGACTGAAGACCGGCTGTGGAAATCGCATACTCCATGAGGCTTCGCCCGCTCGCGAGCCTCAGCTATTATTGAGCCCAAGCCCCGTGATCATCATTCTTGATTTCGGCAGCCAGTACACCCAGCTGATCGCCCGCCGGGTGCGCGAGGCGCGCGTGTACTGCGAGATCCATCCGTACAACCTCGCGCTGGACCGAATCCGCGCATTGAAGCCGCGGGGGATAATCCTGTCAGGCAGTCCCGCCAGCCTCTACGACCACGGCGCGCCCGATATCGCGCCGGAGGTGCTGACGCTCGGATGCCCGGTGCTCGGGATCTGCTACGGCCTGTATGTGATCGCGCAACATCTTGGCGCGCACAACGCCGCCTCGCGGGCACGCGAGTACGGCCCCTCGGAACTGATCATCGACGAGCGCGATCCGCTGTTCGAGGGGCTCAAGGACCGCGAGTTTCCGGTCTGGATGAGCCACGGCGATCGGGTCGAGGCGATTCCCGAGCAGCTAGCGCGATCGCCCACAGCACCAATTCTCCCTACGCCGCGGTCCGCAGCCGCGACGGAATGCTGCGCGGAATCCAGTTTCATCCGGAGGTCGTCCACACGCCGTGCGGCCCGCAGGTCCTGCGCAATTTCGTCCATCGGATCTGCGGCGAGCCCGGCGACTGGACGATGGCGAATTTCGTCGAAAGCAAGACGGCCGAGATTCGCGCGCGCGTCGGGCCGGGAGATCGCGTCCTGATGGGACTGTCCGGCGGCGTCGATTCGGCGGTGGCCGCGGCGCTGATCTATCGCGCAGTGGAAGGCCGATTGAAGTGCGTGTTCGTCGATACCGGGCTGCTGCGCGCCGGCGAACGGGAACGGATGGAAACCGTATTCGCGCGCCAGGTCGGACTCGACCTGAAAGTGGTCGACGCCTCCGCGATGTTCCTCGAACGGCTGCTGGGAGTGCTCGATCCCGAACAGAAGCGCCGGATTATCGGGCACACGTTCATCGATGTGTTCGAGTCCGAGGAAGTGATCCGCGGCGCACGCTTTCTTGGCCAGGGTACGCTCTACCCCGACGTAATCGAGTCGGTATCGTTCAAGGGGCCGTCCGTCACCATCAAGACTCATCACAACGTCGGCGGACTGCCGGAGCGGATGCGCCTGGAGCTGATCGAACCGCTGCGCGAGGCTCTTCAAGGACGAGGTGCGCGAGCTCGGGCGCGAGCTGGGCCTGCCGGCCGAGATGATCGATCGCGAGCCCTTCCCCGGTCCTGGCCTTGCGGTGCGAATCGTGGGCGAGGTCACCCGCGAACGGCTCGATCTGTTGAGGCGCGCTGATGAGATCGTGATGGAGGAGGTTGCTTCGTCCGGCATCGGACGAACTCTCTGGCAGGCGTTCGCGGTCCTGCTGCCGATCAAGACGGTGGGCGTGAAGGGCGACGATCGCAGCTACGAGAGCGTTATCGCGATCCGCGCGGTCGAGTCTTCCGACGGCATGACCGCCGACTGGTGCGACTCGATCCCGCGCTACTGGCGAAAATGTCCATCCGGATCACCAACGAAATCAGGGGAGTCAACCGAGTAGTGTACGATATCACCTCCAAGCCGCCGGCGACGATCGAGTGGGAGTGAACCCGTGACGGTCCGCACCCGCTTTGCGCCGAGCCCAACCGGATCGCTCCATATCGGCAACGTCCGATCCGGGCTTTTTGCCTACCTTTTCGCGCGGCACAATCGCGGCACGTTCATCCTGCGAATCGACGACACCGACCGGGAGCGCTCGACGCAGGAATCCCTGGAAGAGATTCTGGAGAGCCTCAGGTGGCTGGGTCTCGAATGGGACGCCGGGCCGCCCGACCCGAATTATTTCCAGTCCAATCATCTGGAGCGCTATCACGAGGCGGCGCGCAGGCTGCTGCGCGAAGGGAATGCCTATCCATGCTATTGCAGCGCCGAGGAACTGGAGGCGAAACGCAAGCAGGCCGAAAAGGAGCATCGCAAGCCCGGCTACGACGGGACCTGCCGCGACCGGCCGTTCGCGCCGGATCTTCCGCTGCCGGACAGGTCCGCCGGACGCAACTACGCGATCCGTTTTCGCCTGCCGCAGACCGGGCAGACCGTGGTCGAAGACCTGGTGAAGGGAAGAGCGGTCTTCGAGAACAGCGAACTCGACGACCTGGTCATCCTGCGATCCGACGGCGGCGCCACTTACAACTTCGCCACCGTGATCGACGACGCGGACTTCGCGATCACGCACGTGGTGCGCGGCGACGATCTGATGCCGAGCACGCCTCGCCAGATCAAGATGTTCGAGGCGCTGGGACTGAAACCGCCCGAGTATGCTCATATGCCGCAGGTGATGGGGCCGGACGGCTCCAAGTTGTCCAAGCGCCACGGTGCGACCTCGATCTTCGCCTATCGCGACGGAGGATTTCTCGCTGAAGCACTGCTCAACTATCTCGCGCGGCTGGGATGGTCTCACGGCGACCAGGAGATTTTCTCGAAGCAGGAGCTGATCGAGTTCTTTGATTTCTCCGGATGCGGCAAGTCGGCCGGAATTTTCAATTCCGAAAAGCTGCTCTGGCTCAACTTCCATTACTTGAAGCAGAAGACGCCGGCGGAACTGGCCAACCTGGTGCGGCCGTTTATCGAGAAGAAGGGCTATCGGGTTCCGGGCGAGCCGGATGGCTCGAGAAGATGGTCGCGACGCTGCAAGAGCGCGCGAAGACCCTGGTCGAGCTGGTCGACTTCGCCGGGTTTTATCTCGGCGATGAGATCCGGATCGATCCGAAGGCGGCGTCCAAATTCCTTTTGCCCGAGATGGCCGGGCCGTTGAAAGAGCTGGCCACGGAACTGGAAGCCGATTCGACGGGCGGCGACTTTGCCGAAGCGTCGATTAAGGCAGCGTTCGAGCGCGTGCTTGCGCGCCACGATCTGAAGCTGGGACAACTCGCGCAGCCGGTTCGGGTCGCGCTGACGGGGGGAACCGTGAGCCCCGGGATTTACGAAGTGATCGCGGTGCTCGGCGCCACCCGCACGGTGGCGCGCCTGCGCGACGCCGTCAGGCGGATCGAGACCGGCGGATGATCTGTCCGAAGTAAGACCGGCGTCTCACGTCTTTCCGATCATGAAACGTCAGCATCTCAGGCGGAATCTCCCGGTATCCGCACTCGCGATCGCGCTTTGGCTCTCCGGATGCGTCGGCGTGTCGGTGCCGTTCGACGGATCGAAGTCGAGCGACTACCAGAAGCAGTTTCTGAAGAATTTCGAGAAGGCGGCATTCAGTATCAGCGGAACCGACATCTTCGTCCGCAGCGACGACACCAATCCGTGGCAGGGCGTGCATATCACGCTCGATACCGAAAGCGGGTACTACCGGATGACCGCCGGCGACATGGAGCCGGGCCAGGTGCGCCAACTGCCGCTCAAGAGTTTCGTCGATCAATCGGGCAACGCGTTCGGCCCCGACAATCGGTTGAAGAGCGTATGGATTCAGGCCCGCTATCCTGACGGCGAACCGGTCAACGAGATGGCCTTCCCGGCCGAGACCTTCGGCTATAAATCACCGGTCCCGCCCGAAGGCCAGGAACAGCGTTGATGCACGGCCAGCAGCACAGATAGCGAATCACATCCGGCTGTAGCCGCTTCCCTTCATCTCGACGCCGATACCGTGCGCCTCGCCGAGCAGGCCGAATTCCTTCAATAGCGGCTGGCTATACGTAACTCGGCCGCTCACCTTGTCGGCGGGCTCGCTCGCCAGGATCAGCGCAGCCTTGGCCATGTAGTCCTGCGGCTCGCCGCGCGGATCGTCCATCCCGGTTACCAACTGATGATGCACCGTGCCGGGAGTCGCAACCACCTGCGACGGCGACACGCAGGTCACCGAGATTCCGTACTCGAACACCTCCTCTGCCAATCCCTGGGTGAAGCGCTCGAGCGCCGCCTTGCCGGCGCCGTAGCAGCAGCTTCCGCGAAAAAAGCCGCCGGGAGCGTAAGGCGCACGACCGGGCCCGATCGCGGCGCCGGAGGAGATATTGACGATCGCTCCGCTACGCCGCGGGATCATGTCCTGAAGAACGAGGCGGCTCAGCATGAACGGCCCGTGGACATTCACAGCGATCGACCGTATCCATCGCTTCACCTGGTAATCCTTGACCGGGCCGAAGTAGGTCAGCGCGGCGTTGTTCACCAGCACGTCGCAGGGTCCGTACAGCCGCGATGCCTCGTTGACCAGATGCTCGCAGCTATCCTCCGAAGAGACGTCGCAGGTGACCGCGGCAGCCTCGCCGCCGGCCTTCCTGATTTCCGCCACCGTGGTCTCAAGCGACCCTTCGAGCTGATGATCGCCCTCGCGCAAAGTGCGCGCGCTGCAAACGACTTTCGCGCCTTCCTTCGCAAACAACTCTGCGATCGCCTTGCCGATGCCTCTGCTCGCGCCGGTTACGATCGCTACCCTGCCCTGAAGCCGACCCATTATCTGATCCTCCAATCGCGGCGCATGCGCCGCTCTCGCTGACCCGTACGGTTACATGTTGCGAACGCCTCTCCGTGTCCCGAAGCGAGACACCTTCCATTTATAGCATCGTTTGGCCGAGCTTCCTCTGATTGCGCGCGACCGCCACTTTCCGGTCTGAACCAGCGGATCGACAATTGCTTTTTACCGACGGCATCGTGGGAGTCAATGAACCAATCGCGAGCCCGCATGAAGGGCGCGTCGGTACCGTCGCCAAGGGCCGATTCGGCGCCCCCCTGGTCATTTTCGACGGCTGCAACTTCAAGGTCCTCCTCGCCGAGGACAACGCGATCAACCAGAAGGTGGCGATGCGGCAACTGCGGCGGCTCGGATGCGTCGCCGACGCGGTGACCAACGGCCTCGAGGCGCTCGAAGCACTGGCTCGCGAGCTATACGACCTGGTGCTGATGGATTGCCAGATGCCGGAGATGGACGGCTACGAAGCGACGCGCCGAATCCGCCGGATGGAGGGCCTCGCGCGCCACACGGCGATCATCGCAATGACGGCGCACGCGCTCGTAGGCGATCGCGAGAAGTGCATTCAAGCCGGCATGGATGAGTACATCGCCAAGCCGGTGAAGATCGAGATTCTGGCCGCGATGCTTCGCAGTGTGATGCTCGCGCGCGGTGTTCCGTGCGAATAGGAAGCGCCGGTCTCAGACTTCGCGGCCGATCTGCTCGTCGATCAGCACGCCGAGACTGTCGCGATAAATCGAGGGCTTGAGCAGGGTCAACGCCTGTCGCGCAACCTTGACCTGCTCGCCGGCCATCGCACGCGCCCGGTCCAGCAGTTGCGGGCTGCGCAGGATTTGCAGCGCGCGCTCGAAGTCGGCGCCATCGAATGTCCGGCCGTCGCTGAACAGCTTGCGCAGTTCGGGGTCGGATTCAACTCCCAGCACAACCGGCAGCGACGGAATCCCTTCGCGTAGGTCCGATCCGACGGGTTTGCCGGTCTTTTCCTCGGGACCCAGGATATCGAGCAGGTCGTCGATCATCTGGAATGCGAGCCCGATCGCACGCCCGAGGTCCTCCATGGCGGACATCAGCGGAGCCGGCGCCCCGGCGAGATCGGCGGCGACCCTCCCTCCTGCGGCGAAGAGCGAGGCGGTCTTGCGGCCGATCACGGCCATGTAGTCGTTCAGGTTGACGGCGGCGTTGCGCCGCAACCGCCCTTCCATCACCTCGCCCTCGGTCAATTGAATACAGGCCTGCGCGGCGGTGCGCACCAGCGGCTCCTCGAACCGGCCGCACAACTCGAAGGCGCGGCAGAACAGATAGTCGCCCGCGACCATCGTGGGTCCCTGCCCGTAGCGGGTGTAGGCCGAGGGCTTGCCGCGCCGCAGGGTGCCGCCGTCGATGATGTCGTCATGGAGGAGCGTCGCGGAATGGATCAACTCGAGCGCGATCGCGGCGTCGATCGCGTCGGCGACGGTCCGATCGTTGCCGCCGCATCCGCGATGCACCAGCAGGATGAACAGCGGGCGCAGGCGCTTGCCGCCGCCGTCGATGAGGTAATGGCAGATTTCGGAAATCAGGCCCTCGCGCGAGTCGAGCAGGCGCGACAATTTGGCCTCGACCGCATGCAGGTCGGTCTCGACCAGTCGCGACGGGTTCAATGGCTCGATCACTGATGATCTCGCCAGCGCTTCGGACTCTGCTTTCTTCACGGTCAGCGAAACAAGTCGGCTTCGGCCGGTCGAATCAGCACTTTCGCGCTGGCCTCGCACGGCTCAAATTTGTAACCGCGAACGAGCACCGCCGGAATCGCGGCCGCTTTCTGCATCAACAGACCGGCCGCAGAGGCGATCTCGTCGGCGATCGCGACCACTGTATGATGGAGCTCGCGGCCTGCGAGATCCGTGGTGCCGCGCAGATCCAGCATCGGATTCATCCCGGCGATTCCGAGGCAAATCTCCGTGAGACCGTCGCGCCACGGGCGACCGAACGTGTCGGTGATCAGCACCGCGACATCGGCGCCGCTCAGGCGCTTCAACTCGGCGCGGATTTTCGACGCTGAAGCGTCGGGGTCTCGCGGCAACAGGATAGCGCAATCGTCGGCCATGCTGTTCGATTCATCCACTCCGGCGTTCGCGCAGACCCATCCGGGGCCGGTCTCGACGATCATCACGCCCTTGTCCATCCGCACGATGCGGCTGGTCTGCCGCAGTACGACTTCGACGGCGCGCGCGTCCTTTTCCCATCGCGCGGCGAAATTGAGCGCGAGCTGCGAGGGCTCTACATCGCGCAAGTCGACCAGCCGGCCCTCCGCCTTCGAGATTATCTTCTGGCAGACCACGACGATGTCTCCGTGCTCGAGCTTCAGACCGCCTTTCTCGAGCCCCCGCATCAGGAACTGCGCGAGATTGTCCCCCTGCTTGACGAGAGGGATGCCGTCGATGGGGGCGAGAGTAAGAGTCGCCATCACTGGAACTAAGCGTACACCTCAAGCGAGTTTAGAACCACGTCCGCGAGACGGGCCGCGCGCGCCGGCGAGGTCATGATCGTATCGGTCGCCACCGCCCGCATCCCAAGCTCCCGGATCGGGCCGGCGTAACGCTGATCGATCCGGTCCAGCACCAGGACGCTCGCGATATCGCGGTAGAGCCGTGCGATTCCGAGCGGCGAGACCTCGTGGCCCAGACCGCGCATCATCTTGTCCGCCGGTCCCTTGATCGTCCGGCCGCCGACGATCGGACTTATCGCAGCGACGCGCTCGCGAGCCGATCGCAGCGCCTCGCGCATCCCGCCAAGCGCCAGGATCGGCCCGATCGAGACGAAGGGATTCGATGGCGTGAGAATCACCGCGGCCGAATCGCGAATGGCCGAGACCGCAGCCGGCAGCGGGCGGCACCGCGCAGCGCCGCGCAACTCGATCCGCTCGACCGCTCCGCGAGCCCGTCCGCGCACGAAGTATTGCTGGAAGGGGATCGCAGCCCGGCCCTTGAGCTTGACGAAGGTGCGCACGCGATCATCGCTCATCGGCATAACGGTCGCGCCCACGCCGAAGCCGGCGGCTATCTCGCGCGTGATGCGGCTCAACGGCACCCCGATGCTCAGTTGCTCGGTGCGGAACAGATGGGTCGCGAGATCGCGATCGCCAAGCACGAACCATCCCTTGCCGTAAAAGCGTTGAAGCGCCCCGATCGTGTTGAAGCTGTCCTGTTCGAGACCCCATCCGTGCGTTTTGTTGACCGCGCCGGCGAGTGTGTAGATCACAGTGTCGATATCGGGCGATACGTGGAGGCCATAGAAATGTTCGTCGTCGCCGGTATTGACGACGACAGTCAGACGGCGCGGATCGACGCGGCGAACGAGGCCGCGGATGAACCTAGCCGCACCCACTCCCCCCGCAAGCGTGGTTATCCGGCTGCGGGGGCCTCGGACGCGCGCCATTGGGGGCCTTTCTTCCGTACAGCTTCTTGTAGGTCGTTGTGCGTTCGATCGCGATGCGTCCCATCTCGCGGGCCTTGTCCTCGATCAGGTCCACCGGCACGAACTCGCCGGAGTCGCCGCCGGCCTGCGCCGTGATGCTCTCCTCCATCAGCGTACCCGAGAAGTCGTTGCATCCGGTCTTCAGCGTGAGCGCCGCCAGGTCAACGCCGAGCTTTACCCACGAAGTCTGCAGGTTATCGATCCAGCCGCGCAGGAACAGCCGCGAGAAGGCGTACATCCGGAAATCCGGAACACCGTCGGGCGGCGGCGAGACCAGGCCCTTGCGGAAGAGCACCGTGTTCTCATGGATGAAACGCAGCGGTACGAACTCGGTAAAGCCGTGGGTCTGCTTCTGGATATCGCGCAACAGCTTGAGATGATTGACGACATGGCGCGGACTTTCGAGATGGCCGTACATGATGGTTGACGTGGTTGGAATGCCGAGCGAATGCGCGGTCGTGATGATCTCGACCCACGCCGCGACATCGACCTTCTTGTGGCTCAGGATCTCGCGCACGCCGTCATCGAGAATTTCCGCGGCGGTGCCGGGGATCGATCCAAGTCCGTGGTCGCGCAACATCTGGATATACTCGGGATAGTCCATCTGTACGCGGCGCGCGCCGTACATGATCTCCATCGGCGAGAACGCGTGAACGTGAATCTGGGGGAAATGCCGCTTGATGACGACCAGCAGGTCGCGATACTTGAATGGCGGCATGTCGGGATTGATCCCGCCCTGCATGCAGATTTCGGTCGCGCCTCGTTCCCACGCGTCGGCCACCTTGCCCAGGATTACTTCGTCCGAATGGTCATACGCGTCGGATTCCCACTTCTGCCGCTTGAACCCGCAGAACTGGCATCCCACGAAACATATGTTCGTGAAATTGATGTTCCGATTGACTACATATGTGACTTCGTTGCCGGCGTCTTCGGCGCGCGCGAGGTCGGCGCACTTGATTATAGCGCGGAGGTCGTCGCCTTCGGCGGTGTACAGCGCGAGGCCCTCCTCGGCGCTGAGCTCTTCGCGCCCGAGACTCTGGCGGAGCGCCGCACGCACGCCCGCCGACGCCTTGTCCATCAGGACGCCAACCGGCGTAGCCTCGATTTCGTCCACGTAATCGCGCAGTTCGGCGAGGTTCACGCGTCACCTCCCGCGGTCTGTGCCAGCAGCGTCTTCACTGCGGGCGTCAGCACCGGGTCGATCCATTCATCATTAATGTACTCGGGGTAAATTGCCAGACGTTCGATGAGCCTGAAACCCGCGCGGGCGCATCGCTCGCCCAGCAGCTCGATATGCGGCCAAGGCGCCTCGGGATTCACGTAGTCCTTGCTGAGGGGCGAGATGCCGCCCCAATCGTTGATTCCCGCCGCGAGGAACAGCTCGATCGAGTTCGGCGACAGATTCGGCGGCGCCTGCACGTTCATTTTGCTGCCCAGCACCAGCCGCGCGGCCGCGATCGCGCGGGCCATCTCGAACTCGCCGGGCTCAGGCGCATCCGCCATCCTGATGTCCGGCTTCGCACGGAAGTTCTGGATAATCACTTCCTGAATATGGCCGTGACGCTCGTTCAGGTCGCGTATCGCGACGAGGCTCTGCGCGCGCTCGGCCGGCGTCTCGCCGATCCCGAGCAGGATTCCGGTCGTGAACGGAATCCGGAGTTCGCCGGCCTCCTCGATCATTCGCATCCTGAGCGCCGGGTCTTTATCGGGGGCCGCCTGATGCACCTGGCCGCGGCCGCGAAGGCGCGGGGAGACGTTCTCGAGCATCAGGCCCATGCTGGCGTTCAGCGGCCGCAGCGTCCGCATCTCATCGCGGGTCATGAGGCCGGCGTTGGTATGGGGCAGCAGGCCCTCGTTCAGCGCCAACTCGCACGCCCGCCCGACGTATTCGATCGTAGTGCGCACGCCGAGAGATTCGAGCGTCTCACGATACTCGCGAAATGCGACTTCGGGCTTGTCGCCGAGGCACATCAGCGCCTCTTTGCATCCGAGGCTGCGGCCCTGGCGCGACCACTCGGCGATCTCGTCGGGCATCATGGTCCACGCGCCGGGATCGCCGGGGTCTTTGCGAAACGTGCAATAGGTGCATCGGTCGCGGCACAGATTCGTGACCGGCAGAAAGACCTTGCGCGAGTATGTCACTTCGCGTCCCTTCGCCGAATCGCGCATCGCGGCCGCCGCCCCAAGGACTCCGGCAAGCTCGTCGTCACGGCATTCGATCAGCGCGATCGCGTCGGCTTCGTCGAGGCGAACACCCGACCGGGCGCGATCGAGAATCTCGCGAATCGGCGACGCCTCGGAGGCGACGCCGGATGACACAAGCTGCTCTAAGGCCATGGGCTCATGGCCGTTATAGGCCATGACCTACGGGGAGGCAACCAGCCTTCGATGGGTTCCGCCGCAATGCGTTCGCGCCTTGACGGACGCGATCGAAAGCGGCACGGTGGATCGTTGAGCTAGAGGCGGGCGTCCGACGCCTTCATTGATGCCATCGGCATTAAACGGGCATTTAAATTGAGACGACGATTGAAATTGACGCGCGGCGCTGCGCTTTTCGCGGCGAGCGCACTGATGCTGGCGCAGTTGGTTGGCGCCGCGCATTTCCATCTCATCCCCGCACAGCACAAGTACTCCAGGACGCCTTCGGCAAGCGCCGATGAGGGCGCATGCGCGGTCTGTTTGCTTCAGCTCCACTCTCCGTCGGCATTCGCGGCGGTTCCGTCGATCGCGTCGCCGCTGCTACGCGAGCGCCTTGCGATTTACATGGCCCGGCCACCCTTGCTTTCCGCCTGCCGGAGGCAATTGTTCGGCAGGGCTCCGCCCGCTTCGGTCTGAACTCCTTTTCCCCTTAACGCTGAGATGTTGCGCGTGTTCGCGGCATGGTCGCGCCGCCCATGCGGGCTTGGCGATGGCGAGGGCCGCAATCTGGAGGAGTTACGATGCGAAGGCTTGCGATTATTGCCCGGGCTGGCAACGCTGCTCGCCCTGCCGATTTGGTCATTGGTCAACGCTGCGGAAACGAAAGTTGATCCGCGAGATATAACCGGAACGGTCAACGACGCGCTGGGCAGGCCGCTGGCCGGCGTCAGTATTTCACTGCAAGACAGCAGCGGAAAAGTCGCCGGCAAGACTCGTAGCGACTCGCAGGGTCATTTCATTTTCGGGAAACTCGCCCCCGGCGTATATGCAGTGATGGCCGAGAAGCCGGAATTCAAGACTGCGACCGCGATCGTGACCGTTACGGCCACGGGGGCGAAACCCGTGGAGTTGGCGATGGAATCCGAGGTTGCTTTGAGCTTGCAGGTCGTGGCGAAGCGTCTCGATCAGGCGCGCAATTCGCTTTCTCCGCAGACCGGCGGAAGCGTCTATCGTTTCAGCGACAAGGCGATTGACGAATTGCCGCAATCGGAGAACACGGCGCTCAACCAAGTGCTGCTTCAGGCGCCGGGCGTGGTGCAGGACTCATTCGGGCAACTTCACGTCCGGGGCGATCATGCCAATCTCCAGTACCGCATCAACGGCATCCAGTTGCCGGAGGGAATCACCGGTTTCGGTCAATCGCTCAGCCCGCGCTTTGCCCAGAGCATCAGCTTGCTCACCGGCGCTCTGCCGGCGGAATTCGGCCTTCGCACCGCGGGAGTTATCGATATCAAGACCAAAGACGGATTACAGGATGCCGGCGGTGATCTCGAATTCTTCGGCGGGCAGCGCGGCACCACCCAGCCGAGCTTCGAGTACGGAGGAGCAAGCGGCAAGCTCAGCTATTTCGTGACGGGACAATATCTTGGCACCGATCGAGGTGTTGAGCCGCCCACGCCCGGCCCTACCGCCATTCATGACACCAGCAATCAGGGCAACGCTTTCGGCTACCTGTCGTACTTTCTAAACCCGACCACGCGCCTTAGCCTGATCACCGGAACAGCCATCAATCATTTTCAGATTCCCGCGAATCCCGATCAGCCGCAGGTCTTCCAGCTGATTAACGTGCCGACCTATCCTTCGGCCAACGTCCGCGAGAATCAGTTCGAGCAGAATTACTTCGGGGTGTTCGCGCTGCAAGGCGTTGTCGGGCCTGATATCGACTATCAGATCGCTCCCTTCAGCAGATATTCCACCGTCTCTTTCAATCCCGATCATGCCGGCGACCTGATCTACAACGGCGCGGCCTCGAGGGTCTTCCGCAGCGACTGGGGCAACGGGTTCCAGATCGATACGGCGTACCACGGTTTCAGCCAGCATACGATTCGCCTCGGCGGCTACTTCGATTCGGAGCGCGCCGAGATCGACAACCACGAAGCGACATTCCCGATCGATCCGGCTACCGGGAAGCAATCGTCAACGGTGCCGATTTCGATCGTCGATGACCTCGCACTGCAGACCTGGATCTATAGCGTCTATCTGCAGGATGAATGGAAGCCGATCGACCGGCTGACCATCAACTTCGGCGCGCGGTTCGATCTTTATGACGGCCTGGTGCGCGCAGACCAAGCAAGCCCACGGGTGGGCGCGGAGTACTCATTGTCCGAAGGAACGACGCTGCACGCGGCCTACGCGCGCCAGTTCACGCCGCCGCCGACCGAGCTGGTGTCCGTGACTTCGGTCAAGAAATTCGAAAACACTACCGGCGCGCCGGCCTCGACCGGAAACAGCATTCCGACCGTAGAGCGCGATCACCTGTTCGACGTCGGTGTGACTCAACAGGTTATTCCGGGGCTGAACGTCGGAATCGATTCCTACTACAAGAAGGCCGCCGACCTGATCGACGAGGGACAATTCGGTCCGGCGCTGATCTTCGAGACCTTCAACTACGCCAAGGGCCGCGTTTACGGTGTTGAGTTCACCGGCTCCTATACCCATGAGAATCTGTATAGCTATGTCAACTTTGCCTACAGCGTCGCTCAGGGTACTCAGGTCGAATCGGGACAATTCAACTTCGGGCCGGACGAACTGGCCTACATAAGTAAGCACTACATATTTCTGGATCACGACCAGACGTTTTCCTCGTCGGTGGGCGCTGAATATGAGTGGAACGATTTCCTGTTCAGCATCGATGGAATCTACGGCAGCGGGCTCAGAGGCGGATTCGCCAACACCGGCAATCTGCCGTACTACATTCAGATCGATACGGCGATTGGGAGGCGCTTCACGCTGCCCAAGGTCGGCAAGATGGAAGCCCGCGTATCGATCGTCAATCTCAACGATCGCACTTATGCAATTCGCAACGGCACTGGCATCGGAGTGTTCGCCGCGCAATACGGTCCGCGCCGGGCCCTATATGGATCGATCAAGTGGGAACTTCCGTTCACCAAACCGCCAGCGGCTTCCAGATGATGGAGAATGTATACTCTAAGTGTGAATTGAGGGGTATTGAATGAGTGAGCTTGCAACCGCATGGGAGGCGCTCAAGTTCGGCGGCGCGATGGTCTATCCGCTGCTGCTGCTTGGCGTCATCGCGCTGGTGATCATCTTCGACCGCGCGATCGCCTGCTATCGCTGCCTGAGACTGCCTTCGGATCTGCGCGGCCTGGTCGAGACCTATGGATTTTCGTGGCGCGATCTCGACGCGCAGATCGCGACCCTTCCGGCCTACAATGCCTACGGGCGGTTTTTCGGAGTAATCGCGGGCAACCGATCGAAGCCGGCATGGTGGGTAGAATCGCGGGCTGAAGACGAGGCCGGCGCGATCGAAAAGGTACTGAGCCGCGGCTTGTGGGTCCTCGAAACCGTGGTCACCGCCGCGCCGTTGATGGGATTGCTCGGCACGATCACCGGGATGATGCAGGCGTTCAAGGTGATCGGCAGCTCGGGTCTGGTCGCACCGACGGAAGTGACCTCCGGCGTGGCGCAGGCCCTGATCGCGACCGCGCTCGGCCTGCTGATCGCCCTGTTCGCGCTGTTCGGCTTCAACTTTTTCTCGCGGATGCAGTCACAGGCGATGGACCTGATGGAGCGCCTGGGGTCGAAGCTGGTCGATCACATCCGGCTCGATCAGGAAAACGGCGCCGAGGCGCGGCTCGAGCCGCAGCCGCGGCCGCCCCGCTGCCCGAGGCCGAGCGCAAGAGGGCCATGCGATGAAGCTGCGCAAGTCGCGCGCATATCGTCGCGGGCGAATCGAGATCATCCCGATGATCGACGTGATGTTCTTCCTGTGCGTCACGTTCATGCTCGCCTCGCTGTCGATGCAGAGCCTCAACTCGATCACGGTGAATCTGCCGCGCGGCGACGCCGAGAACCTGCAGCACAAGGAACCGGTGACCCTGACGATAACCCGGGAAAGCCGGATTTTCCTGGACAAGACCCCGGCCACGCTGGAGAGCCTCGCATTCGTGCTCAAGCCCATGATGACGGGACGCGACCCCGGACTGGTGGTCACCGCCGACAGCGCGGCGCCCGAAGGCGTGGTGGTGCAGGCGATGCTCCAGGCGCGGCGGGCCGGCGTCGAGCACTTCCTGATCGCCGTGAAGCGCGAATGAACCCGAGCATCCGGCTTCGCCCGATTCCGGATTTCGACGATCCATGGCGGCGATTGCCGTGGCTGGTTCCGGCTGCGCTCCTTACCTGGGCGCTGCTGCTGATCGGTTTTGCGAAGGTGCTCGAGCAGACGGCGCCGCCGCCCGCCGAACTGAAACCAATCGAGGCGCGAATCATCGAGGTTCCCGTGGGAGGCCTTCAGGCGGCTCCGGCTCCGGCGATCGCCAGGCATCCTGCCGAGCCCGTGCATCACGCGCGGCCGAAACCCAGGGAGGTTCGCAAGGAGCTTCCGAAGAAAATTGAACCGCCGCCGATTCCCACGTCTCCGGAAGGAACGTTGAAGAGCAAGGAAGCCGCGCCCGCGGCGCCCGAGGCCGCATCGAGCGGCGAAAGCGCGGGACCGGCCGGATCGGGCCTGGAAGGCGGATCCGGATCAGGCGGCATAAGCGGCTCTGACAGTGTCGGCGCGCGCGCGATCTACTCTCCGGTTCCGAAGATCCCGGATGACTTACGCGAACAGGTCTTCCAGGCGGAAGCCGTGGCCCACTTCACCGTCTCTTATGATGGGACTGTGAAAGTGACGCTGACCAAGCCTACTCCCAATCCGCGCTTGAATCAGATTCTGCTCGACACGCTCTCGCAATGGCGGTTCTTTCCGGCGGTGAGAGAAGGCGTCGCGATCGATTCGGTCTTCGACGTGCGAATCCCGATCAGCGTTCAGTGAGTGCGGGCGGCCGGCCCCGATGCTCGTTTCTCTTCCCGCAACTCGCGCACTGCGGCGGCGATCCGATCGCTCAGCTCGCCGATGTCGCCGCTGAGAGCCGCCACCGAGGCTTCCGTCCCCCGCGATTGCGCGCTGCGATCGATAGTGGATTCGCGGGCGACAAGCAACCTGCCGGTCTTGCCGTCCTTGATCGTCCAGCGCGCCGTCAGCCGCGAATCACCCCTCTCGTCCGACTCAAAGTGCTCGACGTCAACTTCGATCCGATAGTCGAGACTCGCCGATCTGTACCATGGAAAAGACACCAACTGGGCGTCGGGCATTGCCGCAATCAGGTTCTTCGCAAGCACCCGGCTGAAGTTCGCGTCCAGAGGCTCAGCCCAGTGATCGGTAGCCGAGTATCGAATCTGATTGGAATCCACGCGCGTCGCTATCTCGTCGCGGTCGTTGAGGTACGGGGGCATCTGCACCGGACCGAGTCCAATCGCCAGATCACCGGTCCCGGCGCCGGCCGCGGGCGCGGCGGAAGAATCCGCGCTGGCGGTCAGAACGAAAAACTTCGATGTGTCCGGCTGCGGCGCGAGGATCGTAGCGCAGCCGGCCAGCGCGAAAAGCGCGCCGATCGCGGCTGCCAGCCCACGCGCAAGATGCGTCATTGCGGTGCGCGCGGAAGGTATCGGCCACGCACCGGCGCGCTCGGATTGCGCTGCAAGTAGTCCGCGAGTTGCCTAATCGAGCGCGCGGCGTCGTCGAGATCAGCCATCGTCTTGTTGGCCTGGTATATCAGCGGCGAGTCCTCACCCAGGGTCGCCTGGGCGTCACTCAGCGTCGCTCGCGCCTGGCTCATCGCGGCGTTGGCGCTCTGGCTGCTGGCGCGCAAGCTTCCGGCGAGCGGGCGAAATTCGCGGTTCATGCCTCGAGGCGGCCTGCCGGATACTTTCCGCCGCCCGGTTGAGGCTCTGCTCGGTCTGTGCGAGATTCTTCACCGCGACCCTCAGTTCCGGCGAGCTCGCGAGCTGGCTGAGTGAAGCGAAACTTGTGATCGCGGAATCGGTGACCTTTTTGAAATCGATTCGACCGAGCTCACCGATCACCTCGGTCAACACTGATTGGGCCTGCTCCAGCGTCCTGGGCACGGTGGGGATTTCCTGGTATGGCGCGCCCGGCGGCAGAAAAAGCTGGGCCGCCATGCCCCGATGAATGTCCAGATCGACGTACAGCACTCCGGTCACGAAGCTCTCCATCGCAAGCTGAGCTCGCAGACCGGCATCGATGAACTGCTTCATCACCCGCGGATCGTCCAGCCTGACCTGCCCGGCTCCGAGACTCATCAGTCGTCCCTCCTCCAGCTCCATCACGACCGGAATGCGGATTCCGTTCGACAGCGGCGTTGCGGCCTCCTGAGACACGTTGATATTGAGGAGCACCCTGGTGACCGCGCCGATCCGCACCCCCTTGAATTTTACCGGCGCGCCGACACTGAGGCCGTTGACATCTCCCTGGAAGAATGCCACGTACTCGCGCCTGGTCTGGAACAGCCTTCCCGCTCCCAAAGCGATGGCCGCCAGGACGGCCAGCGCGACCGCGCCTATCACGAAAGCTCCGATAACCGCCGGATTGGCCCTGCTACCCATGGTTCTGCTCCGATTCCCGGGAATTTCCTCCGCGCGTAAGAAACCGCCGCACGCGCTCGTCGGGCGGATGAGCCAGCAGGTCCTTCGGATTCCCGCTCGCGATCATGCTCCGGCTCTCGCCGTCGAGGAACACGCTGTTGTTTCCGATCTTGAAAATGCTGGCCAGCTCGTGCGTCACGACCACAACGGTGGCCCCGAGATCGTCGCGCAACTCGAGTATTAGGTCGTCGAGCAGGCTCGAGCTTACGGGATCGAGTCCGGCGGAAGGCTCGTCGAAGAAAACGATGTCGGGGTCGAGCGCCATCGCGCGCGCGAGTCCGGCTCGTTTCTGCATGCCGCCGCTGATCTCGCTCGGGTAGAAGTCCTCGAACCCCTTGAGTCCGACCAGCGAGAGCTTGAGCGACGCGACCTCGCGAATTTCGGCCGGAGCGAGGTCGGTGAATTCGTTCAACGGGAGCCCGACGTTCTCGGCCAGCGTCATCGAGCTCCACAACGCACCGCCCTGGTACAGAACGCCGAAGCGCCGGAGCATCGCGTCGCGCTTGTCGCGATCGGCTCTGGTAAAGCTGACGCCGTCGTAGAGCACCTCGCCCGCCGCCGGTTCGATCAGCCCTATCATGTGGCGAAGCAGCGTGCTCTTCCCGCATCCGGAGCCGCCCATGATAATAAACACGTCGCCCCGCCTGACCGCGAAGCTCAGATGTTGCATCACGACGAACTCGCCGTAGGCCATTTTGAGGTTGCGGACCTCGATATGGGGATGGCGTTCTTCGCGGGAAGAATGCCCGGCGCGCTGAACTGCCCCGATTCCTGCCGACAAGAGACGCTCCCGAAATTCGGCTCAAATTCCCAGAATGTTGAACACCACGGCGAAAATGCCGCACGCCACGATAATCAATACTATACCTAACACCACCGCTTCGGTTGCCGCCTCACCCACTGCGGATGAACTGTTGCCGCACCTGAAGCCGCGAAAGCATCCGGCGAACGCGATCAGGACTCCGTACACGACGCTCTTGAACAGGCCTCCGAGGAGATCGTGGGCGTGCAGCGCATGGATGGTTTCCTGGGCGTAGACGGCGGGCGACAGCCGGAGCATCGCGGTGCCGACCGTGGCGCCGCCCAGGATTCCCATGAAATCCGAATACAGGCAGAGCAGCGGCATCATCAGCACCAGCGCGATGACCCTGGGCACGACCAGGAACTCGATTGGAGAGATCCCCATCGTGGCGAAGGCGTCGATTTCCTCGGTAACTTTCATCGTCCCGAGCTGGGCCGCAAACGCCGCTCCGGTGCGCCCGGACATGATTATCCCGGTCATCATCGCGCCCATCTCGCGCACGGTGCCGATTGCGGCCAGATCGGCGATATAGATCGAGGCGCCGAATTGCTGAAGCTGGACCGCTCCCATGAAGGCCAGGATTACTCCGACCAGGTAGCTGATGAGAGTGACGATTACGAGCGCGTCCGCTCCGCATTGCTGTATTACCTCGAACAGATCCGAGCTCCGGAAGCGGGCGTTGCGGCGCGCGACATTGCGAAGCGCCAGCGTCACCTCGCCGAGGAACTCGAGCGCCTCCCGGCACGACTCACCGATGCCGATGACGGCCCGTCCGACCCGCTCGGAGATCGATCCTCGAGCCGCGCCGCGGCGAGGGTCCTTCTTTTCGGGCACCGATTCGGCCAGCTCCACCAGGCGCTTGAGGCCGGGCGGCAATGTGCTCCGATCGGCCGTCACCCCACGGCGATTGCAAAGGTCGATCACTCCGATGACGAAGCTGAGCAGGCTCGAGTCCCATCCGGTGAGCCCGGACGCCTCGAAAGCGACCTGCCGCGGAGCATCCCCCACCGCTAGTTCCCGTTCCACCTCGGTCGCCGACGGCATTCCGTGGCGCATCCGCCACGCACCCGCGAGGCGAATCACGAACGTACCGTCGGTGGTTCGTTCGAAGGACAGCCGGTGCTTCGATGTCGAATGCTCTTGCACGTAGGCACGTAGGCTGAGGACTCGATGCCGGTCTTGTCGGACTAGGCCGCACTTTGCCCGCACCAACCGGCCATGGGGTACGCAGTCCATAAAACCTTGTCCGGAGGATGCGGGAAGAGCAAGAGGTCTCGCTATTAAAACGAACCGCGTCCGTGCCCTCTGCCAGTGCCGATTTGGAATGCAATAGTTGCCCGTGTGATAGGCAAACATCGGGAGCAATTGCTAACAAGTTCTGAAGATACTTGGCATTTTTCGGCTGGCACGAGGCGTGCTCATACTGAGATCCGTTGGGCGGAGGCTGCGGAAGTCCCCCCGCTAAAGAGAAGCCCCGCAAGGAAGCCTCCCAGGCCAAAAAGCCTCCGCTCAACGCAACCACTGCCTGATCACCGTCGCCTAACTGGACTGGCGTTCCGCTGCTTTCGGCTTGCCGTCGAGAAAGGTTTTGTGCTCGTATCCTCGCTAGCGCGCGATGAGTCATCGGATGGAAACGAAGGCCGCTCGGCCAGCGACGGTTTTAGAGACGGTTCCAATGTCGCCGTCGCACATGATCGATCTCGATCGCTATCCGATTCTCGATCTGCACTCCGAGCGAGCCCGGGAGCTGACGCAGCACTGCCGCAAGCAACTCGAAGAGACCGGGGCCTGCGAGCTCCCCGGCTTCCTGACTGCCGACTGCGTGGCGGAACTCATCCGTGAGGGCGATGCACTCGCCGCCCGGGCGTATCACAGCGTCGCGACCGGCACTGCCTATCTCGAGGTTCCGGATCTCGCCCTGCCCCCGGACCATCCCCGCCGGATCTTCGGCACGTCCTCGGTTGGAGTGATTGCCTACGATCAGTTCCCCGCCGATTCGCCGTTGCGCCGGTTGTACGAATGGGATGGATTGATGGAGTTCATCGCAGCCGCGCTCAACAAGGATCGTCTGTATCGCTATGCGGACCCGATGGGCGCGCTGAACCTGGCTGTGATTGGCGCCGGAGAGAAACTGTTCTGGCACTACGATCAGACCGATTTCGTGACCTCGATCGCGTTGCGCGACGCCGACGACGGCGGAGATTTCGAATACGTCCCGCTGATCCGGAAGGCAGCGGACGAAAACTATCCCGCGGTGCAACGCCTGCTTCAGGGATCGGATCAAGGGGTTGTGCGCGTACCGATGTGCCCCGGCACGATGCTGCTGTTCGAGGGACGCAACTCGATCCATCGCGTTGCCGAGATTCGCGGCCGCACGACGCGGCTGGTTGCGCTGCTCGCCTACGATACCAAGCCGGGCACCCGAAGCAGCAAGCTCCTCCAACTCGCCCGCTATGGCCGGGTGGCGTAGGAATCCGGCCCAACGCCCGCCGCGCACCGCGCCGCCCCCGACGCGCATCGAACGGGATCTGCTGGGCGAAGTATCGGTTCCGGCCGGCGCGTTTTATGGAATCCACACCATTCGCGCCGTGCGCAGCCTGAGTTTCTCCGGCAAGCAGCTTGGCCGCTACCCGGTCTACGTCCGGGCCCTGGCGATCGTCAAGAAAGCGTGCGCGCGCGCCAACCGCGACGCGCGCGTGCTGGACGCCCGCACCTGCGGCGCAATCGAGCACGCGTGCGACTCCCTGATTCGCGGCGATCACCTCGATCAATTCCCGGTGGATCTCCTGGGCGGCGGCGGGAGCATCGGCGTCAACATGAACCTCAACGAGGTGATCGCGAACCTTGCCAATCAGCGCCTCACCGGCGCGCCGGGAACCTATGACCCGGTGCATCCGAAGACTCACGTCAACGCGTCGCAATCCACCGCTGACGTATGCCATTCGGCGGCCCGAATCGCGGTGCTGGAACATTGGAAGCCCCTGAGGCGTGCGCTGCGGGATTGCGTGAACGTGTGCCGCGCGAAGGCCTCGCAGATGCGGCCGGTGACCACGATCGCCCGCACTTGCCTGCAGGATGCGGCCCCGATTTCGCTCGGCGAGCTGTTCGGCGGCTACGCGGCGGTGCTGGAACGCCGCACCGAAGAGTTGGAGCGCAGCGTGCGCACGCTGCACCAGATCAATCTGGGCGGGATGGCGGTCGGCTCCGGAAGCGGCGCGCCGGCCGCCTATCGCCGCGCGGTCATCGCGCGCCTGAGCGAGCTGGCCGGTATCCGGCTCAGCCTGCGCGGCAACCTCTACGATGCGGCGCAGAACATCGACGACCTCGCCGCGGTGTGTACGCAGTTGGCGCTGCTGGCGGAGGTATTCATCAAGATCGCCCAGGACGTGAGGCTGCTGGCGTCGGGACCTGAGGGCGGGTTCGGCGAAATCGCGCTGCCCGCGGTCCAGGAGGGATCGTCGTTCTTCCCGGGCAAGATTAATCCTGCGGTCGCCGAGACCTTGCTGCATTGTAGTTTCCAGGTGCTAGGATGCGAGCGCGCGGCGCGTATCGCGTTGGAGCGCGGCGAGTTGAACCTCAACGTGTTCGAGAGCAGCGCAGCGGTGAACCTGTTCGATGCGATGGGAATGATGGAGCGCGCTGTGACCCTGTTCGCCGGGCAATGTCTGTCCGGCATCGCCGCGAATGAAGCGCGATGCCGCCGGTTGGCCGCGCGCGCGAGGTTTCGATCATGACCAGCCGCGCGGAGGCCATCAGGGCAACATTCGACGCGTGCGCCCGCGACTACGACCGCACGCGGCGAATGCTGGTGCCCTGCTTCGAGGAGCTCTACGCCGCGGCCGTCGATCGGATTCCGTTCGCGAAGGGCGACGAGCTGGAGATCCTCGATCTCGGCGCGGGCACCGGCCTGTTCTCGGCCATCGTCGCGGGCGCATTTCCCAAATGCCGAATCACGCTGGCCGACATCGCGCCCGAGATGCTGCGCGAGGCCCGCATCAGGCTGCGCGGCCCGCGCTTCAGCTTCGTCGAGATCGACTACTCCGCCAATCCCGTTCCGGGCCGTTTCGATTCGATCGTTTCGGCCCTCTCGATCCATCATCTCGAGGACGAGCAGAAGCGGGCACTGTTCGATCGGATTCACCTGACGCTGGCGCGCGACGGTGTGTTCGTGAACGCCGACGTCGTTCTGGAGGACGGCGATGAGGCGGAAAGGCGCACCCAGCAGGAGTGGCGGCAAGCGACGCTCGCGGCCGGGGCCTCGCAAGCGGACCTCGACGCCGCACTCGAACGGCAGAAGCACGATCGATGTGCGTCGGTCGCAATGCAACTCTCGTGGCTCAAGAACGCGGGCTTCAGCGATGTAAGCTGCGTCTTCAGAAAGTTCATCTTCGCCGTCTATTCCGGCCGCAAGTAGGAGAGTGCGATGCCGCCCAATAGTGCGACCACGATACGTGAGCGGCGAGAGGCCGTCGTGCGCGAGCACATGGAATCCGAAAATCTCCAGCAGTTCGACCGCACGCTGGCTACGTTTGCCCATCCTCGATACGAGCTCGTGGCTACCGGCGAAGTGTACGACGGGATCGAAGCCGTTTCGCGCTACTACGCGGCCTCACGCGCCGCCTTCCCCGACCAGCGCAACGAGCTCCGCGCCATCTATCACGCGGACGACGCGGTGATCGTCGAGTTCGATCTGATGGGCACGCATAAGGGTCCGATCCGCGGCATGGCGCCAACCGGGCGATCGTTCACCTGCCGGATGGCAGCGGTGTTCCTGTTCCAGCAGGATCGAATCGTGTGCGAGCGCGTATACTACGACTCCGGCACGATCATGCGGCAATTGGGCATCGGTGACGGTCCGGCTTGACGCTTCGGCTGGCCTTCCCAGCCATCTTGGCGTCGCGCTGGATGCCGGCGCTGTCCTGACAAGGCCGAGCGCTAACACCCAGCCGCGCTCACATGGAGAGACACGCCTCTCGCCCGTCGCTCGGGGCTCGCGCGCGGCTATCTCAATACAGCACTGACGGCAGGTAGGCGCCGGCTGGCTCGTTGTATAGTCCGATCGTCATCAGGGTCATCTGATGCACCAGGCGCAGGCCGCTTTGCAGGCACCATCGGAAGAGATCTCCGTTGCGGGTCGGGAGCAGGAAGCCTCCGCCGGGAAATTCGCGCGCCGCGGCGATCAGCGCCTTCAACTCACTATTGCTCTCAGCCACCGCATGACCGAAGAACGCGACTTCGCTGGCGTAGCCCGTGATTCGGCCCAAATGCTCCACCACTCTGGCTTGGCCCTGCGCGATCGCGTCGCGGAGCTCGCCGCCTCGATTGTGACCATGCACGCGATGGCAGAGTTGGTTGCAGGCTTCCAGGTCGCGTTCGGTGGCCAGCCGGACATCGTAACCGGGAAAAGCCGTTCTCGGGGGCGTGCCTTCGATTTTCGAGAGCGGCTCGCGCGTCTCGAATCCGAGCTTGGTGTAGAGGCACAAAGAGCGATTGTGGTAGGCGGCCTGAACCAGCCGGACACCGGCGAAGCGGCGCTTCGACGCGCGCTCCATCACGTCGAGCATCAGGCTGCGCCCGATCGTGTGATTCTGAACCGGCGGATCGACCGAGATTGGACCGATGCCGGCTATCGGGTTGCGTTCGTCAAGAAAGTTGCTGCCCACGATTCGCCCGTCTTGCTCGGCCACGACCGAATAGAAGCCGGGATTCGATAGCAGCGCCGTCGTCACCGCGGTCGCGATCTCCACCGATGGAAAATCCCAGGGGAAGTTATGCTGACTGGAGATCGACTTGAACGCCTCGAAGTCAATCAGGCCGCAGGCGACAGCGTCTTCGCGCGTGCCCGTTCTCAATTTCAATGCCATCGGACTGCCTCCTTTCCGTCTTGTACTGAGAGACCCGATCGCATGGTGGGCAAAGTGGCCGCGCTTTCGCGTTGGCTCAGCCGAGTCTTTCGAGCGGCTCCGTGCGAATTTCGAGCCAAGGATGACCCCGGCTTTCATGGTAGACAGACACGGTCGGCGGCGGAAACGCTGGGTCCGCAAACGCGCCGACCGGGACCGAGACTATGCCGGGCACGCCGCTATTGCGATAAAACACCCTCGCCCCGCAGATCGGGCAGAAGAAACGCGGCAAGCGGCCGCCATCGTCGCCGATGCGGACGAATTCGGTCGCGCGGCCATCGACGACGACCTGCTCCTCCCGAAAATGGGCGTTGTAGCTGAAGGCGCTGCCAGTGCTGCGTTTGCAGGCCAAGCAATGACAGACCGAGACGCGGACCGGCTCGCCCGTGCACACCGCTGAGAGCTGGCCGCATGAGCACTCTGCCCGGCGCACGATCATCGCTGACTCCTCGGCCCCTGGATGGAGCCGTCGAAACGTCCGGTCAAACAGGATCGCGGCCCACTGTAGCGCCATGCAGGCTGTGCGTCCAGGCCAGCGCGTGTTCTGGAAAGCTCGCGCCGACATCGCGACCGTGTTACATCCGTGCTACGCACCTTTTCGGGAGGGCGACCCCGATGCCAACCATTGCGGAATACGACCCCTTCGCGCCCGAGGTCAAGAGAAATCCGTATCCCTACTATGCGTGGCTGCGCGATCATCATCCCGTATATCACAACCCGCGCCTCGACATATGGACGCTGAGCCGCTATCGCGATGTCGATGCCGCATTGCGCAACCACGAAGTCTTCTCGTCCGCGAAAGGCATCGGTCCGGAGCGCATGTCAATCCCCACGATGATCACGCGCGACCCGCCCGAGCATCGCCGGCTTCGCTCGCTGGTGAGCAAGGCCTTCACGCCCCGGATGGTCGCGCAGATGGAGGCGCGGATCCGCGAAATTATCCGCCATCTGCTGGACGCGGCGATCGACAACGGCGTCTTCGACCTGGTCCATGACGTTGCCGAGCCGCTGCCGGTGATCGTAATCGCCGAGATGCTCGGGGTGGACCCGGAGCATCGCGCGGCGTTCAAGAAATGGTCCGACGACGTGATCGGCGTCCTGGGCGGCTCTCCGGACTTCGATCTGAACCGCTATCTGGAGACCTGGCGCGAGTTCAAGGCCTACTTCACCGAGATGATCGAGCGCCGGCGCCGGCAGCCGCGCGACGACCTCGTGAGCGCGCTGGTGAGGGCCAACGAGGAGCAGGACGCGCTCACTCCCGGCGAGATCCTGAACTTCAACCTGCTGCTACTGACGGCCGGCAACGAGACCACCACCAATCTGATCACCAACGGCGCGCTTGCCCTGCTCGAGCATCTCGACGAGGCGGCGAAGCTGCGCGAGCGCCCGGAGCTCATCCCTTCGGCGGTGGAGGAATGCCTGCGCTTCGACTCGCCGGTACAAGCCACTTTCCGGACGACCACGCGCGATTTCGATCTGCACGGGGTGACGATTCCCGGCAATAGCAAGGTGATGATGCTCTACGGGTCGGCCAACCGCGACCGCGAGTTGTTCGACGATCCCGACGCATTCCGGGTGGATCGCGATCCCAACGACCATCTGGCGTTCGCGATCGGAATCCACTATTGCATCGGCGCGCCGCTGGCGCGGCTGGAGGGCCGGATCGCGCTCGAGGAAGTGCTGGCCAGGATGCGCAACATACGGCTGGATCCCGCCGGCGAGCGCACGCGCCTGGACAATCCGATGTTCCGCGGCCTGAAGAAGCTGCCGCTGCTTTTCGATCGGCCTTGATCCCTCGCGCAGAAGGCAGGCGCCGCTCCCCCCCTATTGCGGCAGCGCGTTGCTCGCGCGCTCCAGGCCGTCCGCAGACGCGCCGGCCACCAGGACCTCGGTGATCCTGCGCTCGACGGTCTCCTGCGCGAAGGCCGTCTCAGAGGGCGAAACCTCAAACAGTCCGTCGACGAAGACCTGCTGCGACGCGGGCGGCAAAGTGGCGCGCAACTGATCCAGCTCCCGCCATTCGGCCAGCAACACGCTCGGCGGCACCGTCTTCAACTCCGCCCGTAGCGAGGCGATGTCGCGATCCGCCCGATCGGGAGTGAGCTTGCCGACAGCGATCTCCTCCTGCTGGACAAAATCCGGCGACAGGTACTCTCGCAGATAGTTGTTGGCGCGGCGAATGTCCCGCGGGAAGTATTCGAGCGGTACCGCATGCGCGGGCGTCGCGCCAGCTACGAAAAGCACCGCCATTGCCACCATCCTCAGGAATCTTTGCCAGGTCGCCAGGGAACCCGTTTTGTCTTTCGCCCCCATCTTCATCGGCTTACCCTCCGTCGATCCGTCGAACAGCAACGGCTATGCCATGAAGAGGGTCGCCATTTGGCGGACCCGGGAATCGATCTCTGCTACGATCGCTTATCAGTGGCGCAAACCAATCTTCGCCAGGTGAACTGAAAATTTAGCGGTGCGCGCCCGCGACCTTGAGGATGGACAGCTATAGACAGTAGAGGCGGCCTCGCGTCTTTTGGAGAGCGCAGAAACAATGACCAACTTCGGCATCGTGATGTTCCCGGCCGAGTTCGCAATTGGCCCGGCGGAGCTGGCGCGGGCCGCCGAGGAGCGCGGCTTCGAATCGCTCTTCTTTCCGGAGCACACGCATATCCCGGCTTCCCGGAAAACGCCCTACCCCGCCGGCGGCGAGCTGACCAGGGAATATTGGTCCTCGCACGAACCGTTCGTGGCGCTTGCCGCCGCCGCAGCCGTGACCAGGCGGTTGAAACTCGGCACGAGTGTCTGCCTGGTCGTCGAGCGCGACCCGATCCTGCTGGCGAAGGAGGTCGCATCACTCGATAGAATTTCCGATGGACGCGTGATCCTCGGGATCGGCGCCGGATGGAACGTCGAGGAGATGGCGAATCACGGCGTTTCCTATAAGCTCAGGTGGAAGCTGGTGCGCGAGAAGGTGCTCGCGATGCGGCAGATTTGGACCGCGGAGGCGGCCGAATTCCACGGCGAGCTGGTTGAATTCGATCCGATCTGGTGCGGTCCCAAGCCGGTGCAGAAGGGCGGCCCGCCGATTCTTCTCGGCTCGCTCTCGAACCGTGCCTTTCAGCGCGTGGCCGACTACTGCGACGGATGGATGCCGGTCAACGTTCCCGGCTACGACTTCGCCGGCGGGATCAAAATGCTGCGCGAGGCCGCCGAACGCTCGGGTCGCCGCTTCGATTCATTGTCGCTCACGATTCCCGGCGTCGCTCCGAAAGAAGACGCCGCGCGCGGGTTCATCGCGATGGGCTTCCAACGGCTGCTGTTCGGCTCCGCCCGCCGGGCGTGAAGTCGTCCTCCCACTTCTCGATCGATACGCGAAGCTGGTCGGCATACTGGAGCGCGGCTGATCGCGCGCTCCGCTCTGAGGCGGCGAGTGATTCGAGCCGCGTGGCGGAGATCAGCCTTGTACCGGCTCGAGAAGTATGAGGCGCACGCCCGGAAAGCGCGGCACGCTCGTCGCGCGACGGCCGACCATGATCTCTCGCAGAGCGTCCTCGCCGGTTGGGCTCCAGCCTGGAAACGTGAACCAGATTCGCCGATGAGCGGCGGCGCCGGACTCCGCCCGGAATGACCGAAAGCCCTGCGGCG
Organism: uncultured delta proteobacterium; assembly: GCA_963830715.1. Classification (GTDB taxonomy): domain Bacteria; phylum Desulfobacterota; class Binatia; order Binatales; family Binataceae; genus CAVVMA01. Next base: position 218,736 of record CAWHNS010000022.1, read on the forward strand.
GCTCGCCAGCGTTGGGCTTGCCGGGCTCTGCCACCTCAGGTTGGTAGACGATTGTTGGAAATCCGGCCGGATGATCGAGCCGCGAAACGTAGTACTCGATCGGAGCCGAGTAATATGCCGGATAGACAACCAACACGTCGCCGGGATGCGCACGAGCGGCGATAAAATTCACGGTATTGCGCCAATCCTGGATCGGGGCGGCCCGGTACCAGGAGTAGTCCTCGCGCAGGCTGAGCGCCACGATCAACGCCACGACCGCGATCGCCAGAGCGCGAGGCTTGATCCGCACGATCCCCATCGCAGCCAGTAGCGCGAAGAACGGCAAACCAGGCAATAGGTAGTACGAGATAAAGAGAGGCTTGAAGATCGAGACCACCAGAGTCAAACAGATTGGAAAACCAATCGAGAGCAGAAGATAGCCGAGCGCCGCCCGATCTCGCTTCGATGCCCGGACCAAGGCCGTTACGATAGCGAGCAGGTATAGCGCACCCAACACCAAGGCGAGGTGATCCCGCCTCCCATCGAACACCCCGGCGAAGATAATGAAAAGCCTTGCCACGCTTGCGCCGGTGGGCCTGGGAATCCATGCCACTTGTCCGTAATCGTTGGAGATCGCGGTGAAGAACATCGGGATGCTGAGCAATGCGATCAGGACCGCGCTGACCGTCAACCGAACACTGGTTTTTCTACCCGGCCGAAACAGGAATAGTGACAACCACTGCGGCGGCACTGCGAGAACCGCGAACAAATGGGCATAGACCCCGCAGGTCCCGCTAATGACATAGCCCGCCTCGCTTGCCAGCGACCTTCGTCTGACGCTCCGGATAAAGAAGAGCGAGGACAGCGCCACCAGCATCATCAGGAGCGCATAGGATCGCGCGGTTTGAGCATACTCAATGCAGGTCGCGTTGACGGCCACCAGCAGCGCCCCTACCAAGCCCGTGCGGCGATCGCGTAGCTCGGCTCCAAGCCGGTAGACGATCGGAACCGCGATAGTGGAGAAGATCGCGGATGGAAGCCTCAACATGAACTCGCTTTCGCCCGCGATCAGCGCCCAGCCGCGTATCGCGACATAATAGAGGCACATGTTTACTTGCGTGGTAGCAACCACTCTGACGAAGCGCGCCAAGGGCATCGTGACTCGCTGCGCGACCAATCCTTCGTCGAGCCAGAAGCTCTTGGAATCGAGATACACAACGCGAAGAATCGCGGCTATCAGGGTCAACAACGCAACGAGATATGCAGGCGCAGACCGGCGCCACGCCTGAGACCGAAACGAGGGCTCCGCAGGCTCGCGGAGCTTTTTGTCGATGCCGGCGGACGTGGAAGGGCTATCCCCTTTGCCGTCTGTCGGAAGATCCGCGGACCCCCGCAGACTGTTCTTCGCGAGGCTCTACTTTCGCGGGACGGTGAAGACTCAAGGCCGTCAACGAGATGATCAAACGCATCGCCTTGAGAACGACCGCGGCGCGAAGCTTGGTTCTGCCTCGAATTCGATCTCGAAAGTGAATCGGTACTTCAACGATTCCGCTCCGAGACCATCGTACGCAGAGTGGTAACAGAATTTTGAAACCACTCGCGAACTGCGCCTCGCTTGCCTGTTCGTAAACTTCCCGTCGCATCAGCCAGAAGCCGCTCAGCGGGTCCCTGATCCCGAGCCTCAGCAGTGCCCGGACAAGCACCGTCGAACCCGTGCTCAATAGTCTCCTGTACAATGGCCATGCGGAAATGCTTGCCCCCGGTGCGTAGCGGGAACCTACCGCCACGTCGAAGCCCGCATCGATCGCCTCGAGAAGCGCAACCAGTGCGCGCGGATCGTGCGATCCGTCCGCGTCCATCTTCCCGATGACGGCGCCGCGTGAAACCCGAAACCCCTCTATCACCGAATGCGCCTGGTCGGGAGGTCTTTCCAACCTGCGAACCAGACGGATGCCCGGAACCGACGCGGCAATCTGCTCGACGACCTCCCAGGTGCGATCGGGCGAATCGTCATCGACGACGATAACCTCGTAACTCCTGTTTTCGAGCGCTCTCGAGGTCGCTCGCAAAATCTCTTCTATATTCTCTCGCTCATCGTAGGTGGGAATTACGAGCGAGAGCTCAGGTGCAGGAGTTCCCATCGCGGCAGCTTTTTACGCGCCGCCCGTTGGCGACTGGAAAGAGACCTCAGAGGATCGCGCCCGCCTCGCGCATCGCGGCGATTTCGTCCCACGTGTAGCCGATCTCGAGCATCACTTCCTCGGTATGCTGTCCCAGTTCCGGCGCGGGACGCGCCTGCTGCGGAATCTCGCTATTGATCGTCACCGGCGTCCCCGCCACCATCACGCGTCCGGCGGTCGGATGATCCAGTTCCAGCAGATAGCCGTTGGCGCGCGCCTGCTCGCTTCTCAGCATCGAGCGGTAATCGACGACCTCGGTGGCGAGAATGTCGGCCTCGTTCAGCTCTTTGAGCCATTCCTGGCTGGTCTTTTTGGGAAAGATTTCGTCGAGCAGGGCCATCAGCTTTTCACCGTGGGTATGGCGTTTGACGGTCTCGAGATCGGGATCGTTTTCCCTATCCTCGATTCCGACGATGCGGCAGAACGCATGCCATCGTTTGACGTCCACACCCGCGAGGCAGATATGTCCGTCGCGAGTCCGGAATGCGCCCCAGATGCCGTGCAGGAGCGGATTCGCCCCGCGGCCCGTGCGCTCGGGTTCGACGCCAGTGAACGAGGTGTAGTTAATCTCGGTGGCCTGGATGGCGATCATGGTGCCGTAGATCGAGCTGTCGACGCGCTGGCCCTCGCCGGTGCGCTCGCGCGCGACCAGCGCGGCGAGGATTCCGCCGGCGAAGCAGAGCGCTCCGGAGTTGTCGGCGACGAAAGTACCGGCAATCAGCGGCGGATCGGAGGGCATCCCGGTCTTCGCCATCAGGCCCCCGGATGCCTGCGCGAGCGGGTCGCGGCTCGGTCGCGTGGCCCACGGACCGGCGGGACCCCACGAGCTTGCCTGCGCGTAAACCAGCCGCGGATTTATCTTGCGCATCTCGTCCCATCCAAGGCCCAGCCGATCGAGGACCCCAGGACGATAGTTGGTCATCAAAACATCGTAAGTCCTCGCCATCCTGCTGACCAACTCGATGGCTTTGGGATTCTTCAAATCGGCGGCGATGCTGCGCTTGCCGCGATTGGCCCCGATAAACATCGGCGGCACCATCGCGTTCTTCACGCTGGCTCCTGCGATCGCAACCGGGAGCAGCCATCTGCTGGTGTCGCCGGTGGTTTTGTTTTCGACTTTGACGACGTCGGCGCCCATGTCGGCGAGGAACTGCCCCGCGAACGGGCCTGCGATTTCCTGTCCGATCTCGATTACCTTGATTCCAGCAAGCGGCTTGCTCATCGCGTCCCTTGGCCTCCTCGCGCCGGGGTGTCGGTCAGCGCGGCTCGAACAGGTTGAGCCCCTCGGACACCCGAACTTTCCCCCGGCGGCCGACGAACTCCTCGCTTTCCATCGCGGACAGAACCTCGCGAGGCGTACGCGCCAGGAATCTCGAGCCGTCATCGAGACGCCCGATCACGATTCCCTCCGACGGCTGGCCGGCGCGATCGTGTGTCACGCTATACGTTTCGACAGTCGCCGCACCCTCCGCCTGCTCCGTGACTCGCGGCGCAGGCGCCCGCAGAGCCGCGTCTTCCTCGCCCTTGTCGCGGGCGAATGGCCTGCGAGGTTCGGCGGCGGAATAAATTCCGGCCGAATGCTTGGTGAAGAACCATCCAAGCCCCGTGACCATTCCGATCTTGCCTTGATCGCCGCGCAATCGCTCGACCATCGCGGCTAGCGAATGGGTGACGTAGTTGCTCGCCGGTCCGCCCGCATAGGGCAGGCCTCCGGTAACGGTGACTCCGCGCGGATCGTCATCATCGAGCGAGAGCGCGTCGAGAGCCAGCCCGATCGCCGCCGGGAAGCAGCTATAAAAATCGAAGCGGGAGACCTCGCCGACGCCGATTCCCGCCAGCTCGAGACACTTCTTGCTGGTGCGCTCGAGCGCGGGCGAACTGTAAAAGTTCTCCCGCTCGTGAATGTAATAGGGATGCTCGGTTGCGTCCGCTCCGGCCAGCACGTAAACCAACCGGTCCTGCGCGATTTTGAGCCGGCGGGCTTCCGCCTCGCTGGTAAGGATCACTGCCGCCGCGAGGTCCACGTCAATAATCGCGTTCATCAGCTTCGTGTACGGAAAAGATATGATCCGGTTGTCGTCGGAGATGGCGGTGATTTGCTCCGCGGTACGCGCTTCGGGGAACCACGCATAGGGGTTCTTCGCGGCCACGCTCGTCATCGAGGCGCACATCTTGCCGAGCCTTTCGCGATGGGTCTCGATAGACCATCCGTGTCGTGCGCGCCGCGCATTTTCGTACATCGGATAGACCAGCGTCGGCAGGCGCATCCCGTAGCGTTCTTCGAGCGGATGGTTTCCGCTGCGCGGATCGCCCATGATTGTCGGCTGGCCCTCGCCCATGATCGCGCCCCATTTGACGCCGCTCTGCCCCTGCCCTCGCTTCATGGCCCGGCGAGCGGTATGGAAAGCCTCCGCACCGACCACCATCGCGGCCCGAATCCGGCCGCCCGCGATTTCGTCGGCAAGATAGTTCACCATGTACAAGGGCGAGTTGCCCCCGATCGTCGTGTAGAACTGCGCAGGCGGCTGGACTCCGAGCCGCGCCGCAAGCGCCGCCGGCGCATTGTTATAGTTGAACGACAGGATATTGATGACCGCGAGCGCGTCGATCGACTTGAGGATGTCGGATGCTCCCGAGTCTGCGGCGGCTTCACGCGCGACATTCGCCATCATCTCCAACGGCTCGGGCGCTTCCGCCATCCCGGCGCGGCGGGGGTTGAACTGTGCGACACCAGCGATTACCGGAGAGCGTTGCGACATCTGAGTCATTCCTTTTGATCAGCGGCCTTTGAACTGCGGCTTGCGTTTCTCGGCAAAAGCGCGCGGGCCTTCCCTGGCGTCCTCGCTCAGAAAGACTTGCATCCCGATTTTGGCCTCGATGCGCATCGCGTCGTCCTCGGGCAGGCACTCGGTCTCGCGGAGCGAACGCAGGATCGCCTGAACGGCGATCGGTCCGTTGTTCGAGATCATCTCTGCGATTTCTTTCGCCTTCGACAGTGCCTGGCCGTCCGGAACGACATGCCCGATGAGCCCGATCTCCTTGGCCTCGGCGGCGCTGATGTGCCTTCCGGTCAGCAGGATGTCGGCCGCGACGGTGTATGGAATCTGCCGCCGCAATCTGACCGTCGAGCCGCCCAGCGGGAACAGGCTCCATCGTACTTCGGACACTCCGAACTTCGCGCTCTGCCCGGCCACGCGGATATCGGTCGCTTGCAGAATTTCCGTGCCGCCGGCGATCGCCGCTCCCTCGACCGCGGCGATGAGTGGCTTGGTCAGCCGAAAGCCCTTGAGCAACGGCTTGATGACGGCGAGGTTCATCGAGCCGCTGCGTTCACCCTCCCGGAAGCTCTCACCCGGATGCTGCCGCGTCATCGCCTTCAAGTCGGCGCCCGCGCAGAACGTGCCTGCGGCGCCGGTGAGGATCACTACGCGGATTTCCGGATTCGCATTGGCCTCGTCCCAGGCCTGCGACATGATTTCCATCATCTGCGCGGAAAGCGCGTTGCGCGCCTCGGGCCGGTTCATGGTCACTGTCATGACGTGGCCCTCGCGCTCGACGAGGCAGTGGGCCGGGACTTGCGCTTTCGCTTCGGGCTGTTCGCTCATCTCTGATTCTCCCTCACGATGTCGCGGAAGTCAGTTTCTCAAGGCGTTCGGCTGCGGCGAGGTATCCGTCGATCAACGCGTAGATGACTTCCCTGACCGGCCGGCTCTCGTTCATTCCGCCGACGATTTGTCCGACCGGCGCGAACATCACGTCCCTGGCTTTTTCGGGATAGCGATGAGCCCGCGCGACGGCGTCGGCGGTGACCATGAATTGCAGCGGCATCGGCAATGGTCGGGGCGAATCGGGCGAGGCCCACGCCTCGGTCCAATCATTCTTCAGCATCCGAGCGGGCTTTCCCGTGTACGCGCGCGACCGAACCGTGTCGGCGCTGGTCGCGCGGAAGTACAACTCGCGCTCCGCGGGCGAGGCTTGGGCCTCCTGGACGGTGAGCCAGATCGATCCGGTCCAAACCCCCTGCGCGCCCATCGCGAGCGCGGCGGCAATCTGCCGCCCGGTTCCGATCCCGCCGGCGGCGAGAACCGGCGTCGGCGCGACCGCATCGATCACCTCGGGCCACAGCACGATGCTCCCGATCTCTCCGCAGTGGCCGCCCGCTTCGTAGCCTTGCGCGATTACGATATCGACCCCTGCCTTCTTATGTTTGATCGCGTGCTTCGCGGCGCCGCACAGCGCGGCTACCAGCCGGCCCGACTGATGGATTCGCCCGATCACTTCCGCTGGCGGAGTGCCGAGCGCATTCGCGATTAGCCTGACCTTGGGATGGCGAAGCGCAACGTCGAGTTGCGGCGTGGCCGTGGCCTCAGTCCAGCCCAGCAGCTGACTCGGTGGCCTTTCGTCTTCCGGCAGTCTCGGAACGCCGTGGCTCTGGAGGATCTTTTCCGCGAACTCGCGATGCCTGGGCGGGATCGCGGCGAGCAATTGCTGCTCCAGCTTTTTCGGGTCGAGCTCGCCCTGCCCTTCGTACTTGCCGGGAATCACGATATCGACGCCGTAGGGCTTGTCGCCCGCGTGTTCGTCGATCCAGTTGAGTTCGACCTCGACCTGCCTGGGCGAGAAGCCAAGCGCGCCGAGTACGCCGAATCCGCCCGCCTTGCTCACCGCGGCGACCACGTCGCGGCAGTGGCTGAAGGCGAAAATCGGAAACTCGATTCCCAATCGGTCGCAAAGCTCGGTGTGCATCTGCGTGGCCCTCTAATAGTGATGGTCGTCTCGTGCGGACGCGGTCCGAGCGGATGCTACCATCGGCCGATCGCAGCCCTCAAGCGCGCCGTACCTGTCCGAACGGACTGTCGAGACTGACCAAGCCTCGGCATTGAGATCAGCCGGGCGAGCTAGTCTCAAAGTTTGTGAATTTTTCCGAGGTGGCGACCTGCACCCTCACCTACCCTCGCATTCGCTCGGGCACCCTCTCCCTGGCCAGGGAGAGGGCCTTCAATCGCTTCGCGCAGCCCCCTTTACGCCTCTCCTTGTCCAGGGAGAGGTCGCGTGAGCATCGCGAGCGCGGGTGAGGGTTTTTCGCGACCGTAACGCAAAAAATTCACAAACTCTCAGCAAGCTCAATTGGCGATTGCTACTCCACCACCTTGGCGAACCGGTTCCAGCGCAGCGCAAGCGGGCCACCAGCGGCGCTGTCCCACGACCAGTAGATCATCATCGCGCGCCCCTCGACGTCGGCCTGATCGGCGAAGCCCCAATAGCGGCTGTCGTAGCTGTTGTCGCGATTGTCGCCCATCATGAAAAGTTTGCCCGCCGGCACCGTCACCGGTGGAAAGTTGTCGCGCGGGTTGCCGGCCATGCGATCCTCGGGCGGCACCATAAAGTGCGCTTGCGGGTCTTTCATCGGCGCGCCGTTGAGCCATACGGCGCCGTTGCGGACCTCGACCTTGTCGCCGGGCAGCCCAATCACGCGCTTGATCAGGTCCGTAGCGCGATCCTGCGGCGACACAAAAACGATCACGTCGCCGCGCTGGATCGATTCGAAATGAACCAGGTACTTGCCGTAAGGAAGACCCGGAATGTGCAGTCCAAGGATCGAGTCGGGAATCCTCAGGCCGTAAATGATCTTGTTGACGAAGATGTGATCGCCGACCAGCAGCGTCGGCTCCATCGAGCCCGACGGAATCATGTAGGCCTGCACGAACGAGGCGCGCATCACCAGCGCGAGCACGATCGCGATGCCGAACGACTCGGCGTACTGGCGCGCCGCGGATTTGCGCGGATGATTGCCCGCGCTGGCTGCTTCATTCGACCTGGGGTTCCGAGCTTGGATTTCCACTGGGTAATTACTCCTTGTCGTGCGCCGTTATCAGGATGCAGAGCGGGCGGCGGCCGGCGTGAGGCGTACCGGAAGATGCTTTATCCCATTGATAAAGTTCGACCGTAGCCTTTTTACCTCGCCGATCCGCTCGACTGCCGGCACTCTCTTAACCAATTCCTCGAGCAGGATGTTGATCTCCAATCGCGCCAGATTGGCGCCCAGGCAGTAGTGCGGCCCGCCGCCGCCGAAAGCCACGTGTTCGTTCGGAGAGCGCATGATGTCGAACCTGAAAGGCTCCTCGAAGATTTCCTCGTCGCGATTGGCGGAGATGTACCAGATGCTGGCCTTGTCGCCCGCCTTGAGCCGCTGCCCGCCCAGTTCCGTGTCGCGGGTCACGTTGCGGCGGAAGTACATGACCGGCGAGGCCCATCGCAGAATCTCCTCGGTTGCCGATGGAACCAGCGCGCGATCGTCAACCAGCATCCGGTATTGGTCCTGATGGTCGATCAGGGCGTTCATGCCGTGCGACAGCGCGTTGCGGGTGGTCTCATTTCCTGCCACGGCGAGAAGGAGAAAGAAGAGATTGAAGTCCATCTCCGACAGCCGGTCGCCGTCGGCGTCGGCTTTGAGCAAGGTGGTTACGATGTCGTCGCGCGGCTCGTTGAGGCGCCGCTTGGCGAGTTCGCCGGAATACATGAACATCTCGATCGCGGCGCCGCGGGAGAGGTCCTCGCTGACGGCGTACTCCGGGTCGCGGCTGCCGATCAGGCGGTTGCTCCACTCGAAGACCTTGTGCCGATCTTCGAACGGGATGCCCAACATCTGCGCGATCACCTGCAGCGGCAGTTCGGCCGCGACTTCGATCACAAAGTCGCACTCGCCCTTTTCCAGCGCCCGGTCGAGGATCGCGTTCGACGGTCTGCCGAATGTGAGGCCCGAGCGCGTTGATCATGCGCGGCGTGAAGCCGCGATTGACGAGCTTGCGGTAGCGCGTATGGTCCGGCGCGTCCATGGTGAGCATCATGCGGCCTTCGTCCGCCAGGTCGCGGTTGGCGTTCTCCTCGAGCACAACCACTCCGCCGCGTTGCTGTTCCGAGGAGTAGGTCTGGCCGTCGCGGTTCACTTCGACGAGGTCGTTGTAGCGGGTAATCACCCAGAAGCCCGGACCGCGGGGCTCCGGATGCCTGTAAACCGGCGCGTTGCGGCGCAAATGGGTGAACCAATGGTGCGGCACGCCCTTGATGAAGTTGTCGGGGTCCAGCAGGTTGATCTCGCTCAGGTCCACGGCCGTCTCCCTCCCGCGAATTCGAATTGGGTCTGAGCCTATCAATTTTTCGCGGCGAATGCGTTGGTTCGTGGCCGCATCCGGCCTCAGCGGCGAGGGAAGAAGACTAAGGCCGATCAGGGAGGGCAAACGGGAGTGATCCAGAATGGCCGTGAAAGCACCTGCGGATAGCGGAGCGCGCCCGGCACGTTGATCACCGCGCCAACCAGCAGGAAAAGCGCGAGGACGGTTCGCGTCGATCGGCCGCCTTGGCTCCATGCGATCGCAGCCGCGAGAGCCATCCAGGGTAGAAACGGCACCCAATAGCGCGGGCCATAGGAGAAACCGGGTCCGAAGCCGACCGTAGCGACGACGACGGCAAAGAGGCCGAGGGGAATCATCATGTGGCGCGCCAGGCCCGCGCCGTCCCGGCGGTTGCGGCGCGAATGCAGCGCGAGCGGCGCAAAGATCACCCAAGGTGCGAAAGGAAGCAGGCCGTGCTCGGCCCCAGGAAGGTTTGGTAGAGCGAGCTCAAGTTGCGCGGCAGCGCTCTGCCGCTCACGAAGACGCCAGCAATGATCGGCGTGCGCGCCAACCAATAATTGAACCCGATCAGGCCCGCGGCACAGATGGCCAGCGCCGCACTCATCATTCCCGCCTGACGCCAGCGGCGGTTCCACAGCGTCTCCAGCACGAAGCCCGCGCCGACTACGGCATAGGGCGGCTTCAAGATTGCTGCGGCTGCGGCAGCGAGGGCCGCCAGCAGAAAGCGCTCTTCCTCCATCGCCCAGAGAGCGAGTATCAGGGTCAGGCCGATCACCGGCTCGGAGTAATACGATCGCACATACGGCAGCCATGGACTGGCCAGTGCGAGGACCGACACGCCCAGGATGGAGCCGGCACGGCTCATGCCGGCGCGGCGCGCCGCCACGAAAGCCACGACGCATGTCAGCCACGAAATGAGGACCATCGCCAGACTCGCGTCGCCCTCCACGTCTTCGATCGACGGGCGAAAGGGCGCGAGCAGCGCCGCAAGCAAGGCGGGATATGCCACCGGATGGGCCGACACTTCGTACAGGTCGGGCGAGGGCTGGAGCAGGGTGACGTCCGACGGGCTGAGGCGCGCCGGGTTGCCCTTGTGCAGATGCAGCCAGGTTGCGTGCGCGCCGGTCCGTCGATTCACGACGATCGTGTGGTGTTCGAGCTTCTGCCCGCGGCAGTAGAGACCCGCTTCCAGGCCCGAATTGCCGACTCGCCGATAGTCATCCTGCAACTCGAGATCATGGTCGAACAGGATGCTGTTCACGACTATAAGGTAGTGCGGTTCGTCGCCTTTCATCGCCATTGGGGGAACGATTCTCAAGTGCCGTCCGGGGACGTGTATGCCGTGAACAAACATCCCGCACTCCAGCCTGACCTGGGTCACTCCCCACATCGCCGCCAGCAACAGGAGAAAGAACAGAATCAATCCCGCCCGGCGCAACGATTCGGCTACAGCTTCCGTCAACGGCAACTCCGTGCAATGCCGGTCGTTTCTATCAAGACGGTCGCGGAACTAATAGACATGGCCGTCATAAGCATCGGAGAGAAAGCGCCATCGGTCGTTTGCCTAACCGGAAACGAATGGCGCATACTGCAAAACCCATCAACGGCAGCGCCTTTTGGGGGTGCCGATGGCTTCTATTCCACCCATACCCGCGGCAGCGCGGAACGACCCTTCGAGCGAGCGTCGATCGAACGGCGATGTTCCAGAGGTCACGATCCTCGGCGGCGGTCCCACGGGGCTCGCGGTGGCATTTTACGCCAATCGAGCTGGTATTCCGTTCGTATTGTACGAGAGGTCAGCGGAACTCGGCGGATTGTGCCGGACGTTCCGGCACGGCGATCATCTGTATGACTCCGGGGCGCATCGTTTCCATGACCGCGATCGCGAAATAACGAGCGACGTCCGCCAGTTGATGGGCGATGAGCTCGTTGCAATTGATGCTCCGAGCAAGATCTATGACCGTGGCCGTTTCGTCGATTTCCCGCCCACACCGCTCAATGTCGTCTTCTCCGGACTCGGCCTTCGCGAAGCTCTGGCGATCGGCTGGGACGTAGTTCGCTCGCGCGGTCGAAAACGTCCGATCGTCAGTTTTGCGGATCTTGCCATAGCGCAGTTCGGGGAAATTCTTGCGCGACGGATTCTACTGAACTACTCGGAGAAACTCTGGGGGCTACCCGCCGATCAGCTCTCGCCGGACGTGGCGACCCGCCGCCTGCACGGGATGACACTGTCATCGCTGTTTCTGGAATTTGTCTGGCCCATCGGGAAGACCACCCACATTGACGGAAGCTTTCTTTACCCAACCCGGGGTTATGGGAGAATCGTCGAAAGGATGCAGGAGACTCTGCCGCCGAGCTCGCTTCGGACCGGGCATGAGGTAGTGGGCTCGATTGCGATCATGGACGAATAGTCCGAATCCGCTTCGCCGACCGCCCCCCCTACGAACTGGCGGGCAGGGTAGTATCGACTCTTCCGTTGCCTCTCCTCGCGAGACTGCTGGGGGATCGGCTCCCGGAAAAGGCACGCGGGGCGGTCTCCGAGCTCCGTTTTCGCCAGATCCGTCTCTTTTTTATCCGTCTGAACCGGGCGAGCGTATCATCCAGCGCCTCAATCTATATTCCGGATCCACAATTCTGCATCTCCCGGCTCTACGAACCCAAAAACCGCTCGCGATTCATGGCTCCTCAGCACGAGACTTCACTTGTGGTCGAGGCGCCATGCTTCGAAAACGATCGCATCCACAGCACGAGCGTCGATGAGCTGGCTGCGCGAGTGATCGCGGAGCTTGCTGAAATTGGAATTATAGATTCCAGCGAAGTGATCGAGTGGCGACACCATCTACTGCGCAACGCCTACCCGGTATATTCGCTGAACTACTCGAAGGCGGTCGGAGTTATCCGCGACGCCCTGGCGCAGATCGATAATCTGGACCTGATCGGGCGCGCCGGACTCTTCTTCTATAGTCATCTGCACGATCAGTTGCGTTTCGGCAAAGACTACGCTAAAGCCCTGATGGAATCGCAAAAGATTGGCCGCGCGCAGCAGGGAACAGTGTAGCGCTGTAAAGGCGGATGAACTTCGAGCCAAGTATCGGGACCGAGTCGCCGGGACGCCGAAGGCCCGCGCCCGTGCAGAGCTCGCCGAGTTCCGATCGGGCGCGCATGGTGGCGCCGGATTATTCGCCGTGCCCGATGACGAGCCCGAGCCAACGGCCCTCAGTATTATCGTGCCCGCCCGTAACGCGGCTCATACACTTGCTCAGTGTCTCGAGGCTATCTGTTCGCAGTCCACTGGCGACGATGAGATCATCCTGGTTGATGATCATTCCGATGACCATACTGCGGAAGTGGCATCGCACTTTCCCGTGAAAATCATCAGGATGCCAAGTCATCGCGGGGTCGCCGCCGCTCGAAACCGCGGCGCCGCCGAGGCTTCGAAACCCGTGCTGTTCTTTCTCGACGCCGACGTCGTGCTGGCGCAGGACGGGTTCTCGCGCGCGCGTAATGATATCTCCGACCCGGCGTTCGACGCTGTGGTCGGTTCCTACGACGAGTCGCCGCCTTCGGGTTCGGCCGTGAGTACGTTCAAGAATCTTGCTCATCACTTTTTCCATCAGCGATCGGCGGGCGAGATAAGCAGCTTTTGGGGAGCATGCGGGCTGGTGCGTCGCCAGGCATTCATGGCGGCAGGAGGCTTTGACGAGAAACGTTTCATCGCGTCGTCAATCGAGGACGTCGAGCTCGGTTACCGGCTATCGGACGCAGGTGCCAGGATTCGCGTCGACCCGGACCTGCACGTCACGCACCTGAAGCGATGGACTATCAGGTCTTTGCTCGCGACGGACATCATGGGGCGCGCTATTCCGTGGAGCATTCTGAGTCTGGAGCGCGGACGCCTGCCGGCGGAGCTTAATTTCACCACCGAGCAACGCGCGGCGGCCATTATCACGATCGCTCTGCTGGCGTGCGTGCCCCTGCTCCTGTTTCGGCCCGAAGCGGTAGCAATATTCGTCTGCTTGATTGCGGCGGCGGTCTGGATCAACCGGAGGCTCTATGGGCTTCTCTATGCGAAGGGTGGTGCCCGTCTGCTGCTAGTCGGGTTCGGTCTGCAGCAACTATACTACCTATACTCTCTGGGCAGCCTGCTGGCCGGCGTGACTCTGTTTACTTGGCGGCGTTTGTCGTCAAAATCGATCTAAAGTACAACGACCCGGTACGAAAAGCCAAAACGGAAATTCCAGACTAAGCCCTTCCCGCTCCTGGGCGCTGAAACGTTGATTTCTATTCACTGCGTGAATGTGAACTGAAATGGGCAGACAGGTAGCTGGCGTGCTTTACGTGGTGGCGATGGCAGCCGTCATCGTCGGCGTAGATTTAGTGTTCTTCAGAAACCGATTCTGGGAACGGCTGGCAGTGAATATTGGAATCGTCCTGGTGTTCGGAGCGTTCTACTTGAGATTCCTCAGGCGTCCATGAACAAGGCGCGACAGCGCCTTTCGCTGCGATTGTGCAGACGCACTTCGACGAAGCACTCGCTGCAAACGGGTGATGTGTTGCGGTTCTTGAATCACCAGGCTCTGGTGTTGACCCTGGAACCAGCCTTATAAACGCTTAAGTCCGCTAACTTCACTCGCGCCCGGCAACCGCAGAGCGGGGAGGTAGCGTGTCGACCGCCACCAGGTGGCCGCAGCCCCGGCCAACTCCGAGAGGACCATCGCCCACGCGCCTCCCGCCGCGCCAAGCCTTGACGCTCAACTGCAAGGTTAGCGCCAGAAGCAGCGCCAGGCCAAACAACGAGCAGGCGAATTCCTCACCCTGATGTCTCAGCGCAATCAGGGCATCGCTGTGGTGCCGGCGCCACGCCAGAATGGGGATGATCCAGACCAGCACGGCCAGCGTTGCGCTGGCTTCGGGCAGCGCGAAGTGACGCCGAACACAAGGCGCATCACCAGACGGGGCGGCGAGCGTCGTGGCACCGGCGAGCACGACCGTCGGACCACAACGTCCGGCGCAGGGATCGGCTGGACCAGTTCGGCAAGAGCGCGGTCGACTGGAACGACAAACCTCGCTCATGGCCGGGAACAGGGTAGTGAAATAGGTGCCGATCAGTGTCTGACCGAACCGTCACGACGCGAAGGGCGGCGCCGAAGAATCCGACGCTGACCTGACCGGAACGGACGACCAGCAACAGGATCGGCAAGTACGTGCGAAAGGCCCATACAAGTTGCGAAGCGCCAATCGGCAGAGCTCGACCGAGGAAGCGCAGGTCGCAACCGTGGAGCAGGCTGATCGCTACCGGCTCACCAGCGGACGAATTAGTGCACGGTAACCGATAGCCGCGATGCCAACCGCCAGAATCTCAGCCCACGGTAGGCGGAGAAGATCGGTAGGTCCGTGGACTAGCTCAAACGACGAACGAGGAACACCGACTGCCGCACCACTTGCAGCGCCGCCATCGGCGCCATGCATTCAGCCCCTGAAAGACCCAGGCTAACAAAAAGGGAAACTCCGATGAGGCTAATCGAGAAGCCGAGGATAAGCCGCGTTAAGCGTCGGGTCGACGGACAGAAGGAAGAACTGACGAGCCGACCAGCCCGAGACGACGACCGCGAGCAACAGCTGCATCGAGACGATGTGGCGGACCAGTTCCGGAAGCGGCGATCCTCCACTGGCCGCTATCTCGCGGGTCCCGACTTTCCCGCTCCCGAGATCGACGACTGCGGTGAGAAAAATCATCAGAGCCTGACGAGCTCAAGAAGCCCATAGCCTGAAAGGTTCAGCAAACGCGCTAGCCGTGAGAAGGCGAGAAAGTTCAACCCCCTGGAGAATAGCTCGCCGCTCACGAGAATCGCCACATTGCGGCCGAATCGGAAACGTTCAGCCACAGCTTGGTATCTTTCACTTGGAGGGCTTCGAAAACGTTTCCGCCGCGTCACCTGGCATCGACGAAGCCAAGGCCGCGCTCGGAAGCCGCCACGCACGCGCGCCGACAACGCACGCGCCAAGTTGCAGAGGTTGAAACGTGATGCTCGGCCATAGGAAGACTTCGTTGGTGCAGTGGCACTTCTTCGCAGCGATATGCGGCACGCAGCGCCGTGCCTGTTCGGAGTACCAAATTTCTCGAAACGAGCGATCGCGGAGATTACCCAATGGCGCGATGGGTCTCGCAGACGCTCACGTCTCCGTTCGAGTAGATCACCGCGCTCAACACCCCCGCCCTGCATGGAATGACCTGGCGTTGTTCGCTGGCTGTCTTGACCTTTGCCCATTGCAGCATCGGTTCGACGATGGCGCCGTAACGTTCTGCTCTCGCGGACTCCATTGCCGCTGCACGTGGTCATCAGGGCAACGTACTCGGTTAGCTCGGGCCCTGGAGCGACGGATTTTTGCGATCGCCTCGTATCAGCGCGAGATTATGATGCGTCATCTGCGGACAACGCTCGAACAAAAAAGTTGTCAATTCACGGATCTGATCGATGTTCTCGGCGGTCGCCGTGGATATGGAGTGAATTTGGAGCCGCGAATCTTCGCGTTGCAGGGCCGCCAAGGCATCGTAAGTCTGCATCGCCTTGGCGAACGAGTTGTGTCGACGACGCGAAACCGGTCGTGAAATTCGGGCATGCCATCCAGAGACAGTTCCACCACGAACAGCCGCAGGTCCCGCTCCCGCAGCGTCTCCCGGATCTGCGCTATCGTCTTGTCGGTGAAGTATCCGTTGGTCGGAACGTAGATTTCCCGCACCCCGTTGCGCCGAATGAACTCGCGGCAGATCGCCCCGAACTCCTCGCGCAAGAACGGCTCGCCGCCCGACAGGTTCAGGTTCTCAATTCGGCCGAGTTGCCTGGAGAGATCGACCAGCTCATCGAAGCTCAGATCGTCGGGCCGGTTGAGGTTCTGCCAGTAGAAACAGTGCTCGCACTTCATGTTGCACAGCGAGTTGATGAACAGAATTACGAAGGGCGGACTGGGAACTTCGGAAGGCCCAGGTTCTGCCAGTTCAGTCGGACGTGTTTCGCAATGCGAGCGAAATAGACGCATACCAGTCAGCGGCAGAGTTGCCTCTCGGATCGTCAGTCAGCCTATCTGTAGCGCGATCCATGCGGCAAATCTATGGCGCGGCGAATCTCACAACGAGGAGATACTCGTTACCGGTTAGCGAGATCCGAACAAGTCTATGGCACTGGCTTATCTGATAGCGGAAGTGAGATAACTACCCGGATGAGGGTCGGCATCGACGGGGCCTGCTGGCTCAATCGGCGAGGCTATGGACGATATACTCGAGAACTGGTCACCGCTCTGGCAGAGCTGGGCGGCGACGTCGAGTATACCTTGATGGTCGACTTTGATCCCGCCGAAGCACCCGCTCTGCCGTCGGGTGTGCGTGTCGCGCACGTGCCCTGCCGCCGCCCCGCCGCGCGCGCCGCCGCGGCTGGAGGACAACGATCGCTGAGCGATCTATGGGCGATGTCGCGGGCGATCCGCCGCGAGCGCTTCGACTTGGTGTTCTTCCCCTCCGCCTACACCTACGTCCCCGTGGTCGGACCGGAACGCGTCGTCGTCGTGATTCATGACGTGATTACAGAGGAGTTCCGGCAGCATATCTTTCCAACCCGCCGCGACGCGTTGCAGTGGTGGCTCAAGCTGCTGGCGGCGCGATGGCGCGCCGATCTGACGATCACCGTATCCGAGGCCTCGCGGGAGGGTATTGCCCGGCGTTTCGGAATCCCGCGGCGGCGGATTGTAGTGATCCCGGAGGCCGCGAATCACCTCTTCCGCCCGATTCCACATGACCAGGCGCTGGCAGACGTGCTGGCCCGCTGGGGGCTCGACGACGGCCGCTTCCTGCTGTACGTCGGCGGCATCAGCCCACACAAGAATCTTGCGGCGCTGATCGACGCCGTCGCCGAACTGCGACGCCGCACCGGCACGTCGCCTTGCAAGTTGGTGCTCGCTGGCGACTATGCCGGGGACGTATTCTTTTCCGCGTTCGAAGAGGTGCGTCAACGCGCGGCTGCCTTGCAGCTCGACGATGCGGTGGTATTCACCGGCTACGTCGACGATGCGGCGCTTGTGGCCCTCTACAACGCCGCCGCCGCTCTGGTCTTGCCTTCGCTGGCGGAGGGGTTCGGTCTGCCGGTCATCGAAGCGATGGCCTGCGGCACGCCAGTGGTGGCCAGCGCACGGGGCGCACTCCCGGAGGTTCTCGGGGGGGCCGGCTTGCTGTTCGATCCCGAACGCCGTGGCGATCTCCAAGCTGTCTTGCAGCGTGTGATGGCAGACCCCGGCGTGCAGGCCCGCATGCGGATGCTCGGGCTACAACGGTCGGCGGAGTTTTCCTGGAAACGCGCGGCGCAACAGACGCGCGCGGCATTTGGTGGTGTAATGGAAACGCCGCGCCGCGACGGCCTGCGAGCCTCCGCCGCGACACAATCGGGAGAGGAAGGTACGCGATGGATACACCGATGAACATCGCATGCCCCAAACGCCGACCGCGCCTGCGCCGCTATATCGATTCCGCGAAGAACCCGCCGGCATGTCCTCGACGGTAATCATAGGCGCCGGCCCCGCCGGGCTGACCGCAGCGTATGAACTGGGGAAGGTCGGCATTCAGGCGACGATACTCGAGGCCGATGAGCAAGTCGGCGGGCTGTCGCGCACCGTCGAGTATCGCGGCTACCGCTTCGACATCGGCGGTCACCGGTTCTTCTCGAAGGTTGCGCTGATCAACGCCCTGTGGAAGGAAATACTCGGCGACGACTTTCTGCTCAGACCGCGCCTGTCAAGCATTTACTATCGCGGCCATTTCTTCGATTACCCGTTGAAGCCGCTGAACGCGTTGGCCGGACTGGGGCCGCTCGAAGCGCTTCTGGTGTGCCTGAGTTACGCGAAAGCCCGCCTGCGGCCATCGGCCGAGGAGACCAGCTTCGAGCAGTGGGTATCGAACCGTTTCGGCACGCGCCTGTACGAGATCTTCTTCAAAACCTACACCGAGAAAGTGTGGGGCATCCCGGGCTCCGAGATCGCGGCGGACTGGGCGGTGCAGCGCGTCAGGAACCTGTCGCTGGGCGAGGCCTTGCGTAATGCGCTGCTGAAAGGCAACCGCACCAGGGATGGCGCGATCATCACCACCCTGATCGATGAGTTCCACTATCCGCGCCTCGGCCCAGGCATGATGTGGGAGCGCTGCGCCGAGCTTGTGGCTGCCGCCGGCGGGCAGACTATGCTCGGCATCCGGGTCGAGCGTATCAGCCACCGGCATGGGCGCATCGAGTCGGTCGCCGGACGCGCATCGACTGGCGAGCTGACCGAATTCGGGGGTGAACACTTCATTTCGACGATGGCGATTCGCGACTTGATAGATGCGCTGCATCCGCCACCGCCGGACGAGGTAGTGCGCGCCGCGCGGAAACTGCGCTATCGCGACTATCAGGCGGTCGCGCTCATCGTGAAGCGGGCGGAGGTTTTCGCCGACAACTGGATCTACATTCATTCGCCCGACGTGAGGCTCGCCCGCGTACAGAATT
The DNA here is from genome assembly GCA_963830715.1 of uncultured delta proteobacterium. Lineage (GTDB taxonomy): Bacteria > Desulfobacterota > Binatia > Binatales > Binataceae > CAVVMA01. The sequence continues at coordinate 237,552 of CAWHNS010000022.1, forward strand.
ACAAGAACTGGAGCCCGAACATGGTTGCCGACCCCTCGCGGACGTCGCTGGGCCTCGAGTACTTCCTGTGGGACCACGATGAGGAGTGGTCCTGGCCGAGCCAGCGGCTGATCGAGCGGGGCATCCAGGACTGCGCGAAGATTGGTCTCATCGAGCCGCGCGAGGTCGAAGACGGCACGGTGGTGCGTATGCCGAAGGCCTATCCGGTCTACGACCAGGCGCACCATGACGCTTTGGCGACGGTGCGGAACTACCTGCGCGGGCTGACCAACCTGCAACTGGTCGGGCGCAACGGGCAGCATCGGTATAACAACCAGGACCACTCGATGCTGGCGGGAATCTATGCCGCCCGCAATCTGGTTGGCGGACAGTACGATGTCTGGTCCGTAAACACCGAGCAGGAGTACCACGAAGCGGGTCCGTCGCCTGGGGCGGTGGCGCAGGCCGCCGCCGGGACGGAACGGTCGGCGCCGGTCTCGTTTCGGTCGGCCCACGTCCCCACGAGCCTCGAGGAGGTCATCGCTACAGCGTTCGCGCGGCTCGATCCGGTAGCGCTGGGTGCGGCCCTTGGCGTAGTAGCGGCTCTCCAGATGTTCTTCGCCACGGCGATCTTGCTCGTTAAGGGCGGTCCAAACCTGGGACGCCACCTCTCCTTGATCGCGTATTACTTGCCGGGCTTCCGGGTGTCGTGGACCCGCGCCCCGATAGGCTGCCTGGAGGCCGGCACATGGGCCTTCGGTCTCGGCTACTTGATTGCAGCATTGCGCAACCAGGGACTGGCGGCCTATGCGTGGCTTCTACGCCACTGAGGTTTCCGTGATTTGATATCGACAAGGTGACGGACAAACAGATGACCAGGCAAGGCTACGAGATGCTGGAGGTCAGACGCGCGGTGGCGCGCATCCAAAGAGGCGTGCTGGCGCTGGTCCTCGCCGTAATCGGCGGCGTAGGGCTATTTACGATGACCGCTTGGCTGCTCATCAGGGGCGGGCCGCTGGTCGGGCTTCACCTGAGCCTGCTCAGCCAGTATTTTCCGGGCTACTCTGTGACGTGGGGCGGCAGCCTCATTGGGCTGCTCTATGGGGCAGTCGTCGGCGGGGTCTGTGGGTGGCTCATTGGAACCATCTACAATGGCGTCGTTGACCTCAGACAGTAGAACGCTCCGCTTTTGCCTGGTGAGCACCTTCTACCCGCCCTACAATTTTGGCGGAGATGGCATCTATGCCCACCGGCTCGCCAACGCGCTAGCGCGTCGCGGGCATCACGTGACTGTCATCCACAGCCCGTCGGCCTACGAGTTGCTGGCGGGCGAGCCGCCGGCGGGGGCATACGCCGATCACCCGAACGTGACCGTTCATGGACTGCGGACACCGATGGGCAAGTGGGGCTTGCTCGCCGTTCAGCAGACCGGGAGACCGATCTTGCAGGCAGCCGCTCTTCGCCGATGGATCGAAGACGACACTTTCGATGTCATCCATTACAACAACGTGTCTTTGCTCGGTGGCCCGGCGGTCTTCCGCTATGGCCGAGGGCTGAAGCTGTGTACGCTGAGCGACCATTGGCTCGTGTGTCCGATGCACGTGCTGTGGAAGTTGGGCCGCGAGGTCTGCGAGAGGCCGACGTGCTACCGCTGCACGTTGGCTGGCGGCAGGCCGCCCAGTTCTGGCGAAGTACCGGACTCATGGATGAAGCGACGCGAAACATAGACGCGTTTCTGGGCCCGAGCCAGTTCACCATCCGCAAGCATCAGGAGCGCGGCATTCACGGAACGATGATCCATCTGCCGCAGTTTCACCGCGAGCCGGACGCCGCGCCGACGGATCGGGAGAACGTCAACGGAAGAAAGCCTTATTTTCTGTTCGTGGGGCGCCTGGAGAAGGTCAAGGGCGCCCAGGTAGTCATCCCGGTGGTTCGGGAGCGGGCGGAAGTTGACTTGCTGATCGCCGGCGCAGGCCACTTCGAGGCGGAACTCCGCACGATGGCAAGCGGCGCGACAAACATCAAGTTCCTGGGGCAGGTGGACCCGTCTCGCTTGCAGCCGCTATATCGCAATGCCGTGGCGACCATCGTCCCGTCGTTGTGCTACGAGACGTTCGGCCTGGTGGTGGCGGAGTCGTTCTCTGCAAGCACCCCGGTGATCGTGAACGCGCAGGGTTCCCTCGCAGAGATGGTCAGCACCTATGGTGGTGGGCTGATGTACCGCGATACGAACGAGCTGGCTGGCGCCATCGATGACTTGCGGAGCGACCCAAACCTGCGGGAGCGCCTGGGGCGCGAAGGGCAAGCGGCCTACGAGGCGGAGTTCACCGAGGACGTCCATCTGGCGCATTACCTGGCGATAGTAGACGAGTTACTTGCGAAGAAGCGCGCTCGCGAGCCACTGACGGCCGTGACGGACACGCTCAGCTCGCTACCGTTGGGAGAGCGGCCAGTGTCCGTCGGCCGGGAGACGCAGGGCGAGAACGATCCGGCCTCACCCGCGCCGGTCTCGCCTTCCGCGATGCCCGCGCCGCAACTGTCGATCGTTGTCGCCTCGTGTGTTGGTCCGCCGTTCATTACGCGCTGCCTGCAATCGTTGGATAAGCAGCGGGGCCAGGCCGACGTCGAGTTCATCGTGGTGGATCGGGCTGGAGGCGCGGTTGCCGCCGGTATCGAGCGAGACTTCCCGTGGGTGACGCTGATCCGCCGCCCTGCGGATGAGAGCGTTCCGGATCTGCGGAGATTCGGCATTCAAGCGGCCCGCGCCCCCCACGTTGCGATCATCGAGGAGCACTGCGTCGCCCGCGCAGACTGGATCGCAACGCTTCTGCGCTGCGCCCGAGAGCCGGTTGCCGCCACCGGGGGCGTGGTGGCCGACGCAGCGTACGCGCGACGAATGGATTGGGCAGTATACTTCACCGAATACAATAGCTACATGCCGCCGGGGAATCGGGGTGAGACGCGGGACATGTGCGTGGCAAATTGCGTGTACCGCCGCGATGTGCTGCTCCGATATCTGCCCGCGGCCGGCAGTGGCTATTGGGAGGCCGGCCTGAACCACACGATGCTGGCCGCTGGCGAGCATTTTCGCACCGAGCCGGAACTGGTCGTGTACCATACCGGTCCGTTCCGCTTCGGATACTATCTGCGGCAGCGCTACCTCTTCAGCCGCGCCTTTGCGGGAACCCGCCGCGCACACATGTCTGCTGGGGCTCGCGTGGCCTACCTGATGCTGGCGCCGTGCTTGATCCCGTTGCTCTGGGCGCGGATGGCGCGCCGCGTATTCGCCGGACAACGATCGATCGGCTCGTTCATCCTGGCGCAACCATACCTGCTGCCGGTTCTCATCACCTACGTGTTCGGCGAGTGGATCGGGTTTCTGGCCGGTCCGGGCGACAGCCTCTCGAAGATCGAATGACGGCGGCGGTTGACACTTCGCCGACCGACCGCACTCTACCGGAGCTGTCCGTGGTGATAGCCCTCATCGCTGGCGGGCGGGAGGCGGCAAGAACCTGCCTATCGGCGCTGGAACGCAGCGCGCGTCTCCATCGGGTGGAGTGCATCGTCCCCTATGACGCCCGCCTCGACGGCGTCGCAGAGCTGGCAGAGCGCTTTCCGTGGGTCGACTTCGTCGACGCGCGGGAACAGGTCGACGCCGCACGCTTCGGCAACGCCAGCCGGGAGCATCACGACATGTTGCGCACGATCGGATTGCGCCGCGCCCGAGGGGCGATCGTCGCTCTGCTGGAGGACCACGGCACGCCGTGCGCCGATTGGTGCAGCGCCGTTCTCGACGCGCATCGGGGGCCGGCGGCCGCGGTCGGCGGCGCGGTTGAGAACGGCGTGGACCGTCTGTTGAACTGGGCCGTTTACTACTGCGACTTTGGCCGCTACCAGAACCCGCAGCCGGCCGAATCGGCGGAGTTCATCAGCGACAGCAATGTGGCGTATAAGCGTGCGGCGCTCGACTCTATCCAGAAGGTCTGGTCCGAGGCCTTTCACGAAACATCGGTGAATTGGGCGTTGCGCGACCGCGGGAAACTCTTGCAACTCGATCCGCGCATGGTGGTCTACCAGACGCGGAGCGGGTTGCGCTTCTTGCCGGCGCTGCGCGAGCGCTTCGTGTGGGGTCGGTCGTTCGCGGCAACGCGGGTCGCGCACGCTCCTGCGGGGCGGCGCTTGCTTTTCGCCGGGGCGGCGTGTGTCTTGCCTGGAGTACTGCTCTGGCGAGTCGTATCGCGAGCGCTCCGCAACCGCAGTCACCTCAGTCGATTCGTCCTCGCGCTCCCTCTGATCGCATTGCTTGAGACGATCTGGTCGATCGGCGAGTTCGTCGGCTACAGCACCGGACGCACGGGCGCGCCGGAGCCCGTTTGCCGATGAGCGCGACTTCCACTGCCGATGCGCGTCCGTAACCGACTCGGTATCGCCCTCGGGGCGGCGCTGGCGTTGCTCGGCGCTCTCGTTTCCACGTCGGAGCTGCTCGACGCGCTTGGCCGCAGCGGGATTCCGCCCGGCGACCCGCTCCGTCAGGGAGCGGTCCTGTTCAGGCTCGGTCTGATCGTTCTCGGCCTTTACATCGCCGTGCTGGGAGCGGCGCCGCTCGGCATACCACCTCGCGCGCACCGCGAGCGGGATGCGATTGCGGGAGCACCGTGGGCGTGGGCGATACTCCTGGCGATACTGGTCGCGTGCGCCATCCTTTGCTTTCATCGGCTCGACGACGGTCTCTGGCTCGACGAGATCATCACCTATGTCCATTACGCCCGTCGGCCTTTCGGCCAGATCCTCTCGATTTACGACGAAGAGAACCAGCATGTCCTGTACAGCCTGTTGGCGCACGCCTCGTTCGTGGCGCTAGGTGAGAGTACCTGGGCGCTGCGCTTGCCGGCGGTGCTTTTCGGCATCGGCAGCGTGTGGGCGTTGTTCCTGGTCGGGCGCTTCGTCGGCAGCACCCGCGAGGCACTGCTATCGAGCGCTCTCCTGGCGTTCTCCTACCCGCTGGTCTGGTTCAGCCAGGACGCGCGGGGATACACGGGGCTGCTGTTTCTGACGCTCCTGTCGAGCTGGTTCTTCCTGCGCGGGTTGCGCGAAGCGCGACCGCATCTGTGGGTCTTCTATGCCATCACTGTGTCCCTGGGCGTGTATATCCACATGACGATGCTGTTCGTCATCGCTGGTCACTTCATCCAATATTTGGTGGCGTGCTTCACCGAGCCGCGCAACGCCTGGCCGCAGCGATGGATCGTCTTGCTGTATGGCTTCGGCCTCAGCTCACTGCTGGTGTTCCAGCTCTATGCGCTTGTCATACCGCAAGTACTCACCACGCTCACCCGCCCCGGGCTTCCCGGCGGCGATTCATGGACGCAACCATGGTGGGCGGCCCTCGAGTTCGCGCGCGGCCTGCGGCTCAGCTTTTCGGGCAGCGGCGTGGCGTTCGCCGCGCTGGTGGTGTTTGCGGCCGGGCTCGTGAGCTTTGCGCGCACCGACTGCACCGTGCCGCAGTTGCTGGTGCTGCCGACGCTCATCTGCGTGGCCGTGAAGCTCGCGACGAAAAGCCACCTGTGGCCCCGCTCTTTATTTTTCGCCGCCGGCTTCATGGCGCTCATCGCCGTCCGCGGCACTATGGTACTTGGCCAGGCGCTCGCGCGGCCGCTGGGCCTGCGGCCGCGCGGCGCCCTGGTGCTGGCGACCGCCCTCTCGATGGCGTTAATCCTGGCCGCGGCGCGGTCAATTCCGCTCGCCTACGGCCCGAAACAAGACTTCGCGGGCGCGCTGGCTTTCGTGAATTCCCGAAAGGAACCGGGCGATCCGGTGGTCACGGTCGGGCTCGCGGCATATCCCTACCAGACCCTGTATAGAGCCGATGCCCAGGAGATAAAGACCGTCGCCGAGCTCGACAGCGTCCGTGCTCGCGCGCCACGGACTTGGCTGCTTTACACCCTCGGCTTTCAGCTCGCGAGCGTCGAGCCGGCGTTGATGCGCAGTATCGAACGTAACTTCGTCGTGGAGAGGCAATTCCCCGGCACCCTGGGAGGCGGGGCTGTGTTCGTCTGCCGGTCGGACCGCGCAGCGCCCGGCTCATAAGTTCGCGAGCGCGCGCGCCGCTTCGACTAGTGAAAGGAAGGTCCTCCTTATGCAAGCGGATGACTCAAGCGCGATCGGGATTCTGACCTACCATTCCCTCGACACTAGCGGCTCAGTGGTCTCGACCGCGCCGGGCAGGTTCGCGGACCAGATCGCCTGCGTCGCAGACCTCGGCTACCGCGGCATCACGATGCGTGAGGCGGTCGCCCACCGTGCCGCGACCGGATCGTGGCCGCCACAGCGGGTGGTCCTGACCTTCGACGACGGGTACGCGAGCGTTTACGAGCTCGCGCGGCCTATCCTGCTGAGATACGGATTCACGGCCACTCTTTTTCTCGTCACCCGGCATGTGGGCGGGTGGAACGACTGGGAACCACCGCCGGCGGGCCTGGGTGCGCGACCCATCCTCTCATGGCAGCAGGTGGCCGAGTTGTCCGCGGCCGGGATGGAGATCGGGGCCCATACCCGGACGCACCGGAATCTGCCCGAACTTCCGGCCGCGGCCGCCGCTGGCGAGATTGTGGCCTCGCGCGAGGAGATAGAGAGCCATCTCCACCAGCCGGTCGAGAGCTTCGCCTATCCGTTCGGTCGTAGGAGCGCGGCGTTAGAAGAGATAGTGCGGCGGGAGTTTCGCGCAGCGTGCACGACTGTCCTCCGCCGCGCGCGGCACGACGCGTTGACCCGCTTACCGCGCATCGACGCGTACTACCTGCGATCTCCGGACCGGCTTCGCCGCCTTCTGAACGGACAGCTCGACCGCTATCTCACGCTGCGGCGCTGGGGGCGGGCCCTCCGCCATCTGATAGATATCCGCTAACGGCCGCTTATACCGCGGTCGGCGAACTGTATCGGGCGATTGACGGCTGCCGCGCGAACCTCATGCGGAATGCATGTAAGATCGCCAATGGCAGCCCGGCCATTCCGGGATGGCACCGCAGTCAGTAATCTGAGCGCGGCACCCGGCGAAGTGCGCGCTTCCAACCATTGCGGCGCCATCCCGAGGTCTCTTGCGACGCTGCGCGCGGCCAGCACGTAGGGAGACACATCGGTCGCGAGATCAAGCAGGTACGCTTGCATGCGGCCTCGTCCGCGCGTGGACTCCCACGGCTTGCGGCCGAGACCGTGGATCAGTGGCGGCAGGCCCCGGAACAAATCGAGTAAGCGATGGTGGGGCCGGTAGCCCGACGATCCTGCGCACTGGGCGATGTCGCGGCCCAGGCGTATGCAATCGAAAGGCAAATGTCCGAATTCCTCGCTTTCGAGCAGGGCGATCAGGAGCCATCCGTCATGCGCCAGGTGAATCGGCCGCTGCTCAAAGGGGAGCGCCTGCGCCTCACGGTAGCGCGGGTCGCGCGTCATTTGAAGCCAGCGTTCCAACAGCGGCCGGTGGGCCTGGGTCGCGCGGACAAAGCAGGCGTTGAACACGGGTATCGCGCGCAGCGAAGGCAGCCCCCAAAATCGGCTCACGGGTATCTTTCCCTTGCGCCACTCTTCGGCCACGATCAGCGAATCACGCGGAAACTCATCGAGTAAGGACGAGACCGGGCTGGTCACGATGATGTCGGTGTCGAGCCAGAGAGCCTCGTGCCTTCCCGCGTTCAACTCCTGGAGCAGCAGCCAAGGCTTCACGTCCCAACCGCTCACTCCATCCGGCCGGGTTGTGGAGAGGACGACTTGAGGTCTCCGTTCCGCCCAGGTACGAACCGAATCTGGCGCATCCGGTACAGTCAGGTGCACGGAAAGCTCCGTATCCGAACGACAGAGAGACTCTCCCATCAGGATGACGCTGTCCATGGCCGCCGGGCGGTCCTCGTAGCAGCAGAACGAAAGTGGCCGACGGGATCGCCGCAAGGCTGATCCGGCACGACTTAAGTCTCTTTCCGCCGGAATTTCCATTTCAAATTTAGACTCGCACCGATACCAAGCGGTTTGCAAACGGGCAAACATGGGCCGCCAGCTGATAACAGAAAGGTAAGCTACGCATTGATGCCAATTACGAGTCGGTCCAATAGAATCCATCAGCTAGCGGGTAGGCCGTCTCCCACTCCTTTTGTTGGGGAAAGACAAACTGCTCCAGTTTGTGTTTTTTCTGCGCCACGAGCCAAATGATTACACTATTGTTCACCGAGGGGTCTGTGACAGGTGCTCCCGCGTCGGTGCTGTAGCGAAGGTGCCTGACTTCGAACCCATTCAGCTGGCAGGCGTCAATGAGACCTGTCGGGTTAAACACGTGCAAACCATGCCCGAAGTATCCGTTGACTGGGGTGTGCAGAAAATAGTGACCATCCGGACGGACCATCCGCAGGCAGTTCTCAAGACACTGAGCGCTATTAAACAGGTGTTCAAGACACCCGATATCGATTACGGTCCCGTACCGCTCACGTTGATCCTCAGGGATCGGATAATTCATATCGAAACGCAAGTCGGCCCGATCGTCGAAAAAGTCGAGAACGTGCAAGTCCTTAACGCCGTACGTTTCAAGAAGCTCCCTGAATGTGTGCGCCCGCCGAAACGAGTCCAGGTCCCTTCCCCGTCTCTCCGCGCGGATTCCAGCTATCTTCTCTCGAATAAGGCCGATTTTGCCCCGGCTCCGAAGAAATGTGCCGACCCTGTTTGCAAGCTTCTTCTTCGGGATCACAAAGTCCTGAAACCCAAATACCATCACAGGTTCGGAGAAAAACCCGGGCACTGCAAACGCCTCCGCATGCCAGTGATAGTGCGTTGGAAGAATGGCCATCAGCAAAACCCTCATCTATCGTGATCGGCCCTCAGTTTCAGGACTACCGCGTGCCCATTGAGGTTGTGTAAAGTAATCTGATCCTTATCCGCGACGCGCTCGTTCACGAGGCGCGTGACACCGTCGCATGCTTTGAACCCGTAGTCATCGAAGACAATCACGCCACCCACCGGTACTTTCGGCCAGACGTAATCCAGAACATCTCTTGCCGATTGATATACATCGACATCGATGTGAACGAAACACAGCGCATCCGAAGTCATCAGATGACCCGTCTCATCGGGGAATATCCCCTGGAGAATTTTTATCCTGTCAGCATCCATATTCCGATCCCGGATGAGGCGACACACGATATCCGGTGAGGTGTCACTGTGTTCTCCGCCGCGATAGGCGCCATCAAGCCCGCTCGCCTTCACAACCCCCGCGAAGGTGTCGCACAGAAAGACCGTTTTGGCGCTCGCGGCCGATTGACTCCTCGCGGCGAGCAGAACTCCGGTACCTCCCCGCCATACTCCGGCCTCGAGGATATCTCCGGGTAGATGTAAGACTTGGGAAAGCAATTGCCAAAGCTCGTAGCATCGGTACTCGTCAACGAGCGTATAGTTACGGATCTGGTCGTAGCAGCCGCGAAACCGCGCGTCGTCCAGCCAGGGAGCATAAGAAGCTTCCGGTGTGACTAAACTATAGCTCAAGCCACGCTCGAGCTCGGTACGCTTGCGCCGGACGACGACACCCCGCGCGTCAAGCACCTTGCGAACGCGTACTTCCAGTCGGGATTTCCATTCTGGGTCCCGATTCATGCGAGGAGATATACCAAGCCGTCTCTTTTTTTGCGAGGCCACCCGGCAGGGACTTTTATGGACATTGCTGCATGATTTCGTTTACGATGGCCGCGCAGAAGGATAGCCATTGAGACGCAGGCCAAACATCGCCAATGTCCGGCGGGCTGTCGAAATTGAAGTGGCGTCCAAGCCGAGCGCGACTTGCGCAGGCTCGCCAGCTATGGTGCGCTGCCCATGGTGCTTGCGGATTCTCGCGCCATGACGCTGCAGTCGCTCGCCCTTGGGGCGGAGGATGTCGGGAAAACCGCCTAAATGACTGCCAAGCCGCTACTCGACTCCAGCAGCCAAACCGATATCGCCGGACAATCCCGCTCGGTCACGGTCGCAGGCATCGCTCTGCTGGTAGTATTGGGCGCCTTCCTCCGGCTCTTTCAGCTGGGGACGCAAACCATCTCCCATCTGGAAATGTTTGTACCTGGGATCCGATTGCCGCCCGGACTTTCGGTGCCCACGGAGTGTTTGACGGTCGTACAGGTGCTTAAGCGCACTTTCTTTCAGGACACGGGCCCGCCTGCGTACTACCTGCTCATGCTGCCCTGGACGAAATGCTTCGGAACGACCACCTGGGCACTGCGCCTGCCATCCGCTCTCTTTGGAGTCGCCTCTATCCCCCTTGTCTTTTGGCTCGGAACGCTCACCCGGCAACGAACTGCCGGCTGGATCGCTGCAACCCTTCTCGCGGTGAACGGCCACCAGGTTTTCTGGAGCCAGGTCGCCAGGATGTATTCTCAAGCCTGTTTCCTTGGCTTACTGGCGACTATCTTGCTGCTCCTAATCGCTGAAGACAGAGATGCGTCGCCGTCGCTGAAGTTTCTCTATGTCCTGACTCTTCTGGCGGGCGTTTGTACCCACATCTTCTTCTGGACCGTCCTGGCGGCACACATCGTCTGGACCTTCTTAAATGCCTGGAACAGCAGGCAGACTTTTCCCGGCGTAGGGACACTTCAACTTCTCGCCGTGATTCTCGGTTGCCCGATTCTGGCTATCGCGGCGTACCAGGGGGGTGTTACGCTTGCGATCTTGAGCGACAATGTTCTGATTTACGCCAGGGAGTTTCTGCAGTTCGCATTCATGTTCCCTCTCGAGGGATTCTCGTCGGGAGTATATCGACGAGCTTCGCACACTGCCTTGGTTAGTAACCCTCATCTATCGTATGGCCGTTGGGCATTCTTTTTCCTATCACTCCTGTTGCTGTTCCTGGGCATAACCTCGATCCGCAAGTCTGAAGAGAAGTCGCTCCTCGACACTGGAGGAGTGTCGTCGAGGACATGGGCGGTGGGAGGAGCAACAGCAACGCTCACCATCCTGTTGTTCATTTTCGCGGTCCAGACACTCGTGCCCAGACCCTTCCCAAATCTGCGGACCACCAAACTCATGAGCGTCATGCCGTTGGCTATCGCGGGCCTGGCGATAGCCTTTCGCAGGAGCTGGGTGAGGCTGGCGAGCTGGAGTAACCTCGTTGTCGACAGCCGTTTTGTGATCGGCGGACAGGGACTGGTGCTGACGCTGTTAGTGGTTCCGTTCGCAGGCTTGTCACTGGTCTCCCTGTACAAACCGATCTTCAACGCTCGAGGGATGCTGCTCTTCGCTCCCTATCTGTTCCTGGTTCTTGCGCGAGGCATGGAACGCTTAAGTCGCCACGGCATTGTAGCTGCCCTCCTGTTGATTGTGGTAGGAGCCGCGGATTATACGGGTTGGAAAGACTATCGCTGCATGACCATCGGCAGAGCGGACTACAAGGCGCTTGCAATCGCCTTAGCTCCACATATTGAGAAGGAGGAGCTTATCTTTTTCAGGTCTGACTGGTACTCCACGCCGATCTTGTATTACCTGAATGCCGACCGGGATCGGTTCGTCGGGCGGAGGTACGAAACGGCATGCCTGCTGAAGCCGCGCTCCAGAGTATGGGCGTTGTGGTTCTATAACTATGAGGAGAGGTTGCCGCGACCGATAGAACAAGTTCTATGGAATTATAAGGCTACGCGGACTATTGAAGCGCCGGGCGTCCGTGCTGTTCTTTATTCTCCGCAGGAATGATGAGTCAGACGCGTTATGATTGTGTCGGCCTCGTGTCCTGTCAGTTCTCACCGCGAGATAGATAGGAACCTGAGCGCGGCAAGAGCGTGAGCCGCGGGCACGATTAAGGTGCACTGCATGCCGGATAAACGCTTAGGTAGTTTACTTACGCGGGAGGAGTGGCCGGTCCTCGCCATCATGGCAGCTGCCCTGGGCCTGAGGCTCTACCACTTGGATCGGCAGGGCCCCTGGTACGATGAAGCGCTTGCGATAACCAGGAGTGTCCTCCCGCTGGGTAAGCTGACCCCGGCGCTGATCGGTGATTTCTGGCATCCACCATTATATTTCTACTTGCTGCACGCCTGGTTCGCGCTCCTCGGCTCGGGCACGTTTCAAGCGCGCTTGTTGTCAGTACTCTTCGGCGTGATGTCGATTCCCATGATTTATCTATTGGCCTGGCGCCTCTACGACAGGCCCGTCGCTCTTCTGGCGTCTGCCTTGCTGGCGGTTTCGCAGTTGGGGGTGATGTACTCGCAGGAAGCCCGGCCGTACACGATGTTTATTTTCCTGACGCTCTTGACCGGTTACCTGCTTCTGTTTTCGCTTGAAGGAAAAAGCCGCCTGCTGACGCGATTGGGCCTTGTGATTTCGGCCACGGCGCTGCTCTACACCAACTACTACGGGATCTTCGTTCTGCTGGCCCTGGCGGTACACACCCTGCTGTTCCGGCGCTCGCTCGGCCCCGGCGTAGCGCGGGGCGTCCTGCTGAGCCTTGCTCTGGCCCCGGTGCTTTTCACGCCGTGGCTTGCCAGTGGCGTCATTCATAACGCGCTTGCCGGTCCGACCAAGCTCCACTTACTCGAAAAACAACCGCCATGGTTCGCCGTTAACGCCTTCACGCTCCTGCAAATACTAAACGCCTTCAACAACGGCGCCGTGTACCGGGCGGATAACTATTCCGGCCCCCGCTGGACCTTGGCGTTGGGCTCGCTTCTTTTTACCGCACCCGCGGGGATCGCGCTGTGGCGAGCCCGGAAAGGCGCCACCCGCCAATGCACCTCTTTCTTGTTGCTGCTATGCCTGCCCGTTCCGATCATCGTGGCTTTAAGTGCGGTTTGGGCCCTGCAGTTTGGCGTGCGTTACGTTATATTCTGCGTCGGGTTTTACTACATCCTTGTCGCGCGCGGCCTTCTGGATCTGCCGAACGCGGTCCTTAGGACCGCGTTGATTGCGACTGCTCTGGCGTGCAGCGCGCCGGCGCTCCAAACGCTCTACTCGAAGCCTTACAAAGAAAACTACCGGGACGCCCTCCGCGATCTATCCGCCCAGTGGCGCGCCGGCGATTGCGCCGTCTTCTGGCCATTTCAAGCCATTCCGCTACAATGGTGGATCGACTCCCGCAGCCCGCAGCCGCTCCTGAAGACGATCGAGCCGCAAGCTGCCGCGAGTACCGAGAGCGCGTGTAGCCGCGTATGGCTGGTAACTTACCGCAGAGTCGAATTGCCGACGACAGAGGTCGCCGCTGATATCTTGAGCAGAGACTTTCGGCGCGCGAGCCACCAGCGCTACTTCTGGGTCACTCTGGATCTGTACACCCGCGTGCCCCACGCGCAATCATCTCTTGCTCCGGATCAATAGGTTCATGGTAGCTGAAGGCCAAACTCCCGACGAAACGGTCTGAATTGAACTGATCGCGAACATGACTCGCGAGCAGGTCTTGCAACGAATCGAAATCGGCCGCGCCGACTTCGTAATCGATATCGGCGGCGGTCATCGCCCGTTCCGGCGGGCCAATCTTGTAATCGAGAAACATCCGTTTGACAAAAGCCCGCACCGGACCGAGCCGATGCACTTTTCGGACGTCCCGATCATCAAGGCCGACGCGCTGGCTATGCCGATCCCGGATGGCGGCTGCGACCTGATTTTCGCGTCCCACATCATTGAACACCTCTCCGATCCCTTGCGTTTCATTGCCGAGATCAAACGCTGCTCGCGCCGGGTGTACTTGGAGTTTCCGTCACGCAAGCGGGAGTTGATGTATGCGTGGTCATTCCACGAATGGCTTGTCGAGGCACGTGGCACCCTTTTGAGGTTCTACCGCAACGACTTGCCGCAGTTGTTCGGCGGCCTGTTTCACGAGGAGTACGACGCGGCGCTGGGAGCCTGGAGCGAGGCTCGCCACGAACTGCTGAACAGCTCGATCTACTGTCATTCGGAAGAGATCGAGTGCGAGTTCCCGAATGAGACGGCAACTGAGATTGTGCTTCGAGATTCGGCGCGCGGAGCTTCAAAGCTCAATTTTGCAGAAACTACTCACAGGGCGCGGTACACTTCGCGTGAAATCCTGGCGTTTGCGGCACAGAGCGTACTTCCCGGCAACGTCTACGCAAGCCTGATCCGATCACGCCGGAGATCGTCGTCGCCGGCGACGCTGCCCGATACCGTGCTGGCGCGGTTGATGTGCCCGCGATGTCGGAGCATCGCTTTACGCCGCACTGATCTCGCGATCATTTGCCGGTGTGGCTCGCAGTATTCCCAGGATCGCGGCATTTTTGATTTTGATCCGCCGAATCGCCCTGTCCCGCTTGTGCCTTGAGTTGGAGATACGCCAGTTCGTAACCAGCGTCTCCAGTCTGACGAACAACCATGACGAAACGTCCAGCCGCTCCGCGAGGCGATAGCCGCGCGATCAGGCTCTGCCTGCTGTTCGGGTTCGAGGTCGTCGTGCTGCACCTCGCGAATATCCCTCATGGACTGGGCTTTGACTGGGCATTCGATGATCGAGGAGCAAATCTCACAATCCAATATCTGCTTTCGCGGGGTTACCGTCCCGGTTTGGATTTCGGATATCCGTATGGCCTGCTTCCCCTGGCCGTTGGCCGCGTGTGGTTCGCGCTATTCGGTCTGACTCCCGTCGCGTGCTGGATTGCCTTCCTGGTTTGTGAGCTGATGACGGCGGTCGGGATCGCGAGGTTTTCAGCCGCGCTCCAACTGGGCTGGAGCGGAATAGCAGTGATATTTGCGGCCATGCCGGTCGCGGTGCAACCGGGCTATCCGAATCTCGCCCATGCTCTCGAAGCTGCATTCATCGCAAATGCTCTGGCAGAGCAAGCCGCCGACAGACTTCCCCGCGCACTGGCTCTGACCACCGCGGCCGTATTTTCGAAGCCCTCGATGGGATACTTCTACGGTCTCCTGATCGCGATTTTGCTTCTCCACAACTGGTGGCGACAACCCGGCGCACGCCTGGCACATTTGACGCGGACGATGCTGCCGGCCGCGATCGCGGGGTTGTCGTTGAGCGCGGTTCTGGCGGGAATGTACGGAATCTCTCCCCTTCTGCACCAGTTCTTGCCGACCACAGGAATGCGGCTGTACCGCGCGAGTCACTTTGGGTTCTTGTCCGCCGGAAAGACTATGTTGCACCCACCGGGAGCAAACTTACAGGTACTATCTTGGCTCGATCCCCGGGTTCTATATGGCCGGCCTGCTTTATCTTCTTTGTGGCGGACTCGCGTCGGCGCGCCAATTCCTGTCAAACGACCGTGACCAGATAATATTCACCTGCGCGCTTCTGCAACTGATCTTCATCACTATACTCTTCGGGAATTCCATTTCGTGGTTTTACTACTCGTATGTGCTTGTAATGGGAATCGCGGCGACCAGTGTTTGGCGCCCGTGGTCTCTCTATCCGGTCTGTGCCCTGGCTCTGCTCGCAATTGCTTCGGAAGCTTCCGACTTCTCCGACCTGTATCGGAGTTGGTCGGCCCGCAGCGCGAGTCGGGAAACGGCGGGGCTCTTCAGCTCGCCCGAGGAGCGCCGCGAGTGGACCCGGGTTAGAAGGCTCATCCGGGAGAATCAATCCAGCCGACCGCCCGTGCTGTTGAGCGTCGAGGGATGCGGCGAAATACTGTTTCCGGAATTCGCCAGACCCGTCAGCGCATATCTGTTTCCGGGCGAGGCTTCCGCCGGCGACACTCATCGCAAGCAGGCCCAGGTGGCGGCTGCCGATTTTCTCGTCGCTCCGCGGACTAGAGATTCGCTGATCGACCTGCACTGGGATCTGGATGCCCGGTGCGTACCCTCGGGGGCCTTCTTCATCACCTGCCGGAAAGAGGCGAACGGGCCGGAATCCAGGCCGGAGCGTATTTTTCCAGGAGGTGCGAGAGGGGGGACTTGAACCCCCACGCCTTGCGGCACCGGATCCTAAGACGTGTCCGGCGGCTTTTCCTACGTTATGTCAGGTTACGCTGTTAGCAAAGTCGCGCGATTTTCGGCGGTCGAGGTTACGCTGCGTTACGCTGTAGAAGCTGAGGAGTGGGCACTGAGTGGGCACTCGGTGCCTCCCCCGAGGCAGCCGGGATTGGAGTCCAATCCCACTCCAAAGGGCCGATGCGGGCTACAGGCACTCCTGCTCCTGTCACCCGGGCGTTGGTGAAGGCCGCTATGTCGCGGCCGACGCCCGCAATAAATTCTGGCTATGTGGACGTTCGCGTCGCGGGCACGGGGTAAGGCCAACAGGTCGTGGGAGCGCGTGGACACAGGCTTAGGCGGGTCCGCCCGCAGAAGGCTCAATCGAATGCGGCAAGCTGAATCAGCTAATTGCTTTGCAACGATTTTCCTTCTCCAGCAGGTTCGCCAAATTTTGCCGCAGGATACGCGTCAAGGGATGGTCATTGCCCGGCACGCGTTTGGCTGGCTTCGAACGCGCGGGCCGTAGAGCAACTCCGCCCGCGCATACTCGCCTTTACTGTCGAGCAACCCCGCCAGATTGTTGACCGACGCCAAACGATCTTGAAGGCTTCTGAGCCGCTCGGCTTGACGCGCGTTCTCGTTCGTTTGCTTCTGCAGTTCGTTGAGCAGCAATCCAGTGAGTTCGGAATAGCGCACCGTCTCGACTTTGCCGTCAGCGCTGTAGGTCACCAGTTCCGGGTACACCCGAGCGACTTCTTCGGGGACCAGACCGTACTGGATGGTGCCGGTAGGATCATCCCTGTAGCGGAAGGTCACCGGGCGGAGTTTCATCAGCCGCGCACTCGCATCGCCCATGTCGCGGATGTCACACTTGTATCGCGCCGAGGACGCCATGGTGCCGAGTTGGCCGTTGCCCGAAGGCGAGTCTTCACTGTCCACCACCGAGGGAACTCGACCACGATCGCGGTCGATAGACCGTGGACTCGCGGCCGTGCGAGTTGCGCACCCACGGTGCGCGGCAACGCTTCGAGGTGCGCGGCGGATGGGCGCCAACGGCGTCAGCACGGCGCCTGATTTGTGGTCGCTTTCTTCCTTCCCCGCATGAAGAGTGAGGAGGATGTGACATTTCCAAGCCGCTTCATACCGCTCTCGCTGTTGGCGATCTGCGCAGCCGGGCTCGCAATGTTTATTCGGCGGTACCGCCGCAGGTATGGGCGTTCACCCGTCCGAGTTTTCCGCTCGGGCAGGACCGCTCAGAGCGTAAGGGAGGCTCAAGTGATCGGCTTGGGCGCCCTACTCCTCTGGCAAGCCCTTGCGGAGCCGTTTGGACTGTACGCGCCCCTCGGACGTGCCTTCTTCGGCGCGCTACCCGCAACGGGAACGCTCGTCTTCCTGCTAGGCGTGTCGGTCACGGCTGCGGGAATCACGAACATGGGCGAGGCGTGGCAGATAGGATTCGATCAGCAGGCGCGACCAGTCGCCCTGGTAATGACCGGCCTGTTCCGATTCTCAAGGAATCCCATCTATCTCGGCATGGTCGTGGCGCTGCTGGGCTGGATGTTCCTCATTCCAACACTGCTCTCTCTCATCATCGTGGTCGGCACGGCCATCGGTGTCCGTCGGCAAGCAATCGAAGAAGAACACCATCTGTCCCGCATCTATGGTCCGGAATTCAGCACATGGGCGCGAGAGGTCGGCCGCTTCGTGCCCCTGATCGGCCGCGCGCGGTGATCCCCGATCCAGGAGAGCTGGGGAATAACCTTGCTGCTGGCGACACTCCGCCTCAGTATCGAGCAGCGAAGAAACTCCACTACAATCACCACGCCACCGATTCGCGACTGTCTGCGAAATGCGCGCGCGTTGCGCCGCAACAGCAACAGCTTCAAAGTGCACGAATGCCGCGCGCGAGGGCGCGCAGCACCTCGCGACGCACGTGGCCGTTTTCTACCAGAGACCTAAGTCTTGGGCGGAGGTCTACGATGCCTCAAGTTTTTCTCTGCGAGTACTGCGATCAGGTAATCGGCGAAGACGAAAACTACGTGGTCGTGGGTCCCAGCAGCCCTGAGAACATCGTGCTTGTAGTGGTTCACGTGGTTGTGGGCGCGGGCAACGCCGAGAAGCGCGCTCATGCGAAGTGCGCGGCAGAGCACCGAAGAAAGTCTAAAGCCAAGAAATAGATCAACTGCGCTGCAGCAGCTTCAGGGTGCGCGCCGGAGGCCCGGGCGGGCAACGCCGCGCGCGACGAGCGGGAAAAGCTCGCTTGATCCGGTTGGTACGCTCTGCGATGGTCCCTTGCGATACACGAGAAGTGCGCGGGCGTTGCGCCCTCTCGCGGGTCGCGCCGCAAGGAGAGTAGGGGCCGGTCTGTGAGGAATACGGTTGGCGGTGGATCCTGACATCTACGTTTGCCCTTCATGCAAAGGTCCGCTCGCGCGCGGCGGCCAAGCATTCGACTGCCGCGTTTGTCGAGCCACCTATCCGATCGTCGATCGCATTCCAGATTTCGTCCCACCGGACCTGGATTCCAGAATCAGCCCGGGCTTGCGACGATTCCTGAACATTCCGCTGATCGGCCGGTTGTACGAGAGCAGGCTGTGGTATCCGGTGATCCTTAGAATCTTCGGCGGGAGCCAGGCCCCCCCTTTCGAGGCGGTTATGGGCAAGGTCGCGGCGATGGTGGCGGCGGAGAGCGGGATGGTCCTGGACGTTAGCCTGCGGGCCGGGGACGCTGGGACGCCGGACCGCGTCCCCGACCAGAACCGTGTACGGGATCGACATTTCGTGGAGCATGTTACGGCAAGGCGCTGCCTACGTAACTCAAGAGGGCATCGGCAACGTCCAATTCGCGCGCGCAAGTGCGGACGCATTGCCTTTCTCCGACGCTCTCTTCGATGTCGCCCTGTGCGGCGGCGCGTCCATCTGTTTCCAGACACCGTCGCCGTCCTGCGTGAGATTGCGCGCGTGATGAAACTGCGTGCTCTGCTTGCGGTGACGACCTTCACACCTGCGCATACGGGCATCCTGCGTTTCGAGGGCGTCCGCGAGCGTATCCAGAGGCGCGGCAGCCTGCGGCTCTTCGAACCGGCGCAACTCGACGGATACTTGACTCAGGCCGGATTCCAGGGCTTCAGACCGCAGATTGATGGCTCCGTCCTGACCTTCGAGGCGCGCAAGCGGCCGTAGGGTCTTGCGATTGCAGACGCCGATGAGAGAATTGAGATTCGCCAGCGCAAGGAGCAAATCACATGGCCAGCGGTCACATCCTGAAGGAAGTAAAAGACAGCGTCGCGACTATCACGCTCAATCGCCCCGAGAAACTGAACGCATTCTCGGGCGCGATGGCCCTGGAGCTTTACGGGGCGTTTGCCGAATACGACCAGAACGACGAGGTGCGCGTGATCGTCGTCACCGGCGCGGGCCGCGCGTTCAGCGCGGGCGCGGATCTGTCGAGTGGCGGCAGCACGTTTGACGCTGACGCGCGTGCGGAGCGCCGCCAACGGCCGGCGCCCGCGATTCGGCCGTGGAACGTGCGCAAACCGATCATCGCGGCGATCAACGGGCCGGCGGTCGGAATGGGAATCACGCTGCCGATGCAATGGGACATCCGCGTCGCGGCCGAGAGCGCGCGAATCGGCTTCGTGTTCGTGCGGCGCGGAATAATTCCGGAGGCGCTCAGCCTGTGGACCGTGCCGCGAATGATCGGACTGGCTAAGGCCAACGAACTCCTGATGACCGGGCGGATTATCAGCGCGCGCGAGGCGCTCGAATTCGGAATCGTGAGCCACGTGTGGCCCGACGCGGAGTTCATGACCAAGGTGCGCGAGCTGGCGCTCGACATCGCGCAGAACACGGCGCCGGTGTCGGTCGCGATAACCAAGCGGCTGATCTACGGACTGCTCGCGGAGCCCGAAGCGGAAAGGGCGCAGGCGGTAGATTCGAAAGCCTTCTGGTGGTCCGGCAAGCAGCCGGACGCGTACGAAGGGGTCAGCGCGTTCGTCGAGAAGCGCAAGCCCAAGTGGAAGATGAAGCCGTCGCAGGACATTCCCGAATTTATCCCGCCGATCAAGTGATCGAGCCGGTCGGAGACGACTCCGGCGGCGCGCTGGCTTACTCGTGAAGTGTCGCGACCGGATTCGGCGTCGAATTGCAGGAATTTCTGAGAAAAGGTCCCTTTCACGCGCTAACGGTTAGACTTCGAGGGCATCTGTCTAATTCGAATATCCGGGAGCAAAGCACCCAGCCGATGCACCGATAGCCCAGATAAGAGAGCACGAAGAAGGTGGCGGCAGAAAACGCTATCAGCTTAGAGATGTGATCTGGAATCAGCAATTCGCCACACACACGTTGCCTGTCAACGCCGGTTGAATGTTGACGCACTTTTGCAAAAGTCGCCGAAGTAAAACTGACCCACGTCACGGCAGTCTTGATCAGGGGGAGTGCAAGGGCGACCTTCCCCCTCGCCGCTCTGTCTTAGACGGCATCGCCCGCACGTTGCACAAAGGCACCAGCACGGGACGGACAGCAAGTCAGATCGGGAGTCGTGCTCTGGTGTCCGGCCCGATCTCGTCGAGACGCACTTCGCGGTGCTCGCAGGCCGAGACGTGGGCGGCGATGGCGAAGCCGAGCGTTGCCGCTGCATCGTCGGCATCCTGTGGGGGTTGGCGGCCTTCAATCAACGCGTCGATGAAATCGTGCACGCCGAGGCGAAAACTTTCCGACCAGTCGTTTGGAATGTCGTGCCAGGCGCGCGTCTCGCCGTCCCGATACAGGACCAGCGCAGGCTCGTCGAGAAGCGAACCGGTACAGCGGTTGATCCAGATGATGCCCTCGGTCCCGTGGATTTCGATGCGGTCGTCACTGGCGTAGTACTTCGAGCGTACGCGCATGCCCACCGACGCGATCACTTCCCAGCTGCCGAACTTGGGTACGCCGGCGTACTTCCAACTGATCAAAGCGGGCCCGTCGTAGAAAGCGTCCGACCCAAACCGGTTGACGTGAATCCACGCGTGCACGCGTTCGACCGGCTCGGCGACGAAGAAGCGCGCCATGTTGTAGCAATGGTAGCCGTGGTCGAAGCAGGTTGGGCCGCCACCGCAGGTTTCCGGATTCATGCGCCACGCTAGCGACCTGGCCGGCACCCGCCAGCCGTCATCGAAACGTCCGGCCGCCGTCTTGATACGCACCGAGATGGGCTCACCGATTGCGCCTTCCTGGACCAGCGCGCGCGCCTTGACGTGCGGCGGATAGTACATGAAGTTCTCGAAGACACGCAGCCGGCGTCCCGCACCTTTCGCCGCTTCATTCACGTCGTCGAGTTCGCGGAGCGTCAACGCCGGCGGCTTCTGCAACGACACATGCTTGCCTGCTTGCAACGCAGCGATGGCGACCTCTCGATGCAAGTGGTGTGGTATCAGGATCTCCACGGCGTTCACGTCGGAGTCGGCCAGAAGCTGGTGATAGTCCCGATACGTCTTCTTTGGTTGCCACTCCTGCTGTCGCTGACCTAGCAGCGCTTCGTCGTTGTCACAGATTGCTGTCAGCTCCGCGCGCGAGTGATCGCGATAGCCCAGGACCTGCAGGCTGGCGATGCGCCCGCAACCAATCAGACCAACGTGCACGCATTCGAGCGGGGTCATACTGCGCTTATTTCATCCGGGATTTCCGTTTTGACTCTCCGATTCCAATTCGCCGTATAGACCAAACAGCCTCCCCCGGCAAGGTTTAGCCCGGTTTTGGTCCACGGTGCTTCTAGCGGCGCCGGGAAGGGATCGGTTTCGCATCTGATGTGCACGCAACGCCCGGAGATGCCCTTTTTCCCAACGGTTCCGCAGGCACTTTTCCCTTCGCCCCAGCGTCCTCATCGAAATTCGCTTCCCTTTGCGCCCGCCTTATCCCGCCGGCGACGGCAGCGTGGCGATCCTCCGCAGCAGGCCGGCAAACAACCGCCGCGTCAGATGGCCCTCGGCCAGCAGCAACCAGTAGTAGCGCGCATGCTTGATCAGCCGCCCGCCGGTTTTCACCAACCGCTGCTGCAAGCTGGTCAGCGACCAACTGTCAACCCGTGCCGGCAACGCGTGTTTCGAGTCAAGGCGGTAATTTTTGCGAGGGACAGCCAAAAAACTGGGATCGCAAAGGGTTGCTGCTAGGAAGAGCCGAAGTGCTCGCGGTTCCACCGCTGGCCCTCATCGAGCATGGCCAGGTAGTTTCGGGGCGGAATGTAGTTGGCGACGGAGTTCCCGGTCCCGAGACAGTAGCCCGTCCCGCGCGCGGCGCAGACCTCCAGGATTTCGCGAGT
>CAWHNS010000023.1:0-180763 GCA_963830715.1 uncultured delta proteobacterium
GAATCGTTAAGTTTTGGCTGGCGCTGCTCCATCCGGTTCCTCCCGATGGGACGAGCTTCCGACCCGATCGCAGGTCTGTCAAGTGCGGCAGCGGAAAGTCAGAACGGGTAGTTGATTCCGGAGAAGATTGTGCCGCCCTCGCCGCCTACCCCGACGTCGACGTAGCCGACCACGAACGGCTCCGCGATTCCGCGAAAGCCAACGCCGCCCACAGGATGAAGCCGCGTGACGGGATCATCGTTCATCGAGTGGAAAACGCGTCCGGCCTCGACGAACGGCGCCAACTCGATGATGGCGTGGGTGCCGAACAGATCCCTCTGATACACGCGGGTGCGCATCTCGACGTTGGCGAGCGAAAGATTGTTGTCCACGAAACGGCCGGCTCCGTAGCCACGCAGGGTCTGTTGATCGGTAAGCAGGCTGTCCTCTCCGCCCAGACGCGCCATCGCCCAGAAAGGGGTCTCGCTGCCGGCCGGCGTGTATTGAAGAAAGGCATGACTGGCCAGCGTGATGTTGCTGTTGACGGGAACGTAACCGCGCGCTTCCCCGCCGAACTGACCGTAGGATACCGAACTCAACAACCGCCGATCCGAGAGATCGGCGAAGAAGCGGAACAAGCCGCCCTTGCGCGGGATGTCCGGCGAGTCGCGGGTATCGTATGCCACCAGCAGCTGGTTTTTCATGTCAGTGCCGCCGCTCAGCCCTTTAACGCCGGGGTAGAGCTTGCCGACAAAAGGCAGGTTCTCC
The DNA here is from genome assembly GCA_963830715.1 of uncultured delta proteobacterium. Taxonomy (GTDB): domain Bacteria; phylum Desulfobacterota; class Binatia; order Binatales; family Binataceae; genus CAVVMA01. The sequence goes on from CAWHNS010000023.1 coordinate 748, forward strand.
AGCGCGCCTCTCAAAACACGCACGTAGCGAGGCTTTTCGACCAAAGACAGTTGCAGTTGTTGCGTAATGTTCAGAGTGAGTACCGCCAGGCCATAAAGCTGCTGGGTTGTGAAATTGCTCTGGCCGCCGTGGTTCGTCTCATTCCCGATTCCGAAAAAGCGATCGGTCGGGTCGCGCTCGAAGTAAAAGCGGCCGTCGAACGACCACTGCTCGGAGTGAGTCCGGCCGGTCGAGTAGAACAGATCGACCTTGCGAGCGATGTTCTGCGCGGCGCTCGCGATCGCATAGTATTGGGTGTCTTCCGACGGGTACGACAAGTATCTGAACGTCCCGCCGGCACCCATGATCGTGTTGACGGTAATATCGGGCGCGATGATGTCGTGAATCTGTTTGTGATCATCGGTAAAGAGCAGTACCGGCAGCAATCCGACCGTGGTGCCCTCGTTCGGATCGGTGGCGATTTCCGGCACTGGAATGAACGAAAAGGGCCAGGTGTGCGGGCTGAGAAGACTGAAGCGCTCCGCGGCTTTTGCCTGTACCGCGCCCGGCCCGGTAGCCGGGCTTACCGACCCCGATGCGCGTGGCGCTTGCGACGGGGTCGCGATTGCCGCCGGGTCGGTCGATGCTGCCTGGGCCGCGCCAGCGCCAGCTTCCTGGGCCGGCGAGACCGGCGCGGGCGCCGACTCGGCGGCTGCAAGCGCCGCGGGCGAGAGCGCGAGTGCGAGCAGGAGGCCCATAGACAAGGCTCTTCGCGCGAATCGCATAACTTGGGTGGTAATCACCATCTAAAAGGTAACGCCCCAAGTGTGCCATCAATGACCCGCGAGCGCCACTCAGGAGCGAGGCTGGACGAAACTACGGGCGTCGGATGCGGCAGCCTCCGGCGCTATGGTCAGCCCGCGTTCGATGTGGGATATTCGCGATGAATACCTGAGGAGGATTCGCTGATGGCGAAAATCGACGGCGGCGCGCTCGTCGCCAGAGTGATGCGCGAAAACCAGGTGCGTTACTGCTTCACGATCAACGGCGGGCACTTGTTCCCAATCCTCGCCAACCTGAAGAGCAACGACATCAAGATGATTCACATGCGTCACGAGCAGGCCACCGCCTACGCCGCCGACGCATACGCGCGGCTCACCGGCGAGCCGGGAGTTTGCATGGTCACCGCAGGATGCGGCCTGACCAACGCGGTCACCGGCCTGTGCGTTGCCGGGCTGACCGGCAGCGCCGTGGTGTGCATCTCGGGGCAGCATCCGAACACCGAGGATCATCTCGGCTCGTTCCAGGAGGCCTACGGCTCCGAAGTGGTCAGCAGCTTTTCCAAGTTCACCAAGCGCGTGACCGACTGGAGCTCGATGGAATTCGACGTGCGATCGGCTTTCCGCGAGGCGATTTCTCCGCCGCAAGGAGTGGCGCTGGTCGAGATTCCGCAGAACATCCTCTACCATCACGACGACGATTCCCGGCAGCGCAAGGGAGCGCGGCGCTTTACCGCGGACGATGTGCGTTCAGCCGGCGATCCCTCGCACATCGATCGCGCCGTCGAGTTGCTGCACGCCGCGCAGCGTCCTCTGATCGCCGGCGGGGACGGACTGTTCTGGTCGCAGGCGGGAGCGGAGATCCGCGAGTTCGTCGATCTCACCTCGATTCCCATCTACACCCGCCGCGCCGGCCAGGGCGCGGTTTCCGAAGAACATCCGCTCGCGATTCGCGGCGCGTTCAAGAAACCCTTCACCGGCCGCGCCGACGTGGTGCTCGCGATCGGATTCCGGTTCTGGAGCGGCGAGCACTTCGGGCAGCCTCCGACCTGGACCGATCAGGCCAAGTATATCCAGGTCGATCCGACGCCGACGCGAATCGGATGGCAGGTCGGAGTTGAAGTGCCGATCGTGGGAGATCCCAAATTGGTGCTCCGCCAGTTGATCAATCGCATCAGGGAACTCAAGCTCGACTTCTCGAAGAACCGGACCTCCGAATGGACCAAAGAAGTCGGGCAGGCTCGCACGCGTTTCGATACGCAGGTCCGCGATCAGAACAAGAAGGCCTACGAGCAGCGTCCGATCCATCCGGCGCGCCTTTGCGACGACCTGATCTCGGTGCTGGACAAGAACGCGACCACCATTATCGACAGCTTCACGCTCTCCGGATGGATGAGCCGCGCGTTCACCTGCCGCTTCATGGGCCAGGTGGTGGACGCGGGGCCGCTGGCGCCGGTGGGTCACGGCGTCGGGATGGGAATCGGCGCGCAACTCGCGCGGCCCGGCCAGCAGATCGTCGTGATCAGCGGAGACGGCGGATTGGGAATCGGCGGCTTCGACATGGAAACCGCCGCGCGTTACAAGTTGCCGATCGTCACGGTGCTCTGGAACAACAGCTCGTGGGGGCCGAACTTCGACCAGATGCCGTTCCTCAAGGACAAGACCGATCCGTTCAACATGCTGCCCGATGTCCGTTACGACAAGATTTTCGCCGAGATGGGCTGTCACGGCGAGCAGGTCGAGACGCCGGAGCAGATCATTCCGGCGCTCGAGCGGGCTTTCAAATCGGGCAAGCCGGCGATGGTCAACGTGATCGGCGATCCGTCGGTCGGAAATGCGACGCTGGGCGGGAATCTGCTGGGCTCGACGGGATCGAACTGAGGAGCCCGCGTTCTGGCGCACCCATCGCGGTGCGCCAGAATCTTCGGGGGCCGCGCCGCGCGGCTCGATGCGCTGATCTCAGAACAGCGAGCGGGCTTGTGTCTCGTTCGACGCAATGCTTGCGCCGCGCACTATGAGCGATTGTCGCAAATTCGGACGCCAAGGCTGAAGTCGCGTCGGATCGAGTCGTTCACTCGCGCGTCCGGCGGCATGTCGCTTGCTCGCTGTTTCGGTGACCGGAAAGGAGGCTGCGAATGAGCGGGGGCGCGCACGCTTGGGGCCTGTTGCGGAAACTCGAGTGGGAGGACCTTCTTCTCGCGCTGGCTATATTGATTCTTGCCCGGCTGCTGATACTGGCGGTGGGAGGGATGATCCGGTACTCAGCCGAAAAGGCGCCGCGACGACTGCGCCTGCGCATCCTTCGCGCCGCGCCGATTGCCCGCGTCCTGATCGAAATCGGAAGTATCGTGGTCATTCTGCCGATTCTCGTCGAACCGACATTTCAAAATACCGTCGCCCTGGTTGCAACCGCGGGGCTCGCTCTGGCATTTGCATTCAAGGATTACTCGAGCTGCCTTATCGCGGGGCTGGTAACGATCCTGGAAAACACCTACCAGCCGGGGGACTGGATCGAGGTGGATGGCGCTTACGGAGAGGTGAAATCGATCGGGGTCCGCGCCGTGCATCTGGTCACCGCCGACGATACCGAGGTTATCATTCCGCATTCCCGGATTTGGGCTGCCAGCGTTTTCAACGCCAGCAGCGGCAATCGCAGCCTGCTTTGTGTGACCAACTTTTATCTTCACGCCGACCATGACGGGTCCGCGGTACGTCAATGCCTGGTGCAGATAGCCGAATCAAGCCCGTATCACCAGCCGGACACGCCAGCGGTTGCGATTGCAATGGAAAAGCCGTGGGGCACGCTCTACCGACTGAAGAGCTACGTGAAGGACAGCCGCGAGCAGTTCCTGTTCATCACCGACCTGACGATCCGGGGCAAAGAGGCACTCCGCGCAATGCACATCCGCTTTGCGCAAGCTCCATACGCGGAAACCGAGAAAGGCTGATTTCATCCGCAGAGGCGGCGAACGCTCCCGTGGCGATCTCTTCCGCTGTTTCGGATTCCGGCGCCGTGTGATAACCATCGGCGCATGGCAGCAGTGACGTTTCCGAAGGGATTTCTGTGGGGCACCGCGAGCGCGTCGTACCAGATCGAGGGCGCGTGGAACGAGGACGGCAAGGGCGAGTCGATCTGGGACCGCTTCTGCCACACCCCGGGTAAAATCAAGCACGGCGACACCGGCGACGTGGCGTGCGATTACTACCATCGCTACCGCGAGGATATCGCGACGATGGCCGAGCTCGAGTTGACGGCCTCGCGCATTTCGCTGTCGTGGCCGCGAATCCTGCCGCAGGGACGTGGCGCGATCAACCAGAAGGGTCTCGATTTCTACAGCCGCGTCATCGACGAGATGCTGCGGCGCAAGATCAAGCCGTTCGTCACGCTCTTCCATTGGGACCTGCCGCAGGCGCTCGAGGACGCCGGCGGATGGCCGAATCGCGACACCGCCAGCCACTTCCGCGACTACGCGGCGATCGTCGCCGATCGGCTTGGCGATCGCGTCAAGCACTGGATGGTCTTCAACGAGCCGTGGGTCTTCACGATCCTCGGATACCTGGTCGGAATGCACGCGCCTGGCCGGCACGAACCCGCCGAGGCGCTGCGCGCGACCCACGTGGTCAACCTCGCGCAGGGACTCGCGGCGCGCGCGCTGCGCGAACGCGGGCACAAGCCCGAAGCGGTCGGCACGGCGTTTTCGATGTCGCCGGTCCATCCGCAGGACCCCAATTCAAAGGACGATCGCGAGGCCGCGGAACGATGGCATCGATTCTTCAACCTGTGGTTTCTCGAGACCGCGATGAACGGGCGCTATCCCGAGGCCTACGTCAACAACTCGAACCTCTCGGATCGAATTGACGTGCGCCCCGGCGATCTCGAAATCGTGAAGGCTCCACTCGACTTCGTGGGCATAAATCTCTACACACGGTCGGTGGTGGCCCATGACCCGGCGGATACGAACCTCGGCGTGAAGCAGGTTCGGCCGGACGCAAAGGAGTTCACGGACTTCGGATGGGAGGTCTATCCGGCGGCGCTTTCCGAGATGATCCTGCGGATCACGAAGGACTACAACCGGCCGCCGATTTACATCACGGAGAACGGATGCTCCTACGGCGACGGTCCCGGCGGCGACGGCCACGTGCGCGACGAGCGCCGCGTGCGCTTTCTGCGCCGCTATATCGCCGAAGTCGCGCGCGCAATCCAGCAGGGCGCGGACGTACGCGGCTACTTCACCTGGACCTTCACCGACAACTTCGAGTGGTCCGAGGGATACGCCCAGCGCTTCGGAATCGTGTACTGCGATTTCGCCACGCAAAAGCGGACCGTCAAGCAGAGCGGGAAATGGTACTCGCAGCTCGCGCACGCCAACGCGCTCGATAGCGCGCCGGGCGAGTAAGCCGGCTGACTTCCTGCCGGCGCGGGTGCCGTAGCCGTATCGGCTGGCCGAAAGTGTCCGATGCTCTCCGGCGAGTTACTGATCTGGATTCACCTGCTCGCGATGGCTTCGTATTTCGGCGCGCAGTTCGGCCTCATCTACATGCTCATCCCGGCGGCTCAGACCGCGCCCGACGAACGATCGCGCCGCGCCGCGCTGATCGCGGGCTTCCGGTTCTACAACCCGTTTTCGATCGCGATGCTCGGCGTGATCGTCATCACCGGCGCGGTCCGGCTGACCGATCTTAAGGCCTCGATGGGATTCGAGTACTTCAGCCGGGTAAGCGGACCGCTGTCGCTCAAGCTGCTGCTGGCCTTCATTCTGATCTTCATCCAGACCTGGATGACCTTCGGCCTGACGTTCAGAATCGGCCGGCAGGAAGAAGTGGCCGCGCACGGCGACGGCGAGCCGTTCACGGTCGAACAGGTCAACTCGATCCTGTCACGGGTGCGCGCGATGACCTGGGTAACGATCGTGCTCGCGGCCACAATTGTGCTGGTTTCCCTGAGAATGGCGGCTGGGCCGCGCGCAGTCGCTCCGACTGCCGCTCTGCCCACCGCAGCGCAGGCCGGCCGATTTCAGGATCGCCGCGCCTGCGCCGAGTCTGATTAGAGCAGAGCGAACAGTGAAGTGACGATGTAGGCGAGAGTGATCAATCCGAACGCGGCACCCGGCAGTTCGTCCAGGAAGGCGCTCTGCGCCCATCGGACTCCGTTACTCCCGCGCTCGAACCTTTCGGCGCGCGCTATCCGCGCGATTCCAGCTCCATTGGTTGCTGCAGCCATCGTAAGTTCCTCCTTCGTCGTCTCCGCGGAAACCCGTTAGATCAGCGCCGCAAACGTGCCGATGATGTAGACCAGAGTGATCAGCCCGAATGCGACACCGGGCAATTCGCTCAAGAGGTTGCTTTCAGCGTAGCGAGCGGAGGTCACAGTCTCGTCGCGGTCCGCCAGATTCCCCGCCCCCACCAACCTTGCCTCTTTGATTGTAGCTTCCATTGTTCTCCCTCCTCGTACGTCGTTCCTGCCTGTCATACGCAATGCCGGTGCCAAGCTGGAATCGGAAGTTGTGAACGCTGGGAACGACGGCCAGCGCTCGCCTGTCTCGCACTAACTGGTTGAATTAGCTAGGTTTTCTGACTTGATGAGTGATTGATGGCCGCAGGCTGACAGATGCAGTAACTTGGTTGCACTGCCTCGGGATTCGCAGAATCGACAGCCAAACCATTCGCGATTCGCGAAGCGCAAAGATGGTGAATCTCGTCCTCTGCGACTCCGGCAGTTGATTCCGCGCGCGCATCTGCGAGAGTTTGGTGGCATGGGTGACGACGGCGATCTCCGATCGGAAAGTGCTCCGGCGGTAACTGACGCGCAGGTCGAGAAACGCGACCAGATCAGCGATGCGCCGGCGGTCCCGATTCTCGGTCCGCGGCTCGAAGAACTCGTCGTCGTTTTTCTCGCGATCGTCGGCGCAGTCGCGCTGGGGCTCGGGATCAGCGATTACTTGGGCGAGCATCGCTACGTGCTGGGGTATCTATGCGCCTACGCCGGGTTCAGGATCGCGAATGCGATTCTGAGCGCGGATGCCGGCGCCGGACAAAATCGCGACGCCGCCCGGCAGGCGCTGATTCGCGAACTGCCGATACTCCTGTTGTTCGCGGCGGCTCCGTTCGAGCGCACCTACATCTACGGTGGCTCGCCCTCAGATGGGATCGCCGTGTTCGGTCTGGTGATGGAACTGGCGGGGCTATGGCTGGTGATCGGGGCGCGCGTCCAGCGGCGATTCAGCGCCGGGCGCGACGGGCACGGCTTCCTGCGCAGCGGCTTCTACCGTTACGTGCGCCATCCGATACGCGCCGGCTCGTGCCTGGTGCTGTTCGGATGGCCGTTCGAGTACGGCGCGCCGGTGGTCGCGGTCGTAACGCTCGCCATCCTGCTGATCGTGAGCAGCCGCGCGATTCGTGACGAAGAATCTGCGATGCAAGCCCGCTTCGGCGAGGAGTACGAAGCCTACGTGCGCGATACCGATCGGATGATCCCGAGCGTGTGGTGATCGTCAAGATGCGGGAGAAGATCAGCGCAGCGCGCCCCAGACGTTGTCGCCGAGCTTGCGGCCCTTCAGATCGCCCAGCAGGACCATCCCCATCCGGTCCGCCTCGAAGCAGAGGTTCGCGAGCTCGACCACCTGATCGTTGGTGACCTTCTCGATCCCTTCGGCAATTTCCTGAAGCGGGATGTCGCGGCGGTAGTAGATCTCGTTGCGCGCCAGCCGGTTCATCCGCGAGTCGCTTGACTCCAGCGCGAGCAGCATGTTGCCCTTGAGCTGATTGCGCGCGCGCTCCAACTCCTGCGGTTTGAGCCCCTCGCGAACGACTTTGGAAACTTCTCCGAGCGTGACCTCGATTACCTCGTCAACCCACTCGGGATTGGTTCCCGCATACACGCAGAAATAGCCGCAATCCAGGTACGACGACATGAACGAATAGATGCTGTAGACGCGGCCGCGTTTCTCGCGAACTTCCTGGAACAGCCGCGAGGACATCCCGCCGCCGAGTGCGGTATTGAGCACCGATGCCGCATAGCGCAGATCGTGAGTCACGCTGATCGCGGGACCGCCGAGGCACAAATGGGCCTGCTCGAGCTTCTTCTCATAGTTCAGCACGCCGGGCTTTTCGGCCGGCGGACTGATCGGGTCGGGTCTTCCGTCACCCGCGATCGAATCGAACAGCACCGCGCAGCGATTGACCAGCCGCTCGTGATCGACCATCCCGGCCGCCGCGATGAAAACGCGCCCGGCGCGATAGCGCTCGGACATGAACGAAGTGACCTTGTCGCGGTTGATCGCGTTGACCGTACCGACGGAGCCGAAGATCGGCAGCGAGAGCGGATGACCCTTCCAGAACTTCTCGTTGAAGAGATCGTGAATGAAGTCGTCGGGCGTGTCCTCGGCCTGCGAGATTTCCTGCAGCACCACCTGGCGCTCGCGTTCGATCTCGGCCGGATCGAACACCGAATCCAGAAAAATGTCAGCCAACAGGTCGGTGGCGAGGTCCAGGTGTTCGCCCAGGACCTTGGCGTAGTAGCAGGTGTATTCCTTGCCCGTGAAGGCGTTCAGCACGCCGCCGACCGCGTCGATTTCCTCGGCGATCTGCGCGGCGGTGCGCTTGCGGGTGCCCTTGAAGAGCAGATGCTCGATAAAGTGGGAGACGCCGTTGTCCTGGGGTTGCTCGTAGCGGGAGCCGTTCTCCACCCAGATGCCGAGCGTGGCCGAGACCACCTGCGGCATCGGCTCGCTGAGCACCCGGACGCCGCTTGCGAGAACGCTCTTGTTTACCATCCGGATGCGCCGGCAGGTCCACCGATCGGAAGGCGCATCACTGCTTGCCCGATTCCTTCTGCGCCTCTTTTAATGAGAGCCGAATTTTGCCGCCGCGATCGACTTCCAGCACCTTGACCATCACCTCGTCGCCCTCCCGGACCACGTCCTCAACCCTGCGCACGCGCTCGTCCGATAACTGCGAGATATGGAGCAGGCCGTCGGTTCCGGGCATGATTTCGACGAACGCGCCGAATTCGACCACCTTGCGGACCTTGCCCTTGTATATTTTGCCGACCTCGGGCTCTGCGGTGATCGCCTGGATGGCGTCGATCGCTTTCTGCAACGCCTCGCCGTCGGCCGATGCGATCAGGACAGTGCCGTCGTTCTCGACGTCGATCTTGCACCCGGTCTCCTCGACCAGGGCGCGGATTACCTTGCCGCCCGGGCCAATCACGTCGCGGATTTTGTCGGGCTTGATCTTGAGGGTGACGATTCGCGGCGCGTAGGCGGAGACCTCCTTGCGCGGCGCCTCCAGCGCTTTCTGCATCACGCCGAGCACGAACAGGCGGGCGTCGCGGGCCTGATGCAGCGCCTGGCGCATCACGTCGCGGGTGACGCCGCCGACCTTGTTGTCCATCTGGATAGCGGTGATTCCGGTCGCGGTACCGGCGACTTTGAAATCCATGTCGCCGAGAAAATCTTCGTCGCCAAGGATGTCGGTCAGGACGCGGAACTGCTCGCCTTCCTTGACCAGGCCCATCGCGATTCCCGCGACCGCAGCCTTGATCGGCACGCCGGCATCCATCAGCGCCAGGCTCCCGCCGCACACGGTCGCCATCGAGGAGCTGCCGTTGGATTCGAGCACCTCCGACACGACCCGAATCGTATAGGGGAACTGTTCTTCAGGGGGCAGCACCGGGGTGAGCGCGCGTTCGGCCAGCGCGCCATGCCCGATGTCGCGGCGCGACGGCCCGCGCAGGAACTTGGCCTCGCCGGTCGAGAACGGCGGGAAGTTGTAGTGGAGCATGAACTTTTTGTAGTGCTCGCCGAGCAGCGCGTCGATCTTCTGCTCATCCGAGGACGTGCCGAGCGTCGCAGCCGCGAGCGCCTGGGTCTCGCCGCGGGTGAAGACCGCCGATCCGTGCGTGCGCGGGAGTACGTGGACGGCCGCGCTTATCTGGCGGATGTCGGTCAACTTGCGATCGTCGATGCGGCGGTCGTGCTCCAGGATCGCGCGGCGAACCCGCTCGCGCACGACCCGGTCGCAGCACTCCCCAACCTGCTTCCCGCGATCCGGAAAGCGCGGCGCGAGCTCCTCGATCGTGCGGTCCTCGAGCGCCCGCAGCGCAGCGCTGCGTTCCTTCTTGCCTGCGGTCGCGAGCGCCGCCTCCAGGCCGCCTGCGACCCGATCGCGCACCGCGCGCAGAATCTCGGGATCGAGCTCCTTGGGCTTGAACTCGCGCTTGGGCTTGCCCGCCAGCCGGCGGAGCTCCTGCTGGATGTCGAAAATCGGCTGCATCTCTTCGTGAGCGGTGAACAGCGCCTCGAGCACCGGCTCCTCATCGACGATCTGGGCTCCGCCTTCCAGCATCACGATCGCGTCGGGCGTCGCCGCGACGACCATCGACAGGTCGCTCTGATCGAGCTTGCTGACCATCGGATTCACGACCAGCTTGCCGTCGATCCGGCCCATCCTGACCGCAGCCACCGGGCCCTTGTGCGGGACGTCGGAAATCTCGATCGCGGTGGAAGCCGCGATCAGCGAGAGCGTATCGGGATCGTTGTCGCGGTCGGCGGAGAGCACCGTCACCACGACCTGGGTCTCGCGATCGTAGCCCTTGGGAAAGAGCGGGCGAATCGATCGGTCGATCAGCCGCGAGGTCAGGATCTCCTTCTCGGAGGGCCGCCCCTCGCGCTTGAAGAAGCCGCCGGGGATTTTGCCCGCGGCGAAAGTCCGCTCCTGATAGTCAACCGTGAGCGGCAGAAAATCGACCGACGTATTGGCCTCATAAGCCGAGACCACCGTGGCCAGCACCACGGTCTCGCCGTATTGAGCCAGCACGGCGCCGTGAGCCTGTTTGGCCAGCCTGCCGGTCTCGATCGACAGCGGACGGCCGTGAAAATCGATTTCAAATTTCTTGTACATCTGATTGTTCTTCGAGGGAGAGATGGCGGCGGCCCGATTCGGCAGGAATTGTTCCCGGTTGAATGGCTCGACGGTTTGTCAAGCCATCGCGCCCCCCAATGGCAGGGACGCTCGGTCGTAAGGGCCGGCCTATCTCCGGATGCCCAGTCTCTCGATCAGCGCTTTGTAGCGGTCGAAATCCCGCGAATGCAGGTATTCCAGAAGGCCGCGCCGCTTGCCGACCAGGCGCAGAAGTCCGCGCCGCGAATGGTGGTCCTTCGCGTGGGTCTTCAGATGCTCGGTCAGTTGCTCGATACGCCCCGAAAGGAGAGCTACCTGGACTTCGGGTGAGCCACTGTCGTTCGGAGTTCGCGCGTGCGCCTGGATTATTTCCCGCCTATTAGCGGCCGCAAGGGGCATCAGGTTCCTTCTACTTTTCCTTTTTCCTTTTGCTTTTTGGTCAACTGCAAAACATATCAAAGCGCTCGCACGCGGTAAAGCGACCCCCGTGTGCGGGTGCTGTCCGAATTAGGACAATAATATATTTGACTAACCCGACTGCCAAGGATAGATTATCGCTCCATGGATACAGCAGGGCTAGCCCAGAAGCAGACTCGACTCCTCGCAGCCTTCCGCGCGCTCCAACGGCTGAACGAAGCAATCGAGCCGCGCCAGACTCAACTCAAGAAGCGCATGGAAAAGTTGGCGCAGATTCACAAGTTTACGCCGTTCGGAATTCAGAGGCGTAAAATTGAGGCATTTATGAAACGTGCAGGAGCATCACAAAAACGGGCGGGGACGATGATAAAAGCCCACGCCGTCATCGACAACAAGGTTCAAGCGATACTCGGACGGAACAAGGCCGACGTTGCCGCGTTTGATCGACTTCTGGATCGCGCAATTGAGGCAACCGACCGGCAGGGAGAAGCGCAGGCCGCCTATCTTTCGGAGCTGGATCAACTCATCGCCGAAGCCGACGTGATCCTAGCGAAGTAATGCTGTCTCGTCGCTTTTCATTGGGTAGCGGCTGGCGCTGGTGCAACGTCTTTGCAGGCCAAGCCCGGCCCCATCGGGTTGACGTACCACGCCGAGATCGCCTGCGAACAAGTCTGGTAATTCGCACAAGCCGTGGCACTACCCTTGTTACACGCATCTGCGAGCCGTTGCTGGGTCGCGGAGTAATCGCCACAACCACCGGCGACGAGAACCAGACTCATCATCAGCGCGATTTTCCAGATAGGCATTGTCCTGCGCCTAGGCCGTCTTTTTTGACCGTTTACGTTTGGTTCGCTTCCGGTGAATATCAGCGGCTTTTGCGTCCACCTCTTTTTTTGGGACCGCCATCAGCGCTTTCACTACATTCTCGAACCGCTGGAAAGAGGAGTGGGAACTGGGTTGGGCGTCTTTTGCCATGCCGCCAGTCTAGTCCTTCTCGATTTGAAGTTGGAACCGCTCGCGCGCGCGAGCCGCGCCCCTGTCGGGAGGCATCACCTAGGCGAAACCGTCGGTTCGGCTTTGCCGGTCAACTGTTTGTAGGTAACTCGCCGTCCTACGGTTTGCGCGAGCGTCTGGGCGAATCGGCTCCCGTCGCTGGTCTTGCGGGTGTTGTAGCGGAACGCCTGCTCGTCCAAATACCGGAACAGGTGGAAGGGTTCGACGCTGACGTAGGTTCCTTTCAGCCCGCGCTTGAGCAGGCTCCAGAAGTTTTCGATCCCGTTCGTGTGGATTTTGCCCTTCACGTAGGTTTCCGCGTGATCGATTACGTTGTGAACGTAGTCGCGATCCAACCCCTGATAGGCGACCCAGGCATCCGTGAAAACCTCGGAGCCCGGTTCGACGTGCTCTCGAATCTCGGCTTGCAAAGTCTCGCTTCTCGTATTGGCTACGTGCTTGACGCGCACCTCGCGCGTGTTGCGATCCAGAATGCCCATCACGATTGCTTTACCGGCGCCGCCCGTACCAGTGATCTTGGCCTTCTTGTTTTTGTGCATATTGCGGGCGAGTCCGCCGATGAAGGATTCGTCAGCTTCAATCTCACCTTCCAGTTTGCTCCAGAACGTACCTCTCTGCATCGCAAGCCGGATGCGATGCATCATGAACCATGCGCTCTTTTGCGTGATGCCAAGGTCGCGCGCGATCTCGTAACTGCTGACGCCGTTCTTGCAATTCGTGAGGAGCCAAGCGGCGGGAAGCCACTTGTCGAGCCCGAGCGGCGAGTCTTCAAAGATGGTTCCGACCTTGATGCTGAATTGGCGCCGGTCATGCGGAACGCTGCATTTCCACCGGCGCTGGTTCGCCAGAAAATGAACCTCTGCGCTACCGCAGTTCGGACATTTCACGATCCCATCGGGCCAGCGCAGCCGGGCCATGAACCAAAGGCATACGTCGGGGTCTTTGAAATACCGAACCGCGTCAAGGAAAGTCCGTGGGGTTCCTGCCGTTTCCATGCTTCAAATATAGCAAGAGTCGCCGGGTTAGTCAAATATATTATTGCCCGAATTAGGACAATCGAGGCGGGAAATTAGGACAATTCAGCGTGCAAGCCTGACCATACCGTTGCTGCCATCGTAAACGAGCAGCATATCCGAGAGCAGCGTCCGACCAATTAAGGCTCGGTGATATTGACCGCCCTTTTGAAGATACACGCCGGTAAATCTCCCGTACTGCGTCACAACGGTTGGAATCACGATGTGCGCCAGATATACGTTCAAAACGATTGGGCCCGAAATACCCGATCTTGTCTCTTGGTCGATCAACGGCAAATGCAATTGCTGAGCGAGACCCTCGTCAATGGAACTCTCTTGACCTCCCGTGTCGAGCAGCGCCGGAACTGATACAGGGGCGATTGCAATAGGAGGAGCGGCTGCCCCTGGAATCGGTGGCAACGCTTGCCCGAACAGGGCAGGGTCGAATCCGATATCGACAAGAACGGTCGGCCCGATCCTAACCAGCGCATCTTCGGGAGTCAGGCCAGCCGCGCCTATTACGCTCTGCGGGAAGCCGCATTCGACAATAGGCACGGGGTTTAGAACCTTTCAGATCAAACCGATCCTGGCCGCAAGCGATGCGGAAATAGGAGCAGGAGGAACGCCTACCTGTCGAATCAGATATGGCCCGCGTCCGAATTGGCGAACAGCCTCCGATGCAGCGGCATCGAGCGTGTCAAAAGCGCCAATAAAATCTTTGCCGTGAAAGATGACGAACTTCCCCTTGTAGTGGCGCTCCAGCTCTTCGCGCATTGCCTCATAGGCGGCGATTTCCGTTTCGAGCGGCATGGGGCTGACCTCCCGTTGGGAGCGTCTGATACCACAATTATTTTACCGCCCTGTCAAGAACCGGGGAATCCCCGCTATTTCCGGGGTTTACTCATCTTCCCGCCCCGAATCACGACCGGCCTAAACGGCCCGTAACCGGGCCGCAGTGTCATTTTCGGCTCTCTCGGCAGCGGCGGCACGTCCTGCGGCTCAAGCGCGGCCTGTACAAGCTCCGCGACCCCAAATGTGACCCGTGACGCCCAACGCCATCGCAGGCGTACAGCGCAGCGATTCATGCACCCGGCAGAGATTGTAGAAGGCGATCCAGAGCGCGACCGCTGCACGATGATTCACGAGCCGCTTGCTGTAGCCGTTCGTCAGGCGGGTAAACCGGCGTGATGCCATGCGCGTGCTGAGGTTGAATCGCTCAACATAACTGGTGCTGACTTTGTCGGGGTCTGGGCGTCCTCTTATCACTGTCCGCTCGACGCCGGCGACGTGGCCGGGGCTGTAGCGATGCGCCGCGTCCGGCAGATTGGGATCGCCAACGTATTGCCTCAGGACCGCATAATCATCGTCCGTCTTAAACGCGAGCATGACGGCGTTCGGGTACGGCGTATAGCCGTCGCTGGTTATCTGCGGGCGGTTCACTATCCGGGCCCGCTTCAGGCAGCGGTGCCGCTATGATAAAGCCTGGTTCACGAAGGTTTCGAGCGAGGCGGAGCCGATGGCCGCTTCATTGTCAATCAGACCGGCAGTTGATTACTACGATTGGCTGCGCCGGCAAGCCCTCGCCTTGCGTTCTCACCAGCCTGAATTTCTGGACTGGCAAAATCTCGTCGAGGAACTGGAGGCGATGGCGCGGAGCGAAGAGAGCAGCCTTGAAAGATGTGAAATCAGCGGCGCTCCTGTCCGGCCGCGAATACTCGTTCCAGCTTGGCGCCGGCGTGCGAATCGGCGCGCGCGATCGCGAGCAAGCGGCAGCCGGATACGAGCTTAAACAAGCCGGCGCCTGACGGCGCGACTGCGTCCAGTGCCCGCGAATCGCCATTGCGTATTCGGCGCTCGACGTCGCCGCCAACCTCCACTTCCGGAATCTCGTCGATCGCCTCGCGCATTCCGATCAGCCGAACGTCGCGCGCATCCCGAAGCGCCGCGACGGTCTGGTCGAGGGGCCGCGCGTCGCTTACCGAAAATCGCCCGTTGCGGATGCGTCGCAGTTCCTGAAGATGCGCCGCGGTGCCGAGCGCAATCCCGATATCGCGCGCCAGCGAGCGAATGTAGGTTCCAGGCCCGCATTCGACTGAGAAGCGAATCGATGTGGCGCCGGCGGCGTCCAGACTGAGCCGGTGAATCTCAATGCGCCTTGGAGGCGGCGGCTCGACCTCGCCGCCGCGCCGCGCCAGTTCGTAGAGCCTGACGCCGCCGCGCTTGAGCGCGGAGAACACCGGCGGCACCTGCTCGATCGTTCCGGTGAAGCGCGCGGCAACTTCCTTCAGCATCGCGCGATCGAGGGCCGGCGCCTGTGCGGTGCGAACCACTACGCCGGTCGCGTCGAGCGTGTCGGTCTCGGCGCCGAGGCGAATCATCCCCGCGTATTCCTTTTCGCCGCTCTCCAGAAAGGGCGCGAGCCTGGTTGCCTCTCCGATCATGATCGGCAGGAGGCCGGTCGCGAACGGATCGAGGGTGCCCAGATGTCCGACCCGCGCCGGCTTTACCAGCGCCTTGATGCGCCGCACGACCTCAGCCGACGAAATTCCGGCCGGCTTGTCGATCAGGATGATTCCGTCCATCCGGGTGGTTCACGAGGCCGTATGCGATGCCCGCCGCGGCGGCATCGCGCTCGCTACTTCGCGCGGCTTTCACGCAAGAGGGCGTCGATCCGGGCGGCGCGCTCGGAGCCCGGGTCGAACTCGAAGTCCAGTTCGGGTGTGAAGCGCAGGCCGAGTTCGCGGCCGATCCTGTGGCGGATGAAGCCGCTGGCGCTGTGAAACCCCGCCAGCGCGTCCTTCGCGCGCGACTCGCCCTCAAAGTGGGAAAAGTAGACGCGCCCGCGGCGCAAATCGTCCGTCATCCGAACCGAGGTTAGTGTGATCCCCCGCAGACGCGGATCTTTCAAGTCGCGCAGGAGCATCTGCGAGAGTTCGCGCAGGACCACCTCGGCCACGCGCTCCGGCCTGCGACCCTCGGTGGCCATGAGCGTTATCGTATCCAGTGGCGCCACGGGCTTCCAGCCTGCGGCGGACAACGCACCGGAGAAATGCCCGTGCCCATATCGCGATGCCCCCTATCAGTCCGCGCCCGCCGATAGCCGGCACTTCACCCGGCGAGTTTGCGCTTCAGCACTTCGTTGACGATCTTCGGGTTGGCGCGGCCGCCCATCTCTTTCATCACCTGGCCGACGAAGAACCCGAACAGCTTGTCGCGTCCGCCGCGATACTCGCCGACCTTCGAGGTTTCGGCGGCCAGCACCTTGTCGCATGCCGCCGCGATCGCGGCGTCGTCGGAGACCTGCGCGAGTCCCAATTCGGCGATCGTAGCCTCCGCGCCCCTGCCGGACTTGCACATCGCGGCGAAGGCTGTCTTCGCCGCATTCAGACTGATCTTCTGTTGCTCGACCATCCGAAGAAGCGCGCCGGACTCCGGTGGTTTCGGCGCCGCGTCCGCGATCGATTTCCCGCTCTCGTTCACGACTCGCAATACCTCGGTCATTACCCAGTTCGCGGCGCCCTTCCGATTTGATAGTCCAGTGAGCATCGCCTCGAAGTAGTCAGAGAGCTCGCGCTCGGTGGTCAGGACGCTCGCATCGTATGGCGAGAGTCCCATGTCGCTGACGTAGCGAGCGCGGCGCGCGGCCGGCAACTCCGGCATCGCAGCTTCCACCTGCGCGACCTGATCGGGCGAGATCATCAGCGGCGGCAGATCGGGTTCCGGGAAGTAACGGTAGTCGTTGGCAAACTCCTTCGATCGCATCGGGCGCGTTTCCTGGCGATCGGGGTCCCACAGATGAGTTTCCTGCGCGATACGGCCGCCTGATTCCAGCACCTCGATCTGCCGCTTAACTTCGTACCCGATCGCTTTCTCGACGAAGCGGAACGAGTTGAGGTTCTTGATCTCGGTCTTCACGCCCAGCTCCTCCGCTCCGCGCTTGCGGACCGAGACGTTGACGTCGCATCGGAAGCTTCCCTCTTCCATCTTGCCGTCGGACGCGTCGAGATAGCGCAGGATCGCGCGCAGCTCGCGCAGATACGCGCCGGCTTCGTCGGCGGATCGGATATCGGGCTCGCTGACGATCTCGATTAGCGGCACTCCGGAACGGTTGAAGTCCACCAGGCTATAGCCGGCCTCGTGGATGTTTTTCCCGGCGTCTTCTTCGAGATGGATTCGGACCAGGCGAATTATGCGCGGCTCGCCGCCGTTGCCGGCCGGAATCTCGACATAGCCGCCCTTGCAGACCGGCAGCTCGTACTGGCTTATCTGATAGCCCTTGGGCAGGTCGGGGTAGAAGTAGCTCTTGCGCGCGAAGATCGAACGCGGCGCGATTTCGCTGTGCGCCGCGAGTCCCATCCGGATCGCCAGTTCGACCGCACGCCGGTTCAGCACCGGCAACACGCCCGGCATCGCCATGCACACCGGACAGACGTTGTTGTTGGCGGGCGCGCCGAAGCTCGTCGAGCATCCGCAGAACAGCTTCGACCTTCGTCATCAGATGGGTGTGGACTTCGAGTCCGACCACCGCTTCGTATGCGTCCGATCCCATCGTTCGTCCTACAGCGCGGTCTCGCGGCGTTTGAACACGCCCGCGCGTTCGTATGCGTCCGCGGCCCTGAGCATCATTTCCTCGCCGAACGGCGCGCCGATAATCTGCAATCCGATCGGCAGTCCGCGGCGATCGTATCCGCACGGGATCACGATTCCGGGCAGTCCGGCGAGGTTCACCGAAATCGTGAAAATGTCCGACAGGTACATCTGGAGCGGATCGGAGGTCTTCTCGCCGATCTTGAACGCGGTGGTCGGCGCGGTCGGCGTGACGATCAGATCGCATCGCTCGAACGCGCGCTCGAAATCCTGGCGGATAAGTGTGCGGACTTTCTGGGCCTTGAGATAGTAGGCGTCGTAGTAGCCGGCCGAGAGCGCGAACGTGCCGAGCATGATCCGGCGCTTGACCTCCGCGCCGAAGCCGCGCGCCCGGCTGCGGTTGTAAAGCTCGATATGGTTGTCGGCCTCGACGCGCAACCCGTAGCGGATACCGTCATAGCGCGCGAGGTTCGCGCTCGCCTCGGCGGTCGCTATCAGGTAGTAGGCGGCGATCGCGTACTGCGTATGGGGCAGCGAGATCTCGACCGTGCTCGCGCCCATCGCCTGGTAGTTCTTGAGCGCCGAGCGGACGGCGCCCTCGACTTCGGGATCCATCCCTTCGACGAAATATTCTCTCGGCACGCCGAGCCGGATTCCTTTGGCGTCGCCGCTGAGCGCGCGTTCGTAGTCGGGCACCGGGCGCGCGGAGCAGGTCGAATCGCGCGGGTCGGCGCCCGCCAGCCGATCGCATCATGATCGCCGCGTCGCGCACCGACTTGGTGAACGGTCCGACCTGGTCGAGCGATGAGGCGAAGGCGATTACCCCGTAGCGGCTGACGCGGCTGTAGGTGGGCTTGATTCCCGACCACGCCGCAGAAGCACGCCGGCTCGCGAATCGACCCGCCGGTGTCGGTGCCGAGCGCGGCCAGGCATTCGTCGGCCGCGACCGCCGCCGCCGATCCGCCCGACGATCCGCCCGGCGACCCGATCGAGGTCGTACGGATTTCGGGTCGGGCCGAAGGCCGAATTCTCGGTCGAGGAGCCCATCGCGAATTCGTCCATGTTGGTCTTGCCGACGAACACGGCGCCCTCGGCGCGCAATCGCGCGATAACGGTGGCGTCGAACGGCGGGACGAAACTTTCGAGAATTTTGGAGGCGCAGGTGGTGCGCACGCCGCGCGTCGCGTAGATGTCCTTGATACCGAGCGGGATTCCGCACAGCGACGGCGCGTCGCCGGCCTTAAGGCGGCGGTCTGCCTGCGTCGGCCTGCGCGATCGCGTCGCGTTCGCATACCGTGATGAAGGCGTTGAGCCGCGGCTCGACCGCGGCGATACGCTCGAGGCACGCGCGGGTCAGATCGGCCGAGGAGATCTCCCTCCCGCGAAGCAGCTTCTGCGCTTCGCTGATCGTCAGCTTGTTCAGTTCAGATGGCATCGGTTGAAGCCTTCACTCTGCCGCCTCGGAGAGTTCTACGTAATCGGTGGATGCGGACTTCGGTGGCGTGAGATTCCTGGCTCCGCAGACTCCGCCCGGAATGACAAATGGCGGAAGGCGCGAAGTTGTTGTCATTCCGAGCGGAGCGAGGAATCTCACGCCACTCGCGGTCGCTTGTCGCGCGAAGGAGATGATTCTGAGACGAGCGCGTGAGCGGATGAATTCTCATTCGATTATCTTCGGCACCTTGAAAAAGGTTCCCTTGCGCGCGGGCGCATTCGCGAGCATGTCTTCCGGCGCCGGAGTGTTGGTCACCAGGTCGTCCCGCATCGGCGTTCCCGATTCGCCGACCTGCGCGGTCGGTTCGACCTTACTCGTGTCGCACTGGTTGAGCTGATCGACATAAGTCAGCATCTCGCTCAACTCGGTCTGCAGGCGCTCTTCCTCCTGCGATGTGAGCTCGAGCCGCGCCAATCGCGCGACGTGCCTGACCTGCTCGCGGCTGATCTTTTCCCCTGCCATATGATGCCGGACAAATCGTAACATCCCGCACCCTCGAAGTCAGGGCCGCCGGCGAGCCTATCCTTTAGATGACGCCGCATGTCCCCTATACTTGGGCGGCGAGTGACTCCGCCTCTACACGGCCGGATGCTGCTGGAACGGATACGGGCCTGGATGCGTGCGCTTTATCGCGGCGATGCGATGTCGCAGCCCGGCGGGGTGCGGCTGGGCCGCACCAGCGAGCGTCTCGCAGAACGGCATCTCAGAGGGTCCGGTTACCGGTTGCTCGCGCGCAATTTCCGCGCCGCGGGAGCTGAAATCGATCTGGTCGCGGCAGACGGGGAGACGATCGTGTTTGTCGAGGTGAAGGCGCGGCTGAGCGATCGCTCCGGCAGGCCGGAGGAGGCAGTTGACGGGCGCAAGCAGGAGCGTATCCGCCGTGCCGCCGAGATTTACCTGAGCCGCCACCGCGCGCATCGTGCGCCGGTCCGCTTCGACGTCGTGGCGATTACCGGGAAGGGAGCCGGGCGCCGGGTGGAGCTTTTCCGAGATGCGTTCTAGAGTGCCGCCACCGATCACGAAGCCCGCGCACGGCCGCAAGCTGATCGCGTTCGGCTGGTACGGGGGAAAATTCTCGCATCTCGACTGGCTGCTGCCGATACTGCCGCGATGCCATCACTACTGCGAGCCGTTTGGCGGCTCGGCGGCAGTCTTGCTGAATCGCGCGCCGTCGCCGGTCGAGACCTACAACGACCTCGACGGCGAGGTCGTCAACTTTTTCAGGGTCCTGCGCACCGAAAAAGAACGGCTGATCGAGGCGATCGGACTGACGCCGTTTTCCCGCGAGGAGTTCGCGCTGGCTTGCACGCTCGACCCCGCACTGGAGCCGCTGGAGAGAGCGCGGCGATTTTATGTGCGCGCGCGCCAGGTCCGCACCGGACTCGCGCAGACCGCGAGCATCGGGAGATGGGCAAATTGCAGAGGCACCAGCCGGGCGGGCATGAGCGGAGTTATCAGCCGATGGCTGGGCGGCCTAACGGGGCTCGCGGAAATGGCCGGCGGCTGCTGCGGGTGCAGATCGAGAATCGACCCGCGGTCGATGCGATCAAATTGTACGACTCCGCGACGACGCTCTTCTACTGCGACCCGCCCTACGCGCACGAGACGCGCGGCGACTCCAGCGCATACGGTCACGAGATGACCGACGGGCAGCATCGCGAGTTGGCCGCGGTGCTGGGCCGGGTCAAGGGGATGGTCGCGATTTCCAACTATGAATGCGCGCTGATGGAGCGCCTCTATCCGGCGCCGAAGTGGCGAAAGCTGGCCGGTCCCCGGCGCACGATTCACTCTACAAAAGGTAGTCGCGCCGAGACCGTCTGGTTGAATTACAATTACAATGAACTTGCGGACAATCGCGAGAGTGCCGCGCGCGCGGTATAGTTCGGGGGCGCGTTTCAGATGCTCGATATCAAGCTGATCAGAGAGAAGACCGATTTCGTCAAGGCCGAGCTGGCCAAGACCGGATTCGATGCGAAGGAGATCGATCGCATCGTCGATTCCGACGCGCGCCGGCGCAAGTTGCAGCACGAGCTCGACGAGATGCGCGCGCGGCGCACGCGGGAATCCAAAGAACTGGGCAAGGCCACGCCCGAGGAGCGCGACGCGCGGCGCGCTGCGATGCGCGAGCTGGGCGATCAGATCGCATCGGGCGAGCGCGAACTCGCGGAACTCGAGAAGCAGTTCGAGGAGCTGATGCTCCAGGTGCCGAACCTTCCGCGCCCCTACGTCCCGGTCGGAAAGGACGAGAGCGAAAACAGGATCATCCGCGCCGAAGGCGAGCAGCGGGCGTTCGGTTTCAAGCCGCGGCCCCATTGGGAGCTCGGCGAGCGGCTTGGAATCATCGACTTCGAGCGCGGCGTGAAAATCTCCGGCACGCGGTTTCACTTTCTGGTCGGTCTCGGGGCCGCCTCGAGCGCGCGCTGATCGCATGGATGCTCGATCTGAAGCGCGAGCAGGGCTATCTCGAAGTTGCGCCCCCGCTGATGGTGAATACGGCATCAGTGACCGTTACCGCCGTACTGCCAAAGTTCGCGGACACCATGTACCGCGATATCGAGGAAGACTTCTGGTTCGTTCCGACCGCCGAGGTGCCGCTGACCAATTTCCACTCCGGCGAGATCCTCGAGGCCGAGCAACTCCCGATTAACCTGTCCGCATATACGCCATGTTTCCGGCGGGAGAAAATGTCCGCCGGGCGCGACGTGCGCGGAATCAAGCGCGGCCACCAGTTCGACAAAGTCGAGATGGTAAAGCTGGTGCGGCCCGAGACCTCCGACGATGAACTCCAGAAGATGATCGAAGACGCCTGTGAAGTCTGCCGCCGCCTGGGGATAGCGTTTCGGATAGTGCAGCAGTGTACCGGCGACCTCGGGTTCCAGGCCGCGGCGAAATACGACGTCGAGATGTGGGCGCCGGGATGTGCCGAATGGCTGGAGGTCAGCTCCTGCTCCAATTGCTGCGATTTTCAGGCCCGCCGCGGCAATATCCGGTTCAGGCCGAGCAAGGGGGCCAGACCGAATTCGTCCACACCCTCAACGGTTCGGGATTGGGGCTGCCTCGCACGTTGATCGCGGTGCTGGAGAATTATCAGCAGGAAGATGGCAGCGTGGTCGTGCCCGAAGTGCTTCGACGGTACCTGGACGGCACTGAGGTGATTCGCGGGCCGTCGTAGGTTCTCCAGCGCGTCGCAATGTTTCGTTGTCCAGATTTTTCGTAAGTTCGCGGCAAGTTCGCCTCTTGGTAACAATCTCGTAACACGTGGGGCGTAATCTCAAGTTGGGCGTGGAGTCCGCCATGGGCCGGTGTTTACCCACGATGGCGGGACAGGCCCGGGAGAGTGCAGACATCCGTGTCCGAAGTCGCGCAAACCATGGATCGTGAAATGCCCGCCGTACGGCGGTCGCGTGTAGAGTTCCATGCGCGTCCGGTGGCGGATCGGACCTTCATCATAGTCACGATGAGCCTCGCGGTGGCGATCCTGATCCTGCTGTTCGGGATGGCCTTGGCGCTCGTGATGCAATCCCGCGCGTCGCTGGCGGCCTTCGGATGGAGATTTCTGATCAGCACCGAATGGGACCCCGTCAACGATAGTTACGGCGCGCTCCCGTTCATATATGGCACGACCGTCTCATCCGCTATTGCGCTGGTAATCGCCGTGCCGCTCAGTCTCGGTGTCGCGCTATGCTTGAGCGAGATGGCGCCGAACTGGCTCAGTCGGCGGCTCGGATTTCTGGTCGATCTGCTGGCCGCGATTCCAAGCGTGGTGTATGGGCTATGGGCGGTTTTCGTGCTCGGTCCGTGGCTGCGCGACAAGGTCGAGCCGATACTCTCGCGAACGCTTGGGTTTATCCCGATATTCGCGGGAACCGGCGCTTCGGTGAGTATGTTCACCGCCGGGGTGATTCTCGCGATCATGGTCGTTCCCTACATCTCGTCGGTATCCACGGAGGTCTTCCGGGTCGTGCCGCAGACGCAGCGCGAGGCGGCGATCGCGCTCGGCGCCACCAAGTGGGAGATGGTGCGGATTGCGGTGCTGCCGTATGGATTCTCCGGCGTGATCGGCGCGATGATTTTCGGCTTGGGGCGCGCCCTCGGCGAGACCATCGCGGTTGCGATGGTGATCGGCAATCGGCCGGAGATCTCGGCCTCGATCTTTCAACCCTCCTCGACGCTGGCCAGCGTGATCGCGAACGAATTCGCCGAGGCCACGTCCGATCTCTACCTGTCGGCGCTGATCGAGCTCGGACTGGTTCTGCTCGTACTGGGACTGTTTCTCAATATCGTGGCGAGGCTGCTCGTGATGCGCGCCACGCAGGGACAGAGGGCGTGATGACCGACGCTGCCGCAGATCGCTATTATCTACGTCGCAAGCTGAAGAGCAACTTCGTGATGGGCGTCACGGTGGCCGCGACGGTCGTAACGCTGGCGCCGCTCTTCCTGGTGCTCGGCTATCTGCTGGTGAAGGGCGCCGCGAGCGTCAATCTGGCATTCTTCACTCATCTGCCGAAGCCGGTCGGCGAGAGCGGCGGCGGAATGGCCAACGCGATTGTCGGAACACTCCAGATCGTCGGGCTGGCGGCATCGGCGGGCGTGCCGATCGGAATCGGCGCCGGGCTCTATCTCGCCGAGCATCGCGGCAGCCGGTTCGCAGGCGCTGTGCGCTTCTCCGCCGACGTGATGATGGGCGTGCCCTCGATCGTGGTCGGAATATTCGCTTACGCAGTTGTGGTAAGGCCGATGGGAGGATTCTCGGCGCTTGCAGGCGCCTTCGCGCTGGCGGTTATCATGGTTCCCCTGATCACGCGCACCACTGAGGAGATGGTGTTGCTGGTGCCGCACGAGTTGCGCGAGGCTTCGCTCGCCCTCGGGATACCCCGCTGGAGAACCTCGGTATCGGTCGTCGTGCGGACGGCGACGGCCGGGATCGCGACCGGGGTGATCCTCGCGATCGCGCGGGTGGCGGGCGAGACTGCGCCGCTTCTGTTCACCGCGTTCGGCAACCGCTTCTGGTCAACCAGTTTCAGGGAGCCGGTCGCGAGTCTAACCGTACAGGTTTATACCTACGCAATTTCCCCTTTCCAGGATTGGCAGCGCCAGGCGTGGGCTGGTGCGCTGGTCCTGACTGCCTTGGTGCTTGCCCTCGAACTGGGCGTGCGGGCGGTCACCGGCGGCGCCGCGAAGGCGGCTCGATAGCAGTGTGTTAGGAAAAAAGGCGACGACGGGAATCCATTCGATGGCCCTCAACACCCTGCGTGAAAGCTGGCTGCTTTCCTTGATCTTCTCCCCCTATCCAGGGGGAGATAAGAGAGGGGGAGCGGGTTGTTGAGGCTTTCCTCAACAGCCCGATAGCCAAATGGCAGACAAACTCGCAGCGCGTAGCCTGAACGCCTACTTCGGCAAGGTGCGCGCCATCAAAGACGTCAACCTGAACTTCGCCGCCAACGTCGTCACGGCGATAATCGGTCCCTCCGGATGCGGCAAGTCCACCCTCGTGCGATGCCTTAACCGGATGCACGAAGTCGTGCCGGGCGCGCACGCCGAGGGCGAAGTCCTGCTCGACGGCGAGAATATCTATGGCGCCGGAGTTGATGCTGTGCAGGTCCGCCGGCGAATCGGGATGGTCTTCCAGAAGCCCACGCCGTTCCCGACAATGTCGATCGAGGACAACGTGGCGGCCGGACTCAAGCTCAACGGCGTCGCGCTCAAGGCTGCCGAGCGCGACGAGATCGTCGAACGCAGCCTGCGCCAGTCGGCGCTGTGGGAGGAAGTCAAGGATCGGCTGAGGAAACCCGGCGCGAGCCTCTCCGGCGGGCAGCAACAGCGCTTGTGCGTCGCGCGAGCGCTCGCGGTTCAACCCGAAGTGCTGCTGATGGACGAGCCGTGCTCTGCGCTCGATCCGATCTCGACCGCGCGAATCGAGGAGCTGCTGCTGGAACTCAAGGCGAACTATACGATCGTGATCGTGACCCACAACATGCAGCAGGCCGCCCGCTGCTCCGATTTTACCGCATTCATGTATCAAGGAGATTTGATAGAATTTGGCGAGACGCGGCAGATCTTCACCAATCCGTCGCGCCGCGAGACCGAGGACTACATAACCGGACGGTTCGGATAATCGCTCCCGGCGAGGCGCCGATGGATACCACCAGCCAGACCCAACACACCAATCGCCAGTATGAAGAGGACCTGCGTGAACTGCGGGCGGCGCTGATTAAGATGGGCGGGCTGGTCGAGCGGCAAATCGCAGAAGCGGTCAACTCGCTGGTGAACCGCGACTCCGCGAAGGCCCGCCAGATAATCGCCGGCGACGCGGAAGTGAACCGGCTGGACATAGAATGCGACGAGCGCTGCATCAAGCTGCTCGCGCTCCATCAGCCGGCTGCCGGCGACCTGCGCTTTATCACCACCGGACTCAAGATCACGACCGACCTCGAACGGATCGGCGACAACGCGGTCAACATCTGCGAGCGCGCGATCGAGCTGAACGAGGAACCGCAGCTCAAGCCCTACATCGACATCCCGCGCATGGCCGAAGTGACACAGTCGATGATCAAGGACAGCATCGACGCCTTCATGCGCAACGACACCGACCTGGCGCAGGAAGTGATTGATCGCGACGACATCGTCAACGACCTGCAACACCAGATCTACCGCGAACTGCTGAGTTATATGGCGGAGGATCCGCACACCATCGGCTGCGCGACCAAGATTCTGTTCGTGTCGAAGTACCTCGAACGGATCGCGGACCATTCGACCAATATCGCGGAGATGGTGGTGTTCATGGTGAAGGGCAAGACGATCAAGCACATGGACAAGAAGGGCGCTGTCTGATGGGCGCCGTGGCCAAACCGGCCGGCGGCGTCCGCCGCAAGATCCTCGTGGTCGAGGACGAATCCGACATCCGGGAGCTGATTCGCTACAACCTGGAGCAGGAGGGTTTCGCCGTCGAGGAAGCGGCCGACGGCGTGCAGGCGCTGGATCGGATCAACCGGCGTTCGCCGGACCTGGTCGTGTTGGACCTGATGTTGCCCGGAATGTCGGGGCTGGAGATCTGCCGCAAGGTGCGGTCCACGGAGCAGACCGCGAGCCTTCCGATTCTGGTCGTGACCGCCAAGGGCACCGAAGTCGATCGCGTGCTGGGGCTCGAGATGGGCGCCGACGACTACGTCGTCAAGCCCTTCAGCCCGCGGGAGGTGGTGGCTCGCGTCAAGGCGTTGCTGCGCCGGGCGCATCTGCTGGCGGAGCCCGAGTCCTCCGGCGTGTACGAGCGCGGCAGGCTCAAGATAGACTTCGACTCCTACGAGGTCTACGTCGAGGGGCATCGCAAGGAGCTTGCACTCCGCGAGTTCGAGTTGCTGCGTTTCCTGGTGCAGCATCCGATGCGCGTGTACAGCCGCGAACAACTGCTCGACATGGTTTGGGGACGCGACACTTTCGTCGAGCCGCGCACCGTCGATGTGCACGTGCGCCGGCTGCGCAAACATATCGAGCGTGACGACGCGAACCCGGAACTGATCCTCACCGTCCGCAGCGTGGGATATCGCTTCAATCCGGAACCGCTTGGGTAGGGCTCTCAACCTGCGTCTTCTGGCTGCGGTCGCCGCGAGCTTTCTGCCGGCGGCGATCGTGATGGCCGTGCTGGCGCGTTCCGGTGCGGTGTCGCCGGTATGGGCGCTGGCCGCGATTGCCCTGGGCGCGGTCGCCGGCCTGGCGTTTGCCTTCTCCGCCTTGCGCGTACTGTCACGCCGCGTCGAGCGGTTCGAGGCGATTGCGGCTGCGCTCGAGAGCCGCCGCCCTCCGGCTCATCGCCTGAACGGGGACCGCGACCCGATGAGTCGTGTGGAGCAGCGTCTTCTTGCGGTCGCAGACTCCATTCTTAACGAGCTCCAGACGCTTGGCGAACGGCGCGAGGAGCTGGAGACCATCCTGCGCGGTATGACCGAGGCGGTGGTCGTCACCGGCAAGCGCGGCGAGGTTATCCTGCTGAACGGGGCCGCGCGCGGAATGTTCGCGCTGAATCCCGACGAGGACTATCGCGGCCACGACTTCGTCGAATTGTGCCGCGACCCGCGGCTGCAGGAGTTTGTGACCGGTGCAATGCGGGCCGCGGCGGAACAGGTGGTCAGCGCGGAACTGCTCATCCAATATCCCGCGCAGCGTCACATGCAAATCAACGCGGCGCCGGTTCGTTCCGCCGCAGGCGCGACCGCGGCCTGGGTGCTCGTCTTTCACGACATCACCCAGCTCAAGTCCTACGAGACCGTCCGCGCCGACTTCATCGCCAATCTCACCCACGAGCTTCGCACCCCGCTGAGCGCGCTGTGTGGCTATGCCGAAACGCTGATTGCCGGCGTCGAGGACCACGACACCGAGCGGCGCTTTCTCGGCATTATCCAGCGCCAGTCGCGCCGCCTGGCGCGGTTGATCGACGATCTGATTTCGCTGTCCAGTCTGGAACGCGGCCTGATGTCGTTGAAGATCGAGCCGCTCGAGCCCGCCAGGGTGGTCGAAGAGGCGGCCGAGTTGATGCGCGAGCAGGCGAATCAGCGCGAAATCGTGCTGGAGACCAGGGCGCTGCCTGGTCTGCCCAGTATCGCCGGCGATCGCGACCGGCTGCACGAGGTGATGCTCAACCTGCTCGACAATGCGATCAAGTACACGCCCGTCGGCGGCCGCGTCACGGTCGAGGCGCGAGCGGCCGCCGCCAACGGATCGCAGCCTGCCGCGGGCGTGGAGCTTGCGGTGTGCGATACAGGCGAAGGAATACCGCAATCCGACATCCCGCGGCTGACGGAGCGCTTTTATCGCGTGGATCGCGCCCGATCGCGCGAGCTGGGCGGGACCGGCCTCGGCCTGGCGATCGTCAAGCACATCGTGCAGTTGCATCAGGGGCGGCTCAAAATCGACAGCCGCCTGCGCGAGGGCACCACCGTCACGATCTGGCTTCCGGCGGCGCAAGGGTAGGATAGCGGCGGGTCCTGGCGCGCTGCTGCTCGCAATCGATCTTCCACGTCGCTTTGACCTCGACGACCCGCAGTCGTATTGATGAGATCGAGGCGCTGTCTCCATGAAAGCGATTGCCAAGACCCGTCCCGGTCCGGGAGCGGAATTGATCGAGATGGCGGCGCCGCGGTCGCGGGAGAATGAGCTTCTGGTCAAAGTCGCGGCCTGCGGGGTGTGCGGTTCCGACCTGCACATCTACCAATGGGAACTGGGCGCTGAACGTTTCGCGGGGCGGCTTCCGCTCGTGCTCGGCCACGAGCCCGCCGGCGAGGTAGTCGAGGTCGGGCCGCGAACGAGCGGTTTCAAACCCGGCGATCGCGTAGCGCTCGATCCGTTCGGCCATTGCGGGCGATGCGCCCCGTGTCTCGCCGGCCGCTTCCATCTTTGCGCCGCGCCCACCACGCTCTCCGGCGCGTTCGCCGAGTTCACGATCGCGCCGGCTGCGAACGCCTGGCGCGTGCCCGATTCGATCGATTCGGAGCAGGCCGCGCTGCTTGAACCGTTCGGCACCGGGCTCCATGCCGTCGAGCAATCCTGCCTCAAGGCGGGCGACAGCGCGGTAGTCGAGGGCCCCGGCCCGATCGGATTGAGCATCGCGCTCGCGGCGCGCGCGCTCGGCGTCTCCTCAATCGTGGTCACCGGACTTAAGATCGATTCCGAACGGCTCGCGCTTGCGCGCAGCATGGGCTTCGCGACGGTATCCGCCGGCGACAACGACTGGATCGACCAGGTGCGCGCGATCACGCCATCGGACGGAGCCGATGTCGTCTTCGACGCGTCCGGCGCGCTCGATTCACCGCGCCAGTTGCTCCGGCGCGGCGGGGAGCTGGTCGAGGTCGGATGGCCCGCGCGCGACGTGCCGGCCGGCGAACTGCGCGCGCTCTTCTTTCACGGCGTGACGCTGATCAATTCGCGCGTCAGGACGCCCGAAACCTGGCGGCGGGCGATCGCGATGGTAGCGAGCGGGGCGGTCGATCTGCGGCCGATGGTAACGCATCGCTATGCGCTCGGCCGGGGGCTGGAAGCGTTCGAGCTTCTGCGCGCCCGGAAAGGAGTAAAGGCGCTCATCATGCCCCAGCTCTGAGCGGCGTGAGACATCTCAAATTAAACTGATACTTTAGGTCGGTCGGAGCGGCCTGCGAGGGAAGGAAATCATGCGCAACGGATGGAAAGTCGTCGATACCGACACTCATCAGATGGACCCGAATCGATCTGGGAAAAGTACATCGACGATCGCTTCAAGGCGGCTGCGCCACGGGTCGGAACGGCTTCGTCAGGCCGCAGGACCGTGATGGTCGAAGGCGAGTCGCTGACCGCGGAGGAGGGCAAGTACCCGATGGCGGCGCCGGAGTTTCTCGCCGCGGTCGGCAGGGCGATGCAGCGCTTCGAGCGTGCGCGCAAGTCGGGCTTCAGCGCGCAAGCGCGCCTGACCGACATGGACGAGGAGGGCGTCAACGTGCAGATTCTGTATCCGACGGTCGGCGGCCAGATGCTCGGGCGCGAGTTCCGCGACACCGCGCTGCTCGCCGCCTGCTGTGCCGCGTACAACAACTGGAGTTGCGAGTACTGCCGCATCGCGCCGGATCGCCTGCGCTTCGCGGCGATGCTGCCCATCCAGGATGTTGACAACGCGATCGCCGAGTCGCGTCGCACGGCCAAAATGGGCGCGGTGAGTTATTACGTGCGGCCCAATCCGATCAAGGGGCGCAACCTCAATCACAAGGATTACTGGCCGCTGTGGGCCGAGATCGAAAAACTCAACCGCCCGATCTCGATCCACGACTCGGGCTCGCCGCGCCTTCCGTCATTCGGCGAGCGGATGGACACGCACACCTCGGGGCACATCCTGGCGCATCCGTTCGAGGCGATGTACGCGATGGCGTGTCTTATCTGGGGCGGCGTGTTCGAGCGCTTCCCCCGCTTGAACGTCGTACACGTCGAGGCCGACGCGGGATGGACGCCGTACTGGCTGCAGCGGATGGAACAGCATTGGGACTTCAGCAGCAACGCCGAGCATCCCGATCTGAAGATGCGACCGACTGAGTATTTCAAGCGCAATGTTTTCGTCGCCTGCCGATCCGACGAGCCAACGCTCAAGCTGGCGATCGAGCTTGTGGGCGACGACAATTTCGTATGGAACACCGACTATCCGCATCCCGACGGCACCTGGCCGTGGGCGCTGAAAAAGATGGAGGAGCAGCCGATTCCGGAATCGAGCAAACGCAAGATCCTGTGGGAC
This sequence comes from uncultured delta proteobacterium, assembly GCA_963830715.1. GTDB lineage: Bacteria > Desulfobacterota > Binatia > Binatales > Binataceae > CAVVMA01. Next base: position 31,174 of record CAWHNS010000023.1, read on the forward strand.
AACGCCGCCCGCGCATTCCGGCTCAACTGACAGGAGCGGCACAGCCGCTCTTGTCATCGTCGTAAGAACGGTAGCCTATGGATTTCGAATACACACCCGAGCAGGAGGCTTTCCGGCGCGAGGTCCACTCTTGGCTCGCGGATAACCTGCCCAAGGATCTCTGCGTCGACGACTCGATGGACGAGCGCGTCGCGCCCAATCGCGAGGTCTTCGAGCGGCGCAGAAAGTGGCAAGCCGCGATGCACGCGGCAGGATGGGTCGGGCTCTCGTGGCCGCGCGAATATGGCGGGCGCGCCGCGAGCCTGATCGAACAGGTTGTCTTCGACGATGAGTACGGCCGCGCCCGTGCTCCCGTCCTGCCCGGCTACGCGGGAATCGGTCTATGCGGTCCGACCCTGATGCACTGGGCGACGCCCGATCAGAAGCGGCGCTTCCTGCCGCGCATCCTGAGCGGCGAGGATGTCTGGTGCCAGGGCTACTCCGAGCCCGGCGCGGGCTCCGATCTGGCCTCCTTGCAGACTCGCGCGATCGATAACGGCGACTACTTCATCGTCAATGGCCAGAAAGTATGGACCTCCGGCGCGCAATACGCCGACTGGATGTTCCTGCTCGCGCGGACCGATCCCGACGCGCCGAAGCATCGGGGAATCAGCTATCTGCTCCTCGATATGAAGAGCCCCGGGCGTTACGGTTCGCCCGCTGGTCCTGATGAACGGTCACGCGCACTTCAACGAGGTTTTTTTCGAGGACGCGCGCGTGGCGAAGCAGAACCTGGTCGGTCCGCTCAACGAGGGTTGGAAGGTCGCGATGACCACCCTGACGTACGAGCGCGGCGGAGCGGGCGGCGGAGGGCACGGCTCGCAGGTGCGGCGGCTGGTCGAGTTGGCGCACCGCGTTCGTATCGATGGGCGTCCGGCGTGGGAGAATCGATGGGTGCGGCAGCGGCTCGCGCAGTTCGCGATCGAGTGCGAAGCCGCGAAGTACACGCGCCTGCGCAGTCTCACGCGCAGGCTCAAGGGCCTGCCGCCCGGCCCCGAAGGCTCGGTGCTGAAGCTATTCGGATCGGAGCTTGGCGTGCGGATCGCGCAGTTCGCGACCGAGTTGCTGGGCGGCTACGCGCTGCTCGGCGAGCCGGCCGCGGCGGTTCCCGACGCGCCGCGATGGCAAAACCGCGTCCTCAGCTCGCGCCAATATACGATCGCGGGTGGGACCAGCGAGATTCAGCGCAATATCATCGGCGAGCGCACGCTCGGCTTGCCGAAGGGATAGACTCGCACGAAAACGGGAATCGAGGTGGCATCGTCAACGGGTAGCTCCCCGCCGAATCCGACGCGCGAGCTTGCCGCGATCATGTTCAGCGACGTGGTCGGCTACACCGCGATCATGGGCCGCGACGAGCAGAAGGGCGTCCAGGCCATCCGCGACCATCGCGAATACCTGCGCTCGATACTGCCGAAATTCAAAGGACGGCTGATCGGCGAGATCGGCGACGGCACGCTCTCCAACTTTCATAGCGTGGTCGATGCGGTTGGCTGCGCGCGCGAGTTGCAAGCCACTCTGAAGGACGACCAAATGACGCCGGACTTCCACAGATGCCTCTTGCGCGCGTGAACGCTTGAGAGAGAATAAGGCGGTTGGAGGTATCATTCGATGGCGGGCGTGTCACAGCTTGGATATCTCGGTATCGGCGTCAAAAATGTCGCGGCGTGGGAAAAGTTCGCGGCCGAGATCATCGGCTTCGAGGTTGGCGAGCGCGGCGATGACGGCGCGCTGCTTCTCCGGATGGACGAATACCATCATCGGCTGGCGATTCACCCGGGCGGCGATGACGACCTGGCGTACATCGGATGGGAAGTCCCCGACGCGCAAGCGCTGCGCGTGGTCGCAGATCAGCTCAAGGCGGCAGGAGTGGCGGTTGCCGAGGGCGCCAAAGCCGACGCCCAAGCCCGCCGCGTCGTGGAGCTGATCAAGTTTCGCGATCCCAACGGCGTCGCCTCGGAAGTTTTCTACGGTCCGCTCATCTCCGCCGAGCGATTCATGTCGCCGCGGCCGATCGGCGGGTTCAGGGCCGGCGCGATGGGTCTTGGGCATTTCATTCTGGTCGTGGACGATCCTGACAAGACCGCGCGTTTCTATACCGAGGCGCTGGGATTCCGCATCACCGACTACATCACCACTGAAGTGGCGCCCGGCGTGACGCTCCGGCTGACCTTCATGCACTGCAACGCGCGCCATCACACGCTCGCGCTGCTCCCGATTCCGAACGCGCCCAAGCGGCTCAACCACATCATGATCGAATTGAATTCGATCGATGATGTCGGAGACACGTACTATCTCTGCCAGGACCGCAAGATACCAATAGTGAGATCGCTGGGTCGTCATACCAATGACCACATGGTATCGTTCTATATGCAGACGCCGTCGGGTTTCGATATCGAGTACGGATGGGGCGGCAGGATCGTGGACGATCGTTCGTGGCAGGTGCAGTCCTACACCAGCGGCAGCACGTGGGGCCATCGCGGTATGCTCGCGCGATAAGGGGTCTTTCTATCGGTGCTCCTCGGTGGTTACTTCTCTCCCACCGGTGAGATCGCGATCGCGTCGGCGACTATCGCCGGCACGTAGTACGCCTCGGGCGAACCCCAGATCAACGCCGGACGCGAGCGCTTGCCCGCGGCCACGACGCCGTTGAAGACCTCATCGATGTGCGCGTTGATGCGGACGCTGTTCGGCGCAAGCGGCGCCGCGATTCTCCCGTTGCGAACCAGGTACGAGTCGCCGCTCACCGTGCAGGTGAATTGTCCCGCGCGCTGGCCGTTGATCGGGTAGGTGTACCAGATGCGGCCGACGTAGATTCCATCGCCGAGCGCCTTGAGCATGCCGCACTCGTCAAGGCCCTCGCGCGCCCGCATCACGACATTGGTGCCCGCGGCTTCCGGATTCACATCGAAGCGTCGCCCGCCGCCCTCGCCGAGGCGATAGCCGCTGTGCGCGCCGAGCTTCGGCGTGTGGCCGGCATGGGGGCCGAGCTTTTCCACGCGATCGTCGTCGGTCGCAAGCCGATGGGCGTCGTAGAAATTCGCCAGCAGTCCAACCAGCTTGCCCGCGCGGATCAATTCAACGCGCCGTGCGGGAAGCCCCTCGCACGAGATTCGCCGCCGAACGGCGCCGTGCGCCAGGGCCGGATCGTCGGCGATAAAGAGCCTCGGGTCCATCACCTGATCGCCGAAACGGGCGTGATACGCCGAGCTCGCCGCGTGAAAGGCCCCCGCGGTCAGCGATCCGATCACCATGTAGTTGAGGATCTCGGCGATCGGCTGCGACCCCAGCAGAACACGATATGTTCCTGCCGCGGGGCGCTCGCCATGTCCCGAGCGCAGCGCTCGCAGGGTCGCCTGCTGGCCGAGCGGCCCGATGCGGCGCATCTGGCTCATCGAATCGCCGATTGCGGATGCGGTCCCCTTCGCGTCCAACACCTCGACCAGGACCGTAACCGACGCGGTGAAATGCGCGCTCTGGTCGGCGCGCAAGTTCCCGAAGCGCGAGTTCGCGATCGCGACCCGATCTCGGATCAAGGAGACGTCCCCGCCTACAATCAGGCCCGGCCGTCCCAGATCGGCGGGCGCGCGCTTGCCGAAGGTCTCGGCGGCGCTGCGCACGATCTGCCATGCCGACGCCACGATCGGCCGGCTCCCAGCCCGCGTCAGGTCGCTCGCCGCCGCAACGGCCGTCGCGAGGCGCCGCGGATCTGCCGGCAAGCCGGGAAAGTGCGGATCGACTACCCTGGCCCGGCGCGCCTTGGCGAGCGCGGCGCGCACGCTGTCGAGGCTCAAGTCGCCGGCCTCGAACGCGACGCCCGTCTCGAGCGGGTTATTGGCCGATACGATCCGGATAGCGAATCCGTCGGCGCTGAGCGACTTGGCCTCCTCGACGCCGGCGCACGGAATGTCGGAAGTATAGTTGAGGCGCGCGACTATATGCTCGCTGCTCGAGGAGTAAACCTCAGATGCCGCGATGTCGTTCTCGCGGCTGAGAAGTCCCGCAGCCGCGCGGGTGAATGACTTGAGTTGCGTCAGGCTGAGCATTCCAGGCCGCGGAGGAGTCTATTATCTATGAGAGTCCACAGACTCCGACTTAGTAGCAATTGGTAGTGGTATGAGATTCCTCGCTTTGCTCAGAATGACATACAAAGCGGGACGTTATGGGTATTTAGAAAGATCATCCGCCAGCCAGTCGCGCGCGGGAGCGAATCGTGGGGCCGCCGTTGGACATCCGCTTCACCTGCATCGGCTGCCCCTTGCCGCAATTTGGTATCGCGATCAGCCGCAGATCGTTGCCGACCGCGTCAACGTTCATGAAGAAACGCCGCGTGTCGCTCATTACGCTGCCCGAGCGAAAGAGCCGGCCGACGCGCCCGCGCTCGATTTCATATATGCGCCGCGCCGAGATCCGGAAATTTTCGCGCGACTCGGCGATCGAGGGGATGCGATGGCCGCACACATAGTATCCGCTGTCCACCTCGCGGATTATCTCTCCCGGCGTTCGCTCACCCGGCATGAAGAAGGTGTTGGACATCCGGATCAGCGGTACGTGGCGCGCATCGCAGGCGCGCGCCGATCCGTTGGGTGGCGCGCCGAGCGCCGCCGCGGTGGCGCGAGAATTAAGGAAGTCGCGAAACACGCCGCGCTCGATATGCATCACGCGCCGGCCGCGCGTGCCCTCGTGGTCGTAGCGATATTGGCCGTATCCTTCCGCACCCGGGTCCGAGCACGCCGACAGAATCGGCGACGCGATTCTCCTCCCGACTTCGCTGTCGCCAGGCGAGCGCAGAAACCAACTGCGGCCGGCGTACGCGGCTTCCATCTTGAGCGCGCGGTCGGCTTCGCTCGGATGGCCGACGACCTCGTGCGCGACCAGCGCGTTGAAATGAGGATCGGTCACGACCGTGACTTCGCGATCGGGCGGATTGAGGACCGGTGCGGCGGCCAGCTCGCGCGCCTCTCTGGCAAGCTCCAGCGCGAAGGTCTCGAGGTTGGGATTCGGCATCAGCTCGCCGCGCCATCCTTCGGCCAGACACTCGAATCCGCGCTGCTGGCCGATGGTGTCGTAGCTTTCCTGATGGCCGCCGTTGTCGCTCTGCGCCACGACGTAGCAATCGCCCTGCGAGAACGCGAACTGCTGGCTGATGAGTGCACCTTCGCTGCCGATGAACAACTCATGGCGGAGCTCGCTCGTGGCGGCGACGACGTTGAATGCGATCTGGCGGCCGAGCCCTTTCACCGCCGCTGACGCCTCGCAGCAAAGAGTCTTGAGTTCGGCGGGATCGAGCGCGCGCGGGTCGCGCCGATAGGTCGCCGCAACTTCGTCGCGCACCGGCGCGATCGATTCGCCCCACTCAGCAGGTCCGAGCGCGTTTCGCCCGAGCTGGTGCACCAAGCCGGCTCGTTCGCGCACGCTTAAGCGGGCCCGATCGTAGGACCCGGCCAGCGCGCTGTTGATCGCCTTGACGAGCTTGCGCGGATTGAGCGCCAGGCGTCCGATTTCGCATCCGCTCTGGCCTGCGGCGACGCATCGCGGCGCGCCGGCTCGCACAGAACGCTTCGCGCCCGCCGCGACCCACACAGTCGTGCCGAGGAAAGCGCTCTCGGTCTCGGTGCTGTGGCGCGACTCGCCGTTGTCAGCCACGCTGGACTGGCTATAGACGACTTCGAAGCGCATTTCGGCGTGCACCGAATCGCGGCGTGCGCGGATGAAACGCCGGAGCAGCCCTTCGCCGTCGCGCTTGAGAAATTCGATCGCGCCGAACAGATCTGACGCCATTATTCTGAGTCCGAGCCCGCGCTCTATCCCCGCGTCGTCGGCGTCGCGCGTGGCCGCCGGCGATCAGATCACGCCCTGACGCTTGAGCTCCTCGAGCTCTCTGTCGCCGAGCCCCAGGTATTCGCGATAGACGTCGGCGTTGTGCTGGCCGAGCAGCGGCGCGCTGCTTACTTGCACGTCGGAGTCCTCGAGTTTGACCGGACATCCGGGCATCGCGAACTCGCCTCGCACCGGATGATTCACCGTTGCGATCATGCCGCGTTCGCGCAGGTGGGGATCGGCGAGCAGCTCGACCGTGTCCAAGACAGCGCCGCACGGCACGCCCGCCTCGCCCAGGATTTTCATCGCCTCGTGCTTGGTGCGCCGCCCGGTCCATTCGCTGATGATCGAGGAGAGCGCCTCGACATTCTTGCGCCGCGACCTCGGATCTCTGAAGCGTTCGTCGTCGGCGAGCTCCGCGCGGCCCATCGCGGCGCACAGACTCCGCCACATCTCGGCCGTGGTGCAGAATATGTAAACGTAGTCGTTGTCGCCGCCGGGTGCGCATTTGAAGATGTCGCCCGGGACCCCGCCCGTCGTATTGCCGAAACGGGCCACCGGCTTATGGGTGATGTAAGTCGAGAACATCGGAACGCGGACGTAGTTGAGCACCGCTTCCTGCATCGAGACCTCGACCTTCTGTCCGTGCCCGGTGCGTTCGCGCTGGATGTACGCGGCCAGCACGCCGGTTGCGGCGTGGATTCCGGTGCCCGTATCGCCAATCGTGGGTCCCGGCTTGAGCGGCGGCGAGCCGGGGAATCCCGTGATCGACATCGCGCCGCCGGCGGCCTGCGCGATCATGTCGAAACTCTTGTACTTGCTGTACGGGCCGTAGGTGCCGAATCCCTTGATGGTCAAGTAGATGAGGCGCGGATTTGTCTCGCGCAGGGTTTCGTAGCCGAGTCCGAAGCTCTCCAGCGTTCCGAGCGAAAAGTTCTCGGCCAGGACATCGACCTTCCTTATCAACTCAAGAAAGATTTCGCGGCCGCGATCGCTCTTGAGGTTGAGCGTGATGCTGCGCTTGTTGGCGTTCAGCAGCATGAAGTAGTACGAGTCGGTGCCGGGTTTCTCGCTGATCAGGAACCGGCCCTGGTCTCCGGTGCCGGGAGTTTCGAGCTTGATAACGTCGGCGCCGAGCCAGGCCAGCATCTCGGTACACGAGGTTCCCGCCTCGAATTGCGTGAGATCGAGGATCTTCATGCCGGCCAGTGCCTTGTCCATCGCGTCCTCCTGGATTCCCTCCGCCGGTCTGCCGCCCTAGACTCCCATCATTTCGCCGAAGTTACGCGAGTAGAAGCGCTCCTTCGCCGTGGCCCCGGTCGCCGCGGTGGATGCCTCGAAGCGTTTGAGCGGATTGCGCCCGCCCTCGACGTGCGGGTAATCGGACGAGAACATACACAGTTCCTCGCCCGCCTGCTCGATAATCCATCCCACCGGCTCGTGCGGGAAGGGCGTGAACTTCACCTGCCGCCGGATATAGTCCGACGCCCGCAGCGGCATCTTCAGCGCCGGCTCGGTCTTCACGAAGGTCTCCTGCGCGATATCGAGGCGCTTGAGCCACGGCACGATCCACATCGCGCCCTGCTCGATACATCCGCCGCGCAGGCGCGGAAACTTCTCGAATATCCCGTCGAGCGCCATCGCCGACAGGAACGCTTCGGGACCGTAGTGAATCGCCATGAAATCCTTGGAGCGCACATTCTCGCCGCCGCCGAGGAAGTCGGTCACCGGCCTGCCGTTTTCATGGAACTCGCGCGGAACGCCCAGCCCGCTGCCGCCGACGTGAAGCATGAACGGCAGGTTCGCGTCCTGGAGCCGCGCCCATACGCGGTCGTAGTCGGGATGGGTCGGCGACTTCTTGAGCGGCGGGAGCGACGGGATATGGATCGCGGCGCAGCCGAATTCTATCGCGTCGTTGATCGCCTGCTCCGCCAGCTCAGGGACCTCCAGCGGGACGAATCCGACCGCAAGCAGCCGCGGGTCGTGCGAGCAGAAGTCCGCGATCGCGCGATTGTGCGCGCGCGTTCCGCCGTAGATCACTTCCGTCTCGATCTTGGTACGGGCGAAGATGCCGAAGAATTGCGACATCGCGAAGGTGGTGAAAACCAGTTGGCGATCGAAGCCCAGCAGGTCCAGCGCGCGGCTTCGCTCTTGCGGATCGAACGCGCCCAGCGCTTCCCAACCCTTGGCGATCATCAGGTTCGCTTCGAGCTGCGCGGCCGATTTCGGATCGAGCCGCCGGTCGGCGGCGTGCGCGACCGCGCGATCCGCGAGCCGGCCCGCAGTGCCCAGATCGAGCGGCTTCAGCCGCTCGCGCATTCCCGGATCGGCGTAGGCCACCAGCCAGTCGCGGGTCTCCATCAGATGGCTGTCGGCGTCGTAGTAGGTCCTGCCTTCTGCGTACGGCATAGCCAAATCCCCTGGCGGCATCGATGGCGAAAACAACCGCGCTGCCGACAAGAACGATAGTCGATCGGAGTCGTTAGGGCCAACCGCTTTTCAAATCGAGCTGAGCAATAGCAACCGCGCCGCCGGGTACACCGCGCAGAGCCTTCAGCGCTTGGCCTCGAGCCCGCCCTCAATCGATGAAGCCGAGTTCCTTGAGCCGGTCGAGCGCCTCGGCCGCGTCGGGCGCAGCGACCATCAGGCGCGTTGGGACTGCGGCCGTCGTGCCGAGCATCCGCGACGATTCCCCATCGAAGACGAAGGTCTGGATGCCTGAGGAATCGAGCTGGTCGCGCGCCATCTGCACCTGAAGCGCGTCGATACTCGCGAACACTTCCTGAAGCTCAGGCTCTTCCTGGCCGGACATCTTTCTCTTCCTCTCTTCTTGGGCGAAAGCGCGATCACTCGGGCGCGGCGCTGCTGCGCGCCGAATTGATGCCCTGCAGCCGATTGTAGAGGAAGGCGGCGGCCGCGGCGACCAGGACCGCCGCGATCACGCCGTCGAATCGATGAAAGTACGGACCAAGTGCGTTCCAGTGCTCGCCGAGTTTCATCCCGGCCCACGCCAGCGCCAGGCACCAAAGATACGATCCGGCAAGCGTGTAAATCGTGAACCGCAGCAGGCTCATCCGCGCCACGCCGGCGGGGAATGCGATAAAGGTGCGGACCACGGGCAGGAGCCGGCTGACGAACACCGCCGGCGAGCCCCAACGCTCGAAGAAACGATCCGCCAGTTCGATCTCATGCGGCGCGACCAGCACGTAGCGGCCGTATCGCAAGAGGAACCATCGCCCGCCGCTCGCGCCCACGTAGTAGGCGGCGTACGACCCGAACAGGCATCCGAGCGCGCCCGCTATGGCGACGATCTGAAGGTCGAAGCGGCCGGTGGAGACCAGGTATCCGGAGAACGGCATGATCACTTCCGACGGCAGCGGGATGCACGCGCTCTCGATCGCCATCATCAAGACCACGCCGCCGTATCCGAGCGCCGAGATCGTTGCGACGACGAATGCCGAGATGCCAGTGAGAATTTTGTCGATCATCGACAGGTGCCCGCTGCGCCGCGATTCAGGCACAGAGACTGCCACGAGGCGTGCGAGGATGCGAGAGGTTTCGCGCGCGGATTTTGGCGGCGCAGAATTTTCGGCGTCACGCCTCTTGGCCCGGCGATTCAGGTCGGGTATCATAACTGCATATATGTTGATTTTCTAGAGGCAGGGGGACCCTTGGCGCGCAAATGCCCAATCGTGAGGAGATCATGGCAAGCAACACGCTCACAATCGTCGATAATCGCACCAACAAGCGCTACGAAGTCCCGATCGAGGAAGGCAACGTGATCCGCGCGGCGTTGCTGCGCGATATCAAGACCTCGGCCGGCGACTTCGGGCTGATGTCCTACGATCCGGCGTTCACCAACACCGCCAGTTGCAGGAGCAAGGTCACCTTCATCGATGGCGACAAGGGAATCCTGCGCTACCGCGGATATCCGATCGAGGAGCTGGCGGAGAAGAGCAACTACCTCGAGACCGCGTACCTGATCGTCAAGGGCGAGCTGCCGGATCGCGAGGCACTTCAAGAACTGGGAGCACAACATCAAGATCCACACGATGGTGCATGAGAACATCAAGAAGTTCATGGAGGGCTTCCGCTACGACGCCCATCCGATGGGGATGCTCTGCTCGACGATCGGTGCGCTGTCGACATTCTATCCCGACGCGGCCGATATCAACGACCTCGAATCGCGCCGGCTTCAGACCCGCCGGCTGATCGGCAAGCTGCCGACCCTCGCCGCGTTCGCATATCGGCACACTCGCGGGCTGCCGTACGTCTATCCCGACAACGAGCTTAGCTACACGGGGAACTTGCTCTCGATGCTGTTTCGGATGACGGAGCTCGAAGTACCAGCCCAACCCGGTGCTGGAGCGCGCGCTCGACGTGCTGTTCATCCTGCACGCCGACCACGAGCAGAACTGTTCGGCCAATGCGATGCGCTCGGTCGGCGAGCTCGCAGGTCGATCCATATTCGGCGACCGCGGCGGCGGTGGCCGCGCTCTACGGGCCGCTCCACGGCGGCGCCAACGAGCAGGTAATCCGGATGCTGATGGAGATCGGGTCGGTCAAGAACGTTGCGAGCTTCATCAGGACGGTCAAAGAGGGCGAGCGCCGCCTGATGGGCTTCGGTCACCGCATCTACAAGAACTACGATCCGCGCGCCCGAATCGTGAAGCAGCTAGCGTACGAAGTGTTCGAGGTCACCGGCAAGAATCCGCTGATCGACATCTCGCTCGAGCTGGAACGAATCGCGCTGCAGGACGATTACTTCGTCTCGCACAAGCTCTATCCGAACGTGGATTTCTACACCGGGATCATCTACCAGGCGATGGGCTTCCCAATGACGATGTTCCCGGTGCTGTTCGCGATTCCGCGGACCTCGGGATGGATGGCGCAATGGGCCGAGATGGTGCGCGATCCGGAGCAGAAAATCGCGCGCCCGCGCCAGGTCTATATCGGGGAGCCGGAGCGCCACTGGACGCCGATCGACAAGCGCCTGGAGCCCACGATGCGCGAGGATCGCGTCAGCGAAGCGATTTAGTCCGCGCCGCGGCAAAAGCCTGTCCCCGCGCGGACTCCGCCGACTAATGGTTGGGGATCACCCGTACTTCGGTTTGCGCTTTTCCAGGAACGCGCGGATTCCTTCCTCTACATAGCCGCTGCGCGAGCACAGCACTTGGTTGCGATCTTCCATGAAGAGCGCGTTCTCCAGGCTGCCGGCGTCTATGCTCGCCGCCAAGCACTCCTTGGTGAGGGTCAAACCGAGCGGCGAGGTGTCGACCATCTCTGCGGCCATCCGCGCCGCGGCATCGTCGAGCTTGTCGTCGGCAACCAGCTCCGACACCAGGCCGGTTGCGAGCGCGCGGCGCGCATCGATGAAGCGCCCGGTAAGCATCAGCTCGGAAGCCACAGAGACTCCGACCGCCCGCGGCAGAAAATAGCTGACGCCCATATCGCACGCGGAGAGACCGATCCGAATGAAGGCCGCGTTGAAGCGGGCCGACTCTCCCGCGATCCGCACGTCGGCGGCGAGCGCCAGCGCGAATCCGCCGCCGCATGCGGGTCCGCGCACCGCCGCGATGAACGGCTGCGGGGCGCGCCGAATCGCAACGACCAGATCGCTCATCCGGCGCTGCATCCCGAAGCTGCCGAGCATCGGGTTGGTCCGGGCCGGGGCGTCGGGGGTTTGCTCCTTCAGATCGAGACCGGCGCAGAATGCCCGCCCCGCGCCGCGCATCACCACAACGCGAGTGGTCGAATCCGCGCGCAGCCTGTTCAGGAAGTCATGAAGCTCATCGACTATCTCGGTGTTGAGCGCGTTCAACGAATGCGGCCGGTTGAGCGTGAGCCATGCGACCTGCCCTTCATGCCTGAGTTCGATAGCTTGGTAAGACATGATCGGAATGAAACCACAGATGGACCCCGCGTGTCACATCCGCAGTACGACATCCGTTTCGGTTGTCTCTCGATCCCCCGGCCGTTGATGCTATTTTCTCAGTGATGTCCGATTCCGACGACGATTACCATCAGCGCATCCTCGGATGGCTGGAGGACTCGTACCTTGCTGCGGACGAGCGCGGCGACGTCTTTGGAGGCTCCGGATGCGGCGCCAGGGACATGGCGCATTGGGAAGCGCGCCGCCGCGTAATCGCCGGCGCCTTCGATCACGACGGCCGCTGGCTGGACGTCGGATGCGCGAACGGCCTGTTGATGGAGACTCTCACGCAATGGGTGGCCGAGAAGGGACATCGGATCGAGCCGTACGGCTTGGAGCTCTCGGAGCGAATAGCCGTGCGCGCGAGAAAACGGCTGCCGCGATGGGCCGGCCGAATCTGGACCGGCAACGTGATGAACTGGGAGCCGCCGATGCGGTTCGATTACGTGACGGTCCTGGCCGATTGCGTGCCGGAACGCCGGCGATCCGATCTGATTCGGCGGCTTGCCTCGCGATTTCTACATCCCGGCGGACGGCTGGTGCTGAGCTGCTACACGCCCGGCGCGTTCATCGCGGGTAGGGTGGCTACCGATGTGGAATCGGCGGGCGACTTGATACGGCAAGCCGGTTTCAGCCCGCTTGGAGAAGCGGTCGCACGCGACGCCGCGAGTGGAATAGTAAAGGTCCGCACTGCGTGGGTTGACGTTGACTAGCCGCTTAGCCCAATTCCAGCGGCAGCCAGTCGGCGCCGGCGCGCCCCGATCCGAGGATCATCTGGTAAACGCGGCGATCGTCGGTCAGTTCGGGATGGAAGGTCGCTGCGAAGATGCGACCCTGCCGGACGAGCACGGGTTCGCCCTCAAAGCGGGCTATCACCTCGACGCCGGGACCGACGCGGCGGATTCGCGGCGCGCGGATGAATACGCCTTTCAGCGGAGGATCCAGCGTCGCCTCGAACGAATCGATCTGGCGGCCGAAGGCGTTGCGTTCGATATCGATATCGATCATTCCCCACGACGGCTGTGTGGGTCCGGACACGTTCCTGGCGAGCAGGATCGCGCCCGCGCACGTCCCGAACACGGCGCCGCCGCGCGCAACGAGCCGCCGCGTGGCGGCTTCGATACCCGAGCCTTCGAGCAATTTCAGCATCGTGGTCGATTCACCGCCCGGAATCACCAGCACGTCGAGCGCGGCGATAGCGGTGGCGGTGCGCACTTCGACCGCGCCGGGAATCGCCGCCAGATGCGCGGCGAAGTCGCCTTGAAGGGCCAGCACGCCGATTTTCATCGTCGCGCTACCATCCGCGCGCCTGGAGCATTTCCTCCGGCTTAAGCCGCGAGATTCCAGGCCGGGCATCGCCTCGCCCAGGCCGTCTGACACGCGAGCGAGGATTTCAGGGTCCTTGTAATGCGTGGTGGCCATGACGATCGCCTTGGCCCGCGCGGCGGGATCTTCGGACTTGAAGATTCCCGAGCCGACGAACACGCTTTCCGCGCCGAGCTGCATCATCAGCGCCGCGTCGGCGGGCGTCGCGATTCCGCCTGCGGCGAAGTTGGGCACCGGCAGCTTGCCGCTCTGCGCGACGATTCGGACCAGCTCATACGGCGCGCCGAGGTCCTTCGCGGCGGTCATCAGTTCGTCCGGGCCCATCGTGGTCAGCCGCCGGATCGCGGAGTTGACCGCGCGCATGTGGCGGACGGCCTCGACGATATTGCCGCTGCCGGCCTCGCCCTTGGTGCGGATCAGCGCCGCGCCCTCTCCGATCCGGCGCAGCGCTTCGCCCAGGTCGCGCGCGCCGCACACGAATGGCACCTTGAAACTGTGCTTGTCGATATGAAACGACTCGTCGGCGGGCGTGAGCACCTCGCTTTCGTCGATAAAATCGACGGCGAGCGACTGCAGGATCTGCGCCTCGACAAAGTGGCCGATTCGCACCTTGGCCATCACCGGGACCGTCACGGCGTCCTGGATCTCCCTTACCTTGGAGACCGCCGCCATTCTCGCGACTCCGCCCTGTGCGCGAATATCGGCGGGGACGCGCTCCAGCGCCATCACCGCGACGGCGCCCGCCGCCTCCGCGATTCGCGCCTGATCGGCGTTGACCACGTCCATGATCACGCCGCCCTTGAGCATCTCGGCAAGTCCGGTCTTGAGTCTTGGGGTTCCTGTTTCAGCCATTTCGATCGCTCCTTTACAGCATTATTCCGAGCCCGCTGGCCGAACTTTCCTCGGCCCCGCGGGCGAAAAGTCTGGTCACGATTTCGGCCAGCCGCTTGATCCCGGTCCGGATCTCGTCGGGCGTGCAGCGGCCATAACCGAGGCGGAAGCAGTTCAAATAACGTCCGTCGATATCGTGCGCGGGGCCCGGATTGATCGAGACCCCATGTTCGATTCCGCTCAGGAAGAGCTGGATCGACGAAACCGGGCGCGCGAGCGTCACCCAAAGCTGGAAGCCGCCCTGCGGGCGGGTCCACGTTACGCCCTCGGGCATGAATTCCTTGAGCGCGGACAGTGCGGCGTTGCGGCGATCCCGGTAGATCGCGCGTATCATCTCGAGATGCTGGTCGTATCCGTGGCGCAGAAATTCAGCCGCGATCGCCTGGGTCAGCGAGGGGCCGCCGACGTCCATGTAGCGCTTGTACGGCACCAGCTCGCTTGCGAGTGCGCGATCGGCGACCAGGAACCCGACCCGCAGCCCGGGCATGAAGGTCTTGGAGATCGATCCCACCATCACGCGCCGGCCGGGCGGCAGCAGCGAATAGAGGCTCGGCGGCTCGTCGCCCTCGAAGCGCATCTCGCGGAAGATCTCGTCCACGATCACCAGCGCGTCGTTCTGCCGGGCCCATCCGGCAAGGTCGTGGCGCGCCGGGGTGCTGAGGCTCTGGCCGGTCGGGTTGTGAAAATCGGGACACAGATAAAAGAGCACCCGGCGTCCCGATGTGAGCGCGCGCAGCGCTTCGAGGCTCGGCGTGCCATTGTCACTGTCCCAGGCAACGCTCTGGACGGCGTGGCCGAACATCATCAGGCATCCCGGCACGCCGGTGTAGGTCGGCGTCTCGCAGATCGCGGCGCGGTCGTCATCGCGCGCCCACGCCGCGACCATCGAGATGGCCTGCTGGGAGCCGTTGGTGATGATTATCTCGTCGGGGGTCAGCGCCACGCCGCGGCGCGCCAGCCGCTCGCACAGCGCTTCGCGGAGTTCCTGTAATCCCGAGGGCCCGCAATACTCGTAGA
This sequence comes from uncultured delta proteobacterium, assembly GCA_963830715.1. GTDB lineage: Bacteria > Desulfobacterota > Binatia > Binatales > Binataceae > CAVVMA01. The sequence continues at coordinate 46,199 of CAWHNS010000023.1, forward strand.
TGCGCGCAGGGTTCTTCCTGAACACCTCGCGCGTGAGCCGCTCGATAAGTCCGGCCGGGATATTGGCGGGGCTGGGCACGCCGCCGGACAGATTGATCGTGCCGGCGCGGCGCTCGATCGCGAGCAGTTGCCTCAAGCCGCCGGCGTAACCCTCGCGCAGGCGGCGCACCGATCGCGCGACTTCGGGTTTCACCGCTTCGCCGTTCGGCGCGGAGCCATTCGCTGCTGCGGGCGCGGCGACGAACGTGCCGCGGCCGACTTCGGAGCGCAGCAGTCCCGACTTCTCCAGCCGCTGGAAGACCTTATGGACCGTAAGCTTGTTGATTTTCAGATCGGCGGCGAGATCGGCGACGGAGGGAATCCGTTCGCCGGCCTTGAGCTGGCCGCTCGCGATCGCACTGCGCAGAGCGGCTTCGATCTGGCGGTACAAAGGCGCCGTCCCGTTGGGTTTGAGCCGAAGCTTCCAAGCCATGTATCATATATCTTATAGGATATCTCATATGTCAAGATCGGCCCGCTCGAAGGATAGCGAACCGCGGGCCGCGCCGCGCGGCTTCACACATTCACATCGGCTGGCGATCCAGCGAGCGGTACTGCACCGCTTCGCCCACGTGATGCGCCGCGATCGGGCCGCCGCCGTCGAGATCGGCGATCGTGCGTGCGACTTTCAGAATCCGGGTGTACGCGCGCGCGCTCAGGCCGAGCCGATTGATCGCCAGTTCGAGCAGCCGCTCGCCGGCGCTCTCCACCTGGCAATAGGCGTGCAGGTCGCGCGGAGTCATCTGCGCGTTGCTGAAAAACGGCTTGCCCTCGAAGCGTTTGAGCTGGATGTCGCGCGCGCGGTTGACCCGCTCGCGAATCGACTCCGAGCCCTCGCCCGCGTTCCTCTCGGTCAACTCCTTGTACTTGACCGCCGGCACCTCGATATGGATGTCGATCCGATCGAGCAGCGGCCCCGAGATTCGCGATCGATAGCGCTGGATCATGATCGGCGTGCAGGTGCATTCGTGCTGGGTGTCGGTGTAGAAGCCGCACGGACAGGGGTTCATCGCCGCCACCAGCATCACGCTGGCCGGAAAGGTTAGCGTGCCCATCACGCGCGAGATCGTGATGCGCGCGTCTTCCAGCGGTTGGCGCAGGACCTCCAGCACGTTCTTGCGGAACTCGGGCAACTCGTCGAGAAACAAAACGCCGTGATGTGCGAGGCTGACTTCACCAGGCCGCGGTATCGGCCCGCCGCCGATAAGGCCGGCGTCGGAGATCGTATGATGCGGCGAGCGAAACGGCCGCGTCGCGATCAGCGCCCGTCCGTCCATCAGGCCGACCACGCTGTGGACCTTGGTAGTCTCGATCGCCTCCTCGAAGGTCATCGCGGGCAGGATCGTCGGCAGCCGCTTGGCGAGCATCGTCTTGCCGGATCCGGGCGGGCCGATCATCAGCACGTTGTGGCCGCCGGAGGCTGCGACTTCGAGCGCGCGTTTGGCCTGCTCCTGCCCTCTGACCTCGGCGAAATCGACTTCGTAGCGGCCGGCCGAGCCGAAGACCGCGCCCAGGTCCGTGGCGCTCGGTTCGATTTCACGCAAACCCTCGAAAAACTCGAATGCCTCGCGCAGGCTGTCCACCGGCAGGATCGCGACGCCCTCGCCGACCACGGCGGCCTCGGCGGCGTTTTCGCGCGGCAGGACCACGCCGGGGAGTTTCCGATTGCGCGCCAGCAGCGCGGTCGGCAGCGCACCCTTGATCGATTTTATTCTCCCGTCGAGTGCGAGCTCGCCCAGCACCAGGTATTGCCGGAGCCGATCGGCCTTGAGCGTGCCCCACGCGGCGAGTAATCCGAGCGCGATCGGCAGGTCGAAGGCCGAGCCTTCTTTGCGGGTATCGGCCGGGGCGAGATTGATCGTGATCTTGCGCCCGTGGGGAAACTCGTAACCCGAGTTCTTGATCGCCGAGCGCACGCGGTCGAGCGCCTCGCGCACGGCGCCCTCGGCCAATCCCACGATCGTAGGCTTCGGCACGCCGTGGCTGATGTCGACTTCGACCTCGACCGGGTAAGCGTCAACTCCGAACAGCGCGCTGGAAAGTACGCTTGCGAGCAATTGCCTCGGTCCCCTCGGGCGCAGATATCGCGGCGACTCTAGCGCGAAAGCGCCCCTGAGCGAAGCTCATTGTACAGCGACTCGACCTGAGTCGCTTCGCGTAGATCCTTCAGCTTCGCTGCGCTTGCTTCAGGACGACAGAAAAAACGCTTTTCAGTTGTCATTCTGAGTTGAGGCAGCTTGCTGCCGGAGGCGAAGAATCTACGCGAAGCGATTCGACGGCCCCGCTAGGGCCAGACCGCGCCGCAAGCGATCAGTTCGTCGCGCTCCGCGCGGGTTAGTCCTAACAGCTCGCCTAGTACGTAGTCATTGTGATCGCCGATTTCGGGCGCGACGGTCCGTACTGATCCGGGGGTCCGCGACATCTTGATACACACTCCGGTGACCCGGGTCGATGCGCCATCGGGAAGGCGCACCGCTGGCCAGAAGCCGCGCGATTTGAGTTGCGGATCGCGCTCGCACAGATCGGCGCCGTTCGACACGACGCCGGCGGCGACCCGGTTGCGCTGCAGGACCGCCATCGCTTCCTCGGCCGCGCGCTCGGCGGTCCATCGCGAGAGGTTTTCGTCCAGCTCGCGCCGATGCCGCATCCGCAGGTACATCGTGCGGAACCTGGGATCCGCCGCCCACGAAGGTGATCCGATCGCGGCGACCAGCCGATCCCATTGCGCCTGCGAGCGCACCGAGATCGCGATCCAGCGGTCGTCGTCGCGGGAGTCGCCTTCGAGCCGCGGGCGGCATCGATACACGCCGTGCGGCGCGGCAGGCCCTTCCTGCGATTGCCACATCGGAGCCGCTTGCGGCGTTCCGTTGACCGCGATATCGAGCAGCGCCGGCCCGATCACGCCGATCACCGCCTCGAACTGCGACAGATCCACGAACTGGCCCTTGCCCGTGCGCCGGCGATTCCAAAGCGCGATCAGCGCGGCGAGCGCGCCGGTATAGCCGCCCGCCATGTCGGCGTACGAGTAGCCGTACCCGGCCGGCTCGCGGCTTTCGTCCTGCATCATCATCGTGTACCCGCAGAGCGCCTGGAGCGTCGGGCCGTAGCTCACGTAGTTCGCGCGCGGGCCGCTATGGCCCAGCCCGGACATGCTGATGCAGATGATGTCGGGCTTGATTTCCGCCAGGCTCGCGTAATCCATCCCCCATCCGCGCATCACGCGCGCCGAGAAGTTGTCGATCACGATGTCGCTCTTGCGCCCAAGCGCGCGGGCCAGCTCGATCCCGCGGGCGGTACCCATGTTGATCGCGACCGAGAGCTTGTTGCGGTTGAGGTCGCCTTGCAGTCCGACGCGGCGCGGGCCGAGAGGCGGCGGCACCTTGCGCTCGAGCTTGATCACCTCGGCGCCATGGTCGGCGAGAATCCGCGTCGCGACCGGGCCGGCCACCACCCAGGTGAAGTCAAGCACTCGCACGCCGGCAAGCGGGAGACCGGCCATTAGATCAGATCACTCCATCGGCGGCGAGCGCATCCAGCTCTGCGGATTCGATACCCAAATCGTCGCGCAGGATCTCACCGGTATGCTCGCCCAGAAGCGGCGGACGCCGGTACACGCGCCACGGCGTGCCACCGAAGACATATGGCGCGCCTGGATAACGGAACGTGCGCGCCAATTCGGGATGCTCGACTTCGACGAAATAGCCGCGCGCCGCCAGTTGCTGGTCGTCGAACAGGGCCTCCGGCGGGCGCACGCTCGCGTACGGCAATCGCAGGGTCTGCGCGCGATCGAGCAGTTCGTCGCGCTGGTAATCTTTCGCCCATTGATCCAGCACGTCGAACAGATGCTCGGCGTGTTCGCGGCGATAGACGACCTCGTTCCAATCCGGCGCGTCGAGGTCCTTCACTTTGCCGTCGGCTTTGACCCACTCGACCAGCGAAGTCCAGTCGCCGAGCGTGCAATGCATCACGTAACCGTCGCGGCACTTGCCGACCCGGAAGAAGCGACTCCAATGCAGCGTGCCGCGCCGCGGCTCGATCTGCCCCGTCATGAAGTAGCTGCCCGCGACGTGCTCGACCGCCGCCGCAGTCGCCTCCTGAATACTCAGATCGATCCACTGCCCCTGCCCGTCGCGATCGCGCGCGAACAGCGCGCACATCGTGGCGATCGCGCCGTAGTAGGCTGCGGAGTGATAAGCCTGCAACCCGAGCGGCCGCACCGGCGCGCGTGCGGGGAAGCCGTTGACGTAGAGCATCCCGCCGAGCGCGGCCAGCACGGTGTCGTCAGCCTCGAAGTCGCGATAGGGCCCGCTCTGTCCGAAGGGCGCTATCGAGCAGAGGATCAAGGCCGGATTCTCGCGATGAAGCGCATCCCATCCAAGTCCCAGCTCCGCGATTGTCCCCGGCGCGAAGCTTTCGATTATCACGTCCGCCGATCGCGCCATCGCGCGCAGGATTTCGGCGCCGCGCGGATTCGTCAGGTCAAGGGTGAGCGATCGCTTGTTGAGATTGTAGAACCAGAAGAAGAGGCTCCGATCGCGATTGGGCCGATCGCCGGCGAAAGGACCGATTCGGCGCCCCGATTCGCCGTCCAGCGGCTCAACCTTGATTACGTCCGCGCCCATATCGGCGAGCAGGCGCGCGCATAGGGCGCCGCGATGGGTGGCGAGATCGAGAACGCGAAGTCCGGCTAGCGCGCCTCTCGCGCTCTCAGGTTCGCTCAAAAGCGGGGCTTGCCGGGCGCCTTGCCCAGCCCCTCGATCGCGAACGGGCTCAGGTCGCGGGTCGGCTTGATCTCCTGGAGAACTTCGCCTTTAGGGCCGGTGCGGCTGGCCGCCGCGGACCCGGATCGTCTCGAAGGTATCCGGGTTGACCCATCGCACGCCGAGCACCGCGGGTTTGGCCTGGCCTTCCTCGTCGATCGGATCGAGCGCCGGGCCTTCGCTGTCGAAGAACGTGACTTTTCTGAGCGACATATTCGGTATGAATACCAATCCGGATGATATGAGGCGCAACGGGGGTTTTCAAACTTGTTCAGAGCCGCCGCCCGAGCAAGTCGAGGGTCAGGTTCCTTCGACCAGATGCTCGGTCGCATCCAGGAGATGCGCCCGCCACGCGTCGTCGTGCGTCAGAACGCTGATCGAGCCCAGTTCGATTACCGGCTCCGCCCCTGCCAGTCGCCGCGCGATCGCGCGGATAACTCCGCGATGCGCCACCAGCAGAGCATTTCCGTCGTACGCGTCGCGGCCGCCGCGCCACAGCTCCAGCATCCGATCCAGGCCTTGCCCGACGCGAGCGGCGAATGCGCTGCGGCTCTCGCCGCCGGGGTAAGTGAAATCCGGGGCGAGCCGATCGCGATTCCATCGCTCGAATTCCTCCGGATAGCGCTCGTGAATCTCCTGCGCAGTTAGTCCCTCGAAGAGTCCGAAATCGACTTCGACGAATTCGTCAATCGCGGCAATTGACGCGGCGTCGCCCGCGATTAGCCGGGCGCCTTCAAGGGCACGCCGAAGCGGGCTGGCGAATATCCGCGCGAAACTCGGCGCTCCGTGCCATCGCTCGAGCGCCTGGCGCACTGACGCCATCTGCGCGCGTCCCAGGTCGGAGAGCGCAAGGTCGGTGCGTCCGTAGTATCGGATGCTCGATTGGCCCTCGGTCTCGCCGTGGCGAACGAGGATGAGGGTGGAGGCGCTCTTCATGATGGTGGCACGGGCTTTTTAGCCTGAGACGCCGGGCCTAGTCCCACAGCGGGTTCATCACCAGGCCGGTGAGCAGCTTGGGATGGAAGTAGGTCGACTTCTCCGGCATCGTCGCGCCGGCGTCGCTGATGCGTTCTACATCTTGAATCGAGGGCGGATTCATCAGGAACGCGCCATCCGCTTTTCCCGTCGCAACCATTTCGAGGGCGGCGGACGCGTCGATCGTGTACTCGATATTGCGAGCGGCCCGAATCACTTCGGCGCTCAGCCCGAATATCGCCTCCAATACCAGCGCGTGCAGGATCGAGACGTCGAGTTGGCGGACTTCCTCCGGCACGCCCGCGAGCCGAGAGCCGATCGCGCCCCAGTCCGTCACACGCGCCAGATACATCGCGTCGCGACCCTTAAGCGCGACGCCGAGCGCGCCGCGGCCCGCCTCCACCAGCCGCGCCCGGAACGTAGCGCGATCGGTGAACCGATCGAGCGTGAAAATCTCGCCGGCGCGCGCCTCAAACGAAGCCATCGCCTCGCGTTCGAGATGGTGGGCCACGCGATGGGTCGGAAGGATCACCAGCCCCGGATCGTTGCACGCCACCAAGGTCATCATCGTGTAGTCATATGGCATGAGCGCGGCCGGATCGCCTTCCGCGATTCGCCTGCGCCGGCGATATTCGAGCGCCGTTTCGTAGCGATGGTGTCCGTCGGCGATGAGCACGCGCGAGCCGTCGAGCGCGCGCTGAACGATCGCGATCTCATCGGGTGCTTCGATCGCGCGCAACTGATTCTCGATGCCGAGCTCGTCGGTGACTTCAGCGATCGCGCTGCGGATGCCGACTATTTCGCGCAGGGCGTCGAGCTCGGGATGCTCACCGGAGTACAGGCCGAAGATCGAACTCAGATTCGCGCGAGTCGCGGTAAGGAGCTTCAGCCGATCCTCCTTCGCGGCGGGGAAAGTGCGCTCGTGGGGCAATATCCGGCCGCGGCCGAACTCCTCGAGGCGAAATCGCGCGACGAACCCTTCGCGGACCAGCACGCGTCCCTCGTGACGGAACTTCTGCGTGTAAAGATAGATCGCCGGCGTCGTCGCGCGCACCAGCACGCCCTCATCGAGCCATCGGCGGAGCATCCGGGCGGAAGACTCGTAGCGATCCGCGTCGCGGTTGAGTTCGAGCCGCACGACATTATAAGGAGACCGGTCGTAGAGTTGCGCCTGACGGCTCGGACCAATCACGTCGTAGGGCGGCGCGACCATCGAGCCGAGCGAGCCGGCCAGGCGCGGAGCGTACAGGAGGGGGCGAAACGGCTCGACGCGCTCGGAGAGGATGCTCATTCGGGCGCCTCGGAGGCGAGCGCCGCGCTCAATCGGGCCGAGGATATCGCGCCGGCGCGCAGCACTTTGATCGCTCCGCGATCGAACCCGACGACGGTGCTCGGACGTGCCGCGTCGTGCATTCCACCTTCAAGGTATACTTTAACTTTGTCGCCGAATGCGGCGCGCGCCTGGTCGAGAGCCGCGGCAGAAGGCTTGCCGGAGAGGTTGGCGCTGGTCGCGGTGATCGGGCGGCCTAATCGGCGGGCCAGTTCGCGCGCCACCGGATGAGACGATACGCGCACTCCGATACCGCCGTCCGCTCCAATCAGGACGTCCGGCAATCCCGGCTTCGCGGGCATCACGAGGGTCAGCGGACCTGGCCAGAAAGCCGCGGCCAGCCGGCGCGCCGCGGACGGCACTTCACGCGCGAGTGCGAACGCCATCGCGGAGTCGGCGGCGATCAGCGCGACCGGCTTGTCGCGATCTCGCACCTTGACCGCCAACAGGCGCGACAGCGCCGTCGGCGATGACGCGTCAGCGCCCAGCGCATAGAAAGTCTCGGTGGGGTATACGATCAGCTCGCCCCGGCGGAGCGCGTCGGCGGCGTCGTCCATCGAGGAAGACTCAAGCGGCCTGTCCGATCCCGGCGATGACATCAGCGCTTCGCCGCGATGTATTCGAGAGCGCGATGGGCGATGTCGCGGCGCAGGTGCTTCCCGTCGAATTCGATCAAGTCGCACGCCTGGTAAGCGGCGGCGACCGCCTGGCCGAGCTTTTCCGCCATCGTGGTTACCGCGAGCACGCGCCCGCCGTCGGTCACCAATTGCCCGTCGCGATTGGCAGTTCCGGCGTGAAAGACCTTGACCCGGATTTTCTGCAACGCCCACTGCACCTTCACGTCCGACGCCTGCGCTCCCTCGATCCGATCGAGTCCGCGGATCGGCGCACCCTTGCTATACTGGCCCGGATATCCAGCCGACGCGAGCACGACGGTAACGGCGCTTCGCGCCGAAAGTTTCACTTGAGGCGCGCTCCCCTCGTTCGCGCTCTCGGGATCGAGGCGGCCTTCGGCGGCGGCCAGCAGCACCTGACCCAGATCGCTCTCGAAGCGCATCATCAGCGTCTCGCATTCTGGATCGCCGAATCGCACGTTGAATTCCAGCACGTTGATCCGATCAGAGTCGATCATCAGGCCGGCATACAGCACGCCGCGAAACGGCATCCCGCGCGATCGCATCGTGGCGAGCAGCGGTCGCACGACCTCGTTCATGATTCGATCTTCGAGCGCCGCGTCGAATTGCGGCACTGGCGAATACGAGCCCATCCCGCCGGTGTTGGGTCCGCGATCGCCGTCGAAGATCGCCTTGTGATCCTGCGCGAGCCCAAGCTTGAGCGCATTGCGTCCGTCACACAGCGCGAAGAACGAGAGTTCCTCGCCGCGCAGATAATCTTCGATCACGATACGCTTGCCCGCGGCGCCGAATTTGCCGCGATCGATCGCGTTGGCGATCGCTTCCAGCGCAGCCCCGACGTCGTTGCAGATCACGACGCCCTTGCCGAGCGCGAGTCCGTCCGCCTTGACGACCAGGGGAAACTTGCGTGAGCGTACGTACGCGCGCGCCGTGTCCGCCTCCTCGAAGACTGCGTACTCCGCGGTCGGCACGCCCGCTTCGGCCATGGCGGACTTCGCAAACGCCTTGCTGGTTTCGAGTTGCGCAGCCGCCTTCGAGGGGCCGAAGATCTTCAGTCCCCGGCTCTCGAACTCATCCGCGATTCCCGCCGCGAGCGGATCTTCGGGGCCGACCACAGTCAAGTCGATCGACTGTTCGCGGACAAAGCGCGCCAGCCCCGCGATGTCGGTGGGCTCGATCGGTACGGGCACGGCGAGCTGGTTGATGCCCGGATTTCCGATCGTGCAAAACAGCCGCCGGACTGTCTCGCTCTGATTCAGGCGCCAGCACAGCGCGTGCTCGCGGCCGCCCCTGCCTACCACCAGCACTTTCATTGCGGCGGCTCAGTGGCGGAAGTGGCGCACTCCGGTGAAAACCATCGCGAGTCCGAGAGCATCGGCGCTCGCGATTACCTTGCTGTCGCGGAGCGCGCCGCCCGGCTGGGCGATTGCGCTGGCGCCTGCCTCGCCCGCCAGCGTGGGTCCGTCCGGAAACGGGAACATCGCCTCGGACACCAGTACCGAACCTTTGAGCGAAATCCCGAGCCGAGCCGCCTTTTCGCGAGCGGCGTACAGCGGATCGATCCGCGAGGTGGCGCCGCCGCCAACCGCGAGCGTGCGATCTTCGAGCACGAATGCGATCGCGTTCGACTTGACATGCTTGGCGACCCGGATGCCGAAGTTCATCGCGCGGAGTTCGGCCTCGGTGGGCGGGCGCTTGCTCACCACCTTCGCCTGGCGCGCGTCCTCGATCGTCAAATCCGGCGTCTGGACGAGCAGCCCGCCGATCACGCGCTTTACGTCCAGCTCGTCGCGCCTTAGCGCCTCCGGATGGAACTTCATCAGGCGGCGATTCTTGTTCCTGCGGAGGAATTCGAGCACCTCGGGTGGAAACTCCGGGCCAATCAGCACTTCGGTGAACAGTTCGTCCACCGCGCGCGCCAATTCGAGATCCCAGGGCTGGTTGGTCACGATGATGCCGCCGAACGGCGAGTCGGGATCGGTCGCGAAAGCCTTGTCCCACGCGGCCTTGAGCGTCTCGGCAACGCCGACGCCACACGGCGTGTTGTGCTTCAGGATCGCGACGACCGAATTTTTGCAATCATCGAAGTCGGCGATCAGGTTGGCCGCCGAGTTGATGTCCATGACGTTGTTGAACGAGAGTTCGCGGCCGTGGAGTTGCTCGGCGGCCTTTGGAAAGTCGCCGTAGAGCGCGCCCGCCTGATGCGGGTTCTCGCCGTAGCGGAGTTTCTGCGCGCGTTCGAGCGAGATGGAGAAGCTCTCGCCGAGCGGACCGTCTTCATCGTCTTCATTGGCGTGCGCAGCGAGGTAGTTCGCGATCGCGCAGTCGTAGCTTGTGACCCGCGCAAACGCCTTGCGCGCCAGGCGCCATCGGGTCTGCGCGGATATCGAGCCCTGATTGGAGCCGAGCTCCTCGACGATCGCCGCATAGTCGGCGGGATCGACCAGCACGACAACGTCGGCGTAATTCTTGGCCGCGGCGCGGGCCAGGGTCGGCCCGCCGATATCGATATTCTCGATCGCATCTTGGAGCGTCGTCCCGGGCTCGGCGGTGACGCGCTGGAACGGATAGAAGTTGACGACCACCAGGTCGATCTCTTCGAGTCCGTGCTCTTTCATCTGGGCGCGATGCACGCTCGCGCTGCGGCGCGCCAGTATTCCGCCGTGAATCTTCGGATGGAGCGTCTTCACGCGGCCTTCCAGGATCTCGGGAAAGCCGGTGAACTCCTCCACGCCCTTGACGGCGATGCCGGCCTGCTGGAGCGCGGAGCGCGTGCCGCCAGTCGATAGAATCTCGACGCCGTGCCGGACCAATGCCGCGGCCAGCTCGGCCAAGCCGGCCTTGTCCCACACTCCGAGCAGCGCGCGCCGAATCGTGACCCTGTCGTTGGGCATCATTTTGGCACTCAGTTCAGATAGATGCGCGGCACGCGTTTGCCGACCGTGCAAAGCATCTCGTACGAGATGGTCTCGACCAGGCGCGCCACGTCGTTGACGCTGATAATGGCATCTGCGGAGCCGCCCCACAAAATCACTTCATCGCCGGGCGATGCGCCCGGCACGTCGGTCAGATCGACCATCGTCAGATCCATGCACACCGCGCCGACGACCGGCGCGCGCCGTCCGCGCACCAGCACTTCGCCGCCATGCTGAAGACCGCGCCGATAGCCGTCCGCATAGCCGACCGGCAGGACGCCGATCACGCTCGGGCGCGCAGTGATGAAAGTGTGGCCATAGCTGACGCCGGTCGATGCGGGAATCCGCTTGAGCTGCATCACCCGCGTCTTGAAGGTCATCACCGGAAGCAGCTCGACGGCCTCACGGACAGCGGCAACCGGAGGAAGTCCGTAGATCGCCAGACCCGCCCGGATCATGTTGAAGTGCGAGTCCGGCCGCATCACCGCGGCCGCGGAGTTCGCGACGTGTACCACCGGCGCATCGAAGCCCTCGTGTCTCAGCCGCTCGAGCGCGGATGCGAAAACTTTGAGTTGCTGATCGTTCGCGGGACTCGCCGGGTCGCTCGCGTTCGCGAGCAGGGTACACACGCCCTCAAGCTCGAGCGATCGAGAGCGCCTGAGCCCGGCAATCGCGGGGTCGAGGCTCGTCGAGGCGCACGCCGAGGCGGGAGGCTCCGGAGTCGATCTTCAGATGTATCTTGAACGCATCGCGCGACTGTTCGCGCGCCGCCTGATCGAGCGGGCCGATCGAAGCCGGGTCGAACACGAACGGGGTCAAGTCCAGAGCGACGATCTCAGCGGCCTGATCGGGAAAGAAACCGCCCATCACGTAGATGCGATCGCGAACCGAGGCCGCCCGCAGTTCGCGCGCTTCCTCCACGGTGGCGACTCCGAAGTGACGGCATCCGAGCGCGGCGAGCGAGCCGGCCACCTCGATCGCGCCATGACCATAGGCGTCCGCCTTTACGATCGCCATCAGCTCGGCACCGCCGGCGACGCCCTCGAGCGCGCGATAGTTGGCGCCGAGCGCGCCGAGGTCGATTTCCGCAATTGTCGGACGTCCTGCCGGCTTATTCATCGGAGGATATGATACGGTTCAAGCGGTTCAGGAGCACCTGAGGCAACTTCTGTTCAGGAAGGAGCCAAGTCTGACGTCATTCTGAGCAGCGAAGAATCCCCACCGCCGCGGCAGGTTCGAAGCTCTGAGGTAGAGATTCTTCGGCTACGGCAGCCTTCGCCTCAGAGTGACGGGCCGGGCTTGCTGTTTCGATGGACGGCATCTGCGTCAGGTAGATACGACCGAAGCGGTTCTCGTCTTGGGGCGTCGCCGCGGCTTCAGATGGTCGATCCGGTCCGGATCGAGGCCCATTCGCTTCACCTCCGCCCGGGCCTTTGCGTAATCGCTGGCATTCATGGCGTTGTTGAGCAGGAACTCAGCGCGCCGTTGTGACGAATAGACTTCGACCGGCATGATCACGGCGGGCCGGATGAGAACCCCTTCCTTACGCTCCTCCGCCACGACAAAGGTGCCGTCTTCCAGTCCGAAACGCCGGCGCAACTTCGCCGGGATGACCACAGTTCCTCGTCTTCCGATCCTGGTTGCTTCGGCTTTCATGTGAGTAGTCAGAGATTCCGAGTATCAGTATTTTTTTATATTGTACCGAAGCGTTGCAAGTCGGGCCAGTATCTCGCCGCTGGGTAGTGATCTAATTTCAAATCTTTAGCTTCTTTGCGCCGTCGAAGTGGCGGACGCGTGCATGCGCTAGGACCTCCGGAGTCATCAGCCGCGCATTTACGCCCATGCGGTCGTGCGTTTTGTCCACGGCTTCCCAATGGGTAACGCAGCCGCATCGCTTGCAGCGATGAAATTCTATCATCCTCTTACCCCACAGGTAGATGTCGGTCGCGTCTTTCGTTACCTGCACTTCTTTGGGCGAATAGTAGGCCCAGAGTGCGCCGTAGCGTCGGCAGATGGTGCAATTGCAATCCGCTACCTCTTCCGGTGCGGAATTTGTCTCGAAGCGCACCGCGCCGCAATGGCATGAGGCCTCGATCATTTCGTTAGCCACTCTCGTCTCCTTAACAAGCCTCTGTAATCAATTCTTCGATCGACCATAGCCGATCCGTTACGCCAGCCGCCATCGCAGGCGTCGTGCGCAACGTCTGATGAATCCGCGCGAAATTGTACCACGCGAAGTGAAGTGCGACTGCCGCTTTCAGGTTGTCGAGTTTTTTGCTGAACGCATTAGTCAAACCGGTAAACCGGCGCATCGACATTCGAGCAAATTAGATCACTACCGCCGCTCGCAGCATCGTCGTGAGCCTGAGTTGCGCTCGGCCTGGCAACCGTGCGCAACCTCCCCCCCTTCCGGGCATTCTATGCACTTTCGTTCGGGAGCGTGCGCAGCTAACCGTCGGTGCGTCTCGCAGACAATCAAGTTGAGCGCTTTTGCGGTCGTCCCCTTACTTTGATATAAACAGTATCGGCTGGGGGCGTGCGCGAAGGCGCACTGAGACCTCCGAAGAGGAGGACCCCTTGAACCTGATCCGGGTAATGCCGGCGTAGGGAAGCCGTTGGCGGAACGTTCGGGTTCCGCCTAAGCCGCTTCCCCTGGCATGAGGGAAGCGGCTTTTTGGTACCATCGTCGCCAGGCCCGACTGCAATCCATCTGAACGGCGAGCCTTACACCATTGAAGGAGAGCCGACGCTCGAGGCGCTGTTGAAGAAGCTCAATCTGCGCCCTGGCCGGGTGGCGGTGGAAATCAATCGGGCGATCCTGCCCAAGGCGGAATACGCTCAGACGATCCTGAAAGCGGGCGACGAAATAGAGATAATAAACTTCGTGGGGGGCGGTTAGCGGAGTGGCGGCAAATCGTGCGGCGCTTCGCACCCCTCCATAAGGTGAATCATGCAAGAAGATCGCTTTGAACTGGGTGGCAGGGTTTTTCGGTCGCGCTTGATCGTCGGGACCGGCAAGTATCGCGACTTCGCTCAGACCCGCGAGGCGGTCGAAGCCAGCGGCGCCGAGATAGTCACGGTCGCGGTGCGCCGCGTCAATATCACCGATCCAAAGAAGGAGAACCTGCTCGAATACCTCGATCCCAGGCGCTATCAGATTCTGCCGAACACCGCCGGATGTCACACCGCGGAAGAGGCGGTTCGCACCTGTCGGCTGGCCCGCGAGGTCGGGGTGGGAGAGATGGTGAAGCTGGAAGTGATCGGCGACGACAGGACCCTCTTCCCGGATATTCCGGCGACGATCGAGGCGGCGAAGGTGCTGGTCAAAGAGGGCTTCAAGGTCCTGCCGTACATCAGCGACGATCCAATCTCGTGCCTGCGGCTGGCCGAACTGGGATGCGTCGCGGTGATGCCGCTGGCGGCGCCGATTGGCTCCGGGCTGGGAATCCGCAATCCGTACAACCTGCGGATCATTCTCGAACAGGCGAAGGTGCCGGTGATCGTCGATGCCGGCGTCGGCACCGCTTCCGACGCGGCCGAAGCGATGGAACTCGGATGCGACGGCGTGCTGATGAACACGGCGATCGCCGGAGCGAAAGACCCGATCGCGATGGCGCGCGCGATGAAGCTTGGAATCGAAGCGGGGCGGCTCGCCTATCTGGCCGGGCGAATCGAGCAGAAGCTCTACGCCACCGCTTCCAGTCCATTGGCGGGGATCGTTCGCTGACCGGAAGACTCATGGAGGGCACGTGCCGAGCGAGATTACGCGCGTCGGCTTCCGCCTTTACCTGATCACGGACAGAAAGCTCGCCGCTGCGCGCGGCGGTCTGCTCGCGGTGTGCGAGCAGGCGTTGCGCGCCGGGCGTCAGGCCGCAGGGAGCGGTGCTATCGCCATCCAGCTTCGCGAGAAGGACTTGTCTGCTCGGGAGTTGTATAAACTCGCGCTGGAACTGCGCGCGCTTTGCACCCGCCTCGATGCGCTGCTGGTGGTGAACGATCGGGTTGACATTGCGATCGCGTCGGGAGCGGATGGGGTGCATCTTCCCGCCGACTCTTTTGCGATCGCGGACGCGCGCCGTTTGCTCGGCCGGTCGCGGTTGATCGGAGTCTCCACGCACGAGGTCAGCGAAGTCCGCGCCGCCGCAAGCGGCGCGCGACGGCACCGCCGCGGACGGCACCGCCGCGGACTTCGCCGTGTTCGGGCCGGTCTATGCGCCGCTGTCGAAGGGCGGCTATGCGCGCCCGCGCGGCATCGCGGCGCTGCGCGCCGCGTGCCGCGCGGTCGGCACCGCCGCAGGCGCCCCGATGCCGGTGTTCGCGCTCGGCGGTATCACCGCCGAGCGCGCGCGCCGCCTCGGTGGTCGCGGCATCGCCGCGACGGGCCCCGCGGGCATCGCCGTCATCGGCGCCGTAATGGGAGCCGAATCGCCCGGCGAGGCGGTCACCTCCCTACTCGCCGCGATCGCAGGCGACCTCACCGCGCGTTCCTGATCGAGGCCGCTGTCTCGAGCATCATCTCGACCGTCGGCAGTTGGCGGTAATAGGGCGAGGTGAAAACCCATCGCACGATAGCGTTCCGATCGACCAGGAAATAGGCCGGAATCGAATTGTCCGGTTCACGATTGCGGTGGCGCTCGATAAGCCCCAACGGGCCGAGCAATGATTCGGCGCGATCGCTCAGCAATGGAATGTCTGTATTCAGAAAGGCGGCTAGCTTGCTCGACCGATCCGTCGCATCGGTGCTGATCGCGACAACTCGGATGCCGCCGCTATCAAGCTCGCGAGCGTGGGCTGCGAGTTCCGCGATCGCGAATCTCGAGAACGGGCAGAAGTCGCCACGGTAAACGACGATCAGGGTCAAAGGCGCAATCGTCGCGTCGCGCAACGTGTGAACTGCGCCGTTCTGATCCGCCAGTGCGAAATCCGGAAAGCGATCGCCCTGAGCGAGAGTCAGTGTGAACGCGGGGTTCAGCGTGCCGCGCAGCGTGTAGCTGGCGAAGCGGCCGCCTCCGATGCCAAGCGCAGCGCAGGTCAAAAAGCCGAAAAGCCCGATTCCCAGCTTGGCGTGCGGCGACCAGATGCCCAGCGACAATCGCAAGCCGGCAAGCGCCATCAGCAGCGCCAGGACTATCAGCGCGTAAGCGGGGTAGGGGAAGCGCTGGTGGATTCCCAGGGATGGCGACGACCAGAATGAGGTCAGCACGAAACCGTAGAGCGCGGCGCCGGCGGCGATCAGCGCCAGCGCCAGTATCATCCGCAACGGCTGCGCGGGCGGCGGCTGGAAGGATTCGCCGTGCGTTTCGTCCGGCGCCTCAGACCCCGGCGTTTGGGTCAGCGGGGATTCGCTGGCCGCTTCGGAGTCGTCCGCAGTCGCGTCGGGCACGTCCGGACTTTCCGCTGCCATTAGGAAGCCCGACGCTCGGTGCGAGTCCTGACCACCGGCCATCACGAGTGCGGGCGGGACTTCGACTCGTCGAGAGAGAGCAGGTCGACGCCTGCGGCGCGCCAGCTATCGAGGCAGGTCGCGGCGCGATCGCGATCGAGCGGGGCGATCGCGTCCGTCACGACATGGAGTCGCCGCCCATAGCCGAGCAGTCCGCGCACCACGTAGTCCACGCAGATGTCGGTGCATACGCCGTAGATCACGACATCGCTGACGCGTTCGAGCAGCCGCGGTATCAGCTTGCGGGTGTTGCGATTCCCAACGAAGACGTCGACGTCCTGCTTCTCGATGAACAGCTCGCCGCGATGCGCCAAGGCCGCCGCCAGCTCATCTTCACGCAGCTCGCGGTTTTCGACGAAGATCGGATTTCGCGGCGCGGTCTCGTTTATCTTGCGCTGGCCGGCAGTCCCGTCCATGCAATGGTCGGGATACAATCCGCCGTTGCGGGCCAATTCTGCGTCGGTGGGAAAATGGCGATCGACATGGCCGGCGATCCGGATACCGAGATCGAGCGACAGTTGCGTGAGCGACTTGAGTGCCGGGATGATCCGTTCCGCGCCCTGCGCGTAAAGACGCCCGCCAGGCAGCATGAAGTCGCATTGAGTGTCAACGTCGAAGAACAGGGTCGATTCGGGCCGCATGGTCATCCTTTGACGACCGCGAATGGCTTGAGCCGGGCGACCTTTCGGCTGATGCCGGCCGCCTCCATCACCTCTACCACATCAGCGACGTCTTTGTACGCGACCGGCATTTCCTCCGCGACCGTCGCGCGGCCCTCATATCTAATTGTCACGCCGGCATCCGCGAGCTCGCGGATCAGATCGCGGCCGCGAGCCTGCTTCTTCGCCGCAGCGCGGCTGAGCAAGCGGCCGGCGCCGTGGCAGGTCGAGCCGAAGGTTTCGCGCATCGCGTTTTCGCTCCCGATCAGGACAAACGAATAGCGCGCCATGTCGCCCGGGATCAGCACGGGCTGCCCGATCGCGCGGACCGCGACCGGGAGCGCCGGATGGCCCGGGCCGAAGCTGCGGGTGGCGCCCTTTCGATGCACGCACAGCATCCGGCGCTTCCCGTTTACGACGTGCTCTTCGAATTTTGCGATGTTGTGACAGACGTCGTAGACGAGCGAGAAGCCCAGGTCGCGCTGGCTTATCGAGAGCGCCTGCATGAAGGCTCGTTCCGCCAGATGCATCATGATCTGGCGATTGCACCAGGCGAAATTCGCCGCCGCGGCCATCGCGCCGAGATACGCGCGTCCCTCAGGCGACTTCACCGGTACGGCGGCGAGCTGGCGGTCGGGAAGCCGAATCGCATAGCGGTCCATCGCCTTGCCGATCACGCGCAGGTGATCCTCGCAGGTCTGATGGCCCAGGCCGCGCGAGCCCGAATGAATGATCACCGTGACCTGGCCCGGCTCGAGGCCAAGTGCGCGCGCCGCTTCGGGCGCGTAAATCCGGTCAACCCGGCCGACTTCGAGGAAGTGGTTTCCCGACCCGAGCGTGCCGAGTTGCTTGCGGCCGCGGCGATACGCCTCGTCGGTCACCGCCTCCGGATCGGCCATCGCGAGCCGCCCGTTTTCCTCGGTGTGGTCCAGGTCCGCATCGCTGGCGAAACCTTGTTTCTTCGCCCATTGCGCGCCGTCACGCACCAGCCGCTTGAGTTCCGATGTGCTCAGCGCGGGAATTGCACCCTCGGAACCGACGCCGGCCGGAATTGCGGCGAATAGCGCGTCGGCGAGCGTCTCCGCGAGATCGCAAACCTGATCGTAGCGCAGCCGGGTGCGGACGAGCCTGACGCCGCAGTTGATGTCGTAGCCCACGCCGCCCGGCGAGATCACTCCTTCTTCGCGCGTCGGTCGCTGCCACGCCGCCGATCGGGAACCCGTAGCCCCAATGAATGTCCGGCATGGCCAGCGAATAGCCCACGATTCCCGGCAGGCACGCGACATTGGCCACTTGAGTTAGACAGGGGTCGTCGCGGATGCCGTCGATCAGTGCGGCGCTCGCGTATATTCGCCCCGGCACGCGCATCGCGCCTGTGCGTGGAATTTCCCAGAGGTAATCGTGGATGCGCTCGAGTTTCATCGTGGGGTTCCCGATCGATTCAGATGTCGAACACCACAGTCGCGCGCCACGAGCCGCGACCGTGCTCGACGGCGAGGCGATGGTAGGTGACGGCCTTTATTTCGGTGAGCAGCCGGTGGCGGCGCCGATCGAAGCGCTCGCCGAACAGTGCAACAACGATGGCGCCGTCGCGCTCGACGGCTTTCGCGTCGCCCCAGATGAAGCCGTCGATCAGGAACCTATTCAACGCCGCGGCGAGCAGATCGTGCAGCAGGTCGGTGTCATTGCCGGCGCGGACCTCGATCTCCTGCCGCTCGATGGCGGCAATGCCATCCGGCTCGACCATCAGGCGCGCGAGCGCGAGCGTTGCGCGCGCGAACAATTCGACGCGCGACCGCGCCCTGAGCTCGATTCCAACATCACCGGTGTGATCGAATTCGCGGAACAGCGGCTGCTCGCGCATGATCCCGATTGTAGACGAACTCCGACCGGCTAGAAGTGCTCCGGCTCGCGTTCGCGCCGGCTGTCGCGCTCCAGTTGTACGGTCATGTGACGGATCTTGAACTTGTGCTCGAGGAGTTGCGACATCTGCGCCAGTACCCGATCCTGATCGGCGCCGTGCGCGACCACCGCATGGGCTGAAAGCGCGAACTCGCGGCTGGTCAGGCACCAGACGTGCAGATCGTGGACCTCCTCGGTGTCCGCGATCGCGAGCAAATCGCTGCGCAGTTCGTCCAGATCGATATTGGTCGGCACCGCCTCCATCAGAATGTCCACGCCCTCTTTCACCAGGCCCCAGGAGCTGTAAACGATCAGGCATCCGATAAGCATGCTCGCCGCCGGGTCGGCGGCGCGCCATCCGGTGAAATAGACGATCGCGCCGGACGCCAGCACCCCAATAGTGCCGATCAGATCGGAGATCACGTGAACGAACACCGCGCGGACGGCAATTCCTGCCCGTCCGGTTTCGCCCCATCCGTAGGTCATCCAGGCGGAGAAACTGTTGACCGCGACGCCCACCGTCCCGATCGCCATCACGCCGAGTCCGGCCACGCGAACCGGGTTCCGCAGGCGGTCGACGGCCTCGATCCATATGAAGATGACCAACAGCCAGAGGAACAGGCCGTTGAACAACGCGCCGAGGATTTCGGCGCGCAGGTAGCCGTAGGTCTTGCCGCCGCTGGCCGGACGCGAGGAGATCCAGAGCGTAAACAGGCTCAGGCAGATCGCCGCGATGTCGGTGAGCATGTGGATCGCGTCCGAGAGCAGGGCGAGGCTGCCGGTATAGACGCCGCCCAGCAGTTCGGCGGCGAAATAGGCCGTCGCCACCGCCAGCACCGTGAACAGGCGCCGCCGGTCGGCGGCCAACATCAGCTGGGTATCAGTGCGCGACACACGACGTCTCCGGTTGCGGTGGGGCAGCAGTCCAGAAAATCACAGGCTGGTAAAAGCTTGTGCCACAGGGCAGTTGCGGCGGGTCGTCAATCATACCGGATTAGAGAGAAGCAACTCGCCGGCTGCACGCGTTCGCGGCCGCGAAGCCCGGCGAGCTCGATCACGAAGGCGCATCCCACCACGCTGCCGCCGAGCTTGCTCACCAGCTTGACCGCAGCCGCGGCGGTGCCGCCGGTGGCGAGCAAATCGTCCACTATCAGCACCCGGGCGCCGGCGGGAAGGCCGTCGCGATGGATTTCGAGCGCCGCGCTTCCATACTCCAGTTCGTAGGATTCGCCGACGGTCTCGTAGGGCAGCTTGCCCGCCTTGCGCGCGATCGTGAGTCCCACTCCGAGCCGGTAGGCAACCGGCGCGCCGATTATGAAACCGCGCGACTCTATCCCGACCACGACATCCACTGCCGCAAGGTAAGGCGTCGCGATCTGATCGACAATCGCGGCAAGTCCGCGCGCATCGGCGATCAGCGGCGTGATGTCGCGGAAGATGATCCCGGGTTTGGGAAAGTCGGGAATGTCACGAATCAGCTTTTTGAGATCAACTTCCGTCATGTCGATTACCTGCCGGCCGCCGGATAGCGGAGATTGCGGCGGAAAGTAGAAGATACTAGCAGGCTGTTGAGCAAAGCGCTCAACCGCCTGCTCCCTCTCTCTTATCTCCCCCTGGACTGGGGGAGAAGATCAAGGAAAGCGGCCAGCCTTCACGCAGGGTGTTGAAAGTCACGGAATCGATTCCGATCGTTCGGTCTTCTCGACACCCTGCTAGGGCGTGCCGCGGCGGGCAAAGCTTTGGCCGCCTGCCGGAGCCAGCGGCAGATAGTTGATCGGATCGCGTGCGAAATTGTCGCGCCGCACCTCGAAGTGCAGATTCGGACCGGTGGTGCGACCGCTGCTCCCAACCTCGGCGACTACCTGACCGCGGGCCACGAAATCGCCCTCGTGCACCAAGTTGACGTGGTTATGAGCGTAAATCGTCACGTAGCGGTTGCTGTGACGGAGGATTACGACGTTGCCATAGCCGCGCAGCCGTCCCGCGAAGATCGTTTCGCCGCGATCGGCAGCGCGTACCGGGGTGCCGGTTGGCGCTGCGATATCGATGCCGTCATGCATCACGCCATCGCGCATCCCGAAACCGGATGACAGCACGCCGCCGGAGATCGGCCAACTGAAACGCCGATCGGGCGTCTCGTTCAGCGCGCCCTTGCCTGAAGGGGCGCGATGGGTGCGGCTGCTCGCGCATCCCGCGAGGCACAATGCCGCGCCGAGCAGGCAGTTCAGCAGCGCCGGCTTAAGCCGTCCAGCAAGATTCCTTTCCGCCACCGCACCACCAATGCCGCCGCCGGTCCTGCCACTTCTATTGTGATTACTCCAGTTCGCCCGCTGTCGATGGGTGGGCCGAAAATCAGTTCGGGCCGAAGCCGTGCTTGCCGACCATTTTCACATAGCGGCACTCACCGAAATACTCCTCCGTCCAGTGGCCGTTTTTCCGCGCGATCCGGACCAGCGTCTGCAGCTCATCCTCGCCGATCGGAGCCACCAGGCGGCCGTCGGGCTTGAGTTGTTCAAGCAGCGGCCTCGGGATTCCCGGCATCGCAGCCGACACTATGATCGCATCGAACGGCGCGGCTTCGGGCAAGCCTTGCGAACCGTCGCCGATTCTCAGAAACGCAGTTGGAAAGTCCGAGCGCGTCGAGCGCCGCCGCACGCGCGATGGTGCAACTCCGCAACTCGCTCGATCGAATAAACTTCGGCGGCCAGATAGGACAGGATCGCGGCCTGGTAGCCCGAACCCGTGCCGACTTCCAGCACGCGCTCGCGGCCCTTCAACCCCGCTACCTCGGAGGTGAGCGCCACCATGTAGGGCTGCGAGATGGTCTGATCGGCGCCGATCGGGAGCGGTCCGTCGTCGTAGGCGTGTTCGGCGAATTCAGGAGGAAGAAAACGATGCCGCGCGACGGCGCGCATCACCGCCAGAACGCGGCGATCACTGATACCGCGGCGTTCGAGTTGCTCGGCTACCATCCGCTCGCGCGCCTCTGTCAAGTCAACCGGCATCTGCTGCAGACAGATTATACAGAGCGGTCAACAGACTGGTAATAGCTGCGAATTACGCGGAACGCGATGCCGTTTCGGCCCGGCGATAAATGATCCAGCCCGTGGCGATACCGATTAACGTCGCGGCCAGCAGCGGCAGGAGCGACCACGGATTGCCGCCGAAGTGGGCGCGCACCACGTCCAGGTCGATCGCGGGCGCATCCGCAGGCGGCGCGCCGATTGGGACAACGCTCGCGCCTCTGAAGAGCGCCTGCCCGGTGTTGAAGCCGCCCAGGTAGCCAAGCTGCAAGGCAACCTGCACGTCGGCGCCGGCGCGACCGACCTTCAAATAGAAGAACAGGTTCTGCCAGTCGCTGGTGCCGTTGAGTTCGTCCGACAAAGCCCCGACGTCCGTGAGGGCTATCATCGCGCCGGTCTGAAATGAGCTGCTGCCGACTCCGATCGTCCTGACCTGTGCCCCGACGTAGTACCATCCGGGGTCAAGGTGCAGAGGCTGTATCCAGCGTGCCTGGTTCTCGTAGCTACTGACTATTGCCACTGTGCCGGGCTCGTTCCCCGATGGTCTAATCCATATGTATTCAGTCGTCGGCATCTCGATCCAGCTCTGGGTACCCCAATCGGCCGGTTTGCTGTCGTTACCCGCGGCAAAATCGGGATTGAGCAGGAGATTATCGGCTGCGCGCGAATCTGACGCCGGAACGAGCGCCACTGCAATCAGTATAATCAGCGGCAATGTTGACGGTCCGAATCGCACGCCGTGCCTACTGTTTCGTTTTCTGGCTCCAGTTGCAGAGCCCGGGCTGCACGAGCCACATGCGCGCTTTGAAGGCTGCGGGCGAAAGCGGCAGTCCCACCCAAATCGGAACGAAGTAGACGGATGCCGCCAGCGAGGCGGAGAGGAACGCCGCGCACACCAGTTTCCCGGTGTCCCTGAATCGCCACAGCAGCATGCCGGATGCTCCTGCCAGCGCGACGATCGCGTACAGGCCGGCGTCGCCGAGGGCGAATCGGGCGGCGACAGCCAATGGAACCAGCAGGATAGCCTGCTCCCAGCGGCGCGCTTCACCGCGCCAGCAATCACGCAGGACCATCGCGAGCGCCAGATACGCCAGGTAAAGCGCCGGCAGATAGTGATAGATGTAGGTCGTGCGCGAGATCGGAACGAAAGCGAGCAGATATCCGAAGTAGCCAATAGCCAGAAACGCATTAGCCAGATTTCGAACCGACCACAAACGCACGCAAGTTATCAGGATCGCGCCCGATGCGCCCCACCACAGGATCGGGTTTCCGCCAAACCAAATCGTTGAGACCGCGCCGCCGCTCGATGTGTCTTGCCAATACACGAACGGATGGAGCAACAGCGGCCAGCTCCACCACGGGCAGGCGCGCTGATCGCGCCAGTAGTTCACCTGCTCGAAAGCGGAAATCCCCTGCTGTAGCCAGTAGGCATCGCGGAAGTATTGCCACAAAGCGTGCGCGCCGCCCCATCCGAGGAACAGGTAGTTAGGCAGGAATACCGCCGCGAAGGCGAGTGCGGCGGCGGACGCCACCAGCAGCAGCGCGCCGACAATCAGGCGCATGCGAGTTGAGATTCGACTCGATGCTGGCGATCGCGCCGCCAACGCATAGGCGAGAAATCCCATTGCCAGAAGGAAGGCTATCACGGGAACGAAGAGCTTCGAGCCCAGGCAGAGTCCGAGCGTGATGCCAAGCGCCAGCAGCGTGGGACCGCCCTCGCGCGTATCGGGGCGCTGGATGAAACGGAACAGCAGAAGGTAGGAGAGGGCGGCGAGAGTTGCGTAGGCAATCTCCAGCAATGCGATCCGCGAGTTGACCAGAAACGCGCCGTCGAATATTACGAACGCCGCCGCCAGCGCCGCGGCCTGCCGCGACTGCAATGTCCGGCGCCCCAGGAGGTAGGTGACGCCGACCAGCGCGGTCCCGATTGCCGCGTTGGGCAGCCGCCAGCTCCACGGATGGGAAGCGCCGAAGAGCCATAGGCTCGCCGCCATGAGCTCCGTCATCAGGGGCGGATGAGGATTGATCAGCTGCTCGCCGCGCAGGTAGGTGGCCGCGTAGCCGACGTAATAGATTTCGTCGAACACCGGAACGCGAGGAAATCCCAGATGCCAGAAGCGCGTCATCGCCGCGAGCGCGACGAGGACCGCGATCGCGGCGTCGTCGGCACGCGACCATCGCGCCAGGTCGCAACTCGCGCCGGCGCGAGTGATATTGTCCGTCATCGTGGCGGTATGCCCTCCAGCCCTGTTCTTTTTGTCAGGTTGGAGGCGTCCGGGCAAAGGCAGGCGTAAACGCTCTGTGCGCTGGCACGCTCCGGTCGATTCCGGCGACATAGCGCCAATGCTATATTGAAGGGGTGGCGGCATGGACGGTTGAGGTTCTCAATCAAACGGTTGAAGCTGAGCTGTTAGCGCTGCCGAGAGACATGCAGGCCCGGTTTCTGAGAATCTCGGAGTTGTTGCAGAGCTTCGGTCCGCAACACGTGCGTATGCCGCACGTCAGGCCGCTCGGCGAGAAGCTTTGGGAAATGCGCTCACCGGTTCGGCGGGCATCGGTCGCGCCATATACACGGCTGCAGCGCGACGGCGGCTGGTTGTCCTGCACGCGTTCGCAAAGAAGACGCAGAAGACTCCAAAGCGAGCGACGGACCTGGCGCTGACGCGGATGAGGGAGATTAGGCCATGACCCGACGTTTGGATTCTGTCAAGAAGAAAATGCTGGAAGACCCAGAGGTTCGCGCGGCCTACGACGTTTTGGAGGAAGAATTCAGCTTGGCCCGCGAGCTCATCGCGGCACGTGCTCGCGCTGGCCTGACCCAGGCTGAAGTGGCCGACCGCATGGGCACGACCCAATCGGCAGTAGCTCGGCTCGAGAGTGGGGCTCGGCTTCCGAGTGTCAAAACACTTCTGCGCTTCGCCAAGGCGACAGACTCGCGGCCGGTTCTCAAGCTAAGGGCGGCCTGAAACGAAGAAGATTCCGGGTAATTGGAGCACTTCCTCCCGATCCAAATCGAGCGGGAGTGTGGGTTCGCCGGCCTCCGGCCTCGCCGTGGAACGGTCATTCAGCCGTCCACGAAGGAAGGGCGTTTTCATCCCAGCCGTTGATCATCCCGGCGATGCGGCCGGTGCCGTCATCCGCGCCCGTGTTAATCGTGACGAAGCTGCCGTGCCAAATCCGGCCGTAAATCGGCACGCCATAGGAGTGCACGCGGTGCGCAGCGGCATCGAACACGCCGCCGTCGCCGAGCGACATACGAATGAAGCGCTCCGGAGCGGGAGGAGAGACCGCGAAAGTGGTGGCCCGCACGAGGCGCCCATCGCGGAAGATATATCCGCCGCTCGAAGCGGCGGTGAATAGCGCCACGGCGGAGAATTTCTCGCCCCATAACGACATGTACGTGAAGGGCGTCACAAATCGCGCAGCGGTCTGCGGCTGTTCGTGAAACTGGCCGAGGCCGTCGAATGAGAAGCGCTCCGCCCCGGCCGCGATCTCAATGTGCGCGCTTCCCATAATTTCCGTCCGCTCGGCGAGTAACCCCGCATGCGCGCGAAGCGGCGTGAATGCCGCCTGAAGCGAAAGACTCACTGCGCCTCTGCCAGCGGCTGCATCGCCGTCGCGATACATGGACATTTCGGCGCGAGCGCCGCATCGTAACGGCTGAGCCCGGTCGCCCTCGCGCCACAGCGTCAACAGTGCGCGATCTTCGGTGGAGTATTGTACCGCCGCGGCCTCGAGTTTGAGCGGCACATTCGAACAGGGCAGGTAATTGTCGTTCAAATGGCAGTTGATGTGCGGCGCGATCACGCGCGCCCAAAGCCAGGTCGTTCCTGCGCTCGGATACCGGCAGAGCCGAAGGAAGACCGCACTCGAGGCGTCGGCGGTGGCGCACGCCAGCATCACCGACTCGCTCTCGAGCGCCTGCCCTTCCAGATGATCGATTCCGTTTCGGCGATTCAAATCCTTCTGCATGGCGGATTCGATTCAGTCGCCGTAGCCGGCGTTCCGCTTCATGGCCGCAACCATTCGATGGAACTCCCGGAGTGAATCGTCCGGCGGCGCCGGGGTTCAGAATACGCCCGACGAAGCGGAACGCGTCCAGGAAGCGCGGTTCGAGCGTGCGTCCGAGATGATCGGCGCCGCGCACCAGCCGGTATTCGTGTTTGATTCCGGCGTCGAAAAGTAATCGATGCAGGAATTCGCTGCCGTAGTGCAGATGGAAGCTGTCCTCATCGCCGACTTCAAGGTAGATGCCGAGTTTGGACTCGCGCAGCGCCGACGCGTTGTTCTGCGCCACATTGGCCGGATTGTTCGCCTGCCAGAATTGCCGATCGACCGGACGCCCATACCGTTCTTCGAGCAACGCATCCGAGCGCCAGAAGCGATCGCGAAGCATGATATCGTCGAAGGAGAGCGCGGGCTCGATACCCGGCTCGAGCGCCGCCACGGCGGCGAACAACTGCCAATTTTTGAATGCTATCCGAAGAGCGCCCATCCCGCCCATCGAGATACCCGCGACGATCGTGCCGGCGCGCTCATGCGACACCGGATAGGTTCGCCTCAAATGTGCCAGGAGTTCGTCCCTGAGGAAGCTCTCCCATCTCTGCGACCCGTCCCGGTAGTCCAGATAGAACGACCGGTCAGCATCGGGAGTTACCACGATCAGGGCGGGAAGAAACCGCTGCAGCCATGCTCTCTCAATCACAGGGCGGAGCGTTGCGAGGAAGTCGTTGTCGCCGTTGCCGCCGTGCAGGAGATACATCAGGGGATACGGAGCCGCGGGCGTTGCGTCATATCCCGGCGGCAACAGCACGGTGAAACGCGCGGGACTGGGCACCAGCCCCGAATCGATCGACCCGCGTACCAACTGGGAGCTCGCGGAACTCACCGTCCCTGCAATCAACCAGAACTCCGCGATCGCTTCAACCGATGGCCGCTGGGTGGCCGACATTCCAGAGTTGCCCGGTGTCATGGTCTACGGCGCAACGCGCGCAGAAGCAATCAACAAGGTGAAGGTTCTGGCCCTCCGTGTGATCGCCGACGAAATCGAGCATGGCGAGCGCTCGCCTGAAGTCGCTGACGCCATTTTTGCCGTAGCGGCGTGAGCGCTTGGCCGGCAACGAAGGCGAAGCGTGTCAAGGGTTGCCCTCCGGGTTGCGCCCTTTGGTCACAGGTCAGACGGTAGACCGGGTGCTAAATTCGGTGTACATATATGCACTCTGGAGCGGCCGTGGAATTTGAGTGGGATCCGAGTAAGGCGGCCGGCGAACTGGCGCGTGCCAGTTGTCTTCCCGGGTTCTTTTGCAGGAGGAACTTGCGCGCGCCCCCTTTCCCGAGCCCAAAAAACTTCGCTATCAACTCTGCCTTGGCGTGCCTCGCTCAACCCCTCCCGACCAGATCGCCTCAGGCGGTTCTCACCCGGACTCTTCTCGCCGCCTTCACTTCCTCCCGGACCGCGCGACGCACGACTGTTTCGAGGCGTGCGCCTCGGATGTGTTCACGCAATGCATCGTTGATCAGGGTCTGATAGTTGCCGCCCCCCGCGCGGTCCACCTTGGCCTGAAAATGCTCGATAACATCATTGTCGAGCCGAATCGTGATTCGAGTTTTTCCCGGAGTTGGGGGCACGACCGGACCTCGCCGGGCCTTGCTGAAATCGTATTGTCTTTTCATCTGTGTTTTCTCTCGTACTGCGACCGCTCCCGGCCGGTAGCCTTGCGGGCGGAAATGATCCTGACGCGACCGCCCCGACCCGTGTACACAACAACCAGGATTCTTCCCATGGAGCCAATACCGAGCGCCACGAAGCGTTCCTCCTCCGGATCCTCATCCGCCACCGTCAGCATGGCTTCGTCCTCGAACACGGTCACCGCCTCGGCGAATCGCACTCCATGCTTGAGTAGGTTGCCGGCAAATGCGCCCCCCAGCCCCGCTACTTTCGCATCCCCCCAAGGTGCGAATTCAAATTTACAGACGCCCGGACCGAGCGCGACGGAGTGATGCCTAATCCTCGCGAGAGTCCCCACAGTCGGAGCGTCTAAGTACAGCAAAAGGGGCGTCTTCGCTGAGGAATGGTCCGCACGTGAGCGTGGAACTTCAGCGCCGAGAATGGTAGGTCTTGCTACCGAGCCGAACAGGCTGCGCGGATGACGATCCGCAAAAGAGCGGAGCAGGTACCATCGAATGAGCGTACAAGATGTGCAGAGACCGAGCCACTTCGCGCGCGGCGTGCTGCGCGACCTTGGCGAGTGGTGGAAAACCGAGCAGGCGCTCAGCGCACCGCAAATCGGCTTCGTGTCCGCGCCCAACATGCCGCATCACAGGGACCTCTGGCAGCACTTCGACGAGCTTGCCAGCTACGTCGATGTCCTGTCGGATCTCGCGCCGCGGACGATCGCGCTGGAAATTGGGCTCTACCGGGGTGGCACACATTTCGTCTGGAAACGCCTCTTTCCCGAAGTTATTTCGATCGACGCCGACTATTGGGCATGTTGTAAGGGGGCAATCGAGTTCTCCGGAGGCGGATCCACATTTCTGTATGGCAATTCCGGCTCGCCAGAGACTATCCAGACACTCGCAGACATCCTCGCCGGCCGGCAAGTCGATCAGCTCTTCATCGACGGTGATCATGAGTACGAGGCGGTGGTGCGTGACTTCAGGTGGTACGCACCGTTCGTGCGAAAGGGCGGCGTGATCGGCTTCCATGACGCGCAGGTGAGGCTTAAGGGCTACGGCGTACGGAATATGCTGGTAGATTTGGAGGCCGGCCGGGTGCCGGGATGGGGTCGCACTGCGGTGGTTGACTTCAACTACCATCCCGGGGACAAGGCCATGGGGATTACCTACTTCCACAAGCAGTAAGTGCGGCATGCGCGACGGAAGCTAGTCATCCGGGCCGCGCAGCGAGCGATCAAAAGCCCCCACAGTCGGACGATCGGCGGGAACCGTTGCTCAACTAGGAATCGGAGGAAAGGCCGATGTTACTTGGCTTTTCCAGTTGGTCGGGGCGGCCGGATTTGAACCGGCGACCACACGCACCCCAAGCGTGTGCGCTACCAGGCTGCGCCACGCCCCGACCGTGATGTGACGACTCGAAGGCCGCGCCGCCTGCGGGTCGTCAGGTCAAGACAGTATAATCGTGCGCGCCCGCGAAAACGACACCAACCACCGGCGCCTCATGCCTTTTCTTTCTTCGGCGCGACGCGCGGGCGCCATTGCGTGAACGATCGCAGGTTGACCGAGAAGGACCATGAGCTTCTTCGCCTGCCCGATGAGATGCACGATCTCGTCGCAGATCGCCTGCGGCGATACGAAGTGCGACGGGTCCGTCCCCGGCATCGATTCTCGCACGCGCGGACTGTCAACCGCGCCGTCGACGTCGAGGGTGGCGCAGTGTACGCCGCGATGCATGTATTCGTAGGCGAGCGACTCCGCGATCGCGCGCTGGGCGAGCTTGGAGGCGTTGTACGCGGAGTACATCGCAGGACCGCCGCGACTCTCCGAGCCGAGCACGAATATCACCGCGCCGCCGCCCCGCAGAGCCATCGCTTCCACCACCGCCTGGGCGCAGAAGAAGGGGCCGTAGGCGTTCACCTTGAGCTGGAAATCGAATTCCTCTTCGGTGATTTCGACGAATCGCTTGCGCAAGTACGCGCCCGCGTTGTTGACGAGCACCGAAATCGGTCCGAGTTCCCGTTCGACGGCTGCGACCGCGGCCAGCACCTGATCGCGCTTTGAAACGTCGGTCGGTGTGACGAGCGCGCGGCCGCCGTTTTGCCGTATGAGTTCGGCGGTCTCTTCGAGTTGCGATTTGGTTCGCGCGATGAGTCCGGCCGCGAATCCCTCCCGCGCGAGCCGCAGCGCGATGTCGCGGCCTATGCCGCGTCCCGCGCCGGTCACCAATGCGACTTTTGATTGAGACATAACGCGCGATATTAGCCCGCCGGCGTCGGCGGGAAAACCCGGCGGGGGATCCGGTCGCGGCGGCCCCATCTGGATTGCTGACACGCGCGTCAAGTCTATGCTACGAAATTTGGCATGAAGCTCCATCATGCTGCGGCGTTCAGCCTGCTTGCCTGGAACCTGATGATTCCACCGGCGTCCGTCATCGGAGTCGATGTTGACGCACCACTCCCCAAATGGACTGTGATGAAGTCCTTCGACGGGATGCACGATTGCGCAACTTCGCTGCGCGATTTGAGGAGTCGGCCGAAGACGGACTTGAGCGAACAGAAGCAGCGGCAATTCGCCGTCGCTCAATGCGTCTCGACAGAAGACCCGCGGCTGCACCCCAAGACGAAATAGGACGACTCGTCTTCCGGACCCGGAAAGGCAGCGCCGGATAGATTTGAGGTATCACCTGCGGCCTATGCGGGCGCGGAGGAGGGTGATAATTTGTAGTCGGCGAACCGCGATCTGACCTGATTCGCCGGACCGATCGTGAACATTCCGCGCATGTCAGCAGTCGTTGTCGCGGCGCTATCGATAGCAGTGATTGGCGCTGTGTCGATGGCCTGCGCAGACAACGCCTCGAATTCCAATGCCGCCCCGCCTGTGGCGGCTGACAACCCGCATCCGTCGGGACAGACTCTCGAGATTCCGCCGGCGGGACCGAACGACTCCGGAGCCGGCGATTCGGGCTCGCCTTCGGAATCGTCGGCGACTGCGAACGCGCCGGGGGCGAACGCGCCGGGGGCGGCGCGAACGTGGAGCGACGGCAGCCAAACTTACACCTGGAAGGACGAGAGCGCGGAGGACTCCGATCAGGAGCCGGAGAGTTCGACCGAGGACCTGTCATACGCCGGGGTGGACGAGTACATGAACCAGGAATTGCAGGCCGAGGCGATGGGTCCCGCGTTCTCGCCGTTCTTCGGCTCGCCGTTCATGTACAGTCCGTACGGCTACAACTACTATTACTACCCGGTGCCACCACCGCCGCCACCGCCGTATCATCCCCGGCCACCGGTTCCGCCGCCGAAGGTTCCGGGCGGACCGTTCCCGCCGAGGCCTCCTCGCGGACCGTTCCCGCCGGGTCGTCACTGAGCAGGTCGCAGCGGGAGAGTCACGGAGCGTCCACCCGGTTGGAGGTTGAGGTTCAGGGGGCCGACTATGCTTGTCGCGCTGGATGTCGGAAACAGCCATACCGTTATCGGCGTCTATGAGGAAGAACGGCTGCTCCATCACTGGCGCGTCGCGACCGCGTCGGGCCGGACGACGGACGAGCACGGCGCGCTGCTGAGTACGCTGTTCGCGTCGGCTGGTGTAAGTCCTCCTCTGAAGCCAGAAGGGGTGGTAATCGCCTGCGTGGTGCCGCCACTGAACCAGACGATGGAGCAACTGGCGCGGCGCTACTTCCAATGCGAGCCGCTGGTGGTCGGCCCGGAATCAAGACCGGGATGCCGATTCTCAGCGAGAATCCCAAGGAGGTCGGCGCCGATCGGATCGTCAACGCGGTTGCGGCCTTCGAGCGCTACAACTGCGCATGTATCGTGGTCGATTTCGGGACCGCCACCACGTTTGACTACGTGACCGGACGCGGCGAGTATGCTGGAGGCGCGATAGCGCCGGGACTGGGAATCGCGATGGACGCCCTGATCGAGCGTGCCGCCAAATTGTACCGGGTCGAGATGGTCCGTCCGCGCGAGGCCGTCGGGCGTACGACGGTCGCGGCGATC
The DNA here is from genome assembly GCA_963830715.1 of uncultured delta proteobacterium. Classification (GTDB taxonomy): domain Bacteria; phylum Desulfobacterota; class Binatia; order Binatales; family Binataceae; genus CAVVMA01. Next base: position 77,554 of record CAWHNS010000023.1, read on the forward strand.
CAGTCGGGCGTGATTTTCGGCTACACCGCGCTGGTTGACGGACTGGTCGATCGGATCCGGCGTGAGCGCGGTGAAAAGTCGCGCGTGATCGCGACCGGCGGTTTCGCTGAATTGATCGCCGCCGAGTCCAAGGCGATAGAGGAAGTCGACGAGTTCCTGACGCTCACGGGTCTGCGCCTGATTTTCGAGCGCAATCGCAAATAGCCGTGGCAGGCATATCCGACAAGACCGCGCCTCGCCGAGTCGTTACCGACTCGATGATCGGGCTTCAGCTTCCCGACTATGCGCGCCTGTCGCCGCGCGTCGCGACGGTGCTCGGCAAGAATCCGTCGCCGTTCACCGGTCCGGGGACAAACACCTACCTGCTCGGCACCGGCCGCCGCCAGATCCTGCTCGACACCGGCCAGGGAGTGGCCATCTATTCCGATCTGCTTGCGCGCGCGCTTACCGAACTGTGCGGCGGGGGCGAGATTAAGATTGTCCGTATCGTCCTCACCCATTCGCACATCGATCATATCGGGGGCGTCAGGCAGGTGCGGGAGAAGTTTGGCCCGGTCGAGGCGCTCAAGAAACCGTGGCCGGGCCATGACTCGGACGGGCAACCGCTCACCGCGATCGATCACGGCAGCGAGGTACTCGGCGAGGGTGTCACGCTCGCGGCCATATTCACTCCGGGGCACGCTCCGGATCACTTGTGCTATTATCTCAAGGAAGAGCGCGCGCTCTTCACCGGAGACGTGGTTCTCGGCGCCGGCACGACGGTGATTCCGGAAGACTCGGGTGACCTCGGGCAATACATGGACTCGCTCAAGCGCCTGCTCGCGCTCGACCTGGAGACCATCTACCCGGCGCACGGCCCGGTTATCCGCGACCCGAAGAAAAAGATCCGCGAGTACATCGCGCATCGCGAGCTTCGCGAGAACCAGATCCTCAAGGCGCTCGAAGCCGGCCCGCTCGACGCGATTGCGATCGTGAAGCGGATCTACACCGACGTTCCCGAGTATCTTCATCCGGCCGCCGCCAGCTCGGTACGATCGCATCTGAAGAAGCTCCGGAACGAAGGCCGCGTTTCCGAGAATGACAGCCGCTGGAGCCTCTGCTGATGGCTTCCCGGCCTGTATATCGCCCCGGCTTCTGCGCACGGCGTTATCGCTCCGGCGGCGCGTGCGCGATCGCGATTGCGCTGCTGGCTGCCGCGATCGTCGCGAATCCGATGCCGGGGGTTGCGCTGGCCGGGGACGCAAGCGCCGTCGCGGAAGCGGCTCCGCCGGAAGCCGCTTCGCCGCCGCCCTCCGCCGAACCGTCATTGGATTCCCAGGGGCAGATTCCCGCGAGCACCGCGGAGATTCCCGCCGCCCAATCCGGGAAGGCGCCGGCTGCGACCTCGAACGCTGCTCCCGCCGACGCCGACGGTTCCAATGCTGCGCCGGGTCCCGATGGAGCCACGAGCCAGAACATCGACGAGTATGAGGCCGCGCAAAATCCGGCGCCGGCGCCGGTGCCGCACTTCCATAGCCTTCAGGAGTTCATGAGCGAGGGCAGCGACACATCGCCGATCGGCGTGGAATTGCGCGAAGATCGGCGCAGGCTGAGCGGCGGCGGGCAAGCCGACGGGTTGCTGATCCTGAAGGTCCATAGCGGATCGCCGGCTGCGCAAGCGGGCTTGCGCGGCTATAGCACGACCGGCCACAGCGTGCTCGAGGGTGCGGCGGTGGCGGCGGCGATGGTCTTTCCGCCCGCGGTCCTCGCGATCGCGGTGCTGGACCAGACTCACGTCGGCGAATCCTACGACATGATAATCGGCGTGGACGGCAATCGCGTGACCAACTACCTCGACTTTGAGGATCACATGCGCGACGCGAAACCAGGCGACGTGGTCTATCTAAGTATCGTCCGCAACGGCAAGCGCGTGCAGATCGCGGTGCCACTTCCCGTCACGGCTGGATCGGTTTCCAATTAGCGCGGTCCGATAATACCGACCTTCGCATCGCTCGCGAAATCGGGAACGAAGCCGATGCCGGGAGTCGCGGGAACCGGGTCCGCGCCTCGATGCACGGCGAACAGTCCGGAAATAGTCAGTGCGCTATCAGGCGCGCTGCCAATGCCGCGTCTCATCAGCCATTGCAGGGCCTCATCCTGAGTGAGCGGTTCGAACCGTACCAGAGACACGCATCTGCCGGGCCTGCTGACTGCGGAGCTCATTTTTCCGATGTCCTCGTTCCTTCGCCAGGGATCGCCGCTTTTCTGCGAACCGAAGTCGGGCCGTTACGCGGTAGCGAAGTTCTCCCCTTCAGCGGGCCGTTTGCGCCGCGCGGCGGGATCCGGCGCTGGCTCGGGCAGGGCCGGCGCTGGCAACTGGAGGTCGCTCCACACTTCCCGTTATGCCCATCCGAAGAAGTCGGCGGCATGGACGAACTTTCCTACGCCGGCCGCTTTGCCTGCCAGTTCGTCCACTTCCTGATCGCCCACCATCGTTGAGCCGGCCAGATCGACGCCGTAGACCTGGGCCAGGTCGGCGATCATGCCGCCATTTGGCTTGCGGCATTCGCATCCGTCGGCGTCGTCGTGCGGGCAGATTCGCCACGCGGTCAGGATACCGCCAAGCTGGCGGTCGAGGTCCGCGAGTCCGGCCTCGACCTGGGCGAGGGTAAAGCGCCCGCGCTTCACGCCGGCCTGGTTGGTGACCACGAAGACCAGATGATCGTGCATCGGGGCGAGCTTTTCCGCGACGCCGGGCAGCAACTCGATCCTGACGTTGCCGCTGCCGTCGATCGGAAGCTGGCGCGATTCATCCATCCTGACCAGCGTGCCGGCCAGGTCGCAGAAGAGCGCCATATTCCCAGCGTCATGCGCCATTTCGTCGCAGCGCTCAGCTCTCGGCGCGCCAATCGACGCGATCCCGCACGTAGGCGAACACTTCGTCGAGGATAGCGGCGCCGGCCTCGGCCTGCCTCTGCGTGATCACGAGCGGCGGATTGATCCGCACTCGGGGGAAGTACGCCATGATCAGGAGGCCGCGCCGCAGCGCTTCCTTGAAGATCGTCTCGGTGACGCGGCGGGCCAGCATCGCCTTGCTCTTGCGGTCGCGGACCAGGTCGATACCGATCAGCAGCCCGCGGCCGCGAACGTCGCCGATGAACTCGTACTTCTCCTGCAACTCCATCAACCGATTGAGCAGGAACGCGCCCACCTGGTTTGAATTATCGACCAGGTTGTCGCGCCGGATGGCCTTGATGGTCTCAGCCACGGCGACCGCCGCGAGCGGATTTCCACCGTAGCTGGAGGAGGAAGCACTCGGCTTGGAGAACGGCTGAGCGGCGCCCAGCTCGGCACTCATCAGCACGGCTGAGACCGGAAACCCGGAGCCCATCCCCTTGCCTACCGTCATAATGTCGGGTTCGACGCCGCTGTGCTCTACGCCCCACCATTTGCCGGTGCGTCCGAAGCCCGTGATCATCTCGTCGGCGATCAGCAGCGCGTCGTGCCGGCGCGCGAGATCCTTCAGCGCGGGCAGATAGTCGTCCGGCGGAATCACGTTGCCGGCCGTGCCCTGGATCGGCTCGACGATCACGGCCGCGAGGGCGCCGGCAGAGGAGTGCTTGAGCTGCGCCGAGGCGAACTCGACGCAGTACATCCCGCACTCGGGATACTCGAGCTTGAACGGGCATCGGTAGCAATCGGCGTACGGAACCAGGTAGTTGCCGCCGGGAAGCGGGCCGTAGCCCTGTTTGGATTCGTCGCCGAGAAGTCCCATCACGCCGCCGGTCTTGCCGTGAAATCCGCCCCAAAAACCGAGGACTTCGTGCTTTCCGGTCGCGGATCGCGCCAGGCGAAGTGCGGCCTCGACCGCCTCTGCGCCGCCGCTGTAGAGATGTGCGCGCTTGAGATTGCCGGGCGCGGCCTCGCTCAGCAGCCGGAAGCATTCGGCCCGCTCGGCGGTGGCGAAAGTGCCGACCATCAAGCGCGAGGATTGCCTCGCGAGCGCCTGCGCGAGCGCCGGATGGCCATGGCCCAGGCTCGCAACTGCAACCCCTGCGAAGAAATCGACGTAAACGTTTCCGTCGACATCGGTCAGCGTCGCGCCCTCGCCCTTGTCGAAAGCGATGCCTGCCAGCGACGAGATACGCTGGCGGCCGGGCGCCACATAGCGCTGCTCTTCCTCGAATATCTGTTGGGACTTCGGACCTGGAACGGCCGTAACGATTCCCGCCAGCTTTTCCGCTATAGCCACTCTCGGTACCCGCGCTATGGCATACCGGCGCGGCCTGCGTTGAGCCGGGCGCGTTGCAAAAGCCACATCGCGCGACGTGCTATAGCACGCGCGGCCTGCCGACGCACGCGGCCATAGCTGGGCCAGTCGTTGAAATCGATAATCCTGAGCGCGCCGGTCGGGTCGAGGATCGCGTCGCCGCCCCATGCCTCCAGCCCGATCGCGGAGGCCGCGGACGAAGCCGCGCGCGCGAGATCGCGATGGACCGCTTCGGGCAGTTCGCCGCCTTCCGGCAGCGCGACGAAGAATTCACCGCCGCTCACGCCGTAAAATTTGACTATGCCCCCTTCGATTTCCTGCTGCACGTAGGCTTGCCGGATACCGCGGCGGGCAAAGCCCGCAAGCGTCCTGCGCAGCTCCTCTACGGTCGAAACGCGCTTGACGTCTTCGCTTCCGAGCGCGTGCAGATCGCCGCGCTTGACCCATAGCGGCAGCGAGATCTCCACGCCCAGCAGCGACGCGCCGAGCGGCGCCGCGGTCTCGACCAGGGTGCCGGCGGGAATCGGGACGCCGGCGCGGTCGAGGCCCGAGTTGAGCAAATCGCGGTAGCAGTTGCGGATCGCGAGTGCGGAGTTCACCGCGACCGCGCCGGACTCCTGCAGTTCGGAAAGCCGGCGCAGTGCTTCCGCTCCCTGGCACATCGCCAGAACCAGATCGACGCCCGGGCCGGACCAGTCGCCAAGCCGGGCCGGTTCGACGGCGCCGGTCTCGAAACCACTGCGCTCGAGGTCTTCCAGCACCGCGTCCATGATTGCGGCGTCAGCCTCGACCTTGCCCGGAGAAAATTCCGGTTCGCGATATATGCCAAGCACTCTCATCGCATTACCCGCGCCGCGCGACGCCCGGTGCCGCGCGGTCCGCTGCAAGCATCGCGCTGGCCGCTTCGAGGTCGCCGGCCTCGTCCACATCGATCGCACGGGCGATCTCGACCGCACCGAAGCGCATCCCGTCTCTCAGCAGACAGGCCAGAAATTCGCGCATCGCGCCGAGCCTCTTCGCCCTCGCCTGATCGACGAATCGGAAAATCGCCGTCGATAGCACGTACACGCCCGCGGTTACGCTCGGCGTTTCGGAGACGCCCAAGGATTTTATCACGCCGTCGGCGGCGACATCGGCAAAGAGCGGGCGACGATCGCCGCGCCATCGCACGACCCCCAATGCTCCATCGAGGCGCCCCGCGCGATCCGGCGCGGTAAGCTCGAGCGCCCGACTCACGAAGCGCGCGAACTCCGAGCGGGGCAATATCGCATCGACGGTCGCGAGCAGGAAGCGTCCGGGCGGAAGTTTCTCCCCTATCGCGAACAGCGTCTCCATCGAGTTGGGCGTATCTCTCACGCAAAGTTCGAGTTCGGCAGGCAACTTGATGCCTCTCGCCTTAATAACCGCAGCGGTTTCGGAACTCACGATCGCCAGCACCGGGCGGACGCCGACGTCGATAATGGCGCGCGCCTGACGCGCCAACAGCGTCTGACCGCCGATAACGACCAGAGGTTTGGGCAATCCCGCCGCGGCGGCGCGCAGGCGCTCGCCGGTTCCGGCGGCAAGTATCGCGCCCGCTACATCATCAGCCATTCAAGTTTCAGTAGTTCTTCGAGGGCGTTAATTTTGCAGTCGGCGAAGTCTTCGAGGTCCGGCGAGGCGATCCGATCCGGCGGATTGCAGAGCCAGATTGTCTTAATGCCGGCGCGTCGCGCCGGCATGCAGTCCTTCCCCGGCGAGTCGCCGACCATCACGACCTCTCCGGGCTTCGTCGAACAATCGAGCGCTTCAAGCGCCGCCTCGAAGATTCGCGGGTCCGGCTTGAAGATTCCGATCGTCGAAGAATCCACTGTCACGTTCATCAGGTCGAGTATCCCGCCTTCATCCAGCACCCGATCGAGATTGCCGTAGAAGTTCGAGACCACTCCGAGTCGAAATCGAGGCTTCAACGCGCGGAGGATTTTTCCGCTGCGCGTCATCCCGCGACGGCATTGTTCCGCAAAAGCCGCGCCAATCCGATCGCGCATCCGATCGAGCCCGTCGCGCCCGATCTGCCCAAGTCGTTGGCGAACATGCTCAGGCGCCGAGCATTCCAGATGCTCGAATTGGCGAGCGACCAGGAAGCAGCGTAGTCTCATCCAGCCCCACATGCCGCATCGTCGCAGTGGCGCAATAGGCAGCTTTGGTCGCGGCAGTGAAGGCAGGCTCCAGTTGGTCGCGATCGATCTCGATATCGCATGCGCGATAGAGCGCCAGGAATCGATCGAGCCAATGGACCGGCTGGTCGAGCGTGCCGCCGAAGTCGAACAGAATCGCCCGTATGCTCATCGCGAATAGCCAAGGTTATCAGCCCCAGCGCGGCGTGTCTCGAACCGGAATCATCCAGGGCGTCCGCGAACCGCACGGTCAGCGACTCAGAATCCTTTGGGATGCGTTGACCATTCGGACGGAATCGTTTAGTTATCTAACAGTTACCTGTTCTTAACGAAAGATTCTCTTTCGCAGTCGTCGAGAAGCTTCGATTTTGATTGACACAGCCCTGATTCGCACTGGCTCACGCGCCGCTGAGCCGATATTCGGCCGGCCCCTGTTGGAGCGCCTGATTCTTATCTGCGAACGCGCGGGCGTTAAGCGCTTCTTTATCGAGCGCCCCCGAGGCCAGGACCTGCGCAGCGCGCTCGGCAGCTTCCGCGACGACCCGAGTGTCGAGATCGTGAACTCGCTCGACGAAGTGATGGGGCAACCGTTCGGGATTGGTCCCGATCAGTCCTGCCTGGCGCTGAACGGCAACCTGGTTTTTGCCGGTTCGCAACTCCGCCAGATGATGGCGCGGCACGCGGTCGAGCCCAATCGGGTGATCGCGCTTGCAGCCCGCGACGGCGGCGGCGTAGTCGCGACCGGTCCGCTGCACCGCCTGCTTGGCCAGATCGGCAAGGCAACTCCATCCGGGTTGACGGCGAAAGTTCTGCCCCATGTCCTGCCCTACGCGCTCGACGGGAGGCCCGAGGACTCGCGCGAAGCCGAACTCAGGCTCGCGAGTTCGGTGCGCCTCGAGAGCGCCGCCAAGGACGGCCTGATGGCGCGACTGCTCGACCGCAGGATTTCGTGGCGCGTGAGCTACCGGCTCGCGCATACGCCGGTCACACCCAATCAGGTGACGCTCTTCAACACCGCCCTCGGCTTCCTGAGCGCCTGGATGTTCTCGGTGCCGAGCTATTGGTGGCGGCTGGCGGGCGCGCTTCTCTTCCTGGTAGGCGTCACGATCGATGGGGTTGACGGCGAACTCGCGCGCCTCAAGATGGTCGAGTCGGAATGGGGCGGCAAGCTCGACATGATCACCGACAATATTGTTCACGTCGCGCTGTTCGTCGGCCTGATGGTCGGATGCTATCGAGCAAGCGGAAGCGTGGCGTATTTCTACCTGCTCGCCCTGCTGCTGGGAGGATTTGGGTTCTGCGCGATAGCGGTGGAGCGCGCCCTCAATACGAGCAATGCGGCCAAGGCATGGATCGGGCGGATCGACCGAATCACGGGCCGCGACTTCGCCTATTTGCTCGTCATCCTGGCCGCTATCAATCGGCTCGAATATTTCGCCTGGGGAACCGCCTTCGGCACTTACGCGTTCGCGATCGGGATGTGGTGGTTCACCAACCGTCACCGGAATCTCAATCAAACTCTCGCATCGTCGTAACTGGAGCTGGCGAACCATGAAAAAACCCCGCATTCTGCTGGTTCAACCCACGACCGTCCATCTCGACGGGACGCCGCATAAGACCCGATGGCGCCTCATCATGGGGCTGATGATTCCGCTCATGGCGGGACTCACGCCCGATGACTTCGACGTGACGCTCTGCGACGAGCGGCTCGAGGACATCAATTACGAGGGCGGATGGGACCTGGTCGGGATGACCACCACGATCGGCGCATCGCTGCGCGCGTATCAGCTTGCCGATGAGTTCCGCCGGCGCGGAATCCCGGTCGTGATGGGCGGATTTCATGCGACGCTCCAGACCGAGGAGGCGCTCATGCACGCCGACGCGGTCGTCCAGGGCGAAGCCGACCTGGTGTGGGAGCCGCTGCTTCGCGACTGGCAGGAGGGCAAGCTCAAGCGCGTCTACAAGGCCGACAAGCTGCACGATCTGAAGAACCTGCCGCGCCCGCGCCACGAACTGCTCAAGCTCAACCGCTATCTGTTCAAGGCGGTGCCGGTCCAGGCCAGCCGCGGATGCCCCTACCGATGCTCGTTCTGCGAAATCCCGGTGTTCTACGACGGCAGCTATCGCACGCGCCCGATCGGCGACATCGTCGAGGAGATCAAGCAGACCATCAAGGTTACCGGCTTTCGGCGCTTCCAGTTCATCGACGATCAGCTCACCGGCAAGCATAAGTTTGCCCGCGAGCTCTTCAAGGCGCTGGCGCCGCTGAACATCCGGTTCTCCGCGCTATGGACGATCAACTCGAATCATGACGAGGATCTGCTCGACCTCGCCGCCAAGGCCGGCATCTTCCACGTCAATATCGGGGTCGAATCGATCAGCCAGGACAGCCTGCTGTCGATGAACAAGATTCAGAATCACGCCAGCGACTACAAGAAGCTGCTGGCGCGGCTTAAGAAGTACGGAATCTACTACTCGCTCAATTTCCTGTTCGGTCTCGACGAGGATCATCCGAAGATCTTCGAAGAGACGCTCAAGTTCCTCCATGAGGTCAAGGCGCCCGAGGCGTTCTTCAACACCGTCACGCCCGCGCGTCGGAACCCCGATGCGCACCAAGCTGGAGGCCGAGGGCCGCGTGATCATCCCGGACGCCGACCTCTACACCAATAACTTCCGATGCATGTTCGTGCCCAAGAACCTCACGCCGATGGAAGTCGAAGAAGGGGTCTGGCGCTGCACGACCGAGTTCTATTCGCTCAAGTCGATGTTCAAGCGCCTGCTGATGCCGCCGAGCCGGTTCACCTGGCAGGGGCTGACCGAGAACATGCTCTTCTACTGGGGCGCCAAGCGTCAGATCGACCCGGTGGATTACTACTGAGGAGCAAACTCGGTACCCACTGACTAATCTCGCGTCCCGGCGGTCTCATTCCGCAACCGCGGGACAGTTTGAACCAGCAAGGCTCCTAAGGTCCCTCTCCCGCGTTACAGGCGGGAGAGGGCAAGCAGCGCGATCGATTGATCCGCGACCGTAGTGTCCTTCCGCGCGGCGCGGGTGAGGGTCCCTGACCGACTCCTTAACACAGCGCTCAGCTTGCGCGCTCACTTGGCGGCGCGCCGCTGGTAGGCGGGGAGTCCCGTTGTCCGCTCGCCTAAGCCCTCGAAAATTCGGCATTTTCTGCAAATTCGCAAAATTCGCACCTCCGTGGGATGCTGGGCGCCGCGAAAGGTGGACTCGCATGACCAATGATTTGCTGCAGAAGCTCGAGAACTGGGCTCGCGAAAGGAGGATTCTCCCCAGCGACTTTGCCTGCCCATACTACCAGCGCAACGAAAACAACTGAGGATGTAACCGCTCGCTGCTGAAGAAGGGGTTCTCGTTGGATGGCGGGCGTACTTGCCACGTGAGCTATGTCGGGCGCCGACTACGAACAAACCCCTTTCCGCGTCGTTCTTGTTGGGATGGAGCCAGCCCTCGGATAATCCAAAGTATGACGGCGAGGACTTTGCAAAGTGTCGTGACGGAATCGAGTGTTTCTTCTACGGAGGCGAATTCGACAAGCCGCATTACGCAGGCCTGATCCGATTGACCGCCGCAATCCTGGGCCGTGGGGGCGTACACTGCGCTTAAAGTGTCCTGAGTTAGAAGTTCGAGCATTGTTTCGGAAAAAATGTGAGCATTCTCCGCGGTTATTTCTTCGACGTACTTCAAACTCAGGATGCTAGGATACTACAGGATGGATGGGAGGCTCTTTGACTGTCATTCCCGCGCGCGTCTTGAGTGCTGGCGCGCGCGAGGAATCTCGGATTCGGGCAGGCGGGCGCCGGGATTCCCGTTCGACTCGCCTCCGGCTTCGCTCAGGGCATGCTTCGCGCGCCGGGCAAAGACAGACGCGCGAGAATGACAAGCTGGAAAGGCTCCTCACCGGCGTTGGGGGGTTGTCCCAATCTGAACTAGGACACTACCTGTCTTCGCGTCCTGTTGAGGCTGCTCACGGTATGGCCGTATACTGGATTGGTATGGCCCGAACGTCGATCAAATCAACCTACGCCCTGGATGTCGAAACTATCCGCAAACTCGACCGGGTGGCCGCCCGATGGAAGGTCTCGAAATCGGAAGTTTTGCGCCGCGCGATTGACGTAGTCGCCCGCGATCAGTTCGGCGACGCGCCGCCCCCCTTGCGAGCGCTGGACGAGCTGCAGAAGAGCGTGAAGCTCACCAGACGACGGACTGACCAGTGGTCGCGCGAGGTCCGCAACGAGCGCGCAAAGACGTCGGCTCGTCACGAATGGCGCAAGCGATAGTTCATCTCGATACGAGTTTTCTGATCCGGGCGCTGAACGCGAATTCCGGCGAAGACAAGCAGTTGCGCCGCTGGATTGCGGATGGGGTCAGGCTCGGCATGAGCGCCATCGGATGGGCCGAGTTTCTCTGCGGCCCTCTGGACCAGCGGCAGCTTGCGCTGGCGGCGGCGATTGTCGGGGAGCCGGAGCCTTTCGTTGTGCAGGATTCGATTCAGACCGCGGAGCTGTTCAACCATTCGGGACGGCGCCGAGGCTCGCTTTTGGACTGCATGATCGCCGCGACTGCGATCAGAGTAGGCGCCAGCCTTGCGACCGCGAATCGCGACGACTTCCGCCGATTCCCCAGCCTGCTCCTCGAATAACGATCCCCGATGAGGAGCGGGAGCGAAATCTGGTCCACGCCGAAGTGGGTTGCGCCGGATGGCGGTAGCGCTTCTGACGACCGTATCGAAGCTGATAGGATGGTCTCCCGATGGCGCTCAAGGGGACACACGACACCGTCAAGAGGGCGATCACAGGACATCTCGCGCCGCAGCTTCAGGAGCTCAAAGGCGAGATCGCCGGGCTCCGCGGGGAGATGGGCGGAATGCGCGCAGAGATGCGCCAACTCGAAAAGCGCATGGAAGACGGTTTTGCGGCGCTCGATCATCGAATCGACGACACCAACCGTCGTCTCGACGATGCTTTGAACGTGCGCGAACGACTGGCCGCGCTCGAGCAAAACTCTCTGTGATTCACGTTCCGAGCGGCGACTGTTGATGGATTTCGCCGCGGCCGCCTGTGATGCTCTCGCCTCTCGCCCCGATCCGACCATCGCATGAATTGCGGTGAAGCTGCGCGGCGGGATTTCCGGATTCGGTGCGGTCGCCGCCGAGCGCATCTGCCGGGATGGCGCACCCGAAACGACATCCAGATCGTTGCGGTTCATGATCCGGTTCCCGAGCGCCGCCATCTCGCTCTCAGGCTGATCAGGAACGTCCGCGTTTACGAAGACCTCGAGCTGATGCTCGCGGGCGAGCGGCTCGACTTCCTGGACATCTGCAGTCCGCCGGCGCTTCACGTCGGGGCGGCGCGGGCGGCTCTGGAGGCCGGCGCGCACGCGATCGTCGAAAAGCCGCTTTGCCTCGATCTGGCGGAATTCGATGCGCTCACCTCGATGGCCTCCGCGAGATCACGCGTCCTGATGTGCGTGCACAACTGGAAGCATTCGGCGGCATACCGTCTGGCCCACGAGCTGGTTTCGTCGGCGCGATTCGGCCCGCTGCGATATCTCGCCCTCGAACGATCGCGCACGCAACCCGCCGGCGCATCCGGCGACGGCGCCGCGATGGCATCCGGATCGAAATGGCGGCTGGATTCCGCGTTGGGCGGCGGGATTCTTGTCGATCACGGATGGCACGTGTTCTACCTGATGCTCTGGCTGATGGGAGATTCTCCCGTAGCACTGTCGGCGCATCTCGGGTCGTCGCCCGCGATGCCGGTCGAGGATCGCGCCGACCTGCGCGTTGTCTTCCCGCGCGACCGGATCGCATACTGCCATCTCTCGTGGCGTGCGCCCGCACGTCGGACGTCAGCCATCCTCTACGGCGACGATGCGGTTCTGGAATTGGGCGAAAAGGGCGGTCGCCTGACCTATCGCTCCGGGGCCACTGAGGATCTTCCCGTGTCCGATCCCCCCGATGATTCGTACCATGCAGCCTGGTTCGCGGGAGTGGCCGCCGACTTCGAGACGGCCGTCAGCCAGGGACGGGGTCGGCTGGCTGCGACAAACCTCGCCGAGGCGAGAACAACGTTAGCATTGATCCTCGCGGCGAAACGCTCCGATAGGGCGCAGGGAATGGCGATCCAGATAGCGAACGACGCGACCTGACCGATCGGATTGGCCTCCCTGACCGATCGGACGGGCTATTGCGTTGCTCCGCCTAACCCTCTACATTGACCGACAGGTTAGCGGTCGGCGGGATCGGCTGATCGAGTGGCGTCAGGCGCATCGAGAATGCCTTTGCGCACTATGGCTCGGAGTCGGGATTCCCGTGCGCCCGAGGGGTTCGATCGGGGTTGGCTGCGGTTGAGCAAGGTTGGCGGCGTTACGAGGCATGTCACCTGAAATGAGTTCAGCAGCTTCACGAGTTCAGGCTCAGGATTCGAGGGACGAAATCCTCAAGGCGGCGACGCGCCTGTTCGCGGGCCGCGGCTTTCACGAGACCTCGATGTCTGAGGTCGCGCGAGAGGCGCGAGTAAGCAAGGCGCTGATCTTCTGGCACTTCAAGACCAAGGAGGAGCTCTTCCTCGCGGTCCTCAATCGACTGCTCGAACCCTACTTCATCGACTTCACCGAAGAAGCGGCGGCATTGAACGAGCGCGACCAGATTCTGAAACTGGTCGAGGCCTATCTCGCCTTCGTGCGAGACAACGCCAGCTCGGTTCGCTTTTTTATCGCGCAGCTTCTCCACGGCGAACGTCTCTCGGATGGCCTCAACGACCAGGTGCTCAAGCTCTACGAGGGGTATCGGGGCCTGGTGATCGATCTGGTTCGCAGGGCACAGGAGAAGGGGCTTTGCCCGCGCGATTTCACGCCCGAAGCCGCCGCCGGATTCCTGTTGTCGGCGCTGAACGGGATGCTGATCGAGCTTCTTTTCATGGGCAACGCCGGTTTCGATACCGACAATGCGATCGCGATGCTACGCGGGTGGCTTTTTCACGACACGCCCCACAACAACGGCGGCTCCAAAGCCGTCGCCTGACGTACCTCAGCCTCCACAGGAGACTCAAGCCATGCGGATGCCGCTCCGATTGATGATCGACCTGGGCCGTTACATGAGCCGCAGGAAGCGCGCCGGCGAGCGCTACTTCCCGCTGGTGCTGATGCTCGAGCCGCTCCACGCCTGCAACCTTGCCTGTATCGGATGCGGCCGAATCGTGGAATACAAGGACACTATTCGCGATCAGATGCCGCTCGAGGAAGCATTGAGCGCAGCCGACGAAGCCGGCGCGCCGATCGTCTCGATCTGCGGGGGCGAGCCGCTCATGTACAAGCATATCGTGCCGCTCACCAGGACGCTGATCGAACGCCGCCGCCATGTCCAGATTTGCACCAATGCGCTGCTGCTCGATCGCTTCGTCAAGCAGGTCGAGCCCAGCACCTACCTGAGCTTCAATGTCCACATCGACGGGATGCGGGAGACTCACGACCGTGTCGTCGATCGCGACGGCGTGTTCGACACCTGCATCAGAATGATCAAGATGCTCAAGGAGAAGGGCTATCGCGTCCAGACCAACACCACGGTCTTCAGGGAAACCACCTCGGAGGAAATCGAGGAGTTGCTCCGCATGCTCGAGGGTCTAGGCGTTGACGGGATGCTCGTGACTCCCGGCTATCACTACCAGGTGCTCGAAAACGACATCTACCTCAAGAAAGAGGACATGCCGCAAAAGTTCAAGCGAGTGAAAAAGCTCGCCGAGGACTACAAGATAATCAATACGCCTATCTACCTGGAATATCTCACTGGCGAGCGCGACCTGCTTTGCAGCCCGTGGACCACGGTTACGCGCAATCCTCAAGGATGGAAAGGCCCTTGCTATCTGATCACCAACGGCCACTATAAGACTTTCAAAGAACTGCACGAAGCGACCGATTGGGAGTTCTACCGAACCAAGCAGGACTTCCGATGCCGGGATTGCAAGTTGCATTCGGGTTTCGAGGGCACTGTCGCGCTCGATTTCGGCAAAAACCTGAAGGATACCTGGTCGATGGTGCGGCACTACGTCTCGTGAGAAATCGGGAGCAGCACCTATAAGTGGCTTCGGCTGACCCGCCTTGCGCGGGTGGCCCTCGGGTAAAGGTCGTGGCCGCCGATTTTCGGCGGCACCTGGGATGGCGGGAATTCGCACCCGGATATTTTTAGGCGACTATGCGGGAAGAAAAACGTCACCGTGCCGAAGCGCTTGCCGGCGCACCTGCTTCTGGGGCGGCTACCTCAAGCGCCCACGCGGCATTTGCCGATAGCGCGGATAGCGCCGGCCCCCGGCTTTCAGCGCGACCGGCGCCGGATTTCGATCGATACCTGAAGGAACGCGTGGTGGTCATCGAAAGTGAGCTGGCGCGGGCGGTGGCCGAGTCCAATGGCCCCGCGTCGCGACTTTCCGAAGCAATGCGCTACAGCCTGTTGGGAGGCGGCAAGCGGCTGCGTCCGATCGCCGCGATCGCGGCGTGCGAGGCGGTCGGCGGCCGGCTCGAAGCCGCCCTGGGCTACGCCTGCGCGGTCGAGATGATTCATACCTATTCGATGATCCACGATGACCTGCCCTGCATGGACGACGACGATCTTCGCCGCGGCCGGCCGACCAATCACAAGGTCTATGGCGAAGCGATCGCGACGCTCGCCGGCGACGCCCTTTTGACCGACGCATTCCGGGTCGCGGCGCGCTTCGCCTCCGGATCAAGTCCTTCAGTCGTGCTGGAAACACTGGCCGAACTGGCGGAGGCTGCCGGCTCCGCCGGAATGGTCGGCGGACAGGTCATCGACCTGCTCGGCGAAGGCAAGCCGATCGATCTCGTCGAGCTCGAGCATCTTCATTCCCTCAAGACCGGAGCGCTATTCGTCGCCGCGGTGCGCGGCGGCGCGCGGCTCGGCGGCGCGAATCCCGCGCAACTCGCGGCGCTCACCGAATATGCCCGCGCGCTTGGTCTGGCGTTCCAGGTGATCGACGACCTGCTCGATGTCGAATCGTCGGCGGAGCAGATGGGCAAGCGGACGCAGAAAGACAAGGCGCGCGGCAAGGCGACCTATCCTGCGATTCTCGGCGTGGCTGGCTCGCGCGAACTCGCCCGCGGACTCGAACGCCGCGCGCTCGAAGCGCTGGGTGCGTTTGACGATCGCGCCGATGCCCTGCGGCGATTGGCAGCGCTCGCCGTGGAGCGCAAGGCATGAGCGCGATCGGACAGGTCCGGCATCCGCCCGCAAATCCCTCCGCTGAGGCTGGCCGGCCTCTGCGCCAGGCCGTTCTGCTTGCGCCCGGAAACCTCGAATTGCGCGAGTTCACTCCGCCTCATCCTGGTCCCGGCGAGATCCTGATCGAGGTCCGATGCGCGCTCAGTTGCGGTACCGATCTGAAGGCCTTCCGGCGGGGCCATCCGATGTGGCCGATGCCGACGCCGTTCGGACACGAATTTTCCGGCGTAGTCGTCGAGCTTGGCCAGGGCGTTGTCGAGTTCAAGCTCGGTGACGAATTGATGGCGGCGCCGACCGCGCCGTGCGGGCGATGCTTCTACTGCGAACGCGGCGACGAAAATCTCTGCCCGCTGTGCATGGACAAGATGCTGCTCGGCGCGTACGCCGATCGCCTGTTGCTCCCCGCGCACATCGTGGCGCGCAACACTTTCAGAAAGCCGCCCGGATTATCATTCGAGGAAGCAGCGCTGCTCGAACCGCTCGCCTGCGTCGTGCATGCGCATCAGATGGCCATGCCGCGGGAATTCGAGACCGCGCTCGTCATCGGGGCGGGGCCCTTCGGCCTGCTGCACATGATCGCGCTCAGGGCGGCGGGCACGAGACAGATCGTAGTGGCGGGCCGCGGCAAGCGGCGGCTTGAATGGGCCGGCGAACTCGGCGCCGACGGCGTAATCGATGTCGAATGCGACGACCCGGATCGCGAGGTCGCGCGGCTCAATGGCGGCTACGGGCCCGACCTCGTGATCGAGTGTACCGGCCAGGTCGCGGCCTGGCGGGAAGCATTCTCGCGCGTGAGGCGGGGGGGCAGGGTGGTCTTCTTCGGCGGCTGCGTGCCCGGAACCGCGCTGAGCATCGACACGCGCCGGATGCACTACGACAATCTCACCCTGCTCTCGCCATTTCATTTCCGCCCGCGCGACGTGCGCGCCGCGTTCGAGTTGTTGCGCGATGGAAACCTGGGTGCGGGCAGGATTGTCAACGAGCGCCGGCGCCTCGGCGAGCTGACCGAAGTGTTCGCGGTACTCGAGCGGGGTGGCGCGCTCAAGTGCGCGATCATTCCATAGCAGGGTGTTGAGAGAGCCTGCTCGGAATCTGCGCCAACTATTTCGACTTGGACTACAAAAGGAGGCGGGTACTGAGTCCCATGGATCAAGCAATTGAAATCGAAACCAATCACCTGCATCCGGTTCCGCTCGCGCGCGATGAGTTCGCCGCCAAGGTTGACTTCACGATCGATCGCGCCCAGCGCGCGCTGATAGCACTCCAGCACCATGAGGGCTACTGGCAGGGACTTATTGAAGCGAATGCGGAAATGAACTCCGAGTTCATCATCTTCAATCACTTCATGGAACGGATCGATCCCGATCTTCAGTCCAAGCTCAAAAAGAATCTGCTCGACACCCAGCAGCCCGACGGCAGTTGGAATCTCTACCAGGACGGCGAAGGCCATCTGTCGATCACGGTCGAGGCTTACTTCGCGCTCAAGCTGACCGGGATGCGCGCCGGCGACGAGCCGCTGATGGCGGCCCGGCGCTGGATTCTGGCGCGCGGCGGTATCGCCGCTACCGGCACGCTGTCGCGCTTCTATCTCGCCTCGATGGGCCAGGTGCCGTGGTCGGCGACCGCCTGCCTGCCGGTCGAATTCATGCTGGCGCCCAACTGGTTTCCGTTGAACATCTACGAGCTCTCCTCGTGGGCGCGCGGAACCGTCGTGCCCCTGATGGTCATGCAGGCTTTGAGAGAAACCCGCAAGACCGATTATCGCCAGGGTGCGCTGGAACTGTACATTCAGCCGCCTCACTTCACCAGGTTCCGGCACATGGCCGGCAAGCGCCTCCTGTCGCTGCGCAACGCGCTCAACCTCGCTGACAAGGCGCTGCGGTTTTACGATCGCCATAATCTGCATGGGGTTCGGGCGCGTGCGCTGCGGCAAGCCGAGGCCTGGCTGCTCGAACATCAGGAGGCCAACGGCTCCTGGGGCGGGATCGAACCGTGCTATCTGCTGAGCGTGATGGCCTTGCGAGCCTCGGCTACCGCAACGATCATCCGGTGATCGTCAAGGGCCTCGCGGCGACGCGCGAACTGATCTGGGACCTCGGTGACAAGGCGGTGTACATGCCCTGCGTGTCGCCCAACTGGGACACGGCGATCGCCGCCAAGGCTCTGCTTGAATCCGGACTCCCCACGCATCATCCCGCGCTCAAGCAGGCCGCACAGTGGCTGATCGACCATCAGATATTCAAGCGCGGCGACTGGTCGCGGAAGCGCCCCAACCTGGAGCCCGGCGGATGGGCTTTCGAGTTCTTCAACGACTGTTACCCCGACGTCGATGATGCCGCGATGATACTCACCGTGCTGCCGAAGGTTACGAGCAGCGACGAGGCCGCCAGAGAGCGCTCGGTGCGCCTGGGCGCGAACTGGGTGATGGGGATGCAATCGAAGGACGGCGGCTTTGCCGCCTTCGATGTGGACAACGACTCGCACTGGCTCAACCAGTCGCCGCTGGCCGATGTGGAAGCGGTGACCGATCCTTCCTGCCCGGACTTAACCGGTCGCGCGCTGGAAATGATGGGATCAGTCGGCTACCGCTCGGACCATCCGGTGGCGCGCGCCGCGATCGAGTGGCTGAAGCGCAACCAATCGGCGCACGGCGGATGGTGGGGACGCTGGGGCGTGAATTACATTTACGGGACGTTCTCGGCCCTGGCGGGTCTGCGCGCGGTCGGCGTTGATTTGAACGAACCATGGGTCAAGCGCGCCGTCGCATGGCTCAAGTCGGTGCAGAATCCGGACGGCGGATGGGGCGAGAGCCCGCGAAGCGACGGCGACCCCAGCTATCAGGGCAAGGGCGCCAGCACCGCCTCCCAAACCGCGTGGGCCCTTATTGGTCTGCTTGCGGGCGAGGACGCCTTGAGCGAAAACGTTATGCGAGGGGTTGCATGGCTGACGGAACACCAACTCGACGAAGGCAACTGGGAGGAGCGCGAGTCCACCGGCAACGGCTTTCCGAATCACTTCTATCTCCGCTACCAGCTTTATCCGCATTACTTCCCGCTGATTGCGCTCGGCCGCTTCCGCAGCCGTCTGCACGAGCTCGGAGCGAGCTGACCGGGGTGCGATGAAGTCGATTGCGATCCTCGGCTCGACCGGCTCGGTCGGCGTCACCACGCTCGACGTGGTCAGGCGTTTCCCGGATCGGTTCAAGGTCGTCGCGATGGCGGCGGGAAGAAACCTCGATCGGCTCGTCGATCAGGTGAAGTGCTTCGAGCCGGAACTGGTCTCGGTCGTCGATGCCGCGCTCGCGCGCGATCTGTCCGCCCGGCTCGGCTCCCGAAAGCCGGCGATCCTTCATGGATTCGACGGCGCTCAGGCGGTCGCGACCCATCCGGCGGCCGAGATGGTGGTATCGGCGATGGTCGGTGCGCTCGGCCTCGGTCCCACCATGGCCGCAATCAACGCCGGCAAGCATATCGCGTTCGCCAACAAGGAAGTGCTGGTGGTCGCCGGGGAGATTGTCACTCGCGCCGCGCACAGTAACGGCGTGATGTTGCTGCCGGTTGACAGCGAGCACAACGCGATCTTCCAGTGTCTGGAGGGGCGCCCGCGCTCTTCGCTGAAGCGAATCGTCCTGACCGCCTCAGGCGGCCCGTTCCTCAGGCTCCCACCGGAGCGGTTTGAGTCAATCACGATCGCCGACGCGCTCAACCATCCCACCTGGCGGATGGGCAACAAGATCACGATCGATTCCGCGACCCTGATGAACAAGGGTCTGGAAGTCATCGAGGCGCGATGGCTCTTCGACGTGGCCCCGGAACAGGTCTCCGTCGTGATCCATCCGCAGAGCGTCGTACACTCGATGGTCGAGCTTATCGACGGTTCGGTGATCGCCGAGATGGCGATTCCCGACATGGCGATTCCGATCGCCTACGCGCTCGCCTTCCCCGACCGCCTGCCGCTCGACTATCTGCGGCCGCTTTCGCTGGTGGATTGTGCCAAGCTGACCTTCGAGCAGCCCGACCTGGAGCGCTTCCCCTGCCTGCGCCTCGCCTACGAGGCGCTGGAGCAGGGCGGGACGATGCCGTGCTGCCTCAACGCCGCCAACGAGGAGCTGGTCGCGGGCTTCCTGGCCGGGCGCGTGCGCTTCGTCGATATCCCGGGGCATATCGAAACCGTGATGCAGCGCCATCGCAATTCAGTTCCGCGCAGCCTGGAAGATTTATTCGAAACCGACGGATGGTCCCGCGCGGCCGCGCGCGATCTCATCAGCGCGAGCCAGTGATGGCCCAGTATCGCGACGCCGGCGCGCCTGCTTTTGCGCAGCCAGATGTGGCTGATTCATCGGACAGCGATCGCGCAGCCGCGCTGGCGCAAGCTTACGCATTCTGCGCGCGCCTGGCGCAATCGCACTACGAGAACTTCACCATCGCGTCCTTCCTGATGCCGCGCGCGATGCGTCCGCATATGCACGCGATTTACGCCTACGCGCGAATCGCCGACGACTTCGCCGACGAGGATCGCGATCTCGGCAAGCTCGATCAATGGGAGCGCGAGCTGGACTTGTGTTACGCCGGCTCGCCGCGCCATCCGGTGTTCGTCGCGCTGGCCGATACCGTGCGGCGTTTCGACATCCCGCGCGAACCGTTCGCCGATCTCCTGCGCGCTTTCCGATCCGACGTCGATTTCAAGGGCTTCGAGACGCTCGAGGATCTGCTCGGATATGCGCGCTACTCGGCGAATCCGGTCGGGCGGCTGGTGCTCTACCTGTTCGGCTATCGCGACGCGCGGCGCCAGCTCCTCTCCGATCTCGTGTGCAGCGGGCTTCAACTGGCCAACTTCTGGCAGGATGTCGCGATCGATCTCGGCAAGGGCCGCATCTACCTTCCCCGTCGCGACATGGCGCGCTTCGCGTACACGCCCGATGACCTGCAAAGCGGCCGCGTGACTCGAGCCTACGCCGATCTGATGCGCCATGAGGTCGCTGCGGCGCGCGCGATGCTGGTCGAGGGCGCCGCGTTGCATCGGCTGGTGGATCGCAGGCTCTCGCGCGACGTCCTGATGTTTGCCGGCGGCGGTCTGGCGATCCTTCGCGCCATCGAACGCGCCGGTTACGATGTCTTCCGGTCGCGCCCGAAGCTCGGCAAACTCGACTATCTGCGGATTGGTCTCCGCGCGCTGACTGGCAGGCTCGGGGCCTGAGATGGAAGTGACCAGGGAACGGTCGGAAGCCGTCGCCGCCGGAGAGGCTCAGGCTCTCGACGCCGACTATGCGCGATGCGCCCAGGTCACGCGCGAGAGTTCGTCCAATTTCTATTACGCCTTCATGCTGCTCCCCCACGAGCGGCGTCGCGCCCTCTATGCGGTCTACGCTTTCTGCCGGTTCATCGACGATATCGCCGACGAACAGTCGGTGACTGGACCGGCCGCGATGCTTGCCCGCTGGCGCGAGGAGCTGGAGCGCGTCTTCAAGGGCGTTCCGGCGCGTCCGGTGTCGCGCGCGCTCGCCGACAGCGTGCGCCGCTTCGAGATCCCCCGCCGATACTTCGAGGAAGTGATCGACGGCGTGGAGATGGATCTGTCGCGCACGCGCTACCAGGCTTTTGACGATCTCCGCCTGTACTGCTATCGCGTCGCCTCGGCGGTCGGTCTCATCTGTATCGAAATCTTCGGCTATCGCAATCCGGGCGCACGCGTTTACGCGGAGAACCTCGGTATCGCCTTCCAGTTGACCAATATCCTGCGCGACGTGAGCGAAGACGCCGCGCGCGGCCGGATTTATGTCCCCTTGGACGATCTCGCGCGCTTCGGCGTCACTCCCGATGAGATCTTCGCCGGTCTTCACAGCCCTCGCTTCGAGAAATTGATGGAGTTCGAGGCCAACCGCGCGCGCTCCTTCTACGAGGCCGCGGCACGCGCCCTGCCCGATGAGGATCGCTCGACGCTGCTGACCGCCGAGGCGATGCGGCTAATCTACGGCGCCTTGCTGAACAGGATCATCCGATCGAATTACCACGTGCTGGGCCGGCGTCACAGCCTGTCCGCCCCGCGCAAGCTCCTGCTGGTCGGCCGCGCCTGGGCCAGCACTCGCCTCCCTCTGACGCGAGGCCTGTGAGGACCGCGATGGTCGAGCCCAACGACGTCGTCGTGATCGGCGGCGGCTTCGCCGGGCTGAGCGCCGGAGTCGCGCTGGCGGAACGCGGCTTCCGCGTCGCGCTGCTCGAGCGCAAACCCGCGCTCGGCGGACGCGCGTATTCGTTCGCCGATCCCGAGACCGGCGACTTCGTCGACAACGGCCAGCACGTGCTGATGGGGTGCTACGGCGAGACGCTCAGCTTCCTCGACAAGATCGGCACCCGCGACAAGCTCGTTTTCCACCGCAACCTCGAGATCGAGATGATCGCGCGAGGCGGCTCGCACGCGCGGCTCTACACCGCGCGCGTCCCGGGACCGCTGCACATGGGGGCTGCGCTCCTGCGCTATGGGCATCTGAGTCCGCGCGAGCGCCTGCGCCTGATGATCGGAGGAGCCCGGTTGCTCCGCATGCGCCGGCGCGATCGCGCAGAGCTCGAAAGCCGAACCGTCGCGCAACTGATGGATCTGCTCGGCCAGGGCAAGCGGGCGCGCGACAGCTTCTGGTATCCGCTCGCGATCGCGACCCTCAATGAGGATCCTTCGCTTGCCTCGGCGGCGCTTCTTGCCGAAGTCCTTAAGCGCGCATTTTTCTCGCGCCGTTCGGATTCCGCCTTCGTGTATTCAAGGGTCGGCCTCTCCGACCTCTACTGCAAGGCGGCGACCGGCTTCATCGAGCGCCACGGCGGCGTGGTCGCGTCCCACGCCGCGGTCGAGGCGCTGGAACTCAACGGCGACGGCGCAGTAAAGAGGGTCAAGCTGCGCGACGGCCGCGGCCTCGAGGCCGCCAACTTCGTCTCCGCAGTCCCCTCCGCCCAGTTGCTCGCGATGCTTCCCGCGCCGGCCGCGGCCGATTCGTTTTTCTCGCCGCTCGGCGAGCTCGGCACCTCACCGATCATCTGTGTTCACGTCTGGCTCGATCGCGAAGTGACCGATTTCGCCTTCGTCGGTTTCATCGGCACCACCACCCAGTGGCTGTTCAACAAGCGCCGGATCTTCGAGCGCTACGGCGAGCGCCATCCGGGATACTTAAGCTTCGTAATCAGCGGCGCCCGAGATTTGATCGATCGAAGCAACGAGGAGCTCCTCGACCAGGTGGTAAACGACTTGCGCACGATGATTCCGGCGGCGCGCAGCGCGCGGGTCGTCAAGGCGCTGGTGCTCAAGGAGCGACAGGCGACGATGGCGCCCGAGCCGCGCTCGTACCGGCTCCGGCCGCCCGCCGCCACTCCGCTTCGCAACCTCTTCCTGGCCGGCGACTGGATTCAGACCGGCCTGCCGGCGACGATCGAAAGCGCCGTGATTTCCGGACGCGCGGCGGCTGGCGCAATCGCCGCGCGGGTCGCCGCCTGAGACATCGGGACTTCGCGCGATGGCGAACCAGACCGCGCTGGTGACCGGCGGAAACGGGTTCGTCGGATGCCACGTTGTGCGCGCGCTGCTCGCGCGCGGCGATCGCGTTCGCGTCCTGGTCCGCGCAGGCGCCGACCTGCGTGCGTTGGCCGCCCTCGATTGCGAGCGCGCCATCGGCGATGTCCGCGACGCGGACTCGGTCGATCGCGCCGCTCGCGGATGCGCCGAAATCTACCATGTCGCCGCCGATTATCGGCTCTGGGTGCTGGACGACGCTCCGATGTATGCGACCAACGTCGAGGGCACGCGCAACGTCCTCGCCGCGGCTCGCCGGGCCGGGGTCGGCCTGATCGTTCATACCAGCACCGTCGGGGCGCTCGGCATTCCGAAGGACGGGCCGGGGCGCGAGAACACCCCGGTCACGCTCGACGACATGGTCGGGCCCTACAAGCGGAGCAAGTTTCTCGCCCAGCAGGCGGCGCTGGCTGCCGCGCGCGAGGGCCTGCGCGTCGTGATCGTCAATCCCTCGACCCCGATCGGCGCTTTGGACTACAAGCCCACTCCGACCGGGCGAGTCATCGTGGACTTTCTGAACCATCGGATGCCCGCGTATCTGGATACCGGTCTCAACCTGGTCGACGTCGAGGACGTCGCTCGGGGGCATCTGCTCGCCGGGCAAAATGGAAAACCCGGTGAGAAATATGTCCTGGGCGGCGAGGACCTGACGCTCGCGGAGTTCTTCGCCCGGCTTGCCGGGCTCTCGCATATGGCGGCGCCCAGGCTGCGAATCCCGTACGCGGTCGCATACGGGTTCGCGCTCGGAGCGGAAGCGGTCGCGCGCACCGTCACCCGGCGCCCGCCCCGCGCGAGCCTCACCGAGGTCAGGATGGCGCGCAAGAAGATGTTCTTCGATTCAGGCAAGGCGCGCGCCGAGCTTGGGTACTCGCCGCGCCCGATCGATGGTGCGCTTGGCCGCGCGATCGCGTTCTTCCGGGAATCGGGTGCGGTTGGCGCCGCGGCTTGAACCGCGATGGGCCTGCTGCTCTCGACGATCGCGCTGCGCCCGTACGTGTTCGTATTCCTCGCGAGCTACCTCTTCATCGCAATCGTCAACTTCGGGCTGCGCACGACGTTGCTGTTCACCGCGCTTACCTACGCCGTCGCGCTCGGATGCGAGTGGAGTTCGATCCACAACGGATTCCCCTTCGGTCTCTATCATTACATCGAGGCCACCCGCGGCCGCGAGCTGTGGATCGCCGGCGTGCCCTTCATGGACTCGCTGTCGTTCACCTTCCTGAGCTTCGCGAGCTACACGGTTGCGCTGCTGCTCAGCTCGCCCCTCTACCGCGACGGCATCGACCTGAAGATCCTCGACAGCTTCGCGATCCGCCGCGCGCCGCGAGTCTGGCTGATGGCCGCCCTGTTCATGGTGATGGTGGACCTGGTGGTCGATCCGCTGAGCGTGCTCGGCGATCGATGGTTTCTGGGCAGGATCTTCTGGTACGACCCGCCGGGGCCTCATTTCGGAGTGCCGATCAGCAACTACCTGGGATGGTACTTCGTCGCGGCGATAACGGTCGCGATTTTCCAATGGCTCGACTCGCGGTTGAACCGAGGCTCATCGCGGCCGGCAGGCGTGATCGCCACGCTGCCGTCGCGGGCGCTCTATGGGCCGGCGCTGTATGCGGGAATAGTCGCGTTCGGTATCACGATGCTGTTCCGGATCGGCGCGAGCGAGATCGGATGGGCGAGCGTGTTCATCCATCTTCCGTTCCTGGCCCTCGCGCTGCATATCGTCACCCGCGCCGACAGCTACGGCGACTCCGCCGCGATAAGGCGCCATCTCGCGGATTTCCCGTACG
This sequence comes from uncultured delta proteobacterium, assembly GCA_963830715.1. Classification (GTDB taxonomy): domain Bacteria; phylum Desulfobacterota; class Binatia; order Binatales; family Binataceae; genus CAVVMA01. The sequence continues at coordinate 102,554 of CAWHNS010000023.1, forward strand.
ACCGGATCTAGGCTCGCTCTGAGGCGGTGCGCCGGACAATCGCCTCGATCGCGGCTGCGATTGACCTCGATGCGATCGCCATATTGCGCGCGAGCCGTGGGAATTTCAGCAGTGCTCCGGGATGCTGAATGATGAAGCTCGCTACTCTGAGCGGTCGCACCCGCCCATCCTCGTCGGCTACTTCAGCGCCGACAATTTCCTCGTCGGCTGTGTCCAGGACCGCACGAACGCACGCGAATGGGATCCCTCGGATTCGGGCTTGATCGCCGATCACCGCACTTTCCATATCAACCGCGATCGATCCCGTCTCAGACTTCGCGCGCCGCTTTTGCAGGGGCGTCATCACCGGATGTGTCGAAGTCAACAGCGGCCCGGTCGAAAAGCGAATGGATCCGGCGCGCAACGCATCCTGGGTGTTCCGCAACTCCTGGCTGACGGCGACGGTTTGCCCGCCCTCGATCATGGCGCTCTCGGTCGGGATCAGCCGGTCGGCGACAATCAGATCGCCGGTGACGAGTCCTTCCGACAGCGCCCCCGCGACGCCGGTCGAGATCGCAAGACGGGCGCGCGGAAATTGCTCAAACGTGCGCCGCGAGCTGATACGTGCGCGCTCCGGTCCCATTCCGGTGGCCACCGCGACTACCTCCGCGCCAGCCACTCGGCCGCGGAAGCCTTTGAGTCCGGCCACGTTCAGGGCGGAGCGCGTCTCGAACCGCCCCTTGAGTGCGGCGACCTCGCGGCTGAACGCGTAGAAGACAATGATCACGCTTGTACCTGCGCCGGCGGCAAAGGCTCAGTAGCCGGCTTGAGCGGCGGCCTCGCTTGCGAGCACAATTGCTTGCTCATGACTATCGATCAAGCCGCCGCCGTCCCGCCGGATTCGATCAGCAACGCGATTGAAATTGAAAGCGGCCATCATCAACGGCGACGACTTCGGACTCTCGCGCGAGGTCAACGCCGGAATCCTGCGCTCGTTTCGCGACGGTGTGCTTCGCAGCGCAAGCCTGATGGTTGCCAGTGACGCGCGTGACGAGGCCGCGGCAATCGCGCGCGAGAATCCCGCGCTTGACGTGGGGCTTCACCTGGTTGTCTGCAAGGGGAACAGCGTGCTCGCGCCGGGAAGCTCGCGGGAATCGTGGATGCCGGCGGCCGCTTCGTTGACAACCCGGTCCTCGGCGGCCTGCGATATTTCTTCAACCGCGCGATTCGCCAGAAGCTGCGCGACGAGTGCCGGGCGCAGATCGAGCTTCACCTCGAGCTGGTCGGCAGGCTCAGCCATGTCGACGGCCATCTGAATTTCCATGCCCATCCGACGATCGCCGATATGCTGGTCGATCTGGCGGTCGAGTACCGGGTGCCCTGCCTGAGACTGCCGCGCGAGCCGATCTTCACCACGCTCGCGCTGGCGCGCGACAACCTGGCGCGGAAACTCGTGGAGTCGGTGATTTTCCGGTCGCTCTCCGCGCGGATGCGGCGCCTGATGGCGGCGCGCGGCCTCAAATCGACCGATTGGATCTTCGGCCTTCATCAGAGCGGTCACCTGACCGAATCTTACCTGCTCGGAGTGATCGATCGATTGCCCGATGGCGTCACCGAAATCTATTTTCATCCGGCCGCCGATCTCGGCGCGACGCCGCCGCCGCCGGAGGCTCAACGCGAAGTCGAGATCCTGACGGGAGCGGGGATTCGCCACGCGCTGGAAACGCGCGGCGTGAAGCTGACCACCTTCGCGGAATTGGCGCGAAGTGATTCAATCGCTTCAAACGGTCCCCCTGATTGACATACTCTAGCGATGATCTAAGCGCCGGGCATCCCCGCCCGAATCAGAGAGAGGAAGGTCACAACGCGATGTTCGATCGGCAAGAAGCTGCGCCGGGGGCGATTCAGGATTACCGCCTGCCCGCCAACGTAACGCCTGAGCGGTACGATCTCAGGCTGACCCCTGATCTGAAAGCATTTACGTTCGAAGGCGAGGAGACCGTCGCAATCGAGGTGCGCGAAAAGACCTCTGAAGTTCAGCTCAACGCGCTGGAGCTGGAGATCACGAGCGCAGCCGCAGAGCGCGCGGGCAAGACGCTCGCCGGCAAGGCCGAGATGATTTCGGCCAGGGAGCGAGTGAAGCTCACTTTCCCGCAGCCGCTCGAGCCGGGCGCATGGACGCTGAAGATCGCGTTCCGCGGAATCCTCAACGACAAGCTGCACGGCTTCTATCGCAGCCAATACAAGGATGACGCCGGCAAGCCGCACATCGTCGCGGCGACCCAGTTCGAGGCGACTGACGCACGCCGGGCGTTCCCATGCTGGGACGAGCCCGCCCTCAAGGCTCGATACAAGGTCACGCTCATCGTCGACGACCCGCTTACCGCAATCTCGAACGCGGGCGTGGAGAGCGAGCGCAAGCTCGGCAACGGGATGAAGGAGGTCGTCTTCAAGGAGACGATCAAGATGTCCACCTACCTGGTCGCGTTCATCGTGGGCGAGTTCGAGGCGACTGCGCCAATCGACGCCGGCGCGCCGCTTCGAGTGCTGCACGTCCCCGGCAAGGAGGGATTGACCAACTGGGCGCGCGACATCGGGGCGTTCTCGCTCAAGTTTTACGCGGACTACTACGGGCTCAAGTACGCGGGCGACAAGCTCGACCTGATCGCGATTCCGGACTTCGCCGCCGGCGCGATGGAAAACCTGGGCGCGATTACTTTCCGCGAGACTGCGCTGCTGATCGACGAAAAGAAAGCCTCGCGCGCCGAGCTGGAGCGCGTCGCCGACGTGGTGTCGCACGAGAACGCCCATATGTGGTTCGGCGATCTGGTCACGATGAAGTGGTGGAACGGGATCTGGCTCAACGAGGCGTTCGCCACTTTCATGGAGATGCTCGCGGTCGATGCGTGGAAGCCGAACTGGCGGCGATGGGACAGCTTCGCGTTGTCGCGATCGGCGGCGATGGCGGTGGACGGGCTGCACAGCACGCGCCCGGTCGAGTACACGGTCAAAAGCCCCGAAGACGCGCGCGGCATGTTCGACATCCTGACCTACGAGAAAGGCGCGTCCGTGCTGCGGATGCTGGAGCAGTACCTCGGCGCCGAAAATTTCCGCAAGGGAATCGCGCTATACCTGCGCAAGCATCAATTCGCCAACACCGAGACCGGCGATCTCTGGGACGCGCTGGGCGAGTCGTCGCGCGAGCCGGTGCGCACCGTGATGGACTCGTGGATTTTCCAGCCCGGCTTTCCGATCGTGAGCGTCGCGCACACCGCAGACGGCCGCGGCATCAAGCTCGGACAGCGGCGCTTCTTCTATCTCGACCGGCAGGACGAAGCGGGATCGCAATTGTGGCATGTGCCCGTAATGGTCCGTGCCAAGACCGATCGCGGGGTCTCGGCGCACAGGATATTGCTGACCGGCGCGGAGACCTCGATCGATCTCGGGGCAAACGTCGAGTGGGCGGTAGTCAACGAAGGAGGCAGCGGCTTCTACCGCGCCCGCTACGAGCCCGCGATGCTGTCGGCGCTCACCGGCAATCTGGCGCATCTCAAGCCGGTGGAGCGATTCGGTCTGGTGTCCGATACCTGGGCGGCCACGGTCGCCGGCCTGACGCCGCTTTCCGAGTTCCTCAAGATGGCGCGGCTGTTCCGCGACGAGACCGATATCAACGTCTGGCGCGCGCTTAGCGGCGCATTCAGCTATCTCGACATGATCGTCGATGACGCCGATCGGCCGGTGCTCGCGGCCCGGGTCCGCGAGATGATCGCGCCTGCGGTCGCCGCAATGGGCTATGAGCCGCGCTCCGGCGAGGACGAGCTTCAGCGCCAGATGCGCGGGATGCTGATCGGGGCGCTGGGCACGCTCGGCGACGATCGCGCCGTCCAGGAGCGCGCGCGCGAACTCTACCATCGTTACGAGGATTCGCCCGGCTCGGTCGATCGCGATCTGGTGCCCCCACTGATCGGCATTCTGGCGTACTCGGGCGACGACGCCCGCTACCGGGAGTTCAAGCAAAAGTACAAGAGCGCGCGCATACCGCAGGAAGAGCAGCGCTACTTGTATTCACTGGCGGGGTTCCGGCGCTTGCCGCTCCTGCGCGAGACCATGGAAATGACGATCAACGGCGAGGTCCGCACCCAGAACGCGCCCTACCTGCTGCAGTCGCTGATGATGAATACGACCTGCCGCGATGAGGCCTGGGAATTCATGAAGCGCAATTGGGAAACGCTCGCGAAGAAGTTTCCCGACGCCGCGCTGCCGCGGATGTGCGAGGGCGTCGTCGGCCTGCTGAAGCATGAAGACGAGGTGAAGACGTTCTTCGCTGCTCACAAGCTGAAGATTGGCGAGAAAACCATCGACCAGCACCTCGAGCGCCTGAGCGTCGCGGTCGCGTTCAAGAAACGCGAGGGCGCCAAGCTGACCAGCGACCTCAAGAGCTGAGCGCGTTGCAGCCGTGCGCGCTCGCCGGACAACTGTCCGCAGGCTGCGGCGGAGACGCCCGGGTCGAGGGGAGCGGGTTCGGGTTCAGTCAGTCGTTGAGCCGGACTGCCAGAGTTTCTGCAATGCCTTAAGGCCGGTTTCGAGGGTCTTGCGAAATTCTTCGGCCTGCTTGCGGGCCTGTTCGCTCAGTTCGCCCGACAGAATCGATTCGGTGAACGCCGCGTTCGCCTTGCGCCAGTTCTCGACCCATGCCTCGATCGGACTGGCCGATGCTTCCGTCTCAGCCTTGCGGCGGCTCGGCTCCGACGGCGCGAGCATCCGGCGGATTCGCCGCTCCCACATCACGAAGCCCTGATCGATCGCCGCTACGTAGCCGTCCTTGGCCATCCGGGCAAGTCCGATCCAGCGCTCGATCTGTCGTTCGCTCTCGGGTATTCGGCGCACGCCAAGATCGCCGATCGCGCGGCCGATCGTCGAAAGCCCTTCGGCATAGGCTTGCGTGATGTCGCGCAGCACTTTTCCAATTCCAGCCGGCTCGTCCATGGCCGTGATCTCCGTTTCGCTCGCGCAATCAATTCGTCAACGCGGCATAGCGCACGTTGGTGAGCTTCTCCGAGATTTCCCATAGCCTGGCCGCGTCCGCGGCGCTATGGGAGGCTGCGCTGCTCTCGACTTTCCTCGGATGACCCCACATTTCGCCGAGGCCATCAGGGCCGATATAGTCGCCGCCGCGCACCATCGGCGCCGCGGCAGCATAGAGGGTCGGAAGCGCGCCCATCGCAGCGCTCTGCGCGAAGAGCCGGTTCGACAGCCCCATCAGCGACTCCATCGTGGAGGAGCCCTGCATGCGCGGCCCGGCAGCTGGAGATTGGTCGCCGCGTATCCCGGATGGCATGCCACGCTGACCAGCTTTACGCCGGCCGAATCGGCTTTCCGCTGAAGCTCATACGCGAACAACAAGTTCGCCAGCTTGCTCTGACCATACGCCATCCACTTTCGGTAGCCGTGTTCCCACTGCAGATCGTCGAAGCGGACGCGGCCCATCCGATGGGCTCCGCTGCTGACCGTGACCACGCGCGCGCCCTCGGTCGCGATTAGCAAGTCGAGCAGCAGCCCGGTCAGCGCGAAGTGTCCGAGGTGATTGGTACCGAACTGCATTTCGAATCCGTCCACGGTGCGGGCATACGGCAGCGCCATCACCCCGGCGTTGTTGCACAGCACGTCGAGGCGCTGATGCTGGCGGTGGAAGGCGTCGGCAAAAGCGCGAACCGACGTGAGGCTCGACAGGTCGAGCTCCGTCACGTCGATCGTAGCGCCCGGCGACGACGCGGTTATCTGATCGGCCGCGGCACGCGCCTTCGGGATGCTGCGGCAGGCGAGCACCACGCGGGCCCGTTTGCGCGTGAACTGCAACGCGGCCTCATAGCCGATGCCGCTGTTGCCGCCGGTCACCACGATTGTCTTTCCGGAAAGATCCGGAAGGTCATCCGCGCTCCAACTGTTCTTGTCTGGCATGGGTGCGTCACTCCCTGCCCGTGAGTATACGAGATCGGCCGCGAATTCTCTGCGCCGCTATCGCGCCGGCATCCTGGCCGGTTTGGAGGGACGTTCGCGCCGGCCGCGCCGGTTGTGCCAGCCAACCTGGAGAGCCGGGCTGTCTCCATTGCGCAGATGTCTTGCGAGATTCCGTCCGGGAGAGGGCGCGTTACCGTTTGCAGGCTGACGGGGCCGCAGTATCACCTTGCGTTCGAGCAATCTCGCCAGAAGATCCGCTCTGCGTTCGGCGGTCCATAGTTCGAGCGCGGCGTCTTTCCCGCCGGAATCCACTTCGAAGACCATCGCTCCGCTCGCCGGCCTGATCGCGATGTTCCTGACCACGTTGTAATGGCTGCGATCGAGCGCGTCGGCAACTCTGAGTATCGCCGCGAGGCCGCGCACCGTCCGGCGCCGCTCGCGCGACAGCGAATCGAGCTCGGGCGAATCAAGCTTCGACGACTGCTTTCGATGCGATCGGGCGGCCAGCGCGATTACCTCGATCTCGAGCGGATCGAACCCGAACAGCTCGCCGTTCTTGATCAGGTAATAGCTGTGGCGATGATGGCGGTCGTGGTCGATCGCGTGTCCTACGTCATGGAGCAGCGCGGCGTATTCGAGCAGCTCGCGCGATTCGGGCGCGAGCGCGAGCGAAGGCGCGCATCCGTCGTAAATCTGAAGCGCCAGCCGGGCGACCTGCCGCCCGTGCAGATTGGAGCCTGAAAAGCGCGCCGCGAGCGCCTCGACCGATCGGCGGCGAGCGTCGGCTGCGCCGCGCATCGAACCGAGACCGGCAAGTTCCAGCAGCAACCCTTCGCGCAACGCCCATGAGCATGCCACCAGCTCCGGCGAGCCGGATCGCGACAGGATGAAATCGACCAGCATCGCCGCGGCCGGCATCAGGTCGGCGCGTTTCGCATCCGCGCCGGGAAGCTCCGTGCGTTCGGTCGCGCCGCATTCCAGCACCTGGCGCTTGAGGCGATCGATCTCGGCCGCCGACGCGCTGGCGCAATGCAGGCGGCCCAGATCCTCGCCGCGCGCCGCGCGAACCATCGCCACCAGCGAGTTCACGGTTCCCGAAGTCCCGATCGTCTTGATGACGTGCCTGTGCCGTGCGTCATCGAGAACCTCGGCCAGCTCGCGTTTCAGATGGGCATTGAGCGCCGCCACATCGGCATGCGTGGGCGGATCGGAAGTCAAAAATCGTTCCGTGAGCCGCGCGGCGCCCAGCGGAAAACTGCGCAGCCACACCGGGCGGCCCTCGTGTACCAGCACCAGCTCGACGCTTCCGCCGCCGACATCCAGCAGCAGATGGGGTCCGCCTTCGAGTCCGAGCGCGTGGCGCGCGGCGTTGAAAATGAGCCGCGCCTCCTCCTGGCCGCTGATCACTTCGACCGAGAGGCCGGTCTCGCGCTTGATCCGCTTCAGGAATGCGGCGCGATTTGCCGCTTCGCGGACCGCGCTGGTCGCCACGACGCTGAGGCGCTCGACGTGGCGCGCTCTCGCCACCTGCTCGAAATGCTTGAGCGCGCGCGCCGCGAGATCCATCGCCTCGCGGGTGAGGCGCCCGGTGACGAATACACGGCGTCCCAGCCGGACCACCTCTTTGACCCGGTCGACCACCTCGAGATGGCCGCCGCGATCCACGTCGGCCACCACCATATGAACCGAATTGGAGCCGATGTCTATCGCCGCCAGCCGCATAGCGGGAGGTCCAAGGCCTGTCCTGAACTCTCGATTCTCCGATATTGCCTGACTCGCAGACGCAGTACGACTGGATCCGTTCAGATGGTTGCTTCGATCGGAATGACGCGAGTTTTTTGGAAGGTACGACCGCGATTGCGATTGAAGCGCATCACTCTTGCCGTTTCGCACCACTTCGGACCCCGCAGCCCACCCCGCGATAACGCGCCATCGAGGCGACCGAACAGCTATATTACACAATACTCCCTATAGTCATTGAAGCCCACAGATTACGCGATCGCGAAGCGGATGTTTCGGCCCGGTTAAGCTTGCGCCACCCGCGCGAGGCTCTGAAGTCTCGACTGGACTCGCTTTGTGCATCGCGGAACACTGTGTGAACCAACGTTCGTGGCTCGCTGCCGGAAAGGAGGTTTTTATGCCCTTGATGGCCGCAGTAGCATTGCTCGTAGGCTTCACGATCGCCTGTCTGATCTTCGGTTCCGCCGCGCTGAGGGGTTGATCCCGGGCCCGATTCCATTCGGTCGCAGACCCGACCCCTGCCCGCTTCTCTGATCGCGGGAACGGGAAGCGGAAGAGACCGCCCCAAATCGACGCGCGCGCGGGGTTGAATTGCGCCTCGCAACTCTCCGAAAATCGCGGGATGAGGAAAGCGGTCGAGGGCATCAATCTCGTCGAATTCAGTTCCCATCTCGGCGCCGCGTACGCCGCGATGCTTCTGGCGGAGCAGGGCGCGTGTGCGGTCAAGGTGGAACCGCCGGGCGGCGCGTCGGAGAGGGGATCGCCGCATTTTCACGTCCTCAATCGCAGCAAGCGATCGCTGTCCATCGATATCGCGATTGAGACTGGCGAGTCGCGCGCCGCGGTCAGCGATCTCATGCGGTGGGCCGATATCGCGATCACGGGCTATACGCCGCGACGCGCCGCCGCGCTCGGGCTCGACTACGATTCGATACGTCGGATCAATCCGCGCGTCGTGTTGGTCAGCATGCCGCCTTATGGGAATCGCGGGCCGGACTGCGATACCGATGCCGGCGAGGAACTGGTGCAGGCTCGCGCCGCGATCGCGGGCAGCCAATGGGCGCGCAGCGGGAGCCCGGTACCGCTCACCTTTCCCGCAGCGAGTTATGCGGCCGGCGCGATGGCCGCGCTGGCCGCGGTTGCAGCGCTAATCGCGCGCGGCAACAGCGGAAATGGCCAGTGCGTAGAGGTCTCGCTGCTGGCAGGCGCGTTTTCGCTCCAGACCGGCGCGATACTCCGGCACGAAAAGATGACCTCGCTGTATGGGCAAGCCGCGAACGATCCGCTCGGACCGATCCCATGCTATCGGCTCTATGAAGCGGCAGACGGCAGATATCTCTTTATTGCGTGCGGGAACGCAACCTTCTGGAACAAGTTCGCGCTTGCGATCGACAGGCCCGATCTGGTCGCCGACCCCCGCTTCGAGGGCGCCCCGTGGGGAATACCGCCGGAGCATTGGCAGACCCTGAAGGATCTGCTCGGCGCGACAATGCGCGCGCGGCCGCGCGACGAATGGCTCAGGATCCTCCGCGGCGCCGATGTCCCGTGCGCGCCGGTGATGTCGCGCCAGGAATTCATCGACGATGCGCAGGTGCGGCATGTCGGGATGCGGCGCGAGATCGCCGATCCGGTGCTCGGCCCGAGCGTGCAGATGGGCGTGCCGATCACTCTGCGCGATACGCCGGGCGAAATCCGCGGACCCGCGCCGGCGATCGGCGCGCATCGCACGACCGTCGCCGAGTTGCTTGCTGAATGCGACAAGACGGCGTCGAGCGGGCCGATCGCGCCCGCGCAATCGCGGATCGGGTCACAGAACGGAGGGCCGCTCGCCGGCGTGGTCGTACTCGATTTTGCGAGTTACATCGCCGGCTCGTACGGACCGATGATTCTCGCCCAGTTGGGCGCCGACGTAATCAAAATCGAAAGCATGGAGGGGGACGCGTTCCGGCATTTCGGATTCGGCTTTCTCGGATGGAACCAGGGCAAGCGCGGATTGGCGCTGAATCTCAACCTGCCCGAGGGCCGTGAAATCGTCCGCGATCTGGCGCAGAAAGCCGACATCGTGGTCGAGAACCTGCGGCCCGGCAGGATGCGCAAGTTCGGCCTGGATTACGAAACGCTCGCGGCGCTGAATCCGCGCCTCATCCATATGTCGGTCACCGGATTCGGAAACAGCGGACCGGATCACGACCAGCCCGCGTTCGATCCGCTGCTCCAGGCGCGATCCGGCGTGATGGCGGCGCAGGGCGGCCATCACGGCCATCCCGTTTACCTCACCTGCGCGATATGCGACTACGGCGCCGCGATGCTCTCTGCGCTCGGATGCGTGCTGGCGCTGAGGGCGCGGCAACTGACAGGGCGCGGCCAGATGTGCGAGACGTCGCTGTTGCAGTCATCGATGGCGTTCCAGGCCGGCGAGTTCATTTTCTATGTCGGCCGTCCCGACATGGAGAACGGCGGAGCCGAGTACCGCGGCCGATCGGCGCTGTCGCGATGCTATCGATGCCGCGACGACAGATGGCTCTGCGTCTCGATCGCCCAATCGAAGGAGTGGGACGCGATGCGTTCGCTGTGCGGCGCGCCGGCGAACCTGTCGTATTCCGATGCGGCAGGCGAGCCGGCGGACGGCCGGCTTTCCGCGGTACTGGGCGCATACTTCGCGAAGCTGGATCGGGCCGAGGCGATCAGCTCGCTCAAGCAGGCCGGCATTCCAGTCGCCCAGGTCAGCAAGGTCAGAGAGCTGTTCAGCGATCCGCAAATCGCCGCCAACGAGCTGATCGTAGAGCTGGAGCATCCGCAATGGGGCCGCGTCGCGCAGAGCGGAATCCTCGCGAAGTTTTCCGCGACCGTTCCGGCGATCACGCGCGCAGCGCCGCAGCTCGGCCAGCATACCGACGAGATCCTGTCGCGGCATCTCGGCTACGATCCCGCAAGAATCGCCGAACTGAGAAGCCGCGGCATCGTGAAATAGGGGGCGGAGCATGAGCGAAGTAACGCTTCGTGTGCCGGGCAACGACGACTGGCCGGCGATTCTGGCCCTCGCGGAGTCGTCGCTTGCTGAACTGCCGACTGTACCCAGCCAACTCGAATGGCTGAACAATCGCAGGTCGTTTTCGCCCTCAGATGGCATCCAACAACATTTTGTCGCCACGTCAGACGGGCGGATCGTCGGCTATGCTGGCGTTGAGCGCCGCAACAAGGGGCCAACGGCTCGAGGCGCAGACACTTACCGCCTGTTTGTGGTTGTGGAGCCATCCGCGCGCACAACGCTGGGGACCCGTCTGTTCGCGAAACTTCGGGAATGCTTGATCAATCTCGGCGCGCGTCGCGCGTGGGTTCTGGAATACGAAGCCGACGCACGCTTCATTTCGTACCTGGAAGAGATGGGATTTGCGAGACTAAGGAGCTTCAATCCGGACGACGGAACTCCGCTCGTTGAACTGACCATGGATGCTCCATTCCAGTCGCTCGCCCAGCTCACCTGATTTCAAACTTACGCGCCAGCTTCGTTTCCCGTGTTTTACTCGCGGCGGTTTCCATGATACGAATTGACCAATTTATTGAAAACGGTCAAACAGTCAAAGGAGAATTCCCGTATGTCTGAATCGTTGAAAGGCAAAACTGCGATAGTAACCGGAGCTTCCAGCGGCATCGGCCGCGCGATCGCGCTTCATCTTGGGGCCGCCGGGGCGCATGTGTTTCTCGCCGGACGGACAAAGGCCTCGCTCGAAGAGGGCGCCGCCCAGATCGCGAAGGCCGGCGGCAAGGCCACCGCGATCACGCTGGATGTGCGCGATACGAAGCAGGTCCAGGGGCTGGTGGATCGGGCCGTCAAGGAGACCGGCCGCCTGGACGTGATGGTCAATAACGCCGGCCTGGAGTTTCCCAGCACGATAATCGACGGCGACCCCGAACGATGGCGCGAGATGCTGGAGACCAACGTGCTCGCGCTGCTGGTCGGATGCCAGGCCGCGGTCCGCGCGATGCGAGCCTGCCGCGCCCAGGGGCATATCGTGAACATCTCGTCGGTGGCGGGCCGCAACGAGGCTTCGGGAGTTTACGGATCGACCAAGTGGGCGGTTAACGCGATCGCGACCACGCTGCGCAAGGAACTCGAAAACGACAGCATCCGGGTGGTGAACATCATGCCGGGAGCGGTGGCGACCAACTTTGCGCGCAACTTTCCGCCGGAGCTTGTGCGCGGCATCGTGCAGTCCCTCGGGATCAACATCGACGTGAAACCGGGGATGACGCTCCCGCCCGAGGCGCTCGACAAAATCGCGCAGGCGGGCCGGATGGTGCTGGCGTCGGCGGACGATATCGCGCGCGCCGTGATGTTCGCGGTTACGCAGCCGATCGAACTCAACGTCTTCGAGATGGTCGTGCGGCCGCAGAAGCAACTCGCCTTGGGTTAGCGTGAGCCCGGCCAGAAAGGGCACGCCCGCGGAGAAGCGCGCCGCGGTCCTCGACGCGGCGCTGCGCCTGTTCGGTCAATACGGCTACCGGCGCACTTCGATCGACGATATCGCCCGCGAGGCGGATATCTCGAAGGGCGCCGTTTACCTGAGCTTCTCCGGCAAGGAGGAACTCTTCCGCGCGCTGTGCGTGAGCCTGATCGAGCGCGTCGAGTCGGCGGTCGCGCGGGCGCGCGCCGGCAAGTTCCCCATCGAGGAGCGGCTGCTCGCGATTCTCGAGGCCAAGTTCGGCCTCTACTTTGAGACGGTTCGTCGTTCGCCGCACGCAGCCGAGCTGATGGATTCCAAGAATCGCCTGTCAGCTGATCTCTTCGCCGAGGCCGACCGGCGGTATAAGCGGGTCTTGCGCGACGTTATCATCGAGGCGGCGTCGCGCGGCGAGATCGATCCTGCGCGCGCCCGGCTCAACTGCGGCGCAGCGGCCGAACTGGTAATCACCGCGGCGCGTGGGATCGAGGCGACCGTCGATGCGCCCGCCGCCTACCATCGCAGGCTGAGCGAACTGGTCCGCGTCCTGGTTGCAGGACTCGGAGGGCGCGATGTTACTGCGCGAATCGACTCTCGATAGGCTCAGACGGCAAGCAACCATCGCGGCGAAGCGGAATACATCATTTGCCAGTCATCAGGCCCCATCGAGTCCAAAGCCTCGCGTGACCATGCGGCTCGTGGCGCGGGTGGCTGACGGATCGTCTGCGTGGGCGAATCTCACGCCGGTTCATGGTGTACCCCGACGACCATCAATTCAAAATGGCTGCGACTGCAAAATGATGACCGATTGACGGGCGGATGCCCGTGCAATGCGCAACGTCCTCCAACTTTGGTCGTATGCACCCTAGGCCTTTTGAATGGCACTCTTCTTGCTCGATGGGCCTCGCGCTGGCGCTCTTTAGAAGCCGCGTAAGGAGGAAACATGGCCGAGGCAAAAGAAGCACCCAAGATGCAAGCCACGCTGGGGCTCACCGGCATCACGGTTAACGCGATGGCGTTGATCGCCCCGGGTGCCTTTCTGTGGATAACGTTCGTTCTTCAAGCCGGACAGGCGTACCCGTCGGGGGTCGCGATGTGGGCCGGGATATTCGTCGCGCTGATGCTCGCGTACGCCACAGCGCTTTCATATTCAGAGCTGGCAAAGCTGTATCCCGGCGCGGGTAGCTCGTACTTGTTTGCCGAGCAGGCCTTTCTGGGTAAGACCCATGCCTACAGGTTCGCGAGGATCGCGAAGTTCGTCATCGGATGGGCTTCGCACCTTTACTACTGGGTCTATCCGGGTGTGATGGTCGCCACGATGGGCGTCATGATCGGCTATATCGTGGGTACGGTGGCGCCGAACTCGATGAATGCTGCGATTCCAGGGCCGGTTTTCATGGCTCTGGTTGCCGTTATCTTCTCGTTCGCGGTGGCGTACATCGCCTTTCGCGGCGTGAACGGATCGACGATGGTCAACATCGCCATCAACGGCATCCAGATCATAGCGCTGCTGTTTTTCGCGGCTCTGGCGGTCGCCTACCGGCTCGGGCATCCCGAGGGCTCGACCGGATTCGGTCTCGACGCGAACGGGAACATGGTCTCGAGCGATTCTGCACTACAGTCTGAGCGGCGATAATCCCGCTCATCCGAGCGCTCTCTCGGTGGTCATTCCGCACGGCGTCAGCTACACGATGCTTCAGGCCACCGTCGCGATCCTGCTGCTGGTCGGCTTTGAATCCGTGACATCGTTGGGCGAGGAAGCGAAGAACCCGACGCGCGACATTCCGCGTGGCGTGCTGCTCTCGCTGACTATTCAGGGTCTCTTCTGCTACATGATCGAATACTTCGCGGCCAACTACTTCCTGAGCAGCGCCTACAGCCTCAACGCCGCCAAGGGTTCCGCGGCGCCGCTGGGCGACATGATGGTGATCATCGGCAATACGCTGCTCGGCGGTCATGGCCAGGCGTTCATGCTGCTCGAGGCTTTCACGGTCTTCCTCGCCTTGATCGGTACGACGCTAAGCTGCATCAACACCGGCGCGCGCGTGACCTACGCGATGGGGCGCGACGAGGAAGTTCCGGAGCACTTCGGACTCCTCCACGGCGACAACCTTACTCCGCATCGCGCGATCTGGGTGCTGGCGGCCATATCGGCCGTGCTCGGCGCCTATGCGAGCATCTACTTTTTCGCCGGCGGCTCGGCGCCCGACGACAAGACCATCGCCACGTTGCCGCATAGCATCTGGTACGCCTTGGGCATGAACTCTAATGCCTCGCTGGCCGCGCTGCCCAACGGCTTGTTGCTGGTGACGCTGGTCTCCAATTTCGGCACCTTCATACTTTACGGCTTGACCAACGTCGTCTGCATCGTGGCTTTCCGCGAGCATCACGAGTTCCACGGCTTCAAACACATGGTCGTGCCGGTCTTCGGCGCGATCGCGAACTTCGCCTGCATGGCGTTCTACGTCATCGGGCCGCTGGAAGGCATCGGCAGCCCCAAGGAGCCGCTGATGGCGGTGGCGCTGTCGGTCATCTGGGGCATCTACGGCGGGATCTATTTCATGCGCAACTCGAAGAAGAAAGGCAAGGAGACGATTCTCGTCACCAAGCCGGCCTGACGGAACCGGCGCCGTAATCGACCAGGGGGCAAGCCGCCAAAGAGGCTTGCCCCCTGCTTCTTTGGCGATGCGCGTTTGGCGAGGCGCCGGAGCCGTGGCAATCTACCCTGACCAGCATGGATGATCCCGTCGATCGGCAGCCCGCCGAAGCCGCCTTCGAGTTGGCGCTGCTTTCCGATGTCGGCACGAACCGTCCCGACAACGAAGACTTCTGCGGCCATTTTGTCGAGGGTCCGTCTAGCGCAATCTTCGTGGTCGCCGACGGCGTGGGCGGCTACGAGGGCGGCGAAGTCGCGAGCCGGATGGCGGTGGAGACCACGCTCGAGGCGTATCGCGAGAGTCCCGAAGCCTGGGGTCCCATCAAGCGTCTGCAGCGGGCCGTTCAGCGCGCCAATATCGAGATTCACAACCGGGCGCTGACCGTCCCGGAACTGCGCCGCATGGCGACCACCCTCACCGCAGTGGTGATCGATCGCGGCAAGCTGGCCGCCGCGCACGTCGGCGATTGCCGGCTCTATGTGATCCGCTACGGCAAGGTCAACCAGATGACCAAGGACCATACCTGGGTTGGCGAGCGCGTTCGGATGGGCCTGCTTACCACGGCGCAGGCGCGGGATCATCCGGAGCGTTCCGCGCTCAATCGAAGCCTCGGCCACGAGCTGATCGTCTCGGTCGATCGGATCTCGATGCCGCTGATGCAGGGCGACCGGCTGATCCTTTGTACCGACGGACTCTACAACGTGCTCGACGAGCGCGAACTCGAGCTCCTCACCCGCGAGGGAGCGGCGGCCGAAGTCTGCCGCGATGTGGTGGACAAAGCCAACGCGCGCGGGACTGCCGACAACCTGACGGTGGCGTTCTTCCGGATGGTCGGCGCTACGCCGAACTTGCCTGCGCCGCCTGGATTGGTCGCACGTTTGAGGGCGTACTTCGGCAGGCGCGGATGACGGTGCGCGGCGCGATTTGATCGCGCGCGCTTGCGATGTTAACGTGCGCGCCCGTGCACGAAACGATCGGGGCAGGGTAGCGGATGCGCGAGGTCAGCGTAGGCGAGGACCTCGATCAGTACCAGCTGGTCGAGGTGATTGCGCGCAGCGGGATGGCCTCGATCTTCAAGGCGATCGACCGCCTGAGCGGCGCCACGGTCGCGGTTAAAGTGCCCTACATGCAATTCGAAAGCGACATCGTGTTCTACGACCGCTTCAAGCGCGAGGAGGAAATCGGGCAGAAGCTCGACAGCCCCTACATCGTCAAGGTCCTCAAGCCCCGCCGCAAGAGCCGGATGTACATCGCGATGGAGTTCGTCGAGGGCGAATCGCTCCGCGCGGTGCTGCGCGACAAGCGTCCGCTTGCGGTCGAGAAGGCGCTCGATTTCGCCCGTCAAATCTGTGAGGCGGTCGTTTACCTGCACAGTCAGGGAATCGTCCATCGCGATCTCAAGCCCGAGAATATCCTGGTCACCGCCGAAGGCCGGATTAAGATCATGGACTTCGGCATCGCGCTGGACGAATCCGCGCGGCGGCTCACCTGGTCCGGATTGTCCTCGACCATCGGCACGCCCGACTATATGGCGCCCGAGCAGGTCAGCGGCCGCCGCGGCGACCATCGCACCGATATCTACTCTTTGGGCACAATCATGTACGAAATGCTTACCGGGGAGTTGCCCTACTCGGGTCCCAACGTTTACAGCGTGATGAAAAGGAAGACCGCCGAAGACCCGCAGCCGCCGACCGCCTACGTCCCCGACCTGGACCCGAAGCTCGAGGAGATAATCCTGCACGCGATCGAGCGCGTGCCGCGCAATCGCTACGACACCGCGGCCCAGATGCTCGAAGACCTGCGCGATCCGTCGCGAGTGACGCCGTCAAACCGGGCGCTCCGGCTCCATCCGGCGAGCCTGCGCGCGCAGCGTCTGCGCCGGACCCTGGGCGTGGCGCTGTTTTTCGTTTCGCTGATCGGCGTCTTCGTTCTGCTCATCTGGCTGGCCAACAAGTATCCGGCCTCGCAGTCGCAGCCGCGCGGCCGGTCTTATCGAGGCCAGGTGAAATGAAGCAGGGAACCCTCGCCGCGACGCGGCGCGTGATAGTGGTCGCGGGCGCGATGCTCGCCATCGCCCTCGCGATCTCGGGGCGCGCCGGCGCGCAGGAGGCCGCGCCGCCCGGCCACTTTGAACAATCGCTCAATCTCGCCTGGGTGCTGGTCGGTGGATTCCTCGTGATGTTCATGCAGGTCGGCTTCGCGATGCTCGAGACCGGCTTCACCCGCGCCAAGAACGCCGTCAACACGATGGCGATGAACTTCGTCATCTATCCGCTCGGCGTGACCGGCTTCTGGCTTACCGGCTACGCCTTCATGATGGGCGGCGTGAGTCATTGGCCCTCGCTCGGCGCCGCTCCGATCGGCTTTCACGAGCTGACGGTCCATATATTCGGGCGTCCCTTCGGCCTTTTGGGGATGAGCAAATTCGCGCTGATCAACGTCGCGCACGATCCTGCCAGTCTCGCGATGTTCCTGTTTGCGGTGGTGTTCATGGATACCGCGGCGACCGTCCCGACCGGCGCGATGGCGGAGCGATGGAAGTTCTCGGCTTTTTTTGTCTACGGATTGTTCATGTCGATGTTCCTCTACCCGCTCTATGGCAACTGGGTCTGGGGGGGTGGATGGCTCTCGCAACTGGGAATCAATTTCGGACTCGGCCACGGCCATGTCGATTTCGCCGGCTCGTCGGTGGTGCACATGACCGGCGGCGTCACGGCGCTGGCGGGCGCGATCGTGCTCGGACCGCGAATCGGCAAGTTCCGCCGCGACAACCAGATCGGCGCGCTGCCGGGCCATAACCTGCCGATGGCGATCGTCGGGACGTTAATCCTCGCCTTCGGATGGTTCGGGTTCAACGCCGGATCGACGCTGGCCGCTTCCGACGCGCAAATCGGACCGATCGCCGCCAACACGATGCTGGCGTCCTCGGCGGGCACGCTCGCCGCGCTGCTGTATCTCTGGCAGCGCTACGGCAAGCCCGACGTGGCGATGGCCTGCAACGGGATGCTCGGCGGACTGGTCGCGATAACCGCGCCCTGCGCATTCGTCTCTCCAGTCGCCGCGGTCCTGATCGGCGTGGTCGCCGGGCTGATCGTGGTGTGGGCGGTGCTTGCGCTGGAGCGGCGGCTTCGAATCGACGATCCGGTCGGCGCGATCGCCGTCCACGGTGCGTGCGGAATCTGGGGAGCGCTCGCGCTCGGAATTTTCGCCGACGGCAGCTATGGCAAAGGATGGAACGGCGTCGCAGGTCCGGTGCGCGGATTGCTGTTCGGCGATCCGTCGCAGTTGATCGCGCAGTTGATCGGCGTCTCAGTCAATCTGATTGTGGTGTTCGGCCTCGCGCTCGCGTTTTTCGTAATCGTCGAGCGCACGATCGGAAATCGCGTCCCGGCCGAAGTCGAATGGACCGGCCTAGACCCGCTGGAGATGGGCAGCGACGCCTATCCTAGCGTGTGACATCACTCTAAGGACGCTCCGATGAAATGCCCCAAGTGCCAGAGCGAGAACCTGCCCGATTCGGCCTTCTGTGAAGAGTGCAGCGCGCCGCTGGAGGCCGCGTGTCCAAGCTGCGGCACCGGCAACCGACCCACCGCCAAGTTCTGTCGCAAGTGCCGTGCACCGCTCACCGATACGCCGGCCGCCGCACCCGCGCCACGCGCGTACACTCCGAAACACCTGGCCGACAAGATTCTGACCTCGCGCGCCGTCCTCGAAGGCGAGCGCAAGCAGGTCACCGTCCTGTTCGCTGACGTGAAGGGCTCGATGGAGCTGGCCGAGAAGCTGGACCCGGAAGAGTGGTCGCAGATCATGAGCCGCTTTTTCCAGATCCTTTCGGAGGGGGTCGAGCGCTTCGAGGGCTTCGTGGACAAGTTCACCGGCGACGGCATCATGGCGCTGTTCGGCGCGCCGATCGCGCACGAGGATCACGCGCGCCGCGCCTGCTACGCGGCGTTGCACCTGGTGGATGGGCTGCGCGGCTATGCCAACGAGTTGCGCCTGCGCCGCGGGCTGAACTTCTCCGCCCGCATCGGGCTCAACTCCGGTGAGGTGATCGTCGGCAAGATTGGCGATGACCTGCACATGGACTACACCGCGCAGGGTCACACCGTCGGCCTCGCCTCGCGCATGGAACAGATCGCCGAGGCCGGCAAGGTGTACATCACGGCGCATACCGCGGCCCTGATACAGGGATACTTCGCGCTAAACGATTTGGGCGAGATGGAGATCAAGGGCGTGCACGGGGCGATGCACGTGTACGAGTTGATTGGGCTCGGCCAGATGCGCACGCGTCTGGACGTTTCGCGCAGCCGCGGGTTCTCGCGCTTTGTGGGACGCGGCGATGAGATGCAGGTGCTGGAGTCGGCGCTGGCGCGCGCGCGGGAGGGCAATGCCCAGGTTGTCGGGATCGTCGGCGAAGCCGGGTTGGGCAAGAGCCGGCTGTGCTTCGAGTTCCTGGAGCGCTGCCGCGCACGCGGCCTGATGACCTACGAAACCACCGGAGTCGCGCACGGCAAGGCGATCCCTTTCCTGCCGATGCTGCGGCTGTTTCGCGCCTTCTTCGGCGTTACCGAGCAGGACAGCGACACCACGGCGCGCGAGCGGATCGCCGGCCGCATGCTGCTGCTCGATGAGGGCCTGCGCGAGAGCCTGCCACTGGTCTTCGACTTCATGGGAGTTGCCGACCCTGAGAATCCGGCCCCGCGCATCGATCCCGAGGCGCGCCAGCGGCAGATGTTCGACATCGTGCGGCGGGTGAACCAGGCGCGTGGACAGCGGGAGACGCAGGTAGTCTTGCTCGAAGACTTGCATTGGTTCGACAGCGGCAGCGAGGCCTATCTGGAACCGCTGATCGACGCCACGGCAGGGACGCGCTACCTGATGCTGCTCAACTTTCGCCCCGAGTACCAGGCGCCCTGGATGGGGAAGTCGTTCTACCACCAGTTACCGCTCGCGCCGCTGGGCCCCGAGGCGATCCGCGAGTTGCTCGACGCGCTCCTCGGCAACCATCCCAGCACCGCCGGCCTTGCCGAGGCGATTCATGCCCGCACGGGCGGCAATCCGGTCTTCACCGAGGAGGTGGTGCAGAATCTCATCGAGTCGGGGAAGCTGCAAGGCAGCAAGGGCGCCTATCGGCTGGTCACGCCGGTCGCAAGACTGGAGGTGCCGAGCTCGGTGCACGCACTACTCGCGGCGCGCATCGATCGGCTGGCGGAGCGGGAAAAAGACGTGCTGCAAACCGCGGCGGTGATTGGCCGCGAGTTCGACGAGCCGACGCTGGTCGCAGTGGTCGAGCAGGCCGCACCACAGTTGCGCGAGGCGCTGCAGAAGCTCAAAGACGCCGAATTCGTGTACGAGCAGTCGCTGTATCCGATCGCCGAGTATCTGTTCAAGCATCCGCTGACGCAGGAAGTGGCGCTGGCCTCGCAGCTCCAGGAGCGGCGCAAGCGGCTGCACGCGGCGGTCGCGCGGGTCATCGAGGCGGCGCACGCAAAGGACCTCGACCAGCAGGCGGCGCTGCTGGCGCATCACTGGGAAGAAGCCGCCGACCTCGGGCAGGCCGTGCGCTGGCATCGCCGCGCCGCTGAGTGGGCCGGCGCACGCGATCCGGTTGAGGGCCTGAGGCACTGGCGCAAGGTGCGCGCGCTCGGCCACTCACTCGATGATGCGGACGCCAAGGAATCGCGGCTGCGCGCCTGCGGCGCCATCCTGGGCGGCGCTACTTGGCGTCTCGGCCTCAGCGAGGACGAGGTCCGAGGCTGCTCGGATGAGGCCCGCTCGCTGGCGGAGGAACTGGGGCGCCCATCTGCTCTAGCTGCTCCTCTCGTCGGCTTCGCGGGGCATCTGGGGATGCTCGGTCGAGCGGAAGCGGCGCTCGAACTCGCAAAAGAGGCTGCGGCTATGCTCAACGATGGCATGGACCCTGGCGAGACCTTCCAGATTGAAACCACGCATACTTACTGGCTCCTTGTCGCCGGGCGCCTCCCGCAGGCGCTCGAAGGGTTCGAGCGCATCGTTGAACTCAGCCACGGGGATCCGCAAGTAAGTCGTGAGTTGATCAGCTACAGCCCCCTGATCTGGGCGGAGATGCTGGAAGGGTGGCTACTGGCACAGGCGGGCCGTTTCGATGAGTGCTGGCCGCGCCAGGAACGCGCCATCCGGATGGCGCGCGAGCACAGTGCGCAAGAGAACCTCGGATGGGCGCTCGGGGGGCTCAGCAGTGGCGCGTATCTCGCCGGCGGCGCTTCCAGGGCGCCTGTCACGGATCTTCGCCGGGCATGCCTTGAGGCGGTGGAAATCGCCGACGCGGTCGGAAGCCGGTTCTCGCAGATCATGGCTTCATGCCACCTCGCAATCGCTTATTTTTTGAACGGCGACTACGGCGCCTGCGAAGAGCGCTTCACCGAGGCCTTGGCGCAGGCTCATGAGGCGGGAACGGCGCTCGACTGGCAGGCCTATTACCTCGCGATATTCGCCGACTCGTGTCTGGCCCGCGGCGACGGCGAGGCCGCGATCGCCAAAGCGCGTGAGAGTATCGCAGCCGCGGATGCGGGCGGGGCCTGGTTTCAGGCCGCCCTCGGCCGCGCCGCGCTCATCGACGCCCTCGTCCATACGGGCGCGCCGGACCGCGAGATCGCCCCTGTGATCGCCGCAGCCCGCGAGCTGGTGCGCAAGAGCGGCGGCAATTCGCTGCTGCAATTCGCTGCTGCCACGCCTGCGCGAGGCCGAGGCCCGTCTGACCGGGCGCGAGGACCATAGCGTCTTGGCATCCGGCCTGCGCGAGGCCGAGGCCATGTACCGCGCGATGGGCGCCCCCGATCCCGCCGATCGGCTGGCGAAAGAGATAGGTTAGCCTGTCACGGTGCTTCGGCCTGACACTCGCGGATCTGTCTCTATGTGTCATACTTTTCACTGAGGTGGATTCCCGATGAAACACTGTGATCTCTGGCGGTTGATGATAGCCATCGCGGTTCTGTCGCTGATGCAGTTGCCTGATGCGACGCGGTGCTTCGCTGCCGGCGCCGACGTGGACGCCAGCCTCGCCGGTTTCGCGTTTGTGGGCGGCTCGGTGACCGGACAGGGGCTCGCACGCGAAGCTTCCGCCCGGAACGAAAATCTATCCTCCGGGCTCGAAGATCACGGGAACCGAAGGATGTCCGACGACGCCCTACCGGACCGATGGGATGATTGTCGCGGTAATCGATTACCAGGGCCGGCCGACCGCGGGCAGCGTCACCGTGACTCGTCATCCCGCGAGGGGCGGACAGTTTGAGAACGCCCCCTACTACCTCGACCTCGACAAGGGTCGCACACTACAGTTTCTGGGCCCCATCTTCGAAAATGGTTCCTACGATGTTCGCCTTCAATACGACTTCAGTTTGGGTCAGGGCAAAACAGTGTCAGGAACGTTCGTGTTAGCACGCAGTTGTCGTTGAGCTGCCCGACTGCTGCGGAATGACTATCAGCCTGCTGCCGGCCAGGCATTGCGATGGAGCGACGATCCGGGAAGTCTCTACGGATATTTCACGTTGATGGTCAGATTCAGCTGGCCGGTTCTGTAGGGAAACATCGCCGCGTCGAAGCCGGGTAGCTTGGAGGTACCTGTAGGGTTGTTCGACAATCCAACGCCCTCGCGTGGTGTACCGTTCGGGTTCAATTCGAGCATATGGGTGCTGTCCTCGTCGTGAAACACCAGAATCGCGTAAGGTCCGGGGTCTTGATTTTCGAAATCACATTCGGCGTGTCGATTGGTGATCGTTGACGCAGTTTTCGCCGCCCCCTGCGTGTTTGCCGGGAAGCCTTCGGCTGACGTAAACAGCTCGCAATAGACCTGGCCACGGTCGTTTCGCAGCCCCGCGATTTCGACATGGATCAGGTTCCCGGATTGATCTTCCTCGCCCGTTTCGTTGGGGTTGGAAATTCTTACGTCGCTTTGACCTTGCAACTCGGCTAGAACCGCACCGCGCTCGTCGAGAGCCGAATCTATTACCCATTCCGGGCCGTAGAGCCCGACATCACCGGCATATGAGCCGCGGCCGTAATTTTCGAGGTGCGCGGTTTTGATCTGCTTGCCGCGCAGGCCTTTCGCGCGCAGTTTGGCTACCGCGTCGGGCAGGTCCATGAAGCTCGCGGGCAACGCGCGCTGATCGTTGGGATCGGCACTGGAGCCAGGCGTCAACTCGCCGGCGGGCGAATTGGGCATAAAGCTGAGCGTCTGCTGCTGTCCGGGAGAGTAGAAGTTGAGCTGGACCAGCACACCGCCCGCCGGAGACTGCGCATTGCTGAGCCCGGCGCCCAGCTCCATTTGGATCGACGTGAGGAAGGCATCGGGTTGCCATTTGGCGCGAACGTACGCGACCGCACGCTGCGCGATCGCCGGCACGTCGCCCACCGGCCACTGGACTTGCCCCGGGAGCACCTGGCTTGCGGCCGCGCTCCGCATTGGCGCCGCGGACGAGCTGCGGGTCCATTCGATATCGGCGCCGGGGGCGGTTCGGGTCGTCATATGTTTGCTGCCCTCGACGCGGAATGCCCCGACCATCCCCGAGATGCTGCCTCCCATGATCATGAACGTGCCGCTGTCCTTGCCGGTGACGAAAAGGTTCGGCGCATAGGTGCCGTTTGGCACGGTCGTGATAGTGGCCTTCTGACCCATCAGCGGCATCGGGCACGAATCGCCGTAGGCAAGCTGCCCCATATCGCCAACTTCCATCACGCATTGCTGGCGCTGGCCGGCGGGGTTGGAAATTTGCGCCTGCCACCGGCCCACAGCCGGATTCTTCGCTGGTGCCGATGGATTCGTTGGCGCCGATGAATCGGACTCGGAATGTCGGCACGCGCAGATGCCGGCAGCGATCACGATCGCCAGGGCGAAGCGAACGATCGCGCTCATTCGGGACGATCGAGGCCGGGATAGGATTGAATGGCCGATGATGCCTGATGTCTCATTGCCGTAGTCCCCAACTCCGCCGATAACCGACAAGGCGCCGCTCTCGGCCAGCGCCCTCAGAGACAATAATCCGGTATGCGGTTAGGAATCTACGCCGTTTCCGATCACGACCGTTAGGGAGGCCGCTATGGTTGCCCGAGGCCTGCGGCTGGAACCACCGATTGTTCGGACGATCCCGCTTCGGCCAGCTTCCATCCGTGCTCGAAGGCATTGGCGCGCTGATCGCTGCTTCCGTGGCTGTTGTGCGCGCCGAAGAAATCATCGCCGACCAGGCGGTAGTACGTGGCGATATCGTCGGGCTGTATGCGCAAATATGACATCGTGTACCCGGCGAAGCGGTCGGCCTGCAGTTCCCGCTCCTCGCCCGAGACGTTGGCCCGGTTCGGATCGAAGTCGCGATGGACTTCGTGGCCGACTTCGTGCGCGAAGATCGCGTACACCATCGGCTTCATCAGGCGCGCCTCCTTGATGTTCATCCAGCCGTTGAGCAGATTCGCCATGACGTCAGGATGGTAGAAGATGCATCCGCCCGGCCTGGCATGTGGTCCCGCCGGTTGCGCCGATTGGTAGACCTTGACGTCGGAATTCCAGACCCGGTTGATATCCGCGACGATGTCCTTGACCTGCGGGCTGGCCGGGATTGCCTCCTCGCCGCATGCCTGCGTGACTATCCCGGCATCGGCGGGCGCCGGAGGGTTTTCCACAGTAGCATGCGAGGGAGCCGTCGCGGAAGTCGGCTCGTGAGGAGAGTCCACGACCTCCCAGTCCCCGCCATCCTCGGCCCGCGACGCGGCAGGCATGCCGATAGCCAGAGCGACGCAGATCGTCGCCAAGATGCGCCCATTCATCCCAATCCTCCAAATGCCAGCGCGTGAGCTCAAGCATACTTGAAGTAGGAATACGATACCAATATGGCGAGTGAATGCCGAAGCTGTCAACGTCGCCGGGACTTGCCCAGCCATCGGGGAGCGAATTTGTGCCAAATGGTTGACAATGACGGGTCGAGAATCGATACTCGTCCGGATTCCGTTTTGTGAATTCGATGAACGCACTGTGCCGGACTCTGTTTGCGGCTGTGTTGCTCGGTGTCGTGATCGTCGCCGCCGGCAGCGTTTTCGCCCAGTGCACACCCTTCGGCAATCCGCCTCAGCAATTGCTTGCCGACATTCAGCCTACGTGCTTGGGAGGAGAGCTTCTCGGTCCCTGGAATGACAGTGACGGCACGGCCCGTTACGCCTGCCTGTACGAACCCCCTCAGGCTTCGACTACGGCTCCATTGCCGCTGGTCGTGTGGATTCATCCCTCGGAGGCGACTGCGGATACGATCGTCGTGACGAATCTCCTTTCCTATCTCAAAACGGCCAACGTAAGCGGCAATTCCTCCAAGCCAGGATTCATTTTGTTGGCGCCGGAGGGACGCAACACCACCCATCTCTACGGCCCGCCCGGAACATCCGATTCGACAGGCCCCGGATGGGACGTCTGGTACCGGCAGTTCTCGCCGACGGGCGACGTGACGGTCAACGGCACTCTGTACAAGGAGAACGTCAACGCAGCCACGATCGATCAATTCATCGCGCAGGTAGTCGCGACGAACAAGGTCGATACCAATCGGATTTTCCTGACCGGATGGTCCAACGGCTCGTCGATGGCGTTCCTGTACGGATTGAGCCGGCCAAACGTGGCTGCCGCCGCTCCGTACTCGGGGCCGAGCGCGTGGGGTTATCTGCTCGATCCCTGCTACCAGACGCCGGTAGTGGGCGCGCCGCCGAATAGCTCTGACTTCCAGGTCTTCAACTCTGCGATGCCGATCAATCACATCCATAACAACTGCGACATCGCGGGCAGTTGTCCAAACGCAGAATGGGTGACCGCGCAGCTGCTGCCGCTCGGGGTGTTCGTGCAGGACACGATCATCAACAAACCCCAGGCCCCGGCCAACGAATGCGATCTGACCTGCGGCGACGTGATTTATGGTTCGGCCGATGAGACATCCGCGACTTCGGTGGGCGTCCAGAACCACACCCGCTGGCCGACCCTATGGAATCCTGCGCTTCTCGATTTCTTCCGCAGGCATCCGCTCAGGGGCGGGCAATGAGCCGTACTTTCGCGATCGCGATAGCGGTGGCATCGGCGATCGCGATCAGCGCCGCGATAGCCGGGTCCGCCACCGGCCCAACTCCAACTCCAACTCGCAAGCCAACCCCGACTGCCAAGCCGACCCCGACTTCCAAGCCGACCCCGACATCCAAGCCAATAAGCCGACCCGACATCCAAGCCGACCCCGACGTCCAAGCCGACCCCGACGTCCAAGCCAACCCCGACGCCGACGCCCACACCAATCGCGGTAAGTTGCGGTCCGTTCGGAAATGCTCCTGCGCAGGTGTTCGCGACCCCGATTCCGAAATGCAGCGGAGGAAAGCGGCTCGGACCTCTCAAGGATAGCAACGGGGCGCCGCGCTACGCGTGCGTTTACGAGCCGCCGCAGGCTTCATCGTCGAATCCGCTTCCGCTGGTGGTCTTTCTCCATGCCGAGCTCGCGACCGCCGATTCGGTCCAGTCGGCGACCAATCTCCTGAAGTCTCTCGCCACCGCGCAAGTGGCTACTGACTTCTATAGTACTTCAGGGGTGCTCCAACCCAATCCGGGCTTCGTCCTGATGGCGCCCGAGGGACGTGACATCGAGCAGTTCTTCCCGATAGCACACTCGCATGGTACCGGATTTGACTATTGGTACCGGCAGTTCTCGCCGTCGGGGGACGTGACCGTCAACGGCACGCTCTACCGGGAGAACGTCGATGCGGCGATGATCGATCAGTTCATGGCGCAGGAATCCGCGACCGGCAAGGTCGATCCCAACAGCCTGTACATCACGGGATGGTCAACGGGCGGCGCGATGGCGTACCTGTACGCGCTGAACCGCCCCAATATCGCCGCGCTCGCTACCTACGGCGCGCCTAACCCGTTCCAGGCCCTGAACGATGCATGTCCGCAGAGCCCGGTGAACGGCGCGCCCACAAGCAACGCGCAGCTTCAGATTTTCAACGTTGGAGTACCTTCCGACGACGTTCATCCGAATTGTGATTTGGCGGGCTTGTGTCCCAACAGCGAGTTGATGGAGACCCAACTGATTGCGCTCGGCGCCGGTTTGCAGGATTCGCTCATTGACTCCAAGCAGAATCCCGCCAACGGCTGCGTTGACGCGTGCGGCACCAACCCCAACGGCGATCCCACCAACAAGATGGCCGCCGGCACCGGAGCCACGACCCACTATCAGTGGCCGACCACCTGGACGCCCGCGATTCTGGATTTCTTCCGCGCGCATCCGCTGAGCTCGCAACCCTGATAGAGAATCCCGCGCGAGGGTGGCCTTCGTGCGTTCTTACAGGTCATCGTTCCGCGTACACTTTGCCCCGCCGGAGCAGAACCAACCCGTGATTGCCTGAGCGCGAGGTCAAGACCGGCTCAAGCTCGAGCGCTTCGAGTCGATGAGCAGTCCACACGTCGGCCGGTACGATGACGTAGCCGGGAGGCGCGTCACCGAGTCTTCCCGAAAGCGGCGTTGCGTCGCGATCGAGGTAAAATAGCAACGGCGCCAGGTCTCCGTTGATCCCGTAAACGGACAGCGGCTCGTCCGGTCCCACGACGCGCGAGATTTCCTCCGCAGCCGGGCGATACGAGTCTCCGCCGCAGTCTTCGACCTCCCGCGCCGGCAGATATGCGAAGTTGAACGTCGCCATCGCGAGGCAAATCGCGAGAACCGCCGGGCGCAGGAATCGGCCCACCGGACGGGGCCGGAGCGTCTCAATCCACCACGCGAGCATCACCGCAGACGCCGGCCACAGCGGTAACAGATACGCGCGCCGCTTGTAGGCCGCGATCGAGAAGAACACCACGGTCACGATCCAGAAGATCGCGAACAGCCTGACGGCGGCGCGCACGCGAAGCTCCGATGGGTCTGCTTTCGCCGCCGCCCTCGGCGCCCGCCCGCTGCGCATCGCGGCAAGCACCGCGATCGGAACAAGCAGGCTGAATGGCGCCGAATTAGCAGCACCGGCTTGACGTAGTACCAGGGCGGCATCGCGCCCAGCGCGCCGAAGAACCGCCCGAGATTCTCGCTGCCCAGTTGCCGGTTCAGGAAGCCGTATCTGTGCCCGAAGAGACAGGCGAGGTACCAGCTCGATCCAAGCGCGATCGCGAGCACAACCGCGCCCGGCCGCACTTTGGCGATCGTATCAGGACAGGCGACGCTCGGCGATCAGGAAAATTGTTATCGACCCGAGTGGCAGAATCGCGCCTACCGGTCCTTTCGCGAGGACGGCTAATCCCAGCGCGATCGCGACCAGATAGAGCATCGCGTCGCTTGGCGCGCGACTGTCGTCCGCGGTTGGTCTCGGAAGGTGCCACCAGAGGAACGAGAACAGCGCGAGCGTCTCGAAAAACGCGAGCGTCATATCAACCCGTCCGACCCGCCCCTGACTGATGTATTGATAAGAGGCCGTAAGGATAAGTCCGGACAAGATCGCGCCGGACAGACCGATAACGTCCAGGGCGAAGACCATCGCCAGCAAGACCCCGGCAGTTGCGTACGCAGTGGACGGAAGGCGGAGATCGAACGGCGTGACCTTCGCGATCCCTAGCAGCTGGTCGATCGCGGCCGCGGTCCAATGAAAAAGCGGTGGCTTGTACATCGGTTCGCGTCCGTTGAGCAGCGGGAAGAGGATCGCGCCATGCTCGACCATCTGCTGTACGAACACGCCCTCGACCGCCTCGTTGTCGCCGCATACGTCGGCCGCGCCGAGCCGATGGATAGTGAGGACCGCCGCCGCGATCGTGACCGCCAAAATCGCGAGCAGCGATCGCAGTCTCGGTGGCATCGTGCTCTGCCGCATCGGCAGGATTGGATCGGGCGAGCGCGCTATTCCAGATTGGCGCGGAAGATGGTCAATCGCGCGATCCGCGTCCGATCGTATCCGCGCCATTTCGCGGCGGCCACGTCGTTGGGCCCGGCCTTGCGAAAGCCGAGCCGGGTGAAGAACCTGGCGGCGCGCTCCTCGCTGGTGCATGCGAAAACGTAGCGCAGCCGGCGCGCGAGCGCCTCAGCCATGACCTGGCGCACCAGTTCGGCGGCGACGCCCTCGCCCTGAAAGCGGGTCAGCGTATAGAGCGCGGTAATCTCCCCGGCGCGCTCGCGCCGATACGGTTCGGTCAGCAGCGAGCAGATGCCGGCCAGGTGCTCGTCGCCGACTCGATAGCCGAAGCACGACGGCAGGATTTCCGCGATCGCCTCACTGGTGCGCGGGAGCAGGAAGCCTTCGCTCTGCGCGCGCGTGATCAACGCTTCGACTTCGCCGAAGTCGTCGATCGAGATCGGCCTCACGTGTCCGTATTGCTGCTCCGTGAAGAGCGTCCCGGTCCCGAGATAGCTGAACAGTTCCTCGTAGACGTCGCGCGGAGAGCTGAGATTGACCGAGCCCACTCCGTCCTTGAGCGCGCGGCCGGCAGCGCGCAAAATGATGCGCCGCAGCTTCGACCTGGTCTCTCGGAGCGCCCGGCCGATTCGCCGCCCTTCGACGAACGACAATCGGTTGCCGTCCTTGCCGGCGAGCCTCCGGCGCGGTCGAGCAGCACCAGCTTGAAGACCTGGAGCCGGC
This sequence comes from uncultured delta proteobacterium, assembly GCA_963830715.1. Classification (GTDB taxonomy): domain Bacteria; phylum Desulfobacterota; class Binatia; order Binatales; family Binataceae; genus CAVVMA01. The sequence goes on from CAWHNS010000023.1 coordinate 131,931, forward strand.
TCGCCAGTTCCTGCGCGAAGACCGTCAGGTCCGCGGCGTCGTCAGTCTGCGTTGCCGCGACGATTATCGAGCCGGTGCGTAATCCGCGCCAGATGCGCGCGACCGCTGAATCGGGCGGATAGGGCCGCGAGCGCAAGCCATGCACCGGATTGATCATCGGCGGCGGATCCTGCGGCGCCAGACGCCCCATCCGGCGCATCAGGCGCGCCAGCGCGCTTCGCGAGACGATCACGATGCATCTGGTCTGGTTGCGCCGCAAGTCTCTCAGCGTGCGCACCAGCGAATTGAGACTCGCTTATCCGATCGCCGCTCGGCGGGATCAGCGCAAACAGCAGGCTCTTGCCGTAGAACTCCTCCAGGTAGAAGGTCTTCTCGGTGAAAACCGGAGATCCGGCCTGCCGCGTCTCCGCCGCAGAGACTGCCTCGATGGCGCTCACGACTGGCAATTGACGATCACGATCGCGCGATGCGGGGCGGCTTCAGCCAATTACGACGGCGGGATGCGCGGGCGGCATCAGGCTAATGCTTGGCGGCCAGGGCTGCGGCGACGCTCTCGGCTGCGGATGGACGATGGGCGGGCCAGGGCAATTGCGCATCGACCACTTCGCGCAGGGTTGCCTGCGAGAAGACTTTCAATAGCACGCGTTGCCCTTCTTCCCACACGCGGAACATTCGGCAAGTCGGCTTGAGCTGGCAGTTGTTGCTGCCGTCCATACAGACGTTGAGCGTGATCGGACCCTCGACAGCCTCGATAATGTCCTTGAACGATATGGTCTCCGGCGAGCGAGCGAGTTGGTAGCCGCCTCCCGGACCGCGGCGCGCGCGCACCAGCCCGCGGCGCATCAGGTCGCGGATAACCTTCTCCAGGAAATACTTGGGGATCTGCTCTTGCTGCGCGATCTCGATTCCGCGCGCCACCGTGTCGGGATTGTCCGCCAGATGGATCATCGCCCGCAGCGCATACTCAATCTTGCGCGGGATCTGCATCAGGCTCATCGGTGGTCTCCGGGCGCCGGTCTGTTCAACCTTGGGCGTTGGCGGCGCCGTCGGCAGCGCGCGCGGCCAGGAATTTCTCGACATACTTGCCGAGCATGTCGCTCTCGATATTGACCGGGTCGCCCGGTCTCTTGGTCCCGAGCGTGGTCATCTTGAGGGTGTGCGGAATAATCGCACAACTGAAACGCCGGTTGCGAACATCAAAGACCGTCAGGCTCACGCCGTCAACCGTGACCGAGCCCTTCTCGATCAGGTAACGCGCTTCGCTGGCGGGCGCCTCGAAGGTATAGAGGCGCGAATCGCCTTCAGGCTTGATCGAGACGAGCCGCCCGACGCCATCGACGTGGCCGGCAACCAGATGCCCGCCAATCGGCTTGGAGAGCGTCAGGCATCGCTCCAGGTTTACCCGCTCGCCGCGCTTCAAGCCCCCGAGGATCGTGCGCCGCAGGGTTTCCGCCGAGACATCCATCGCGATCGTACCGCGGCCCTTGGCGGTCACGGTCAGGCACGCGCCGCTCACCGCGATCGAGTCGCCGATAGCGATCCGGCCGCCGGCAGATTGGTGTGCAGGGTCATCGTCGCGCCCTTGTCCGTGTGCTCGACGCTTTGCACGGTTCCGAGGTCTTCTATTATTCCGGTGAACATCTGGGTCGGGCGATCAAAAACCCAGAAAAATCATATCTTTTTCGCGCGAACCGGCGCAACTACATCAGACCGGGCGACTCACGAGTCGCCCGTACACAAGTCGCCCTGCACGCGTCGCCCCTTAGGTCTGTGACTCGCGCATTCGGTTGGTCAGCGCGCTCGCGATGGTCTAGACTTGCCGCTCTGACGTGGAGCATGAGCGGATTCGTCGCGTCGGCGAATTGCATCGCGCCGGCTGACGGCTGCAAGGCGAGGTTCAAGTGGGCAGAATCAGGGAGACGGCAGAGAAGCTCTGGCGCGGCGAGGAGACGGTCCGCTCGGTCCATCCGCTGCTTCCCACCGGCGATTCGGAAGAGGTGGCCACGGACGTCGCGTTCTTCAGATGGTTCGCGAACATCGTCGCCGTGAAGACCGAAGAAGGCCTGGTGCTGATCGACACCGGCGCCTACTTCAATCAGGAACAGACGCTCGGCCTGGTGCGCAAGTATTCGCCGGACCGCATCAACACCGCCATCTACACCCATGGCCACGTGGATCATGTCGGCGGGATGCCGGCGATCGTGGCCGAGGCCCAGCGCAATCACGTCGCGCGGCCCAAGGTGGTCGGCAACCGGGCCGTGGCGGCGCGCTTCGACCGCTACAAGCGCACGACTGGCTATAACACCGTCATCAACTCGCGGCAGTTCCGCGCACGTTCGCAATGGCCTACTGACTATGTATATCCTGATACCTACTACGATAGTCAGCTCAACGTGACAGCCGGCAGCTATCACTTCGAATGCCATCACGGACGCGGCGAGACCGACGACGCCACCTGGGTCTATATCCCGGAACGCAAGGTGCTGTGCGCGGGCGATTTTTTCATCTGGTGCGCGCCCAACGCCGGCAATCCGCAGAAGGTCCAGCGCTACGCGCGCGAATGGGCCGAGGCGCTGCGCGCGATGGCCCGGACCGGGGCCGCCGTGATGCTGCCGGGTCACGGGCTGCCGATCTACGGACTGATCAACGTGCGCCAGGCGCTCAATGACACCGCCGATTACCTGCAGAGCCTGTCCGATCAGACGCTCAAGATGATGAACGACGGCGCGACGCTGGATGAGATAATCCATAATGTGAAGCCGCCGGCCGCGCTGGCCGGGAAGCCGTATTTGCAGCCGGTCTACGACGAGCCCGAGTTCATCCTGCGCAACGTCTGGCGGCTGGAGGGTGGATGGTACGACGGCATCCCGTCGCACCTGAAGCCCGCCTCCGAGGCCGATCAAGCTCGAGAGATTGCCGCTGTGGCCGGCGGCGTCGACAAGCTCGTCGCGCGCGCGAATGAAAAACTGGCGGCGGGGGAAACTGCGCTAGCCTGTCATCTGATCGACTGGGCCGCGTTCGCCGCGCCCGACGACAAGGCGGTACATGAGGCGCGGGCGAAAATCTACGCCGCGCGCACCGAGCAATCGCATTCGACGATGAGCGTTGGCATCTTCAGTTCCGCCGCGCGCGAATCCGCCGAGAAGGCCGGACTCCCGGACCCGGTGATCAGGCGCGCGTTCTGACGCCCCTTATTCTGAGAGCTTGAGTTTTTCGGCGCGAACCGGAATAAGCCCTCACCCGCGCTCGCGATGCTCGCGCGACCTCTCCCTGGTGAGGGAGAGGTGTCCAGGAGGCTTCGCGAAGCGATTGAAGGCCCTCTCCCTGACCAGAGAGAGGGCGCCCGAGCGAATGCGAGGGTAGGTGAGGGTGCAGGCCGCCAGCCCGGAAAAATTCGCAGCTTCTGAACGGAGCCAAGCATCTCAGGCCACCTATCACCCCGGCGGGAGCGTGAGCTTGCCGAGAATCGCCGCGCTTCGGGCGCCGGTGGCCGATGGAATATTGCCCGGCGCGCCGCGCAGCATCCGAGATGCGAGAATCGCGAACGCCATCGCCTCCAGCGCGTCGCCGTCCACGCCGGCTTGTTCGGCGGTCATCACCTCGACCCCCGGCAGCTCGCCCCCAAGCATCCGCATCAACGCCGGATTGCGCGCGCCGCCGCCGGTCGCGATCAATTGATCGACCCGGCCAAGCGGCATCACGAACTTCCGGCATGCGTCCGCGATCGATCTGGCCGTGAGCGCGGTCACCGTCGCGACCAGATCATCGCCGCGCACCGAGTGTGCCTGCGCGCGCGCCTTGACGCGTTCCAGGTAATGAGCGCCGAACTCCTCGCGCCCGGTCGACTTGGGCGGATGCCTTCGGAAGTACGGATCGCGCATCAGATCGGCGAGCAGCGTGGCGTTAACGGTTCCGCGACCCGCCATCTTTCCGCCGCGGTCCATCCGCAGGCGCCGGTTCGACAGCTCTGAGGCCAGCGCGTCGATCAGCATCACGCCCGGGCCGGTGTCGAAAGCGACGATAGGGCCTGGGTCCTTGCTCGCGCCGGGCGGGACGTAAGTCAGGTTGCCGATTCCCCCGATATTCAGGATCACGCGCGCGAGCTTCCGATCGCGGAACATCCAGACATGCGCCAGCGGAGCAAGCGGCGCGCCTTCGCCGCCGAGCGCGATATCCATCGGGCGGAAATCCGAGACCACCGGCAGGCCCGTCATCGCGGCGATTACCGCCGCCTCGCCGAGTTGGAGGGTCGAGGGCGTCTGCCCCCGCGCGGCGCGCCGCGGCGGAAGATGGAAGAACGTATGGCCGTGCGAGCCGACAAAGCTCAGACGCCCCGCTGGGATTCCTGCGCGGGTGCAGATGTCGAGCGCGGCGCGGCCGAAGGCGCGTCCCAGCTCGAAATTGAGCGCCGAAATCTCGCCCGCCGCGACCGGGCGCGCGCCCGACGCTTCCAGCAGGCGCCGCCGGAAACTCTCGCGATACGGGTAGCTCTCAAATGCGATCAGCCTGGCTGGAGGGTTCTTCGCCTCGTTGATCTCGACGATCGCCGAGCTGATTCCGTCGTGCGAAGTGCCCGACATCAGGCCGATGGCGCGATACGTCCGGCCGGCGTCGAGAAGCCTAATCCTCTTCATCGCTGCCGCCGGGGGCCTCGGAGCGCGTCAGGCGAAGTCCGCGGAAGGAGGAGAGTATCAGGCGCCATCCGGAGGGAAGCTCGAGCGTGCCCGCATCGCGGTGAACGTCGGGTTCGATTACGATTTTGCGCCCGCCGTGCCACTGCACCAGCAGCATCTTGTGGCCGATCTGACGGCCGGTCACCCGATCGATCGCAAAGTCGCCGTAAAGCGTAGAGGTGCGCAGGTCGGAGAACGCGGCCCGCAGTCGATGCTGATCGGCGGAATCGGCCGCCTTGAGCGCCGCCGCAGTAAGCAATCCGGCCGCATAGGCCTGCGCGGCGGGATAATCGACCCGAATTCCCGGCGATGACGCGCGCATCCGCCGCGCGAACTCCTTCGGCGACGGTCCGAGCTCCGGGGCGATCTCGATCTGCTCTTCCCATCCGCTGGGTCCGACGATACCTTCCGCGTGTTCCGCCAGCGCGGCGCCGAAACCGGCGATGCCCGCCGCCACGCAACAGATCACCGGAATACTCACATCGGCCGAAACGACCAGCCGCATCAGTTCGACGTCCTCATCGAAACTTCCCACGGCCGCGAGCGCGTTGATCCCCGATCGTCTGAGCGCCGGGTGCAGCCGTTCCCACGCGCGATCCGGTCCGGCGGCGGTGTACTTGAGCCTCACCCGCACGCCGCGCCTGCGGGCCCATCGCTCGGTGCACGCGCGCTCGAAACTGGATGCCACGTCGCGGGCGAAGGGCGTCTTTGAAGCCACGATCGCGACGCGCTTGCGCCAGAATTTGAGCGTGCTCAGCAGCCGCGCGAATGGAATGAAGTAGTCACTGGCGGGACTGAGTATTCCGACGATCAGGCGCAAGTCGCGGGCGTAGAGTTCGTCGCCTGCGCCGCCGTGATTCACCATCACCATGCCCGCGTCGTCCGCGATCGGCGCGGCGGCGCGCGCCAGCCGGCTTGAATAGGGCCCGAAGATCAGGCCGGCGCGCTTCTCCGAGCAGAGCCACCGATAGATTTCAGCGGCGCGCGACGGGTCGCTGCGATCGTCCTGGCATTCCAGCGCGAGGCGATAGCGGCGGGCGCCGAATTCGAGACCGCCGCCCGCTTCCGTATCCGCCACGAACAGGCGAAGCCCGGCCTCGGCCTGCCGGCCCATCTCGGCGTACGCGCCGCTTAGAGAGAGCGAGAGCCCGATCGTGAGTGTCGCGCCGTCAGTCGCGGCCGTTTCTCCGTTGTCAGCGCGGCGCTACTTCCGCGATTCCGCCCCGGATTACGGCTTGGCCGTCCGGGTTGACGGTCTCATACGCGTAGATGGCGCGGCTGCCGCGCTCGCCCTCGCGCCAGACTTTGGTCGTGATCGTCTGCCCGGGCAGAACCGGCTTGGTGAAGCGCACGCGCAGGCGTTTGAGCCGCGTTGCATCGCCGCCGCACAGCTTGTCGATCATGACCTTCGATGTGAAGGCCATCGTGCACAATCCGTGGACGATGATCCCCGGCAGTCCGGCCATCCGCGCCACGTTCTCATCGACGTGAATCGGGTTGCGGTCGCCTGACGCCTCCGCATAGCGGAAGGTCTGGTCCTTGTCGATCGTTTGACTGACCACGAACAGCGGCTCGCCGCGATCAGGCTCGGCCTGGCGCGGCTCGGCGGGACCGCCTTTTCCGCCGCCGCGGATGAAAATCGTGAACAGCGTCTTCAGCACCTGTTCGGCGCGCTGATTGTGCGCGTCGGCTTCGATAACCATCGTCTCGCCCGTGCTGCGGCTCTCGATGGACGCAATTTTCGAGGTCGAGGTGATCACATCGCCCGGGCGCATCGGATGTGGAAACTCCATGTCCTGCTCGCCGTGGACCAGGCGAATCGGATCGACGCCGACCTCCGAATCGAAGACCGGAGCCAGCACCGACTGCCAGGTGACGACCACCCCGAACATAGGCGGCGCGACCAGCCCGCCCGGCGGCTCGCATCGAAGAAGTGCGGATTGTCGTCGTTGCAGGCGCGCGCGTAATTCTGAAACGCGTCGATCGTGATCGTGGTCGTTACCGCCGGGTACTGCCTGCCAACGCAAGCCTTGTTCAATGACATGGTGTTGGTTCTCCGGTCTTCGGGGTTTCGGCGCCGTGTCGCGAGATCGGGCGCCCAACTTTCATCTAACCGGGTTCCCGGCCCGCGATAAAGACCGCCTTGAGCTTGAGTTCCCTCGAGAGTAGCAGCAAATCGGCGCGCGCGCCGACTTCAATCCTCCCGCGATCGTCTAGGCCAAGTAGCGAGGCAGGATTCGCCGCCGCCATCATCGCGGCCTCGCCCGCGCTCACGCCGACCTTTTCGATCATTAGCCGCACTCCATCGAGCATCGAGATGATACTGCCGGCCAGCGTTCCATCCTCGAGGCGGGCCGCTCCGTCCACCACCCTGGCCTGTGCGCGGCCTACGCTGCGCGTCGAGCGATCGCGCTCGCCTCCGAGCGATACGCAGTCGCTGGTGAGCAGCATCCCGCGCGCGCCGCGAATGCGGTACACAATTCTCAGCACCGCAGGATCGACGTGCACGCCGTCGGGAATCACGCCGGGGATCGCGGCCGAGGTGAGCATCGCGGCGCCGATCACTCCGGGCTCGCGATGGTGCAGCGGGCGCATCCCGTTGAACAGATGGGTGAACATCCGGGCGCCTGCGACGATTCCGGCGTCGGCCTCGGCCAGCGTCGCGTCGGTGTGGCCGATCGAGACTATCACGCCGCGCGCGCAGAACCGCGCAATCGCGTCCGGGGCGCCGTCAAGCTCCGGCGCGAGCGTCGTGAGCCGCAGTTTCTCGAGGCCGAGAATGCGATCGAGCGGCTCGCCGCGCGGCTCCAGATTGAGAGGCGGATGCGCTCCGAGACGGGCCGCCGAGATGAAAGGGCCTTCCAGATGCATCCCCAGGATCGCTGCGAAGTTCGTTGCGCCTGCGGCGGCGCGGCCGGCTTGCTCGGTCATCGCCTGCGCGATCGCGCGGTGAACGCGCTCAATCCGATCGATCGGCGAGGTGATCGCGGTAGGGAGAAACGCGGTCGTTCCTTCGCGGGCCAGATCGCGCGCCAGAGCGGCGATCTGCTCGGGCGCCGCAGTCATCACGTCGATGCCGTGCGAGCCGTTCACCTGGAGATCCACGAAACCCGGCAGGATATAGTCGTCGCCGCCGCCAGAACGATCGATCGCCGAGATGCGCTCGTCGAAAGAGATTCGGCCGGCGAAAGTGGTCCCGTCGCCGGGAGCGATCACGCCGCCGAGATGCCTCATCGGGAGTTCGATCAGTTCGCGCCGAAGCGCTCCTGGAGCAGGCGCGAGAAGCGGGGCAGATAGATCAGATCGAACACGTCGTCTTTCCCAGGAAACATCGCGACCGCGGCGCCTTTGAGCGCGCGCACGTGTTCCCAGGCTTGGTCGAGTGTCAGTGAATCGTCCTGGGCCAGAGTTGCGAACGTGAGATCAACCAGGAAACGCAGCCATCGCACCAGCCTGTCTTCCTCCTCGATTTGAGCGGCGCGCTCGTCTTTGGGCATGACGTTCCTCTCGCTGATGCGCGGCGGAAGATTCCGCCATCCGCCAAGTATGATACATCGCCGGCGCGACTGGAAACGCCGAAGTTTGCGCAGGTGATTCGACGCGGGCTTCCGATTAGGCTTGTTGCGCGCCTGCAACCGGCATCCGCGAGGGCGCTCTTGTTTCGCCGCCGCTGGGATGCCAATTTCGATCGCATTGTGGAACAGGCGCGGCTTAGAAGCAGCTTCATTTACCTGGCCAACGCGGTCAATGACCTGCGCGGCAATTGGACCGTGATGGGCCTGATATTGGGGCCGCTGGTGCTCGCGGCCGCATTGTGCCTGTTGCCCGACGCCATCAACCTGCAGAACTCGCTGGTGCAGACGTTCGAACCCGGCACCCGCAGCGTTGACTTCATCGAGGTTCAGGCTCCGCACGTTCCTCCGGTCGCGCCGGCGCAGCCGACATTCTCCCGCTGGATAACGATTCCCTCGCACCTCATGCTTATTCTGATCACCTTCATGGTGAATCTGGTGGTGCTGTCAGCGGTCAAGCGGATGCACGCCGGAGTCCGGGCGAAAACCGCGCCAATGAGGCGCTCGCGGTCTATCGCCAGGCGATCCCGCTGGTGCCGGCCTTTTTTCTGATCCTGATGCTGCAAGGGTTAGCGATGCTGGTCGGGCTCGTGCTGCTGGTCATTCCGGGTCTGCTCGCGTTCATCTGGCTCTACTTCTCCCAGTATGCGCTGATATTCGACGGCCTGCGCAGCTGGCCCGCGCTGCTCCACAGCCGCGACGTGATGCGCAAGCGGTTCTTCAAGGTCAGTACGCGAATCGTGGTGTTCCTGGCAGTGTGGTCGGGCTACAACTCGTGGGTCGGCGGGACCTTCGTGGTGGTCAGCCTGCTGCTCGGCCCGATCGGCTATATCGCCGGGCGGCTGTCAGTCGCGATCTTCCTGATCGACCTGCTGTCCGTCGCGGTAGCGTATGTGACCACGGCGTTTTTCCTGGCCGCCGGCGCGCGCCTGTATCAGGACTTGAACGCGATGAGCGATCGCGCCAAGGTCGCCCAGCCAATGGATTTCCCAACTGCGCCGCTCACCGAATTGAGCGCCTAGTCCGGCATTGGCATTAGAATTGAGGCGCGCCAGGCTCAACAGCTCGCACTGGGGCGCCTTCGATCCGGTCGTCGTGGACGGGCGCCTGGTCGGACGTAAGGCCCTTCGCTCGCGATCCCGATCCGTCGCCGATCATCCGCTCGATTCCGGACGCGGTGTATCACCGGAGCCGGGTGACGCAGCCTGCCGTCAGGAAGGGCTGGCTGAATCATGGGCCGGGCGGCGCGAGCGACCGGCGCGGCGGAGATCGATTCGTGCCCATAACGTGGGAGCGCGCGCTCGATCTGGTCGCCGGCGAACTAAAGCGGGTCATTCGCGAACATGGCAACCAGGCGATCTTCGGCGGGTCCTACGGATGGTCGAGCGCCGGCCGGTTCCATCACGCGCAATCGCAGCTGCGGCGTTTCCTGGTGACGATCGGCGGCTTCACCGCATCGCGCGATACCTACAGCAACGCCGCCGCCGCGGTGATCACCAAGAACGTGCTCGGCAGTTCGCAGGCGGTCAGCGGTCCCGGCACGAGCTGGAAGAGTATCGCCGACCATTGCGGCCTGGTCGTGATGTTCGGCGGCGTTCCGATCCGCAACACGCAGGTGACGCCGGGCGGCGTCGGCGAGCATACGCACTCGCCGATGGCTGACCGAGGCCAAGGCCGCGGGCGTCGCCTTTTGCAACATCAGTCCGATGCGCGACGATGCGGCCGCGTTCCTCGAGGCGGAATGGCTGGCGCCGCGGCCCCATAGCGATACCGCGCTGATGCTCGCGATCGCGCACACGCTGGTCGCGGAGGGTTTGCACGACGTCGGATTTCCTCGACGCGATATTGCGTCGGATTCGACCGGTTTCGCGACTACCTGTTCGGCGCGACCGACGGCGTCGTGAAAGGTGCGCAATGGGCGAGCGGATTGAGCGAGCTTCCGGCAGACACTATCCGCGGCCTCGCGCGGCGGATGGCCCGATCGCGCACCTTTATCATCGTGAATTGGTCGCTGCAGCGCGGCGATCACGGCGAGCAGCCGTTATGGGCCGCGATCGCGCTCGCCGCGATCCTCGGCCAGATCGGACTGCCCGGCGGCGGTTTCGGCTTCGGCTACGGCAGCATGGAGGGCCTCGCCGGTCTCAATCGCAACACGCCCTATCCGGCCTTGCCGATTGGCCACAATCCGGTGCGCAGTTTCATTCCGGTCGCGCGGATTTCGGATCTGCTGCTCAATCCCGGACAGAGCGTTCCAGTACGACGGCCACGATCTGATCTATCCGGACATCCGGCTCGTGTACTGGTGCGGCGGCAATCCATTTCACCATCATCAGGACATCAACCGGCTGATCCGCGCCTGGCGGCGGCCGGAAACCGTGATCGTGAACGATGCCTGGTGGACGGCGACGGCTCGCCACTCGGATATCGTGCTGCCCGCGACCACCACGCTCGAGCGCGACGACGTAGGCGCGAGCGCCGCGCGATCGGTTCATCATCGCGATGAAGCAGGCGATCGCGCCGGTCGGCCAGGCGCGCGACGACTTCGCGATCGTTCTCGGATCTCGCGCGAGCGGCTTCGGAGTTCGCGAGGCTGTTCACTGAGGGACGCACTGAGATCGAGTTTGTGCGGCATCTCTACGAGAACGCCAGAACGCAGGCCGCGAGGATCGAGATGCGATGGCCCGACTTCGACGAGTTCTGGGCCGCAGGATATTTCGAGATACCAGAGGCGTCGGAGCCGTATGTGCTGTTCGAGGATTTTCGCAGCGATCCGGAATCGTTATCGGCTCGCGACGCGATCGGGACGTATCGAGATTTTCTCCGAGAAGATTGCAGGCTTCGGTTACGACGATTGCCTCGGGCATCCGGCGTGGTTCGAGCCCGCGGAATGGCTCGGCAGTCCGAAGGCGGCCGCGTTATCCACTGCATCTGCTCACGACCCAACCGAGGGTGCGGCTGCACGGCCAGATGGATATGGGCGCATCAGCCAACAGAGCAAGGTAGCCGGGCGCGAGCCGATGCGGATGAGTCGCGACGATGCCGAGGCGCGCGGAATCCGCAACGGCGACGTGGTGCGGGTGTTCAACGATCGCGGCGCGATTCTCGCGGGCGCAGTCGTGAGCGACAGATCTGCGGCCGGGCGTCGTCCAGATCTCGACCGGCGCCTGGTACGATCCGGCCGAGACCGGGCGTGATCGGCAGCCTCGACAAGCACGGCAATCCCAACGTGCTGACGCTCGACAAGGGAACCTCGCGCCTCGCCGCAGGGGCCCAGCGCGCAGACCGCACTGGTGCAGGTGGATAAATTCATCGGCCAGCCCCCGCCGGTGACCGCGTTCGATCCGCCGCCGATGGTCGAGGATTAGGGTAGGGCGAGGGCGCCCAGCCCGCGCTGTCCGGATTCGGGCTGATTTTCCCTCAGTGTCCGGATTTGAAAACCGAAGTGTCCTGATTTGCGGGATGCGGGATCAGCCGGGATTTACCGGGATGTAGCGGGATCGCCCGAAATCCGATAAAAACGAAACGAGCGGTCCAACCTTTGCCGAGGTTGACCGCCCGCATCTTCCGTTAGAAACGCGCCCTCGCGTCTGACAGAGGAATGTCAGATTCGCGCCCGCAAGGCAAGCGAGGGTATATGCAGGTCAAGCAACTTCATCGTCGCGCTCTGTCGCGTCTCCGCCGATCCGCGCGAGTGGCCGGAGCGGGTGTCGGCCTGTTTCGCCAGATGAGGATAGCCAAAACCGTCAGCATGGCCAGCGCCACGAACAGAACATATCCAAGCGGATTCCGATGATTCCGGTCTTGGGGTGGGCAGTCGTCGCCTTCGCCTTCGCATACACCTTGACCGCGATCAATCCAGCAAGTGTGTATCTTGTCCGGCGCGATCTGGTCGATTCGCAAGATTGGAATGGGCGGCCCGGACTTCCCAGGCGCGGCTCGAATGTCAAAATCGACAATATTTCGCGCGCTAGTTACAAGGTGACCCTCGACCAAAAGCTCTCTTGGTATGGGGGTGTGAGTATAGGCAAGATTGGGGATCAATTCTTGGTTATTGGCGTCGCGCGGGACTATTTCAAAGGTGCCATCGAGATGTACACGAAACGCGCGACCGGTAAGGTCCAGATGGCCGTCTTGTATTCCAGCGAAGATCGCTTGGAGAAAAACCGGACCATCCGACCACATTTGAGCGTAAGCGCGACGGTCACTCTGAATATCTTGGAGAAAATCCGCGAATTGCGGTTTGGCAATTTGCGCGAAAGCGTCGGCTTTATCATGCAAATCGCCCGACTGTCTGCAAGCTTCTTCCGCGTCTTTTGTCGGAGCGTAGTTCGGCTTCGGCCGCCATTCTGTCATTCCGACCAGAGCGAATACGCAACCCGCAGTTACGTGGGTTTTGCATATTTGTTCACTAAGTCGCACGTCTCCATGCTCAAGGAGGTTGTGGCGACTGTCAGTCGCAACGACAATTCTGTTGTTCGGCTTATCGGTCAAGAAAACTACGGTGGTAGCAAGCGCGGGACGAGCCAAGCACAGTGTTATAAAGACCCAAAGTACGCGCGACGCGATGATAACTTGTTGGTGATGTTCGGCCCCGAAGCGGAGGATATCTCTTATCACGACATCGACGTAAGTTATGACGGCAAGAAATGGGTTCACTTGTTCGGCCCTTCCTGCCTAAAGAACGAAGAGCCGTTCGCGAACGAAATCAAGCGGCAGTGCGGCCAGCCTCACGCAGCCCCAATGAGCGGAGCCACGCGGACAATTCCAAACCCGCCGCTTGTGCCGCTTGAACCAGCGTCCGTTTCTGCTCCCCGGTAACGCGAAGCTGGATCATTTCGTCTTTGCGCTTCCGCTTTATCCGTGTCCGTTTCATAGATTTACACTGTACCGACTCTGTAAATACAGGTCAATGCTCTTGACTTGTCGGTACACTGGCCCCCCGGCTCTTTCGTCCAGAATCAGGGAGTGTCCGGTTTTGGCGAGCGGAGTGTCCGGATTTGGGCAAATTCCGGGAAAACCGGACACTACCCATTTTTCTCCTCCCTTGCGCCTATAGGGGCGTGTGACGTATTCTAAGGTATGCACAAGCGGTCAAGCAAGGCGCGCGAACCTGATGTCAACGTGCCTGCAGCTGGAATCGTGAGAGCCATTGTGGGAGGCCGCAGGCAGCCCGAACCCGAACGTCCAAAAAATCCGGCAGCCGTGGAACTTGGGAGATTGGGCGGTCTGAAGGGGGGCAAGGCGAGAGCGAACAAGCTGTCGCCAAGACGCCTAAGAATGATCGCCCGAAACGCCGCGCGAGCGCGATGGGCGAAGGCCATTAAGCCGTCAGGCTAGCCCTTTTCTGCCTTTTATGCCCGCGCCCCAAATAAACGCGAACCAAACGGTCGAAGACCGTCTGGCGAGCGAACTCGGTAATTTGCAGCAGTTGCTTAGCGCGGATTGTCTGACCTACGTTGGCCCGATTGCTTTCTTTGCGGACGATGCCATCAGGGATGCCGTTGAAGGGATCGCGAGAAAGAAGAGGAAACTCGCGTTCATATTGCAAACTGACGGCGGCTTCGCCGAGACGGCGCGACGAATCTCGGACACACTACGCCATCACTACAGAGTCGTAGATTTCATAGTACCGAATTACGCAATGTCGGCTGGTACGATCTTAGTAATGTCCGGCGATGATATATATATGGATTACTATTCCGTCCTGGGCCCGATTGATCCTCAAGAAGAAATGGAGGGCAAACTAGTTCCCGGGTTGGGTTACGTGATCCGTTATAACCAACTGTTAGCCAAAGGAGCATCGGGGGCTCTAACGACCGCCGAAATGGCTGTATTGCTGAACTTCGACCAAGCGAAACTGTATTCATTCGAGCAGGCGAGGGACCTGTCCGTGTCGCTTTTACAGGAATGGCTCGTCAAGTACAAGTTCAAGAGGTGGGCGAAAACTGAGTCGCGAAAGCTCAAAGTAACCCTAGCGATGAAACGTGCCAGAGCAAAGCAGATCGGCGAAAAGCTGAATGATGTTACATTGTGGAACTCTCACGGGCTTGGAATTAACATGGCCCGTCTACGCAGGGAGGTGGGACTTAAAATTCTCGATTTCGGGAAAGATGCAAACCTTAACGGCACGCTCCGTCCGTACCATAAGCTGTTTCTCGACTACATGACAAAAATGCAGCATAATAGTGCCGTACAAACTAGCGCCGGTTTCGTACCGCTCGCTTGAGGAGGAATCGATGGAACCTTCGGATATCGAAACCCTCTTGAAACGAAACCCCGGCGTTGACCGTGAGGCCCTTAGAAAGTATCTGGAAGAAATGTCCAATCTCACGGTGCAGAAGCGCAAAAGGCGCGGAAACACGTCGCCCTACAGCGGGCGACGGCTCACGCCCGATGGCAGAGGGCGATGGAGTACCGTGAATCAAAACCTCCAGCGCCCTCACCGCCGAGCAATCTAGGACACTACCCGCCGCCCAGTCGGCGCGCTTGTCGCGCGATGCTCCATCGTGCGACAGTATTCGGCAAATCCATCTAGCCGGAGCGTCGATAATGAGCGCGATCGCCAACACTCGATTCGGAAAGCTCGAAGGTAAGGAACACAGCGGACTCTTCGTCTTCAAGGGCGTGCCGTTTGCGGCTCCGCCCATCGGCGCGCGCCGGTGGATGCCGCCGGAGGCGCCTACCGCTTGGACCGGCGTGCGAGAGGCAAAATCGTTCGGCAAGGCCGCACCGCAGAACCCGCCGCCACCTGCGCTCACCGCCGCGTTTCCCAATATGGCCACCGCCGAGCCGTGGGACGAGGACTGCCTGTTCCTCAATATCTGGACGCCGGGCCTCGACCGTTCCCGCCGTCCCGTGATGGTCTGGATTCACGGCGGCGCGTTCACGATGGGCTCCGGCTCGACCCCGATCTACGACGGCACATCGCTGGCCCGCCGAGGCGACGTCGTGGTTGTGACGATCAACTACCGCCTGGGGCCGTTCGGCTTCCTGCGGCTCAAGGACGTGACCAACGGCAGGATTCCATCGACCGGCAACGAGGCGATACTCGATCAGGTGGCGGCGCTGGAATGGGTGCGGGACAATATCGCGGAGTTCGGCGGCGACCCCGGCAACGTCACGATTTTCGGCGAATCCGCCGGCGGCATGAGCGTCGGAACGCTGATGGGAATGCCCGCCGCGAATGGACTCTTTCACAAGGCGATTTCGCAGAGCGGATCATGGGCCGCCAAGACCGTCGAGCGCGCCAATCAGGCCGCGCAATGGCTGTTGAACAAGGTTGGGGTCAAAGCGTCCGACGCCGATGCGCTGCGCGCTTTGCCGCCCGGCGCGCTGCTGAAGCCCACCGACGGATTTGGCCTCGCCGTCCCGGAACTCGGCTCGTTGCCGTTCGTACCGGTTGTCAACGGGCAGGTGCTTCCGCGCCTCGCTGTCGACTCGGTCGCGGAGGGCGCGTCTCGGAGAATCCCGATGCTGATCGGCACGATCCTCGAGGAATGGAAGCTGTTCGGCGGATTCGATCCGGCTATCCAGAGCCTCAACGATTCGGCGCTCATCAAGCGAATCAGCGGATCGGCGGGCGAGGCGGCGGGTGGAGTGGTTGATTGTTATCGCGGCGCGCGGACCGCTCGCGGAGAATCGGCCACGCCTCCGGAACTGTTCATGGCGATTGAGACCGATCGAATCTTTCGCGTCCCGGCGGTGCGGTTTGCCGAAGCGCAGGGCAAAAACCAGCCGCGCGTCTTCAGCTACATCTTCACCTGGAAGTCGCCGATCGCCTCGCTCGGCGCCTGCCACGCGATCGAACTGGGATTCGTATTCGGCACGCACCCGCTGCTCGCGGTGCTCAATGGTGCCGGTCCGCGCGCCGACGCACTCGGGCAGCGGACTCAGGATGCGTGGCTTGCGTTCGCGCGCAACGGAGACCCGCACTGCACTTCGCTCCCCGATTGGCCCGCCTACGACTCCGCGCGGCGCGCCACGATGCTGCTCGGATCGGCGTGCGGAATCGAGCTCGCGCCGATGGAGGCGGAACGCCGCGCCTGGGACGGAATCCCCAACTCCCGCATGGGCGGCGCCGATCCGGGCTGAGCGCGGCTCATAAACACCTCAGTTTTCGACATAAAACCGGCGGGGTCGTTCCGCGCATTCTCAACGCCCCGCTATGGAATCAGAAGCACTCTGCCGACGGCCTGCCTGCTTTCGATAAAGGCGTGGGCCGCGGCGGCCTCCGATAAGGGGTAGGTGCGATCGATGACGACCCGGAGTTCACCTCTCGCGGCTTCTTCGATCAGGCGCTGGATCATGTTGTGCGCGCGATCGGTGCCGATCTCGGCGCCCAAAAAGACCCCGGTCAGGCAGCGGTTCCCCGCCATCAAAGGAGAGACGTCCACTGTCATCGCTTCGCGCCCGGCCGCGCCGACCATCGAGATCCGTCCTCGATAGGCGAGCGACAGAATGCTGCCCTGGAGCGTAGCTCCGCCGACCGGATCGACGACCAGATCGACGCCCCTGTTCCCGGTAATCCGCATCACCGACTTCACCACGTCGCCGGTCTTGTAGTTGATGCCATGGTCGAGACCGAGCGGTCTCAGCCGCTCCAGCCGTTCGTCGCTGGATGCGGTAGCCAGAACGGTTGCCCCGGCTCGTTTGGCAAGCTGGATTGCGGCGACGCCAACGCCGCTCGCGCCGGCCTGAACGAGAACCGTCTCTCCGCCCTTCAACCGGCCGAACTCGAACAGACAATCGTCGGCGGTACCGAACGGGACCGGAATGGCGGCGGCCAGTTTGATATCGAAGCCCGCTGGAACCGGCCAGGCGTTGCGCGCCGGGACTGCTCGCAAGGCGGCGTGGGAGCCGAAGGCGTTGACGGTGGTGACCTTCTGGCCGACCCTCAGGTCCTTGACCTCCGAGCCAACCTCCATGATCTCGCCTGCGGCCTGATACCCGACGACATGAGGCTTGGCGGCCAGCGCGCCACGCCAGCGATTGAGCGTATCGCCGCCTTCGATACTCACCGCCTCGACGCGGATCACCACCCCTTTCGGATGGCAAACGGGATCGGGAACATCCTCGTACTTCAGAACGTCGGGACTTCCGTTTTGGTAATAGACCGCGGCTTTCATTTGCGCGTCTCCTCGAACGCTTGGCGCTCAGGCTAATCGTAAAAGCGTCGCAGACTCTGCTCCAGTCGGGCCAGAGGCCGCAGGATCGCATTGTCGAGCACTTCTCTGACCCGAGTCCACTTCGCGACTGGATACAGCGCGGGCCCGAAGGGGCCGAAGAAGAGATCGAGAACTCCGGTATCAAGAAAGCCGGACGCGCGAGACAGCCGCCATCGTATCGTTTGATTCAGGTCCGCCGCGGTCGCGGCTTCGAGATGCGCGCGGCGGTCAAGCTTGTCGCCCAAGGCCGCTTCGAGCTGGTCGAAGTAGCAATCTGCAAACGCCGGCCAATTCATCAACTCGGCCCCCACGTTGAACCTCCCAAATCGGCCGAACCCGCGAAGCCATTGATAGTTGAAAAAAGTTACCACATCGATGATCGCGGGGCCCTGGCAGACTCGCGCCCAATCCACCAATGCGGTCGCAGGCGGCTCGTCGTTGCTGCAATCGATCAGGAAGTTGGTTGGGTTGGGATCGCCGTGGAGCAAGGTTTGTGGAAGAGCGCGAAGCGGCGCGAGTATCGGTTCCGGATCGTTGGCCACTTTTCTGAGCGCGGCTTTCAACTCGCCGGTAATCAGCTTCGGCATATGCCGCAGAGCTTCCTGCCGCCGGCAGAGCATCTCGACCGCAACGTCAAGCCGTTGGCGCAGGGTCTCCGGGTTGCACTCGGTCACGCGCGGCAGAAACGGCCGCCCGGTACTTTTCGAATTCCAGGACTGCGCGTGCAGTTGCGCCAGCGTCTTCAAGGCGCTGCGCAGATCGTCCTTTGAGAGCGCGGAGGTCCTGACGGTCGGCGTCAGCGCCTCGAGAATCATCCAGGGATTGCTCGCGCGATCGGTCAGAACGCCGAACAGGCGCGGCACACGAATCTCGAGTTGAGGCGCGAGGCTCGTGGTAGAAGAAGATCTCGGTCCTCCGTTCGTCAGGCGGACACTTCAGGATCACCTCGAACGCGCGACCGTCCGACAGGATCAGCGAAACGCGTTTGAGCCCGGAACCCGAGGAACGGCGCAAAGCGAAAGCAGGCCGAGCCCGTATGCTTTCGACCTTGGCGTCCGAGAGCGCCGCGGCCATCGCGGTCGAGAACTGGCCGGCCTGGAAACTGACGCGGCTGAGCGCGCTGGGTGGCTTGGGGAAGCCGAGCCTGTCGCGACGAGTCGGGCTGGCCGGGAAGATCGGCCATTCCGGTGACGCATGGTTCGGGTCGGGCAGAGCGCGATCCATTATTCTACTGTCCGCCAATGGCCGGTGTCTTAGCTCCGTGCGCTGCGATAACGCAAGGGTCGATCAATTCCTGTGACGGTTGCGGTTGCTGAAGTGAAGGAATCCTCGAAGGCAGCCCGGTCGTGACGAAGGCGATTGCGCCGCAAAGGCCGGTCAGCATCGTCGCCGCGAAGTACAGCAGCCCCATCGCAATCGCGTCGTTGTGGCTGACTCCCGCCATCCCGAACAGCGCCAGATACGCGGTCTCGCGCAGGCCGAGGCCGTTCAGGGTGATCGGCAGGCTGGAGAATACGCCGGTGATCGGAACGACAACCAAAAACAGCGCGAGTGGCAGATGCAGCCCGAAGCCCAGGGCCAGAAGCCACTGGCCCGCGGCGTTCAGGATCTGAAGCGCGATCGAGAGCGCGATCGCCGGTATCGCTCTCAGGGGATTGTGCAGGTAGGGGGCGAGGATGCCGCCGGCGCGCCGAATCGGGCGCGGCATCAGATGGATGAGTCCTGCGAGCCACGGCGTCGAAACATACATCGCGAGAGTGAACGCCCCGACGCAGAACACTGGGGTGGCCGCCGCAGCGGGTAATCGAAAGCCGCGGAGCAGGTAGGTTGACAGCGCCGCGAGCCAGAACAGACCCAGCAATCCGTAGCTCCGGTTGGCGACCACCGAAGCCAGAGCTTCGCCAATTCGGCCATGCCGCCGGCTGAGATAGAGGACGCGCACCGCATCCCCTCCCGTCTGTCCCGGCACGAAGAGATTCGTGAACGTTCCGACGAAGTACCAAACCAGAAATTCTGCGAAAGGACCGCGCACGCCGACGATTGCGGCCAGCAGTTGCCATCGGTAGGCCGAGATCATCTGCCCTCCCACGAACACGATCACGGCCGCAAGAAAAAATCCGGGCCCTTCGCGGGCAAGAGCTGCAACTACGGGGCGGGTGTTGTAGTGCCAGACGAGGAAGCAGACGATCGTGACGCCAAGCCCGACCCGCAGGGCAAAGTCGCGGCGGGTGTGAGTCGCGCGCAGCGTGGGTGACATCCGCGCTCCGGCGTGCGCGGCCGGCAAGTCGATCATGATGCTCGCGGCGGCCGAGACATCGAGTTCGATCGCCATCGCGCCGGAACCACCGGGAGGCCGGAGAAAAGCCTCCATCCGAAAACCGTAGCCGACGCCAGGCCGATCAAAACCAGAGCCGTGGGCCATGACCCGCCTCGCCATCGCTCACGCAACTCTTGCAAATCGAAGGACAGCGCACCCTCGGGCAGCCGATCGATCCTGTCGACCCGCGCGTCTCGAAAATACGCCCGCCCGGTAGCGAAGTTTTTGAAGCCGCCAAGCCGTAACTTTAACTCGGCCTTTTCCGGTTTGCCGTCTACGTGAAGAAAAAAGCCGAGCGTTCTCCAACCGCTGTCGCCGGTAACATCGAGCGAGGCGACTCCTTCGTCGGCGAGGCTGATTGAGGCGCCGACCGCCCGCGAGACTCGCTCGGTGCGAACGTCGGCGCTCACGAAGTAGGTTCCCGGATCGAAGACCAGAGATTGAGTCCAACGCGCGTCGTTGGGCCCGGTACTGGTAATCACGACTTGTCCCGACTGACTATCGGTGGGCTTTATCCAGGTATAGGTAGTAGTGGGTCGATTGACCCAGCTCTCGGTCCGCCAGCCCTCGGGAGAGCCTCCGGAGCCCTTGGAGAAATCTCCATTGAGCAGTGTGCCGGGTGCGGCGGCCAGCCGCGCGGGCGCGATCGTTTCGAGTAGTCCAAGAATCAATGCGATAGCGGCAACCCTCGACGCCGGCTTCATGTTAGTCTTGGCCTGCCATCCAGGTGGCTATGCCCGGGCCGGTCAGCCACATCCTGCCCTGATAGGCGAGCGGCTCCATGGGCATTCCCACCCATATCGGGAAGAAGTACGCGAACGCCGCGAGCGCGGCCGCCGAGAACGAGAGGCACACGAACTTCCCAGATTGCCCGGTGCCCGACAGCAAGGCGTAGGCGCCTCCCAACGCCAGCGACGATAGCAGGCCAATCTTCAGACCCAAGCCGAGCACCAGGCCGGGAGCCATCGTCAGCAGGAGGGCGGCTTGTTCCGGCCGTGACGCCTCGCCGCGCCAGCACTCGGCCAGCAACTCTCCGAGCGCGAGGAACCCGAAGTATATTGACGGCATGAACAGATAGAGGTACAGCCGGCGCGGCTCGCGATCGGGACCACCGAATAGCTCAGGTACCCAGTCACGAGAAAGGCCCGCACGAGCGTGGGGCGAACCACCGCACGGACGGCCGTTATCGCGATTGCAGCCGATGCCGCCCACCACACGATCGGATTTCCACCGGCCCAGATTGCGGTGACCGATCCGTTCGCGCTGGTTCGATACCAATAGCTGAAGGTCCTGAGCAAAAGCGGCCAGCTCCACGATGGCGATGCGTGCGGATCAGCCGCATTAGCGGCCTGCTGCTGTAGCCAGATGACTTCCTGGTAGTTGTGATAGATACTGCCTATGCCGCTCCACCATCCCAGGATGAAGTGCGGTATGAACAGCGCCAGCCATACACTGGCGCTGATGGCGCCGGTGAGTAAAATCGCCCCGGCGATCTGACGTCTGTGGCTTGCCCGGCTTGCAGTATTCACCGCGTAAAGCCGTGCGGGCATCAAGGCGAGCGACAGTAACAGGAACCCAGTCACCAGAAGGAAAGTAACTCCGGGAACAAGGAACTTCGAGCCAAGGCACAGACCCAGGGAGATGCCGATAAACACCAGCGCCCTGCGTCGCGACTCGAAGTTCGAGGCCTGCACGAACCGGAACAGCATCAAGCAGGCCAGAGCCGCAAAGCTCAGGTAAACGATGTCCGTCATGGCGATGCGCGAATGCACCAGGAACATGCCATCGCAAGCGGCGATACCCGCGGCCAGACCAGCGGCGAGACGCGAATGGAACATGCGGCGAGCCAGCAAATAGGTTATAGCTATTAGCGCAATACCCAGGCAGGCGTTGGGAATCCGCCAACTGAAAGGACGATCGCCGAAGATCAGAACCGAACCGGCAATCAACAGCTTCGCCAGCGGCGGATGGCTGCTGGTGAACTGCTCACCTCGCAGATAGGCAAGTCCTTCGCCGACATAGTAGATCTCGTCGAAAACCAGGTCGCCGGGATTCGAGAGATTCCAAAGCCGCGTGTACGCCGCTGCCGCCATCAGACAGACGATAGAGATTGTATCGGCGCGTTCCCACGCCGGCGGTGGTTCAAAAAACTCGGCGTCCGCCATTTTCGGCATTGGATTGGTCTGTGAGCCCGCGGTCATCGCGGGACTGATTCGTCCTTACCAATAGCGAAGGTCGGTGTACGGGCGCTCGATGGCCGGGTCTTTGAGACCCCAGCGCAGCGCACGGGTGTCGAGCTCGGGACGGAAGCTTTCCATGCGGGTAGCCAGCTTGGGCAGATGCTCGATCGGGGCCGCAAGGTAGTCGCGGCCCAGCTCATGCGCGCGTCCAATCAGATGACGCAGCAGACGCACCATGGCCTCTTCGGCCCCGGGCTCGTAGCCGAAATCGAGCACGCAGGCGCTGGCGATGCAGCGCTCCTCCTGTTTGCCGATCCGGCGCCAACGTTCCCGCATATCGCGGCCCCGATCCCACAAGCCCGCACAGGCCCGGATACGGCCGCCATCGTCGATCACGAAGTAGTTCGCCCAGCCGTAGATGCTGGTCCACCAATCGCGCGTCGGGTCTGGCGCCGTCCGAGTGCGGTCGTCCCAGAAACCTTCGTCCAGCACGCTCTCAAGAGACTCCCCGCTATATGGGCGAAACAGATCCGTTCCCGCGTGAGTGCAATTGATCAGCTCGGCGCATACGGGCAGATCCTCGGGGCGCACCGAGCGAATTTCGGGGTCGTGCTCGCAAGCCTGCGACGGAAACTGGGAGACTGAAACCGGGATGCCGGGCACGGCGCCCTCGCGCTTGGGCACGTTCTCGAAGAAATCGGGGATGAACTTCTGCCACCAGTTCACGACGGCGAAATTCTGCGAGCGCATGTAGTCGTACTGGGCAATCGTCGGACGCCCCGTAGACGGCGGACCGGCGAGCCGGCGTACCTGATCGCCGTATCCCATCCGCCGATAAGATCGCCGCACGCGCAACGCATGGCCGAACTGCACCGAGACGCGACGGCCCTGGATGAGCACATTGCGCCGGGAAAACCCGCAGCACGCGATCAGTTGGTGGCCGAGCGCCAGCACCGGAAGGTGGACGTTTTCCTGAAGCTTGAACTGGGCGAAGGCGTCGGTCCGCGCTCGACGGTGATTTCCCACTCGCCGATTTCTTCGGGAGAGTCGGACCACAGGTCGGAGAACGCTTCGTTGTCGGCGTAGGTCGCGTCGCGTCCGCGCAAGTCTCCCATGGTCAGCCGCTCGTGCCATCCCAGTTGCGCCGCGGCTTGATCCGGCGAGAGTCCGAACCAGGCCCAGGAATTCAGCGACGAAATCGGCACGCGCAGTTCCGCGATCCGGCGGGTCAGTTCAGCAGGCCATCGATGCTCCTTCGCGATTTTCCCGAGCTCGGCGCTGATCTCGGGATGCTCGCGGAGACCGGCTGGGGAATCGTCGTGCTTCGGCGCCATCTCGATCGCCTCCTGTTGGATTGCGGCCCGCGCCCCGATCGCCCAAAACCGCTCGCATCAAGGGGCGCATTGAGTCAGCGACAGAGTATTGCCGTCAGGATCCGGCTGCGCAATGAGTGCAACCCTGGCAGAGCGGATTCGATTCATACGTGACGGGGTGAGGCATGACCTCTTGGGGATTTCAGTGCGCCTTTGGCCGCGCAACGCAAAATTACATCAGCGACCGACCGTGAGAATCAACAGTTGCCCTGCGAGTCCGGCTTCGCGATGCACGCCAATCGCCTGCACCTCCGGCGACATCGCAATCCTCTGGAATTCGGCGCGCGAGGGATATTCCACGACCCCTACCGCATCCCATAGCTCGCCGACCTCTCCGATGACCAGGCCCTTTACATCGCCGACGAACAGGAACCGCCCTCCAGCGCGCTCGACGATCGGTCGCATCTCGGCGGCGTAACGCTGATAGGCCTGCGCCCCGGAGATATCGTCCGTCCGGCCGTCCTTGTAGTCGGCCTTCTCACGGAACTTGAGCAGGTTGACCATCGCAATTGGCCCAGGCGTGGTGTCGCCGGCCAGGGCCGTCAGCGTCTCTACGCGCGGATAGACTTTATTTTCGACATTCATCTGATTCTCCATTTGATGACGCGATCACGTCTCGGCTTCCCATGGCGGTGCGAACGGACGGTTGAGCGAAGGTCTCGGCGGCTGGTCGTGGATCGGCACAGCGCCCGCGAGATGTACATAGTCGGCGTAGTAGGGAAGGATCGCGGCTCGATCGAGGACCGCGTCCAGTTCGGCGCATCGATACTTCCGGTAGCGCGCCAGTATCACGCCTCGCGCTTCCCGCAGAAACGGCGTCGCCTTGATTTCGATTTTCTGTCCGCTCGCGAAGGCGATTTTTGCGCTGCCTTCCACTGCCGCGCGGCTGACCCAGGGCAGATAGAATCGGCCAAGGTCGGCCAGCATTGCGACCAGAGTTTCGGGAACCTCGCGTGACCATTCACCGAACTCCTGATCTTCGGGTTCCATGAGCCGGTGAGTATGCCGGACTATCGATGGGCCGTCCGCATCGACCCAGCTCCGGCACTGAGGGTCATTGATAAAGTGCGCTGCGTTGCCTCCGAAGAACGCGAAATCGGCCAGCGACGGCCTCGCGCCGAAAAAATAGGGATGTTCCACAAGGTGCGCGCCCGAGACGCGAATCCAGGGCCGCAGGATCTCCTCGATCCATGAACCAATGTTGGCAGAGGTTACACCGAAGGGCTCGCAGGTCGCGGTTACGTGTACTTTTACCGTCTCGTAGGCCTGGTCGGCCGCGATCGCGGCTTCGTGGGTGGCGTCGCGCGCCAACTCCCATCCGCCCACGCGGTGATTCTCCTCGCCGTAAAGCCATCGCGAACCAACCGCCGGACGATAGATCCATTCGTCAAGCGCGTCTTCAAGAGCATAGGTAAGGAATCGCGTCACCGGATGTTCGGGAATGACGGACGGTTCTGGGAAGCGCGTTTCGAGATAAGCGATCATCGCGCTGGTGTCCCACATGTATCCGCCCTCAGGCGTCATCACGACGGGAATGCCGCCGTGCCATCCCGCCGCGCGTGCTTCGCGGTTCATGCCCGCGAACCGGCGCATCAGGTAGGGGATTCCTTTGTAGTCGAGATAGCCGGTCAGTTTGCGGGTGAAGTAAGACTGGCTCATCCCGTAAACGCGATAAACGCCGGGCCGTGAAAGATGGTTCGAGGGCATTGAATCGTTCAGCTATGGGTCGCGAGTGGCGCACGCGATTGCCACTGTCCGCCTGCGCCAATTATCTTTGTAGTGATTTGCGGGCGTTCTCCGCGAACTCCTTGGCGGCTTTCTCGTCGCCTTCGAGGCTCGGGATTTTGAAGGGAACCTCGATACCGCGCTGGCAGGCCGGACGCGCGCGAATCGCGTCCATCCAGCGCCGCAGATGGTCCAGTCCGTCGATCGATACTCCCGACCATTTGTAGGTGCGCACCCAGCACCAGTTTGCGATGTCCGCGATAGAGTAGTCGTCCGCGAGCCACTCGCTCTGGCCCAATCGGCGGTCCAGGACCTCGAACAGCCGGCGCGATTCGTTCTGGTAGCGGCTGATAGCCGCGGGAATTTTTTCCGGGAAGTAACGGAAGAAAACGTTGGCCTGTCCCATCATCGGGCCGATTCCGCCCATCTGGAACATCACCCACTGAATCACGCGCGAGCGCCCTTTGGCGTCGCGCGGCATCAGCCGGCCGGTCTTCTCGGCCAGATAGATCAGGATCGCGCCGGATTCGAAAACGGCAAAGCCGCCCTCGTCCCGATCGACAATCGTCGGGATTCGCCCGTTGGGGTTCAGCTTCAGATACCACTCCTGCCGCTGCTCGTTCGTGGTCAAGTTGATGGGGTGGACCTGATAGGGAACTTCGAGTTCCTCCAACACAACCGAGGCTTTCCATCCGTTGGGTGTCGGAGCGGTGTAGAGGTCGATCATTTCGATGCTCTCCGCTTATACTTTATGCGACGTCCAGGCGTGCGATCCGAAGTCAACTTTCTCCGATTCGAGCGGAGTCTCTTATATTGACATGCGGCCTGTCAATACTCGTGTAGCTCAGGACCCCCGGCTGCCGCGCCGTCCCGAACAACGGCCTGCTCAGACTGACAGAACGTCGGAAGTGAGCGAAGTCAAGCGACCGTGTGTTCGGCCGGGTGTCCAGAGACACCCGCTCCTCCTGGTACACGAAGCGCCTCCAGGTGGGTGTCGATATAGTCTTGAGTCAGACACCAGCCGCGATCGCGCGCCAGATTGACTATCACGCGATCCCTGAAACCTATGTGTAGATCAAGCGCGCGATCGTCGTCGTTGAGGTGCTCGGCCAAAATGGCTAGCGCCAACTGGCTTGCTCCCGAGCTTTTGAATCCGCACTCGAAGGCGCCGTACGGCGTATGCTTCACAAGATCGGTGCGAGGTAGGAGCTGTTTGACCCTGGTTCCGCCATTCGGGTGATCCTCGATCACGTACGTCAGAAGACCCTTTGGACCCCGCGTGCCTTCATAACTCTTACTACCCATTCGTTTGCCTCCTGGGCGGTGAAACGATGTTAGTTTCCGTTCCGTGGCGCAACGACCGGCCCCACGACGGTGCCGGTCGCGGACCCGATCTCCACCAGAGGCCACGCTCCACAACCAAAGGCCGGCTCGGTAGCCAAAGCCGAGCCTTACCGGCCCTTGGCGCGCCGCCTGCCTCAAATGTCAACTGAGCGGATCTTGGCGGATTAGGCTTATTCTCGACCGGCTCCCGCCGCTCTTGGTTGCCCTGGGGCAAATGTTAACTTAAGTATGAATAGCGCGTTGTCAAGCGTCTCCCGTCCTTCTTTGTGCGGTACTGTGCACGCCCTCGACTTGAAGCCGCGAGCCTGTTGGTTGACTTGGATTGCCCGAACAGAGCCGTTTGACACCGTACCAGGCCTCACGCTTAGCTGCGGTGGGAAGGCTTCGGTTTGGAGACCTATTAACCAGTTCTGCCGGCCTAATGGATTAACAGAAATAAACTTAGGATAGATAGAAGTTGACAATGCACTATTCATACCTATCTTAATTTGTTACATGTGCAACTCCCGCGGAATTCCAGAAGAGTCCCTGGCGTCGCAGCCGAAACAGGAAAACAATTCCGGCCCTCAAGTCGGAAGGAGATATTAGGATGGAAGTCAGGTATGAAAACGGGTTAGCGGTCAGCGGCTGGTCCGACTTCGCGAACGGTTTGTTCTATGGCGCGACCAGGCACACG
This sequence comes from uncultured delta proteobacterium, assembly GCA_963830715.1. Classification (GTDB taxonomy): domain Bacteria; phylum Desulfobacterota; class Binatia; order Binatales; family Binataceae; genus CAVVMA01. The sequence goes on from CAWHNS010000023.1 coordinate 158,955, forward strand.
CAGGCGCCGGTCGATGTCGTTGAGGACAAGGACGCGTACCATTTCTACTTCGAGATGCCGGGACTCAGGAACGAGTCGCTCGACGCGCGCGTTGAGGACGGCCGGCTGATTGTTTCGGCGGAGCGCAAGTGGCCGGAATGGCCGAAGGAGACCGAGGTTCACATCGCGGAGCGCGGCTACGGAACGATTCGCCGGGCTTTCGAGCTGCCGAATGATGCGAGCCGCGACAAGATTGGGGCCTTCTATAAGGACGGCGTGCTCGAGGTGACGGTCGAGAAAAAGCCCGAGTCCAAATCGACGAAGATCCAGATCAACTGACAATCGACAAGTGGAAGTTCGCAGTCAGTCTGCGGGCGGATATTCCCATCTGAGGGATTCGAGCAATCGAGACTAGGAGGCTACCGGTCTTATGAAAATCAGGCCATTGGGCGATCGCGTCCTGGTGAAGCGCATTCAAGAAGAGGAAAAGACCAAGGGCGGCATCATCATCCCCGACACCGCCAAGGAAAAGCCGCAAGAGGGCAAGGTGGTCGCGGTCGGCAAGGGGAAGATGACCGAGGAGGGCAAGCTGATCGCACCCGACGTGAAGGCCGGCGACAGGATTCTGTTCGCCAAGTTTTCAGGCAGCGAGGTCAAGCTCGATGCTGAAGAACACCTGATCATGCGCGAGGACGACATCCTGGGCGTGCTCGAAGGCTGACCGCTCCCGGCCGGCGTCTCAACCGTTACGCAAAGTCATTTTGAGTGAACCGAGGAGAGGCAAACAACTATGCCAGCCAAGATGCTCCGTTTTTCCCAGGAAGCGCGCGAGAAGATTCTCAGGGGGATCAATGTCTTGGCCGACGCGGTCACGGTGACGCTCGGCCCCAAGGGCCGCAACGTCGTGCTCGAGAAGAGCTTCGGCGCTCCCACTGTTACCAAGGACGGCGTCACCGTCGCCAAGGAGATCGAACTCGAAGACAAGTTCGAGAACATGGGCGCGCAGATGGTCAAGGAGGTCGCCTCCAAGACCTCTGACGTGGCCGGCGACGGGACCACCACCGCGACCGTGCTGGCGCGCTCGATCTTCACCGAGGGAATCAAGATGGTAGCGGCCGGGCATGACCCGATGTCGCTCAAGCGCGGAATCGATCGCGCCGTGGAGGCCGTAACCGGCGAACTGAAGAACATGTCCAAGCCGACCAAGGATCGCAAGGAGATCGCACAGGTCGGGACGATCTCGGCCAACAACGATTCCACAATCGGCGACATCATCGCCGAAGCGATGGAGAAGGTTGGCAAGGAAGGCGTGATCACGGTCGAGGAGGCCAACGGGCTCGAACCACGCTCGAGGTGGTCGAAGGGATGCAGTTCGATCGCGGCTACCTGTCGCCGTATTTCGTGACCGATCCTGAGCGGATGGAAGTGAAGCTCGAGGACGCCTACATCCTGATCCACGAGAAGAAGATCTCCTCGATGAAAGATCTGCTGCCGGTACTCGAAGCGATCGCAAAGACCGGCAAACCATTCATCCTGGTTTCGGAGGACATCGAGGGCGAGGCGCTGGCGACCCTGGTCGTGAACAAGATTCGCGGCACGCTCTCCTGCGTCGCTGTGAAGGCACCCGGCTTCGGCGATCGGCGCAAGGCGATGCTCGAGGACATCGGGATTCTGACTAACGGCAAGGTGATCGCAGAGGAACTCGGGCTCAAGCTCGAAAACGTGACCCTTCAAGACCTTGGCCGCGCCAAGCGGATCGTGGTGGACAAGGACAACACCACCATCATCGACGGCGCCGGCAAGAAGGCCGACATCGAAGGTCGCATCAAACAGATCCGGGCGCAGATCGACGAGACCACTTCCGATTACGACCGTGAGAAGCTGCAGGAGCGCCTCGCCAAGCTGGTCGGGGGCGTGGCGGTGGTTCGGGTCGGAGCCGCGACCGAGATGGAGATGAAGGAAAAGAAGGCGCGCGTCGAGGACGCGCTCCATGCGACCCGAGCTGCGGTCGAAGAGGGGGTTGTACCGGGCGGCGGCGTGGCGCTTATCAGGTCGCTGTCGGCGCTCGACAACCTGCGCGGGCGCGAAGACGAGAAGGTCGGCATCGGCATTATCCGCAAGGCGCTCGAGGATCCGGCGCGCTGGATCGCGAGCAATGCCGGCTGGGAGGGCTCGGTCGTGGTCGACAAGATCAAGAACAACAAGGGGCCGTTCGGCTTCAACGCGGCGAGCGAGGAGTTCGAGGACCTGATGAAGGCCGGCATTATCGACCCGACCAAGGTCGTGCGCACCGCACTGCAAAACGCGGCGTCAGTCGCGGGCTTGCTGCTTACCACCGAGTGCATGGTGGCCGAGAAGCCCGATGAGAAAGGCGCCGGCGGAGGGCAGGGCGGCGGGATGCCTCCGGGCGGGATGATGTAGTAAGCTCAAGTTGGCGAAGAAAAATGTTCACAGCATACGTGACGAACAGGGCGGGTGACATCACGCTCCGCGCCATGCCGTCCAGGCGGCGCGACGCCGAACAACTTGCGGCTAACATGAGCAAAGCGCCCGATGTTGAACGGGTCAGCGTTGCCGCTTATGGCCGGATCATCATGACGTTCAGCGGCGGTGTCCAGATCGACTCAGAAACCCCCGTTCTAGCCGGCGGTTGAGGAAAGGCTCAACCGCCTGCTACGACCACTTTCGGTATGGTCACCGCGTTGGCGCGGTAGCCGCGAGGAACGCCGCCGCGTGATGGAGCGCCGCGATCGTCTTGGCGTCGATGATCTCGCCCCGGCGGATCATCGCGAGCGCCTCGGAGAGTTTCACCCGCTCGACCTGGCCGATCACCTCGTCGTGGTCGAGCTTGCGCGGGACCTCGGATAGATCGCGCGCCAGGAATAATTCGATCCGCTCGTCGCAGAAACTCGGGATCGTGACGATCGATCCAAGATGGTCCCATCGGAGCGCCGACAGGCCCGCCTCCTCGCCCAGCTCGCGCTCGGCGCATTGAAGCGCGCTCTCACCGGAATCGCGGCATCCGGCGGGCACTTCCATAAGATAGCCGCCAATCGCGTGACGATACTGGCGCATCGTGGCAACCGCGCCGTCATCGTCGAGCGCCACGATCGCGCAAGCCCCCGGATGACGCACGATCGCGAGATCGACGGTGACGTCATTGGGGAGCGTGGCGGTCTCGACGCCGAGATCCACCACCCCCAGCTTCAAGACTTGCCGCCGCTTGCTTTCCATTAAGATTTAACCACCAAGGCACGAAGACACTAAGACGAAATCTCTCTTCTTGCCTTTATGGTGGGATTCTTCTTCCGCCGCTCCTACGCGATTGCTACGAGGTCGTACGCCGCAGGGAGCTTTTCCGCGATGCAACTTACGGTCTGGCCGCGATTGCGCGCGCGGACTACCGTGCCGTCGGTGCGGACTGCGAAGAACCCTCCGGCGTCACCGGGGTCGCCGGCGAACCGCATCATCATTCCGCGCGCTGGCCCACTGGCGTCCTCGATCGGCGCGAAGCTCAGGCCGCGATCGTCGCTGCGGAACATCATCGCGTCGGCGCCGGCCGCGCCCATCTGCCACATCGGAGGCGGGCCGGCGGCCGCGGCGGTATAGACGATTCCCGGATGCTGACGATCGACCAGCACCGGAATCGTGTAGGTTCGCTTCAGTCCCTGGGTGATGTGCCGCCACGATGCGCCCGCGTCTTCGGAGCGGTAGAAACCGCCGCCAGTCGTCGCGTAGAGCCGCCGGGAATCTTCGGGATCGATCGCGATCGTATGAACGTCGCAATACAGCCCCTGGTTGAGGACCTCGAAGGTCTCGCCGCGATCGCGCGATCGGATTACTCCGCCCTCCTCAACGCCGAAGTACATCGTCGCCGGGTCCTTCCGATCGAACACGATCGATCGAACGTGCGGAATGTGCGGCGGCGGCGGAAAAGTCCATCGATCGCGGCCCGGCACCTCGAGGAATTTTCTGCACTCGACGAATCCTCCGCCGGCGGTGCGGCTGCGGAACAGCCGCGCGTGGGAGGTCCCGATGAACACCTCACCGGGGACGTCGGGCGGCGTCGCGAGCGCCCATACGTCCTCGTCGCGGGCCAGCGAGGGCGTGATGTCGGTCCAGGTCTTGCCGCCGTCGTTCGAGCGGGCCAGAGAGCCTTTGCCGCGCGCATTGCCCATCGTGGCGAATCCCGTGGCGCCTGCGTAGATCAGGTGCGGGTCGCGGCAGTCCTGCGCCATGCACCAGACCGAAGCAGGATCGGCCAGCACCATCAGCGGAGTTCCACCCCGATCCGGATCGAGGATCACGATACCCTTCGCGGTGCCGACACATAGCCGCATCGTGGCCACCTCCTTTCGCGCGCCCGCGCGAATCGAACAACCGCACCCCCGACGATACTACTTCATCGATGCGATTTCATTCCTGGAGTTTCGCGCCCACGCGAAGGGCTCCCGACGCTGCCAGTTCGTGAGGCGCCACTTTTTTTGGATTCGGGTCGAGGCGCAGGCGCCGGATGAGCATCGTCGCGCCGCGCAACGCGATCCGCATCCCGGCAGCATCGATGGCCAGGACGGTCCCCGGCTCGGCACCGGAATCGCCCGTCTCGAACGCCGGCTCGTAGAGCCGGATCCGCGCGCCGTCGGTCTCCGCGTATGCGCCCGGCTGCGGATCGCATCCGCGCACGAGGTTGTACACCTCGCGCGCCGGCTTGCCGAAATCCACTCGCGCGTGCTCATCGCGGCACGGCGGCTCGTAAGTCGCAAGGCGCGGGTCCTGCGCTATCGCCGGCGCAGTGCCCGCCTTGATCAGATCGACGGCTTCCATCAACGTCTCGATCCCGAGCGGAAAGAGCCGATTGAAATAGATCGAGCCGGTGGTGTCGCCTTCCTCGATCGGCGCGCGCCGCTGGATGAGTATCGGACCGGTGTCGATTCCCTTGTCGGGCCAGAACCAGGTCACGCCGGTCTCGTTGTCGCCCTGGATAATCGCCCAGTTGATGCCGCTGGCGCCCCGATGGCGCGGCAACAGCGACGGATGAAAACAGATCGATTTGAAGCAGGGCGAGTAGAGAATCCGTTCGGGCACGATTATAGTCGCGAAGGCCAGGACCGCTAGATCGGCGCCGAGCGATTTGAAATGCTCGTAGGCCGCGTCGCCTCGGAACGATTTGGGCTGGCTGAGCGGCACGCCGAGTTCCAGCGCTTTCGTCTTGAGCGGATCGGGCCGCGCGCCCGGATTTTCAGGAGGCGCAAATACGTGAACGATCTCCTCGCCTCGCGAGCGCAGCGATTCGAGCGCTTTTTCGGCGAAGGCCGCCTGCCCGATTAACGCGATTCGCAAGCTTGCTTCTCCATTTGAGGCTAGCCAATCAAAACACGCAACGCGCGTCAAAAGCGAGCCGTTAACAATCCCGCGATTGACACGGCGCGGGCGCGACCGTTTGAATAGCTCCGACGATGAACAAAGGCCCGATGAAATCCGGTTCGAAGATCGTCGCCCTGTCGGCGGCGATTTCGCTTGTCGCGGCGTCGATCGCAGTCGCGGCAGCCGGGCACGAGCGGCGCGGGCACGGCCGAATCGTGATTCTCGTGGTATGCGACGGCCTGCGGCCGGACTTCGTGACCCACGAGAACATGCCCGCGCTGTTCGCGATGGCGCGAGAAGGCGTCCGCTTCGACCGCCATCATAGCCTCTACCCGACGCTCACGATGGTGAACGCGGCCGGATTCGCCACCGGCGCGCAGCCAGGAGTTTCCGGTGTTCTGGGCAACGTGATGTACCTGAAGCCGATCGTCGGGTCGAAGGTTCCCTTCAACTCGAGTCTGAGCCGGTCGATCGCACAGCCCCAGTTCCTGGAAAACACGAAGCTGTGGGCGCAGCTCAACGCGCCAGCCGTCCTCGACGGCCATCTGCTGGCCCTGGATACCGTCCCGCAGGAGGCGGAACGCGAAGGCGGGTATATCGCGGTGATGGGGAAGGCGGCGCCTGCATTTTTGTTCGACAACCGGGTCGCCGATTTGAACGGCGGCCACGACATCCTGAACGAGCCGCACGCCGATTTTCTATTCGCGACCGACGACCTGGCGGCGCCCGAGCCGGAGACAAAGTCGATCGCCGATACAGTGAACGCGACGGCGTTCAAAGCACGATCATCATCGGCGCGCGACGAATTCTACACGACGATCGCGATCGACAAAGCCATTCCGGCCGCCAGGGCGGCGTCGGACCAAGGACGTCCGGCGCTTATCGTTCTATGGCTGCGCGACCCCGACCAGACGCAGCATCACGCCGGCCTCGGAACGCTGCAGGATCTCGAGGCGCTGTCCGCATGCGATGCCGACATTGCCAGGATCCGGAAAGCGATTGCGCAGGCGGGCATCGGGGCGCGGACCGACCTGATGGTCGCGTCGGATCATGGGTTCGCCACCATCCGGATGGGGATTAACCTGAACGGCTTGCTGGTAGGGGCCGGGATCAAGAAGTCGATGGACAGCACCGAGATCGTCATCGCGCGCAACGGCGGCAGCGACTTGATCTATTTGTCGCCGGAGGAATTCGGCTCGGTCGAGGCGCGGCGCAAGATCTTGCAGAAGATCGTCGAGTTTGCCGAGGCGCAGGAGTGGTGCGGGCCGATTTTTTCCCGTGAATCCGCGCCGCCGGGCGACAGCCGCCGCCATGAACGATCGGACTTTGCCGGATGGATCGACGGCACCTTCAGCCAGGCGACGGTCGGAATCTACAACCCGACCCGTTCTCCCGATCTGGTGATATCGTTTCGTGAATTCCCCGACCAGGACAACTCGGCGTTGACCGGCCCCAGCCATCCGGCCTTCATGCTCGATGCGCACGGTCAACATTCCGGACCCAACGCATCAAAGGAACTGGTGCATCCGGTTCCGGGCGTGAATTACGCAGACGCGTCGGGCTATACGACCGGAATGGGGATGCACGGCGCGGCGGGAAGCCGCGAGCTCCACAACTTCTGCGCCGCTATCGGCCCTGATTTCCGCAAGCAACTCGTCGACCACAGCCCGACCAGCAACGCCGACATCGCACCGACGATCACGCAAATCTTGAAGCTCGAGCCCAACGTCGGACCGGGCGGCGTCTACGAGACTGGACGCGTGATGGGTGAAGCGCTCAGGGAAGGGAAGGGCGCCCCGGGCGCAGGCCAGCCGGTCCGGATGACCACGGCTATCGAATTACAGGGCGCACGAGTAGTCACGACGCTCGACGCGACTCAGCTTGGCAAGCGGCTGTACCTGGACGACTCGAGCGTCGAGCACATCCCGCTCGGCCACTCGCCGTGAGCACCTGCCGGCACCATCAACCTAGCACGGCTTGCACTTGCCGAATGGTCCGGCATTGAAGATTGCCAGCACCTCTCCCTTGCTCAAAGCACGGTTGTAGATTTCCACTTCGTCTATGTCCCCGTTGAAATAGTTCGCTCCGAAGGCTTGGTCGGTAGTAACGCCCACGCGCAAGGGGCTGCAGTTGGCCAGAGACCCAACGTGGCTCGATTTCACAGCAGCTCCCAGCTGGACACCGTCGTGATAGAATTGAATGTGCCTATTTTGGACGGTAACGGCAACGTGGTGCCAGTTGCCGTCCGTCAAGGCAGGGGACGCCACCCCCGAGAGTACGTTGATGCCGGAGGCGGTTGGCGACACATTATCGGCGAGTTGGAGGCCAAGAACTTCGCCGCCCGCGGCTTCATATGCGAAGAAGGAGTATCCGATAACGTTAGGACCCGACGCCGCGCGCTTGTCAACAATGACCTGCACGCCTGGTATCGAGGCAGGTCTGATCCACGCGTCGATCGAAAAGTCCCCTGGGCAGGCGGACCAAGCACCGCTGGTCGGGCTGCCGCTGGGGCAGACGGCGGGGCCAATGTTTGTGATGATCGTCGAGGGGTATTCTACATAGCTGGTGGAGCCGTCGAAGTGGAGTGCGGGGCCGACCATTCCCGCCACGGAGGTCGCTCCGAAAACGGTACCAGTGTTTCCCCCGGCGATATCCGGGGTGGTGGTAATTGGGGGAGTGCCGTTAGTCGTGGTCTGGTCGAAGGGGTACCAAGCCACCATAGTAGTGTTTGGCGGAGGAATGCAGGAGTTGCTCGTAGCGCTGATGTTGATCTCATCTACATCCTGCTGCTGCTGAGTTTGCCAGAATACGCTGGAGAACCTGCCAACTTGCGCGGTGGTCTCGTCTACATCGGGCGTCTTCACAAAGTAGGTCTGGTTCGATGGGGGATTCACCCACAGCCGCATTCGGTCGTTACCTCCGCCCCCAGGCACCCCAAAATCGATTTGGGCCACTAGACATGCGGTCTCACCAGCCTTAATCAAATCGGCGCTTACGGGGTTGTAGTAGACACCGGACGCGTTTTGGAGCGCCCAGTACGGCACCGCCGGTGATTCTGGGAGATCCCCGATAGTGAATGTGCCGCCGCTTAAGTTCCCAAGCGTAGCCTGTGTGACACCACCGTTGACATCGGACTTTATGAGAGCGCTCATCACCAGAGAACTCCCCGGCGTTCGCGCGACGGGCGATGCCAACGCACGGGAAACAAACAAACCGGCAGGCCCAAGCGCGTTGCCACTCGGCGTCGGCACCCATCCTTTGCATGTGAGCCCTGGTTTGACAACCGAGCCGCCGGACCATGCACCGGCCCATCCGGTGCCGCCGTTGTCAGGCGGACCGCCTACGTTGTTGTACTTGAACGGTTCGAAAGCCACTGGCGCCTGAGCCCTAGCCAGGTTCGCTGCCATCAGCGGAGCCAATGCAGAAAATACGGCCAGAGCCCAGATGGGCGCTTTAACGTAACTTTTCATGGGAGTCGCCTATCCGTCTTCTTTTGTTCTGAACACGCAGGCAGCGGAAGAATGACGGCGATGACCGCTGATTGTCCCCGTGATGTCCCCGTGGCGCTGGGCCTAGCAAAATACCCTAAGGGTTGTCAAGTCGGCGGTGTTCTCGTGGTCAGGGAGGGGGCCTTCAATTGCTTCGCGAAGCTGATGAACGACTGCAGGACGCTACCCCGGTCCCGATGCCTTGGAAGTCAGCCGCTTCAGGGCGCGGGTCGCGACCTGGAGCGCGGCGAGACTTGGCGATCCGAGCGCGCGGAGCTCAGCGGAAAGCCGGTGAACCTCGTCGAAGTTCTTCTTGCGTTCGTCCAGCATGCGCTGGATTGCCCGGCCGGGGTCGGCGAGATCGGCGTTGCCAGCGAGGATAGCGTGGCAGAGCTCGACGCGCGCCGCTCGCAGGTCGGCACCCAGCTCGCGCGCGGCGCGCCGCTCCCATCGATCGTCGCCTCCGAGTGCGTCAGCGGCGCTCTCCAGCAGGTCGAAATCGAGAAACTCGCCCAGCCGAAAATAGACTGCGGCGGCGCGCGCCGACTCGATGCGGAGTGCGAACCCCAGGCCAAGGACATCGAGCAGATGGCCGGCGAACGCCAGCCGCGCCAGTTCGTGTGCGGGTTGCTCCTGATGGACCGCGGCGCGGAACTCGCGATAAGCACGCTCGAAGCGATCGCGTTCGCCCGCGACCAGCATCGTTTCGAATTCTTCGCAAAGCTGCGCGAGCGCCGGCCTCAGGCGGCTTACCGCTTCGCCGATCGAAGCGGCTTGTGCGGCGTTGATGATCGCCCATCGCGACGCGCGATCCACGGCCCGTTCGAGGGCGAGCAATGCGCCCAGTTCGGCCTCGACGGTCAGCTCGGCGGCGCCGGCCTTGATCCGATCGACCCGCTCGCGCGCATCGAGGATGTCGTTGGCGATCAGCCAGGCGCGGACGGCGTCTTTGGCCTCGACGCCGTAATCGCGGGTTAGCGAGGAGACGAAGATCGAGCCGGCGAAGTCCACCAACTCGTTGACCATCCGGGTTGCGGTAAGCTCACGCCTAAGGCCGTGCGCCGGAATCTCGGCGCCAAATCGGCGCGCGATCGAAGCAGGAAAGTAGGGAACCAGGAACCGATTCGTGAAATACGGGTCGTCCAGCAGCTCCGTCTGTTCGAGCGCCCGCGTGAGGTCGATTTTGGTATATGCGGTCAGCACCGCAAGTTCGGGACGGGTCAGTCCCGGGAACTGCGATCGGCGCGCAGTCAGCGCCTCGCGCGTCGGCAGCGCCTGTTCGTGGCGCCGCAAAATCCCGCGCTGCTCGATAGCCGTCAGATGGTCGCGGAAGGCGCTGACCTGGGTCCGGCTGCGGACCTGCTCCAGGCTCAGCATCAGGTTCTGATCGCGATTGTCCCGGATCACCGGTTCGGCGACTTCGTCGGCGGCGGCCTTCAGCACGCGGTTGCGTTCCTCGAAGCTGAGCGCCCCGCGCGCCATCGGCGGCTGCAACAGGATCTTCAGGTTGACTTCGTGATCCGACATGTCAACGCCGGCCGAATTGTCGATCGCGTCGGTGTTGATCCTTCCGCCGGCCAGCGCATATGCGATCCGCGCTTTCTGGGTGAAGCCGAGATTGCCGCCCTCGACCACGATCTTCACGCGCAGCTCGTTGGCCGCGATCCGGCAGGCGTCGTTGGCGTGGTCGCCGACCTGGGCGTCGGTCTCGTCACCGGCGCGGACGAAAGTGCCGATACCGCCGTTGTAGATCAGATCGACGTCGGCGCGCAGGATTGCGCGGATCAGATTCTCGCTGTCGAGTTCAGCGGCATCGCACTTGAGCGCGGCCCGCGCCTCGCGACTGAGCGCGATACTTTTCGCGCCGCGCCTGAACACGCCACCGCCTTTGGAGATCAGCGAGGGGTTGTAGTCCGCCCAGCTCGAGGCCGGCAGCTCGAACATCCGTTTGCGCTCCGTGAAGCTGCGCGCGGGATCGGGGGCCGGATCGATGAAGATGTCGCGATGGTCGAAGGCTGCGATCAGTTTCAGGTTGGACGATTGCAGGAGTCCGTTGCCGAACACGTCGCCCGACATGTCGCCGATTCCAACCATCACGATCGGCGCGCCGCGCTGCGGGTCGCGGCCCATCTCGCGCAGATGGCGGCGCGCCGACTCCCACGCGCCGCGCGCCGTGATCCCGAGCGCCTTGTGGTCGTAACCGTGCTCGCCGCCGGAGGCGAAGGCGTCGCCGAGCCAGAACCCGCGGCGGGTCGCGATCGCGTTGGCCAGGTCGGAAAATGCCGCGGTGCCCTTGTCGGCCGCCACCACCAGGTAGGGACCGTCGTTGTCCAGCACCTTGACGCGCGCGGGATGGACCACGCGGCCATCGGCGACGTTGCCGGTAAGATCGAGCATCGCATTCATCAACGCCTGGTAGGCATCGACTACTTCCTGGCGAGTGGCCACCGCGCCGGCCATCGCCTTGACGATGAAGCCGCCCTTGGAGCCGATCGGTACGATAATCGCGTTCTTCACGGTCTGCGTTTTCATCAGCCCGAGGATTTCGGTGCGGTAGTCGTCGGCGCGATCGCTGTGACGGATTCCGCCGCGCGCGACTTTTCCGGCCCGCAGATGGCATCCTTCGACGCGCGGGCTGTTCAGGTGGATCTCGTACAGCGGCGGATCGTCGGGCAACTCGGCGATCTTCCCGCTCTCGAACTTGAGCGCAATATAAGGGTCGGGCGACGGCGGCGGCGCAAAATAGTTGGTGCGCACGGTCGCTTCAACCATCGAGAGCAGCCGCCGCGCGACCCGATCGTCCTCGATATTCTCGACCGCCGAGAGGCCGTTGACGTAAGCCGCGCGAAGCTCGTCCAGCCGCGCGGGGGGAGCGTCGCGATCGGGGTCGAGCCGCGCGATGAAGAGATCGACCAGGGCCCGCGCGAGTTGCGGATAGAGCAGCAGCACGCGGCGTAGCGCGGGACGCGCCGGCGCAAGCCGCATCTGGAAGGCCGCCGGCCAGGTAGGCGCGCACCAAGGCGGCCTCGCGCCAGGAGAGTGCGGCCTCCAGCGTCAGCGCGTTGAGCGGATCGTTTTCCGCGCGCCCCAGGCGCACGGCGCTGAGCGCGTCGGTCAGCAGCGACGCGCCGGGCAGCAGGCTCAGCGCCCGGCCCCGCAATGCCTGCACCCTGAAGGACTGCACCGAAGCACGCCTCTTCCGATCGCCGACGATCGGCCAGAGATCGTGCGCGTCTTCGGAGAGCACCCGGATGCCGAAATTCTGCAGGATCGGCATCAACTCCGAGAGCGCCGGCGCCTTGTCGAGTTCGTAGATTCGAAGCTCGCTGGATTGCTCGCCGCCGCCGGTCTTTTCGGCGCCAAGTTCGACGCTCGGCGCGCCACCGGAGAGCATCGCTTCGAGCCGCTCGATATCGGCGGCCGCCCGCTCGACATCGGTGGAGGCCTGATAGTCGGGACCGCACGCATTGCCCCATCGCGACGCGAGCGCCTGGGCGTTCGTCTCGCCCAGTCTCGCGGCAAGCTGCTCGCGCAGGCGATCCTCCCAGGTGCGTGCGAGGCGCGCGACCTCGCCCTCGAGCATGGCAACCCGGGTCGGATCGGGCATCGGCGCCGAGAAGCAGAAGTGCAATCGCGCCGTGTAACCCTCGCCGAGCGCCAGATGGTAATACAGCGACTCACCGCCGAGCCCTTGCGCCAGCGCCTTCTGAATTTCCATCCGCACTTCGGCGGAGAACCGCTCGCGCGGCATGATTACGAGCGCGATCACGCTGTGCCGGTCGGTGTCGGGGTAGAGATTGAGGCGGACCTGGGTCTCGGCTTTCAGGTCGAGGACGTGACCGAGCTGCGCGCGCAACTCAGCGACCGAGGCGCGGAACAATTCCTCCTTGGGAAAGCTGTTGAACGCCGCGACAATCTGCTTGAAGTCGTGCGAGCCCGCGACCGCGTGCTCCAGGGCCAACACCTCGCGAAGCTTGGCGCGCAGCACCGGAATATGCTCGGCCTCTTCGGCATAGGCCTTGGAAGTGAGCAGTCCGAGAAAGCGATCGAAGGTAGCGGCCTGCGAGTCCCCGTCGATGCGCCGGATCGTGATGTCGTCCATCGCCGCGACGCGATGGACTCGTGATTGGGCGTGAGTCTTGCCGACGATCAGCGTGGGCCCGTTGAAGAGCAGCTTGTGCTGGGACGAGTCCAATTGATCGGCGGGACGCGGCATCGCGAAGCGCGACCGGGACTCATCGCGCAGGATCCCCAGGCTCGAGCCCAGCTCGACCGCCAGCGTCCGGCGTCCGTCGCTCGGGCCGGCGCGATAGCGGCGGTAGCCAAGGAAAACGAAGCCGCCCTGCACGAGCCATCGCAACAGATCGCGCACCTCGACCAGCTCGCGGTTGGGCGCCGTCTCTTCGCAGATAGCCAGCGCCCGCGAAGTCATCGCCGCGAAGTCGCCCGTCACCTTGCGGACTTCCTCGAGCCGGCTCCTGAGTTCCGCCGCGATCTGCGGGCCGGAGTCGGCGGGGGATTCGAGTTCCGCGTGGATGAACGACTCGCCGCGCTCGGTCGAGAGGCGCTGTTCAATCGAAAGCAGGCGGCCCTTCGGGTCGCGGCTGACGTTGATGACCGGATGCAGCAACATGCGGACGGGCACTCCCAGTTGACGGAAGCACTCGAGCACGGTGTCCACGATGAACGCGCAGTCCGGCATCATGCTCTCGACGACGATAGCGCCTTCGGCGAGAGCCGGCAGCACTCGCACCGCGACCTCTTCGTCGCGCACGGTGAAAAACTCGAAGGCGCGTTGCGCGATCGCGTAAAGCCCGGTGGCATCCAGGCGCGCGGTCAACTCCGGCGAGAGGCGCGCAAAGAGCCGCTCCGCGAACAGCTTCAGACCGACCGCTTGATCGGCGGGCAGGTTCTGCTCGATCAGATTCTGAAGAGTCGCTTCGGTCGCCACGAATTTTGGCCGGGCTTTATGCTCCCCAATTGGCCTTGAGCAGGTCGCGGGTGCGATCCAGATAGCGGCGCAGGTAGCCGCGCACCGGCTCCGCGACGCGATCGTCCAGTCTGCCCAAGGCCAGCGCCGCGGCCAATTCCGCAATCGCCGCTTCCATCGCGCGCCGATCGGGTGGCGACGCTTCCGCGCCGCGCGCGCCGCTATCGAACGACGCGCGGGCACTGTCCGGAATCCTGGATGCCACCGGCTTCAGCGCAGCGATCGTCGCGCGCAGATCGGCGACCTCCGAAGCGTCATGGGCAGGCGCTTTTTCCAGCGACGCGATCACGTGAGCGAGATCGGCGGCAGCCATCGCGGCCTGTCCCTGCGCATAGGGCGACGACAGTTCCGCAAACAGCGTCCCGAGTATGGTTCGCTGGATTCCGCTTAGAATTTCGGCGAGCGTGGGACGCAACATCAGCTATTGCTACCTCAAATCAACTTGAGCTGGCTCGCCAGATCGTCGAACAGGGGCGGAAGCAAAAGTTCGAGGAACGGCATCACCGAGTCGGAGGTCCGCCCTTCGACGAAGTCGCGGATTCCGGTCAGGCATATCACCGCCATCTTCGCGTTGCCGAGCACCTGGTAGAAGAACAGCCGCCGCTGATCGACGCGATGCCCCGTCTTGCTTTCGTACAGCCGATAGAACGACTCGCGTTCCATCAGCCCGCCGGCCAGCTCGGCGCGCCCCCAGAAGTTCATCGACGCCCATCCGAGGTCTTCCATCGGGTCGCCCAGATGGGCCATCTCCCAGTCGAGCATCGCGTTCATACCGGCTTCGTCGTAAAGGTAATTCCCCGAGCGGTAGTCGCCGTGCACGATCACGACGCGATCGGTCTCGACGGGGTTAGCTTCGAGCCATGCGAAGGCGGCCGACATGATCGGATAATGCTCGCCCATCCGATCGCGCTCGTAGGTCTGGCGCCAGTGAGCGGCCTGCACGCGCGCGGAATCACCCGGGTCGCGGGGCGCGCCAAGCCAGTCGAGCTTCGCAGCGCGATAGTCAATCGCCTGGAGGCGGGCCAGCTCGGCCATGAATTCATCGGCGATCCTGGCACGCAGCTCCGGGGTCTCGGTGGCCGGGAACGCTCCGGTACACACCCGGCCCGGCGCGCGCGCCATGATGAAGAACGGCCGTTCCATCACTGAAGCATCGAGCTCGAGGAAAAGCGGCTCGGGCACCTTGAGGCCCGCGCGATGCATCGCGAGGAGCACGTTGAACTCGCGCTCGCGCGAGGTTTGCAACAGGCCGCCGGTCGGGTCGCGGCGCGCGACCAATGGACGCGATCGCCGTTCGCCGTTTCTCTCCTGCCATTCGAGGTCGAAGGAATAGGTCTCGCGCGAGGAGCCGCCGGCAATCCGCTTCAGGTCGGCGATTTTGATCTCTCGCGCGTCGCGGCATCCGGCGCTCGAGGTACTCGATGAGCTTGTGTTCGTTCATCGGATCAGCGCGAAGGCGGGCATCACCTCGCGCGCGAAAAGCTCGACTGCGCTGACCATCGGAAGCGGGAGCAGTACGAGCTGGAACAGGCTGACGCCTTTGGCCGCGCGCCGGCGGAATTGCTCGATGACCTGGCGCGGCGTGCCTCTGATCGCGTTCTTCAGGTCCTGTCCCATCGATTGCGCCTGCTGCCAGGCCTGATCGGCTTCCTGCTCGGTGCCGCCCAGGATGGTGAATACCATTTCGGAAATCTTCAGCGTGTTGAAGTCGCGCCCGATCGACCGGCAGTGTTCCTTGAGCACGCCCAGGGTGTGGTCGAAGTCGTCATAGGTCGGCATGCAGTTCCAGTGGTCGGCATATTTTGCGACAATTCGTAGCAGGACCTTCTCGCCGAGGCCGCCGATCATGATCGGCGGATGGGGCTTCTGGACGGGCTTGGGATTGAGCGGCGCGTCGGCGATCGTGTAGTACCGGCCCTTGAAGCTGGCGCGCTTGCCGGCGAACAGCGCCTTGATGACCTGCAGGCCCTCCTCGAACTGCTTGAGGCGGATGCCGGCGGCGGGAACTCGTAGCCGTAGGCGCGATACTCCTCTTCCATCCAGCCCGCGCCGAGTCCGATCTCGAGGCGGCCGTTGCTGACGTGATCGATCGTGACCAGCGACTTCGCGAGCAACGCCGGATTGCGATAGGAGTTGCAGAGCACGATCGTGCCGAGCCGCACCTTCTCGGTGCAGGCGGCCAGCGCGCCCATCATCGCGATCGCCTCGTGGTAGTCGAGATCGGGAAGCCCCGGAATCCACATGTGATCGGACAGCCACAGCGAATGGTAGCCGAGGCGATCGGCGGCTTTCGCAAACTCCAGGCACATCGGCCAGGGGAGTCCGCCCTGAGGAACTTCGAGTCCGAATTCGACCATGGGATGCTCCGTGCGCCCGCGCTCCGCCGCGATCCCGGCCTCACGCGAAGTGCGGCATCACCTCGCGCGCAAAGGTTTCGAGCGTCTGCGGGGGCGCGAAATCGCTGAAGAAGATTGTGAACATCGTGATGCCCTTCTTCACGCGATCGCGAAGCTGCGCCACGATCTCCGGCGGCGTGCCCTTGATTCCGGTGCTGGAAAACGGGAAGCGCTTCGCCGTCTGCCATTTCTGTTCGACCTCGGCGCTCGTAGCGCCCATGCAGATCAGCAACTGCTCGGAGATTGTAATCGCATTGATGTCGCGGCCCACCGCCTTGCAGTGATCCTTGAGGATGCCGAGCTTGCGCTCGAAGCTGTCGTAGCCGGCCGGGCAGTTCCATCGATCGGCGTATTTCGCAACGATGCGCAGCATCACTTTCTCTCCGCTGCCGCCGATCAGTATCGGCGGATGCGGTTTCTGGATCGGCTTGGGATTGAGCGGCGCGTCGGCGATCGCGTAGTACTTGCCCTTGAAGTTGGCGCGCTTGTCGGCGAACAGCGCGCTCATGACTTGCAGGCCCTCCTCGAGCTGCTTGAGCCGCGCGCCCATCGAGGGGAAGTCGTAGCCGTAGGCCCGATACTCCTCGTCCATCCATCCGGCGCCGAGTCCGATCTCGAGCCGCCC
Source organism: uncultured delta proteobacterium (assembly GCA_963830715.1). GTDB lineage: Bacteria > Desulfobacterota > Binatia > Binatales > Binataceae > CAVVMA01. The sequence goes on from CAWHNS010000023.1 coordinate 175,797, forward strand.
GTTGCTGATATGGTCGATCGAGGTGAGCGACTTCGCCAGCAGCGCGGGATTGCGATACGAATTGCATATCACCAGAGTGCCGATCCGAAGCCGCTCGGTCGCCGCGGCAAGTCCCGCCATCAGGGCGAGGCATTCGTGATGGTCGAGATCGGGCATGCCGCGGGTCCACATGTGATCGACCAGCCAGAGCGAGTGGAAGCCGAGCTTTTCGGCCAGCCGCGCGCGGTCGAGCAGCGCCGGCCACGACATGCCCGCCTGCGGTGAGAAAATCGCGAAGTCAACCTTGTTCGCCATCATGTGCTCCAATGCGTTGGGTTAGCGCCGGGCCGGACCGGAACGACAATCCGCCGCAGGCGTATTTCTGTTTCGCATGCGCGCGGAGCAGAATCAACCGGTGAATGCACGGCGCTTGCGAGGCGGGAGAACCAATTGCGCGGGCGTGCTATAAGGACCGCTCCGATGGGTGCCCATTGTTTCATCGTGATCGGCGCATGGGGCAGCAAACAGACCACGATCGCGGCCTCGCGATGCGTCAAGTGCGGCTTCATTTACGTTGCGATGAACTTCGCCGCCGATCCCGCAGGGAGCGTCGTGACGATTGGGGAAAATGGCGAAGACCTGGATCTATCCGCGCTGGCCGATCGATGTCCGGTGGAGGGTTGATATGAATCGTCTCTGGTCGCTCTGCCACGCCGTCGCCGTCATCGCGATGCTCACCGTTGCGGCAGTCCCGGCCACCAGCGCCGAGGCCGCGGACTTCTCGTCCAGCGGGCCGCCGAGGGCGCTGAAGGGCGTCGCGGGCGCTTACGAGTGGCGATTCGAGGCGGCTCGCGGACCGTCGCCCTTCGACCGGATCGCACTCCATCGAATCGCCACCGGTCCCAAGCCTCCGGAGCGGCCGGCAGCGGTGGTCCTCTTTCTGCCCGGCACGAACATGAACGGCGAGGTTGCGATCGATGATCCTCGCTACAACTTCGCCCTCTATCTGGCGTCGAAGGGAATCGACACCTGGTCGATGGATTACCGCACGCACTTCATCCCACCGCAAACGCCCGAGAGTGACCTGGCGGAGCTGAAGGGATGGACCAACGAACTTTTCGAGTCCGACATCGACGACGCCGCCGACTTCGTGATGGCCAACACGCATCGCACCAAGCTTTTCGCATCCGGATTCAGCCGCGGGGTGGAGTTCGCGTATCTATATGCGGCCCGTCATCCGGATCGCGTCGCGGGACTGGTCGTGCTCGACGGGTTTGTGGGGGACATGCCGATGATGCCCGGCGCGCCGAGCGGCTACGCGGATGACCTGGGCGGAAAGCATCTGACCTACGACAAGCGCAAGACGCTGATGGAGCTGGTAATTCAGAATCCCGACGGGCCGGCGCCGATTCCCAAATACAAGACCGCGCGAGAGAACCTGGAACACGTCGTTTACGACGCGGCGGCATTCGGCGGCGCGGGCGGGCTTGCGAATCCGCAGGGCGGCTTTTCCGATCCGATCGTCCTGGCGCGCGTGATGCTCCCATACGATCGCTGGTGGCCGTCGATCCAGAACCACGAGAGTTCGTTCACGCCCGATCTGAAGCACGCGCTCAGCGAATCGAAGATCCCGGTAGTCGCGTTCAGCAGCACCAACATCGCCGCGCGATGGCCCGGGATGGTGCGCGGATCGGCCTCGTCAACGGGCAGCTCGGATGTCACCTTCAAGCAACTCGATGGCTGGGGCCATCTGGACGTGCTGTGCGGAACGAAGGCGGAGAGCGAAGTGTACGCGCCGGTCGCGGCGTGGATTACGCAGCGTGCGAGGTGGGGGAAGCTGCTGACGGCGATGAACCATTGGCTCCGGCAGACTTGACGCGCCACGCGCCCGTCAAGATGGCCCTGACGTGAGAGGCTGGCTGACGAACGAAGCGCTCAACCACGGCCGCGTGATCTTCCCTAGAGCGGCCTTGTCCAACAAGGGTTCTTTCCGGTGAACGATTCTGTGGCAATTCGCGCACAGCAGCATGAGATCGCTGAGGTTGGTGATCGTGTTGGGTAAAAGCGCCGCCAAGGGCAAGAGGTGATGCACCTCGATAAACCCCTTTCCGCGATTCCCATACTTCTGCTCGAAGTCGAAGGCGCAGTTCTCGCAGAATATCTGATCATGGGTCTTCTTGAAGATGGCGACCTTAGCCGTGCGTATCTTTCTGTTTCTGTCGATGCTGAAATGCGACACCAGCCGCCGCTTGGTTTCGTTAGCCGTCAGCGTTTCAATTAAGACACCTTGGGGGCGACTTCTGTCGGAATTTCGACGAACTTCTCGCTTGGCGCCTCGATCATCTCGGCAAACTCAGCATGGCTGTTGAGCCAAGCGGCGATGCGATTCGAGAGATCGCGGAGTTCCGCCAGCCGGGAACCCCGGCCCTAACAATGGACTGATATTGCTCGGTGAGCACTCTAACGGGCGCGGGCAAGTCTGGTCTCGCCATGAAATCGGCGATGCGCATGAGCCTATCGACGAGGTCTATGTCGTTATTGTCGTGCAGCACCCGCAACGATTGCGGGGTGCAGATGGCTCGCTGGCCGTCCGGCGTGCTCTAGCCAGAAACGAGATCGAGCTTATGACGTAGCCCTTGTCTCGCAAAGGCAGAACCACCTGGCCCTGATCTTCACGGATCGGATCAGGCAAGAGAGCCAGAGCGGCTATCAGTTGCGGCACGTTCAATAGAGAGCGGTCGTTCGGATGCTCACGCCTTAGGCGCGGTTTGCCATCTCTGATTTTTCCCCACGCATCAGTTGTAAGATATGCGCCCGGAACTGAAATGGCATCAACGATGACGCGGCGCTCAAGAAGAACCGCTTGCGGTACGTGCTCGTATTCGCCTCGGCCTCCGCTAGGGCGCCAGCGAATATCGACATTAGGCACGGCGCGCCCCGGTTGAGCCGTCAGCGGGCGTGGGCTAGCGAATGCCCGCGATTCGCGGCCAATACGGATTTGAGTCGGCGACCGACCCATTCGGCGACCTGCGGCGTTACAGCATTGCCGACGGCATGGTAGCGGAGGCTGTCAATTTTGTCGGATGGCACTTCGCCGAACCTTGCCGGGACAGTCCAATTATCAGGGAAACCTTGAATGCGCTCGATCTCCACCGGAATAAGCCGTCTTACTCTTCCGTCTGGATACCAAACGTAGTTACGGCTCCAATCCGTTCCTGTGTGGCGCGCGGATTCGGCATATATGCAATGAGCTATGCTTTTGACTAATGGCCCTTTGCGAGAATCTCCAAGGATCGTCTGAAAGAGGGAGGGAGGTTTCGGCCCATTTGATCCGTTCTTCTCAACATCCCAATCGCCGCGTTTTGGCTCAAAAAGTATTTGTCCGGCGCTCTCTGCGTCTCTATGCACGGCAACAATGTAGACGCGGCGGCGCTGTTGGGGGACTCCGAAGTATTTACTGTCGAGCACACGCCATGCGAGACCATACCTGAGTTCATCCAGCGCCTTGAGTATCGTGGCGAAGTCTCTTCCTCCGTGGCTAGAGAGAAGGCCGTGAACATTTTCGAGGAGAATCGTTCCGGGCATACCTTCTCGAACGAGGCGCATAAACGCATGAAAGAGCCCAGACTGCGGCCCTCGAAGCCCAGAGCGCGGCCCCATGCGCGCCAAACTGACATCCTGGCACGGGAATCCGGCGGCCCAGACATCGGCAGTCGGGAATATCTTCGATTGCGACATCGGCAATATCTCTCTTCCTCGGCGTATCAGGCCAATGCTGTTCAAGGATGTCGATGCAGAACGGTTTGTTCTCGCACTGGAATCGTACAGCGAATCCCGCCCGCTCTAGCCCAAGATCGAATCCGCCGATGCCGGAGAAAAAAGAAGCGACCGTATACTCCGCCGCCGCCTTCCTCCGGGCTGGCCTGTAGGTGGTATCCGCCGCGGCGCCAAGCGTTGTCACCGATTGGCCATCTCCGTCAAATGAGCCCGAAGGCGTCGCTCCACAAGGTCGAGATTTTTCAACTGACATTCCCATATCACAAGCGGCGACCATCCCAAAAGTTTCAGGCGTCTTAAATTAACAGCGTCTCGGCGCCGGTTACCCCGCAGCTTGGGTAGCCAGTAAGCGCGGCGGGTCTTCGGAACCCGTCGCCCCCGTTTGCAAGATGTATGTTGATGCCAGAAGCATCCGTTGATGAAGATGACTTTGCGGCGCGATCGAAACACTATGTCAGGCTTGCCCGGCAATTCCGAGCATGAAGTCGATAGCGGTAGCCGAGAGCGTAGAGCAGTCGGCGTACCACGATTTCGGGGCCGGTGTCGGCGCCGCGAATGCGCGCCATGCATCCTGCTTCGTTCGGCGGGGCTTATCGCGTCCATCGTTGCCTAACGCCTCTCAGCCTATCGCTCGCCGGCCGTTGCCGGGAAACTGCACCGCGCGTTGGCTTTTCCGGCGATCCTGCGGTAACAGCAACAGTCCGTTCTGTCGCTGGGGGAACGATGGATGGCGGATCGGCCTCGTTCGACCGGCAGTTCCGATGTCACCTTCAAGCAACTCGATAGCTGGGGCCATCTGGACGTGCTGTGCGGAACGAAGGCGGCTTACCCAATTTGGATGACTATCGGAGCTGCGGCGGAGGGAAGAAGCGGGCATCTCAACGTTCTCCCTGCGTGAATACCGCGAAGGGTAAGCGCCGTACGGCTTCCTCTCCCGATACGACCGCGCCAGTTCTAAGTAGATTCCGATATCGCGGTCGAGATCTGATTGCTGGCCGTCGAAATAGAAGTTGCGTATAGGAATGCGGCCATAGTCCCGGCTGAGTTTGGGATAGATGGCTTCGCTCACAACTCCGTTCATGCATGTGAAGGGGCTGATGTCCACAATCCCGTCGGCTCCGTGCAGGGCAAGATAAGCACTCCTGCCCACGTTCGCGACCATCTCGCCTTCCGCTCCGGGAAAGGGGAAGATACGGTCGTGCCAGCTTTAG
>CAWHNS010000024.1:0-503177 GCA_963830715.1 uncultured delta proteobacterium
TCCTCCGCGTGATGGAGAAATTCGCCGCCGAGAGCGTCGTGGTCAGCGATCAGGGCGTGCGATGGGGGCTGGCGTGGCGCGAGCTGGAACCTCGGTCGCAAGGAGGGACGACATGACCAACGAGGATTTGATAGCAGTGGTTGCCCGCGCGACTCATCAGCCGAAGAAAACCGTCGCTAAGACGCTGGAACTTGCGTTCGACCAGATCGCGCGATCGATTCGCAAGGACAAGCGTTTCTGGGTCCCCGGCTTCGGCACCTTCTCGGTCCGGCGGCGCCGCGCTCGCGCTGGCTTCAATCCCCACACTCGGACCGCGATGACGATTTCCGCGGCCCGCACCGTCGGCTTCCGTCCTGCGCCGGAGTCAAGAAAGGACTGTGAGCGAGCGACCGTCGCGCTCGCGACAGTTCGTCAGGGAAAATACTGAACCGGCAGGACAGCGCCGGTTGCTGTGATGCCCCTGAGCGGAGCGGAAAAGGGATTGGCGTGAGCAAAGAGCATCGCGTCGTCGTCCTGATAGATCAGTCTCCAGCCGGGCGCGCTCCTGATCGCTTCGACTGCCTTTGACTTGGGCGGAATGAGGACGAAATCGTGCCGGAAGGATTGAAGGACTCGCAGCGCATCGGGCTGCCCGAAGTAAAACGCCAGGTATTGGTTGAGAATTGCCGAGGCGTAAACGGAATCATTGCGGCCGTCGATGAAGACCTTTGATTCCGGCGCGTGCCATATGAAGTATTGGCCCCAATTGAAGTCAACCAGGACGTTTCCGGCAAGCGCGTGCGCTTTCATGAAGGCGATCGCCCCCGACGGATATTCCGTTTCCGTTGCCAGGTGTGTCGACAGCAAGCCGGTGTACGCGGCCAGAGAGAGCCCAACGGCTCCCGCAAGCCATCCGTTTACCGCCGATCGCTCGGGCGGCGGCTGAGACCCCGCCCTCATCGGATGGCGCCGGCGCAGATCGGCGAACAGCAGAGTTACGTGGCGCGCCGCCGGCAAGGTGCAGGCGATTACGGCGAGCGGCATGTTGCGCGCCGCCGCGAACGCGGCGAGGCTCATCATCGCAGCCAGGACCACAAACGGAACATCGCCGCCTGCCGGGCGCATCGCCACTGAGATCGCAAACGCTGCCATCAGCCCGATCACGCACAGGTAGTAAAAGACGCCAAAATGGCTGAGATGCCATTGGCCGATCATCGCATGGATGAGCGGCTTCCAGTCGTTGATGACGGCGTGCGTGGTATGAACGAACATCGCGTGCAGCACCACCAGCCAATTGTCGATGCCATACGGTGAGAGCAACGTTGCCAGCGTGCCGATTACCGCCAGAAGCCCCAGCCGCAGGCCGCGGGCCGTCCCTTGACCGCCGATCAGGTCCTCGATGCCGACAATGCCCGCGTAGGTGGCGAGCGTGGCGATTCCGATAACGTAGCCGCCGTGCAGATTGCCCCAGACCGCCATGATCGGAATCGCCAGCCAGAGCGGCGCCCTGCGGCGATAGTTATGCCGCGCCAGGATCGCGAGCAGCGCCGCGAAGAACAGAAACGTGAAGAGCTGGGGACGGAATTGCATCTGCGGCATGAGCGCCACTGACGCAACCGTCAGAATGCTCAATTGCACGGTGGCGGTCGCACCGGTCTCGGCCATCGCCAGGGCGATGAAAAAAATCGTTGCCGCGACGCAGCCGAGCTTCCAGAGCTTGAGGCCGAAGACTCCCAGATGGTTGTAGAAGAGCGCCATCACGACTTCGGTCAGCCATTCGTGATTGCGCCACGGCTGGCCCGGCGCCGAATACGAATAGGGATCGGTCAGCAAGGGACCATGATGCTGAAGCGTCAACTGGCCGAAACGCACGTGACCCCATAGATCCGGATCGGTCAGTTGACCGGTGTCGGCGACCACCGCGAGCAGCAGAACGAGTATCGGCGCGTAGTGAAGCAGCGAGACCCGGCGCGGTTCGCTCGCCGCGACCGGCGCGCTTTGCAGCGGCAGTGCGGATGACTCTGCGAGCACGGCCATCTGCTAGGCGGGATGGCTGCCGTAGGCGATTCCAGGCGCGGCAGGTGCTTCCGCGATCGGGCGCGGCACCATCCGGCCGCCCTCTTCGTTGCGGTCCTCTTCCAGGTAGAGGGCGTCCGAGTTGACCCGCCACAAATCGTACGAGCCGCCCATGATGTTCCAGGCCGCCATCAGCCCGGTCATCATCGCGTGATCCTGATTGTCGTACTTGTGCATGCCGTTGCGGCCGGCGAGCTGAAGGTTCGGCAGCTCGTGCCGGATGAAATCGCGGATGACGGTCACGGCGCGACGGTAGTCGGCATCGTAGACCGGATATGCGGCCCGCTGGCGCACAACGGTGCCATCGATGACCTTCGCTTCGTCGCTGAGTCCGAGATGAGCGAGTTCCCGCGCACCCATCGCGACGAGGCTCGGATCGGGCGTATTCCACATCGAGTCCGAATCAAAACAGAAGTACTCGAGCCCGAGCACGGTGTAGCGCTGATCGGGCACCATCGCGGGACTCCAGTTCTTGAAGTTCTGGATGCGGCCGACCTTCACGGCGGGATCGTGGATGTAAATCCACTGGTCGGGGAACAATTTGGCTTCGTCAATGATCAGCGCCACGGTTATGAAGTCGCGGTACTTGAGGCTGTTCGCGGCTTCGACGATCTCTGTCGGGACCGCGGGCTGCATCGCGCGTACCAGTTCGCGGATCGGCATGGTTGAAATGAAATTGCCCCCCGCATAGGTGTTGAGCCCGCCGGCGCCCACCGTCGTGACCGATTTCACTCCGCCATTTCCGCGATTGAGCGAGAGCACCTTCTCGCCCATCCGCACCACGGCGCCGCGCGCTTCGATGGTCTTCGTCAGCGTCTGCCACATCTCGCCCGGCCCGTGCGCCGGATAACGAAATCGATCGATCAGGGTCTTGATTACCGGACCCCCGTTTCGCGAGCCGAACGAAAGCGCGTTCTTGATCAGCGTGAGCATCGAGAGGTCCTTGATCCGCTGCGCCGCCCAGTCGGCGCTGATCTGGCTGCAAGGCATTCCCCAGACCTTTTCGGTGTAGCTGCGGAAGAAAGTCTGGAACAGCCGCCGCCCGAAGGCGTTGGTGACCCAGTCCTCGAAGCTCTTGATTTCGCCGCGCGGTCTCAAACGCGCCGCGGCGTAGCTCATCACGCACGCGATCGACTCGCCCACGCCCAGGTTCTGCAGGACGTTGCGCACGTCGAGCGGATACTTGAAGAACCGTCCGCGATAGTAGATCCGCGACAGCCGATCCCGCTCGAGCATCCGATCGCCCAGAATCTCGGTCCAGAGCCGCTCGATGTCGGGGTTCTTCGAGAAAAAGCGATGCCCCCCGATGTCGAAATGGAAGCCCTTGTAGCTGACCGTGCGGGCGATACCCCCGACGTATTGGGGGTCTTGCTCCAGGACCGTCACGCCGCGGCGCGCCCGCGACAGCTCATGCGCCGCGGTCAGACTGGCCGGCCCGCGCCGATAACGACGGTTGCGTTGCTCTGGTCGGTGGTCTGCAAGCATACCTCCCCGCGCCCCTTTCTCCCTGGGGGGAAGCTGGAGCAGACCGCGTGCCAACATTCGGGGCAGGCGATGAGGCCCGAAACGCCTCACTACCAGCAGTCTAGATGTATGAACTGATTGTAGGGAGCTGATTTAGCGCGGGCGATGTGCAGCTAAGCAACAGATGTCGCAGTTCCGCAACATCGCGCGAAGCCTTGTCTTCCCGGCAGTGCCGACCGATGCGTCAGAGCAGGCGCAGCTCTTTCATTGCGGCGCGGAGTTTCTCGGCCGGCGCGGCGGACATGGGCGTAAGCGGCATCCGCAGTTCGGCGCTGCACTTGCCCATGAAGGCGAGCGCCTGCTTGACGGGTATCGGGTTGGTCTCGAGGAACAGCGCGCGCATCAACGGCAGGAGCTGGTAATGAATTTCTCGCGCGCGCGCGTAATCGCCCTCAAGCGCGGCAGCCGCCAATTCGTGCATCTCGCGCGGCATCACATTGCTCAGCACCGAGATGACGCCCTTGCCGCCGAGCGCCATTATCGGCACCGTCATCGAATCGTCCCCGGAGAGGATCCTAAGGCGTTCGCCGCACAGGCGCCCGATATCGGAGATCTGATCCATCGAGCCGGAGGATTCCTTGATCGCCACGATGTTCCTGATCTCGCTCAGGCGCGCAAACGTATCGGGCAGGATGTTGGATCCGGTGCGGCCCGGGATGTTGTAAACCACCAGCGGCAGATCGACGCTCGACGCGATCATTTTGTAGTGTTTGAAAATTCCTTCCTGGGTGGGCTTGTTGTAGTAGGGCGAAATGAGCACCGCGCCGTCGGCCCCGGCCTCGCGCGCGAACGCCGTGAGCCGGATAGCTTCGGCGGTGGAATTGGACCCGGTGCCCGCCAGCACGGGCACGCGCTTGCGGGCCTGTTGCACGGTCAGCTTGATGATCTGCTCGTGCTCGGCGTGAGTCAGGGTGGCGGATTCGCCGGTCGATCCGCACGGGAAGATCCCGTCGATGCCGCCCTGGATCTGCCATTCGATCAGATCGCGCAGCGCGGCCTCGTCGACCACGCCGTCGCGGAACGGAGTCACGATCGCGGACAATGCGCCGTTGAACATGAAGGTCCGACCTCTCAGCTCATTGCTGGATCAGTTCGGCAGGGTCGAGTTCGACCTCGCCGCGGAACACCTCGACCGCGTCGCCGGTCATAAAGACGTGATTTGCGAGAGCGCCGGTTTCGCGCCACTCGACTTCCAGCTTCCCGCCGCGAAGTTCGACTGTCGCATTCCGCTCGGAGCGGCCGGTCAGCACGCCGGCGACCAGGGCCGCGCACGCCCCCGTGCCGCAGGCGAGGGTTTCGCCGGAGCCGCGCTCCCACACGCGCATCCTCAGATGGCGACGAGAGGCGGGCAGGATGAATTCGGTATTGACGCGCTGCGGAAAGAAAGGATGCTTCTCGAAGCGGCGGCCGAGCTTCGCGAAGTCGTGCGAGTCGAGACGGAAGACGCTTTCGTCCTCGACGAATACCACGCAGTGCGGATTTCCCATCGAGAGCGCCGTTACCCGCTCGACCCGATCGCCGATCTCGAGTGGATAGTCGATCACGCGACCCTCCGCCGCGGCTGGGATGCTCCGCGCGTCGAGAATCGGCTCGCCCATGTCGACCGTCGCACCGGCGACGCGTTCGCTTGCGTCGAGCTGGAGCGCGACGGTCCTGACGCCGCAGTCGGTCTCGATCGCAATTGGATTCCTGCGCGCGATCCCGCGCTCGTACGCGAGCCGCGCGAGGCATCGGATGCCGTTGCCGCACATTTCGCCGCGGCTGCCGTCGGCGTTGTACATCTCCATCCGCAGATCGGCGGAGCTGGAGCGACACAGCATTATGAGCCCGTCGCCGCCGACCCCGAAGCGCCGGTCCGACAGGCGGCGCGAGAGCGCGGCGGGATCGGCGGGCCGGACTCGATCGGCGACTATGTAGATATAGTCGTTGCCGCATCCCTGCATTTTTACGAATTCGAGCGTCGCCATCGGCAATAGCCAGTTTACTACAACTCGACTATCTTCTCGCGCTGAATCAGATCCTCGAAAGTCTCGCGCTCGCGCACGATATGGGCCTTGTCGCCGTCGACCAGGATTTCGGGCGCGCGCGGGCGGCTGTTGTAGTTCGAGGCCATCACGAAGCCGTATGCGCCTGCGCTCATCAGGGCGAGCAAGTCGCCCTCTCTCGGCTCGGGTAACGCGCGGGCGCGGGCGAAAAAGTCGCCGCTCTCGCATACCGGCCCGACCACGTCGGCGACGAACTCGCGGGCGCCGGGCCGCTGCTCGACCGGCCAAATCGCATGGTAGGCCTCGTAGAGCACCGGGCGAATCAGATCGTTCATCGCGCCGTCGACGACGACGAACCGCTTGACGTCGGTCTCCTTCACGTAGAGCACGCGCGTCACCATGATTCCCGCGTTGCCCACGATCACCCGACCCGGCTCCGTGATCAGCCGAATAGCGAGCCCCTTGAGCGGAGCGAGCAGAGCGGCCGCGTACTCGGCCGGGTCCGGCGGCTCTTCCTGATAAGGGATTCCCAATCCGCCACCGAGGTCGAGATAACGCAGCGCGATCCCGCCGGCCTGGAGTCGCTTCACAATAGTCGCGACTTTGCGCGCGGCCTCCGCGAAGGGCGAGGTCTCGGTTATCTGCGAACCGATATGCGTGCTGAGTCCGACCAGTTCGAGATCGCGAAGCTCGCGCGCCTGCGCGTAGTACTCCATCACCTGAGAGAGCGGCACGCCGAACTTGCTGGTGCGATGGCCGGTCGAGATGTGCGGATGGGTTCCCGGGTCGAGATCGGGGTTCACGCGCAGGCTGACCGGAGCGCGAAGCTTCATTCGCCGCGACACCGCCGCGATTCGACGGAGTTCAGGCGCCGACTCGGCGTTGATCATCAGGATTCCAGCCTTCAGCGCGGCTTCGAGCTCCTCGTCGGTCTTGCCCACTCCGGAGAAGACGATCTTGCGGGGATCGGCGCCGACTCTGAGGCATCGCATCAGCTCGCCGCCCGACACGACGTCGAAACCGGAATTCATCGAGGCGAAAAGTTTCAGGACGCTCAGGTTCGACAGCGCTTTGATCGAGTAGCAGACCAGGTGATCGACGCCGGCGAAAGCGTCGCTGAAGACCCTGAAATGGCGGCGCAGCGTGCGCGCGCTGTACACATAGAACGGCGTGCCGACTCGCTGCGCGAGTTCGGCGAGCGATACCTCTTCGGCATAGAGGCGGTCGTCTCTGTAAGCGAAGTAGTGCATTGCGATGAGCGTCCCCGTTCTCCCGCGGTCGTCAGGGGGTGAAACGACTTTTTATCACAGCGCGGGGCTGGAGATAAGCGCGCTTACAGTGCAGTAGTGTCCTAACCAGAAAGATTAGGACATATCGGATGGATTGGAGGGCGCTTTGGCCGTCGTTCCCGCGCGCGTCTTCCGTGCTGGCGCGCGCGAGGAATCCCGGCGTCCAGCGCGAGTGGCATCCGGGATTCTTCGCGCGCCAGACAATCAGACGCGCGAGAATGACGGAAAAAGCCGATCAATCTGAGATTAGGACATTACCTACGGTTGACGTGCGTCTTACGCGGTCAAGAAACTGCAATCCCCGCACGCCCAACCGATATATAGCGGTGGCGTAGCTTTTGGCCGAACGGCGATCAGATCATTGGCCGCGATGGCGGCTACGTCGAACAGAGAGGCAAACGGCTTGAAAGCCTCGTCGAACCAGATTTTCTCCGGCGAAAAAGAATGCACTATCATCGCGGCCGCATCAGTCTTGAAGTGTAGCGCCTCAATAACGGCTGAAGCGGTGCGATGGAGCAACTGGTAATGAATGCCGTTAGGCAGAGGCAAAGTTAAGCCCAAGAGGCCGCAGATATATTCGAGCCGCTTGTGCTTTCCATCCGAAGCGTCGCGCAACCAATCGCCGATTGTCGGGCCGAACGGCTCCCGAACCTTCCCCTCGACCGTGATCACGAAAGTGCGTTCTCCAGCCCGCGCGAGAGCGAACACATCGCTTTGACTTTCGCCCCTGGAAGCTCCAGCGAGCGGCACCTTATGTTCCGGTATAGCCAGTAGAAGGTCCACTTCGCCGTGGGGCCGGAGCATGGAAGCTATTTCCTTCGGTAGTCCGTTCGCACTCTCCCAGCAATGGGCCAACGTCTTAGCCGAATACCCCGTGCGCCATTGCTTCGGCGGGTCAGCGAGAAAACGCTGCCAATCCGCTGGACCCTTGGAAGGAACATAGACTTTGGACATATTAGGTTCGATCACACCTCTCGACTGGTCTCTTTTAGCTCGGAATAGAGAGAATAGAAAGGGCGGACAGAAAGGGGGCAGTGTCCTAATTTCGAGCATCAGAAACTCCTCCCCGGTCTCTCTCCGAAAACCCAGCGGAACCTCTCTTGTCATTCCCGCGTGTGGCTGCGGCGCGAGGAATCCCGGATTCCTACCGGCGCGGTCGCAGCCAACGTAGCGGGCATCGGGATTCTTCGCGCGCCAGGCAAACAGACGCGCGAGAATGACAGACAGGATTCATCAGACGCACGATTTCGGTGTCATTCGCAATTCGAGATTAGGACACTACCAGAAAGGGCGGTTAGATATATGTTCACGTCCGGACATTGCTGACCCGTGGCTTCGCGCGAGCACAGGCCGGTCGGTGCGCAGACGAGCACGAGGCGACCAACCCAGGCGGGCTGACACCCCGCCGCAAACCGCGTTACGGAAGTGGACTCGGCTTCGGCAGGGCGAAATTTTCAGGATTCGAGGGCGGAGGCGGAACGATGCGCGTGAACTGGACCACGTTGGACGGCTCGCTCCGGTAGCCATCGTCGGTCATCGAGACGACTGCGTATCGATAAGCGGCGCCCATTTCGGTGGTTGTGTCCACCCAATCGAGAGTCGTCTGCTTGCGGAAACGCTCGCGATCGGTGATTGGCAGGTCGACCAACGGCTTCAGCGGCTCGTCGTCCTGCGCGCGCATCACGACGAATCCCGCCAGGTCGCGCATCGTGGCTCCTTTTGTATAGCGCTCGGGGCGCGACCACGTGAGCCTGATTCCGGCCGAATCGGGGCTGGCCGCGAGGTTCAGGATTCGTTCGGGCCGCACAGCCTCTGGTGGCTGCGGGGGCCCCTTGATACCGCATCCGGCGAGTGCGAGCGCGAGCGCGACCGCCGACGCAATCCTGCCGCGCCGCGCCCGGATCATTCGCGCGACAGCTCCGCGAGCCGGCGTCGAACCGCGGCCGGTGAAGGACCGCAAGCTACGCGCCGCGCCGCTATCGAATGCTCTGGCGTGAGAATCCTGAGCGCATCGCGGCCGAAAGCGGGCGATCGCCGCCGCAGCTCCGCGATCGTAAGATCGGACAGCGTTCGTCCAGCCGCGGCGAGATCGCGGACCAGCGAGCCGACGATCTCATGCGCCTGACGGAACGGGACGCTTCGCCGCACGAGATACTCGGCCAGGTCGGTGGCCAGCGCCCATCCGCCGGCAGCTTCGCGCATCGCGCGACGGTCGAACTTGAGGCGCGGCCACAGCTTCGCCATCAAGTCGAGCGACGGCTTCAGCGCGTCGAGCGCGTCGAACACCCGCTCCTTGTCCTCCTGCAGGTCGGAGTTGTACGCGAGCGGCAGGCCCTTCAGCACGGTGAGAATTGCGACCAGGCTGCCGACGATACGGCCGCTCTTGGCGCGAATCAGTTCGAGCAGGTCGGGGTTCTTCTTCTGCGGCATCATCGAGCTTCCGGTCGAGAACTCATCGGGCAGCGCCGCGAAGCCGAATTCGACGCTCGACCATAAAATAATTTCCTCGCTCATCCGCGACAGATGGATTGCGCAGAGCGAAGCGGCGGACAGGAAGTCGACTACGAAGTCGCGATCCGAAACAGCGTCAATGCTGTTGCGCGCGATGCTGCGAAACCCCAGATCGCGCGCCACGATTCGCGGATCGATCGGCAACGTTGTTGCGGCCAGAGCGCCCGCGCCTAGCGGCATCACGTCTGTGCGTTCGAGGGCCTGGAGGAAACGATCGCGATCGCGATCGAGCATCTCGACGTACGCGAGCACGTGATGGGCCAGTGAGATCGGCTGCGCGCGCTGCAAGTGCGTATAACCCGGCATCACGGTTTCCACGTGGCGTTCGGCGATCGGCAGAAGCGCGGCGCGCAGCCGCGCCAGAGCCGCGAGCACTTCGCCGAGCTCCTCGCGCAAAAGGAGCCTCAGATCAAGCGCGACCTGGTCGTTGCGCGAGCGCGCGGTGTGCAGCTTCGCGCCGGCAGCGCCGATCTTCGCGATGAGTCGGCGCTCGATCGCGAGGTGGATGTCCTCATCGGAGAGCGCGAAGCGAAAATGGCCGGAGGCGATCTCGCGCTCAATCGCGCGGAGCCCGGCGACGATCCGTGCCGCATCGTTCCTGCCGACGAGCCGCACGCGCGCGAGCATCCGGGCGTGGGCGATCGAGCCACGGATATCGTGGCGAAAGAGCCGCCAATCGAACGGCAGCGAGGCGGTGAAAGCCTCGACCTCGGGAAGACGCCGCCGCGAGAAGCGCGCCCGGATGAGGCCTGATCCCGAGGGTCGCGCCGTGCCGTTCGTCCTGCGCGCTCTCACCGGGCCGGGCGTGTCTCGCAGGCGCATCCGCGGGCCGAGCAACTGACCGCGCCATTGGGATGGGTGATATGCACGTTCATCTTGTGGCGGCACTTCGGGCATTCATCGCTGTGCGTGCGCGGCACCGCCTTGAGCAGAGGGCGCGGATGCTTGAACTGGAGGACTTTGCCCACAGCCGCTCCGTCAGGTTTTCCGCTCGGGCGAAATTCGTGCGAGCGCTCGCAGGCGGTTGGCGGAAATCCGGATGAATCCTTCGGCGTCCGCCTGCTGATATCCGCCCGCTTCCTCGAAGCTCGCGATCTTCGGATCGTAGAGCGAGTTGGGCGAGCGCCGGCCTGCGATCGAGACGCCGCCCTTGTAGAGTTTGAGCCGCGCGACGCCGCTTACGTTCTTCTGGGTCTCGTCGATCAGGGCCTGCAACGCTTCTCGTTCCGGCGCGAACCAATAACCGTAGTACACCATCTCAGCATAGCGGGGAACGAGCGAATCCCGCAGATGCATCACTTCGCGATCGAGCGTCAATTGCTCGACCGCGCGATGCGCGTGGCCGAGAATCGTGACGCCCGGGGCTCTCGTATACGCCGCGCGACTTGATGCCAACGTAACGGTTTTCGACCAGATCGACGCGGCCGACGCCATGGCGTCCACCGATCTCGTTGGCGCGCATGATCAACGCCGCCGGCGAGAGCCGCTCGCCGTTTATCGCCACCGGATCGCCGCTCTGGTACTCGACCTCGACGTATTCGGGCCGGTCGGGCGCGTCTTCCGGCGCGACCGACAGGCGAAACATGTCGTTGTAGGGTTCCTTCCACGGGTCTTCGAGGATTCCGCCTTCGTAGCTGACGTGAACCAGGTTGCGATCCATCGAGTAGGGTTTCTCGACGGTCACGGTGATCGGGATCTTCTGCTGGTTGGCGTAGGCGACCAGATCGGCGCGACCGTTGAATTTCCAGTCCGGATGCCGCCAGGGCGCGATAATCTTCAATTCGGGCGCCAGGCGCGCGATAGCCAGTTCGAAGCGCACCTGGTCGTTGCCCTTGCCGGTTGCGCCGTGAGCGACCGCGTCGGCGCGCTCGGCGATCGCGATTTCGGCCTGCTTCTTCGCGATCGCCGGGCGGGCGATCGAGGTGCCCAACAGGTAATAGCCTTCGTAGATCGCGTTGGCGCGGAGGATTGGAAAGACGAAGTCGCGGGCGAACTCCTCGCGCAGGTCGATGACGCGGAGTTTGCTCGCGCCGGTCTTCAGCGCCTTCTGCTCGAGTCCATCCAACTCCTCGGCCTGGCCGACATCGGCGCAATAGGCGATCACCTCGCAATCGTAATAGTCGCGCAGCCATCGCAGGATGACGGAGGTGTCGAGTCCACCCGAGTATGCGAGAACGATTTTCCTTACGTCCTGCTTCGGCACGTCCGGCTCACGAGGCGGTGCGGTTCTTCTGCGCATGGCCGATGACCTCCGGCTTGAGCAGCCAGACCATCACGGCCTTTTGCGCGTGGAGACGATTCTCGGCCTGTTCGAGCACGATCGATTGCGGCCCGTCGATTACCTCGTCGGTGATTTCCTCTCCTCGATGAGCCGGCAGGCAATGCATCACCACGGCGTCGCGTTTGGCGTGCTTGAGCAGAGCGCGGTTCACCTGGTAGCTGCGAAAGTCGCGCCGCCGGGTGGCAGCTTCCTTCTCGCGTCCCATCGAGGTCCACGTGTCAGTGTACACGACATCGGCGTCCTTGACTGCGGCCAGCGGATCGTCGGTGAGCAGGCCAAGTTCCTCGCGGCGCATCCGGTCAACATATGCCTCGTCGGGCTCGTATCCCTTCGGGCAGGCGACCCTGAGCTCGAAATGGGCGAGCGCCGCCGCTTCGATCCAGCTCTGCGCGAGGTTGAAGCCGTCACCGACGAAGGCAATCTTGAGCTTGCGCAGATCGCCGAAGCGCTCGCGCAGGGTCTGCAAGTCGGCGAGCAACTGGCAGGGATGAAGCATGTCGGTCAGTCCGTTGATTACCGGCACGGCCGCCTCGCGGGCAAGCTCGAGGCAGGTCGAATGCGCGAAGGTGCGGATCATGATGAGGTCGATCCATCGCGAGAGATTGCGCGCGACGTCTTTGACCGATTCGCGCTCGCCGATCCCGATGTCCTGGGGGGCAAGATAAATCGCGTGGCCGCCAAGCTGCGCCATCCCGGTCTCGAACGTGATACGGGTGCGCAGCGACGGCTTCTGAAAGATCATGGCGAGGGTCTTGCCGCGCAGAAACGGATGCTCCAGCCCGTTGCGGAGTTCGTCCTTGAGCCTGAGGGCCAGCGCGAGCAGGCCGTCCAACTCCGCGGCCGACAGCGAGGCCAACTCGATGAAGTCGCGTTTCATCGAAGCGCGCGCCGGATTATGGCAAGGCCCTCGTCGGCCTCTTTGATCGTCAGGTTCAGCGGCGGCAGCAGCCTCAGCACGTTGCCTGCGGTGGCGTTTACGAGCAGCCGCTCTTTCAGGCACGCATCGACGATCGGCCGCGCCTCCTGCTTCAGCGCCACGCCGATGATCATCCCCCGGCCGCGAACCTCGACGATCTTTTCGCTCTCGATCTCGCACAACTGCTTCACGAGGTAATCGCCGACCCTAGATGCGTTCTCGAGAACGCCGTCGTTCTCCAATGCGTCCAGCACGGCAAGCGCTGCTGCGCACGCGACGGGATTACCGCCGAAGGTCGTGCCGTGACTGCCCGGAGTAAAGCTCTCCGCGAGGCCGGCCCGCGCGATCATCGCGCCGATCGGCAATCCGCCGCCGAGCGCCTTGGCGAGCGTGATGATGTCGGGCCGGATTCCGGCGTGCTGATGGGCGAACATGCGGCCGGTGCGGCCCATCCCGGTCTGAACTTCGTCCAGGATCAGCAGGAGGTTGAGGCGATCGCACAACTCGCGCACGCGCGCGAGGTAGTCATCGCGGGGCGTGACCACGCCGCCCTCGCCCTGGATTGGCTCGAGCATTATTCCGACGGTCTGCGGGCTTATCGATCGCTCGATCGCGGATACATCGTCGAACGGCACCAGGCGGAAGCCGGGCACCAGCGGCTGGAAGCCCTGGTGATATTTTTCCTGACCGGTCGCGGTCAGCGTAGCGAGGGTGCGTCCATGAAAAGAGCCCAGCGCGGCGAGAATCTCGAAACGGCCGCCGCCGCGATCGTGGCCCCATCGCCGCGCCAGCTTGATTGCGGCCTCGTTGGCCTCAGCGCCCGAATTGCCGAGAAAGACGCGCGCATCGCCGAAAGCGAGGCAGAGCCGCTCCGCCAGCCGCGCCATCGGCTCAGTGTGAAAGACGTTGGATACGTGCGTGAGCTTCGCGGCCTGATCCTGGATCGCGCGCACGACGCCGGGATGGGCGTGGCCCAGCGAGGTCACCGCGAGGCCGCAGAAAAAGTCGAGGTAGCGATTGCCGTCGGCGTCGTAGAGGTACGAGCCCTGGCCGCGCGCGAACGCCAGCGGCATGCATCCATAGACATTGACCAGGTAGCGATGGGTCAGCTCGACGATCTCGGTGTTGTTCATGTTGATCCGATTACCGCAGCGTAGCGGCATCAGGCGGGGCAGTCCAAGGCCGGGCGGTTTACCGTCCCGCGCGAATTCTGCGCGCGGCGGGCTTGATGTCGGTGACCTTGGCGCCCGGACCGACGACTTCGGTGCCGACACCCGAGCGCGTGAAAATCTCCAGCAACACGGCGTGGCGCACGCGCCCGTCGACGATGTGGGTCTTGGCGACGCCGGCCCTGAGCGCGTCGATGCAGCACTCGACCTTGGGGATCATTCCCTCGGCGATGACGTTGCGCGCGATAAGCCGCTTCGCATTGATCGGGTCGAGCGTCGAGATGAGCTTGCCGGCCGCATCCTTCACTCCCTCGACATCAGTCATGAGGATGAGCTTCTCGGCGCCGAGGGCGGCGGCGATCTTGCCGGCGGCAATGTCGGCGTTGATGTTGTACGTCCGGCCGTCGCGGCCGTATCCGATCGGCGCGATCACCGGGATGAAGTTGTCATCTTCAAGCGTGCGAATCACGCGCGGATTGACCTCGACGACTTCGCCGACCAGTCCGATATCGACCCGGCTGGAGCGTCCGTCCTTCTGCCGCACCGCGACGTGCATCTTGCGCGACTCGATAAGCCCGCCGTCCTTGCCCGATAGTCCCACCGCCCGGCCGCCTTGGCGCGAGATCAGCGCGACGATGTCCTTGTTGATTCGCTGGAGGACCATCTCGGCCGCTTCCATGGTTTCGGGATCGGTGACGCGCATCCCGCGCACGAAGCGCGACTTGAGGCCCAGCCGGCCGATCAGTTCGGTGATTTGGGGACCGCCGCCGTGGACCACGACCGGGTTGATGCCGACCACTTCGAGCAGAACCACGTCCTGGGCGAAGCTCTCGCGCAGCTCCTCGGACTGCATCGCATGGCCGCCGTACTTGATGACGAAGCTCTTGCCGCGAAAGCGCCGGATATACGGCAGCGCCTCGGCAAGCACCTCCGCGCGCTCGATCAGCTCACGCACGGGACCGTTCCTGTTGGCTGCGCCATTAGAGGGGACGGTCGCACTTCTACAAAATGTAGCGCGACAAATCCTCGTCCTTGACGATCGGATCGAGCCGCTGGTGGACGAAGGCGCCGTTGACCTTGACTTCGTGCTGGTCGAGCTCCGGCGCGTTGAAGGAGACCTCTTCGAGCAACCGTTCGAGCACGGTGTGAAGGCGACGCGCCCCGATATTTTCGGCGCGGGCGTTGACCTCGGCGGCGATTTCGGCCAGCGCCGAAACGCCGTCGTCGGTGAAGCTCAGCCGAACGCCCTCGGTTTCCATCAGGGCCACGTACTGGCGGGTGAGCGCGTTCTCGGGTTCGGTCAGGATGCGGACGAAGTCCTCCTTGGTCAGCGCCGTCAGCTCGACGCGGATCGGGAAGCGCCCCTGGAACTCGGGGATGAGGTTGAGGGCTTGCCGATGTGGAAGGCGCCGGAGGCGACGAACAGGATATGGTCGGTGCGGACCGCGCCGTACTTGGTGTTGACGGTAGAGCCTTCGACGATGGGCAGCAGGTCGCGCTGCACGCCCTCGCGCGAGACGTTCGGGACCGCCGCGGCCGGCTTCGCGGCCCGCGATCTTGTCGATCTCGTCGATGAACACGATGCCGGACTGCTCGGCGCGGCGGATCGCGTCATGGGTGACGTTCTCCATGTCCACCAGCCGCGCGGCTTCTTCCTGGGTCAGGATTTCCAGCGCCTCGGGAATCTTGACCGTGCGCTGGCGCGTCTTCTTGGGCATGATCTGGTTGAACAGTTCCTTCATGTTCAGCCCCATCTCCTCCATGCCCTGGGGCGTGAACACTTCGACCATCGGCATCGACTGCGCGCTCACCTCGATCTCGACTTCGCGGTCGCTGAGATGGCCGCCGCGCAGGAGCTTGCGCAGCTTCTCGCGGGTCTCGGCGTGCGAATCGCCGGCGGCCGCTTCGAGATTGCCCTCCGGCGTCACGCCGACGGGGCGCCGCGCCCTGGTTGATTGAGGATAGAGAATGTCGAGCAGGCGCTCCTCGGCGGCCTCGCGCGCCCGCACCGCGACGTGCTCGCGTTCCTCCTCGCGAACCATCTTGACGGAACACTCGACAAGGTCGCGGATGATCGATTCGACGTCGCGGCCGACGTAGCCGACCTCGGTGTAGCGCGACGCCTCGACCTTGATGAACGGCGCCTGGGCGAGCTTCGCGAGACGGCGGGCGATTTCGGTCTTGCCCACCCCGGTCGGGCCGATCATGAGGATGTTCTTCGGGGCGATTTCCTCGCGGAGGTCCTCGGCCACGTTCTGGCGGCGCCATCGATTGCGCAGCGCGATCGCAACCGCGCGCTTGGCGTCGTGCTGGCCGACGATGTAGCGATCGAGCTCGGACACGATTTCGCGGGGCGTCATCACCTGCGGCACCGCGGCCGAACCGTCATGCACTGCCTGAATGCTCACAACTCCTCTATTATAAACTGATCGTTGGTATAGACGCAGATCTCCGAGGCGACTTTCATAGCACATTCGGCGATCTCTCGCGCGCTCATCGAGGGAGAGTGACGGACCAGCGCGCGCGCCGCGGCCAGCGCGAAATTTCCCCCCGAGCCGATCGCGAGCAGGCCGTCGTCGGGTTCGATAACGTCGCCGGCGCCGGAGATCAGCAGCGAATTCGCCGCATCGGCGACTACCAGCATCGCCTCCAGCCTGCGCAGCACGCGGTCGGTGCGCCAGTCCTTGGCGAGCTCGACCGCGGCGCGCCGCAGGTTGCCGTTGAACTCCTGCAGCTTGGCCTCGAACTTGTCGAACAGCGTGAGCGCGTCGGCGGTGGAGCCGGCAAAACCCGCCAGCACGCGATCGTTGTAGAGCCGGCGCACTTTGCGCGCGCCGCGTTTCATCACGGTCTGGCCGACGCTCACCTGCCCGTCACCGGCCATCACGGCGTGTCCTTCGTGGCGCACGCACAGGATAGTCGTGCTGCGCACCCGATTGTCGCTCTCAGGCGCGCGGATGGGCACGGCGATAGACCTCCTTCAGATGCGTGACGTTGAGATGGGTGTAGCGCTGGGTCGTGGCGAGGCTCGTGTGGCCGAGCATCTCCTGGATCGATCGCAGATCGGCGCCGTTGTTGAGCAGATGAGTCGCGAAGCAGTGACGCAGTCCGTGCGGCGTGATCGCGGTGCGCAGCCCGGACAGTTCCAGCCGCCGGGCAAGCATCGCCTCGACCGCGCGCGTAGTGAGGCGCCCGCCGCGCAGATTGGTGAAGACCGGTCCGATCTGCTCCCATGCAATCGGCATCGCGCGACGCCATTCGGCCAGCGCCTTGAGCGCCGGCTCGCCGATCGGCACCAGCCGATCCTTGTTGCCCTTGCCCTGCCGCACCATCACCATGCCGATTTCCTCATCGATATCGCGCCAGTTGAGCCCGCACAATTCGCTGACCCGGAGACCCGAGGAGTAGAGCGTCTCCACGATCGCCCGATCGCGAAGGGCGGCCGGCTTGAGCGATTGCACCGGCGCCTCGATCAGCCGCGCAACCTCGTCCTGTTGCAGGACGGCGGGCAATCGGCGCTCGCTTCTGGGCGATCGGATCAGGCGCGCGGGACTCGGCGGTCCAGGGCGGCCTCGCGCCAGCGAAAGAACGCCTTGATCGCGAACAGGCGCCGCTGCACGGTCGCCGGTCTCCGGTCGCGTTTCATCAAGTCGCCCAGGTAACTGCGGATGTGATCGGAATCGATTCTCCCGGGGGCTATTTCCTCGCCGGTCGAATCGAGCGCGACGGCGCGCTCGAGCAGGAAACGCCGCAAATCCAGCAAGTCGCGACGATAGTTCAAAGTGGTATTGTCAGCGGCGCGTGACGCCCTGGAAAGCGCCGACACAAAGGCTTCGACCTCGCCCAACATCCTGCTGCATCAACTCGCGCGGCTCAAAACTAGCGGTTATGCTATCAAGGGCGTCCAGCGCGCAAAAGCATGACACTTCCGAGTCCCCTGCCCATCGTTTTTTCCCCGCCCAATTGCGGCCTCCGGCCGTGTCGGGCCGCTGTGATGAAGTGTCGGCGATGAAATGTTGGCATTGCGGCGCGGCGATCGAGGTTGGCGAGCGCGTGAGCTTCCGCGATTGCTGCCCCAAATGCGATCGGCCCCTGCACGTGTGCAGGAATTGCGGCTTTTACGATCGCGGCTATCACAATCAATGCCGCGAAACGATGGCCGAGCTGGTGGCGGACAAGGAGCGGGGCAATTTCTGCGAATACTTCGCGCCACAAGGCCCGCAATCGGCGGCGCGATCTGCAAATGCTCCGCCGCGCGCATCGGAGGCAAGCGCCCGCGACAAGCTGGAGGGGTTGTTCAAGAAACCCCGATGACGCCGGGCATGCGGAGATTGGCGGCGGGGTTGGTCGCACTCGCAATCATCGGATGCGTACAGCGCAACAGCCCGCGCGGCGTGGTCGATCGATTTATCGAGGCGCACTACATGGCGATCGATCTGAAATCGGCGGAGCCGCTATGCACCGGGCTTGCGCTCGACAAGCTTCGCAAGGAGATGGCGCTGACCGAGGGGCAGCAGATCGACGATTCGACCCGAAAACCGCTTATCCACTACAAGTTGAAGGCCGAGCGCGACGGGCAGGACCATGTCACGTTCCTGTTTCTCGCGACTATCGACGTGCCGGATGGGGGCTCGTTTCAGAAGAACTGGATGATCACCGCGCGCCGGGACGGTAGTGACTGGAAAATTTCCAATTTCAACGAATACGATTGAACCTCACCCCGACCCTCTCCCTGAAGGGAGAGGGCGACATGGCGAGTATGAAGAAGCAACTGGCGGCGATAATCTTGGGCGCGGGACTCGGCACGCGGATGCGATCGGCGCGCGCCAAGGTGCTGCACGAGCTTGGCGGCGAGCCGATGATCGCGCGCTCGATTCGCGCGATCGCCGCGATCGGCGCGCGCCCGCTGGTGGTGGTGGTCGGCCACCAGGCGGCGCAGGTGGAAGAAGCTGCTCGCCGAGCTCTCGCTTGCAACGATCTGCGATTCGCCTTGCAGGCGAATCAGCGGGGCACCGGCGACGCGGCCCGATGCGGGATCGCGGCGCTGCCGGATGACTTCGACGGTGACGTGCTGCTTGTCAATGGCGATCTGCCGGCGCTTCATCCTGAAACGCTGCGGACATTCGTCGCGGAGCACAAGCGCAGTGGCGCCGGGTTGTCGCTTATCAGCGTGATACTCGAGGAACCCGGCCATTACGGCCGCGTGGTGCGCGATAAGAATGGCGGCGTGTGGGCAATCGTCGAGGCGCGCGACGCGTCGGCGGACGAGCGGATGTTGAAGGAAATCAACACCGGCATCTACCTCGCCGATGCAGATTTGCTGAGAAAGACGCTTTCGGAGCTCAAGCCAGACAACGCGCAGCGCGAGTATTATCTTACCGACCTGGTGGCGATCGCGCGGGCGCGCGGAATCAAGGTCCAGGCCTGGGTCGGCGGCCGCCCGGCGGAATTTGCCGGGATCAATTCGCGCAAGGAGTTGGCGCAGATGGAAGCGGAAATCCGTCACACGGTGAACGACAGACTGATGGCGGCCGGGGTGACAATGGTCGATCCCGCCAGCGCGTACATCGGCGAGCAGGCGGAAGTCGGGCCGGATTGCGTGATCGGGCCCAACGTCCAGATTCTCGGCAAGAGCAGGATCGGAGCCGGAGTGCGGATCGAGGGCACGGCGTGGCTGCGCGATGTGACAATCGGCGATCGATGTCATCTCAAGATCGGTGTGCGCGCGGAGGAATGCGTAATCGGTCCCGATTGCGAGATCGGTCCGTTCGCAAATTTGCGCACCGGCACGGAACTCGAGGGCGACAACCGGATCGGCAATTTCGTGGAGACCAAGAAGGCGCGCATCGGCCGCGGCACCAAGGCGAGTCATCTCTCATACCTCGGCGACGCGATCGTGGGACGCGAGACCAACGTCGGATGCGGAGTGATCACCGTCAATTACGACGGCTATGACAAGCATCAGAGCCAAATCGGTGACCGATGCATGGTCGGGTGCGACACTCAGCTCGTGGCGCCGGTGAAAGTGGGCAGCGACGTTTACGTGGCGTCCGGAACCACGATCGTGCGCGACGTCCCGGATGGCGCGCTGGTGATGTCGCATCATCCGCAGCGGGAGAAGCCGGGATGGACCGCCGGCTGGCACAAGCGCCATCAGAGCCGCCGCGGCGACAAGTCGCCTGCTGCTTCCACCAAAGAGGACTAGAAGCCGCCATGAATTGTGCCGATCTCTCGTTTTGGAGCCCTCCGGGCCTGTTGTCATTCCGAGCGCTGCGCGAGGAATCTCATGCCACGGCGGGTCGCTGAAAGGATCTACTTCGTCTACATCATGGCGAGCCAATCGGGCGTTCTATATACTGGCGTGACGAATGATCTCGAGCGCCGCGTTTCCGAACACAAGGACGGATCTGTCGGGGGCTTCACCAGCCGCTATCGGGTGACGCGCCTGGTCTACTTCGAGGAATTCGGCGAAGTTCTCGAAGCGATCGCGCGGGAAAAACAGATCAAATCATGGTCGCGTAAGAAGAAGCTCGATCTGGTCGTGACGTTGAATCCAAAGTGGCGGGATCTGGGCGAGTCTTGGGTGGCATGAGATTCCTCGCGCAGCGCTCGGAATGACATCGGGCGAGAACTGCCCGCGAGTGAGAGTGCGAGTGCGATACCGTCCTCGAGCAGAGTTATAGAAGCTCTATGTGCGGAATAATGGGATATGTCGGACCGCAGGAGGCGTGCCCGATTCTTATGGGAGGGCTTGGGCGGCTCGAGTACCGGGGTTACGATTCGGCCGGAATCGCGACCGCAGGACACGGTGGCAAGCTCGAGTTGCGGCGCGCCAAAGGCAAGCTGATTAACTTGCGCAAGCTCCTCGACGAGTCCCCGGTTTCGGGCAAGATCGGAATCGGTCACACGCGATGGGCCACGCACGGGCGGCCGTCCGAAGAAAACGCGCATCCGCACAAGGCCGGTCCGGTCGCCGTGATCCACAACGGAATAGTCGAGAACTACGTCGAGCTGCGCGCCGCGCTGCTCAAGCGCAATCACAAGCTGCGATCCGAAACCGACACGGAGCTTATCGCCCATCTGATCGAGGAGCGGCTCGGCGAAGGGCTGGGACTTACGGAGGCGGTGCGGGCCTCGGTGCGCGAGTTGCGCGGTTCGTTCTCGATAGTCGTGCTATCGGAGACCGAGCCGGACAAGCTGGTGGCAGCCAAGACCGCGACGCCGCTGGTGATCGGATTCGGCAACGGCGAGAATTTCATCGCGTCGGACATTCCGGCGCTGCTCGAGCATACCCGCCGCGCGATGGCGCTGGAGGACGGCGAGTTGGCCGAGGTCAGCGCCAGCGGGGTGCGAGTGATGACCTTCGACGGCACGCCGGTCGCGCGCCAGCCGCGGACGATCGAATGGGACGCGGTCGCAGCCACCAAAGGCGGCTTCCAGCACTACCTGCGAAAGGAAATCAGCGAGCAGACGCAAGCCTGGATCAACACGCTGGCCGGACGCGCCGCGGCGGGTTCGTCGGCGGTGAATTTCGAGCAGGAGCTGCTGCCCGCCGGCGGCCCGCAGGCGATCGGGCGAATCCTGTTCGTCGCGGCGGGCGCTTCGTACATCACCTCGCTCATCGGGAAGTTCATGATCGAGGAACTCACCGGAATTCCGGTCGAAGTCGATTACTCGCATGAATTCCGCTATCGGCGCCCCGCGATCGACGAACGAACGGTGATCATGGCGGTTTCCCAGTCGGGAGAGACCGCCGACACGCTCGCCGCGATGGAGGAGGGAAAGGCGCACGGGAGCCATCTGATCGCGGTCACCAACACGATCGACTCATCGATCGCGCGCAAGGCCGACGCTCAGCTTTACACCCGATGCGGCCCGGAGATCAGCGTCACGACCACCAAGTGCTTCCTGACACAGCTGGAGGTCTTCTACCTGTTCGCGATCCACCTCGCGGCGCGGATGGGCCGGCTCTCCGAGCGCGAAGTGGAAGCGCTGCTGAAACCGGCGTTCGCGATTCCGGGGCAGATCGAGACGGTCCTCGGTCTCGAGCCGAGCATCCGCAAGATTGCGCGGGAATACAGCAAGGCGACCGATTTCCTGTACCTGGGCCGCGGCTTCAACTATCCGGTGGCGCTGGAAGGCGCGCTCAAGCTCAAGGAGATCTCATACATCCACGCGGAGGGATACTCGGCCGGCGAGATGAAGCACGGGCCGATCGCGCTCATCGACGAGGACATGCCGGTAGTGGTGATAATCCCGCGCGACAACGTGTTCGAGAAAACGCTCTCCAATTTGCGGGAGGTCGAGTCGCGCAACGGCCGGATTATCGCGGTGACCGATTACGAGAGTCCGGAGCTGAGGAAGATCGCGCGCGAGATTATCGTCGTGCCATCGACCCATCGGATGCTGACTCCGGTGCTGATGACGGTACCGCTGCAACTGCTCGCCTACCATGTCGCGGTCAACCGCGGCACGGACGTCGATCAGCCGCGCAATCTGGCGAAGTCGGTAACGGTGGAGTAGGGGATTACGGGCTGGCCGCCGATTGGCAGACAGGTCGAGCCTGGGCGTCTGCGGCCTGTCGATGCTGCGCCTGTTTCAGTTCCTGCCGAGTGATCTTCAACGTTGAGAGGAGCGGCGAGACCACCCGTTCCAGAAACGCGCGTGGACTTATTCCCGCTCCGGAAGTCCGGAGCCTCTCACGATAGTTCGCGATGAGTCCGTCGCCGGGCATTCTGAAAGTCGAAAGAACGTGAGCCAGATCGGCGACCGTTCCCTCGCGGTCCTCTGAGAGTTCCAACTCGATCATCGCCCGATAGAATCCGCCGTGCGCAGCCTCGTCCCTGCCGACGAAGTGGAATATGGCCTCCAGAACCTGATCGCCGGCGTCGCGAGCCCTGTCCTTCTGAGCCTTGTATGCGACGTACGTAGCGCCCTCCTGGATTGCTCCGTAACACTCCATCAGACGTGGCGTTTCATAAGGGAGTTTCCAGGAGTTTGAGAAGATGCTGGTCTCGAGCGCTTCGAATTCCGCTTCCGAACGCAGACCCGAGCGGGTCAGGTATTCGCGAAACGCCAATCCATGCTTTGATTCCTCGAACGCCCAGCAGGTCTGGAACCACGCCGTTCCGAACATCGAACGCACCATTGCGAGCCCGTTCGAACTGTAGTCCGGAACGTAGAGCTCTTCAGAGCAGTAAACCTCGACGCGTTGCGCGATCGTTTCCGATGCCTTGGAAGCATCGAGTTTTTCCCACGGAACGTCGTCGAAAATGCTCCAGCGCCGCTTCTTTTCCGCCGTTTCGAGAAAATCAAGATAGGTTCGATAGACCGAATCTCGAGTGGTTGCATTCATCGTTTGTCACCGGGCTTGAGGGCGAAGCCGGGTCGGGATCCTGGCCCGAAGCACGTCTTTGGCAAGGCCCAGCCGTTCGAGAACACAAATCACGACATAACCGACGTCCGGTTGCCGCCAGGTCCGTCCCAATCTTGCCAGGGCGGGACGAGCATGATGGTTGCGATGCCAATTCTCGCCCTGGAAGAAATGCATGAAACCGAGCCAGCGCACGTTGCGGCTGGAGTCCTCACCAATCGGAGTGTCGGGCTCGCTATGGCACACGCTGTTGACGAAGCATTGGGCATGGAGCGAGAAGACCAGCCGGATCGCACCAAGCCAGAAGAAGGCCGCGGCGCCCCAATACAATCCGCCGAAATACGACAGCGTCAGAATCGCCGGTTGCATCGGCCGCCAGATTCGATTTTGGAAATGATCCAGATCGGGGCAAAACCGTTCGATCGAAGGCGCCTCTGCCTGCCAGAGCCATCGCAAGTGAGCCCACCAGAATCCGTGGAACACCGGACTCGAAACATCGAGGGGAGTATCGGCATGAGCATGATGTACGCGGTGGCTGGCCGCCCAGGTGATCGGCGACCCGGAGCCGTTGAACATCGCGAAAAATGTCAGTATCGCCTGCACGAACGGATTCAGCTTCAAGGCCCGATGCGCGAGCGACCGGTGGTAGCAGACCGTGGTGCCGAGTCCGCCGATCCAGCTCAGGGCTATCGCGCCGAGCAGGATTCGCCAACCCGGCAGTGGAAACAAGATCAGGCCCACGGCGGCGGTCAAATGAATCAGAACAAACCATGGCAGAATGATGAAATCGTGTCTGGTGGTGCGCCACCAGGGCCACTCCCAGGATGGGTCTATCGATGGTTCAAAGACTTGGACAGATTGTTGGGCTAACAAACAGCGCTCCTCTATATTTTCGGTTGCAGGCAGGTTGGACCGGAAATCAGCTTGGGGGACAGTCGCGCGGCGTCAGCGTTGCTGTTCGCGTGACCTCAGGATGCTCTCGAACTCCGGCTTGGTGGGCGCGCGAAGGAAATCTATTGCGCGACCGGCCTGGAAAGCCGCCTCCGATCTTCGTCATCGTTTGCGGTCGGGCCGGGACATCCTTCAGATAGCCATCGATCGCTCACCAGGCCTTCGAGTGCCCGGCCCTCTCGGTCCACCGCCCACGCGGTTTGGCTTAAAATTGAAAAGTGACAGAATTTGCGGCCACATTTGCGGCATGTATACGCCAGCCTTGAGCCCCGCGCTGCAGACCAGTCGAGCATCTTGACGGTAAAATCGTGCGTTTCCCAACTTTTCCGGGCCAATCCCATTTAATCCGCAGCCTCCGCTGGACGAACTCCGCCGGCAACGCGCACTCCAGGGTCAACTACCCTTGTGGCGCGCTTTGCCGTTGTTCAATGACTGATGAGGTTCGATCTTTATTGACTGTCCGTTCAATACGCTGTTGTTCAGCAGACTGTACGCGACCGCAACGTCGGAGAGGTCCGCCATTTCCACGAATCCGAATCCGCGGCAGAGTCCTGAGACCTTGTCCGTAATCGCCAGCGCGCCCAGAGCCTCCCCGGCGCGCGAAAAATGGGCTAGAAGCTCACGGCTCGTAACCGAGCTGGCAAGATTGCCAACGTACACCCTGGGCATGGAAAAGCCTCCGTCTATTTCAACCGGTTCGGATCGACCCGGCAGGCAACCACTGGTGGTCGGAGATGGGCTTGATCCGAAGGCGAGTGAACCCATCATACGTCATCTGCAAGCGAAAGTACATAACCAGACGCTCGTTGCCGATCATGGATTCGGTCCAGGAAATCCTGGAACCGACGCTTACGGTGAAGCGGCGACTGCGGCGAATCCGTGCCACGGCAGCTCGCACTCGCCGGGTTATGCAGGGACCGGGAACGAAAAGAGGGTGCGCGCCGATGCGCGCACCCTCCGCCAAAACCACGGAGCAGGGAAGTTTACGGTGCGGCCTTGACCATCGCTTGCACCGTGCAGAACTGCTTGTCAACTGCGCCCATGTTGATGTACCAGCATTCGCGCTCGGGCGTTTTCTGACCGGGCAGGTAGCACATCGAGGCGTATCCGCCTTGCACATCGACGGAATCCGCGCCCACGACGAACTCGCGTTTGAATGGATAGATCGCGACTCTCGCGTCCGGCACCGGCCGATCGCGATAGGCCAGCCAGTAGAGGTGAGTGCGCCACAGTTGTCCGCGCTGATCGTAGGTGTCGATATAAGGCTCGAACCATACTTCGGAATCGAGATAGATGACGGTGCGCTTGTCGAGCGCGCCGGAGGCTTGCCTGAGATCGCGCCGGGGCGTTGCCTCGACCACATACATGTGGCGCATCTCCCACTCTTCCGGACAGGCCGACGCGCCGCCGTCATACGGGCATGTCACTTCCGGCGAATGAGCGGCGTGCACGCACGCCAGCATCTCTTTCTCGCCCAGGAACTTGTAGTTGTACTGCTCGGTTTTGGGGTTGAAGCCCGAATAGTGGTCCGGGTCGTAAGTCTGCGGGCCGGTCGCGCTGCTCAGGATGGCCTCATCGAGCCGCCGCACGCGGCGTGCACCGGGCGTCCAGGTCCAGCTATCGTCGCCACGCGCCGGATCGCCATAGCGGTAGCGAATCAATCCGGTGCCGCGCGCATCTTCAGGCGCGATAATCGGATATAGCGCGAACATCCAGAGCCGATTGCTGATCTTGAAGTCGGGATCGATCGGAATCGGCTCGACCTCGGTCCGGCCAACCAGGTTGTAGCCCGCGTAGTGTCCGACCTCGATATTCTCGATTATCCTTTGCGCGTGGCCGGGAGAGACGTACTCGCTCTGGCAATCGAAAAAGCGCAGGTCGTAATCGTCGCTCTGGATCGGGCGAAAGACGTTGTTCCAGATGACTTTCGTGCCGACGTACGGATCGTTGACATCGATGAGAGGGAATGGCTGGCCGGCCACGTATCCGATCACGCTGTGATGGTCGTTGCTGAGCCGCACCTGGGCCGAGTATTTCTCGGTCGCTTCCTTGTAGGGCGGCGGCCAATCCACCCGCTCGGTCGGCACGATATTCATCCGCATGTCGTGTTTGACCAGGTAGAAAACTCCCGGCGACACGAGATCCTGCACCTTGTCGGCGGTTTGCGCGGTTATCACATCGCCGGGCTTTACCCCGGCATGAGCGCCCGCACACAGGACCAAAGCGCAAACAGCAACCGCTGTCGCGCCAAGGGCCGCTCTCAGACCGAACCGTTGAGCCATGATGCTAATCCTCCCAAAAGCGAGAAACCCCATTCAAGCGATGAACCTGAGTTTGCGTAGCATGATGAGTGCTGTACTTTCAAGGCGAAAGATGGGGCGGAAAGCGTAGGCGGCGAAAAAACTGCCTGCCGCGGACGCTCCCGGAACCGCCTTCTCCAGCGAACCCAGCCCCCAGCCCCGACTTTGTCCTCAGGAAAGCGGCTTCGGAAGCCCGGACCAGCCCGAGAATGAAGCATGGGTGTCACCTGTCATGGTCAACAATCCGGATTCGATGCAGGTTCCCGCTCGGGCGAATTGACCTGGGCGCCGGGCTCGGGATCACTCGTAACGGAGCGCATCGATCGGGTTGAGCATCGAGGCCTTGCGGGCGGGATAGTAACCAAAGAACACGCCCACGGCCGCCGAAAACACGAATCCTCCCACCATCGCGAGCGGCGAGAGCAGCGTAGGCCATCCCGCCAGCGCCGAGATAGTCTTGGATGCCACGACTCCCAACACGATTCCGGCGGCGCCGCCGAGCAGGCTCAGCAGAACCGCCTCGACCAGAAACTGAAGCATCACGTGGATGCGCCGCGCGCCGATCGCCATCCGGATTCCGATCTCGCGGGTGCGCTCGGTGACCGAAACCAGCATGATGTTCATGATCCCGATTCCGCCGACCAGCAGCGAGATCGACGCCACCGCCGCCAGCAACAGCGCCATCACGTTGCTCGCGTTCTCGGAAGCCTGCGCTATGTCGCTTAAGTTGCGCACGGTAAAATCGTCGTCCTGTTTGGGCTGAATGCGATGCCGGTCACGCAGTATGCGCTCAACCTGATCCAATGCGGTATTCACCAGTTCTGCGCTCCGGGCCTTGATGAAAATGATGTTGACGACACCCGAGATCTTCGGCGTGCTGCCGAAGGGGCTGATAATCGTCGTGGCCGATTGATACAGCGCGCTGGAGGCGTTGGTGGTCGGGACGTTGATGTAAGGATTGAGCACCGGATTGGTCGAACCGGTGTTGGTCAACGACACCGTAGCGCTGGCCTGCGAGGTGCCGAGCACCTTTCGCTCGGCGGTCGCAAAGGGCGTCAGGAGGACATCGTCCTGGTCCTGGCCGAAGCCGGACTGGCCCTTGACGGCCAGGACGCCGATCACGCGCAGCGGAAAGCCTTTCACTCTGACCGTGGTGCCGACCGGGTTCGATTGCTCGCCGAAGAGGTTGACGGCGACCGTGTTCCCAAGCAGGCAGACATTGCCGGCGTTTTTCTCCTCCGCTTCGGTGAATCCGCGTCCCATCGCAACCCCCCAGTCCCGGACGCCGAGATAGTCTGCGGTGGTTCCGTTGATTTGCGTCATCCAGTTGCGATTGCCGTTTACGATCTGGCCGACTTGCCGGTCCATATAACTGACGAGTTGGCAGGCGGAGCACTCTTTCCTGATCGCGTCCGCATCGGGGACCGTGAGAGTGGAAGTGCTGCCGGAGCCTGCGCGCACCCCGTTCTGGGTGGTCGCGCCGGGCAGGATGATCAGCAGATTGGTGCCGAGGCTCGCGATCTGCTGTTGCACGGAATAGCGGGCGCCGTCGCCGATAGCGACCATCGCGATCACCGCCGCGACCCCGATGAAGATTCCCAGCATCGTCAGCGCGGCGCGCATCTTGTTGCGTTCCAGGGCGCCGGCGGCCGCTCCCAGAGCCATCGCAGCGAAATTCCACGCTTCGGAGAAAATGGCCGGAGGCCGGGCGCCCGCTCCATTGAAATTGATTGGCGCTTCGGCGGCGGGCAGCGCTGCGGCGACTCCGATTTGCGCGTGTCGGAAACGATCACGCCGTCGCGGAAGGTCACGGTCCGATCGGTATAAGCGGCCACGTCGGGATCGTGGGTCACCACGATCACGGTGAGGCCCTGGTCGCGGTTGAGATGGCGGATGAACTCCATGATTTCGGCCGAGTTCTTCGAGTCGAGATTCCCGGTCGGCTCATCGGCGAGCAAAATCAGCGGCCGGTTGACGAGCGCGCGCGCGATTGCCACGCGCTGTTGCTGGCCTCCGGAGAGCTGGTTGGGAAGGTTCTGGTCGCGGCCGTCGAGTCCGACCAGCTTGATCAATTCGGCCGCACGATTCTCACCATCGGCAGTCCAGGCGGAATAGAACAGCGGCAGCTCGACGTTCTCGAGCGCGCTGGTGCGCGCCAGCAGATTGAAGCTCTGGAAAATGAACCCGATTCGGCGGCTGCGAATCGCGGCCAGCTCGGTTTCGTCGAGCGCGGCAACGTCTTCGCCGTCGAGCAGATAGGTGCCGCTGGTGGGCAGATCGAGGCATCCCAGCATGTTCATCAGCGTGGACTTGCCGGACCCCGAGGCGCCCATTACGGCGACGAACTCGCCCCGCTCGATACGCAGATTCACGCCCTGGAGAGCGTGTACCTCGACATCGCCCAGCTGGTAGGTCTTGGTGAGGTCGCGAACTTCGATGACCGCGGCCATCGGGATTGCGCTCAGTGCGGGAAGCGCAGGCCGCCCGCCCCGGAAGCCGGTGGCTTGGCTGCTTGACGGATTTCGTCCGTCACCACCGTGTCTCCCGGTTTCAGCGGGCTGTTCATTATCTCGACATTGGTGCCGTCGTCGAGACCCGTAGTGACCGCGACTCGCTTGATCCGATTCCCGTCCGGTACCCAGACCCGGTTGTTGCGACTGGGCCGCGGGTGATCGGACATCGCGCCGTCGTTGGAGGCCTGGTGACGGGGCGAGAAGCGCAGCGCTTCCATCGGGAGGCGCACAACATCGTCGCGCCGCGCCGTGACCAGCGTGACGTTCGCCGTCATCCCCGGCTTGAGCAGGAGCTCGGGATTGGCGACTTCGAGCACCACGTCGTAGGTGACCACGTTCTGAACGGTGATCGGAGCCTGGCGCACCTGGCTGACGAGTCCGTCGAACTCCCGATCGCCAAAGGCGTCTACGGTGAAGGTGGCGTGCTGTCCGATCCGCACGTCGCCGATATCGGACTCGCTGACATTGGAGTCCACCTGCATCTTGGTCAGGTCCTTGGCGATCAGAAACAGGGTCGGCGTCTGGAAGCTCGCGGCGACGGTTTGCCCCACGTCGACGTTGCGCGATACCACGGTGCCGTCCACCGGCGAAACGATATTGGTGTAGTTGAGTTGGAGTCGGCGTTCTGCAGGGTCGCTTCCTGCTGCTGAATACTTGCGCGGTC
This sequence comes from uncultured delta proteobacterium, assembly GCA_963830715.1. Taxonomy (GTDB): domain Bacteria; phylum Desulfobacterota; class Binatia; order Binatales; family Binataceae; genus CAVVMA01. Next base: position 29,532 of record CAWHNS010000024.1, read on the forward strand.
CAGGCCGGTCTGCGCGACAGCCTGATTGTAGACGCTCTGCTGATTGTCCACCTGATCCTGCGATACGACTTTCTCTTGCAGAAGCCGCACGTCGCGTTCATAGGTGAGCTTCTGGTATGCGAGGTTGGCTTCGTCCTTGGCGAGTTGAGCTTTTGCGTTGGCAACCGCAGCCTTGGCGAGCGCCACCTGAGCGGAAAACGGGCGCGGGTCGATTTTCGCGATTAGCTGACCGGTTTTGACCGGCGAATTGAAATCGGCGTAGATCGACTGTATCGGCCCGGAGACGTAGCTGCCGACTTGCACCGTAATTACGGGATTGACGGTGCCGGTTGAGCTGACCGCGCGGACGATCGAGCCGCGAGTGATGGGCGCGGTTATGTACTTCGCGGCGGATGGTCGTCCGGCCAGGAAATACCATCCGAGCGCCGCCAATACCAGGATTGGAAGAATCAGCCGGAAAATCGAGCTTCGGAGGGATAATCGCATCGGGGGGAAGGTCTAACTATACGCCGGTAGGCGCCCGATCGCGACCAATTCCAGAGATTTCATGGATGCCTGTATATACTTAAGACGCTGGAATGCCACGCCGGTTTCATTTTGCGCGGCTCGCCCGAAACCGGCCGTTGGCCGGAAGCGTCCCCACCGTGGCGGAAGCGAGGCCCGAAGTGAAAAAACGGTCAGGAGCGGACGACGGAGGTGTTCAAATCGATGGCCGACAATGCTCCGTTAAGCGGAATCAAGGTAATCGACCTGACCCGTTACCTGGCAGGGCCGTTCTGCACGCAACTGCTGGGCGACTACGGCGCCGAAGTTCTCAAAATAGAGCCGGTCCGGGGCGCTCGCGCCGAGTTGGGCGATAGGGCAGCGCGGGACAGCTACTTCTTCCTCAGCACCAACCGCTCGAAAAAGAGCGTCCAGATCGATATCAAAAGTCCGGCGGGACGCGCGTTGCTGATGCGCCTGGCCGACTCAGCAGATGTGATGGTCGATAACTTCCGCCCCGGCGTGATCGACGCGATGGGATTCGGTTACGCCGATCTCGCGGCCCGGAATCCGCGAATCATCGGTTGCAGCATATCGGGCTTCGGCTCGACCGGGCCGCTGCGCGACTTTCCCGGCTTCGATCAGATCGCGCAGGGGATGTCCGGGCTGATGAGCGTCACCGGGACCGCGGATAGCGGGCCGATGCGGGTCGGAATCGCGATCTGCGACCTGCTGGCCGGTATCTTCGCGGCGCAGGGAATCCTGCTCGCACTCGAAGCGCGCCATCGCACGGGGCGCGGCCAACGGGTCGAGACGTCGCTGCTCGAATCTATCGTGAGCATACTGTCCTGGTCGGCGGGGATCTATTTCGACACCGGCAGAACTCCCGCTCCGAATGGAAACCATCATCCGCTCTCATCGCCGCACGGCGTATTCGAGGCCTCCGATCGCCCCTTCAACATCGCGGTCGGCAACGAGGCGATGTGGGCGAAGTTCGTCATAGCGATCGGAAGGGCGGAGCTCGCGTTCCGACGATCGCTTCAAGACCGTAGCGCTCCGGATTCGGAATCGCGCGGCGTTGAGCGAGCAAATCAATGGCGTGCTGAGGGAGCAGCGCGCCGACTATTGGATCGGCCTCTTCAATCGCGAAGGAATTCCGTCGGGACCGATCCTGACGGTCGAAGAGATGTTCAAGCATCCGCAGATTGCGGCGCGCGAGATGCTGCTGACGCTCGCCCATCCGGCGCGCGGAACGTTCATGACCACCGGACTGCCGATCAAACTGTCGGACACGCCCGGCGCGATCGAGCGGCCACCATTGGTGGGAGAGCATACGCATGCAGGTGCTACGGGCTCACGGCCTCGACCCCGCGGAAATCGAGCGTCTGCGGGCGTCGGGAGCGATTGGGTAGGCGCGCGTTTGGCGCGACCACAAGGCGGAACATTCGTCGATGCGTTGGCCGAGCCCGGAGGCGGATCCGCGACAGAAAGCGGAAGATCTTGGCCGCGAGTGCTAGCGGTGATTTAGGTGTGGCCGGGGTACTGCGTCTTTTCAGCTTGTTCCCTTGCGAGAGAACGACGATCTGATTGACCGACTGATCGAGCAGCATCCCGAATTTCGTCGGCTCCTCGCACGTCGGCTCAAGGAGCGCAGCGTTTCGGCAGAGAGTGCAGGCCGCCGCCTTGCGGCCTCGCGACTGCGACGAACACGCCGCGCGATGCGGGCCACCCGCTAGAGCGTCAGATTTGGCGAAGACCGGTTGCGTGACGCTGCCAGTCAGAGCTTCAGGCACGCGCTCGCGCCCGATGCGTGTGCTCTCTGACGAGTAGGGGTCGCCACCGTCGCCGACCTAACTGAGAAGCACCCACTTCGCCGACGCCGCGCCCTGTCCTGCAGTAAACCGAAGCGCGTGCCAGTCCAGTTCGAATGGACGTGGCTCAACCCCTAACAAAAAAACGTACTCCCCCTTCGGGTCCTCGACGCTTTGCACGTTGAGCAGCTGTTCTGTCTTGCTCGCCAGGTCGCCGATCTTCTTTTCAGCGCTGGCTATCAGGTCTCTCGGGGGCGCGGGGGAACGTGCCACAAGATAAGTGATGCCAACCTTGAGAGGACACCGAATATACGCCAGCTTGAGAATCTCTACGTGAAAACCGCTCAAGTAATGCTCATGCTCAATCGCGGCGATAATCGGCAGAGGGTATTTGCCGATCATAAGGGCTTGAGTGCCGAAAAACACGCTGTCGAAATGAAAGGTCTCACCCTCCGCCCGCGACCGTAGACCCATCTTTTTCGCGGCGGATGGTATGACGGACTCTGCCTGGGGCGGCTCTGGGTTCCAGAGCATGAAATGGTTCCAGAGGTTTCCGTCGGTCCAAATCTCTTCCCAGCGTTTTTGGTCAAAGGCCTTACGGGACTGGTGGTATGACCTCAGGAAATGCTCGCAAAAGGAATCGCTGTACGACATATTCTCCTTACCTCACCTCTGTCGCGACCGGCGGAAATCGAGGGAGTGCGCGCATCTGGGGTGATTGGCTGAAGGGTCTAGGCTGCCATCGGTTATACAGAAGTTCCCAAACGAAGCTTTTTGCCGCGCGCTAAGTTATGTACGGATTCGCTTCGGCCCCAACGGCATTCCAAAGCATGTCGAGTGGGCGCTTAATCATCGGTCTGACATCGCCAGGCACCGATCTCGAAGTAGGTCTCCGGGAGCAGAATCTGATCCCTATCGAATGGACGCGTAGTGTAGCTGTACCGCGGTCCTGCGAGGAGAAACCCCTGAACGGAGAGAAAGCTGAGGAACAAAAAGAAGAGATGCGGAACACCAAGTTTGACTAGGCCAGCGAAGTACGTTGGCAGAAGCCGCAGAAGGTCGGGCACCCACTCGTTACCAAGGATGAGTTTTATCGTTTCTCCATTGTTTTGAATGGTGTTGTCAGGCAGCAGCCAGAGCGCCTCGAGAATCCCGACCGATAAATCTGCACGTATGATCTGTCGGCGGGTCGCCCGACATAGGCCACGGGGATCACGACTCTTCCTTCCAGGTTGATGAAAGAGTCCCAAGAGCCCGAATGACCGAAAGGTTTGAAACTCCGAAGCCCAAGGTTGTTGCCGCGATCGGCAAACGCTTGATTCATGGCGCCTGCGACGTCTAGTTCGGGAAACGCGGCGAAAGCAGACGGCGGAGCGATGTTTATGAGCAGGCGCGGCCCCTCCCTAACGGACGACGGGAGGTTATCGGCGTAGACCCGTGCTATGCGTTCCGCCCTAAATGCGCTCATTCGCTGAGAGATCGACTCGGAAAGGCCAAAAGCCTGCCGAAGCTGTCCGACATCGAGCTGATATTTGCCTGACGAATTACGGGCATAAAATGCCCGTAGTCGCCGACGCGGTGAGGTCCGATCCAACTCTGCCACACCCGAAGGATCAAAACGGAACGCCCGGAATTTAGCCGAAAGGCGCGAATTTCGTGCCTCGGCAGAGAAGGCCTCAAGCCTGACTGGAGGAAGTGCTCGAGGCGCAACTTGGCCTCTTCCGCAGCGGACAGGTCCAAGCCGGGAATCGATGTCGGTTCCCCAGTACCCGATGGCGCGTCGATCCCGAAGATCAGATCACCGCCTGATGTGTTCGCGAACGAACAAACGTTGGCGAGAAACTTCTCTCTGTCGGTGGGCCTTTCTCCCGGCAGCTCGCGCTTGTAGTCAAGCGTCTTTCGCTCGGCAACCCGTAGCCTAATCAAATCCAGGAGGTCGCCTTCGGTGATCTGATCCAGAGATTTTTCAATCATGCCGGCGAAGGTGAGGAAGCAGGTTGCGCGCTTCAGTCGATTTTGACCGTTTCTCGCAGACCGTCGGCAGGCGCGCCACGCAGGCCATCCTCGCGGCGATCCTCGAGGATGAGTGCGATCGCTTCGGCGAGGTTCTCCCCTGCCTGGTCCTTGGTCCGGCCCTGGCCGTTGGCTCCGGGAATCTCCGGGCAGTACGCGACGTACCATTTTCCGTCGCGCTCGATCACCGCCGCGAACTCGTTTCGCACGTGCGGTTGCCCGCTAGGATGATTCCTGCTCGACGAAGCCTTCCAGATTGCGCGATCGGCTGGTCTGGCGCAGCTTGCGCAACGCCTTGGCCTCGATCTGGCGAATCCGTTCGCGCGTGACGGCGAACTGCTTGCCGACTTCCTCCAGGGTGTAATCGGTCTTCTGGCCGATTCCGAAACGCATCCGCAGGATCTGTTCCTCGCGCGGCGTTAGCGTGGCGAGCACCTTGCGGGTCTGCTCGCCGAGATTGCTGTGGATCGCCGCCTCGACGGGCGAGGGCGCCAACTCGTCCTCGACGAAGTCGCCCAGCGAGCTTTCCTCCTCGTCTCCGATCGGGGTCTCCAGCGAAATCGGCTCCTTGACGATCTTCAGCACCTTCTGGACCTTGTCCAGCGGCATCTCCATCTGCTCGGCGATTTCCTCGGGGCCCGGCTCGCGGCCAAGGCGCTGGACCAGCAGGCGGGTGACTCGCAGCAGCTTGTTGATGGTCTCCACCATGTGGACCGGGATTCGGATGGTGCGGCCCTGGTCGGCGATCGCGCGCGACATCGATTGCCTGATCCACCAGGTCGCGTAGGTCGAGAACTTGTAGCCGCGCTGATACTCGAACTTGTCCACCGCGCGCATCAGGCCGATGTTCCCTTCCTGAATCAGATCGAGAAAGCCGAGTCCGCGATTGGTGTAACGCTTGGCAAGGCTCACCACCAGGCGCAGGTTGGCCTCGGTCAGTTCCTTCTTGGCGCGCCGGCTCTTGTCCTGTCCGGCCGCGACTGTCTCGAGCGAGCGGGCAAATTCCTCGCCGCTGGTCTTCACGCGCTTCTCGACCTGCCGCATCATCTTCTGCGCTTCCTTGATCCGGGCGGCGATATCGAGCAGGTTTTCGCGCGATCCGTTTACCTTGAGCACATGGCGGCGGTCTTCGGCGTCGGCGGCTTCCTTGAGGAGCTGGCTTTTGGCGCGGCCGGTGGCCTCTTCGTAGCGCACGATCAGGCGCCCGCAATTCTGATGCTCGCTGAGCAGCCGGCGCATCTCGGTGATCGCCGCTTCGAGCACCCGCCGCGAAAGCCCGATCTTTTCCAGTTCCTTGCGAATCCGGTCCTTGAACCGGACGCGCTTCTTGTCGAGCTTGGGCTTGCGCCGCGGTCCGGGCCGTCCCGCCAGTTGCTCCTCGACGTCATCGACCTTGGCGCGCAACTCCTTGAGCTTCCTGGTCGAGAGGAACAGCTTCTTGCGCTGCTTCTCGTCAGCCTCCGGCCCGCGCTCCTCGTCGGGATCGGCGGGCTCTTCGGCGGCATCCTCGAAGATGTCGCGCAGATCGGCTTCGCCGGCTTCGACCTTGTCGCCCAGGCCGATCACGAAATCGAGCGTGACGGGCGAGTTGAGCACCTCGGACTCGACCTCGTTCTGTCCGGCCTCTATCCGCTTGGCGATTTCGACTTCCTGCTCCCGCGACAGGAGCTGGAAGTTACCCATCTCCTTCAGATACAGGCGGACGGGATCCGACGACTCGCCGACAGAATCGGCGGGGGTTTCAGCGACCTCTTCGGCCTCTTCCTTCGCCTCGGCTTCGACATCGGCTTCGGCCGTTTCGGTCGGAACTTCCTCGAGGACCTTGATGTCGAGGTCTTCGAAACTGTCGAGAGCAGCGCGGAGGTCGGTGGGAGAGGCTACATCCTGTGGCAGGAAATCGTTGACCTGGTCGAAAGTCAGGTAACCCTGCTCTCGGCCAAGGTCGACCAGGCCGCGGAAGATCCTTGCCTTCGTACTTCTGCTTCATCCTGCTAAAATTCCGCTTGTGGGCTTTGGCCCACGATCATGGGCGCGAGTGCTCCAATACCGTCGGAGAGGGCCCGTGTGTATTGCCTCGTCCCAGGAAGCAAGCATACGATTGGGGAAACCGGAACATAGCACAATAGGCGCTCTCTGACCGCCAGTCAAACCCTCTCGATCACGCGGCTTCCCGGATTCCGCCGGTAACCCTTCCTCCGCTATCCTTCGTTCCCTCTAGTTTCTATTATACGCACGAAATGTCGCTTTTGCCTCTCGATCGTCCGGCTAGCCCGAAGACCGACCGCCTCGGGCCTTCCCAATATCTGGACGATCCCGCCGCATATTCGCTACAGCCTTGATTCCGCACGCATTAGCGCTCCTCGGCAGCTTCGTCGTCATCCTCGCCGGCTCTGAGATGTTCACCAACGGGGTGGAATGGGCCGGGCACAGGCTCGAAGTGTCCGAAGCCGCGGTCGGAAGCCTGCTCGCGGCGGTCGGAACCGCGCTGCCGGAGACTTTCATCCCGGCGGTCGCCCTCATGATGCGAACGCGGGCCGCCGCCGATGCGCATCAGGCGGTCGGCGTCGGCGCGATAATCGGAGCGCCGCTGATGCTCTCGACGGTGGCGCTGTTCGTGATGGGAATCGCGGCGATTCTCTATCGCCAGCGGCGCCCGCAGGTGGCGCTGCGCGTATCGCGCCAAAACGCCCGCCGCGACTTGGGCTTCTTCATCCCGATCTTCCTGGTCTCCATCCTGATCGGATCGGGAGCACCCGCCGCGGTCACCCGCCATCTGCTGGCGGCGGCTCTGCTGGTCCTCTACGGACTCTACGCCTTCGTGATGCTCCGGCTGGAACGCGCCGAAGACAGCGCCGTCGACCACGGCCTCCATCTCGAGCTGGCGCTGCGCGGAGACCCCCTCTCGCCGCGCGGATTCGCGATCGGTGTCCAGGTGATCCTGGGCCTCGCCGCTATTCTTTTCGGCGCGCGCGAATTCGTCGTGCAGGTCGTGATGCTCTCGCGGCACGCCGGCGTCGCCCCCGGCATCGTTTCACTCCTGCTAAGTCCGCTCGCGACCGAGTTGCCGGAAAAATACAACTCCGTCATCTGGATCCGCCAGCGCAAGGACCATCTGGCGCTGGCGAACATCACGGGCGCGATGGTCTTTCAGTCGTGTATCCCGGTCGCGCATTGGAGTGGCGTTCACGCCCTGGCATCTGACGCCGTCCGAATTGCTTGCGGGCTCCGTAGCGCTTGGCTCGGGCGCAATCCTGTTCGTGAACCTGCGCGACGGTGAACTGGGCACGCCCGCCCTGATGGTCGGAGGCGCGGCATACGTCGCTTTCCTGATAGGGCTAAGGCTCCTCGGCGCGATCTAGACTGCTTGGAGGTGGCACAGGCTTCAGCCTGTGGCTCGCTTGGCCCCGCGAGGCGCAGGTAGCTCGAACATCGCTTTAGATTATTTTCGCCAGTCCCGAGAGAGTGACGAATTTGACGCCGGTAGGTCGCCTTGACCCAGGCGCGATTACTCGCGTCGAGCACAGACCTTGTTCCGGCGCCCCTGCCCAGATCATCGGTGCAGAACAAATCATTGCGGTACGCGACGTGGGCCGCGACACTGTCTGCATCCGCCCACTCCGAGATAGCTCGCTTGACCGCATTCACCTCGTGAACCCCCTTCGCGCGCTTTAGGCTTTCGAACCACGGCTCGCCGAGGAAGATTCTCGGTGCGCGCACTCCCGTACCCGCTAAGGCCCGGTCCAGCTCCGCGAGTCTCCGCTTCTTGCTTCCGTGTAATCTCCGCCCGGTCTCGTGCGGCAAAAGTCGCAGCGAGAGATTTCACTACCGCGACACCGACCCCGCGCGCTTCGATCGCTCTTGCCGCCTCGCAACTCCTGTCCAAGCGCTCGCGAAAGCGCCCGCCCTGACTCGTCCGCTTCGAAGAATTTTCCGCATTCGTCGATGATGCGAGTCCAGCCGACGCGGGGCGGCCCCTTCAGCGCACGCATTCCAATTCTTAGGGCAGCCTGAATCCGAGCCAGGTGCTCAGGATGTAATGGTTTACGATCCTGCTCGGTTCTCAATTCCAGACGAATCACCGTATGGCCGACTTCGTCCACCGTCTCCTGGCGCCGCCGATCGAGCCGGGTGTTGCCTAGGACCTCGATACGATCTTCATTTTCGATCCCTTCCATGGTGACGATCGTCTCGCTGAAATAACCCCTCAGCTTTCCCCAAGATCGCGGCTTGCACCTTCAGGAAGTCCGCCCGCCGCATATCCTGGGTACCTCCCCGGTCGAGAAACGCGATCAAGGTCATTGGTATCAAATGTCACTTTCACCTGCGTTGCTCCGGGATACATCGTGATATCCTCGCCTCGTTTGCGCATGCACAATTACCGGCTCGGGCGAAATCCTGCTCCTGGACCTGCTCGACGATGAGACCGGCTCGCCCGCCGTGATAGACGGCGGCGGCGCGTCCGTTGTCTTCCTGCTCGGGCTAGCCAGGATTCCTCGGCGCGATCTGAAACTTCCGAGGGCCACGCCTGATCGACCCACGGCAGGTCCACATCAATCGTTCGCATTCGCGCGCGACCCGCGCCAAATAGGTACCGGGCGCGCACGGCCGCGATCAGCGCCGCCGGTTCTTGCCTGCGCTCAAGCCGGCTCCTCTGAGGAAGCCATCTTCGCGGCGCGGTTCGCCGGGTCGCCGCGATCAGCAGCACCAGAAAACGGCAGCGTCCGGACGAAGTCCGCGAGTCGGGCTGCCTCACTGTGAGTAAGATCGACCGGCAAAGGAATCGTCACTTGGAAGTCCGGTCTCAGGTTGTAGTTGTGGCGCAGGACTTCACCGCCAACGCTCTTGCCATCAACGCCGACGCCAATCCCTGTCGCTTCCAACGCCTCATCGCTCTTTCCCGAAGCGATGCGTGCAACCTCCACCATCGGACGCGTCCACTCAAATCGAGACATCGCCCCATGGCGCCCGACAACGAACCGCCCCACCCCCAACGCCTCCAGATTCTCAAAAAACCCCCGGATTCTCGCCCGTATCCAGCTTCACCAGCCAAGCCAGGTGATCCACAGTCATGACAGATCGATTGCGTTTATATTCATTAAGCATATCGAAGCATTTGCGTGCAACTTCGTCTGTCCGGTACAACAACTGTACTTTCCCAGTAATATCCATGGCAATATACCCCATAATCCCTTAAATTTGGGCCTTACCGCCCATGTTAAGGAGAATATTGGAGTCGAACCCAGGCTGTCAATACCATTATGAGGGCATACCTTCCGGCTAAACACACCCGCCTCCTCTCGCGCAGATCTCTCGATCTTGGTCGAGTTAGGGGACCGAAACCGGCGGACGCGGTCGCGCGCTCGACCAGGGGCACGGTGCCCCGGAAGCGACCGCCGACCGGTCCTGCCGCCGGAGACTCCGGCGATTGTGAGCGCGCCTGAGCGGATGCACAATCGGGCTTGGAAGCCGCACGGAAGCAGCATCGATGAGCCGCTATCAGGCGATCCGCGATCAGTTCGACAACAACCGCCTGCTCTTCGGCGATCCGGCCGAGCGCGGCATCGTCGGGTTGGAAATCGCGTCGCCCAACGAAGTCGAAATCTTCCGGCGCCTCGACGGGAAAATCGTTCGCGAGCGCCGCGCGCTCCGGCTCTTCGCGATCGTTGACGATCGCGGCTTGCTGAAGGGCTTCAGGGGGCCGCACGAAATCGTCGAATTGACGGGCGGCTTTCCGTTTCGTTATCTCGCGATTTTCGGCGCGCTTGACGTGCTCGAAGCGGCCAAACGCCATCTGCGCCGGATGACCGGCAAGCCGGCGGGCGCGCCCGACGCGCCGTACTTCGTGCTCGCCGACCCGGTCGAGCAGCACCTGATGCTTACCGGGGCGGCGTTTTTCATGGCGATGGAGTTCAGCGATCTGCATCGGATGCAGATCGATATCGAGACTTATATCAGCGAAGGCTTCGAGTTCCCTTCCGCCGCGCGCGAGGACGATCGCGTGATTGCGATCGCGATTACCGACTCCGGCGGCTTCGAGCGCGTGCTCTCAGGTGCCGAGATGGACGAGCCCGCGATGCTGCGCGAGCTGGTGCGGATCGTCGGCGAGCACGACCCCGACGTAATCGAAGGGCACAACCTGTTCCGCTTCGACTTCGAGTATCTCGAAGCGCGCGCCCGCCGTCACGGCGTTAAGCTGACGCTCGGGCGCGATCGCAGCGAGCTTACCGCGCGCCCGTCGCGCCTGCAGATCGCCGAGCGCGTGATCGCATACCGCCGCTACGACGTTTACGGCCGGAGCATTATCGATACCTGGATCCTCGCGCAGCATTACGATATCGCCAGCCGCGAGCTGGAGGGCTTTGGGCTGAAAGAACTCGCGCGGCACTTTCATATCGCGCGCGACGATCGGGTCTATATAGATGCCGCGCGCGTGACTTACTATTTCGACAACCAGCGCGACGAGTTGTTGAAATACGCACTCGACGACGCGCGCGAGGCCGGCGCGCTCGCCGAGTTGCTATCGCCGAGCTATTTCGTGCAGGCCCAGATTTTTCCCTACTCGTACCAGAACGCGGTCCTGCGCGGGAACGCCACCAAAATCGATGCGCTGATGACGCGCGCCTACCTCGCCGCGCGCCACTCGATTCCCGCGCCCAACCAGCCCTCCGAGGTCGCGGGCGGCTACACCGAGATTCGCCGCTGCGGCGTCGCGCGCGACGTGCTCCATTGCGACGTGACTTCCCTGTATCCCTCGCTGATGCTCCAGTACGGGCACGGCCCGTCCGCAGATCGCCTCGGCGTGTTCCTGCGGATGCTCGCTGACCTGCGCAGCTTTCGCGTGCAGGCCAAGGGCCTGCTGGCAATCCCCGAGCTGCAGGGAAGCGAGCGCCGCAATATCGAGGCGCTCCAGCAGACTTTCAAGATCCTCATCAACTCGTTCTACGGATATCTCGGCTTCGCGCTCGGCCACTTCAATGATTTCGAACAGGCCAACGCGGTCACGAAGCGCGGCCGCGATCTGATCAAACGCGCGGTCGCCGAGCTCGAATCGCGCGGCGCGCTCGTGATCGAAGTCGACACCGACGGAATCTATTTCGTCGCGCCGCCCGGACGCGGGGTCGAATCCGAAGCCGAAGCTTTGCTCGAAGAAGTCGGCGCGACGATGCCTGAAGGAATCCGGCTCGAGGCTCGACGGCCGCTATGCCGCGATGTTCAGTTACAAAATGAAGAACTATGTACTGCTCGACCCGAGCGGCGAAATGACTATTCGCGGATCGGGCCTCAAGTCGCGCGGGTTGGAGCGCTTCCAGCGCCGCTTCATGGAGGACATGTTCCGGGCCTTGCTCGGCGATCACCGGGGCGAAATCCCGCCGCTGCTGACCCGATACAATGAAAGACTCGCGCGGCACGGCTTCGAGATCGCGGACCTGATGAAGACCGAGACGCTGCAGGACTCGCTCGAAGTCTATCGGCAGAAGACAGCCGGCAAACGCCGCAACATCTCGGCCGCCTACGAGCTGGCGCTAAAGGCGGAGCGGCCGTACTTGAGCGGCGATCAGATTTCCTACTACGTGACCGGCCGCAACGCCCGCGTCAAAGTAAACGCCGCAGCCCGGATGGCCGCCGATTTCAACCGCAATCACCCCGACGAGAACGTCGAGTACTATCAATCCAAGCTCGCCGAGCTATACGCAAAGTTCAAACCCTACGTGGATCGCCCCGGCCTGTTCGATCCGTCAGAGATTGAGGAAAAACAACCGTTACAACAGGAACTTTTCGCAGCGCCGGAATCGGAACTACCGATGAACACCGATGAACAGGAATGAACCCATCCCATGAACCATCCAACGTCATTCTGAGCTTTGCGAAGAATCCCTACCACTGTCGGCGGGGGTTCGTCTGCGCGGTGGCGTGAGATCCTTCGCGCAGCGCTTAGGATGACAAGAGGAGGTCTCACGTTCCGAGCCGAGGAGATAGCCGAAGGCAAAGGCGTGCCCTGAGCAGCCGAAGCCGAAGAATCTACGCGGAGCGATTCTCTTTCCTCCAGGCTGCGTCAGGCTCTCGACTCAGTGGTGCCCGTATTCATCCGCGTTCATCTGTGGTTTTATTCCTTCTGAGGAGAACGCATGGCCGAGGACAAGCACAACATCGACTGGGACAAGGTTCGGAAATTTGCCGAGCAGGCGATGGGCGACATCGGTATCGCGATGCACGGCGCGCTGAGCTTCATCGGCGACCGGCTCGGGATCTTCAAGGCGATGGGCGGCGCCGGATGGGTCACCAGTGCGGAGCTGGCCGAGCGCACCGGACTAAGCGAGCGCTACCTGCGCGAATGGCTCTCCGCGATGGCGGCCGCCCGCTACGTCGAGTATGACCCGGCGGCGCGCAAGTTCTTCATGCCGCCCGAGCACGCGATGATACTGGCCAAGGAGGATTCGCCATTTTTCTTCGGCGGCTTCTTCGAGGGAATCGCCAATATCGCGATGGCGCCGAAAGTCGCCGAGGCGTTCAAGACCGGCAAGGGCGTTCCGCAAGGCGAATATCCGCCCGAGACTTTCGAGGGAATCGAGCGCGGCACGGCCCCGATGTACCAGCATCATCTGGTGCGCAGATGGCTGCCCGCGATGCCGCAGGTGGTGGCCGCGCTCTCCGACGGCGGCTGCGCGCTCGACGTCGGATGCGGCAGCGGGCGCGCGGCGATCACGATCGCGAAGGCGTTTCCGAAAGCGCTGGTCTTCGGCTATGACGACCATCCGGCGTCGATCGAACGCGCCCGAGCCAACGCGCGTATCGCGGGGCTTCGCGATCGAATCGGCTTCGAGGTGGTGGATTGCACCAATCTGCCGGGCGAGCGATGGGACTTCATCACGACTTTCGACGTGGTTCACGATTCGATCGATCCGGTTGCGCTGCTGAAATCGATCCGCGGCGCGCTCAAGCCGGACGGGACCTTCCTGATGGTCGAGGTCAACGTGTCGGCGAACCTCGAAGACAACCTGAACCCGATGGGCCGCATGATGTATTCGATGAGCACGCTCTACTGCATGACGGTCTCGCTCGCGCACGGAGGGGCCGGAGTCGGCGCGGTGATGGGCGAGCCGAAAGCGCGCGAGCTATGCGATCAGGCCGGCTTCACGCGCTTCCGGCGCCTGCCGATCGACGATCTGTTTTCCGCGCTGTACGAAGTGCGACGGTAGTAGCTGATTTACGCCGGGCCCGCGCGAAGCGCGGCGCGCTCGCGGTGATTGCGCGTAGTCCCTATTGAGACTACAATTTATTCCAAAGTGCCGAAGCGTAGAGCGACCTTCGCGCCGGACGCGGCGACGCAATTCAGTCAGCTCAACGCGGCCGAACGGTCGCGCCTCAAGGTCGCGATCACGGCTTCGCTTATGGAGGACGACGCCACGGTTGCCAGCACGAACCGCTTTCCGCTGCGGCGACCATCCGAGCACGCCCGCTTTGAGTTTCGGGTAGGAGACCTCCGGGTTTTCTATCGCGTCGTGGATAATGAAGTCAGAATAGTTCTCATCGGACGCAAGAAAGGCAACCAGCTTTTCGTCGGCGGCAAGAGGTTTACGTTGTGAAGATCGAAAATGTCCGCGAGGTCAAGGCGAGGCTCAACCGTCTGATCAGCGAGCTCCCGAAAACGGGGTCGGTCCTGATAACGAAGAACGGGAAAGCGTGCGCTGCGTTGATGCCAGTTACAGAAGACACTGACCTGGAGGCCCTGGCGTTGTCCCAGAACAAACGTTTCTGGCGGATGTTCGACGCCGCCTACGAGCGTGCCGAAAAAGAAGGATGGGTCGATCTGGACGATCTCGCCTGACGCGGTGCGGCGAGGGTCAAGCGACGAGGCGGTTAGAGAATCGGCCCTGCCGGATCGAGCCCGAATAGCACGCGGCCCACGGTTTCGTAGCGCGCCGACGAGATCTGGATCTGCTGCGTGACTGCGTGTACGTCACGCCAGCATCGCTCGATCGGACTGGAGGTCTGAATCGCCGTGATCCCGGCTGCATCGTAGACCAGATCGACCGCCTGGACGCACAGTCTCACCGGCGTCAAAGACGCCAGTCGAGCGTAGGCACGTGCCTGCAGGTCGAACCCGGTCCCCGCTTCTCCTCTCCGCCAGATGTCCGCTATGGTCGCGTAAAAGTATGCCCGCGCAGCTTGCAGGCATCCTTCCGCCTGCGCCAACTGGATTTGCGCCAAGGGACGCTCTCGCAGTGACGAGCGGCTGCCGAGCGGCACCTTCGTGATGGCCAGTTCTTTCAGATACTCGATCGCGTGTCGCGCGACGCCAAGCGCAACGGCTACGAACCCGCCTCCGAGCAGCGTCTGGAGCGGAATGTGCGCCACGGCTCCGACCGACCAGGTGGCCTTGGGCTCGGGCCATTCAAAGGTAAAGCTCTCGGGAACAACCACGTCGTTGAAGACGAAATCGTTGCTGCCGGTGCCGCGAAGTCCCGAGACCGACCAGGTGTCGAGAATCGTGCACTCCCGGACCGGGAGCATTCCGGCCCTCATGATCGGCACGCCACCGACGAATTGCGGCGCGCCGTCGCGCAGAGCGAATCCGGCCACGGTCAACCATGTGGCCTGAGCCGAGCCGCTGGCGTAGGTACTTCTGCCGGAGAATCGGTACCCGCCGTCGCACGCCACCACGGTCGTGCCCATCGGGTTGAGCGAGCCGGCGACGACTCCGCGAGGATCCCCGAAGATTTTCTCGAACGCTTCGCGCGCGATGAAGCTGCCGAACACGGGACTGCCCGCACAGATCGCCATGTTCCAGCCGGTCGAGCCGTCGATGGCTGCCACCTCTTCGCAAACCCTGTGAACCTCGGCAAGCGTGAGACCGCATCCGCCCATTTGAGGGGGGAGCATTATCCGGAACAGCCCGGACTCGTGAAGCGCTTCAACGATCGCCGGCGCGAGCTGTGCCCGCCGTTCCGACTCGGCGGCGTGCTCGGCGATCAGCGGCGCGAGTCGTTTGACGCGCTCGATGCACTCCGCGAGCCGACCCGATGCCATCTCACCCGGAATTTCCATTTTGAATCCTGCCTTCGGGCTTGCGCCAGCTACACTCAAGCTGCGCGGCGCCCACGGAACGCCTCAGTCAGCGCCGGCACCATTGCCGCCCAGTCGGCGATTATCCCGAGCGTTGCGCGCTCGAAGATCGGCGCTTCGGGATCGTTGTTGATCGCGACCACGGTATGCGCGCGCTTGATTCCCACCACGTGGTTGGGAGCGCCGCGCACCCCGATTGCGAAGTAGAGCCTCGGATCGATCGCCTTGCCCGTCAGCCCGACCTGCAACTGCCGCGGACACCATCCCGCATCCGTCACCCTCCGCGTGGCGCAAATCCCGGCGCCAAGCACGCGCGCCAGTTCCTTCACCTGATCGACGCCTTCGGAACCGCCCACGCCGGTGCCGATTCCCACCACGACCTCTGCGCCTTCGAGCGGCACGATCGACGGGTCGAGGCTCGAATGCTCCTTGACCAATAGCGACAGCGCCGGCTTGAGACTGGGGCTGACGACTTCGATATCGGTGGAGCGCGCCACGTTCGGCTCGGCGAGCTCGAGAACGCCTGAGCGCACAGTCGCCATCTGCGGAAGGGTGTTCGACAAAATCGGCGCCACGATGTTGCCGCCGAAGGCCGGCTTCAGCGCGACCATCTTGTTGTCGGTGTCGAGCTCGATTCCGATCGCGTCGCCGGTCAGACCCAATCCGAGCCGCGCGGCAAGGCGCGGTCCCCAATCGCGGCCGCGCTCGCTTGCACAGATCAACAGTCCCCACGGCGCGCGATCCCGCACCAGCTCCGCCATCGCCGCCGCCGCAGTCTCCGGGCTGTACGGTTCGAGCATCGGACTCTCGATCAGCAGGATGCGATCGGCACCGTAGCCGGCGATTTTCCGCGTGTGAGGCCTCAGCACCGCGGCCGGTCCCACTGCGAACAGCGCCCCGCCCAATCGCGATGCGAGTTGGTCGCCGAGCGACAGCAGTTCCAGCGAGCAGCGCGTGACCTGGCCATCGAGATTGATCTCGCAGGCCACCCAGACGTCCCGCGTGCGCGCGGGTCTGCGGCTCGCAGTCGCGACCGCGCGCCGAGTATGGGGCCGCGGACTCAATGCGCCGATTTTGTCGAGGGCCGCGACCAGCTCGCCGGCGGCGCGGCGAGGATCGTCGCCGTCGATGTACCGGCATTGGACCTTGGGATTCTGCTGGGCGCGCACTTCCTGCACCCAGGTCGGCGATCCCGCGAAACCGAATTTCCGCGCATCGGGGTCGAGCTCGGCCGCGCGCACCGTCTCGATCTGCCGCGATTTGGCCTGCTCGGCGGCGCTCCGGCTTGACCCGGATCGGCTGCGCGACCCGCTCGGCGCAGGTCAGCAGCGCCGGCATCGCGCACTCAACCTCATCGAATCCTTGGTCGCTCTCGCGCTCGGCGCGGATCGTGTTGCCGTCGGCTTCCAGTTTGCGCACGCCGGTTATCTGCGCGATACCCAGCAGCTCCGCGATCTCGGGTCCGACCTGCCCGGTTTCAGCGTCCAGCGAATACTTGCCGAGCAGTATCAGGTCGAACGGCTCGCGCTTGAGCCAGATCGCGAGCGCGCGCGCCGTCGCGAGCGTGTCGGAGCCGGCAAATGCCCGATCTTCGAGATGCACTGCGCGATCGATTCCCATCGCAAGCGTCTCGACCAGCGCGGCCCGGGCTTGCGGCGGCCCCATCGTGATCGCCACCGTTTCGGCGCCGAAACGCTTCTTCAAATCGACCGCGAGCGAGACCGCGCGCAGGTCGAAGGCGCTGATCACGGCCGGTCCGTCGCGGCGGATGGTCTTCGTGACCGGATCGAAGTTGACGTCCTCGATGAGCGGAATCTGCTTGATACAAACGGCAATTTTACGCACGAAAAGCAGGCTAGTTGAGCCGGGCGCGTCGATGCAACCGCACGAAAAAACCCGCGCACTGCCGATGAGCCGCGATATTTTCGCCGGTGGTTTCTCTGGTACCTTCGCATTGTGGGAATCGGAGTCGCACGCGTCGGATCGCGATCATCGCCAGCCGGGAGTCACCCAACCGGGAGTCACCAATGACCGGCGCGCCGGCCTCAACTGAGGATTCATCCGAGTTGCGCTCGACCGAGGCCGGCGAGTTCCATGGCGCGCATCTGACGCGCGCGCGGATGCTGTCCGTGCTCGCGATCCTGGTCGCGATCCTGGCCGTGGTTGCGCTTGCCGCGTGCGCTTTCGGGAGCGTGCACATCGATCTGAGGCGCGCGTTTGCCGACCCCGCCGGTCCCGACCATGCGATCTTCTTCGGCGCGCGCCTGCCGCGCGTTCTGATGGCGGCGATCGTCGGCGCAGTCCTGGCCGCGGTGGGCGCCTCGCTCCAGGCGCTGGTGCGCAACCCGCTCGCCGAAGGAGGAATCCTCGGCATCTCGGGCGGCGGCGCCTTCGGCGCGATCCTGGCGTTAATTGTCGGCGCCCGATTCGGCGGCTCGGAGGCTATCGTGCCGATATGCGCATTCGCGGCCTCGCTGCTCTCGACGGTCGCGGTCTATCGGCTGGCGGTCGTTGACGGGCGGCTCGAGCCGTTCACGCTGCTGCTGGTGGGCGTGATCTTCAACTCGTTCTGGGGCGCCGCAATCATGATCGCGAACGCAATAGTCAATTTCTATGTCACTCATAGTATATTGTTCTGGCTAATGGGCAGCTTCGAGGCGCCGACCTGGCGGCGAGGTCGGAATCGCGGCCGCGCTGGGCCTGTGCGGATTCGCCGCGCTGTTCGCGCACGCGCGCGACATGAACCTGCTGAGCCTGGGCGACGAGGCCGCATCCGAGCTGGGCGTCAACGTTGACCGGCTGCGGCGCGTGATCTTCCTTGCGACCTCGGTAATGATCGGCGCGGCGGTCGCGGTCAGCGGGATAATTTCATTCGTCGGCCTGATCGTCCCGCACGTAATCCGGCTCGCGCTCGGCGCCGACCATCGCCTGCTGCTGCCGGCCTCTTTCATCGGCGGCGCGGCCTTCATGATCGCGGCGGACCTGCTCGCGCGCACCGCGATCGCGCCGTCGGAGCTTCCGGTCGGAGCCATAACCGCGCTATGCGGCGGCCCGTTTTTCGTTTACCTGCTGAGGCGCGATCTCGGCGGTATGCTGGCGCGATGAATCCGCCCGCAACCGGCGTTGCGCTGCGCGCCTCGCAGTTGTCGGTTGGCTACCATGGCCGGCAGGTGCTGCGCGACGTCTCGCTCGAAGCCGCGATGGGCGAACTGGTCGCGATCGTCGGGCCAAACGGCGCGGGCAAATCGACGCTGCTGAGGCTCCTGTCGGGCGCGCTCATTCCATGGAGCGGTTCGATCGAGGTTCTCGGACGGCCGCTGGCGAAATTCGATCGGCGCGCGCTGGCGCGCACGGTCGCCGTGGTCGCGCAGGAGAACGCGATCGCCTTCCCCTTCACCGTGCTCGAGGCGGTGCTGATGGGCCGCGCGCCCCATCTGGCACCGCTCAGTTTCGAGAGCCCACGCGACCTGGCGCTCGCGCGCCGGGCGCTCGATCGGCTCGGTCTGCTGGCGCTGGCGGCCCGCCCGATGCAGGAGCTGTCGGGCGGCGAGCGAAAACGCGTGGTGCTCGCGCGAGCGCTCGCGCAGGAGCCGAAAATCGCGCTGCTCGACGAGCCCACCGCGTTCCTCGACTTGAAGCACATTGCGGAGATCTTCGCGATCTTGAGGGAGCTCCGTACCGAGCGCGGGCTCGCCGTAATCGCGACGCTGCACGATCTGAACGCCGCCGCGCTGTATGCCGATCGCGTCCTGCTGCTCAAGGACGGCGCCGCGGTCGCGTCTGGGGCGCCGGATCAGGTCTTCACCGCCGAGAACCTGCGCGCCGTCTACGACACCGAAGTCTACGTCGGCCGCAACCCCGCAACAGGCGCCCTGATAGTCCTGCCAGGCGCCGCGCGCCAGCATCCGGGGTGATTCCAGAGAGTGCCAATCAGCCACTTCGTTCATTGCGACGAAGCGTCTTAAGCCCTCTCCCATGAGTGGGAGAGGGCTATAGGAAGCTTCGCCGCGGCAGTTGAATTGCATTGCTCGCGAAGGTGGCGGCGAAATGAACGCAGCACGCCCGCTCGCGAATTTGCCCCGCAACGGCCGCGCGGTTACGATCTTCACGGTGGGCAAGCCGACGGCACGACTGAGCCTGATTTTCGACGCTGACGACACACTCTGGGATTCCAACATCCACTTCCTGGAGGCCGAGCAGTCGTTGGTTGCGGCGTTGAGCGAAGCGGGAGTCGAAACCGACGGCGCCCGCGTGCGATCGGCGATTCGGCGCTGCGAGCTCGAAATCATCCGCAGCCACGGCTACGGCCGCCGCCAGTACGTGATGGCGCTCGGCCGGGTGACGCACGAGCTCTCGCCGCCGCATCTTCGCGACCGCGTTCTTTCGATCGTCGTCGAGATCGGCCGCCGGCTCACCGATCGCCACTGCGAGTTGCTGCCTGGCGTCGAGCCGACGCTAACCGAACTGGCCAGGCGCCATCGTCTGCTGCTGTTCACCAAGGGGCATCCCGAGGAGCAGATGCGGAAGCTCGACCGATCGGGTCTCGCTGCGTTGTTCAGCGCGGTTCAGGTTACACCGGAAAAGGATGTCGCCGCATACCGGATGCTTATCGAAACCGCCGGTCTCGACCCGGCGTACACATTTATGATTGGCAACAGCCCGAGATCGGACATCAATCCGGCGGTCGCGGCGGGGCTGCGGGCCGTCTTCATTCCGCATCCGCACACCTGGGAGTTCGAGCACGAGGAGATCGACCACGCCGACGAAAGGATAATTTCGATATCGAGCTTCCAGAGCCTGCTGGACGTGTTTTAGGGGGCTGCTTCTTCCCCTGCCCCGCGGGAGACGGTCGCGGGCCGGAAGCGAAGCGAGGCCCGAAGTGAAAAGGTTCGCTGCCTCCCCGACACCTGATAGAGTGTAATTTCCGATGGGAACTGCCGAGCTGATCGCTGATCGTTTACGCACCGAACCGGCTCATCCGCGTCCGGCGCGCGCCGGACGCAAGCCTCCGCTGGCGTTGCGCCCGCTGCATCGCGCGTGGCGCCGCACGATCGACAACCTCGACGTGACGCGGGTGGTTTTGCCGGTGAGAGGGCTTCCGGCGCCGCTCGAAGGGATCATCGCGTGCCAGATCAGCGACTTTCACGTCGATCGCGACGAGGACGTGGAGCGGCTGGAGTCGGCGGTCGCGTTGATTAACCACAATCGGCCCGAGTTCGTCTTTCTGACCGGCGACTACTTCTCAGGGCCGAACACGATGCGGCGTTATCTCGCTCCATTTCGGCGCGCGCTCGGCGAGTTGCGTCCGGTGATCGGGACTTTCGCGATCGCCGGCAATCACGATCACTGGGCGTCGTTCGACCGGATTTCGGACGCGCTCGGCGCCGCCGGCGTGCAGGTGCTCGCGAACGAGAGCCGCCGACTTCGGATTCGCGACCGGTCGATCGTCGTGGTGGGCGTCGACGATCTGTGGGCGCGGCGCGCCGAGCCGTCGCGCGCCTTCGCCGGCGTGTCTCCCGACGAGTGCACGATCGTGCTGGCGCACAATCCCGACACCGCGATCTACCTGCGGCATCTCAATCCGGGCGTGATGCTCTCGGGGCACACCCACGGCGGCGTGGTGCGGATTCCATTTTACGGATCGCCGTTCAGATCGCTGCTGCGCGTGGGGCATCAGTTTTACGCCGGTCTCAATCGCTACGAGAATTTCTACATCTACACCAATCGGGGGCTGGGCACTTTCTGGGTGAGAATCCGGATAAACTGCCGTCCTGAGGTCTCGCGGTTCCATCTCGCGGGGCTCGCCGATCCGGCCAACTGGCCGACTGCGGCGCGAATTACGCAGAACGGGACGCATCGCTGAAGGCCGGCTCCGCCCGGTCGCCGGCGCGGCGCATCGCGACTGCGCCGGCGCGATCGCGACCCACAAAACGGGGGCGCCGGCCATGAACCAAAAGACCATCGCGATAGCGGGCGGATCGGGATTTATCGGACGCGCGATTGCGCGCCGGCTGGCGGGAATCGAGGGGATGCGCGTGCGGATCCTCACGCGCGATCCCGACGGCGCGCGCCGGCGCGCGGGAGACGTCACCGCGGAGTTCGCGCACGCCGATATCGCCGAGCCGCAATCCCTCGATGCTGCCCTCGCGGGGGCGTATGCGGTCGTGAATGCGGTGCAGTTCGACGGATATCCGGTCGAGAATCCGCGCCGTGGACTGACCTTCGAGCGCGTCGATTACGGCGGCACGGTCGCGATGCTCGCCGCGGCGAAGCCGGCAGGAGTCGAGCGATTCGTGTACATCAGCGGCGCCGCCGCCGACGAATCGAGCGCGCATCCTGGCTTTCGCGCCAAGGGACGCGCGGAGTGCGCGATCCGGGAGTCGGGCATAGCGTTTACGATCCTGCGTCCGTCGCTGGTCTATGGCCCCGAAGACAAGATCGTCAACGCGTTCGCGGCGGCGCTGCGCTTCGCACCGGTCTTTCCGGTTCCCGGCACTGGACGCCAGAAGATTCAGCCGGTGCTGGTGGATGACGTCGCGGCGTGCGTGGCGCTGGCTCTTGCGGGGCGCGGGCGCGACGGGACGTTCGAAATCGGCGGGCCGGAGTTGATGACCTTTGACGATCTGATTCGGCTGATCATGGATATAACGGGCCGCCGGCGCCCGATCGTACACATCCCGGAGGCGCTGATGCGCGCGGTCGGCGCAATCGCGGAGTCGCTGCCGCGCCCGCGGTTCTCGCGCGATGCGGTAACCTTCGTCACCGCCGACAACGCCTGCGACATCGGCCCGCTGGTCAAGGAGTTCGGAATCCGCCTAACGCCCGCGCGCGAGGGGATGGCATACCTGAAGTTGCAGAGCGGGATGGGCAGTCGGTGACGTGATACCACCTCGGGTGTGAGCGCGCCCGATTACGCAACTGCAGGCCGGCGCATCGCGCCACCGCCCTCGCCGGCAGGCCCATCCAGCCCGGATGCGAGGCGGCGATCAGATGGGGCAACGCGCAGGCAGTTGGGGGCTGGCAAGATGGTGACGAAGCGCCGCGCCGCCCTGACGCTCGCGCTTCTGGGGGCCTGCTCCGTTGCCCCATCGGGTTCCGCCGCCGAGCCCCCTGATGGTCAGCGTGCCGGTCGCAACTCCCGTACTATGGCGACGCGCTCGAACTCGGCAAGCCCGACTTTCCGCTCGGGGCGCTCAATGCCGGCTCGCTGCCTGCGGGTACTATTCGGCATATGCGGAGAGCGTCGAACTGTTGGAGGCGCCGTGATCTCGCGCGGCCGGATTATCGATGGATGCCGCCGACCGCCACAGGGAAGCCTCGGCGGTGACGCGACAACGCGGCGGCAATGGTAATCATCAGACAAAAAAGGGAGGGGAGGCGACGACTGAGGGACGGAGCCGAGCACTTGACTCCGCGGGGTGGTCGTCGCCTCTCTTTGGGGGCAAGTTGTCAGTCGCTGTCAGAGGGCTCCTGGCAGGAGTCACCAGCGCAGTGCATTCGGCCAGCCGACAGCCTGGGCTCGCCTTGCACGAGATTGTCGTGAAATCGAAGGTACTCGCTCAGCCATTCAGTGTCTCCCCAGTCTGCCACCGGGTCCGGTCCGCTGCCGGTTGGTTTGCCTGTTGCCATTGTCTCCTGGCCTCCTTCGGTCGCACCTTCCGGAGAGACATAAGGCAAGCATGATGCCAGCCGCGCAGCCCCCACAAATCGTTTATTTTCAATACTTTATGTAAATGCACCGGACGGACACCCGCTAACTTTTATTTGCAACCCGCCCAACTGCTAACAAGACGAAGCGCCGCGGCCTGGCGTATAATCCGATTCGATGAGGCTCAGACTCGGACTGCTGGCCTCCCACGGGGGGAGCAACTTGCAAGCGATCCTCGACGCCTGCCGGACCGGCCGGCTCGACGCCGAGCCCTGCGTCGTGATTGCGAACAACTCGGACGCCCCGGCATTTCAGCGCGCTCGCCGCGCGGGAGTGCCCGCCTGCCATCTGAGTTCGCAGACCCATCGCGAGCCCGATTCGCTCGACGCCGCAATCGCGGCAACTCTCGAGCGCCACAGGGTCAACCTGGTCGTGATGGCGGGCTATATGAAGAAGCTCGGGCCGCGCACCCTGAAGCGCTATCGGGGGCGCGTGCTCAACATCCATCCCGCGCTGCTGCCGAGGTTCGGCGGGCAGGGGATGTACGGCAGGCACGTGCATGAAGCGGTGATCGCGGCTGGCGAGAAGGTCACCGGCGTCACCGTGCATCTGGTGGACGAGGAGTACGATCACGGGCCGATCGTCGCGCAGCGCACGCTGGCCGTGATGCCGGATGACACGCCGGACACGCTCGCGGAGCGGGTGTTGCGCGCCGAGCACGAGCTCTACGTCGACGCGCTCGGCAAGATCGCGCGCGGCGAGATCAAGCTTCCCGGCCTTCACGATCAGGTGAGTTGAGCAACGGCCTACCTTGCTGCGCGCGGGAGCGATGTCATACTCGTCCTTGTTGCGGGAGGTAAGATGCGCCGGCTGATTCGATCGGGCCTGTATCTCGTGTTCGCGGTTGTGCTTGCGCTCGGCGCGCTCGCCGGCGAGGGCGGTCTCATTCCGGCGCCGCTCACAGTGCCCGGCGGCGCGGCTGGCATTGGCTTCGATGACATTGGGTTCGCGCCATCGATCCGCCGGGTGCTGGTTCCCGCCGGCCGGTCGGGGAATCTCGATCTGATCGATCCGGACACCCGGCAGGTGACCGCAATCTCCGGCTTCTCCATCCGATCCGCGTTCGGGCGCGGACACGCCCAGGGTGTCACATCTGCCGACGAGGGCCGCGGACTTCTCTTCGCCACCGATCGCGACGCGAAACAGCTCGACGTGGTCGATTCTTCAAGTCGGTCGATCGTCGCATCCGCGCGGCTCGGATCAGGCCCCGACTATGTTCGGTTCGTAGCGCCGACCGGCGAAGTGTGGGTGACGGAGCCTCGCGCGGCGGGAATCGAAGTCTTTTCGATACCGGAGAGCGGCCCGCCCCAACCGGCGCACGCCGCGTTCGTGTCCATCGCAGGCGGTCCCGAGTCACTAATTGTTGACAAGACGCGAGGCCGCGCCTATACGAATCTCCGGAGCGACACGACGCTGGCCATTGACTTGAAGACCCGCGCGATTTCAGCGCAATGGAAAAACGGATGCAGAGGGTCGAACGGCCTAGCGATGGACGACGCGCACGGCGTTCTCTTCGTCGGGTGCGGCGAAGGCAAACTGAGCGTGCTTGACCTGGCCACCGGAGCGCTGCTCGGAGAGGCGTCGTCCGGCGACGGAGTGGACATCATCGCGTACAATCCGCGGCTCTCGCACGTCTATCTGCCGGGCGCGAAGAGCGCGACGATGGCGATAGTCGGAATTTCCGCCAGGGAGGCGGCGACGGTCCTCGCCACCGTCAAGACCGCGCCCGGAGCGCACTGCGTTGCCGCAGACGATCGCGACCAGGCGTACGTTTGCGATCCGTTGAACGGCCGGTTGCTGGTGTTCAAGGACAGTCTGCCCGCGTCCAGGGCTCTCGCGAGTGAAGTGCTAGACTGTTCAGGTTGTGGGAAGTGACCCGATGCCGGAAGCCGCCGCCAGGCTTGCCCGAATCCGCGAGGAGCTCAACCGGGTGTTCTTCGAGCGGTCGGAACTTATCGACGGGGCGTTGTGTGCGCTGCTCTCCGCCAATCATGTGCTGATAATCGGTCCGCCGGGCACCGCAAAGTCGATGCTCGCCGACGAGCTTTGCCGGCGTATCGACGGCGCCGACTACTTCCAGTGGCTGCTGACCAAGTTCAGCACTCCGGAGGAAATCTTCGGCGCGGTCAGCCTCAAGGGTCTCGAGGAAGACGACTACCGGCGCGTCACCAGCCACAAGCTGCCCGAGGCGCATATCGCGTTTCTCGATGAAATCTTCAAGGCCAACTCGTCGATCCTCAACGCCCTGCTGACGCTAATCAACGAGCGCGTCTTTCATAACGGCCGCGAACGCGTCGCGGTGCCGCTGGTCACGATGTTCGGCGCGTCCAACGAGCTGCCGGACGAAGAGGAGCTGACCGCGCTCTACGATCGATTCATGCTCCGCTTCGTGGTCGATTACATCGGCGAGGAGTTCCGCTTCCTCAAGATGCTCGAGGGAACCTCCGTGCAGGCGCGCACCACGCTCAGCTTCGCGGACCTGGGACAGCTCTCGGCGGCGGCGGGCGCGGTCGCGGTTCCGGCCGCCACGCTGCGCGCGATCGCGGAGTTGCGCCGCGATCTCTCGCACATTCAGATCGTCGCCTCGGATCGCCGATGGAGAAACTCGCTCGGCCTCCTGCGCGCCCACGCTTTCGTGATGGGCCGCGGCGCGGTGACCGAGGACGACCTGATGTTCCTCGAGCACGTGCTGTGGAAGGACCCCGAGGAACGGCCCAAGGTGCGCGACGCAATTCACCGGCTGGTCAAGGGCTACGAGGAAGAGGCGCGCGAGTTCCTGATCCAGAGCGAGGAGTTGCGCGAGTATGCCGAGCGGCGATGGGACAGCGACGAACTGAGGAATCGCGCGCTGATCGAAGCGCACAGCAAAATCGCCAATATCCTGGTCAGGTTCGACAACCTCGTGCGCGAGGCCGCCGAGGAGGGGCGCGCGGTGGCTGGCGTCGAAGCGATGCGCGCCAAGGTCAGGGAAATCCAGCAGACGATGCTGCGCCGGATGTAGCCATGTCTCACGGGAATCATGCCGGCTGAGGAAGTCTCCGCGGCGATCGTACTGCGCGCGCGCGACTACTCGGAGTCCGACCGGATCGTGACGCTGCTCACGCGCGATTACGGCAAGCTCGCCGGAATCGCCAAGGGCGCCAGGAAATCGCGCGCGCGCTTCGAGCGCAAGCTCGAGCCGTTCTCGCACGTGATGTTGTATTTTCGCCGCCGCCCGCACGGCCAACTGGTTTTCATCACGCGCGCCGAGGCCGCCGAACTGTCGCAGTTCAGGCTCGATGACGACCTCGGGCGCTTCGCGCTGGGGACCTACATGCTGGAACTGGCCGACGCGCTGACCTCCGAGGAAGCCGAAGCGGCGGCTGCCTATCAGATCCTGACTGCGGCGCTGGCGGCGCTTTGCCAGTGGCCGCCCTCATCGGCGATCCGCCAGGCGTACGAGCTGAAGATGCTGACCTGGGCTGGTTACGGATTGGAGTTCGGGCGATGCCGCTCGTGCGGCGGCGCGATCGAGGCCATCGGCGAGCCGGCGTTCTTCGTCCTAGCGCGCGGCGGAGTTGTGTGCGCGCGATGCCGCCCGTCAGTCGCTGCCGGCGCCTTCAGGATCGATTTGAGGAGCGCGGCCGCGCTGGCTCGTTTCGGATCGATCGACTTCGACTCGGCTGCGCAGGACGAACCCGCCGGCGCCGACGGCGCGCTCGTCATCGCGCGCTTCATCGCGGGCGTGCTCGATCGCCGGTTGCGTTCGGTGGAATTCCTGGACTCGATGCTCTGCAAGCCGCTCAGTCGCTGACGGCCATCGGATGGCTGTAGCGGCCGCCGGTATGCTCGATCACGATTATGCCGCAGTTGGCGGGTATCGGCGCGCCTTCCCAGCGCCCGGTGGCGTGCGCCCACAGCGCGAGCATCACACCGCCGTGACTCACGACGACCAGTTCGCGGCCGGGATGCCCGCGCGCGAGCCGATCCAGGACCGGCGCGGCGCGCCGCTTCACGTCCTCGAAGCTCTCGCCGCCGGGCGGCTTCCAGGTCCAACGCCGCAGTGGATCGTACTGCGGATGCTGCAGCATCGCGTCATACAACTCGCCCCGCAGATCTCCCATCTCGCGTTCGTGAAGGTCCCGCTCGATCGCCATCGAGAGCTCGAGTTCGCGGGCTATTATTTCGGCGGTATGGCGGGCGCGAAAATACGGACTGGAGATCACCAGCTCCGGCGCGAACCGCGCCGCGATTCTGCCGGCCGCCTCTTTGGCCTGCTGAATTCCAAGTTCAGTAAGCGGCAATTCGGTTGGGGTAGTCGTGAAGCGGCGCTCGCGATTCCCCGCGCTCTCGCCATGACGGACCAGGATTAACCGGCCCACATCGTTCTTGCTCATCGGCTAGAGCTTGCCAAACCAGCGCGCACCGTTCGAGAGGCTCGGCGCTGCCGCCGCGTGGATTGCCCGCAGCGCGGATGCCACGGAAGCGTTTGACCTTGGATCCCCGTTTGGTCTCATATTGCCACTAATAGTTCACAAGGCCCGGGCGACGAGGATGGAAGAAAATGGAATCGTTTCACGTCCAACGGACTATCAGGATGGCGGCGCTATCGGTTTTGCTGGTCGGTCTGATGATCGGCGCGGCATCAGCGCAGGAATCGATGGTGGAGATGGAATACAACCCCGCGAGTGCCCCTGCGCAGGGGGCGTACAATGTGCGCTACCACATCATGCGGGCGCATACGGACGCTGGACTCAATGCCCCGCTGGAAGGATCCGAATCCGGACCGCTTTCCGGCGGTAGTGGCGCGGCCCCATCGCTCTTCATGAGCATACCCGCCGTTCCGGCGCCGGGCTTCTACCCCGGCGATGTGACCAGGCTCCAAAGCGGGGCCCCGACCCTCACATCGACGGTATGGAATCCCATTTTCGTCAACTGTGGTTCGAGCGTCAGCAGTTGCTGGGGCAACCCGACCGCGTTTCTGTCGGATCTCGGCAAGAGCAGCTTCATCCATCTGACAGACCAATATACGGGTAAGACGACCAACGGCCGGTACACACTGGGCACCTCTTTCCATGTGGCTGTGACCCCGAGCGACTTTTGCATGATTGGAGGGACCAATCCCTGTCTCACTGATGAAGATATTCAGCGGATTGTGAATTCAGCCGCTTCGAAGGGCGGACACGGCTACGGCCACATCTACCACGTGTTTCTGCCGAAGAATTTTGACGAATGCCAGACCGACTCGATGGGCAATATCGCCGGGTGCTATTCACCGGATGTCCCACAGGAATTTACTTTATGCGCGTATCACGGTTCGGCGAACCAGAGCGTCGGACACATCGTCTATTCGGTCGAGCCCTTTCAAAATGTATCCGGGTGCCAGGAGGCGCCGCCCTTCGCGAATGGTCGGCTGGACGACTCGACCGACTCGACGCTCTCGCATGAGACTTTCGAGGCTATCACCGATCCCGACCTCGATGCGTTCCAGGACCTGAAAGCGGCTGCCCTCTACCGTGACGAGATTGCAGACACCTGCGAAGGGCCGCCGGCGTTCGACTCCAGCGGCAATTACGTCGGGTCTCGCGACCCGACCGTGACGCTCAACAGCAGGAAGTACAGGAGCCAGGCGATGTATTCCAATTATTACCACGCCTGCGCGGTTGGTCCGCCGCCATGATCGCGTGTTCTTCGGTCGGGTGCGGGTCTGCGTTGGCCCGGATCCCGGAGCAACGACCGAAGTTTAGCGAGAGGCGCTCGACGCCTTTCGCTGCTGCGCTTCTTTGATCAGGTCCGCGACGCTCCAGCCGAAGATCGTAAGGCCATCGATGTTCGCGTTGTCGATTCTGACATTGGCGAGATTCACGTCAGTGAGCTTCGCGCCTTGCAGATTTACATCTGTGAACGACGAATCTGCGAGATTCACGTTCACGAACTTCGACCCGGCGAGGTCCACGTCGTCAAACTCGGCTTGGGCCAGCCCACATCCGTGGAACCTGGCCCCGCGCAACTGCTCGTGGTTGAACTGTTTGCCTTCGCTCATTCGACTTCTCTCCTTCGACATCTCGAGCGACCGCGCGCATCACCCCGTGCCTTTCCCGCCGTCGCCGGCCGGTGCCGGCTTCGCGATCTGCGCTACCTGGCGGAACGGCTCCAGCAGATCGATCGGGAGCGGGAAGACGGTCGTCGAATTGTGCTCGGTTGCGATTTCGGCCAGGGTCTGAAGGTAGCGCAACTGGAGCGTAATCGGGCTTTTGCCCATGATCTCGGCGGCCTCGGCCAGGCGCTGGGCGGCCTGGAACTCGCCCTCGGCCGCGATCACCTTGGCGCGCCGCTCGCGTTCGGCCTCGGCCTGCGCGGCGATCGCGCGCTGCATGTCCTGCGGCAGGTCGATGTTCTTGATCTCGATCAGGGTCACCTTGATTCCCCACGGCTCGGTCTGCGCATCGACGATTTCCTGGATGCGCGCGTTGAGCTTTTCGCGCTGGCTCAGCAGGTCGTCGAGCTCGCTCTGGCCGCCCACCGAGCGCAGCGTGGTCTGCGCGAGCTGCATCGTCGCGAACATATAGCTGTTGACTTCCGTCACCGCGCGCGACGGATCGATCACGCGGAAATAGAGCACGGCGCTTACCTTGACGGTCACGTTGTCGCGGGTGATCACGTCCTGGGGCGGAATCTCGAAGGGCAGGGTGCGCAGGTCCATTCGCACCATCCGCTCCAGCATCGGAATCAGGATGATCAGGCCCGGACCGCGATGCGGCGTGAGCCTGCCTAGGCGGAACACCACCGCGCGTTCGTATTCCCGCAGCACCTTGAGACTGCTGAACAGGAACACCACGCCGATCACGATGATTACGCCGATAGCCGCCATGCTGGTCTCTCCTTACGTGCGCCTTTCATGCGCGTTTGACTTCGACCTCCAAACCTCTCACCGCCGTGACGCGGGCGCGCGCGCCGGCGCCGATCGGCTCGTCGCTGGTCGCGCGCCAGGTCTCGCCGTGCACAAAGACCCACCCGGGCGCGCCCGGCGATATCGGCTCGCGCACCTCGCCCACTTCGCCGATTAGCGCCTCCGGTCCGGTCTGCACGGCGCGGCGGCGATCGCGCGCGATCGCATAGCCGACGCCGAGGATGATCGCGCTCAGTCCGATTGCGCCGCCCGAAATTATCCCGCGGCTAACTTCGAGATTGGTCCTCGAAGTGTCGATCAGGAAGAGCGATCCGATCACAAAGGCCGCCACTCCGCCCAGGCCCATCACCCCATAGCTGGTAACGAACGCCTCCGAGACCAGCATCAACACGCCCAGCAGGACCAGCAGCAGCGCCGCGAAATTGATCGGCAGCACTTCGAAGGAAGTCAGCGCAAGCAGCAGGCAGATCGCGCCGACCACTCCCGGCAGAAAGACGCCCGGATGCGCGAACTCGAAATAGAGTCCGAGCAGCCCGGCCATCAGCAGCAAGTACACCAGATTGGGATCGGCGAGCGCGTTGAGCAATTGCTGGCCGAATTTCATCTGGCGGCGGCGCACGGCGGCATCAGCGAGCTTCAGGGTGATCGCGACGCCGTTGATCTTGACCTGGCGGCCGCTGGCCTGCACGAGCAGGTTTCGCAAGTCCGGCGCGACGATATCGATCACGTGCTTCTCGAGCGCCTCGCGCTCTCCGATCGCGACGCTCTTGCGCACCGCGTCTTCCATCCAGCCCGGGTTGCGGCCGCGCTGCTCGGCGATCGTGCGGGCGAACGTGGCGGTGAAGTTCTCCATCTTCTCGCCGAGCGCGCCTTTGTCCTCGCCGCCATTCATTTCCACCGGATGGGCCGCGCCGATCGTCGTCCCGGGCGCCATCGCCGCTATATTGGCGGCTTCGGTGATGAATGTTCCGGCCGACGCCGCGCTGGCGCCGGACGGCGCGACATACACGATCACCGGTATCGGCGCGCCGAGCAGGTCCTCCACGATTCGCTGCGCGGAACTGAGCAGGCCGCCGGGCGTGTCCAATTCGATCACCAGCGCCTGGGCGCCGCTTTGAGCGGCGTCATGGAGCGAGTCATCGATATAATCGGCGGAGGCGGGATTGATCGAACCGTGGATGCCGATCAGCTCGACCCAGTCGTCACCCGCGTGAAGCGCCCCGCAGGACAGGATTGCGATAACGATCGTGCATCCGATGATCCGGATCGGATTCGCGGCGGCTCTCATATCTGAGGCCGCTCGCCGCGCTTGGGAGTTGGCAGCGGACGCCCGAGCGCCTTCATCACTTCCTGGATATCGGCCCAGACCCACTTCTTCTCGGCAGGGCTGCGCAGAAGATAGGCGGGATGGAAAGTCGGCATCATCTTGATGCCGCGCACCTCATGCCACACGCCGCGCAATCTGCTGATCGGCGTCTTGACCTTCAGCAGGCACTGCACCGCGAACGTTCCCAGGCCAACGATCACCCGCGGACGCACGAGATCGATCTGGCGCATCAGGAACGGCTCGCAGGAGGCCACTTCGTCGGGCTCGGGATTGCGATTGTCGGGCGGGCGGCACTTGATGACGTTGCAGATGTACACGTCGGCGCGCGGCATCGCCATCCCGCGCTCGATTATGTCGGTAAGCAACTGGCCCGCGCGGCCGACGAACGGCTCGCCGCGCGCGTCCTCTTCCGCGCCGGGTCCTTCTCCGACGAACATCAGCTCAGCCGACGGATTGCCGACCCCGAATACGAGATGAGTGCGAAGCGGCGCGAGCTTGCATCGCTGGCAATCGCCGATGAACTCGCGCAATGCGGCAAGATCGGCAGTCTTCTCCAGTCCCGGATATTGCGAGAAAAGTTCGACCGCAACCGGCGTCCCCGGCCCGGTCGTCGACGAAAGCGCGGGCTTGGCGCCCGGCATCCGATCGCCGTCGCGCGCGTGCTGTCGCGGCGCCGGAGCCGCAGCTTGCCCGGCGGCGGGGGGCAATCCCTCAAGTCCCTCTTCGCGAATCTGCTCGACGTAGTCGCGCAGGGAAGCGAGGATAGTCCGGCGATCTGGCGGCGGCTTTTGACGCTCCATAGAATCAGGCAACAGGCCCATCAATCAAATGCCGGGCTGCATCAAGGGAATGATTTTTCTCACCGCAGCCTCGCTTGCCGCCGCGCTCATTCTACTGCTACCGCAGCCGGCTTTCGCCTGGGGGCCGGTCACGCACATCGCACTGGGGATGCAGGTTCTTGCGACGGTTATCACCCCCGACCATCCGCTTCAAGCGACGCTGCTCAAGCTGCCCGAGGTTTTCCTGTACGGATCGCTCGCGCCCGACATCGTGCAGGGCCGCCGCTTTCAGAGCCGGCTGCGGCGGCATTCGCACAACTGGGCTACGGGCCTGGAGTTGCTCAAGTCGGCGCCCGGCGAGCAGGAGCTCGCATTCGCGATGGGCTATCTGGCGCATCTCGGCGCGGACGTCGTGGCGCACAACTTCTTTCTGCCCGCCTGCGCTATCGGCCGGTTCGATTCGGGCGTTGCCAGCCATATCTACAATGAGGCGCGTTTCGATAGCATCCAGGAGCAGTCCTACGTCGAGCTGCTGCTGAATCTGCTCGCGCTGGACTTCGGCCCGCTCGACGAGATGCTCGATCGGGCGATCGATTCGCCGCTCGTCCCGTTCTCGGCCCATCGACGGATCTTCGAGGGCGGACTCAAGCGGATTCGCGGATGGGATCGCGTGATGAGAGCATTGACGGGATTCGACGATATCGATCGGGCCGACGCCGAACTCTTCTCCGGCGCGTCGTGCGAGGCGATCGCGGGGTTGATGGACCGCGCTGCGGAAGCTCCGGTGCATCGGTTCGATCCGATGGGCGAGCAGGCGATCCGGCGCGCGACGGCGTCACGGCGCAGTCTCCAGCGGCTCGGCCGAATCAGTCCGGCGGCTCGCAAGAGCGCGCGGGAACTGTCAGCCCGGATGCTCGCTGATCTGCGCGCGCATCTGCGCGAGACGCCGTTCCGCTTGCCAGGCTGAACATTGAACCGTTTTCCGGATGCCTCCGGTCGATCCCGTAGCGCTAGGCGTAAAGCGCGCTCGGCTGCACCCCCGATCGATAGATGGTGCTTGACAGCACCAGGCGCGGGACCGGCGCGCAGTTCTTCGCTGGCGCATGCAGCAGCAGCGGATGCGTCAGCAGAACGTCGCCGGCCTCGCCTGTCATTTCCACTACGCGGAGTTCGACATCGTCGAAGCTTGCGCTGCTCTCCATGAACTGCCGCACGCGGTCGGCCGTCCCATCCGGGGCGCACAATGCCTTCATCCACGGACAAGTGCGAATCAGCGCCTTGCGCGCATCCGCCGAGTGCAGCCGCTCGCCGCTTTCCTTGTGAGCGAGGTCCTGCACGAGCCGATGTGACCCCGCGACAAAAACGGTCCCGCCGCCTCCGGGAGACAATTTTGCCAAACACGTGAAGAGGCGCGCGGCAAAGAGTCTCTTGAGACGAAGACGAGGACGGCGCCGGAAAATCCAGATGCCAACTCTGGCGCGGAACGTCCCATCGTCCGCCGGACTCCGGAAAAACAACCAGCAACGAGCCCCATCGCTCCGGCCGCTGCCAGTTACCGCGCCCCAGGAGATCATCGAGCGCCTCGCAGACGGCCGGGCTCCCAATCTGCGCAAAAGTCGCGGACCTGGGCAAATCGTGAGTTCCCATGATGCGCCGTGCTTGCCATGTCTCGGGGGCATCGGGGCGCACTGCATATCGCCGGCGGAGGGCTTCCCAGACGCAATCGCACATCTCGCGGGCGTCCCCGGAAGCTATCGCGCCGGGGAGGCGGAGTACGCCGCAACGATCGAATTCGTCCCGCTGTTCAGGTGTCAACATCGCTAACGCTCCTCTTCCTGCCGATAAAATCAAAACGCCCCGTGCATGCCCGGCCGGCAATGCAATCCAAAACCGGACAAACACGGAGCGTCTCCGTGCAGCAGGCGCGCATCCGATCGATCGGATACGGGCACAGGTATCTGGCAAAAAATGATAGCAGGGCCCGGCAGCCGCATCAAACGAGTGCGAGTCACCATCGCAAGTGATCGTGGTGGCAAGCCACCGGTGAAACGGATGAGAGTGGGGATCTGTGGATTGTACACTGGCGGCGATGTGAGCGGGGGAGCCTTTCGTCCGCAACGCTTCTGCTAAAATAGCGACGCATGGATAGGAACCCGCGCGACAACAGCGAGCAGCGCGAGCCCGCGCGCGCCGCTGCCGTCAAGGAACTACCGCATTTTCCCTGGTCCGATCCTGGCGTCCGAATGGAGGCGCAGTCACCCTCGACTTCGATGGGTATCTGCCCGATCCAGAGAACGCCAAGGCTGTGCGAATTAACCCCAATCTTGTGCGGCTCCCGGAAATCGGTGCGAAACGCTTCTTGGTGTTATTGGGTGAACCAGGCATTGGCAAAACAGACGCTCTGAACTCAGAGCGCAAGGCAATCGAAGAAGAGGCGGCGCGCTCCGGAGACCTTATCGAGTGGGTCGAACTTCAGGCGTACGGCAGCACGGAGCAGCTTGACCGAGATGTGTTCGAGGGAGGCGCGTTCCGAGCGTGGCTGGCCTCCGATAGGAACCTGCATCTGTTTCTGGACAGCTTCGATGAGTGCCAGTTGCTGATCCTGAACCTCGCCTCGTTTCTGGTCGAGAAATTCAAACGCAAGCGGTATCCGGCCGAGCGGCTGCGTCTTCGGATCGCTTGCCGTACTGCCGAATGGCCCACGGCATTGAGTGGCAGGCTGTCCGCACTTTGGCCGGAGGACGAGATTGGCATCTACGAACTTGCACCGCTACGGCGACGCGACGTTCGCCTCTCCGCCGAGCAAATCGGTCTGCATCCTGACGACTTTCTGACGGCAATTTCGAAAGCCGATGTAGTTCCTCTCGCGATTAGGCCCGTAACCCTGAAGTTCTTGCTGACGCAATTCGCGCAGGATGGAAAACTTCCATCCAGCAAGATCGACCTCTATCTCCGCGGCTGCGAGCTCTTAGCGCAGGAGACGAGCCCGACTCGCCGGATGGCGGCGTTGGAAGGGGACATCACCGCGGGTCAACGCTTGCTGGTGGCTGCTCGGATTGCAGCCGCAAGCTTCTTCTGCAATCGACCAACGATTCTGACTGTCGCGGACTCCTCGTCGCGCGAGGCGCGCGACCTGTGCATAGAGGACCTGGTTGGCGGACGGGAAGGAGACGATAGCCGCGCCTTTGACGTGGGCAAAGCCGAGATTGAGGAGTCGCTTCGAACCGGGCTGTTCAGTTCGCGAGGACCCGGTCGGCTCGGATTTTCGCACCAGACGTACGGCGAGTTCTTGGCAGCCCACTACCTGGCCGTCCGGCAGACCCCGCTCGTTCAGGTCCTCGCTCTCGTCACGCAAGTAGAGGGAGAGCGCCGGGTCGTAGTTCCTCAACTGCGGGAGGTGGTGGGTTGGCTGGCCACGATGCGAGCCGATTTGTTCGACGTACTGGCAGGGGATGACCCGGGCGCCTTGCTCGCCAGTGACGTTGGGGTGCGCGGCGCCGATGGGTGCGCGAAGCTCGTCACCTCTTTGATTGCTGCGATCCAGGGAGGGCTCGAGCACGACGTTTGGCGGGATTTTCGCCGACATTATCACAAGCTGTCACACCCCCAGCTTGCCGGGCAGGTTGCGGCCTGTTATCGCGGATCGGTCAGCAAACTTCATGGCCCGCCGCGTCGCAATCGAAATTGCCGAACGATGCAAAGTGCGCGAACTGGCCCCGGATCTGCTGCGATTGGCGATTGACGATTCTGAACGCGACGAACTTCGTTCGCATGCCGTTTCAGCCTTGGCGGATTGTGGCGATTCGTCCTCGCTGAATTCGATCAAGTCATGGCTATTGAGCCCCGGAGCCCGGCGGCGAGCGATGAGCTTCGAGGCAAAGCGTTGCGGCTCCTTTGGCCCTGCGAATGACCGCTGGCGCTTTGGTCGCCCCCAAAGAAGAGCATTATGTCGGAGCGTATCAGCTCTTTCTGGACACACAGATTGCGCCGGTCTTGGCGGCCGGCGACTTGCCGATTGCACTCGCCTGGGCCGAGCGCCAGCCTGCCACGCCGGGTTCACGCTTTAGCGTTGAACGCTTAATTGACAAGATTTTTGTGAAGGCATGGAGCCATCTTGACGACAAGTCGATAGCCGACGCATTCGCATCCGCTGCGCTGCCGAGGCTGAAGGCTCGCTATTCGCTGATTTCGCTCGCGGGGTTCGGCGATGAGAGTACCCACCTGAAGGAGTTGCTCAACAGCGACCACGAGCGACGGCGCTTGCTCGGCCTGGCTCTACTCTCCCGTATCTCTGATGACGATGACAACGCTGTCATGCCGGTGCTCAGCCTTTTTCGCGCGCAGGACGTTCCATGGCTCCTGACGCAGCTACGTGCGGCGGCACTGCCGGCTCAGACGATCCTTGCGCGAGTGATCAAATTCACTTTCGACCCGCTGGATTCCGCTCAGTTTGAGCTGGTCTACGAGGAGGCCCAGCGGACCACCGCGCTGGAAAAGGAGGTAGGGGGATTTTGGAGGCCGATCGCGCTCAGTTCCCCCGAAGCGAAAGCTCTCAGAGAGCAATATCTGAGTCACCTGGAGATCCTACAAGGCGCGAGCCGTAGAGAAGTTGAGACCCAGCAAGAATTTGAAGTCCAGACCTACGTCGCAGACCAGTTGGATCGGTTTGACACGGGAGACTTCGATGCTTGGTGGCGAATCAACCACGCACTTGCGTATCAGCCGAACGCGGCCCCGCACATCCTTCAGAGCGATCTCCGCGAGTTGCCCGGCTGGAGCACGCTTGATGACGCTACCAGAACAAGAATCATCGCGACGGCACCCGTTTATCTGGAGTCCGGCGATCCGCGAACCTCGGAATGGCTCGGTAAGGGCGAGCTCCGGTACGAACTCGTCTCCGGATACCGTGCTCTGCGCCTGCTCAAGCTTGAGGCGCCCGACGCATTTCAACGGCTCTCGCCCGCAGTGTGCCGGCCCGTTGGACGCCCGCTATCTTTTCTTGGCCGAGTTTCGGCGAGGAGGAACAGGAAGTTCAGCGCGAGCTCGGAAGGATAGCCTATGCGGAAGCCGCGGAATGCGTGGTAGACACCGCGATTCAACTGATCGAGGGCGATGAGCAGGGCAGGCTGGCCCAAATCGCCTTCGTCTGCGACTTACTGCGCGGCGCGGCGGGCGAGTCGCTCTGGTCTGCCTTGCAGAAGATCCTCGACGCGGCGAAGCTCACGCCTGAACAAGAAGGTTACCTCTGGTCTATGCTTCTTGGAGCGGGAGTCGAGCGGGCGCGCGATCATGCGCTGCAGTTTGTAACGATCCCGCCGCCGACCGAAGGACAGCCAAGGCAGCGGTCGTTGGTCGCGGCCAGGGAATTACTTATACACGGCGACCATGCCGCTTGGAGTCAGGTGTGGCGCGCGATCGATGCCGATAAGGATTTCGGCAAGCATGTTATGCTTGCGTTGTGCGGCAACGGCATCGTAGGCCAGCCTGCGGCACTCGGTGAGCTCAACGAGGACGACCTTGCCGACCTATTCATCTGGTTGGAAGCCCAGTTCCCGCACAAACTCGATCCGCACCACGACGGCGCCTATTACGAGACTCCCCGCGATTCGATCGTCTCCCTGCGTGACAGCCTGCTTCAACGGCTGAAGGCGAAAGCCTCAGAGCGCGCGTGTTCCGCGATCGAAAGAATAATCAGGGTTTATCCCGAACTTGGCTGGTTGCAAGTAATACTGATCGACACAAGAGAAGGTTCGCGGCGGGTGACTTGGAGACCTCCCGATCCGGCCACTTTCTCCGAACTGATCGGAAGCGACGAAAAACGTCTCGTCAGGAACGGTGACGAGTTGCTGTCAGTCATCCAAGATGCCTTGAGTCGCCTCCAGGAAAAGCTGAGAGCGGAGACGCCGCGCGCAAGATTCCTCTGGGATGAGTCTAGCAAAAAGCCCAAGGACGAGAGTGCCTTATCTGACTACGTCAAGGCCTCGTTAGAAGACGACCTGAAGGCGCGCGGGGTCATGGTGGGGCGCGAGATCGAAATTTATCCGAGCGAGCGCGGCCGAGGAGCGTCGGTGGACATACACGTCGACGCGGTTATTCGCCGACGCGGTGAAGATCCCGACCGCGTTAAGACGATCATCGAGGTAAAGGGGTGCTGGAACGAGAAAGTGAAGACCGACATGAAGGTCCAACTCGTGGATGACTACTTGGCTCATTCCGATTGCAGGCACGGCCTGTATCTTGTCGGCTGGTTCGGACGGGATCGCTGGATCAAATCCGATTATAGGCGCAGGCGGGTTCCGTTCCCGACCCGCGACGAGGCACAACGTTTTTTTGATAATCAGGCTCGCGACCTTTCGGTGGATAGCCGCAAAATCGCGGCCGCTGTCCTCGACTTCAGCCTACCCTGACGGCGACCGATCCGTTCCGGGTTGCCGACCCTATCGTCATTTGGGATGCCAGATGACGACGGCGTCGTCAGATGCTCGGGTCATGCCGCGCGGCATCGACCTGCGCGGCTTGCTCGGGAAGAGCTTTTACCACCAGACACAAAGGCACTACGGAAGAGAAGTCTTCTTCGTGGCTTTGCGCCTTTGTGGTTAAGCGTCTTCCGGCATTATCGAGGGTTCACGCCGGGGCGGGAGGTGGCGGGGCGGGGGCGGGTTCGCTGGGGCGCGGGACGCGGTAGCCGCAGCCTTCCTTCGGGCATTGCCATCGCACGCCCTCGCGCTTGCTGGTCTTCTCGACCATGTAGAGATTGCCGCAACTCGGGCACGGCTCCGCGACCACGCGATCCCAACTCGCGAACTTGCACTGCGGATAGCGGCTGCATCCGAAGAACAGCTTGCCGCGTTTGCTGCGCCGTTCGAGGACCTCGCCTTCCTTGCATTCAGGGCACTTGACCCCGGTGCCGGTCGGCTTCGCGTTGAGGCGCTTGATACCGTCGCACTCCGGATACCCCGAGCATCCCAGGAACTCGCCGAAGCGCGAGCGCCGGCGCACCATCGGCTTGCCGCACTTGTCGCACACTTCGTCGGTGACCGAGACGGTGGGCGCGCGCGGCGTGATCTTGCCCTGATCGTCGCGCCCGAACTCCATCGTGTTGGTGCATCCGGGATAGTTCGAACATCCGAGGAACTCCCCGTTGCGTCCCCACTTGATGACCATCATGCCGCCGTCGCGTTCGCACTTGATGTCGGTCGGCATCCCGGTGCGTTTTACCTCCGGCATCTTCTTGGCGGCCTCGCCCAGCCGCTTCTCGAAGCTGTCGTAAAAGCGCCGCAGGGTCGTGACCCAGTTCTCGCGGCCTTCCTCGACCTCGTCGAGATGCTCTTCGAGTTGCGCGGTGAAACCGACCTCGAGGATGTCCGGAAAGGCGATCACCAGCATGTCGCTCACGACCCGGCCGAGAGTGGTGGGGCGGATGCGCTTGCTCTGGTCCTCTTCGACATACTCACGGTTCAGGATGCTGGTCATGATACTGGCGTAGGTCGAAGGGCGGCCGATTCCCTTCTCTTCAAGCTCCTTGATAAGGGTCGCCTGCGTGAAGCGCGGCGGCGGCTGCGTGAAATGCTGCTCGGGAATGAATCCGAGCAGCTTGAGCAGGTCGCCTTCGTTGAGGGCCGGCAGCGTCTCCGCGTCTTCGTCCTCGGGCTCGTCCCGTCCCTCGGTGTACACGCGCATGAAGCCGTCGAACTTCACGACCTGTCCCGTGGCGCGGAAGATCGCGTCGGCGGACTCGATATCGATCGTGGTGCGGTCGTAGACCGCGGGGTTCATCTGGCTGGATACGAAACGGTTGAAGATAAGCGTATAGAGCGCCAGCGCGTCCTTGTCGAGATAGGGCGCCAGCGATTCGGGATCGCGCTCGAGGGCGGTCGGGCGGATCGCCTCGTGCGCCTCCTGCGCCGACTTGGAGGATTTGTAGATGTTGGCGGCGGCGGGCAGGTACTGAGGCCCGTAGCGTTTGGCGATATACTCCCGCGCCGCGGCAAGCGCCGCGTCCGAGACCCGCGGCGAGTCGGTGCGCATATAAGTGATAAGGCCGATCGCTCCCTGGTCGCCGAGCTCGACGCCCTCGTACAGGCTCTGTGCGATCTTCATGGTCCGGGACGGCGAGAAGTAAAGCTTGCGCGAGGCTTCCTGCTGCAATCGCGAGGTGATGAACGGCGGCGTGGGAGTGCGGCGGACCTCCTTGCGCTCGATCTTGACGACCTTGAAGGGCGCCGATTCGCAGGCTGCGATGATCGCGCGCGCCTCGCTCTCCGGCAGCTTGTACGACTTGTTGTCGATACGCTGGGCGCCGTGGCTGTAGAGCCGGGCCTTGAACGGCGGCGGATTCGGCCCCTCCAGATTGGCGTCGAGGGTCCAATATTCCTCGGCGCGGAACGCCTCGCGCTCCTTCTCGCGCTCGACGATGATTCGGAGCGCGACCGATTGGACGCGGCCGGCGCTTATCCCACGCTTCACCTTGTCCCACAGGAGCGGGCTTATCTGGTATCCGACGAGGCGATCGAGCACGCGGCGGGCCTGCTGCGCCTCGTAGAGGGTCTGGTTCAGCGGGACGGGCCTGGCGATAGCCTCCTTCACGGCCGGGGCGGTGATCTCGTGGAGCAGGATCCGCTGGACGTCCCCGCGAACCTTGCCGAGCCGGTCCGCGATATGGAATGCGATCGCCTCGCCCTCGCGATCGGGGTCGGTTGCGAGCAGAATCTTCAGCTTGCCCTTGGCGGCGTGCTTTATCTGCTCGATTACCTTCGCCTTGCCCGGGATTACGTGGTACTCGGGCTTGAAATCATGCTCCAAATCGACGCCGAGCTTGCTCTTGGGCAGGTCCATCACATGGCCTACCGAAGGGGTCACCTCGTAGTCGGAGCCAAGATAGCGTTTGATTGTTTTCGCCTTGGCAGGCGATTCTACGATGACCAGATTCTTTGCCACTGTATCAAGATCCTCCCGACCCTCCCCCACGATCCGACCAGCATCCTCATATCGTCCTATAACGAGGCAAGCGAGAATAGCTTACCCGGATGCTGTTGAACCACACCCTGCAATTCAAGTTCCAGCAGAAATGTAAGCACGGTTTTGGCGTCGAGGCCGCAGCCCTCGATAATAGAGTCAATGTGAAGCTTCTGGTCATCTTTTAGACAATTCAAGATGACTTTAGCAGCTTGTGGCACGGATTGGATAGGAATTTGCCGCGCTGTCGCGGTTGCCTCAGCTTGGGTCTGTCCGATCCCCGCCCTAATCGGGTGGGAACCCTGAACGAGCTGGGGTGCCAATTCCTCGATAACGTCCTCGACGCACTCGACCAGCTTGGCCCCCTCTTTGAGAAGCCGATTACTGCCGCGCGATCGGCCTGATAGCGGACTTCCCGGAACTGCGAATACCTGCCGATCCTGCTCCAGCGCCATCCGTGCCGTGATGAGCGATCCGCTCTTCTCGGCTGCTTCGACGATCACCACCCCAAGCGTCAATCCCGACAGGATGCGATTTCGGGTGGGGAAGTTCTCTGCGATCGGAGGCGTACCGACCGGCAGTTCGCTCAGCAGCGCGCCGCCGCCCTCCAGGATCGCCTCGGCGAGTTTGCGATGCTCGGCGGGGTAGATGACGTCGATCCCGCATCCCATGACCGCGATCGTCCTGCCGCCGACTTCGAGCGCCCCGCGATGCGACTCGCCGTCGATGCCGCGGGCGAGTCCGCTGACCACCGTGAAGCCCTTGGCGACCAGCTCGAATCCGAGCCGCCGCGCCATCCGGAGGCCGGCGTCGCTGGCCGCCCGCGCTCCAACTACTGCGACGCAGTGGGTCTCATTCGGGAGCATCGCGCCGCGCAGGAACAGGAACGGCGGAGGATCGGGGATTTGCCGCAGATTGCCGGGGTAATCGGGATCGGACCATCGCAGCAATCGCGCGCCGAGGCGCGGAAGTTCGCACAACTCCTTTTCGATCTCGGCGAAGGCGTCGAACTGCCTGATAGAGCTCGCGACCGACCTCGACACTCCTGCCTCGACGAGCTGCGCTTCGGGTTGATCGAAGATCCTCTCCGGCGATTGGAACTTCTCGAGCAGGAGCCTCGATATGCGTGGGCCCACGCCCTTTACCCGCCGCAAGGCCAGCCAATATGCATCCGAAGTGTGCGACAATTCATTCTCGCGGCGCGGCGCCGCCCTCTATTTCAGCCATCCCGAGGTTCGCTTATAATAAGGACCGCTTAAGTTATCCAGCAGTCAACTGCATGTCAGGTTTTCTTGACCCGTCCGTCAGGATCAAATATCTAGGACAAGATCGCTTTGTTTCGGACCTCTCGACCCCGCTTAGCGAACACAAAAAGTCATTCGGCACTAGATCCGGCTTTATGTGCCGGATGAGGGTGGAGGAGGAACGCTAATGGACTTGGATCGGAACTCGGATATAGAAAAACAAATCCTTATCTTCAGCTTCTATCGCGACGCCGAACTGCGAGGCGCGCGCCTGCTCTTCAACCTGCTGGGCCATATTAAGGATGGCGACGCGCAGGTCAAGATGTCCAAGCATCTGGCCGACGAGACCCGCCACGCCTGGCTATGGACCAAGCGTATCGCCGACCTGGGCGGAGTTCCGATCGCTATCGAAGACGGCTATCAGCGCCGGCTCGGGCTCAGGACCGGCGTGCCGAGGAGCATCATTGACCTGCTCGCGCTGACCGTCGTGGTCGAGGAGCGGGCGCAGCGGCGCTACATGGCGCACGCCGCGCTCCCGGGCGTCGATGAAGCCACCCTCGAAGTCCTGAAGGCCGTGACCGAGGACGAGAACTGGCATCTGGCCTGGATCGAAAAGAAGATGCGCGAGATCGCGGAGGCCGAGGGTTGCGAGCGCCACGCCGAAGAGGCGTTGGAGCGCTATCGCGCGATCGATCGCGAGGTCTGGGCGACGCTCGCCGCCGACGAGGCCGCGCTCATGCACGCCTGACGAGCGGTCCCTCCTTCGCAGAATCATTTCCGTATCGGGAAGATGGCGCCGTCTGAAGCTCGCGATTCAGTTCGAGCCTCATCGCCTCAGCCGCATCCGCGGCGGCGATCGATGGTCTGACTCCCGGGCGTTTCAGATACGCATACATGAGACTCCGGCTGGCGTTGACAATCGTCCCGATTC
The DNA here is from genome assembly GCA_963830715.1 of uncultured delta proteobacterium. Lineage (GTDB taxonomy): Bacteria > Desulfobacterota > Binatia > Binatales > Binataceae > CAVVMA01. The sequence continues at coordinate 72,736 of CAWHNS010000024.1, forward strand.
TGTCGGGACGCGCCGCCGCGACTGCGTCCCGGGCGGTTGCGCCCTGACTGCCATACCCCGGAACCAGTATGATCGCATTCGGCATCAGTTCTCGCGCGCGGCGCGCCTGTTCGGGATAGGTGGCGCCGGCCACCGCGCCGACCGCGCTAAGTCCGCATTCGCCCTCGGCATCGCCGCCCAACTCCCGGACGCGCATCGCCACCGTTTCCCAGATCGGCCGCCCGCCGGCCGGCAGGTCCTGGAATTCGCCTGCCGACGGATTGGAGTTCCTCACCAGCACCAGAACGCCGCGTCCGTCTCGCGCCCTGTTGATGAACGGCATCATCGCGTCACTGCCGAGATAAGGATTAACCGTCACCGCGTCGCATCCGAAGTCGCCGTCGCCAAGGAATGCCTCCGCGTATGCCGCCGAGACCGATCCGATATCGCCGCGCTTGGCGTCAGCAATCGTGATCAATCCGAGGCGGCGCGCCAGCGCGATCACCTGGGCGAACGCCCGCATCCCATCGACGCCGCGCGCCTCGAAGAACGCCAGTTGTGCCTTCACCGCGATCGCGTGCGGCGCGCACGCTTCGACGGTCTCACAGCAGAAGCGCGTCAGGTCGTAACCCGCCGGAATTCCGGGCGCATCGGCGGCGTCGAGTTGCGGGTCGACGCCCAGCACGACGATGCTGTCCTTTGCCCGTTGAGCCTCGACCAGCCGATCCGCGAAATTCATCGCGCTTACAGTATCACTCCGAAGCGTTGCCCTTCCACGCCGCCGATTATCATGCTTGCTCTCGAGGGCGCGTAAACACCAACATGGTCACCACAGACTCAAGGTAAAATGCGATGGTTCGAATTGCCGTAGTGACCAGGATCCGATTCCTTGCCCTGATCGCGCCGCTCGTCATGCTGCTTGCTGCGCCTTTCATCGCCGGCGGGTTGTATGTGTTCGGCGGACAGATCGATTCGATGCGCGATCGCGAGCTCACTGCGCTCCGGGCCGCGCGCGAGATGGAAGTCGCGCTCTACCAGATGGAATGGGCGCGCACCCAGCACGATCGCGATCAGATCCTGATCGATCAGCAGCGCGCATTCGCTCACTGGCTCGATCTCGCTCGCGACCACGCCGAGACCAGCGAGCAGGGACAAATCATCACGGCCATCGAGCAGGATGCCGACCCACTCTTCGGCCTGCTCCGCAGCACCGCGCCCGGCGACGAGAATGCCGACCGGATGGCGCGCAACCTGCGCGCGCGAATCTCGGATCTGATCGGGGCCGGCGATCAGGTGCTGATCGATCTGGCGGCGGCGAGCCGGCGCGCTGCAACGCGGCTGATTGTCGTGACGCTGGTCGCGGCGGTCGCAATCCCATGGCTGTGCTTCGCCGCGCTCTACGCCGCCGGCGGCACGCTCAAGGCCGAGCTACGGAGTATGCGCGATTGCGCTGAGCATCTGCGAGATCGCCCGGCTGCCGCGCTCACCGCGGACGAGGATTTCAACTCGATCGATCAGTCGCTGGCGCGATTGGGATTTCCCCGGCCAGACCCGATGCTCGCCGACTGATCCGGCCCGTTTAACGCGTGCGGATCGCAGTCGATTCCTTCTTGAGAAAACCGAGCGGGCCACCACGGGATTTCCGGCCTCCCGAGGGTGTCGAGGCAACGCTGAAGCTCCGACCCTCCTCACGGACCGCCTCAGCACGCACTGGGCAAGCCATCCCCGTGAGAATCCGAGATCGCGAAAGTTTGTGCCTGTTCCCGCTTGTTCGTGCGTTGCCTGTCAGTGTACTAGAAAGGAAGAGGAATGGCTGAACAATACACCGTAAAAAGCACCTCCTCCCACTCAGCAAAAGTCGAAGACCGCGTGCTCGGCACGACCGAAACGACCAAAACGCTCCTTCGGCCGCAAGTCGTTGACAATCCAAATATACCGCACGCCAGGATCAAGATAGCGCTGGTTCATCAGCGCAAGAAACGCGACAACACCTGGGAAGACGAACCAAGCCCTCCTCTGAGTTCGATGAAGGCTGGAGAGGTTAAGAAATTTTCCTTGGACTGCGCCAAGACGTTGAAGCTGTTTGAGGAGCTGAAGAACCTTTACGCAATCGGCGAGACGACCGGTGTGCCCTTCGGTCAGACCAAGTTAGTCGTTGCGCCGGAAGAAGAACTAATCCGAGCGGATGCAAGTCGCTCGCGCGTCATTCGTTCGCTGCTTCAGAAGGACTATTCAGAAGAAATATGGAGGGCACTCATTGAAGACAAGCCAGATCTGGCCACGAAGTTTGCTCTCGCAAGAATTCAGTCAGAGCGTCTGACCGCACTGTCGGAATTTGAAGCAAACCTAACGAAAGACAGAAATGAATCGTGGTGGCAGTGCTTTTTCGAGCTGAATACTTGGATTTTCGGATATGGGCTGAACTATAGGGTCCTAAAGCAAATCGCACCGCAGCCGAGCTACGGCGGGACAGATGTCAGGGGACGGGGATCGCAGCGCGGAGATTACCTGCACAGAACCGAGGCCGAGAAAAAATTCACCGTCCTGCTGGAAATCAAGAGACCTGACACCCCGCTGCTTGGTAATTCTGAGTACAGAAGCGGAGCCTGGCGGGTTGGCGAAGATTTGGTCGGTGGCGTCTCGCAACTTCAGGTCAATTGCAGGCAATGGGAATCGTCCGGGTCGCGGACGGAAGAGAACCGAGAGCTGCTCGTAGGAGAAGGAGTCTTTACGGTGCAGCCCAAGGGAATTCTGGTAGTCGGCGGCCTTTCGCAACTCGACTCGCTCGCAAAACGAAACACTTTTGAGCTCTTCAGGCGCAACACGGTTAATCCAGAGGTCCTGACTTTCGATGAGCTTCTGGAAAGGGCGAGATTCATTTGTCAGCAGCGTTCTGCCGACACAGGCGGGAAATGATTTCGTCTGCTAAGCCGGTATTTTCGGAGAAAACATAAACGGCGCGGACACCGACAACAATCAACTCGATCGATCAGTCGCTGGCGCGATTGGGATTTCCCCGGCCAGACCCGATGCTCGCCGACTGATCCGGCCCGTTTAACGCGTGCGGATCGCCTGTGAGCTGACCTCGCGGCTGCCGCGCGAGACTTGGTAGAGCACCCCCTCGCTGAATTCGACGCAGCTTAGCTTGCCGCCGTAAACCAGCCCGGTATCGATCCCGATCTTGTAGGGAAGATCCAACATCACAGCCCGCAACGGCGTATGCCCGAAGACTACCGTCTCGCCGAGCACGTGCGGATTGAAGATGAACTCCTGCCGGATCCACAGCAGGTCATCGACCTGCTGCTCCTCGAAATGGCGCGTCGGAACGACTCCCGCGTGGACGAAGAGATAGGGCGGGCGCAGGTAGCTGGTCGCAAGCCCGTCGAAGAAACGGACGTGGCGCTCGGGGAGATACTCGATCGCGTGCTCGAGTTCGCTTTCGGTCACGCCGTAGCTGTCGAGCGTGACTTCGCCGCCATTGAAGAGGAACGACTCGCCGTAATGGCCGGGGTGGCCCAGAAACGAGAGCATCATGTCCTCGTGATTGCCCTTGAGGAACACAGTCTCCGCGCGGCCCTGTTCGAGTTCGAGCAACTGCTCGACGACATCGCGCGCGGATGGTCCGCGATCGACGTAATCGCCTACGAATACGACGGTATCGGCTTCGCGCGGCGCGATTTTGCGGATCATCGCGGCCAGTTCGTCGGGACATCCGTGGATATCGCCGATTGCGAACAGCCGCCCGCCGGGTTTGCTCCGCTTCGCCATCGCGGTTAGCCCGGCTTTTCCGTAAGGCGCGTCGCGATCGCCGCCAGCAGTTGGCGCGTCGCGCGGTACGGATTCACTCGCCCGTCACGCACCTCGGCGATCAGGCTCGAGCCGCCGTTGCTCATCGCGCGCGCAGCCAGTTCTTCCAGCTCCGTGGTCAGGACCTCGATAAATTCGCGCTGGCGGCGTTCGCCCTCGCGCTGCTGGTCGCGATGCTCGCTCAGCCAGGCGCGATGCTTTGCGACCGCCGCGACTACGCCGTCAACTCCCTGATCGGCCGCCGCCTGGGTCAGCAGAACCGGCGAGTCCCATCCGCCCCGCGGCCTCAGATGGACGCTCAGTTCGAGTTCCGCCTTCAGCCGGTCCGCGCCCTCGCGGTCGGCCTTGTTGATCACGAAGATATCCGCGATCTCGTTGAGCCCGGCCTTCATCGCCTGAATTCCGTCGCCGCCCTCCGGCACCGTGACCACGATCGTGGTGTGCGCCAGGTCCATCACCGACAGCTCGGTCTGGCCGACACCCACCGTCTCCACGATGATCACGTCGTAACCGAACGCGTCGAGCAGCCGCACTGTCTCGCGCGCGGCGCGGCTCAAACCGCCGTGACTGCCGCGCGTCGAGAGGCTGCGGATATACACCGCCGGATCGCGATAGTGATCCATCATCCGGACGCGATCGCCAAGCACCGCGCCGCCCGAAAAAGGACTCGACGGGTCGATAGCCAGCACGGCGATCTTCTTGCCCGCGGCGCGGTACTTGACGACCAGCCGGTTGATCAGAGTGGATTTGCCGGCGCCCGGCGGCCCGGTGATACCGACGATCTGGGCGTTTCCGGTCGCCGGATAGATCCGCTCCATAATCGTGCTCACCTCGGGAGCGCGATTGTTGACCAGCGTGATCAGCCGCGACAGGGCGCGCGTATCATGGTTCCCGAAACGTTCGATCAGCGCTTCGATTCTGGAGTCACCGGTCATTGAGGTCGATGTCGGCTCTCGCTGTCTCTGTCACCGCATTCGATGCTAGCAGAGGGCCATCGTAGCCGCACGCCATGCGTCCGGGAAAGGGTCGCAAAACCCGCCGATTGGGCCATCCGGAATAGCGGTCGGAGACAACGCTCGCGCCAATCGCAGCTTGTCGGCGCCGGCACACTTGGTCATACTTCGGTATGAGCGGGGTCGGAACCATGAGTAAAACCGTGAAAATTTCCATCAGCTTGCCTGATAAGCTTCTGCGTGCTGCTGAGCGACAACGAAAGGGGCGGCGCGAAACCCGTAGCGAGTTTTTCCGCCGGGCGGTGGAAGCGCTCCTTCGGGAAAAACAGGAGCGGCTCGATATAGAGCAATACGTCAACGGTTACTTGGCTCATCCGGAGACCAGGGAAGAGGTCGAGGAGGCGCGGCGAACGAGCAGAAGAGTGTTCGACGCTAATCCCTGGAAATGAGGTGCGGTGAAGTCTGGTGGGCGGATTCTGATCGCACCGTCGGGCCGTCGTCCTGTAGTGCTCCTGTCGCGCAACGAGGCGTATATGTTGCGGACCCTCGTGACAGTCGCACCAGGTCACCACGACCATTCGTGGGATTCGTGGAGAGCTTCGCCTCGGAGCCAGGGAAGGCCTTGCCAGACCCAGCGTGGCGAATCTGGACTCCATTACCACGATTCCCAAGGAATCGCTCCTTGAGCGCGTCGGAAGGCTCGACGACGAGAAACTTGAGGCGCTCAACGCAGCCTTGCGCTTCGTCTTGGGCTCTGAGAAGAACGGCGAACCGCGATTTGCTGACTATTTCCTGACACACCGCGCTCTGGCAGAATGATCTCTCTTCTTCGCGGTCGCGCCGGATCGGCGGGCCGCTTTTGCTTTTGGCGCGGCGACGTTATGCCGTCGTTCCGGGGACGGCGAGTGCGGGGCGGGCGGGGACATCGTATGAAGTTCGGGATTATCCAGAACATGGCCGATCTCAGGAAGCGAGTCGTCGGCAACTCGCCGACGCTCCGATTCCTGAGCTACGTGCGGCCCCATCTGCGGTTCGTCGCCGGCGGCTCCGTAATGGGCGTGCTGAAGTTCGTCCTGCCGCTGGCCTTCCCGCTTGCCTTCAAGTACGTATTCGACGTCCTGCTGGTGCCGCAGCCGAAGCTCGAACCGGTCAACGCGCTGATCGATCGATGGTGCCTCGCGCTGGCTCACGCGTTCGGGCTCGAGGCTGCGGCGCCTGGCAAGCTCGAGGCACTGAGTATTGCCCTGCTCGGATTGTTCGTAGTGCAGGCGATTGCGACTTACTATCGCAATTACTGGGCGTCCACCGCCGGCCATCGCCTGATATTCGATCTGCGTTACGCGCTCTTCCTCCACATGCAGCGCCTGTCGCACTCGTTTTTCGACCGCAACTCGTCGGGCGCGATCGTTTCGCGCTTCACCAACGACATCCAGCAGGCGCAGAACTTCGTCGGTGCCGCGATGATCAACATCTGGATGGACGGCGCGTCGCTCGGATTCGTCGTGTGGATCCTGTTCGTTCTCGATCACCGCCTCGCGTGGATCTCGCTCGGCGTGGTGCCTTTTTACGTGGCGCTGATCCGCGCGCTCTCGCCGCGCATCCGCCAGGCCAGCCATCAGTTGCAGGAGGTGGTCGAGGAATTTTCCGGCGAGTTGCAGGAGCAGGTCGCCGGCGCAACCACCGTCAAGTCATTCGCGCGCGAGGAGCACGAGGCGCGCCGCTTTCACGATCGCACCAGCGAGCTCTACGACGTCACGATCCGGAACGTGAAGCTTGCCTCGATGCATCAGATGTTCACCGAGTTCATCACGCGCGGAGCGCCGCTTATCGTGATCTGGGCGGGCGCGCTGCTGATTCTGCGGGGCAAGATGGCGCTCGGCACGATGGTCGCCTTCTACGCCTACATCAATGCCCTCTACCTTCCGCTCCAGCGCTTTTCGGAGCTGTCGATCATCGTTTCGAGCTCGATGGCCGCGATCGATCGGCTGTTCGCGTTCTTCGACATAGCGGCCGAAGTGGCCGACAGTCCCGGATGCGCGCGGCTGGCCGTTGGGCGCGCGGCAATCGCCTTCGATCGCGTGAGCTTCGGCTATCCTGCGCACGGCAACGGGGAGTTGCGCGAAGTGCTGCACGAGATCGATTTCAAGGTGGAACCGGGAACCACGGTCGCGCTGGTCGGCCGGTCGGGCGCCGGCAAGACCACGCTGGCGGGACTTATACCCCGCTTTTACGATCCCACTTCCGGCCGCGTCCTGATCGACGGCGCCGACATCAGGAACGTGACGCTCAAGTCGCTGCGCGACTCGATCGGGATCGTGCCGCAGGACGCGGTGCTGTTCAGCGCGACGGTGCGCGAGAACGTGCAGTACGGGCGGCCCGGCGCATCGGACGCCGACGTCTGGCGCGCGCTCGAATCGGCCAACATCCGCGACTTCATCGATTCGCTTCCCGACGCGCTCGACACGATGATCGGCGAGCGCGGCGTGAAGCCCTCGACCGGCCAGCGCCAGCGGCTCGCGCTCGCGCGCGTCTTTCTCAAGAACCCGCCAATCCTGATTCTCGACGAGGCGACCTCCGCACTCGACTCCGAGGTCGAGAACCTGATTCACGACGCGATTCGGCGCCTGATGCTCGGGCGGACCTCGGTGCTGATCGCCCATCGGCTCGCGACCGCGGTGGGAGCCGACGTGATCGTCGTGCTCGATCAGGGGCGCGTGGTCGAGACCGGCAGCCATCTGGAGTTGCTCGCGCGCGACGGTGTGTATGCTCAGCTCTACCACGAGCAGACGCGGAAACTCGCCATCGAGCCCCAGCACATCGCGCGCCAGCCGGGCTCCCTGATGGCCGCCGAATCCGGCGAAAAGTAGCCCGTCTGCAAGTTCAAGCGCTCGCCGACACGGCAACTGCGTGCCCCAGGTCCGGCGGCGTAGTAACTTCAGGGACTATGGACGAAATGGGTGCTGCCGGCGGGCCCATGCGGAGAGAATTGCCGCGTCTTATCGAGGCGATGTCGCATCCGTCGTTCTATCCGGAGCGGCCGCGTAGCGTCGAAATGATCCAGACTCACATCTCATTCGTGTTTCTCGCCGGCAACCATGTTTACAAAATCAAGAAGCCGGTCCGGTTTCCGTTCATGAGCTGCGCGACGGTTGCCGAGCGCTATCGTTTTTGCGCCGACGAGCTCCGGCTGAACCGGCGCCTCGCGCCCGACATCTATATCGGGGTTTTCCCGATCTTCGAACGGGCCGGCGGTTTCAGGATCGGCGCGCGGGCAGGCTCATTCGATTCGCGCGCCGTCGAGTATGCGGTCAAGATGCGCCGGCTTCCGGGAGCGCGGATGCTCGATCGGCTGGTGGCGAACAAGGCGGTGGACGCGGAAACGATCCGCAAACTCGCGCGCAAGCTGGCCGCGTTTCATCGCGAGGTCTCCGCCGCGCGGAGCTGGACCTATGGATGCGCCGCTGCGATATGGCGAAAAGTAACAGGCGAACTCGAGCAGGACCGCCGCTTCGTCGGACACACGATCGAAAAGCAGGAACTGGACGAGCTGGAGGAGCATTGCCGGCGCTTCACTATGTCGCACTGGCAACTCCTGAACGATCGCGCGCGGCAGGGGCGCGTGCGCGAAGGACACGGGGACCTGCGATGCGAGAGCGTGTGTCTGACCGAACGGATCGTGATCTTCGACTGCCTCGAATTCAGCGAGCGGCTGCGCTATTGCGACGTCGCCTCCGAGATCGCCTTCCTGGCGATGGATCTCGATCGGCGGGGTGCTCCGGCGCTCGCGGACGAGCTGGTGAGCGCGTACGCGCAGGCGGCGGGCGACGAGAACGTCAAGCTGCTGGTGCCGTTCTACAAATGCTATCGGGCCGGCGTGCGCGGCAAGGTGGAGAGCCTGCGGAGCCTGGAGGTCGAGGTCCCCACCGCCGATCGCGAGCGCGCCCGCGAGACCGCGCGCCAGTGCTTCTCACTCGCGATTCACTATGCGCGCGCTACGACGCCGGCCTTGCTGGTGGTGTGCGGCCACTCCGGCACCGGCAAATCGACGGTCGCGCGTCTGCTCCAGCTTCGCACCGGGTTCGAGATTCTCAATTCGGATCGCGTCCGAAAAAAGCTGGCGGGCGTCGCGGACACCGATCGCTCGCGCGAGGGCTACAGCGCGGGCATCTATGCGCCCGACTTCACCCGGCGCACCTACGACACGATGCTGTCGGAGGCCGAGCGCAGGCTCCGCGACGGCCGCGGAATCATCGTCGATGCCACCTTCGGCGATCCTGCGGAGCGAACCGCATTTCTCGAGATGGCCTACCGGTGCGGCGCGCCCGCGCTCTTCATCGAGTGTCAGGCGCAGGTGCAGGAGGTGATGCGCCGGCTGCGCGAGCGCGAGCACAAGGCAGGCGAAGTCTCGGACGCCACCGCGCAGGTCTATCTGCGCCAGCTAGCGGAATCCGTGCCGATGGCCGCGATTCCCGAGCGGTCGCACGTCGCGATCGACACGACCGAGGCGCCGGAGCGCGTCGCGCACGAAGTGGAAGCCGCGCTCATCGCACTCCGCGCGCCCGCCGCGTCGGACGCGGCGGACCGGCTTTCCTCGTGAGCCGCCGAACCGCTAAAAACCAGGCGCGATGAAAAATCGTGCTCCCCGGCTCGGTCGGAAACAGCCGCGGAAAAAGCAGGAACAGGCTCCTGCGCCCGCCGAGCCTTATCCGGCGCGTGACCAGACCCCAAATCGCGTTCGCTTCTCCCCGATGGATTCTCAGGAACAGAATCGCCGGCATCGAGAGCGTCAGTGAGGGCTTCTCGATCGTGCCGGGCCGGACTTCGCAACGCTGGTTCGAGATTCTCATCGCCCACGATCCGCCGCCCGGACCGCTCAGATGGAACTGCGTGGTGAAATCGAGCCCCGACGCCTCCTCGCTCCGGAAATACTGCGGCATCCATCGCATCATCGCTTCGACGCTCTGCGTGCGCAGCCGCCGCAGGCTCACGAGCCGGACGTTGCGGTTCGGCTGGGCGGCCGCGTCGATCGGCGTGCGCCAGCGGCCGGGTGCGATACCGTACTTGTCGCGCGCGCGTGGCGTATCGATCACAAACTGCTGGTCCTGTACGGCGCGCGCATGAGTCAACGGCTTCAGGATCTCTTCCACATATTCGCGCCGCGTCCGCTTGTCGGAATGGAAGACCGCGTGAATCTCGGCCGGGCAGGTCGCCACGCAGTTGAAGCATCGATATTCGACCTTGAACGCCATCGCCTGCCACAGCGCCGCAATTTCTCCGTCGGTCCATCGCTGGCGGAATCTGCGCGGTTTGCTCGCGCCGAGATCGCGAACCAGATCGAGGAAGCCGGGAATCGAATCGCGATAGGTATGGTTGTAGCAGGCGAAGAAGTCGAAGTTGCCGTCGGGCTTGATTGCGTCGGTCGGGCACGAGGCGACGCAGAGATTGCATTCGAGGCAAGGGTTCCAGTCGATCGGCTGATCGTGATTCGGAAACTCCAGGTTCGTCAGCACCGTGTCGATTAGACAATAGGCCCCGAATTTCCGGTGCAGAAAGTTGCGGCTGGTCCCGACGATGCCGAGGCCGGCAGCCTGCGCCACCAGCTTATGGCTGAGCGGCCAAATCTTGTCGGCCCAACGCTGCCCCACTTCCATCGGCCATCCGATGGTGGTAGTCAGGCCCTCGCCGCCCAGCGATCGGATGTACTGGATCGTCCGGCGATCCATGTCCCACAGCCGCTCCTCGCACCGGTAGAGCTCGCCGTTCGCGGTCGGCAGATACCGCGACTGCAGCGACGGCTTGTTCTCCTCGCCAATCAGACATACCAGCGAGCGAGTATGCGGATAGACGTAGAGGATTTCCTCGCGCTCGTGGGCGATCGCCGGATCGTCGATCGAAATCACGCCGGCGTCATCGCTCCAGCTTGCGATCTGGCGCTTGAACTCGTCGAGGCCGACCGGAGACCTCGCGCCGCGATTCGGCAGCGCGGGTTCTTCCAGATTCCGGAAGGGCCATCGATGGGCGCTGAGCGGCGGCACGCCCCCGTCGTCCTGCCGGGGCCTGCCCGGCGACGGAAAGGGAAAATCCCAGTCGGCGGCATTCGCGCCGGGCGCGGAATCGCCGCGCGCGTTCGGATCGGGGGAATGAGGGCGAGCATCGCCGGACCGTTTTTCCATCGTGGGCCTCTGCGAAATTAACAGCGTTAACCTTCCCGCGTGCGGATCATTTCTTGAGCCATCGCGAGCCGGCGGAGAGAATCTGCTCGAGCACCGCCTGATGGCTCCGGGGTGCGGTCTCGAACAGCAGTCCCTGGACCGCAAGCGATGTGACACCGTGGACTTGCGCCCACAAGGCATTGGCGGCGACCATCGGATCGAGTCCGGACCTGACTTCGCCGCGCTCGATCCCCCGCTCGACGGCGTCTCTGAGCAGCAGGAGCGGAAACATTTCCTGCCGAATCTCGTCGCGCCGCGCCGTCCGGCTCGCGCGTGCCAGAAACATCAGGTCATAAAACGCCGGATTTTCCGCGCCGAAGCGGAAGTAGTTCCGGCCCATCGCCTCGATCTGGCTGAGCGCCGATCCCGCGCCGTCACGTGGCGTCAAATGCCGGGCGAGCAGCCGGTGACCCTCCATCCGCAGATGATGCAACAAATCGTCAATGCCGCTGTAATAGAGATAGATGGCCGTGGGGCTGCATCCGGCTTTCGCGGCGATCTTGCGGGCCGAGATTCCTTCCGCCCCGCGCCTGAAGAGCAGGCTGCGTGCCGCCTCGAGAATCGCCGCGCGCAAATCGGGCCGCTGGTCGCGGATCGCGCGCCGCCTTGCGATCGAGGTTAACATCGTTAACCACGTTAGGCGGATCGAAGCGAGCTGTCAAAGCCCTCGGATCGCATTCATCGGTGGGTCTTTCTTCGCTCATCGCAACGGGGTATCCGGAGTGAGGGACTCAACCACAAAAGCCAAAATCAAGGAGCAACTATGCCGACTCTATATGGAGCCTTGGGTTCGCCTTTCGTAAGAAAGGTTGTTGTCGCGCTGACGGAGAAGGGAATTGCGTTCGATCACGAGCAAGTCATTCCTTTCGGCGTCTCTCCCGAATACAAGAAGATCAGCCCGCTTGGAAAGATTCCCGCGTTTCGCGACGGCGACCGCACGCTCGCCGATTCGTCGGTCATTATCGCATATCTGGAGCGCACGAAGCCCGAGCCGCCGCTGTACCCGACCGAGGCCTATGACTACGCGCGCGCGCTGTGGTTCGAGGAGTACGGCGACGGCGGCCTGGCTCCGATAATCGGCCCGAAGATCTTCTTCCCGAAGATCATCGGCCCGCGCATCTTCCAGCGCCAGCCGGATCTGGCGGCGGTGCAGAAGACCGTGGACGAAGAGCTGCCCCCGATGCTCGATTATCTCGAAGGCGAGATCGGCGGCAAGGAGTGGCTCGTAGGAAATCGGTTCTCGATCGCAGACATCGGCGTGGCGACGCAGTTCGTCAACCTGATGCTGGCCGGATATGGCGTCGACGCCAAGCGCTGGCCGAAGCTGAGCGCATACCTGGGCAAGGTCCATGGCCGCCCGTCGTTCAAGGGCGTGATCGAGCGGGAGAAGGCGACGTTCAAGATCTGATTCCTCTCCGTAAGGTCCTGAACGACATTCTGCGGCCTTGTCCTTCGTGGCTGCCGACTGATAGTCAGTAGAAGTCTGGACCGGCACAAGACAGGAATCGCAATATGGCTAACGCGATAGCTACCGCGGTTGGGATCGAGAGCCGCCTGCGAGCCGAATCGCGCGCGATGCCGATCGCGGCGGTTCGATGGTACGTCTGGTGCCTGGTCGCCGCGTCCACCTCAGCCACCTTCGGCAACTACTGGGACATCTGCTGGCACATCTCGATCGGCCGCGACACCTTCTGGACGCCGGCGCACATGGCGGTCTATCTGGCCGGCGTTCTGGCGGGAATCGCGTGCGGCTACACGATTCTGACCACCACTTTCGGATCGTCGTTCGAGGCCAAGCAGGCCTCTGTGCAAATCTGGGGATTGCGCGGGCCGCTCGGATGCTTCTTCGCGGCATGGGGCGGCGGCGCGATGCTGGCCTCGGCGCCATTCGACAACTGGTGGCACGGGGCATACGGCCTCGACGTGAAGATTCTGAGCCTGCCGCATGTGGTGCTCGCGTGCGGAATCGCGGGTATCCATTACGGCGCCCTGATGCTGGTCTGCTCGGAAGCGAATCGTGCCTCGGGAGAGAACCGCTCGAAGCTCGACCGGTTGCTGCTCTACACCGTATCGGTAGTGCTGATCGGCGCCTCGCTCTTCAGCCTCGAGAATACCTGGCCGGGTCTCATGCACAGCTCCAGGTTCTATTTCGCAGCCGCGACCGCGTTCCCGCTGATCCTGGTGCTGGTCACGCGGATCTCGCAGGCGCGATGGGCCGCGACCACAGTCGCCGCCGTTTACACGCTGGCGTTCCTGCTGGGACTCTGGATATTCCCGCTCTTCCCCGCCGAGCCCAAGCTCGGGCCGGTCTATCAGCACATCACGCACTTTGTCCCGCTCGGATTCCCGATACTCCTCGTCGTCCCGGCTTTCGCGATCGACCTGCTGCGGCATCGCCTGGGCGAGCGATGGGGCAGCTGGAAGTCCGCCGCGCTCGCGGGAGCCGCCTTCCTGGCCGCGTTGGTGGCGGCGCAGTGGCTGTTCGCCGATTTCCTGGTGCTCTCGCCGATGGCGCGCAACCCGATCTTCGGCATGGCCTATTTCGGCTACAACAATCCGGCCAACATTCTCTACAATCCGTATAAGTTCTTCATGCCGGAGAAAACGCACGTCGAATTTCTGAGTGGAATGATCCAGGCGCTCGCGGCTGCGATGGTCTTTTCCGGCCTCGGCATGGCGCTCGGCAACTGGATGCGCCGGCTCAAGCGGTAGCAGGGTGTTGAGGGTGCGACGCGCGCCGCTCGCCGCGGTGATTGCGGCGCTTGTTCTGCTGTGCGCGCGGCCTGCGGGCGCGCACGTCGGCAGTCCGGACGTCTATCTCGACGGCAACGCCGGTCCCTATCCGCTGTTCGTCACCGTCCGCATTCCGCAAGTCATCCCGGGCGTCGCCGACATAGAGGTCAGGGCCGGCTCGGACGACGTGCGCGAGATTCGCACCACGGTGACTACGCTTTCGGGCGCGGGCGCCAAGTACGCGCCGGTGCCCGATCTGGCGATACGCTCGAAACAGGACCCGCGCTTTTTCACCTCGAGCCTGTGGCTGATGGAGAACGGCTCTCTGCAGGTCCGGATTATCGCGGACGGCGCGCGCGGCGAGGCCCAAATGGCGGTGCCGATCGCGTCGTTCGCGCAGCGCACGTTCGCGATGCCGCGATGGCTCGGCGCCATCCTGCTGGTCTTCATGATCACGCTCGCACTGGGAATGGTTTCCGTAATCGGAGCCGCAGCGCGGGAATCGGCGCTCGATCCGGGTGCGGCGCCCGCGCCGACGGATCGCGCGCGCGGCAGGAGGGCCATGGCGATAACCGCCGCGATCGCGGCGGCAGCCTTCTACCTGGCCCTCGGATGGTGGAGCGCGGACGCACTCAACCATCAAAGGATCGTCGGATTCTTCAAACCGCCCACTCTTCAACTGACTCTCCAGAGCGGCAGCCGGCTCGTGCTGAAACCCGTCGAAGAAGCGCGGCCGCAAAGACGCACCCGCCTGTCGGAGATCAAGATGGATGAGATGATCCCAGACCACGGGCATCTGATGCATCTGTTCATGATCAGAATGCCCGGATTCGACAGGGTCTGGCATCTGCACCCTGCTCTTACGCCGGATGGCAGCTTCACCGAGAATTTGCCGCCGATGAGCTCGGGCCGTTACCAGGTCTTCGCCGACCTTGTGCACAAGAGCGGGTTTCCACTCACGATGATCGGCCAAATCGACTTGCCGGAAGTCCCCGGCACGCCGCTATCGGGAGACGACTCAGGCGGGACAGTGCCGCCAATTGGTGAGAGCACAGGGGCGGTGTTCGACCTGCCGGATGGCGGGCGCGTCGTCTGGAATCGCGATTCGGGACCGATTAAAGCGAATGCTCCGATCTTCCTGCGTTTCACCGTCGAGGACGAAACCGGCAAGCCGGCGGACGATCTGCAGGATTATATGGGGATGGCGGCGCACGCGGCGATCGTGCGCAGCGACCTGAGCGTCTTCGCGCATATCCATCCGTCAGGCACGGTGCCGATGGCGTCGCTGATGCTGGCGTCGGCGGATGCCGGCGATAGCGGACAGGCTCCTCTATGCCGGGGATGGTCATGATGCCCGGCATGGTGATGCCCGGCGAAAGAATCGCGCCGGAAATTTCAATACCCTACGGATTCCCGAAGCCGGGCGCGTATCGGATTTTTATCCAGTTCAAGCGCCACAATCGCGTCGAAACCGCGGTGTTCGATACCCAGGTTCAGTAGATCGCTTGATGGATCCCAGGGGCAAGGTAGCGCTGATCACGGGCGGCGCGCGTATCGGCCAGGCGGTCGCGAATGCGCTCGCGGCGCGCGGATGCGACCTGGCGCTGACCTGGCGCGGTTCGCGCGAGGCGGCCGAGGCGACCGCCGCCGCGGCCCGGTCCGCCGGCGTGCGGGCTACGACCGTGCGCGCCGATGCGACCGACCCGTCGCAGGTCGATTCAGCCGTGAGCGAAATCGCGAAGACGCTTGGCCGGCTCGATATCCTGATCAACATGGCTTCGATCTATGCCAAGACCATCGAGCCGGGCGCGGCCGACTGGTCGCTCGCGATGGACGCGAACGCGAAAAGCGCCTTCCTTTTCTCGATGCGCGCGGCTCGGATCATGAAAGCCGGCGGCGCCGGTCGCATCATCAATATCAGCGACTGGCTTCCCGTGAGCGGACGCCCTCGCTACAAGGGTTACACGCCGTACTATGCTTCCAAGGCGGCAGTGGCCGCGCTCACGGAGAGCCTCGCGCTCGAATTGGCGCCGGAGATTCTCGTCAACGCGATCGCTCCGGGACCGATCCTCGCGCCGCCCGACATCACCCCCGAAGAGAACGCCCGCGTCATCCAGGCGACGCCGCTGGCTCGATGGGGCGGCGCTGGAGAAATTGCCAAAGCAGTGCTGTTCCTGGTCGAGACGGACTTCGTGAGCGGCGAGTGCATCCGGGTTGACGGCGGCCGGCATCTCTATTGATCGAAATCCCTGGCGCGCGCCGAAGGAGCCGCTACAATGGGTGCGCAACAACCGAACCGATTGGGAACATCAAACGACAGGGGACACCAATGAAGCGCAATTCATTCGCAATTCTGGCGATGGTCGTACTTTTGCCGGCGGCGCCGATTTTCGCTCACGCCACGGAATATGAGATCGACCCGGCACATACCAGCGTCGAGTTCAGCGTGCGGCACATGATGATCTCGAATGTCCGCGGCGAATTCACCAAGACCGCGGGAACGATCACGATCAACGGCGAGGATCCCGGTTCGCTGAAGATTGAAGCCACGATCGATGCTGCCTCGGTCGCCACGCGCGTGGACCGGCGCGACGCGCACCTCAAGAGTCCCGACTTCCTCGACGTGGGCAAGTACCCGACTATCACGTTCAAGTCGAAGAAAGTCGAGCCCGCGGGCACCGGCAAATGGAAACTGACGGGCGACCTGACAATTCACGGCGTAACCAAGGAAGTCGTTCTCGACGTGACGGGCCCGACCCGGGAAATAACGGACCCGATGGGAAACAAGCGCGTAGGCGCCTCCGCCACGACTACGATCAGCCGCAAGGACTTCGGCCTGACCTGGAACAAGGCGCTGGAGGCCGGCGGCGTGCTGGTCGGCGACGATGTGGCGATCCAGATCGACGTAGAGGCGGTAAGAAAGAACGCCGCCGCATCCGCGGATCGGCGGGCCCATCGTCCCTTGCCTGCTTGATCGAGCACCCTCGTCAATGCTTGGCTCAGCGGGACGGCCCCCGGTGAGCCGTTAGCTCAGGCCGGTAGAGCATCTGACTTTTAATCAGAGGGTCCCGGGTTCAAGTCCCGGACGGCTCACCAACTGCTGTGATGCAGGTCCCCGCGCTACCCGGCGGTGCGGCGCTCACTGCTGCGATTGAGACTGGCCCGAATAGCCGTCCGGGCCGCTGCGCGAACTGCCGGGGATTGAATTCCCGGCGGCCTCGATATCTAGGGCGACGGTCATCATCTGCTTGCCGCCCTCGCTGCGAAAAACTCCCTTGATCGGCGGCACGTCGGCGTAGTCGCGACCGATCGCGACCCGAATATGGCGATAGTCGGTGCGGCAGGCGTGAGTTGGATCGAAGCCGACCCAGCCGCATCCGGGCAACTGCGCTTCTATCCAGGCGTGACTGGCGCGCGCGCCCGCCGGTGTCGAAGCCGCGGCGTCGGAGGCCGGCGCGAGGTAGCCCGAGACGTATCGGGCCGGGACGCCCGCGAGCCGCAGCATCCCAATCGTCAGATGGGCGAAGTCCTGGCACACGCCGCCGCCGATCGCGAGGATTTCGTCGACAGTGGAATGCACGTGGGTCACGCCGGGTTCGTACTCGAACTGGCCGCGGATGAATCTCACGACGCGCTGCACATATTCAGCGACATCTTCGTCGGAGGATGGATGAGCCATCCAGAAGAAGCGGCGCAGCGGATCGCTGAACGGCACATGGACGCTCTCACTCAGAAAGTCGTACTCGCTCCGGCCGCGCGATGAATCGCGCGACAGAAATTCGCGAAAGGTCGCGGTGGCGGCGGGCTCGTCGGCCCCGGGCGTCTGCTCAACCATCGACTCCGCCGTGATTACGAGCGAGTTGTGGGGCGGATACACCGACAGGGAGTGAACCTGATTGCCGTAGAAGTCGGCCCACTCCATGATCGCCGCCGGCGGATCGGCGGTGAGCGCGAACTGCGTGCAGCGCTGCCGCGGCCCCGACCACGGTCGCATTCGCACTTCGTTATGCGACTCGTAGGCGGGCTGCGCGTAGATGAAGCGCGTGGTGTGACGGATCCGGAAGAGCATCAGGCGGCTTTGAGATACTCCTGGAACACCCGATCGGAAATCTCCGCGCACGAATCCTGAACGTGAAGCAGAAACTGATGCAGCCCGGCGCGGATAATCGCGGCCGGCTGGGTGCTACGGATCTCGTCGAGCAGCAGGCGCGCCGCCGACGCGGCGGGCGACTTTTCGGGAGCGCCAGCCGCGATGCGGCTGAGCGAGGTTTCGATCCGCTCGATCGAGTAGCGCACCGATCGCGGAAAGGTCTCATCGAAGAGCAGGATTTCAATTATGTTGCTCACCGCGATCGCGCTGCCGAACCGCTTGCGATAGGCCTCCAGCCCCGAAGCGCTGCGCAGCACCGCCGTCCATTGTAGCAGATCGATCGCGCCGCCAACGTCTTCCAGGCGCGGCAGCAGGAAGTGATACTTCACGTCCAGCATCCGCGAGACATCTTCGGCCCGCTCGAGCATCATCCCGAGCTGCATGAAATCGTAGGCCAGGTCGCGCGGCAGCGTGCTCTGCCTGATCCCGGCGATTCGATAGAAGCTGTCCTTGAGGTCGGCGAAGAAGGCGAACACGCCGGGCGAGCGGAAAACTTCGGGCGTCCATTGCTGGGCGGCCAGGTGGAGCGTGTTGAGATCCAGCCACAGCTCCGAGGAGATATAGTGGCGCAACGCGCGCGCATTGCTGCGCGCGACGGCGATACAATTGCGGATCGAATTGGGATTGCGCGGGTCCAGGGTGAAGAAGTTCAGCACCGAGGCTTCGTCGGGCGTGTCGTACAGGTCGCGGAACTCCTCGCGCTCGCCGAAGATCGCCAGCAGCGGCTCCCAGGGCGGCAGATCGCGCGGCGGCGTTTCGATCAGCAACTGGTAGTTGACCTGGGCCAGCCGCGCGCGCCATTCGGCCCGCTCCAGGTTGCGGGCGGCCCAGAACAGGTGGTCGGCGATTCGTCTGAGCACCTACGCCTCGAGCACCCAGGTATCCTTGCTGCCGCCGCCCTGCGACGAATTGACGATCAGCGAGCCCTCGCGCAGCGCCACTCGCGTCAGGCCACCGGCCAGCACGCGCGGTTTCGCGCCGAGCAGGACAAAGGGGCGCAGGTCGATATGGCGCGGCGCCAGGCGCGGCTCGACTCCCGGATGCTGGCTGATGACCGTTGGATGGGTCGAGAGCGATACCACCGGCTGAGCGATAAAGGCAGCCGGGTCGCGCAGGATTTGCAGCCGCGCCTGCCTCGAGCTCGCGCTCGCCGGCGTGAGGGCCGATCACGACCCCGTAGCCGCCGGAAGCGCCGGTCGGCTTGACGACGTAGCGATCGAGATTCCTGAGCACGGTCTCGCGCGCATCGGGGTTGCGCAGCAGATAGGTCTCGACGATTGGCAGAATCGGCTCCTCGTCGAAGTAGTAGCGGATCATGGCGGGGGTGTATGCGTATACCGCCTTGTCGTCGGCGACGCCGGTGCCGATCGCGTTGGCGATTGCGGCGTTGCCAGCGCGCAGCACCGCGGCCAGGCCGGGCACGCCCAGCTGCGAGTCGCCGCGGAAGACCATCGGGTCCAGGAAGTCGTCGTCGATGCGCCGGTAGAGCACATCGACCTGGCGCAATCCCTGGACGGTCTTCATGTAAAGCTTTAAGTCCATGCAAACCAGATCGCGGCCCTCCACCAGCTCGACGCCCATCTGTTGAGATAGGAACACGTGCTCGAAGAACGCCGAGTTGTAGGGGCCGGGGGTGAGCAGCGCAACCACCGGATGGGACTTGCCGCCGGGCGCGATCTCGCACAGGCATTGGAGTAAATCGGCGGGATAGCGCTCGACGCTGCGGACCCGGCAGGCGCGCAGTAAATCCGGCACCAGGCGGGTCATCACGACCCGGTTCTCGAGTACGTAGGAAACGCCCGACGGCGTGCGGACATTATCTTCCAGCACATAGAAGCGGCCGTCGGCGCCGCGCACGAGATCGATCCCGCCGACCATCACGAAGTTGCCGAGCGGCGGGCGGATTCCGGCCGCCGCGCGCCTGAACTGCGGACAGCCGAGGATCAGATCGCGCGGCACCACACCGTCCTTGAGGATGCAGCCCTCGCCGTAAACGTCGCCGAGAAACGCGTTGAGCGCCCGCACCCGCTGAATCAGCCCGGCTTCCAGATTGGCCCAGGTTTCAGCGTCGATTACGCGCGGAATTGGGTCGAAGGGGAAGATCCGTTCGGCGCCGTCTTCGGCGCCGTAAACGTTGAACGTTACGCCCATCCGGCGGAACATTTCGTCTGCGCGGACGCACAAGTCGGCCAGCCCTTCGGGCGGCATCGCGAGCAGGGCCTCGGTGATGGGCGCGGAGCGGGAGTCTCCGGCGCGACGCGAGATCGAGCATCTCATCGAAGAGCCCGTCCCGCGAACGATACGCCGCCCAAACGGGCAGCGACTTGCTCACTTCACTGGCAGTTGCGCTCATACCACCCCGCGCGTCGCTCGGATCGCGAAGACCGGCCGCTCGACCCGCGACGTCAGTCAGAAATAAAGCAAGCGTAATGCCCGGCGCCTGCCTGACGCTCGGTTTCACCAGCCCTGCCGACCCGGTCGCCTGCGCGATCGCGATGCACCGGGCCCGTGCGTGACCCCGATCATCGCGGTCCCGACGCAAGTGGATCGTCGGGCGGCGCTTTCCAGAGCCAGGCAGTTTCATAACCGTTCACAAGGTATTCCCGGACGCCGGATTCCGCTTGCTCATTGACCAACTCGGCCCGGTCCTTAGGCACCGTCAGTTCGAACACGAACTTCGCACCCTGCGCGCACTCGAGCCGATTCCACGCGCGCAACTCGACCGATCTCGATTCGCCGCGCCTCAAAGCTTCGGCGACCTCGCGTGAGTCGATACCCGCGTACAGCACGATTCTCTCAGCCATCGGCGCTACCTATTGAGAGTTCAGATTTCCACGAAGCGCATCGGCGCTGTGGACTTCGTGTCGCGCCCGCTCCTGAAATAGGTGATGCCGGGTCGCCGCGAGCTGTCACTTCACGCCCAGCCTGAGCCGGTAGCTCCAGAACCACGGCACGATAGCATCGCCGAGCGCATGGCGCGCCGTCTCGCGCAACGCCGTGACCCCGATCTCATCCTCGCCGATGCCGTGCTTGAGCAGCGTAGCGATCTCGCCCTGGCTGAGCGCGAGCCCGACCAGCCGCTCTGCGCCGCCACTCTCGACGTGATGAAGCCCAACCTCCTTGACGTAACGGAACCGCCCGCTCTGCCTAATCCTTTCCAGATGACCGCCCTTGTTCCACTGACGCACCTCGGGCGCGAGGCGCAACGAGCGTTCGAGCGCCTCCGCCTTCGCTCGGCATGCGATGTAGGCCTGTTCGGCTTCGGCGTTGAGCGTCGGCGGCCAGTCGCAGTCGTAGGCGGCAAACACCCCGCCGTCGCGCAAGATGCGCGCAACCTCGGCGAAGGTGCCGTTCGGCTCCATCCAGTGCAGCGACTGCGAGCAGGTCACGATGTCGGCGTATCGGTCGGGAAGGCCCGTCGCGGTCGAGAGCCCGTCGATGAACCGGACGGCGCCCGCACCGGAGTCGATCGCGCGGCGCCGAGCCTGCGCGCGCATGTCGGCATTCGGCTCGACGCCGGCGATCCCGGCTGCGCAGCGCGTCCAGATGAGAGTCGAAAGGCCGCTGCCGCTGCCGAGATCGACGACCATGGGCCGCGGTTTTGCGGCTAGCTGCGTCAGCAGATCTACTATGACTTCGGGCGGCCTCGGCCGGTGCTTGTCGTAGAGTTCGGCGAAACCCGAGAAGCGATCAACATTGGCGGCGACATGGGTGCGATCAAAGCTCATGACGTGAACTCCGCGCGCCAAGTCTAATTGCGCAGCGTTATCGAGGCGAGTCAGCGGCAGCGCTTTCACGGATGGAAGCTCGAAGTGGAATTCGCCTGGCGAGGTCTGCGACGGCGTCGTCATCGGCGATCGGTAGCTACATGTTGTCGGGTAGCTCCGGCAGGCACGGCATTGCTCTCTTTACAAGGGATGCCGAAACCCTTTACTTTCCCTGACGACGAACGGGTTCACTATCGGACGGGCTCACTAGCACTTGCCGAGCGTCGGGCGGTCCGCCTGCGAGCGAAATCAGAGGGGAACAGTCACATGGCGAAGTTTCGAGTCATTGCGCTGGACGGCGGCGGGATCCGCGGCGTCCTGACGGCGGTGCTTCTGGACCGCCTCCAGCAAGGCTACCCGAACCTGCTGGATGACAAACCGGACGTGGTCACGCTTTACGCCGGAACCTCCACTGGTGGAATCATTGCGCTCGGACTGGCCGATCGCCTCACTCCGGCCCAGATGCGCAATCTGTATGTGATCAACGGAAAGTCGATCTTCGATTCCTCGTGGGAGCGCAACGTTACCGACCTCGGCGGACTCGCGGGGTCGAAGTACGACAACCAGGAACTGAAGCATGTTCTGGAGGATACCTTCGGCGCGAAGAAGCTCGGCGACCTCTCAAAGCGAGTGCTGATCGCTTCCTTCCAGCTCGACAACGAGGCGGCCGATCCCGCGCAGCGAACCTGGAACCCGAAGTTCTTCCATAATTTTCCCGGCGGGGACAGCGATGCTGACGCGCTGATAGTCGATGTCGCGATGGAGACCAGCGCCGCCCCAACCTACTTTCCTTCCTACAACGGTTATGTCGACGGCGGCGTAGTCGCGAACAACCCTGCCATGGCGGCGTTGGCGCAGGCCCTCGACGGCAGAAGCGGACCCGCAGACCGAGCGGCAGGTCTCGAAGACATCATGATGCTCTCGGTCGGAACCGGAGCGGCGCTGCAATACATCTCGGGCCGGGAACTCGATTGGGGAGACGCTCAGTGGATCAAGCCGCTGATCAACATAATGATCGACGGCAGCGTCGGCGTGGCCGATTTCGAGTGCCGCCAGCTTCTCGGCCGGCGATATTTCCGTCTCGAGCCGATCTTCAAGCCGGGCGACGCGATCGCACTCGATGCGGTCGGGAGAGTGGTTGACCTAATCAATTTCGGACAGGCGGTTGATCTTACTTCCGCCTTCGAGTGGCTGAATCTCAACGGCTGGTAGCCCGCTGGAATGCTGGAAACACCGTTGACCAGGGGCTGGTGAAAGCCGGCGGGCAGATGGCGACCGCCGGCGAGATTCGCTGCGCACATTTGAGATGACGCGCCTCGCTCTTCTGATAGGGTAACGGGATGCGTTGCGCGAAGTGCGGGACCGATAACGCCGCAGACGCGAGATTCTGCGATCAGTGCGCGACGCCGCTCAATCGGGCCTGTCCGAAGTGCGCTCATCTGAACGCGCCTGATGCGAAGTTCTGCGCGCAATGCGCCGCCCCACTCGGTGGGCAAGCCGCAGTTGGCTCCGATGTTTCGACATCACGCGTCCCGCCGGCTGGGGTTCGCGTTGCGGCGGAGGAGCCTGACGCTCCTGTGGCGGGCGAGCGCAAGACGGTCACGGCGCTGTTCGCGGATATCAAGGGCTCGATGGAGCTGATGGAGGACATCGACCCCGAGGAGGCGCGCGCGATCGTCGATCCGGCGCTCAAGCTGATGATCGACGCAGCGCATCGCTACGACGGCTACATCGTACAATCCACCGGCGACGGGATTTTCGCGCTGTTCGGCGCGCCGGTCGCGCACGAGGACCATCCGCAGCGCGCGCTCTACGCGGCGTTCCGGATGCAGGAGGAGCTCAACCGGTACTCGGACCGGATCCGTTCCGAAGGCCGCCTGCCGATCCAGGTTCGGGTGGGAGTGAATACTGGCGAAGTCGTGGTGCGCTCGATCAAGACCGATGACGCGCATACCGAGTACACCCCGATCGGTCATTCGATCAGCCTGGCGGCGCGGATGCAGGCGCTGGCGCCGATCGGTTCGATCGCGAGCACCGAGCAGGTCAGGAAGCTGTGCGAGGGCTACTTCATTTTCAAGAGTCTCGGCCCGACCAGGGTCAAAGGCGTCAGCGAGCCGGTGGAGGTCTTCGAGGTCACCGGGCTCGGACCGTTGCGAACGCGGCTGCAACGCTCAGCCGGACGCGGACTCACCAAGTTCGTCGGGCGGCAGCGCGAAATGGACGCGATGAAGCGCGCGGCGGATCAGGCGAAGGCCGGTCACGGGCAGATCGTCGCGGCGATGGCCGAGGCGGGAGTCGGCAAGTCGCGCCTGTTATTCGAGTTCAAGGCGGTGTCGCAATCCGGCTGGATGGTGCTGGAGACGTTTTCAGTCTCGCACGGCAAGGCGTCTGCGTTCCTGCCGGTGATCGATCTGCTGCATGGCTACTTCCGTATCAACGCCGGCGACGAGCCGCGTCTTCGCCGCGAGAAGGTGACCGGTCGCGTGCTCGCGCTCGACCGCTTGCTGGAAGACACCCTGTCATACCTGTTCGCACTGCTCGGCCTGGCCGAGTCCGACGATCCGCTGATGCAGATGGGGGCCGAGGTCAGACAGCGCCGCACGCTCGATGCGATAAAGCGCATCGTGATCCGCGAGTCGCTCAACCAGCCCCTGATGGTCATCTTCGAGGACCTGCACTGGATCGATGACGAGACGCAAGCGCTGCTGAACCTGTTCGCCGACTCGATCGGCACCGCGAAGATTCTGCTGCTGGTCAACTATCGCCCCGAGTACTCACACGGATGGAGCAACAAGACTTACTACACGCAGTTGCGCCTCGACCCGCTTGGAAAAGAGAGCGCCGCCGAGATGCTTCAGTCCTTGCTGGGAGACAGTGCCGAGCTTGCACCGCTCAAACGCCTGATTATCGAAAAGACCGAGGGCAATCCGTTCTTCATGGAGGAGACGGTGGAAGTGCTGCTGGATGACGGCGCGCTGGTCCGCAATGGCGCGGTCAAGCTCACCAAGTCGCTGAGCCAGCTCAAGATTCCGCCCACCGTGCAGGCGATCCTGGCTTCGCGTATCGATCGCCTGCCGCCGGATGAGAAAGATCTGCTGCAGACGCTGGCCGTGATGGGAAAGGAGTTCCAGTTGAGCCTGGTCCGTGCGGTCGGCGCGAGGTCCGACGACGAACTCAACCGGATGCTGGGCAACCTGCAGATCGCCGAGTTCATTTACGAGCAGCCTGCCGCCGGCGATGTCGAGTACACCTTCAAGCACGCGCTCACCCAGGAAGTCGCCTACAACTCGGTGCTCGTCGAACGCCGCAAACAGATTCACGAACGTGTCGGCGGAGCGATCGAAGCGCTCTTCGCCCAGTCGATCGACGATCATGTCAGCGAACTCGCGCATCACTACTCCCGCAGCGCGAACGCCCGTAAGGCGGTGGAGTTTCTGGGCCGAGCGGCCGGGCAGGCCGCCGAACGTTGCGCGTATGCCGAGGCACGCTCCTATCTCTCCAGCGCCCTGCAATTGCTTAAAACCCTGCCCGACGATTTGGAGCGCGCCAGAACCGAGATCGGCCTCGAGGCGGCGATGAGCCTTATGGCGCTGGTCTTGAGTGGCAGCACCGGCTCGCCAGAAGTCGAGCAGAGCTGCATGCGGGTGCGCAGGCTTTGCGAACGGATCGGCGATCGATCGCGGCTCTTCGACGCGGTCTTCGGCTTGAGGCTCTGCTGCATGGTCAGGGGACAACTGGCGACGGCGAAGACGTGCGCCGAAGAGCTGATCGTTCTGGCAGAGCAAGATAGAGAGCCCGAGCACGCGGTGGGCGCCCACTTCGCGCTGGCGCAGACTTTTCTCAGCACAGGCGAGTTCGCCGATGCGATGACGCATTGCGAAACTGCCCTCGCGGTTCCAGGCCCGGTTCGCCAGCAGAGTTCGATCAATCCCGCTGATCCAATCATCGTCGCCAGGTTTGTTCTTGCTCAATCGCTGTGCTGCCTGGGCTTTCCCGACCGGGCCAGAAGGATTGCGCGCGATGCGCTGAGCGCTTCCCGCGACGCGCCACGGTGGTTTACCCGGCTCCTCGCGATGGCTTTCGACGCGGAACTTCAGCAGATGCTGCGCAACGGGCGCAGAACTCTGGAGCAGGCCGACGCCGCCATGAGCTACGCCGTAGAGATTGGAGCGATGTCCCAGTTGGGACGCCTGGCCCCATACCGGGCATGGGCGTTGGCCGAAACGGGGCAAATCGACGAGGGAATCGAGGTGCTGCGTCAATCCATCGCTGCCGCTGAGGCGGCCGGCGCTGGCCTCCTCGTTCAGGCGCATTGCGCGCTCGCGGCAGGCTACGGAGCATCCGGCAAGCCGCGCGACGGTCTCGAAACGCTGCGTCGTGGACAAGACCTGATGGACAGAACGGGCGAGCGAAACCTTGCCGCGGAACTGCAGAGGCTGAAAGGGGAGTTGACGCTGCTTGCCAATCCGGCGGCGACCGTCGAGGCCGAGTCCTCTTTCCGTGACGCGATCGAAGTCGCGCGCGGCCAGAGCGCCAGGTGGTTCGAACTGCGCGCGACTGTGAGCCTTGCCAGGATGCTCGCGAGGCACGCCAGGCGCGACGAGGCGCGCGCGATGCTCGCCGAGATCTACAACTGGTTCACCGAAGGCTTCGATACCGCCGACTTGAAGGACGCAAAAGCGCTCCTCGACGAGTGCGCCGGATGATCGGGAGCGCGGCCCTTGCCTGATACCGCGGTGGCACAGTCCGGCACTTTAGGCGCGATTCCCCGGCGATTCACTCCGCGACGATGCGGAACACGGGATAGCGCGCAGCCACTTTGGCGAACTCCGCCAGCGGCGCGTCACGGCTGAGGTCGAAGTGCGGGCGGGCGCCTGGAGCCCGTTGCAGATAGGCCTTGAGGATCGGCGCACGCCGCGACACCGGCACGTCCTCCAGCCTCACCTTTTCCGTTCTTCCATGGCGGAGCACGGCGGCGCCCGCGCTGGCGCGCACGTTGCGCACCCAGTCGGCGTTTTCGCCCAGCATCGACACCAGGTATCGTTCCGTGCCGACCTGCGCCACGACCAGCGGTACCAGGTAGGCCCTGCCGCTTCGCCGCCCTCTCGTTTCCAGGGCGACCACCAGCGCCGGCAAAACTCCGAGCGCGGACAGCCGCGCCTGTGCGGAGTTGAGGCGTCTGGCGAGGGCGTTCGGTCTGCCGGCAGGATAGAACAGCGCCCTGTACCACGAGTGCGGCAAGGTCCACGGCAGAGTGAGGAAAGCGATCCCGGCGCCGATAACAATCGCCCCCGCTGGAAGATACGGACTCATTGCCTGGCCGGCATCTTATTTTACTCGCCTTTCCTTCCCCACGCAGCCCACCGCTTCGTCTTCGCTTCGGACAATCTCCGGCCGTAGCGCTTCTCGACGAACACCGCAGGATTGTCGGGTTGATAGAAAGATCCGCCACTTCCGGTATCGGTCCGCAGTCTTGGAAGGGATCGCCTAGCCGGGCCGGTCGCGCATTGCCTTTGCGCCCCCGGCGCGATTGAATGCCGCTGTGGTTGACGAAATCGCTTACAACCCCTTTGATCCGTCGTTTCTCGCCGACCCGTACCCGTATTACGGGCCGCTGCTGGCTGGACCGCCGCGCCGCGTCGCGATGGGGCTACCCGTCACATTGGTGGCCCGCTACGCCGACGTCACCGCGGTGTTGCGGAATCACAAGTGTTTCTCAAGCGTCATTCCGCAGCACCTGGTGCCGCAGGGATCCGATCCTTTCGGCGGCGCGCCCACGATGCCGTTCTCCGATCCGCCGGTGCACACGCGATTGCGCCGGCTGGTCGCCCGCGACTTCAGCCCGCGACGCATCGGCGAGCTCGCGCCACGGATCCGTGAAATCACCGAGCGCCTGCTCGATGAAACCGGCGCCGGCGGACGGTTCGAGGCGATGGCCGCGCTCGCCAATCAACTGCCGGTCGTGATCATCGCCGAGATGCTCGGGGTGCCGGTCCATCATCACGCGAGCTTCAGGCGATGGTCCGATGCGGTTGCGTCCAATAGTGCAAACGCGCCCGGGATGCCGGTCGAGCCGGCGTTGCGCGAGGCGGTCACCGCGCTTCGCGAGTACTTCAGCCGGGAGATCGACCGGCGCCGCGCCGAGCCGGGTGACGATCTGATAAGCGCACTGGTCGCAGCGCGGGACAACACCGAAGCGCTCAGCACTGATGAACTGCTCGCCTTCGTCGTGCTGCTGTTGCTGGCGGGCAACGAGACGACTACCAACCTGATCGGCAACGGTTTGCTCGCGCTCGCGCGTAATCCCGCCGAGTATCAGCGGCTGCGGCGCGATCCGGGGCTGATTCCTTCGGCGGTTGAAGAAATGCTGCGTTATGACAGCCCGGTTCACACTCTTATGCGCTTCGCGAGGCAGGACATCGAGGTCGGCGGGACCCGAATCGAAACCGGCGCGATGGTCGCGGTACTCTTCGGTGCGGCCAATCGCGACCCGTCGCAATTCCCCGAGCCGGCGCGATTCGACGTCGCGCGCAAACCCAACGATCACGTGGCCTTCGGCGAGGGCATTCACTTCTGCATCGGCGCGCCGCTGGCGCGACTCGAGGCGCGCATCGTGTTCGAGGCGATCGTAGAGCGTTTCGCGACCATCGCGCTCGCTGATCCCTCACAGCCGTTGTCCTACCGCGGCTCCTTCGTCACGCGCGGGCTGCTCGAGTTGCCGCTGGTGGTTGGCTAGCTCGGGAGGGAATCCGTGTTGGGCCAGGCTCCGGCGGTAATGGGACGATTCTCACCCGACCAACTGATGGAGGTGGCCAAAGCCTCCCCCGCGGCCGTTGCCAGCCACGACAGGGAAGCGTGGGTCGGGCTTTTTTCGCGTCACGCAGTAATCGAAGATCCCGTCGGATCGAAGCCTCACCACAACGGTCTTCACGATCCACGCTCAGGAGTTCGCGGCTCGGCGCCGCTGGAGCGCTTCTTCGACACCTTCATTGCGCCCAACGATATCAGCTTCCATGTCGAGCGCGATGTCGTTTCGAGTCCCTTCGTCGTGCGCGACGTCACCATTGAGCTGATGATGAGGGCGCGGCTGAAAGTCCACGTTCCGATGCATTTGCTCTACGAGATTTGCGATGAAGACGGCGCGCCGAAGATCGCTCACCTTCGGGCTCACTGGGAATTGGTCCCGATGGTCCGGCAGGTTCTTGCGAACGGCTGGCCCGGTCTGGCCGCGATCAACACCCTTGGTCTGCGGATGGCCGTCAACCACGGCCCCGGAGCGGTCGTGGGGTTTGGCCGAGGCGTGCTTGGTATCCATCGCCTCGGAAAGGACACCGTCGCGAGCTTCGTGAACGCCGTGAACGATCGGAACCCGCGGGCGCTCGCGGCGCTCTTCGATCGGCAGAACGAGGGAATTGGTTTCCCGGGCGCGGAGACAATTCTCGACCCGGCGGCACTCTGTCGGTGTTTCGACGGCACGCTCTCGGTCACGAAGCTCATCTCGTCCGGCTACGTCACGAGTTGCACCTGCGGCGTCCGGTGGGACGATTCCGAGTCGGCTGGCGTGGGTTTCTTCGAGTTCAACTCCCGGACGCGCAAGCTTCACTCCGTCCGTCTGCACTGCGAGTGATCGACTGTCGCAGTGGAAGCGCCGCGCTCAGTCCGGCGAGTCCCGCCCCGATAATAGCCAAGCCCTGCCGCCGGGCTTCACCGAACCGGCCCGCATCCAGGGCAGTGTCGCTGCCGGCGCTCGCCGTCAGTTTCCGAAGTCCCAGCTCTCCCCAGCGTGATACCGTACCAGCACGTTCTTCGCGATCAGGATCCTGTGGACCTCGTCCGGGCCGTCCGCGAGCCGCAGCGTCCGGGCGCCCTGGTACATGGCGGCGAGCGGCAGGTCGCCCGAGACGCCCGCCGCGCCCCACACCTGGATCGCGCGGTCCACCACCCGCTCGTAGGCCGCCGGAACGAAGACCTTGATCGCAGAGATGTCCGTGCGCGGGTCGGCGCCGCTGTCCATGCGCTCGGCGCAGTGGATGGTCATCAGGCGCGCCGCCTGGATGTCGATGTAGGAGTCGGCGATGAACCCCTGAATGAACTGCTTGGTCTCGAGTTTTCCGCCGTGTACCTCGCGCATCGTGGCGCGCTCGACCATCAAGTCGAAGGCCCGCCACATCTGCCCGATCGAGTTCATGCAGTGATAGACGCGCCCCGCTCCGAGACGATCCTGCGCGGCCTGATGGCCCGAGCCCCGCCTGGCCGAGCTGGTTGCCGAGCGGCACGCGCACGTCGTCGTAGATGATCTCGCAGTGGTCGCTCGGCCGGCCCCAGATCTCGACACCGCGCACGATGCGAACGCCCGGTGTGTCCTTGGGCACGATGATCTGCGTCATGCGGCCGTTGTCGGCTCCGCTCCCTTCCGTGCGGCACATGACGATCAGGAAGTCGGCGCGAAACCCGTTCGAGGTGAACCATTTGTGCCCGTCGATCACCCACTGGTCGCCCTCGCGGCGCGCCGTGGTCTTGATCGAGCGCGGATCGGAGCCGGCCGAGTCGGGCTCGGTCATCGAGAAGCCGGACTCCATCTTGCCCTCGGTTAACGGAACCAGCCACTTCCGCTTCTGCTCCTCGGTGCCGTACTTGAGCAGGATCTGCTGGTTTCCCGAGTTGGGTGCGACCACGCCGAAGAGCGCCGCCGCTCCCATACTGTAGGCCAGCACCTCGTTCATGTACGCATGCTCGAGGAAGCCGAGGCCTGCGCCACCGTACTCGGGCGGAAGATGCGGCGCCCAGAGGCCCGCCTGCTTCACCTTCTCCTTGATCGACTCGCGCAGCTCCCGCGCGCTGCGCCGCTCCTCGCCCGTTGCGCCGTCCCGCCACCCCGCCCAGAGCTTGCGCTCGTTGGGTAGGATATCGCGGTTGACGATCTGCGCCGTGAGCGCGCGGATCTCGTTGATCCGGGGGTCGAGCGTCGCGATGGGTTTCACGTTCATATGCATGGTGGACCTCCTTCGGCAGGTTCAAGCGTAGCGCGGCGCCACCGCCGGTCAAGGCGTGTCCTGCTCCCCTTGGGACCAAAGGCGGGCTGTTCGACTGGATGTGGAAATTTGAGGGCGGCGGGTTACCACGGAGCGCGAGACGATGCTGCGCACGGGCTTCTACCTCGCACTTGCCCGCGCCGGCTGCGCCGGGTCACCTTGGCTTGCGGCGCAGCCGCTCCTCGGCCATGATCGGCGGGCGCTTCGGTCACTGAGGTTCAGGATCATACGGAAAGTGACTATCGTGGGCGGTTAGCTCAGCAGTAGAGCATCGGCCTTACAAACGTGTTCAGCGGCTCTTCCTACGTTATGCCGGGTTATGCTGTTAGAGGAATGGCGGATTTTTCGCAGGCCGAGGTCACGCTGGGTTACGCTGTAGAAGCTGAGAGTGGGCACTCAGTGGGCACTCGAGGTCGTCCAAACGAAGGGGCCGAGACCGACGGTTTGAACCAACGATGAAATTCGGCATCGCGATCAGAAACATGGGTCCGCAATCGAGCCGGAGCACGCTCACGGAGTGCGCGAAAATCGCCGAGCAGCTCGGCTTCGATGGCCTATTCGTTTCCGACCATCTTTGCATCCCACCCGACCAGACTGAGGGTTCGGGTGGCCGCTACCTGGACGCGCTGGCGATGCTCGCCTATCTGTCGGGGGCGACCGAGCGGACTCGCCTGGGCGTGTCGGTCCTGGTCCTTCCCTACCGTCCCGCGGCCCTGACCGCCAAGCAGGTCGCCACGATCCCAACATAAGACCTTTGCAATCACATCGGTAGGCCGGTCAAATCTCTGCGATCGGCCGGCCCGCGACCGCGTGGCGGTCACCTACAAGTGGCCGAGTAATATGAACGGCAGGTTCATTCGGAGCGGAACTTTAGCGGTCTCAGAATGATTTGCAAGCGTCCACTCTGTCATCGCGTTCTGCCAAAAATCAGCCGGGCGCGACACATAGGATGACCAGCTCGCGCTCGTTAGCGAACCTGAGCTTGCATGTCCAGAATCAACTGGCCTATCTCCTGATAAATGTGCTTGTTTTCTCGCCCACCTCCTATCATGTGCAAAATAACCGGGCGGGTTTTCGTGTAAGGATTAAAAAATGGGCTTTGCCGGAACACCTTAGTATCAAGTGTCGTCACCCAGAACAGTTCGCAGCTTGTATCCAGGCGCACAAAAGAAGGAGTCTCGAAGTTTTCATAGATATATTTTCCAAGCAGGCCCATATCATTTCCATGGCCAAAGCCCTGCTTGATGTAAGAGATGCAGGTATTCGCAAGGTGCCGGAGCGCCCCTGCGTAGCCGATGATCGTCCCCGCCGCAGGATAGCGGTACGGACTTGATAGCGCGTCGTATTTGTCTTTATATTCATGCCATTGATACGTAAATGATCTTTCGGCCGAAACGAGGATTTGGGTTCTCTGACGCCGGAAGGCCGTAACAATTTGCCGTGCGGTTCCGGTGAACAGTGTATCGAAGCCATCCATAATAAGAATTATTTGCGAATCGGATACGTTGCGCAGCAGGTCCCGCAAAACATAGAAACGCGCAAGCGCCTTGTGCTCATAGCGTTCCAGGTGCCTCACGTCATACCCGATACCTGCAAGCTGTGGTTTCAATCCGTATTTGCGTGCCGTACTCAAACTCCAACGGCAGTTCTCTCGAATCCATTCTTCATTATCGGATATTCCCCATAGATAGATGAGAAGATCGCAGTCGCTCGACGGCGCGCTCTCTCCGCCTAGCGGATGGTTCGCGTTAGTCAACTGCCGATTCGACATCCGGTCCGGTCGTGAGACCTTGGTACCATCACGCGACGTCCCCATGGAAATCTCGGGCAACCCATATTCGGCGGATCCGGTTGGGCGAACGATCGGGTAGCCGAACGCCTCCAGCAGCGCGTGATCGATTTGCTCGCCGATGAGGGCCAGGTCGTCGGATGAGATCAGTCTCTGGACGTTGTCGACCCGGTACCGCTGTCGGGCCTGCTCACCATGGACGCAGGGCCCCTGGTGAATCTTGGCTGGGGTCGCGGCGATCTTGGCCACCTCCTCTTTCAGCCGGGGCGGCGGGAGGAGCTTGAGGTGCTGGCCCAGGGCGCGCACGATTGTCATGGGCGCTTCGACCAGATCCTCCAGCCGGACAAAGGCGGCGCCGGCCGGCTCTAGGTGGGTGCGATAGGCGCGGTAGTATGCGTCCCACACTGCGGTCAGGTTGTCGTAGCGCCGGCCGTCGAAGTGGACCGGGCATCGGAGCCGCTCGGAGAACGTCGTGGCACCGTCCTCGAACCGGATCTGGTAGCTCTGCCGAGCCGTCGAGAGCAACCAGAAGTACGGGGAGCGAACCATGCACACCACGAGGGTGGCACGCAACAGCTCTTCGGGCGGGCCCGATCGGCCTCTTTCCAGAGGCAGCCGTCGTGCCAGGCGTAGAGCGGCGGTAGCGAATGCTTCCAGCCGAGGAGGTGGTAGCGCGTTCGGGCGGTGGTCAGGTGGTGCGAGTAGTTGAACATGAGGCAGGTACCCGAGTTGTAGGGCCCAGGACCTGTACGGCGGTGATAGCGTCTGGCGGGCCGACACCGGCATCGCCCAGCTGCGGCACCCCCAGCGGGTCGAGGCCCGGAGCGGTCACCGGGACATCTCGCCGGTCACATTTGCGCGCACGCATAGGGTTTTCGGCTCGTTGCCAACCCCGCATGCGGGGTCGAAATGGGGGCAGCTTGATGGGGCCGGCGGAGCATTGGTACGGCTGATAGTCAAATAGCCGATACAAGCGGCTGGCCGCAATCTGAAGCGCCGCCTAGTTTTGCTCTAATTTTGCCCCGCATCCAGCCTGCATCCGGATTAGAGCAATACCCGCCGCCTCTGCGGGCTTGACGTCGGCTGCCGTGTAGCGCAGGAAAGATGATCGAGGCTTCAGCAGACGTCGGTGACATCGTGAAGACGATCAAATTCGTGGTCGGCATCGAAGATCGGGTCTATATGCGCTGGCAGCTCGCGATCCTCCTCGAGTCCCTGCGCGGCAAGCTGCCCGACGGATGGGAGCCCTGGGTGGTCGTGTGCAACAACCAGCGCGCGCTGTCCACGGATCTGCGGCGTCTTCTGGACGCCTACGGCACACGCCATTTTACCGGGGCGGACCACCCGCACCACGAGAACATGGACTTCGCGGCCGGCAGGGACGTCTACGTGCCCATCAATCGGATCGAGGCCTTGAACGTCGTCGCGGACCACGTCGTTGACGACGACCTGGTCTGCCTGACGGAAACCGACATCTTCCTGTATGAGGAATTGAACCCGCGGGTCTTCCCCCAGGGCAACGCACTGTTCGACAACTGGCTCGTCCGCCAAAACGTCTTCTTCACCCGCGGCGGCGCTCACGAGAAGGCCGGTGTGCGGCTCGCCACGCTCCTCGAGGCGATGGGCTGCACGACCCCCTTCAAGCCGGGGGGCGTGACGATCTTTCTCGACGCAACGACGCTGCGCCGCAAGAAGATCATCCGCGACGCATTCCGCTTCGCCCAGGTGTTGTACCTCTTGGGGACGATCGCCGAAGTGCCGAAGATCTGGACCGCCGAGATGCCGGCGGTTGCCCTTGCCCCTGACGGCAAACGGCGTCAACTACCAGCTGCTGACGGCGCCGGAGTTCACCACGCAGAATCACGATCACAAGACGATTCGGCCCGGGACGTTCTACCACTACTACCACGACCTGCGGGACGGCGGCCACGGCGCCTTCGCCGGCTCCCGGTGGTATAAGCACCAGTTCATGTTCGAGAACTTCCTGACGCGTGACCTCGAATCGTACGCGGCCAATGCCGTGACGGATCACGAGAAGTACTTCTTCAAGATTGCCCGCCGCGCGCAGAAAAGAGTGTGGCGCTTCGACCCGCCGCAGGCCGTCGAGAAGCGGACCCTCGAGTTGCGAGCGCGGGTGCACGACTATGGCCTGGGATTCTGCAAAACGACCCTCGACCCAACCTTGTTCGATCTGCTGAAGCGCCGGCTGGCCTCGAATCGGCTCGAAGAGGAGCCCGGTGACGTGTCCGAATACCTGAAGAACGTCGAGCGCGGCGCGCCGGTCACGCGCTTCCAGCCGGACGCCGAGTTCAACCGCGCCCTCCTCGTCGCGCTCAGGCCCGTGCACGAGAAGTGGTGCGGCTTCCGCCTGGTCGAATCCGCCTGCTACGGCATCCGTGTCTATCTCCGCGGCGCCTATCTCTACGAGCACACCGACACCCCGGACACCCACATCATCAGCTCGACGATTTGCGTGAACCGCGACACCGACGAGCCCTGGCCCCTGTGTATCGAGGACAGCGCCGGGAAACGCCAAGACGTGGTCCTCGAGCCGGGAGAGATGCTGTTCTACGAAGGTGCGCGCCTGCGGCACGGGCGACCCTATCCGCTGTGCGGATCCTCCTACGCCGGGATCTACCTGCACTACCGTCCGGCGGCCGACCCACCCCGTTGATGGTGGGATGAAGTACCTTTTCTACACGACCTACTGCTCGGGACGCACGGGGCTGAGCAACAGCATCATGTCAACCGAGCTCGGCGTGCTGCTCGCGTTTCTCACCGATCGCGTCCTCGTCCTCGACGGCAACATCTCCCCGCCGGCGAACGTCGTGGGCTATGGCGACAAGCTCACCAACCGTCATCGCAGCCGGCCGACCGACCTGCTCGACATGCCCGTTCCGTGGCTGGAGGCGGACCAGATGGACTTGCAGGGCCACGGGCCCTCGATGGAGCTGACGGATCGCAGTCTAGTGGAGTCGGTGTTCTTCTATCCGGCCTCGCTCGATCTCGACACCGAAGATTTTCGACGCTTCGCGCAGGGCCGCCGGGCGGCCTTCACGTACGGCGGCGAATATCGTGACGCGGCCGTTCTGCGTCTGTCGGGCGGACCTGAGATCGGCGAGAACCGGTACAAGATGCACAACCTCGGGTCCTACGGTCCCTTTCTCTACCTCGATACGGCCTCAAAGGAACGGGTCCACAGTCTTTTGCGGGCCATGCACCCCAAGCGCCACTTCGTCGAGCTCGCGGACCGCGCCACCGCGGCGCTCGGAGCGTTCAACGCCGTCCACATCCGCCGTGGCGACTTCAAGCAGACATACGGGCGGACGACGCTTCTGCGCCGGCCACGCGAGGCGATCGAGGTTCTCGACCACAACTTTTCGCGCCGCGACCGGCTCGTCATCCTCACGGACGAACGCGACGATCCCTTTTTAGCGGAGATCGTGCAGGCTTACCCGGACACGGTCCTTCTCGACCGCTTCATCCTCGACGAGCTGGACAAGGAGTTCCGCGACCTGCCGCACCACGACTCCGTCGCGCTGGCGTTCCTGTGTCAGTTGATCGCCGTGCGCGCGCGTGACTTCGTCGGCACCATGACCAGCACCTTCTCGGCGCTCATTCAACGCTGGCGCGGCAGCAGCGGTCTCGACGAGCGCTTCAAGTTTCTATGGAACGAGCTCCCCGCAGCCAACGCTGCTATGCTGCGCGGTGCCACGGCGATCAATCAGCGCGTCCCGATGCGCCCCGACGGCACCATGGTCGAGGAGTTCGAGGGCCCCTACTCGTGGAACCGCTACGACCCCCGGCTCAATTCTGCCTGGATGCGCGAGTGGCCGGAGAGTTTTTTGCAGCCTGTCGGACTTGGCGGCGCCCTAGCCGGCGACCCGGTGCGGAGCGAGCCAGAAAAGACGCTGGCTAGCGGAAGGAGGGTCCCAGGACCCAGCCGACCAGGGAGTTGCGCATCCCGGAGGTCACCGGCGTAACCGTGTGCGCGACATTTGCCGGAAAGACCACGACGGTGCCCTGTTCGCGCACACCCTCGATCACCATCGGGTTGCCGAGGCGATCCTTGAGTTGAAGATCGCCTCCGATGTAAGCGTCCGGCTCGGTCAATTGGACCGCAACGCTCAACTTGCGATTCAAGCGGACCCAGTGCGCCGGCGAGAGGGGACCGTACGGCGTCTCCAGCTCGTCCGTATGCCAGGTGTAGAAAGAGTTCTCGTCGTAGATGGCATACTGCACTCCGGCGATCAGCGAGAGCTCGAAGTTCCAGATCTCGCGATTTCCAAGCGTCGCGTAGTGCATCAGCAGGCCGTTGAGCCAGTGAGTCTCGTCCCAGAACCCCACTGAGGTCCTGCGGACCCCTTCGTCGAGCCGGTGCCTGGCTGTTTTCCCGTCTTGGCTGTTATCACCGACCGTCGCCTTGATCGCCGTCAGTTCGTCGCCCAAAGCCTTGATGAGACGGCACAGCTCGGGCGGCAGGGCCTTCGGCCACACTCTGTAGAGGACGTTTGTTCTCATCGGTGTGAATCTTGATCCTCCCCGAACGGTGCCAGCCGTCGCGTTCGCCCCATGCGACCCGGCGCGCAGCGGGCTTAACGGATGAGGCTGGTTTCGAGGAGGCTGCGGCTATTCAAGCCAGTGATGGGGACTAAGATGCGGGTGCAAATCTGCGCAGCGTCAGAAGATCTAACCGCCTGTCGGTGCATTCGTCGGAGCTGTTGTCGGTGCACTCGTAGGAACCGTTGTCGGTGCACTCGTCGGAGCCGTTGTCGGTGCACTCGTAGGAACCGTTGTCGGTACGCTCGTCGGAGCCGTTGTCGGTGCACTCGTCGGAGCCGGCGTGGGTACGCCCGGCGACATCCCTGCTGCCTGAGCCGGCACGACGATCGCGTCGACGATCGGCCTCGTCCACGTCTTGGGAAGAACCAGAGCGGAGCCGACGATGGTGCCACTGACGACGATCCCGCCCTTGAGGACACTCCGGCGGTGCGGGCTTTCCTTGGTGGAGTTGCGCTTCTTCTTCGGCTCGCCCGGCTTCCGATCTTTCGCCGACATCGGTATTGTCTCCCCTCAGTCCGGTTGACCGTAACGGGCCCTACGGGATGAAGTCAAGGCGTGCACCGGATTGACTTCCGCGCACGCGCGGTGGCCAATACACTTTCGGGCGCGGTGGACCGCTACGGGATCGCGTGGCCAGTCGAACGATGGAAACGAAGCAATGGCATGAAGCGTTCCGGGAAAATCAGTATCTGATCCTCCAGGCGGTGCTGACCGAGCCCCCTGCTATCGGTGGCTCATGAGTACGCGATCAAGCGGGCGCTCCTGAGTCGCGAGACGACCTCCGCGGGTGCCGCACCTGGAACACCGAGTTTCTACGCGGATCCGCTCATGGATACGCTCCTCGATCTGTTTCATTCGGTTGCCGAGACCTTCTCCGGTCTCGAGCTGTTCCCCACGTTCTCAGACCTGCGCATCTACGGACGCGGCGCGATCGTCAACCCGCACACGCAGCGGCAGGCGGGCGAGGTCACGCTCTCCGTCAGCATCGGGTTCGACGGGCCGAAGATCTGGCCCTTCTACCTGGGCACGCGCCACGGGCTGCAAGCTGTCTCCCTGGTGCCTGGCGATGGGGTTCTTTACCTCGGCTGCGAATCTCCCCACTGGCGCGGCGAGTTCGACGGCGAGCATCAGACCCAGGCGTTCTTTCATTACGTCAATCGCCGCGGGCCGAACGCCGAATGGAAGTTCGACAAGCGCTCGATGCGTTCGGTCGAGGCGTAGCATCGGTGTCCCGTCGCCGGATCGTCAGCCCGCCGCCATGAGTTCGGATGCAGACGGGAAGACCCCGCTGGCGCATCCCCAGCAGCGCCCGGACATTTTGCAGACGACCCTCGACGACAAGATCCTCGTCTACGATCCGGACGGCATGACCGCCGTCGCGCTCAACGAGACGGCGTCGGTGATCTGGCAGCTTTGCAACGGCGAGCGCAGCGTCGCCTCGATCGTCGAGATCTTGCAGCAGGCGTACCCCGAGGCGGCGGCGACGATGGCACGCGAAGTTGACGAGGGCCTCGTCGCCCTCATGAGCCACGGTGTCATTCGCCTTCCCCGCGTCGGCGCGAGCGCCGCGACCTACGACGTCGGGTTGGGGGAAGCGACCGTGCGGCTCGAGGCCGACAACACGGACGCTGCCCGGATCCTCGAGTTCCTTTGTGCGTCCATGGCCCTGCCCGCAGCCGGCGATCCCTCCGCCACGTTCCGTCTCGGCGCCGCGATCACGCCCGACACGATGGCGATTTATCGCGACGACGTGATGCTGTACCGCAGCCGCTCGGAGGGCTCAGTGACGGCCATCTTCCTGGAGCGCGTGCTTGAGCACCTGATGCGCGTCTGCACCGGCGGAATCCTGGTGCACGCCGCGGCGGTGGCGCGTGACGGCAAGGCTTTGGTCCTCGCCGGCAACACGGGCGCCGGTAAAACGACGCTGGCAACCTGGCTCGTGTACAGGGGCTTCGACTACCTGACCGACGAGCTGCTGTACATCGACACGAAGGCGATGTCCGTGAACGGCTTCGCCCGGCCGCTGCATCTCAAGAAACCGGCGCGCGCTCTCTTCGCCAATGTGATTGATATGGAAGGCGATGCAGTGATGGAGTCACCGTTGGGCAGTCACGTCTCGCCCACCCGCCTCGGAGCACGCGTGGCGCGCTCCGCGCGCCCCTGTGCCGTGGTGTTGCCAGCCTATCGCGCGGGCGTGCGCCTCGACCTGCGCCCCCTTCCCAAGGCCCGGGCCGCGACGCGGCTGATGGGCTGTCTGGTGAACGCTCGCCAACGGCAGCAGCACGGCTTCGATAGAGTTTCCGGCTTGATGCAGACCGTGCCGGCCTTCGCCATGACCTACTCCGACCTCGAAGAGGCAGGAGCGCAGCTTGAGACGATGCTCGCGTCGTTCGGCCGAACCTGACGGTCGCGTCAGATCCTGACTCACGGAGTCAAATCCGCTTTCGATCCACGCCCGCTTTTGCCGCCCATTCTTCTACGGAGCGCGCCGTTCCCAGTCCGTAAGGGCCGAGGCTGGCCGGGTCTCCTTTGCCGTAGAGGAGGGTGCGGAAGCGCTCCAGCATCCGCTCCGTCTGTTCGGCCTGCCACGCCTTCGACTTCGTCTCCCAGACCCGTCGTCGATACCCAACCCGATAGTTGTGGTATTCGAGGTGCCAGACCTGAATCTCATCCGGCAGGAACAGATCGTACCCGTGGGTGTATGAGCGCGCCGCGAGCGCGCTCTCATGGCATGCATTGATCATCCCCGGATCCTCCGGCACGTCGAGAATCCATTGCCCGTGCGTGAATACGAAGTTGCAGACCATGAGATACGTTGGTGTGTCCGGACCCGGCGATCGCTCGACGGACATCTGGACGTCGATCCAGCCGACCGGCGACCTCTGATCGCACCGGATGAGGGGAACACCGTCCCGGTCCGTTCCCTTCCAGGGTAAGACGAGTTCCTTCTTTTCATTCAGGGTGAACGGTGGAGGAGCTCGTCGTCAGCAAGGGCTTCGGGCTCGGGCTTACTCTCGAGCTGGGCAGTGAGGTTGATGTCCCAGTCCCTGGCGAAGCACGAATGCGAATCGATCAACAGGTGGTAGCATTCGCCACGGTAAAGCTTCTGCACTTCGGCGCGCGCCCAGCCGTATCCTTCGCTCTCCCAATATGGGTACTTGACGATGCGGAACCTGGGATCGCCCAGGTAAGCATCCAGAGTCTCGGCGGGCTCCGCCTGCCAGCAGATGCCAAAGGTAAGGTTCTCGGGAAAACGCGCGTTCCGCAACGCGCTTTCGATAGTGAACGGCAGGAACTCATCGCGATACGAGGCGATCGAAATGAAGATGTCGTTCATAGGCACTCAGAAACGCGGCTGCCGAGTATATCAACCGAAACAGCCCCGGGAAAAAGATCAACGACCACTACATCCTGACGAGGGCACGCCGGTATCGCCGCCACTGCGAGAGAGCCTCGGGGAGCTGCTTACTCACCCGCTGGAACGATTGCGACGGATGCTGCAGTCGCACGGTGTCGCGGGCTTCGGCCGCCAGATAGCGGACCCAGCCGAGCCAAGAGTCGTGGAGGAGCAGAAACACGCCGTTCCTGCTAAAGGGGTTGAGCTCGAACGGACGCTCAAGTGCGGAGAAAAGTCGATGGCGTGCAATGGTCTCAAGCTTCAATTGGCGCCGGTCAACCGGAGCCTGCCGCAGGAACTTCAGAGGAAGGGGAATTGACAACTCCTGAGCGAGGACACGCACCGGCACCCAAAACCCCCGCGGGAGTCGGGAAACCTCAACCCAGCGGGCCAGCAGGTCCCATTCCAGCTCGGGAAAGCGGTTGCTGATCCAGAGGAGGTCCCAGGCGGCCTTTAACCCATTCGAGAAGAGGTGGGCCGAGGCGTGCACGCCTGCATGGAGCAGAATCCCTTCCGGACTCAACGTGCGGAGCGGGTCCAGCCCATCGACAGGACGCGACTTCGCCAGCATTTCTCGCTCCGGCAATCCCCAGAACGATGGCATGATGCGTTCGTGAATCTCGACCACGACCCCTCGAACGAGCACCGGGGCCAAATGGTGGGGCGCAGTCCGGCGGTCGTCGGTCCCCTCACTAAAACCTCCTTCGAGGAGCTCACGGCGCAGGTCCGAGCCGAACGGCGGATCGCAGTAGAGATCGATATCCCCCGTCGCTCTGTGGAATGGTAAACCGCTGCGACCGTCTTGCAAGACCTGCAGCGCTGTCCCTTTAAGCAGGACGCCCCGCCCCCCGGCTTTGCGGAGCACGCAAGCGATGCGGCGGAGAGCTTCCCGTTTCATCAGATCAACCAAGGCATCCTCAGTCGCTCGAGTTTCGAGGCGCTCGACAAAGAACCTCGGAGGCCGGCGGGGAGGTTTCAGGCCCTTAAGCGGTCCGAGGAGTGGTCGGGCCAGCCCACATTCGGTGAGATATGCGGTCAGGCGGTTCCAATCGAGATCAGCCTGGCTTAGGACGTGTTCCGATTGCCGCGTCCAAGGGTTCCTGGGCTTCCACGCCGCCCACAGGAACGCCCGGCACGCCCCGATGTCATTTGCGTACCCCTCGCCGAGGGACCCATCTTTCTCTCCGTCGGAGATCATCACATTACTCGACCACCGGGGGCCTCTTCCGACGTCGCGATTCTTGCAGGACCACAAGTGGCTGCTGAACCTCGCGCTTCCTGCTCCTGTTTGCGATCGCTGAAGGCAACGGAGAGAACCTCCGTGAGGTTCGTAGCAATCCTAGCAACGCCATGTATGAGGCGCCAACGAGTTGTACTCGTTCAGTACATAAGTGACACTTTTGGAGTTTCCCAGTCATCGCGCGCGCGCCGGCGTCAAGGGCAAACCGCGCTGCGCGCGGCGCCTTCGGCTCGTCCCTTGACCCGTGTCGTTACCGGAAATCAGATCCCAACACAAAACCTCGGTGACGGGTTTCGCTTTCGCCACACACGGGTGCCGGTCAAATCACTTCCAAGGGCAAAGGCGAGTGGAAGCCGATCTGCCGGTACTGCGGATCGCGGGACTTGGCCCCCAGTTTTGTGAAAAATCACGACGCCTGGTGTCGAGCCTGTTTCAAAAAGAAATATGCCGGGAAGTACGGCGCGGGCGCGAAGTCGAAGCGAGCGAAGAATTAACCGTCCGCGATCCTGCACGTATCGTCAGACGGCAGGAGGGCGCGGCGCGTTGGCGTAGCTCCCCTTCGCCGGGCGCGCCAACGGGGCCGGAGGCTTTCGGGCTTCCGGCCTCGGCTTTATTTCGTTATTTCGGGGGCTGCAGTGAGCCCGATAACCTGATGCCTGAGGGCCAGCACCTCCAATTCCAGGGAGACCCGACGCCGAAACCGGAAGGAGACCAGAGAAATCATTGCGAACAGGATCGTAACCATGCCGGCCACGATAAACCGCTCGGCACAAAACTCCAATGTTTACAGGACACACGGAATTGTGAGCAGGCACAGCTAGGAAATTCCAGGCCTTTTCGCACCGAGAGGTAGCCGGAAGCGCGATGCGCCCTGTCAGAAGGCGCCCGATGCCTCGATGGAGAAGCTGGCACGCCGCGC
This sequence comes from uncultured delta proteobacterium, assembly GCA_963830715.1. Taxonomy (GTDB): domain Bacteria; phylum Desulfobacterota; class Binatia; order Binatales; family Binataceae; genus CAVVMA01. Next base: position 115,277 of record CAWHNS010000024.1, read on the forward strand.
GTCATCGCCCGGGTGGCGGGGCCTAAGACATTCCCGCTATGATCTTGCGGAACTCGGCTTCGCTGAAGGCACGAAGGGTCTCGGTGCGCACGTTGCCTTTGCTTTCCACTCCGAGCGCAAGCTGCGCCATGATCTCGTCCGACGGGGCCTCCACAATCAGGAGGGAGTCGTACTCACCCATCAAGGTATAGAAGGCCTTCACCTTCGCGCCCTTGGTGTGGAAAGCCTTCTTGACCGCCTCGAGTCGTTCGGGCGAGGCCTTCACGTGCTCGACACCCTGATGCGTGTAGCGAGCCAGAACCACGAATGTTGCCATTGCTGCTTACCTCCGGAACAAGTTCGTCGCAGACCGTAACAGATCGCGGGCGTTTGCGCACACTGGGCTAGGCCCGCGCGTACGGGCTGTCCGATGGGGACGGTGGTCACGCCCTTCCCGTTCAGCAACGGCAATCCTGGGCCAGCTATTCAGTGGGATGAGCCGAACCCTGTGCCGCCGCTCTTAGTGGGCCAATACCGTATATGATGCCGGGATTGTAGCGGCCATCGTGCTGGTGATCGGCCAACCGATCTCGCAACCTGATCACTCTCTACGTCGGCTTGGCGGACCCGCACCGAACTCGGGGCACGTCAAGAAGCTGACCAACTCCCGGAGTCGCGCGCGCCGATGACCATACCGTCGACCGTCGCGGCGCGAGTGAGGGGCCACGCGTGAGGCCTCACACCCGCACCGTCAGTTCGAAACCGCCCGAAAAAGGCAGGGTCATGGTACGAAGATGGTTAGCCGGATCGGCGATGAACCTGAAGTAGTCTTTGTAGCCATCGTTCCACATTGGCGACGCAGTATTGTCGGCCACCACGATCGACCCGGGGTGCAAATGCGGCGCGACTCTTTCCAGAGCCGGCCGCGCCATCTCCACCCAGATGTCCACCAGCACGAAGTCCACCGGACCGCCGAGGTCCGCCAGCGTCTCGCGGAGGTCGCCCTCGCGAAGATCGATGAACTTGGAAAGGCCGGCCTTCGAGAAGTTGGCGCGCGCCGCCTTCGCCTTGCCCGGTTCGTATTCGGTGCCGATCACGACCGCGCTCTCGCCGTCCTTGCGCGCATTGTCGCGCGCCGCCGCCGCCAGATAGAGAGTCGATACCCCGTACGACGTGCCAACCTCGACGATTCTCCGCGCATTCAGCGCGCGGCAAAGCTGATAGCAGAACTGCGCCTTGTCGGGTTCGAGCGCGACCAGCTTGTCACTGAGATATTTTTTGGCGGCGGCGGGCCGGTCGGAGGGTTTCGTTTTGCGCGGAAAGTCGGCGAAATACTTGTCCATCGCCTGCTTTTGAGCATTACTCTGTCGATGGAGCCGCGCGAGTAGTCTTTCCAGTTTTGGATCGTTTAGCACGCTCGCCATGACTCACCTTGGGAGTTTTTGATACTGCATCAGCATGGTACTCGAAGTCGATCAAATAGACATTCTCGCCCGGTCCGTGTTTTGCCACTTTCAGCAGATCGACTACGCCCAAAAAGCCGGAGCGCCTAGCCAGTTCGGGCGTCACCTCCGCGAGCGTGATGCGCCGGAGCGAAGTCACCTCGATGAACCCGCGGCCCAAGGCCATAACGTCCGCCGACCTTCACGCGCGGCCTGCGCCAGATTCTTACGCTGCATGTGACCTCGCCGCGCATGATTGGCTCGCGCAGCCGCTTGGTAAAGGTCACCGACGATCCCTCTAAACTTCTTCGGTTGCAAGGCGGGCTAGCGGGCGAGCCATGCGACCGCGATCGCGGTGGCGATTCCGATCGAGATTGTGGCGACCCTCCGGCAATTGATTCGCCGTGAACGCGGCGGCTGCAAGCGGTATCAGCCGTGCTCCGCCTGTGCCTCCAGAACTCCAGCCGCCGATAAAACAGTTTAGTTTAGCATGGCCGGCGCCAACCAAGGCTCGCGAACGGCGCCGCCACAACGGGTCACGCTCAGGGCATCACTCTTTAATGATGCGGCCCCGACCCGTTCACCATTGCGCTAGTTTGCCCCACACGGTGGTCCGTCTCAGATTCGCGCCGAGGAATGTGGGCACCGCGCGGCACTGGTGCCTGAAAGTCCGCTTGTTTGCTAGGGTTTTTTGGCCCTACCGGTTTGAACAACCGGTTGACGCCGGTATGCGGCTGTTGGTCCGGACAGATTAGGCAGAAGAAGGTCGCATCCGGCTCGATCCTGCTCGTGTTCCGGCGCCACGAATCGGCAGCCTTCCATCCAGAAGTAGAGGGACGCTGTGACAATCGGTGTCCGCAGACCTGGGGGCCAGCCTTAGTCTATTGTTCTATAGTTCATCGAGGCGCTGGGTGGCGAAAACGGCACCATTGAACGATAGTCAGGAAATGAGGTACTGGCGAAGAATTTCATTTGCCGCAATCGAACAACCAGGGAAGGAGTGCTGAAGATGCCGGCGGACACGATCTCGCGGACAGCTGTGTACTACGCACTCAAGCTGGATAAAGACGTGCACATTCCGATGCGCGACGGCGCGTACCTCGTGGCCGATGTGTTCCGCCCCGAGACCGACGGCCGGTTTCCCATCATCATGACGATGGGCCCCTACTCCAAAGACATCCACTTCCGCGAATGGAACCCGAGCTTGGACTACGAGCATCTGCCTGAGCGCGGTCCTTATATGCACTGGGAGACGGTCAACCCCGACTGGTGGGTGCCGCAGGGCTATGTCGTGATTCGCGTGGACGGCCGTGGCACCGGCAAGTCGCCCGGAAGCGTGCGCCGGCTCTCGGACGAAGAGGCGCGTGACTTCCACGACGCGGTCGAATGGTCGGCGGCTCAGCGGTGGAGCAACGGTAAGGTGGCGGTGATGGGCATCTCGTACTTCGCTATGAATGCATGGCGAGTGGCCGCTCAGCAGCCGCCGCATCTGGCCGCGATCGTGCCCTGGGAAGGCGCCGTGGACACGTATCGCGACGCCGGCCGTCACGGCGGTATCTACTCCAACAGCTTCAACCAACGCTGGGCTCGCCATGTGCGAAGTCACGAGGCAGGCGCGGCGCAACCAGCTCCCACGGATGCAGCTAGCCAGCTCGCCGTACCCCCGGAACTCTTCACGGAGCGCGCGTATAACGTTCCCGACCTCAGTCGGATCCGGGTGCCGCTGCTCTCGGCCGGCAATTGGGGCGGCGTGGCTTTGCACTTGCGCGGCAATGTCGAAGGTTTCCTCAGCGCCGGCTCCGAGCACAAGTTCCTGGAGATTCACAGCGGCGATCACATCGTCCCGTTCTACTCGCTGGAGGGCCGTCTGCTCCAGAAGCGGTTCCTGGATCAGTGGCTGCACGGCGTCAACACCGGCATCCTGCGAGAGCCTCGCGTGCGCCTGGCGATCCGCCGCGGCGGCGATCGCTACCTCTGGCGGTACGAAAACGAATGGCCTATCGCCCGCACGCAGTGGACGCCGCTTTACTTGGACGCCGCGAAGGGCACTATGCGACGCGAGCGTTTGGCAAATGCTGGCGAGACGCGCTTTACCGCCGAAGCCGGGACGCCCCGCGATGAAGCGCGCACCGTCTTCGTCGGCCCTACGTTCGAGCAAGAGACCGAGTTCACCGGTCCCGTCATGCTGAAGCTGTGGATCTCATCGACCAGTGACGACGCCGACCTATTCGCCATTGTTCGAAAGATCGGACGCGACGGGCGCGAGGTGATGTTTCCGGGCCAGAGCCAGCCCGCCATCCCGGCTGCTTGCGGATGGCTGCGCGCCTCCCATCGCAAGCTTGATCCGGCAAGGTCAACGCCCTACCGCCCCTACCACTCTCACGATGAGATCCAGAAACTGGAGACCGGCGCGATCGTGCCGGTCAACATTGAGATCTGGCCGACGAGCGTCGTCTTCGAGCCCGGCGAGCGCCTGGTGCTCGAGGTCGCCTCAGAGGACGATCCGCGCATGGAGCCCTTCCTGCACGACGACCCGATCGATCGCAAGCGGCGCGGCATCACGACGATCCACGCCGGTGGAGGATACGACTCCTATCTGCTCATGCCGCTGATCCCGCCACGCTGAGCTGCACCGGCGGGGCATTCAAAAGGCGCGAGCGGGCAGGCGGTTGCCCCTTCTGCTGCCGGACTTTTGGAGGAGGAGTACGAGACCTCCCGCAAACATGAGGCCAAGATACTCGGAGTTCGTCTGGGAATGCTCGATGCGTCGGTGGCCAAGCTTCGGGCCAGTTCGCGGGAGGGCGCTACAAGCAGTGGAGTCGGAAGTCCGCTGCAACTTCGTGAGCTTGAGCCGTACGCATCGCCGGTCAATGGAGCGATCCTGCTGGATCGGCTGGTCAGGCTAGTCAGGCGATATGTTGTTCTTCCGCTCGAAGACGCCAGGACAGTGGCCCTCTGGATCGTTCACGCGCACGCCGTTGACGCCGCCGATATAACGCCGCGCCTGTGCATCACGTCGCCGCAGAAGCGGTGCGGTAAGACCAGGCTGATCGAGATAATTGGACAGACCACTCCCCTGGCGCTGGCGGCATCCAACATCTCCAAAGCGGCAGTCTTTCGCGCGATCGAAGCCGCTCACCCAACGCTGCTGATCGACGAAGCAGATACTTTCCTAACCGACAACGAAGAATTGCGCGGCATCCTGAACTCGGGCCACTCGCGTGGAACCGCCTATGTGATTCGTCTGTGGGCGATAGTCACGAAGCCCGCAAATTCTCTACCTGGGCTGCAGTTGCGATCGCGTTGATCGGGCGTCTACCCGGAACGCTGGAAGATCGGTCGATCGTCATCCGACTGAAAAGAAAAACCCAAGACCAAAAAGTTGGAAAACTCGATCGCTGCAACCTATCGGAGTTCGAAGAGCTGGCACGGATGGCCGCTCGATGGACGGCGGACAACCTGCGCGCTCTCGAGGCTGCGAGTCCCCATTTGAGTGTGCCAGAGGCGCTGGATGATAGGGCGGCCGACAACTGGTGTCCACTGTTTGCAATCGCCGAGCGTGCCGGCGGTGACTGGCCGGCATTCGCGCGCGAGGCCGCGCTGAAGCTATCGAGCGCCCGCGATGACACCAGCACCAGCGTCATGTTGCTGCACGACATTCGTGATTTTTTCGAACGCCGGAAGACCAAGCGGCTAGCATCCGAGGAGATTTGCAACGAACTGGGTCGAGCGCAACCAGGACGGCGGTAATCCAGCTACGGTCTGGGAAGTTCCGAACGCTGAGGTCGAGAGCAACGAGCATCCGACCTCGAAGCCCAATCGGTTGTTCGCGATCCCGATGCTTCTCCACACCTCAACCAACGACCTTTGTTACGAGCCGTTTTGCGGCAGCGGCTCGCAGCCTGATTGCGGCCGAGCAGCTCGGGCGTCGCTGCTATGCGATTGAGTTGGAACCGCGGTTCATTGACGTGGCGATCTCCAGCTGGGAGCGACTGACAGGGAAGAAAGCTGAATTGATTAAGGGGGACAACGAGCATGAAACGCGGACCGCGACCCACTCCGACCCGGCTAAAGTTGCCGCTCGGAAATCCCGGCAAGCGGCCGCTAAACACCCGCGAGCCGCAGCCGCGACTAGGAATCCCAAGCTGTCCCAAGCACTTGAACGAACTCGCCCGCAAGGAGTGGCGGCGCATCACCCGCGAACTCAACGCCGTGGGCCTCATCACTAATCTCGACCGCGGTACGCTCGGGATCATCTATTGCCCGTCCTTGGCACGAAGCGCATGGACACTATATCGGTTGCGCACCTCGAGAAGCTGCGCGATGACTTACGCGGAAGCGGCTACGCGCCGACGACAGTCAACCGCATCCTGCAGATTGCTGGCGCCGTCTTTCGGCTCGCGATCAAGCATGGGCAATGCGCTACGAACCCAGTTGACCGAGTTGAACCGAGCCCCCAAAGCCGCGCAGGAATTAAAGCCGGGCGACGAGGGCGGCGACGACCTGGTCAGCCCCGACGGCGTTCTCAGCCCGGCGGAGGTGCGCCGGCTGCTCGAGGCGGCACAACCCGGATTCGACCGCACGCTGTTTCTAACCGCCTTCGTTAGCGGAGCGCGCGAGGGCGAACTGTTCGCTGTCAGATGGACTGATTTGGAGCTGCCCGCAAGCGGGCCGGGCCGCATGTATATCAAGCGCTCTCTCTCGTGGGCGCACCTAAAGGGCGAGCCCGGGCGCCCGCGCTTCTTCCGGCCCAAGACTCCAGCCGGGCTCCGCGTCATCGCGATTCCGAGCGAGTTGGCGGCCGCGTTGAAACGCTGGAAGCTTCAGTGCCCACCTTCGCCGGATGAGCTGGTCTTTCCGCGCGAGGACGGGAAGCCCATGTACCGCGAGAGAATGCTGCGCAAGGGCTTCTACCCCGCACTTGCCCGTGCCCGGCTGCGTCGGGTCACGTTCCACAGCTTGCGGCACAGCTGCGCCTCCGCCATGATCGCGGCGGGCGCTCCGGTCACTGAAGTTCAGCATCATCTCGGTCATGCCAATCCAGCGATCACGCTCGCTGTTTACTCGCACTGGTTCAAGAATGTAGATAGCGGAGGCACTGTGGACCGACTCGCGGCGGCCGTTCTTGGCGTGCCGTCAGCCCCTGCTTCCCAAAAGCCGGCGGAGTGGGCAGAAAGTGGGCACTCGGACGAGCGAGATTTCGACGCGGAAGTAGCCAGAGCTTGAAAATTGGCTTACTTATTAAACACTTAGTGAGTATCGTGGGCGGTTAGCTCAGCAGTAGAGCATCGGCCTTACAAGCCGGGGGTCGCAGGTTCAATCCCTGCACCGCCCACCAGGAAGCGCGGGACCATCCTGCGAAAGTATCGGGGAGCCCGCAGTGATCCGGGATTTTCGCCGGCCGCGAGGGGAACCGTTCGGGCGTCGCGCCGGTTTTCCATGTATGATCGTCAAACGGACCAATCTCACGATGTCACAAAATGGCCGAAGTCTGATGAATCGCAGGATGGTGATCGCTGCGCTGGCCACGGTTCCGATAGCGATAGCGTGGGGCCTGGCCGAAACCGGCGATTGGGGGCAAGAGTCGAATTCGAACGGCTCACCCGCTCAATCAGAAGCGGCAACCAAAGTCGCGATCGTGGAGTTTTCCGACTCCGGCGAAAGGAAGGGTCTTTTCATGGAGGATCGAGTAGTAAAGTCGGACGCTGAATGGCGCAAAATCCTGACCCCCGAGCAATATAAAGTTGCCCGCCGCAAGGGTACCGAACGGCCGTATACCAACAAGTACGCCGACAACCACGATAAGGGACTCTACAGATGCGTATGTTGCAGCAATGCGTTGTTCAGCTCGAATACCAAGTTCGAGTCGGGCACCGGATGGCCGAGCTTCTACGAGCCGATCGCGCAGCAGAACGTCCGCACCGCAACCGACCGCTCGCTCTTCATGACCCGCAACGAGGTGCTGTGCGCGCGATGCGATGCGCACCTCGGGCATGTCTTCGACGACGGTCCAGCGCCGACGGGCCTGCGTTACTGCATGAATTCGGCGGCGTTGGATTTTGTTCCGGCGGAGCAAGCGAAGAAGTCAGGGTAAGGCGTCCGGCGTCCCGATCAGCGTGCCCGCACCGGGGCCTCGCAAAAGGCGCTTCAAATGAGGCGCTCGCGCGCCCCCCTTTTCCGCGCGAGCGCCTGTCGGATTGCTTTTCAAGATCGCGTTTCCCGCGCGCGACGGGGTTTCAAGGCAGGATTTCAGGACCGGGATTCAGGGATAGTTCTGCGGGAATTGAACCGCGCGTTCCATTCACGATTCCGCGGCTTCCCCGTCTCTGTGCCCTGGAGTCATTCCTTCGGAGGCTTCCAACCGCGGCGATGCCCCGGCGGGCGAGAGTTTTTCATGCCGCGGACTGCACTCGTTCGCCGCAACTGAATTTCGCCGCCGGAGGATCTCATTGCACCCCCTCCCGGCCGGTTTGTACACGCTCATCGTCACTTTGATCTCTCCCGCCACTCGCGTGGCTCGACCGAGCTTTCGCAAATGCGATGCCAGAAGCGGACCATAACAATTTGCTTATTTTACCTACCATTTGCCCGCCAGAGGCTCGGCGGTCGCGCTAATTTTGCTTTGCAGCGCGGACCTGCTGCTAACGAAAAAACCACCTTCCGGGTTTGGAGAAGAGCGGTCGCGGGCATGCGTAGCGAAGCGAGCATGCCTGGAGTGAAAAACTCAATGAGGCGTCCAGGCTGCCGACGCCCTGAACAGACCGTCAACGATCCCGATCTGATACGCGAGAAAAAGGCCGAAGCCAAAGCTCAGCAACCCCGATCCAACCGCCAGCGCGCTATGAAATCGGACGGTGCGCTCGGCGGCGAGCGAAATCGGTGCGCCAATCGCGGTCGTGACGATCATCATGCCGAGAATCGTCCCCAAGCCGAAGACCGCCAGGTAGAGCACGCCCCACAGCGGATCGGGAATCGCGGCCAGCACCAGCAAGGCGATCGCCGCGCTGCCGGCCAAGCCGTGAACCAGGCCCACTCCAAATGCCCTCGCGAAGGGCCATCGCGCCGGCCGCGATCCGGCTGGCTCAGTCGAGAACAGGTGCTCGTGGCTTGAAGTCTCCGGGGCGTCGAGACCGCCACGGTGAGCGTGGGGATGAGAGTGCACGATGCCGTGATGCACATGCGAGTGGGTGTGAACGAGAGGCACGTGATCGGCACGGGACGGCGCGCGCCTGAGCCAGGAGGAACCGACTGCCCTCATGGTCGAGATTCCGAGCAGGATGAGCACGGTCGCGACCGCAAACTCCATCGCCAGGCCGAATCGCACCGGAACCTCGATTTTGAACCCGATAATCGCGCCACCCACCGCAACCATCGTGACGGTATGGCCAAGGCCCCAGGCCAGACCGATCTTGCCCGCGGCCGCGATCGATCTCTCGCGGCTGACGATCGTCGTCACCGCGATCACGTGGTCGGGGTCGGTCGCATGGCGCATACCGAGCGTCAGGCCGAGAAGCGCAAATGCCAGAGGGGCGGCGTCAGGCGCTATCATCGGTTCCAATCTCGATCAAATAGCTTATGCCTGCGAGCCCGTGGCGTGTCACTCGCCCACGACCCCGAATTGGGTGATAAAGAGCGCGCAGGCGATCATCGCGAGACCCTTGAGGAACATCGACACGTTCACCGCGCGCATCACCGGATCGGCGAGCGTTACCATCGCGGTGCCGTGCACGACGATCGTCACCGGAACCAGGAACAGAACGAGCAGCCATCCGCCCAGTCGGGGGCGGTAGTTGAGAAGGATCAGAAGGGCGCCGGCAAGTTCGACGAGCGCCGAGGTTGTCACCCAGAAAGCGCGCCATGGAATCGCGGAGGGCATCAGGTCGATATAGGTCTGCATCGCCGTGAAGTGAGTAATGCCCGAGAGGAAGAAGATCAGGGTAAAGAGGATGCGGGCCGTTATTCCGATGGCGGGACTGATGATCACCAGATCGTCGTTTTCCACAGCAGGAGCTTACACGATCCCAGGGGCGATGTGAGGCTCAAACGCGCTCCGTGCGTGCTCGCAGGCGCTACATGATCGGTGGAATGGTGGCGTCGGCGGTGGACGAGCTGATGTTTTGACTGGCGCCGCCGAGAATGCTGTCGCCGCTGCCCCCGGCGGAGTTATTGGAGCCTCCGCTCACGCTTGCCACCTGTCCGCCTGCGAAATTGAAAATGCCCCCGCTGACGGTGGCGCCTTCGGCGGGCGACATCGGGTTGCAGGAACCGGCGACCACGGCCAACCCGGCGGTGTTGCATTCGCCGCCACTGACGCTGGACCATTCGCTGCTCGCAGTGTTGGAGAGGCCGCCACTGATACTCGAAAATGCGCCATTGGCGATATTATTTTGGCCTCCGCAGACCATGGAATAGGTGCCCTCGGCGTTGTTCCCGTTGCCGCCGATGACGCTGGAGCCGTCGCCGCTCGCGATGTTGGACGAGCCTCCGGCAACGCTGGAGCCGATGCCCCCGGCTTTGTTCTGTGATCCTCCACTGATTGTTGCGAAGTTGGCGCTGACGATATTCTGTGCTCCGGTTATCAGACCGGCCGCCGCGCTGAACTGATTCTGCTGGCCGATGACGAGATTGTGTGATCCGCCACGGCCGGGACCGCCACCGCCAGTCGGCGGACTCTCGTCGTATCCGATTATCAGATTGCCGAGGCCGGTTAGTTTCGCCCCGGGATTGGCCGAGGTGCCGTCATCGGTGGAGCCGAGCCGTCCTGGAGATGGAGATTCATCCTGCTCAAAATGATGTTGGGTCCCGCGACGCCGTTCAACTTGCCGTCGATCACTTGTACAAACGGCCCGAGCGAGAGCGCCGGGTTCGCGTTCAGTTTTTGCACCTGCGTCTGCAAGGTCGAGTTGCTCGATTGCAACTTGGAGACATTAGTCTGAAGCGCGCCCACCTGCTTTTGGAGCGCCGTCACATTGGTCTGCAAACTGCCTACCTGGGTCTGCAAGGTGCCGACCTGCCCCTGCAGCATCAGGACCGCATTTTCCAGGCAAGTCATTGTCGTACACTTGGTCGCGGCGGCCGCGCCTTGCGGCATTCCGATCGCGATCGCGTGTAAGGCAAATGCTGCAATTACGATGGCTCTTTTCATCGCACCCTCGCTGCGCGACAGGATAACCTCGATTAGACGCTCGAATCACCGGTATGCTTCACTGACTGAGGGCCGCGATGCACTCTTCCCGGATTCGCCACAGCTCGTCGAAGCCGCGCCCGCGCGCCGCCGCGGTCCGCTCCATCCATCGGCGCAGCCAGCGCTGATGAAGGCCGATTTTGTAGTCGCCGATCTGGTCGGGGGCGATTTCCTCTTCGTGCAGAAAGCCGGCGATCGCCTCAGGCGCGGCGCCCTCGATCGCGCGCGTCACGTCGATCCGCGTTCCGCCGCTGCGGAGATAGCAGTGGGCCTCCGGGATCATCCGGAGCCCGTACTTTTCGAGCACGCCGCCGACACCGGGCGTATTCCGCCCGCTCATTTCGTAAATGCCTATGACCAGAGCGATAGCCAGATCCTGTTCAATGGCTAATCGGCGAAGCAGCGCGTGCTTGGTGCTGCACGTCCCGCGGCCTTCGCGGATGACGATCAGCGGATCGATGCGGCTGCCGTTGCGCCCGTACGGGAGGTGACTGATGTGCCGGGCGGCCGCCCGGTAGTCGAGCGCTCCGGCCCCGATGAACGCGCCCGTGACGTCGCCGGCGGGTTTGAGCGCGACCGGATCAAGCGCATCCCAGGAACGCATCGATGCACCTCGCTTTGGGGGCTCGGTCGAATCAATGTCAATGCCCAGCCCGCTGCATCGCGCTGGGTTCGAAGAACGCCTTGCCCACGGTGCCCATGTTGATATACCAGCAATCGCGCGCTCTGCTCTCGCGCCCCGGCGAGTAGATGACGCTGGAGAATCCGTTCTGTACGTTCTGATCGACCATCGCGACCTGGAAAATCCGCCTGAATGGATAAATAGCCACTTCCGCATCCGGCACCGGACGATCCCGGTACGCAAAGAAGCTCGCGATCGTCTTCCAGAGCTGGCCGTTGCGGTCGTACTGGTCGGAGGCGGTGATGCACCATGCTTCGCTGTCGATATACAGAATCCGCTTGGGGATGGCGGGACCGAAGAAGTACGAATTCCGTTTGGCGTTCGCCTCGATCACGAACAGGTGGCGCATTTCCCAGTCTTCGGGGCAGATCGTGCGGTTGCCGTCGAACGGACACGGCGTGGCCGGGGAGTGCTCCGCGTGCACGCTTGCTAGCATCGCCTTTTCGCCGATCAGCTTGTATGTATTGTCCTCAATCTTCGCCGCGAAGCCGTAGTAGGAATCGGGATCGAGGTTGTTGGCGGAAGTCGAGCCGCCTATCGCGCCGAAGGCCTCGGAGAGCACGTCGGCTCCCATTCGCCGCGTGCGGCGCGAATAAGGATTGTAGAACCAGGAGTTGTCCTCGATGTGCGGATCGCTCTCCCGATAGCGCACGAAACCAAAGCCGCGAATTTCCGCCGGCTCGAGAAAGGGATAGGCGGCGAACCGATAACGGATTCCGCTGGCCGCGTCGGGATCGGTCGGTGTCGGTGCGACCTCGACCCTTCCGATATTGTTGTAGAGCGCGACGTGTCCGATCGTGAAATGCGCAATCGAGTCGGCGGCGCGAGTGCCGGGCGAGTAGCTCGAGATTTCTACGTCGCGAACATCCACGTCATCCGTATAAAGCGGCCCGAAGCTGAAATTCCACATCACCTTGGTGGCGAGCAGCGGGTCGTTGGGGTCGAGCAGCGGAAATGGCTGCCCGGCGACATAGTTGCGCAACTCGCCATCAGGGGTGAGCGAGACCTGCGACGCGTACTTCTCAGTGGCGACCTTGTAAGGCGGGGGCCATTCCAGCCGCCCCGGCGCCACGATCTTCATGTGCATCCCCTGCTTGACGAGGATCAAGTTGCCCGGGCTCAGCAGGTCTGCGACCTTGTCGGCGTTCCGGGGCGTGATCTCATCGCCCGGCGCCACCGCGCACCAACCCGCCTTCGCCGACGAGATCGATAGGGCAATAAATGCCGCGGATATTGCGAGTAGTATTTCGCGCACGATTTTCATCGAGTCTCCTGAACGGGAGGCGGGCCGTGCCTCCGGCGCTTTGCATCTGTTCTAAAGCCTGATCTCGCCGCGCATCACCTCGACCACGTAGCCTCCGACGCGGACATCGCGGACGCCGGCCGGCGTCTTGCTGGCGCGCACGAAGATCTCGCTCGGTCGCCTGGCTTCGATGCCCTGCTCGATCATCACTTGCTCGTCGCTGCGGGTGATCCCGTGTTTCAGCATCCAGGCCGCGGCGGGGCCGGCGGCGGAGCCGGTAGCCGGATCGTCTCCGCCATAGAAAATCATCCGAGCGTGCAGTCTCGCCGCCGGGCTTTCGGTCTCGCGCGAGACGAAGTAAAACCACTGAGCGTCGGTTCGCGAGAGATACGCCGACGCCCGCCGCCATTCGAGCGCGAGAGCGCGAATCGGGGCAAGCGATCGAAGCGGGACGATCGCGAACGCATTGCCGGTCGAGACGGTCTGGATAGGATAAGCGCGATCGATATCGGCGACGCTGAGTCCGGCCGCGTCTGCCACCTCTTCGGCCTTGTGCACCTGGCCAAATTCGGGATCGCGCTGGGTCATCTCGCCGAACAAAACGCCCTCGCGCTCGGAGAAACTGACCGGGATTCGGCCGACCGGCAGGTCGAGCGTGATTTGCGGCTCGCCACGCGCGGCACTCAATACGCAAGCCGTGCCGAGCGTCGGATGGCCGGCGAAGGGCAATTCCTGTTCGACGGTGAAAATTCTTACTTTGACGCCGCGTTCGCGCTCGGTTGCGCTGTCGCGCGGGAAGACGAAGGTAGTCTCGGAATATTTCATTTCGCGCGCCAGCGCCTGCATCTCGGCGTCGGCGAGGCCGCGGGCGTCGGTGAAGACCGCGAGCTGGTTTCCCTCGAGCGCTCTGCGCGTGAAGACATCTACAGTGATCAGGTGGAGGGTTCTCATCGTCGCGATGACCGAGTATTGGTCACGCGAATCAGCGGTGCAAGACTGCGGCGGAGTCCGGAGGGTGAACGCGGCTGTCAGGAATCGGGAATGCTGCCGGACTAGGCGGAGATTGCTAGCGGATATTCCTCAGAACGAGAAGAATATCCTCAACGCACTTGAAGCTGCCGAACAACTCGACGGTTTCAAGGAATTTAAGTTCGTCGTCCGTCACGTGGTTCGCGGCCAACAACTCCCGGTCGCTGCAGAACTTCTCCCACGCTTCCTTTTGGCTCTTGGACATGAATCAGAGAGTAGTAGAATCGTACAAAGTGGTCAAGCACTGGCCGCGCCGGTCGTCCGGTTGTTTTCCGGATCTCGCGAAGCGGGAGCCATCCCGAATCTGTCGAGCGGAATCTGCGCGGAGATCGTCGCGGGGGGTGCGGGAGCGGTCTCCCTTCAGCGCTCGGGCGTTGTGATCGTTCGGAGCAATCGCGAAATGCAAATCGTACGCTTCGCAGAATACGAGGCGCACCACGCGCCGCAGTAGAGGCCATGCAGTTGGGATCATGCTCCGCCTCCGGCGGATCGCGAGTCGAAAACGCCGTAAATTCAAGCACATAGAGCATACGGCTGAATCCGCGGACGATCGGCGGAGGCTGGACATCAGGCCAAGTCCCACGATTTTCCCGCTGGCACCACGCTTGCTGTTAGGGGCAAGCGCGACGAACTGGAGGAGGAATTCAGATGGAAGCGACAATCAGGGACACGAGGATTGCTGGCGCAGCGAGGAAGCCTGGACAGGACGATGCGATGAGTTCGGTTCGCTATGCCGAGAGCAACCTGCTGAGCGAACTGCCGGGAATCGCGTTCGGGTTGATCACGCTGGTTTACATCGTGGGCTCGCTGGCCGCGCTGCTGTAACGACGGCCGTTCACGACGACGGAGGGTTTCAACATGGCTGCGACAACCAACGGAGCGGGATTCGCGCGAATCACGCGCAGTGCGGGAAGTTTTGATAATGATGTCGATGGCTCGATTCGCTATGCGCATAGCAACTTTCTCGATGAACTGCCGGGTGCCGCGTTCGCTCTGATCACGCTCGCTTACATCGTGACGTCCCTGTTCGCCCTGCTTTAACTCGCGACTCGCGCGAAGGCGTCAGGCCATGCGGTCGCGCCTGGCGACGAGTTCCGCCGGCGCCTTGAAGAAGGAATCGAGGTCCCCGCCACCTTTTCAGAGGCGGGGACTTTTTTTGTTCGTGGAATCAGAAGTCGTTTCATGCGAGTCGTGCCAGAAAGTGGGTTGCCTCATTTGCCCTGTTGCTCGGCAGCGAAGCATCGATCGAAGATCGCGCGGATACGGTCGCGGCGCTCGCTCAACTCCGCGAGCAATCGGCTCGGCCCGTCGGCGCCGTCGTAGCCCATCCGCCGCGCGACGCGTCCGAGTTCGGCCGGGGCCGTCGAAAGCGCCCACGCGGGCTGGTCGCTTTCGATTCTCAGCCGGTTTTCCAGCCGTGACAGGAATGCGTAGCCCATCTCGAGTTCGTTCGCGTCGGATCCCTCGATCAGGCCGCATCGCGCCAGCGACTGCAGCAGAACTACCGTGCCGCGTTGCCGGAGCTCTCCGAATTGCCCGCCGTGCCGCAGCGCCATCATCTGCACGATGAACTCGATGTCGACCAGGCCGCCGCGTCCCTGCTTGATGTTGAGCCGGTCCCGGCTCTCGACCCCGATCTCGTGCTCCATCCGCGCGCGCATCGAGGCGATCTCCGCGACTCCTTCCACAGTCAGTCCGCGCGCGAAGACGAACTCCTGGCGCGCCGCCTCGACTTGGAGACCGAGAGCCTCATCGCCGGCGATGACCCTGGCGCGTCCCAGCGCCTGCCGCTCCCAAACCGCGGAACTGAGGCGATGGTAATCGCGGAAACCGCCGAGCGAGGCGACCACCGGTCCGGCATTGCCCGACGGCCGAAGCCGCAAGTCGATCTTGTAGGCATATCCCTCGGGGGTGCGCGCTTCGAGCACGGCGATCAGCTTCTGGACGATTCGCGCGGCGGGCTCGCGGCCGCTCGCGGCGATCTCGGCGGGGTCGTCGTAAACGAAGATCAGGTCGAGATCGGAGTTGTAGGTCATCTCGGCGGAGCCGAGCCGCCCCATCGCGATCGCGCAGAGCCGAAGCGTCGGCGGAATTTTGGTCCGCGCGGCGGCTTCGTCGCGCGCCACACCCATTGCGGCATCGACGACCGTTTCCGCAAGCGCGGTGAGCGCCGCTTGCACTTCCTCGAGTTCGAGATCGCCGGCCAGATCGGCGATCGCGACGCGCAGGAACTCCTGATGGCGAAACGATCGGAGCGCGTCGAGCCGGGCTTCGAGGTCCGTGCAGGCTGCCAGCGAGCCCGCCAATTCCACCGTCAGCTCGCTGCGCGTGCGCCTGGCGCGCGCGAGGTCGGATCGCACCAGAGTGTCGAGCATATCGGGATGGCGAATGAAGATGGTGGATAAGTAGCGGCTGGAGGCGAACAGGCGGAGCAGCACGCGCCGGGTGTTGGGATGCTGCTCCAGGAGCGACAGGAACGATGTCCGCGCTCCGACCGCGGCGATGAACGCGGCGAGATTCTGCAGCGCGAGGTCCGGATCGGCGAGTCCGCTCATCTCGTCGAGCAGGCGCGGGCCGAGCCGCTCGAGCAGCTCGCGCCGCAGAGGACTGGCCGAAGCCTGCCGCGTGCCGGTCGCCAGCAGGGTCAGATGTGCCGCGCTTTCTTCCGGCGTCGCGAAGCCGAGCGCCTTTAAGGGAGCCGGCGCAGCTTTCAGGTCGGGAGCTGCGTGCCACGCCGCCAGCGCATTCGTCGAAGCCGGCGGCGACGCTCGCTGTTCGCCGTCGGCTAGCATCTCGTGGAACAATTCGGCGACCCTCAAGCGATGCCTTCCGAGCACGGTCTGAAATTCCGCCGCCGCATTGGGCGCTTTTCCGAATCCCATTCGAGCGGCCAGCGCGCGAATCCCGAAGTCGTCAGCCGGAAGCGTCTGGGTCTGAAGTCCGGCCACGACCTGGAGCTTGTGCTCCGCATCGCGCAGGAACAGGTAGGCGCCGGCGAGTTCCCGCGCGCGCCCGGATTCGAGGTAGCCGAATGACTCGAGGCGGCCGAGACTCTCGATCGTCTCTCCGCCGCGCAAGCGCCGGTCGCGCCCCGCGTAAACCAGGGTCAGCGCCTGCACGATAAATTCGAGCTCGCGAATCCCACCGTAGCCGAGTTTGAAATTGCGCTGCACGGCGTCGGGCGTTCGCAGCTCCTCTTCGATCTGGCGCTTCATCGCGCGCAATTGCCTGAGCGTGTCGAAGTCGAGATAGCGGCGGTAGACGAAGCGATCCAACTCCGCGATGAAACGCCGGCCCAGATCGAGCGTGCCGGCCACCGCTCGCGCCCGCAGCAGCGCGGCACGTTCCCACGTCTCGCCGAGGCTCTGGTAAAAGGCGAGCGCGCCTTCCAGCGAAGTCACCAGCGGAGCGTTCTTGCCGCCCGGCCGGAGCCTCAGATCGACCCGGAAGCAATCGGCAGCAAGCAACTCGGTGAGGAGTTCGCCCAGCCGTTGGGCCGTCTCGTGCGAGTGATGCGGTTGCGGAGCGTCGAACAGATACACGAGGTCGAGGTCCGAGCTGAGATTCAACTCATTGCTTCCGAGCTTGCCCATCGCCAGCACGCAAAAGTCGCCGGCGGCGCGCGACCGCGCACCCATGATCCGCGCGGCGATTTGATACGCCGCCGCGATGCACGCATCGGCCAGGCGCGACATCAGGCGCATCGTGGCGCGCACATCGGATTTTCCGATCAGATCGGCGATCGCGATCCGGAGGAAGCCGCTGCGCTTGAAATCCGAAAGCGCGCGCTCGGCCTCGGCCCGATCGTCGGTTTCGCCGAGGTCCGTTTTCAGGCGCATCGCCTCGAGAATCGAAGGTTCGCCCGCCTTGCGCGCGGCCGTCAGGAATTCGAGCCAGTGGTCTCCGATCGCGCAGAGTCCGGTAGCGATCAACTCGGAAGAGCCGAGACAGAACGCCAGATCGCCGGCGAGCTTCCGATCGGACAAGGCCCGCCTGAGAAGCGCGGGCGACTGTTCCGCCAGCTTGAGCAGGAACGCCAGCGCCAGACGCTCGTCGGGCGCGCGCTCGAGTACCAGCTCGATCGCAATACGACCGTCGCGGCTCCCGAGCCGGCTGGTCAGCCGTTCGGCGACAATCTTCAGATCCGGGGCAAGCACTCGTTCAGCGCGCATCGTGGAAAAGAATATCAAACGCCCGGGCGTCAGACTCGAAGCGCGTATGCATGGCGGCGCCGCAGTGCTACATTCCGCTCCGAAGGCAACCCGAGGAGTATCGGCGATGATCGTCCTGTACACGACCGAGCGCGACTATCCGTGGGGCACGCTGCGATCGACGCATGCGAGCAAGGTCAAGGTAGTGCTCGAAGAGAAGCGAATCCCGTATCGGATCGAGAATCTCTCTCCGGGGCTGATCTGGAAGAAGCCGCCCGAGATTCTCGCGCGCCATCCGCTCGGCAAGGTGCCGTACATCGAGGACGACGGACTGACAATCTACGATTCGACCGTGATCGATGAATACCTCGAAGAGAGATATGGACCCCCGCGCCTCCTTCCCGCCGATCCGGCGGCGCGCGCGCGGGTCAGGGAGCTGGAGCAGTTCGCAGACGAGGCGCTGCTGATGGGCAACCTCCCGCCAATCTGGATGGCCTACTGGAGCGCGCCGGAGAAGCGCGACACCGAGTTCATGAGGAAGGCGCGCGAGGACCTCCGGCGTCGCGATTTTCCCTACCTGGAGGCGATCCTCGGCCCCGCCGGCCGCGGCTACTTGTGCGGTGAGTTCTCGATGGCCGACGTGCCGATGATGGTGCTGGCGATGGTGATGGAGGTTGACGCGCCCGCGATGCTTGCCGAGTTCGCCGGGCTCGATCGGTATCTGAAGCGGCTGCGCGAGCGCCCGAGCTATCGCGCGATCAGCCCGCGGACGAAAGTGGCGGAGGCGAGTTCCCTCGGCTGAAGGCGAGGAAGCCACGGCGGGCCTTGATGGCGGAGGGGGTGGGATTCGAACCCACGAGCGACTTTCATCGCTGCCGGTTTTCAAGACCGGTGCCTTCAACCACTCGGCCACCCCTCCCGACTGACTTTTTCAGGGGCCTACGAAATTACCGCAGTTTCGAGCGCCGGGAAACCGGCTGCGTTTCTCGGTAGTGGGATGGTCTTGCTGATTTTGATCGGCGTGGGCCGACCCCTACCCAAGGAGAGGGCGATTCGCGAACCGTCCTTCTCGGCTAGTGGCCGGCGTCACTGCCGGTCATCCGATCCTCGGTGCATTTTGGTACGCTGGGGAAGGTGGGACTGAGACCGGCACATCCCCCGAAAAAGCCGCGCAAGTGCTGGGGCTTTCCGGCGTCTTCGGTTAGGATAACCGGTTGGAACGGATCGCGGCTGACGGGCGAAGGGTCCGTTCACCGGTGACGGGGGTATGCTCTTTTGCGGTGCGGGTGGCTCTATTTTCTCGCTTTACCGTTGAGATCATGGGCTTTGCCGGGCTCATGATGAATCTGCAAGACTATGGTGACCCGCCGTTGACACCGCCGCATCGTCACCGTGCATAGTGTTGAAGGCGAACTGAGAGGCAAATTGAAAACTCACAGCTTACAGCCGGACGTTGTGGCTCTGGGAACGGTGTTGGATGCTCTTCATAGGCTCGACGAACAGCAGAGGCTCTGGGTCCTGCAAACGGCCGCCTCCCGATTCTCTCTAAAAATACCGACCCAGCCCCCAGGCGGTGGAACCTCGCCTGCGCAAACCGTTTCACAGAACGCATCCGGCAGTGTTCAACCTCAAGGTAGTGGGGAACCCTCCCCAAAAGGCTTCATTAGGAGCAAGAACCCTCGGTCGGACGTTCAGCGCATTTCGTGCCTCGCGTATTTCCTCACGACATATCGTGGTACTCCTCATTTCAAAACGAAACAGCTTACCGAACTGAACTCGGAGGCGGCTTGCCCAACGTTCAGCAATCCAACGGTCGCGGTCAACAACGCAAGAAGAGATAAATACCTGACGGCCGCGGGCAAGGGATTTAAGCAGATCACGAGTGCGAGGGGAGGATCTCAGTGAACGCCTTGCCCGACCAGGAAAAGGTAAGGGGCCTAGCGTCACCGCGCCGTCCGCGTAGGAAACGTGCGGGCAGGAAAAAATGAACGCCCGCTGCACGTGCAGAAAAGTGAACGAAGAGTCTGATGCCCAGGAAGCACATTGAAAGACACGCGAGCGACAATCGAAGCGGAGTTGGGGTCGCATCTTGAATCCCAAACTCGTCAATGAACTTCTGGATGGTCATGCTGAGGTTAAGAGAAACTACTATTTGGGAGGACTTCGTCTCGCAGAGGTAGAGGGGGGTAGATTCTGCGAAGCAGCCTTCCGTCTCCTTGAACAAGCTGCGGGCTTCACGGTCACACCACTGGGCAAGCAGCTAGGTACCGAAAAGCTCATTCCTCGGTTACAGAATTTACCATCGACACATCGCGACTCCATCCGACTCCATATCCCGCGAGCCCTCAGGCTCGTCTATGACATTCGCAACAAACGCGACGCGGCCCACTTAGCGGATGGAATCGACCCGAACATGCAAGACGCGACACTTGTCGTATCAGTGGTGGACTGGATACTTGCCGAGTTCATACGTCTGTATCACAACGTGGCAGCGGACGAGGCGAGGAAAATCGTCGAAACAATTGTCGTTCGCGCGGCGCCGATCATCCAGGACTTCGATGGGTTTCTGAAGGTCTTAAATCCCAATCTTAACGCGGGGGACTGGTGCTTGGTGCTCCTTTATCAGTGCGGAGCGAGTGGTGCCACTTTCGAACAGGTCTCCGAGTGGGTCCGGCCCGACATGAGGACAAACCTCAAGCGAACCCTCCACCGCCTAGCTCATGACAAGGCCTTCATTCACGTAAACGGAAACGCGTATCTGATCACGCTCCGCGGACAGAAAGAGGTTGAAGCGCGGCGGCTAGTGGAATTAAGTTAGGGGTCGCCTAAAGGCCATTAGATTTCTTGTCCACTTCCGTACTATTCTGCGCTCCTGCCGCGTGCTCGCCAGTAAGCTAAGCCACCGAAAAAGCCGCGGGGTTTCCTACACAAATGACCTCGCGTGCTCTCGCGTTTACGTTTTCAAGACCGGTGCCTTCAACCACTCGGCCACCCCTCCCGACTGACTTTTTCAGGGACCTACGAAGTTACCGCAGTTTCGAGCGCCGGGAAACCGGCTGCCTTTCGCGGGAGTGGGATGGTCTTGCTGATTTTGATCGACGCGGGCCGACCCCTACCCAAGGAGAGGGCGATTCGCGAACCGTCCTTCTCGGCTAGTGGCCGGCGTCACTGCCGGTCATCCGATCCTCAGAACCGCCGGCTACTTTTCGCGCCTCGCTCGGGGTGCGGCGGGTGAGCCTAGTGGAGCAGGGTGGCGGTGTCGTTGACGCGCTCGGCGCTCATGCTCCCGGTCTTGGTGAACTTCTTCGTGTTGGGGTCGTAGAGACTCCCGCGCTCGCGTAATCGGCCAGTTTTGGAGTGGCAGCACCGCCAGCCGCGAGCACCTTGCCATTGGAGAGCGTCGTCGCCGTGAATTGGCTGCGCACCACGGTCATGCTGCCGGTCGAACTGAACTTGCCGCTAACCGGATCGTATAGTTCGGCGCTCGCGACGGAGTTGCCCATGTCGTCTTCGCCTCCGGCAATCAGCACCTGCCCATTCTGGAGGAGAGCCGCCGAGTGAAGGCCCCGTCCAAAAAGAATCATCTCGCCGGTCTTGAGGAACTTGCCGCTCGCGGGATCGTATAACTCCGCGCTGTTATTGCCGAAGGTGCCGCCTGCGATGAGGACTCTGCCGTTTTTGAGCAGTGTGGCGGTGTGGGTGAAGTGGTACGTGGCCATGCTGCCGGTCTGGCTGAACGTGCCGGTTTTGGGATCGTAGAGTTCGGCGCTGTTCAGAAGTTGCTCAAATCCGCCGTACGTATCGGTGGGAAGCCCGCCCGCCAGCAGCACCTTGCCGTTCTGCAAAGTGGTGGCGGTGAAAAACACGCGCGCGGTGGTCATCTTGCCAGTCTTGGTAAACGTTCCCGTCTTGGGGCTATAGCGTTCCGCGCTCGCAAGTGTCGTGCATCCCTTGTTGCCGCAACTGTTCTCGCCGCCAGCAATCAGCACGGTTCCGTCGTTGAGCAGATTGGCGCTGTGATTGATGCGCGGGACATTCATGCTGCCGGTCCTGGTGAATTTGCCGCTTGCGGGAGTGTAAAGCTCGGCGCTGCTGAGGTCGACGCATCCCGAGTCGTTGCAACTGTTCGCACCACCGCAGAGCAGCACTTGACCGTTCTGGAGCCGCGCGGCCGCATGGGAGTCGCGCTCCACGGTCATATTTCCAGTCAAACTGAACTTCCCGGCGGTGGGGTCGTAGGTCTCGGCGCTCGAAAACTCGCTGGACGCGCCGAAGCCGCCCGCCACCAATACCTTGGGAGGAGCGACCGCAGCGGGCGGCTGCGTCGAGGTGGCAAACAGGCTTTCGCCGGCCAGATCGCCCCCGCGCGCAGCGCCGCAGGCGAGCAGCAGCACTGCGATGGCGCCGCCGAACCATACGAGCCTCGATCGGTCTCTGTCACCGGAGTCCGCAGATGTCACTGAAGTAGTGAAAAAATTTCCCATCTCAAACTTGCCCTCCGCGATCGTTCATTCCGCGCTCTGAGCGCCAGAGAACGCGCTCTAGACACGCGCAACCGCACTTGGCCCGTACAGCCCCCAAAGCTCGCCAAGGGTCGCCAAGGATTGCATGCTATCGATATCTGAACCCAAATGTCGCCGAGGCACAAGACCCCAAACCGCTGCTGCGCGCGGGCGAGAAGAGGGCGCGCACCCGAGCAGTTGGGATGAGACGGGGCGCTTTCGGAAGGTCGCCGCTACTTCTCCTGGAATGATTCGATGTAGTCCACCAGAGCCGAGATTCTCCGCTGGAGTTTCTCTTCGCCCTCCGGATCAAGCTTCGGATGGTCTTCCTGGTATTGAAGTCCCCACGTCGGCATGTCGCCGATAAGGTGCGGCAAGATGCGCTCGCGGCCATCGATCGCATCTTAAACCATCTTGCGCGGGAACTGTCCGTCGTGCTCCTTGCTCAACTGCGTAAGGTCAACCGCTCTGTAACCCGGCACCATCCGCATCGTTGGGACGCTCCCCTTACCGTCAACACCGTGGCAGCGCGCGCAATCGGCGAGATAATCTTTCTTTCCCTGCGGCTCAGCCCATGCGGTTCCGATCGCGAACAGGCATAGCAGTGCCGAAGACAACGCGGTACCGCGTCGCTTGCACTGGTCTCTCACCATACTCGAAGTTACCTTAACACGGATTGCAGCCAGCTCGAAACATCCTCGATCCATGACCATAGCAGGCTATGACGCTCACCGGCTTTGTGGATTGGATAGTACATTCTTGGTATCAGCATGGTCGTCAATCGGTGAACTGCGCAGAGCGTATTCCGGCATGTTCCACCAGCCTCCGCCGAGCGCGACAAAAAGCGCAGCGGTATCCTGAAGTCGTTGTCCCATCGCCTGGATATCGCCGAGTGTCGCCTGCTCGTACTGATAGTCGGCGATTAGGACCTGCAGATAGCTGACGGTACCGGCCTGATAGTTTGCCTGTATCAGGTGCAACGCCTCGGCTGCGGTCTCGAGCGCCTGGGATTCCGCACGGAGAATTTCGGCGTCATGCTGCAGCGCGTCCAGCGCATCCGCAACCTGGGCAAGGGATGCTAGAACGGTCTGCCGATAGTTTGCCAGAGCCTGGTGATAGGCATCGATCGCCGCCTTTCGCTGGTACCACAGCGTCGGTCCCTGGATCAGCGGCGTAGCGAGGCCTGATCCCATGGTCCAGAAGGCGGCGTTACTCGCAAAGAGGTTGGTAAGCGATGTGCCGTTCCAACCGTAGTTGGCGTTTAACGTTAAGCTCGGAAACAGCGCTGCGGTGGCCACTCCGATCTGGGCGCTGGCGCTGTGTAGCTGGGCCTCGGCCACAAGGACGTCGGGACGTTGGCGGATCAAATCAGAGGGCAGGCTCACCGGCAGGTCGTCAGGAAGCTTGAGTTCGGAAAGCCTGACTTGTGGCGGCGCCCAATCCGAGGGTGCCTCACCTGCCAAGGTCGCGAGTAAATGCCGGGTATGGGCCAGTTGCTGCCGAAGGGGTGGCAGTGTCGCATCCGTTGCCGCCAGCTGGGTTTGGATGCTGAGTAAATTCGCGTAGGGAACGGTACCCGCGCGCACCTGTGCGGCCGTCACCTTGATTTGCTCGTTGAGAAACCCAATGGTCCGCTGCGCCGCCTCGATCTCGGCACTGTACGCTGCTTCCGCCACAACTGCGTTGACAATGTTGCCCGACAATGTGAGGTAGGAACCCTGAGCGTTGTAATATTGAACGTCAACCTCTGCACCCAGGCCCTCTATGGTGCGTCGCTCGCCACCGAACACATCGAGCACGTAACTGGCCGTCGTCGAGAAGGTATAAAGATTGAAGATGCTGGGCCCGGCGCTCTCGCCGAATCGAGCCGGCGAGAATTGCTGGCGCGTAGGTTGGAAGCCGGCGCTGAGTTGGGGCGCGAAGATGCCATAGCCGGCACGAAGATTGTTCTCGCTTTGCCGCAGGCTTGCCTGCGCGGCCTGCAGCGTCGGATTGTTGACGATGGATTGTATGACCACCGCCTCCAGCTTCGAGCAATCAAATAGCCGCCACCAGTCCGCGGCAATCTTGGCCCCAGGCTCGAAACGTTGCGCCCCGCCCTCGGCAGCGATCGTTCCGCCGGGCTCTTCCTCGAAGGTGTAGTGGCGACTGGCCGGTGCTTCGGGGCGCGCGAAGTCCGGTCCTACCGCACATGCTCCAAGGCAACATGAAAGACATACGCAGAGCATCCTTAACGGATAACGGCGTGCCCGCCGACCGGCCCGCGCGAGGCTATTTCTCGGCAATGTAAACATCAACTAACTGGCCCGGATACACGGCGAGATTAGCGGGCTTCGCGAACCGAAAGATGACCGGTAACACTCGAACATCGACCCTTTCGAGTCGTTGGTCGGATAATTCGATTTTTGGAGAGACGTAGGGCTGAATTCTCACATATTCAAGCGGAACGCTGACGTTCGTGCCTCGAATAAACATACGCGCCCGCATCTGAGACCCCGGGGCCAGCCTGTGTATGAGTATTTCGTCAATGTAACAGCGGACGCTGACATATTCCTCCGATGCTCCCATTACGATGACCGGGTCAGATCCCTGCGTGTACGTATCGTAAGTGCCCTGCGGCGCTACGTAGCTTCCAACCGCCGCCTGAATCGCGAGGACCATGCCATCGGCAGGAGCCTTGATCGTGTACTTCGCAAGCAGGGCACTCGAAGAGAGGTATGCCTTTTCATCCGCCTGGTAGGTCTTCTGCTGGTTTCTGATGTCATAGATCCAGGCCCCGGCCCTGGTAAGATCGTACTGCTTTTGCACCACCTTGAGGTTGGCCGCGGCAACCTTGACGGCATTTCTTGCGTCGTCAAGCGTGTATTTGCTTACGGACTTAGGATCCAGCTGAAAAGACGACTCCTGCTTCTGAAGCTCGTCCTGCATATTAATCAGCTGTGCACGGGCGTAAATCAACTGAGCCTTGGAGACCTCGAAGGCCTCCCTGCGAGGTTGCGCCCGCAGCTCCTCGAGCATGGCATGGGCGGCTTCCGCCTGGGATTTCTGCTGTTCCGCGGTCGCTCTCTGGACCGAGTCGTCCATCCGCAGGAGTATAGTTCCTCTCCGCACAAACTGTCCCTCATGGACCGGGATTTCTACAATCGTGCCGGGCACCTCCGGATACATGTTGATGTTCTCGCCGTTGTTCTGGTAACTCTCGACAATGCCTTCCGCATAGATACCCCGGGCGTACGGATTCGCTGCCGGATTAAACGCCGGCCCCTGCGGCGCGGCACGCAGCCCGTAGACGTATGCGCCGATCAAGCCGGCCGTCAGTCCGAAAAAGGCGAGCAGCAGTTCCGTCCTGGGTCTCATACGGCCTGTCCCTGCTGGAAGCCGGTTATCCGTCCGTCCTCCATTTCCATGATTCTGTTGCTATACTCAAAGATTCGGCTGTCATGCGTGACCATGAGGATGCAGCGCTTCGCGGTGAGGATTTCCGCCTTAACGAAGGACACGATCTTGCGCCCCGTCTCGCCATCAAGGGAGGCGGTGGGTTCGTCGAATACAAGGATCTCGGGTTGGTGAACGATGGCGCGCGCGATTGCAACGCGCTGCTGTTCGCCGCCACTGAGCTTGGTCGGTGGAAGTCCCGCCTTGTCGGCCAGGCCCACGACCTCCAGATATCGCGCTGCCTCTCGAAGCGCCTCGCCCCAGCCTCGCTTCTGGAGAATCAGCGGGATCGCCACATTTTCTGCGGTGCTGAGGCGGGAGAAGAGATGATAGTCCTGAAACACGAAGCCAATCGTGTTCAGCCGGAAGTCGGCAATCTGGTCTTCCGAGAGACTCCAAAGATCGCGGTTGTCTATTTTCGCTGCACCGGAGTTCGGTCGCAGAATTCCGGAAATCATGCTCAACAAGGTCGTCTTGCCGCTTCCCGATGGTCCCACTATGTAGAGCATCTCGCCCCAGTAAGCCTCGAAACTCACGTCTCTTACTGCGTAGGTTCTGGCGCCGTCTTGTCCGAACCATTTGGTGAGTTTGTCAGCCACGATTGCCGCCTCAGGCATGTCAACCCCTAAAGATATCGAACGGCTCGATTTTCAGGACTCGGCGTATGCCCGCGTAGCTGGAAACACTGGCAATTATCAGAACCAGCAGGAACGCCAGGCCGAGATTGGTGTAAGTGACGCGAGAAGCGTATTCCGGGAGTCTCAGCTTTGCGGCACTAATCAGAAGGGTGGACAGGCCAATCCCAAGTCCGTATCCGGCGAGCGAGGTGAAGGCGGCCTGGAACAATATCATGTAAACCAGCTCACGACCTTTCGCTCCAATCGCCTTGAGTGCGCCGAAGTGCTCAAGGTTTTCCAGGATGAACGTGTAAAAGGTCTGCCCCGAGATCGACAGACCTACGATGAAACTGATAACAGTCATCAATAGCGTATTGGTGCCGATCCCGGTCTGGTATTTCAGGTAGGCGGAGATTCGGTCGGTAAACTCCCTGCGCGGTCAGCGCGAGGTAGCCAAGCGCCGCAACCTGCTCCTTGATGTACGGGATATCGGAGTTGGTCTTCGGCTCTACCAAAATGTATGAGGTGGTAAAGCGAGTGGACGGTATGTACTGGATGGCCCGGTTGTAGGTGGTGTAGAGGGTCGGAGTACCGTACAGTCCGCCGGTGGCGACTTTCGCGATACCGACGATGACGCCGCGATGGTCGTTGAGTTCAAATTCGGTTCCGATCTTCGGATTCTCCAGTTTAGGGAACTCCTCGTCTTCCACTACAACGAATCCATTTTCAGCAAAGATGTCTTCGATGTCGCCCTCCAGCAACTCCGGCCTTCCGAACAGGCTGGTATCATCAAGTCCGATCACCGTGACGGGCTGATAGGTGCCGTCCTGGAGCTTGACGAGCGCCGCACCCGAGTAAAGAGGAACCGCGAATTTCACGCCGTTCACGCTGCGCACCGCGTCGAGCACGTAGTCCGGCATTGGAATGCTGCTGAGGACGGTGTTTACGGCCGGATCCATCACCCAGATGCTGGCGCCGACGTTGATCACGGTGGCCGATGCCTTGGTCAGAATACCTGCGAAGGTTGAGGTCATCTGCACGATGAGGAACACCGAGAAGGTGGTTCCCACCAGAAGCGCTGTATATTTGCCTTTGTCGTTGACCAAAAGCTTATAGGCCAGAATGAGGATTTCCTTCATAGCTAATTCCGTGCGGCATTGCTGGCGATATAACAGGCCTCATCAGCCTGAAATCGCACCAGCAATCATGGTTTAGCCAGTGCCGTGCCAGCCCTCAGATCGAAGCTTGGCGCATCCGAGGCCGGCCTTTTGTATCCGATCGAGCCATTGCCAGAGGCGAGGACTGATGCGAAATAGCATCCCCGTCGAGAGCCTGGCGGTTGCAGGGAACGGCAAGCTCGCCGGCATGTGAGCTTCGGCTGCCGTCTACTTTTGCTGGAGGCTCTTGATGTAGCTCACGACATCTGAGATGCGCTCTTTGACTTTAGCTTCGCTGTCCGGGGTGAACTCTTTTCCAGCCTGCTGAAATTTCGTTCCCCAGAACGGCATGTCGAAGCGCGCATGCGAGGGAATGCCCGCCCGACCGTCGATCGATTGGTACACTCGATCGGCCGGGAACACGCCGCCGTGATTCCTGGTCAATAATGTCAGATCGGGCGGCTTGATCCCGGGAATGACATAGAGCGCTTCCCCGTGACCCTTGCCGTCTTTCCCATGACAAGAAGCGCAGTTCTGCTCAAAGTCCTGCTTGCCCGTCGTTCCTGCCCGCACATTCATCACGCTGAACCCGGACACGAGCAGTACGACAATGGAAGCGGAAACTCCTCGCCTTAAGAGTCCAATCAACGCCATTTGCATTTCATACCGTCCGGCGCTTTTCGATTCGCGCCTTGCACCGCCGCATGTTCTCCGAGGCCACGTCATATGTTCTTGTCGCCAGCCGAGTCGTTCTGCCGGATCGTGAGCACCGGGCAGCCGGCTTCCCTGACCACCCGCTCTGCGACACTCCCTAAGAAAAAGTGCGGGACTCCTCGTCGCCCGTGCGTGCCAATAACGATCAAGTCGGCGTCCAACGCCGACTGAACTGCGCTCACCCTTTCAGCGGGGTCACCCGTCGTAACGACGAACTGGCAGCGAACGTCGTGAAGATGTTGACTCGCGATCTCCTCCATCTTCCGTTTGGCTGCCTGCTCCGCCATGACCCGATCGGTGACGGCCCCTCCAAGCGGAATGAAAACTGTCGGACAGACATGAAGCAGATAGAGCTCCGCATCGTTCTGGGAAGCTAGCCGGCTGGCCAGATCCAGGGCCTTGAGCGAGTTCTCGTCGAAGTCGATCGGGCAGAGGATCCGATCGAACACTTTCAGCGTCTTTCCCGGTTGACGCTCCCTGGCCGCTCGTTCTTCGGCCTGACGGCGTAACCTGGCCAGCAACTCGCGATCTCTTTCAGCCGCCCATTGATCCTCACGCGCCTTCTCGACGCTCCGCAGCTTGTCTCCAAACCGATCTTTTTCGTCCGCGGCTACCATGACGATGCGACTGCCGACCTGGCGATAGGCTATAGGAGCCGCAATCACCGTGCCATCAGCCCTGCGGGGCGGGAATGGCCGAATGTCGTCTCAAGCCTGAAGTCCCTGACTCCTAACGATGCATCTCCAACTCCGTTACGACTCCGGTTGCCTCATCAGAACGATGCACTAGTAGGTCAGAGCTATTCATAGGCCGTATTTGGCGATCTTGGCGTATAGCTTCTTGCGCGAGATCTGAAGCAGCTTCGCGGCGGCGACCTTGTTTCCGTCGGTAGCCGTCAGCGCTCGCGCGATGAGATCGCGCTCGGTGTCGGCGAACGAAGCGATGGGAACGCCGGCGGCCGGCTCAGCCGCCAGGGAGGATCGCGAGGCCACGCCAATAGAAACATTAGCGATGCCGCGCGGGAGGTTCTCAAGCCGGATCATCGGGGAGCGGCCGAAGGTAAACGCCCCCTCGATCGCGTTCGACAACTCGCGAACGTTGCCCGGCCACGAATGCTTGCGCATCGCTTCGAGCGCGTCCGGCTCGATTCCGTCCACGATGACGCGGGGCCGAAGTTTCTCGTTGAAGAGGGCGATGAAGTGCTCGACCAGCGCCAGCACATCGTCCAGCCGTTCACGCAGCGGCGGCACCTCGAGCACGTTGGCTTGCAGCCGGTAGTAGAGATCCTGGCGCAGTTTACCCGAGCGCAGCGCCGCCTCGGGTTCGCAATTGGTCAACGCAATCAAGCGCACGTCAACCGGAACTTCCCGAGTCGAGCCGACCGGCCTCACGCTGCGTTCCTGCAGTGCGCGAAGCAGTTTGCTCTGCGTCTCAGGACTCATCTCGGTGACTTCGTCCAGGAACAGAGTGCCGCCTTCGGCTGCCCGGAACAGCCCCAGATAATCGGCGTTCGCGCCGCTGAACGCGCCGCGCTTGTAGCCGAACAGCTCGCTCTCGATCAGGTCCTTGGGAATCGCCGCGCAATTGAACGCGACGAACGGCGCCGCCGGATTCGCGCCGCACTCGTGAATCGCGCGCGCCACCAGCTCCTTTCCGGATCCGCTCTCGCCGACGATAAGCACAGTGCCGCGGGTTGCACCGGCCGCCTCGATACGATCGTACAGGCGGAGCATGGCTGCGCTCGCCCCGACCAAGCCGTGGAAGACGCGCCGTTCCCGTCTGGCGAGCAGCGCCGCCTGCCGTTCCAGCGCCTGGATACGCGCGCCGGTGGTTGCCGACGCGGATCGGAAGTACGCATCGGCCAGCAGAATCATCCGCACGTGGCTCAGTTTGTCGAAGATGGTGTAGATCTCGAGCGGCGGCTGAGGGTCCGGAAACACTGAGTAGGCGCTCTCCTCGTAGAGATGCAGCGAGGCCACGATCTCCGCGAAAGGCACGTTCCGCTCGCACAGTAACTCGCCGGTCCGGATCGTATCGATAGCGTAGCGATCCATGTCGCGATCGAGCAGGTGCTGCGTGTTTCTCGAGAATGCATTTCGGAAAATGTCGCGGAATTCATGCTCGCTGAGCGCGCGCTCATCGCCAAAATGCAACGCGTATAGCTGGTACCAATGCTGGATGACCTCGTCCAGCCGGGCGAGAATCAGCTCCAGGATCGGCCGCAGCGCTTCGAGCTCCTCGTCCCACAGCAGGTGATAGTGGCGCGGACCGCTCCGGGTCGGCCGAGGCGCGACCGGATCGGCTTCTGGCGCGGCGGCCCTATTTCGCGCCGGTTCTGTTGGAGTCATTTGACTTCTGCTTGTGCTCCAAATGGAGGCATTGAGTCAAGATGCAAAGGCACGTTTCCGGTTTCCGCTTGCGTGGCATGGTTCTGGCTACACTCCCTACTCGATGCTTACGCGAGAGGTCACAGTAATTTCGCCATTGACCACAATGGCCAAAGATCAGGAAGACGCCGCCTTGGCCCCGAAAACCGCGCGCGCGAGCGGCCGAAGAGCCGCCGGCGTCGGCCGACAAGGGCGGTCGCCGAGACTGCCGCCGAGTCTGTCGCTCGTGTCGGCCGACGACTCATTGGCTGATTTGGTCGCGCGAACGATTATGCCGCCCTGGAAAATATCTCGGCATCGGAAGTGGGCGAGTAAGGAGGTCTTCAGGGCGCCTAACGTGCGGCTGGTCGTGCTCGACGACGAGATCGTAAGTGAAAGTGACCGGCACTCCGTGCTCGCGCAGCTTCGAACTTACGTGCCATCCGCGTCCGTGCTCTATGTCGCCGGGAGCCATAGCAACGAGAACGAAAAGCGGGCTCGCTCGAACGGCGCTCACTACTACGCATCGAAACCCATCTCGGCGGACCATTTCGGCTACGTGTTGCGATCTTTTCTCAGTGCAAGGCTGGATCGATAGCGGACTGATTCGCCGCCGGCCCTCGGGTCTATCGAGGCTCCGAATCTGACCTGAAAGCAAGTGTGTCCAATGGAGTCAACAGCTTGTCGACCTGACTCTATTGGCATTTCGCATGGCTCTGAAACGACCGCCAACGGGCGAGAGACATGCGGGCGATTCTTGGCAAGCACTTTGCAACATTGGTGGCGATGACAGCGGGGCTAGTACGATGCAGATAGTCAATTGGATGACTCGCAATCCCTGTACTGTGCAACAGCACGAGAAACTCGCCAAAGCCAAAGCGCTCATGGACTACGGGCGCTTTCGGCGGCTGCCCGTGATGGAAAACGGGAAGATGATCGGGATAATTACCGAACGCGACATCAGGTCCCACTCGGGATACCTGGATTCCACGCAAGTTGACGCCGCGATGACGCCGGATCCTATGTCAGTAACCCCACGCACGAGCGTCGAGGACGCCGTGCGCCTGATGCTCAAGCACAAGATTGGAGGACTACCGGTCGTAGAGGACGGAGAATTGGTGGGCATCGTCAGCACCAGCGACATCCTTCGAGCTTTTCTCGGAGTCGTTCTGGCGACACAGGATATCAACCGTGAATAGGACGGGAATCAGGATCCCATCGAGGGCGGGTCGAAGCCGGCCTGCAAAAATCGGCGGAACGGAAGGCGCGTCGATGCTGATCGAAGACTGGATGAAGACCCCGCTGCATTCGGTCAGGCCGCACGACTCCGTAGCACACGCCCGGGCGATCCTGGAAGAGTTTCGGATCAACCAGCTCCCGGTGATCGTCAATGGAAGGTTGGCTGGAATCGTGACGGATCGCGATCTGCGTGACGCGCCAATGGCGGTGCAGGTTTCGGCGGCAGCGGCGGCGAACAGGGAGCCCGCCGAACTGCCCGATCCTAACGAGATTGCGGTGGAAACCGTGATGACGCAGGCGGTCTTGACCCTCGGTCCGCGCGACCCGCTTAAGAAGGCGGCCCGGCTGATGCGCCGGCAGCGGATCGGCGCCGTCCCGATTGTGGAGAAAGGCCGCGTTGCCGGAATCCTCGCTCGCAGCGACATCCTCGATGCATTCGTATCGATAGCGGATGCGATTCAGCGCAGGAGCGGGTAACGATCGGCGGGAGGAGGCGTCGCGATCTCAGTCCAGACGCACTTGCTCAAGGTATCGCGGCACGACTGCGTTCCAGCCGAGCTGCTTCTCGATTTGCACGCGCACCGATTGTGCCGCGGCGGTATCGCCGTGGACGACGTACACCGCCTCGGGACGTGACGGCGCGCTCCGAAGCCAGGTGATTATCTCGGCCTGATCGGCATGTACGGAGAATGCGGGCACGTTGACGACCTCGGCGCGAACCGGTACGTAGCGCCCGAGCATCTTTACCGATTTAGCTCCTTCCAGCAGCGATCGTCCGCGCGTGCCCTCAGCCTGGTAGCCGACCAGAATGACAGTGTTCCTTTCGTCGGGCAGCCGATTCGCGAGGTGATGCAACACGCGACCGCCGGTCGCCATCCCGGACGCCGAAATGATCAGCGCCGGTCCCGCCATGCGGTTGAGCGCGATCGATTCAGCGACCGTCTTCACCTCGGTCAGTTGCCCCGGATCGAGTATCTCCGGCCTGCCCGCAAGCTCCGGCCGGATCTCCGGGCCCGATCGGAGAATCGCGGCCTTGTAGAGTTGCAGCGATGCCAGCGCCATCGGGCTGTCAACGTACACCGGCATCGACGGAACTTTTCCCGCCCGCACGAGTTGGCGAAGGTGAAACAGGATGACCTCAGTCCGATCGACCGCGAACGCTGGAATCACGATTACGCCGCCACGCTCGGCGGTCCGCGCCAGCGCCTCAGCAAACAGGTGAATCGATTCAGCGTCGTCGTGGAGCCTGTCGCCGTAAGTTGATTCGACCAGGATCACGTCACAGGCCGGCGGCGGTTCCGGCGGGCGCAATATCGGATGATTGTGCCGGCCGAGGTCGCCGCTGAAGAGGATCCTGCGTCCGCGCCCGCCGTCTATCTCGACCAGCACGCTTGCCGCGCCAAGGATGTGTCCGGCCTGCCGGAACGTCGCTCGCAGATCGGGCCCGGCTTGCACAGGCGAATCGAAGGGCACGGGCGCGAGGTGTCCAAGCGAGCGCATCGCGTCCGCCTCGGTGTACAGCGGAAGGGCCGGCGAGTGCTTCGAATACCCGCGGCGATTGGCATAGTCGGCCTCTTCCTCCTGCAGATGACCGCTGTCCGGAAGAACGATTGCGCACAAGTCGCGAGTTCCGTGGGTCGCGAGAATCCGTGCGCGAAAGCCGTAGCGGCACAGCGCAGGCAGGTAGCCGCTGTGATCGAGGTGCGCGTGCGTCAGGACCACCGATCCCAGTTCGTGCGGCGTGACGGGAAGACGATCCCAGTTGCGCAGGCGCAACTCCTTCAATCCCTGGAACAGGCCGCAATCCACCAGCACGCGCGAAGCCGGAGTCGCGACCAGGAAGCGGCTGCCGGTAACCGTCCCGGCGGCTCCAAGAAAACGAAGGGTTCCGGCAACATCCTGCGTCGCTTTACCCATAAGACATGCTGCGCGCCGCGCCCGGGGCGAGATCAGAAAACTATCAGCGGCTTGATGATCCCGTCGAGCTTCCTGTCCATCATGTCGAACGCCTTGTCGATCTCGGCAAAGGGAAACCGGTGAGTCGTCATGGCGGTCGGATCGAGTCGCCTGGCCTGGACGATGCGCAGAAGGCGTTCCATCCTGAGGCGCCCGCCCGGGCAGAGGCCGGTCCGGATCGTCTTCTCGGCCATTCCGACGCCCCACTCGATGCGCGGAATGTTCACGAATTCCCCCTTGCCGTGATAGCCGGCGTTGGAGATCGTGCCGCCGGGCTTGGTGACCTTGACCGCATTCCGGAACGCCTCATTGGCGCCCAGCGCTTCGATGGCGGAATCCACGCCGCGTCCGTCGGTGATCTTCAGAATCCGAGCGACAGGGTCTTCCTTCGCGTGATCGACGATCACATCCGCGCCGAACTTGCGTGCCAGCTCCTGACGTGCCGGCACCGAATCGACACCGATCACGAGGCCGGCGCCGCGCAGTCTCGCGCCGGCGACCGCCATCAGTCCGACCGGTCCGAGCGCGAAAATCGCCACGGTTCCTCCGATTGGAATGTCGGCGTTCTCAGCCGCCATGAATCCGGTGGACATCATGTCGCAGCAATAGACCGCGGTGTCATCGGAGACGGTCTTCGGAATGAGCGCCATGTTCGCGTCGGCCTCGTTGACGTGAAAGTAATCGGCGAACACGCCGTCTTTGAGATTGGCGAATTTCCATCCACCGAGTGCCGTTCCGGACTGGGACGAATGTGCCGCCTGTGATGCGAGATCGCCCCAATCCGGCGTGATCGCTCCGACCAGAACCCGGTCGCCGGGTTTGAACAGCCGGACCTCGCTGCCGACCTCGCTAATCACGCCGACCGCTTCGTGTCCGAGCGTTAGGTTCTCCCGCGGGCCGATCGCGCCGTGAACGGTGTGCGAATCAGAGGTACAGATCAAAGCGCGAGTGGTCATCACAATCGCGTCATTGGGACCTGGCCTGGGAATCGGCTTTTCCACGAAGCCCACCTGGTCCAGTCCCATCATGACGAATGCCTTCATTTCCGCGACCTCCAAGCTGAGCCTGCATACCCGACGAGACTAGCTCAGAGCGTGCCATCCCCGACTTCATCGGAGCGCAACGTTTTGCGACCGGCGGCCAAACAGGCAACAGCGGCGGCCGCCCCGTTTCGCATCACGAGGTTGGCCGCGATAATGACTCCATTGGATACAGTCGTCAGCAAGACTCAGCCTTGGCAAACTAGGCTCCTGCGGGAAGACGGGCAGATGCGAGACGGCGCGGGATGCGTGCGCATGGCACGCGACTGGCTAATGACAGATATGTCCGTACTCAAAAGCGCAGGAGAGTAAATCATGGCATTCCCATTTCGAAGGATTCTGACCCCGATCGATTTCGACGATAATTCGATGGCCGCGCTGGATGCGGCTGCGCAGATCGCGCGCGAATGCGATGGAACCGTTCTCTTGATGCACGTCGTGCCTTTGATCGTTCCGCCGACCGGGATGCCGGTTTACGTGGATCTCTATAAGGGTCAGGAAGAAACGGCGCAGCAGAAGCTGCGCGAGACCGCGCGCAAGCGCCTAGAGGGCGTCAAGCACGAGACCGCAACGCGAGTCGGGGATCCGGCGGGAACGATCCTGAAGTCCGCGAGGAAGCTCGGCGCCGACGTAATCGTGATGTCAACCCACGGGCGCAAGGGATTCTCCCGGTTCTTCCTCGGCAGCGTCGCGGAGATCGTGGTGCGCGAGGCGCCGTGCCCGGTCCTCACGGTTCGCCGCGGCGAGCCGGACCGGGAGCAGGTCGCGCGATGGATGACGACCAACCCGGTGACGGCGACCCCCAAAGATACTCTGGCCGTAGTCGAGGACAGGATGCACGAGGGCGGCTTCCGATGCGTGCCCGTGCTCGACAATGGCAAGCTCGTCGGGATCGTTACCGACAGGGACATTCGCAGCCACACGGGCTACCTGGATAAGACCGAAGCCAGGATTGCGATGAGCGAAGCGTTGGTGACCGTCACGCCCACGACTCCGGTACAGGAAGCAGCCCGGATTCTGGTCGAACGAAAAATCGGCGCGCTACCCGTAGTCGAGGAAGGACAGTTGGTCGGCGTACTCACCACAACCGATGTGCTCGAAGCCTTCACCGAGGATTAGTGACGGGCGCACGAACGTTGACGCGAAACTCGCGCCCCAGTAGCGTACGCCATTGTAGCGCGCGCTCCGCCCCACGGGCTGAGTAATTCGCTGCCTGGAAACCGCGAGGAGACCCCCATTGAAACGGCGTCCCGTCATCTCGAATTTGAAGACGAGCGTCTTCCGGCCGCTCTGGCTGGCCGCTTCTCGCGGCCTGCTGCTGCTCATCAGTGCGACTGCATCAGCAGCGCCGGCTTCAACCGCTCAGCCTACCCCGACCAGCAAGGCGACTCCGACACCGATTAACAAAGCGACTCCGACACCGACGCACAAGCCGACTCCGACGCCCACGCACAAGCCGACTCCGACACCGACGCACAAGGCGACTCCGACACCTGCTCCCAAGAATCTACGTGACCAATGATTGCATCAACGCCGTGACGGGCTACCCGGTCGGAAGCAACGGCAACGTCTCGCCTCTTTCGCCGGTGACCGGCCTGGCCAACCCCGTCGGCATCGCGGTCGGGTCAAATGGCGAGATCTTCGTGGCAGACTATTGCAGTAGCAGCATCACGGTTTACGCAAGCGGCAGCAAAGGCGCCGCCAGGCCAATTGCAAGCATTAGCGGTCCGGCCACCGGACTCAATTCCCCCGCTGGCATAGCGCTGGACTCGAGAGGGAGAATCTACGTCACGAATCAGAACAACAACACGGTCACCGTCTATGCACCCGGCAGCAACGGCGACGCCAAGCCTGTAGCGACCATCGGCGGTCCGGCCACCGGGCTCGAATTATCCCGTTGGCATCGCGCTGGACTCGAAAGGGAGTATCTACGTAGGGAATGAATACAACGACATGGTCACAGTCTATGCCTCCGGCAGCAACGGCGACGCCAAGCCTGTGGCAACCATCATTGGTCCGGACACCGGGCTCAACTACCCCGTTGGCATCGCGGTGGACTCGAAGGCGAGGATCTATGTTGCGAATGAATACAGCAACACGATCACGGTCTATGCCTCCGGCAGCAACGGCGACGCCAAGCCGGTGGCAACCATCAGCGGTTCGGCCACCGGGCTCGAATTCCCCCGTTGGTATAGCGCTGGGTCCGACAGCGAAGATCTATGTCTCGAATGCCAGCAACACGGTCACAGCCTATCCGGCCGGCAGCAACGGCGACACCATGCCCAACGGTACTATCAGCGGCCCGGACACGGGACTGAATGGGCTCGGTGGCATCGCGCTGGATTCGAAGGGGAACCTCTACGTTGTGAACGGCGCCAACAACACAGTCACAGTCTACGCGTCCGGCGGCAGCGGCGACGCCAAGCCCGTTGCAACTATCAGTGACCCTAACACAATGCTTGCCGGTCCCGCTGGCATCGCGGTCGGCCCGATGGGGAACCTCTACGTCGCGAACGAGGCCAACGACACGGTCACAGTCTATGCGCCCGGCAGCAACGGCGACGCCAAGCCGGTTGCAACCATCGGCGGCCCGGACACCGGGCTGATTTACCCTTTTGGCATAGGACTGGATTCGCTGGGGGGAATCTACGTCGCGAACGGCAACGACACGCTCACGGTCTATCCGGCGGGCAGCAATGGCGACGCCATGCCCGTTGCAGCCATCGGTGGCCCGGACACCGGCCTGTATGAACCCTATGGCGTCGCGGTAGGTCGGCAGGGGAATATCTACGTCGCGAACGCCAACGACACGGTCACAGTCTATCCGGCCGGCAGCAACGGCGACGCCGTGCCCGTCGCAACCATCGGCGGCTCACACACCGGGATCAATTCGCCCTATGGCATCGCGGTGGACTCGAAGGCGGAGATTTACGTCGCGAACAGTGAAGGCAACACGGTCACGGTCTATACACCCGGCAGCAACGGCAACGCCAAACCCGCGGCAACCATCAGCGGCCCGAACACCGGGCTCGATGCACCCTTTGGCATAGCGCTGGATTCGAAGGGGGAGATTACGTCGCGAACAACGGCAGCGACGCGGTAACAGTCTATGCGCCCGGCAGCAACGGCAACGCCAAGCCCGCGGCAACCATCAGCGGCTGGAAAACCGGCCTCGTTGACCCAGCCGGTATCGTGATCGACCCCTGAGGCCGGTGTGGGTGATCGCGATGCGTCCCGTTCCGCGTTCCGAACCGGTGCCGCGGTCGCCGCGAATCGTCGTGCTAGGTCGTCCAGTCGCATGCGGCCATCCTGGCGGAGATTCCAGATGAAACAGTTTCCTGCCGTCTCGAATTTGAAGACCGATTTCTTGCCTCGATTGTGGTCGGCCGCTTCCGGCGGCTCCATCCTGGCGCTACTGCTTATCAACGGGACTGCTCCAGCGGCCACGGCCACCGCCAAAGTCTATTTGACTAATGGTTGCAGCAACGCCGTGACGGCCTACCCGGTCGCGAGCAACGGCAACGTCGCGCCTCTTTCGCCGGTGACGGGGCTGGCTAAACCTCTCGGCATCGCGGTCGGGTCACGCGGCGACATCTTCGTGGCAAACTATTGCAGCGGCAGCATCACAGTCTACCCGCCCGGCAGCAACGGCGACGCCTACTCCACTGAAACCATCCTTGGCCCGGACACGGGCCTCAATTCCCCCGCCGGCCTCGCGCTGGATTCGAAGAAGACGATCTACGTGACGAACCGGAACAACAACTCAGTCACGGTCTACGCGCCCGGCAGCAACGGCGACGCCGTACCTGTTGCCACCATCAGCGGGCCGAACAGCGGGCTGCAGGTCCCCCGTAGGCATCGCACTGGATTCGAACGGGAGGATCTATGTCGGAAATGAATACAGCGGGACGGTCACGGTCTATGCGCCCGGCAGCAGCGGCAACGCCACGCCCGTTGCAACCATCAGCGGTTCGGACACCGGGCTTGCTGGCCCCGCTGCGATCGCAGTAGGTCCGAATGGGACTATCTACGTCGCGAACGAGGCCAACGGCACGGTCACAGTCTATGCGCCCGGCAGCGCCGGCGACGCCGTGCCCATCGCAACCATCTCCGGCCCGGACACGGGGCTCAGTTCCCCCGTTGGCATCGCGCTGGGTGCGAACAGGAATATTTACGTCTCGAACGCACGGAACACGCTTACAGTCTATCCGGCCGGCAGCAACGGCGACGCCATGCCCAGCAGCACCATCAGCGGCGCAAACACCGGACTGAATGGACCCGCTGGCATCGCGGTAGGTCCGATGGGGAATATCTACGCAGCGAACGGCGCAGGCAACACGGTCACAATGTATGCGGCTGGCAGCAGCGGCAACGCCATGCCCGTTGTAAGCATCAGTGACCCCAACACCGGGCTTGCCGGCCCGGCTGGCATCGCGGTCGGTCCGAAGGGGAATATCTACGTCGCCAGCGAGGCCAACAACACGGTCACGCTGTATGCGCCGGGCAGCAACGGCGACGCCCTTCCGGCTGCAACCATCGGCGGCCCGGACACGGGGCTGATTTACCCTTTTGGCATAGGATTGGATTCGCTGGGGAGGATATACGTCACGAACGGCAACAACACGGTCACGGTGTATGCACCCGGCAGCAACGGCGACGCCAAGCCCCTTGCAGCCATCAGCGGCATTAACACCGGCCTATTTGGACCCTTTGGCATCGCGCTGGATTCGAAGGGGGATATCTACGTCGCGAACACCAACGACACCGTCACAGAGTATGCGGTCCACGGTTTCGACGATGCCAGCCCGGTTGCAACCATCAGCGGCGCGAACACCGGGCTGGATGGACCCGTCGGGATAGCGCTGGATTCGAGGGGGAACATTTACGTCGCGAACACCGATACCAACATGGTCACGGTCTATGCACCCGGCAGCAATGGCGATGCCAAGCCCTCCGCAACCATCAGCGGCCCGAATACCGGGCTCGACGCACCCCTTGGCATAGCGCTGGACTCGAAGGGCAATGTCTATGTCGCGAACAGCGGCAGCGACGTGGTCACAGTCTATGCTCCGGGCGGCAACGGCGACCCCAAGCCCATCGCTACCATTAGCGGCTGGAAGACTGGCCTCCTCGACCCAGTCGGCGTCGCGACCGGCCCTTAAGCGCCCGGCGTGGGCGTACTCACCACCACGGGCCAGAACGAGTTCGACAGCGGCGGAGAATGACCAATGACACATCCCTTTCGCAGAGTGCTTTGTCCGGTGGATTTCAGCGCAAACACCGAGCTTACAATCGATACGGCTCGGCAGCTTGCGGAACAAAACGGCGCGACGCTCGTTCTGTTCAACGTTGCGATGGACTCCGCGCGCGAAGCCGAAGATCGGCTAAGTCGAATCGCCAAGGAGAAGCTCGGCGACAAGACTCCCTACGAGATCGAGGTCGTGACCGGCGAGGCTGCGGACGAGATCCTTAAGGCGGCTGACAGAGATCTCGCCGACGTGATCGTGATGGCAACACATGGCCGCACGGGTATGGACCACCTCGTGCTGGGCAGCGTCGCCGAGCGCGTCGTGCGCGAGTCCACCGTGCCGGTATTGACGGTTCGAGGATCATCGGGCGATCATTTGCACATTCCGAAGTCCGTTCTGCTGTAACGGGTCATAGCCATACTTCCGGATGCGGCTATCGAGCCCCGGCGTCGAACGACCTCCAGCCTGGGCGCTTCCCGGAACCGTCATATTCGTGATTGTGATTCCGGGAATGGTTGTGCTAGGCGTTCCCTACTGGCTCACTAACTGGCATCTCGAGCCTCCCATCCTGGGAACGATCGCGACATGCCTTCTCGGGACAATTCTGTTCGCCGCCGCCCTGCCGATTTTCCTGGACTTCGTGGTGCGCTTTGTCCGCGAGGGATTCGGAACGCCGGCTCCGATCGCACCGCCTTCGCGGCTGGTCAAGCGAGGGGTGTTCGGGATTGTCCGCAATCCGGGCTATGTCGCGGTGCTGGCGATGATTCTCGGTCAGGGATTGTTCTTTGGGAGCGTATCTGTCCTGGCATATGCGACGATCGTAGCTTTCGCTTTTCACCTGTTCGTGACTCTTTACGAGGAGCCCACGCTGCGCGCGCAGTTCGGGTCGGAATACGATGAGTATTGCCGTCGCGTGCCGCGATGGCTCCCGCGCCTTCGCCGCTAATACATCGCCGGCCAATGCCGATTCGTCAGTACGTCAACGGCATGGCAGGTACAACCCCGGCTCACGCGACCTCGCGAGTCGCGGCAGGCGCGAGCGGAGCCGGCGCCGCCGCCGGCGGTCTAATCTCCTTCGGTACCGCCGCGATCAACTCGCGCAGGGCCTCCTTGATCCGCGACTTCATAAAGCCCACGTCAGGCATGAGATTCGGCTCCGCCATCAGCCCCAGATAGAGATTGCCGTTGTAGCTCAGGATGGCAACACCGTAGCCGAGCGTCGCGGTGAGCGGAATCATGCCGACCGTTTCGACCAATTGATGACCCGCGAGATAGATCGGCAACGGGGAACCGGGCACGTTGGTCGCGACGAAGTTGATGCCAATACCCAGCAACTGCGCTCGCCGCGCGATTCGCGGCGCGCGAGCGGTGAGCAATCCGGCGCCTTCGATTGCCGAAGTCACGAGGCGCGAGGCCAGCGCGAGCGTCCGCGGCGGGATGTAGTCGAGCTTGGCCAGCAGATTCTCGAAGGCCATCGCCTCTCTGGCCGCCTTGATCCGCGCGGTCTCCTCCGTGACGGCCTTGAGCCGATCGACGGCCGCCATCGGCTCGGAGTCGAACTCGGGGAACATCATCGAGACGCGATTGCCTAGCGCTCCGTATTCGTCCGGCGCGCGCACGTTCACCGGGCATCCGATTCTGAGCGGCCGCCCGCTGGTCGGACACTGGTGATGCGCCAGGTAACGTGCGGCGCCTTCGCTCAGCATCGCGAGCACCACATCGTTTACGGTGCCGCCGAAATTTGCGCGGATTCGCGCGACGTCGCCGACCGGGCATCGCAGCCACGCCATCGCGCGGGCGCCGGTCACGGTCGCGGCGTTCCACGGAGCAGCTACGATCGGCCGCCCAATCCGTCGCATCGTCAGCAGCGCCGCACCCGCCGCCGACAGATTCGGATCGAAGTCGCGCAGGTGCGCGACGGTGTCCGCCGCTCGCCGTGCGAGCGCGATTCGGGAGCCCGCGAGATCGGAAAACGCAGACACGAGCCGTTTGCCGCCTGCAGGCAGCGGCGCCGGCTGCCAAGGCTCGGCGGAAGGCGCCGGCGCAGGAGCGTCGGGCTGCGTGCTGGTGGTGACCGCGAGCAATTCCATCCCGGAAATCCCGTCCGCCAGGCAATGATGGATCTTGGTCAGGATCGCGCTGCGGCCTCCCGCCAGGCCGTTGAACAGATGGAGCTCCCACAACGGCTTATCCCGGTCGAGTGGCCGCTCATAAACGCGCATCACCGCCTTCATCAGCGCAGCCTCGGTCGTGTTGCGAGGCAGCTCGTGGCAGAAGAGGTGATTGGCGAGGTCAAAGCCGGGATCGTCATGGAGGCTCGGATGGGTGAGGTTGAATGGCGCGAAAAGCACTCGCTGACGATAGCGCGGCAGCAGATGCATCCGCTCGTCCATATGCGCGAGCAGACTCTTGAGGTCGATGCGGCCGCGAAAGACTCCGAGCATCGCCATGTTGAGCGGCCCGTTGCCCGCTTCGCCGTAAAGGAACGACGCATCCTGAGTGCTGAGCCTGAACGACTCTGTAGCTGGCGTCATGGCTTCCTCCCTGGCGGCGCGAGGCTTAATCCGGCCGCCGGATCATTCGCAGCCCCGCGCCGTTCGACACGGTTATTGTCCGGGTGGCACGCGCTGCATTTCGGTCGCGCCCTGCGGCGGTGTCTCGCTGTTGGTGCCCAGAGTCTCTCCGTTGGGGAGCATATATTGATGGGCGTAAGTGTTATTCAGGGTACTCTGGTAGCCGCTGCCCGGAACGGTATAGGATCCGGTTTGTTTCACGACATCCTCGTCGAACCTTTCGTTTGCGTTAAAGGTTCTTTGGGCGCTGGCTTGGCCGGCTTTGAAGGCCATGTCGCTGCTCGCCGCGAGGGTCCGTCCGTTCTGGGCGATGGCATTGGACACCGCCTGGTTGCTCCGTTGCACTATCAAGTTGGTCTGGGCGTCCATCTGTTGCTGGCGGGCCATCCAGCCCGGATCTAAGGCAAACGACGCGATCATATGGCCAAGAACGGCATTGGCCTCGGCGGCGCGCGGCGTGCTCGCGACGAACCCCACCAGGGACTTCACTCTCCAGATCGCAGACATCATCGCAGACCCCTGGGTCTGCACCAGCTCGGTAGCGGCGAAGGTGTAGCCCACCGCCGACGCGCCTGCAGGCTGCATGCAAAGTTCGCCTCTCCGGCCCGGACCGAGTCGCGGACGCCAGCCGCAGCGAAGGCCCGATCGATACCGCGGCTGGCGTCCGGTCGCGGTCGGGCGCCGGTGCGTTGCACGCCGCTGCAGGCACGTCCCACCCGTCGGCTCCCCCACTGAGCGGCGAAAGCCTCGCCATCCTGGTACGGCCAGATGAGTTCGCGCAGGCCAAAGCCTTGATCAGTGATCATGCCTTGGCGCAGTCCCCCGAACGCCAGCAGTCGCGAGGGCGTGGTGAAGACCGGCACGTTGACGTCACCCAGGAAGATCCGAATGGCGCCGTCGGGCGAGGCGATATCGACTCCCTGCCGGATATCAAGCTGGCCCATCCGCCGCAGGCCGCCCTGCGCCCGCCAGCCCGCCGGCACGTCGATGGAAAAAGCATGCTCCTGCGGGTCGACGTATTTGACCCATCGCGTCTCTGCGGCGCGCACTGTGCCGGCGAGCGCCATTGCGCCCGCGATTGCGATCAGGCCCGCGATCATGCCCAACCGCATTTTCCCCAAAGAGTGTTTCACTGCTCCCCTCCCCCCAGGACGTTGGTGTCCTGGTTTCGACGCAAAAGCCACGCCATTCGCGCATCGCGCCCCGCGATTAAATCAAGCTGGAAATGTGAGTATTCATTGCGATCTTCGACGGAGACGGGCCTCTGTGCCGAAAGAGAAATCGAGATGAGATTGTGTCCGAAGGCAACGAGTGCCGCCGAAGGAAACATTTGCAAGGCTTGCGGCGATGCTCCAGGTGTTGAGGACCATCAAATCGATTCCGGTCTTTGGGCTGCTTCCCTCTTCTCCCAGCAGCCGGTTATGGGCACGACGTATGCAGCTCCGTTTCGCAATTGAGCGTCGAGGACGAATGGAATGGACAGCTATCACGAACTGAACGTCGATTGCCCGAAAGATCTCGAATCCATAAGGGAAAGCGCACACCGCTTCGCGAGAGACATCCTGCGTCCGGCTGCGACAACTCTCGACCGGTTGGCGGATCCGCGCGATGTGATCGCGCTCGATTCGCCGCTCAGACATGTTTTCAAACAGGCCTACCAGCTCGGCTATCATATTGCCGGCTTTCCCTCGGAGATCGGCGGGTTGGGACTGCGCGGGCTGGGAATGCACGTCCTAATCGAGGAGTTATCATGGGGCGCTGCGGATCTGGCCTTGAGCCTGCTCTGCGCAAGCTTCCCGTTTTCGGTGGCTGCGGCGAGCGGCAATCCAGAGCTTTACGAAAGGTTCGTAAGGCCTTACTTAGCCGATCGCGACGGCGGCATGATCGGGTGCTGGGCGATTACAGAGCCTCGTCACGGCTCCGATGAGCTCGTACCGGGTACGCCGCAGTTCCACGATCCTCGTGTGACCGGACAAGTGGTGGCTCGCGCCGACGGCGATTCTTACGTCATCAACGGACAGAAAGCCGCATGGGTCTCCAACGGCACAATTGCGACCCATGCAGCGCTCTATCTTACGACAGAGCCCAAGGTCGGGATGGCCGGCGGGGGCATCGCTTTCGTGCCGCTCAATCTGGCCGGCGTGTCGAAAGGCAAACCGCTCAACAAGCTCGGCCAACGCGCTTTGAATCAGGGCGAGATCTACTTCGACGACGTCAGGATTCCGCGCAACTGGATGCTGACCAGGAGCGACGGCTA
Source organism: uncultured delta proteobacterium (assembly GCA_963830715.1). GTDB lineage: Bacteria > Desulfobacterota > Binatia > Binatales > Binataceae > CAVVMA01. Next base: position 160,092 of record CAWHNS010000024.1, read on the forward strand.
CGAGCGCGAGCTCGAACGCACTCTCGCGTTCGCCAACTCTTCGATGGCGGCCGCGTTCACCGGGGTTGCGCGCGCGGCTTACGAGCAGGCGCTCGATTACTCGAAGCAGCGGGTTCAGGGTGGACACCTCATCTGCGAGCATCAACTGGTTCAAAAGCATCTGTTCGAAATGTTCGCCAAGGTCGAGGCCTGCCGCGCGCTGTCGCGGGCCGTGATGATTCACAACCAGACCGGCGCGGCCCCATCGCTCGAGCACGCGATCGCGGCCAAGACCTTCTGCACGCAGGCGTCGTTCGAAGTCGCCAGCGACGCGCTGCAGATATTCGGCGGGAACGGGCTTAGCAAGGAGTACGGGATCGAGAAGCTTTTCCGCGATGCGCGCGCCTCATTGATCGAGGATGGCACCAATGAGGTGCTCAGCCTCGCAGGCGCCAGACACATTCTCAGCCGCAATGGCGCGGAACCGGCAGCAGCGCGCTAGCGTTCCACGAATTGCCTCGAGTTCGTATTTGGAAACGGACCGCCGAACGTGGAGCCAGCCGCTCGAACCACCGCAACAATCCGAGTCCTTCGGCACAGACGATTGTCCACAAGACCGCGCTTTCGACTGTTAGCAATTCGATGGCCTGCTCATGTTCTTGACGAGCCGAAAAGCCCAACCGCATGCGATAATCAGCAGGCTTCTTGCTCCACATTGGGAGTCGCACGGGGGAGAAGATGAATCGTCAAAAGTCGAAGTGGGTGATTCTGGCCTTGGGACTGATTGCCATTGCCTGCCCGCGCAATGCGCTGGCTGGCGATCCCGCACCGCGGAGCCGGGAAATCGGCGAGATAAGAAAGGAAGTCAGGCAACTCGAGGAGGACCGGGAAAAAGATCGGCAGTTAATCGACAAGCTTCTCAAGCGGCTCGACGAGGTCGAAAACGAAAACCACGATCTCAAGGCGAGCAGTCAGCAGCTACAGGGAGAGACCAAGCAGCTCGAAAGCCGCGTCGAAGCGGGGCCGTCGGCGAGCGGGTTCTCGGAGGCCATCAACCGCTACCTCGGTTCGCACAGGTTCACGGTTACCGGCGCGGCGGGTTTCGATTTTGTCTACGACCAGCAGAGCGGGGCCCTCGATGACATCCATCACGAGACCCAGAACACGTTCTTCGTCGATTGGGAGCCGATGATCCTCTACCGCCCGATCGACTGGATCTTGTTCGAGGGCGTTCTCAGCGGATCGTTCGGCCAGGCAGGAACCGGAACGGACTTGTCGACGGCCGAATTCCAGATTTTTCTCAATGACTACATGACCGTGGTGGGTGGGCTGTTCGATCAACCTTTTGGCGATTGGTATGAGGCCCAGAGCCCGATGTGGGTCAACCGCTTCGTGACGGCTCCGCTTCCATTCGGGGTCGAGCCGGTGGTCCCGCCGGGCGAGGTCGGCATCCAGTTGCGCGGCGGGTTTCAATGGGGACAGCTCGGCCAGGATTTCGATTATACCGCGTGGATCGGAACCGGCCCGAGTTTCAGCCAGCCGGTTCTCGGCGCGGTCATGACGGCGCCAACTGCGGTCGGGTCGAGTCAGACTCACAGCAAGGCTTTCGGCGGACGCCTTCGCGTATATCCGATTCCGGTCGATTCCAACCTGGGACGGCTCGAGCTTGGAGTTTCGACCTACGACGGCAAATGGATGGACGGCAACTGGCTCACTTCGTGGGGCGTGGATTTCAACTATCTTCTCGGAAGCCTGCAGACCAGGGGTGAATGGCTGCAGTCGTATCGAAACATGCCGGCCGGCCTTGCCTCCGATAACCGTCAGGGATGGTACTTGCAGCTCGGTTATTTTCTGAACGAACTGAATTTGTCCTTCATGCCCGATGCCCTGAGCGATCGCATCCATCGGCTCGAGCCGCTGATCCGTTACTCCGGGGTCAACCAGCGGGCGGTCGCGATCGATGACATTACCGGTGCTACCGGCATCGGCGTCGGCGGAATCCAGGCCGGCCTGATACCGGACTTCGGCCTGAGCGGGTCGCCGGCGCTGTACGCTCCGCATTCCCGCGAAGTTGCGCTCGCGTTGGACTACTACGTATCGCCGTCGATCATATGGCAGAACGAGTTCGACATCGAATTACCGGAATCGGGCGGCTCCTTCGTCCAGTCAAGCGGAATGCTGACCCCGGTCGGATCGGTGCCGAACGATCGCGCTTTCCTGAGCCAGTTCACGGTGGGATTTTGACGAGGGGCGAAGCATGAGAACGAAATTGATTGCGATATTGCTCGCTGTCCTGGCAGTCGGTGCGGTTCCCGGCCCGCTGATGGCCCAGGAGCAGTTGACTTCAGCCGAGAAAAAGCAATTGTTTCGGGAAGGCGCGCGACTCTGGCCGCTATACTGCAATACCTGCCACAGCGCGCGTCCAGGCTCCGAAAAGGCGCCATACGAGTGGGATCAAATCGTGATGCACATGCGGACGCTCGGGAACGTGCCGTCGAAAGACACGCGTGCGCTGCTCGAATATCTGAAGGCAGGCAACTAGCCCGTTCCCAACACTCGCGCTGGTTGATAGATGGAGGATCGAAGCACGATGAAGATTCGCCGGTTCTGGTTGGTTTCCGCAGCGAGTACGGGTTTGATGCTCGTTGCATGGCTGTCTTGCGCGGCGGCAGCCGATCTCGCGGCAGCCAAAAGCAACTACCAGACCTTCTGCGTGAAGTGTCATGGGGCCGACGGCAAGGGTGACGGTCCTTCGGCCGCGACCCTGAAGACCAAACCGCGCGACTTTGCCGATTGCGCGCGCATGGCGAAAGAGTCCGACGACAAGCTCTTCAACGTGATCAAGAACGGCGGCGCCGCGAACGGACTCAGCGCTGACATGACGGCCTGGAGTCAGGGGTTCGAGGACGGCGAGATTCACGATCTCGTCGCCTACGTGCGGACCTTTTGCAAGAAGTAGACGCCTGACGCTGTGATGCAGATCGACGCCAGGCCGCGCGACCTCTGGTGGTTTCGCCAGAACGTGCCATGCCTTGTGGCATGTCCGGTGAAGACCGACGCCGGCCGTTATGTGCAGCTCATCGCGGAGGGCCGCTTCGCCGAGGCTTACCGCGTCGCGCGATCGCCGAACCCGATCGCCTCCGAATGCGGTCGCACCTGCGGCGCTCCGTGCGAGGATGCATGCCGGCGCGGCAAGATCGATGCGCCGGTAACAATTCGCGCCCTCAAGCGATTCGTGTGCGAACTCTACGGCGCGGAATCCCTGTCGCGGACCTCGATTCGCGAAATGCTCGCCGGTCCGATGGGCCACGGCAGCACGACTCCCGGTCATCGCGAGAAGCTGGCGGCGGCGCCTACCCATCCGCAGCGGCGCGTCGCAGTAATCGGAGCGGGACCGGCGGGACTCTCATGCGCCCACGACCTTGCGATGATGGGCTACAAGGTCACCGTATTCGAGGCGATGCCCAATCCGGGCGGCATGATGCGATACGGCATCCCGCCCTATCGGCTGCCGCGCGAGGTGATTGACTGCCAGGTCGCAGAGGTCGAATCGCTCGGCGTCGAGTTCGTTTACGGCGCGTCGCTCGGGCCGGGTCTGCGGCTGCACGATCTTCGCGGGCGCGGCTACGACGCGGTGATGCTCGCGATCGGCGCCGGCAAGGGGCGCGGTCTGCGTATCGAGGGTTCCGATGCGGACGGAGTGGTCCGGGCGATCGACTATCTGATCGGCATCAACCGCGGACACCGAATGCCGATCGGTAAGCGAGTCGTGGTTGTCGGCGGCGGCCTGGTCGCGATCGACGCGGCGCGCACCGCGATCAGGGCGCTTGTTCCGGGAGTGCCGATGGCGGCGGAAGAGGAGGAAGCCGTGGCGGCGGGAACGATGCGCGTGGCGCTGGACACCGCCCGCGAGGCCGTCCGCCGCGGCGCTATCGACATTACCATGGTCAGTCTCGAATCCGAGATCGAGATGCCGGCGATGCAATCGGTGCAGGGGAGGGAGGAACTCGACATCGCGCGCGAGGAAGGCATCCGTTTCATGACCTCGTGGGGGCCCAAGCGCATTCTCGCGGCCGACGGCGTCGCCAGCGGGATCGAACTCGTGCGATGTACCCGGGTATTGGATGACTCGCGCCGCTTCAATCCGCAGTTCGACGAAAGCCAAACCACTACGCTCGAAGCGGATACTATCGTGCTCGCGATCGGCCAGGCGCCGGATCTTTCTTTTCTGACCGCCGCCGACGGAATCGAAACCACGCCCGCAGGAACCCTCAAGGTCGATCCGGTGACGATGGCGACGACCGCGCCCGGCGTGTTTGCGGCCGGCGATGGCGCGTTTCCGCCGTCGCTGCTGATCACGGTAGCGCAACAGGGCAAGGTAGCGGCCCGCTCGATCGATGCCTTCCTGCGAGGCCGGCCGATCGAAAAGAGCCTGATGCACGTGACAGTCGAGGAGTTGCCGACCGACACTTACACGATGGTGCCGTCGTATGAGCAAATCCAGCGCGAGATTCCGATCACGCCGCTCGAGCGCCGCAGCGGTATCGCCGAAGTCGAGCCCGGTTTCTCGGTCGCCGAAGCGCGCGCGCAAGCTCAGCGATGTCTCTACTGCCACGTGCATCCGATCTACGATGGCTCCAAGTGCGTGTTATGCAATCGATGCGTGGATATCTGCCCGGAATATTGCCTGCGCTTCACTCCCGCCGATCAACTCGCCGGCGCCGATGGACTCGGCGACGCGGCGCCGGGCGAAGGGCCGCTGACGGCATTTCTGTACGACGAAGAGAAGTGCATCCGATGCGGGCTGTGCGCGATCAGATGTCCGACCCGGGCGATCACGATGGAGCGATTCGAATTCGAGGAGACGCTCGGATGATCGCGCAAGCCGCGTCATGAACACGGCCAGGCGGTGGTTCCTGGGCGCGTTTGCCAAAGGATCGGTGGCGCTCGCATTTTTCGTGCAGATCGGCGCGGCGGCGCGGGCCTTTCTGCCCAATGTTCTCTACGAACCGCTCAAACGCTTCAAGATAAAGAAGCCGGATCAGTATCCGCAAGGCTATACCTTCGATTCGGATCACCGGCTGTTCGTGATCCGCAACCAGGATCAGTTCCACGTCATTTCCGCGATCTGTACGCACCTGGGGTGCACCGTTCAGTGGCGGGAAACCGAATTCGCCTGCCCGTGCCATGGCAGCCACTTCGCCCCCGACGGCACCGTTGAGTACGGGCCCGCGCCACTTCCGTTGGCGTGGTTTGAGGTTTCGCTTTCGCCGGACGGCTTCCTTGAAGTAGATAGCGCCGAGCAAGTGGCGCGGGGGTTCTCGTTCACGCCCCCGAAGGCCGGCACATGACGGCGCGCGAGCGGTTAAGCGCCCTATGGAGGCAGCTTGCCTGGACCTGGGATCCCGCCAGCGAGCGCGAGAGCGGCGACGCGATTGTGCGCAACCTATGGCTGCACTGGTTTCCGGCCAAGGTCGCGCGGGTCAGCACCAGTTGGAGCTACTCGATGTGGCTGGGCGTCGCGTCCGCGATTCTCTTCCTGATCCTGAACGTCACCGGCCTGCTCCTCATGTTTTTCTATGTGCCGTTAACCGAGCGGGCCTACGGCAGCATGAAGGATCTCGACTACGCCGTCACTCTCGGATGGCTGTTGCGCAACCAGCATCGATGGGCCGCGCACGGGATGGTCGCGGTCGTTTTCCTGCACATGGCGCGCGTGTTTTTCACCGGGGCCTATCGCGGGCAGCGCGCGTGGAACTGGCTGGTGGGACTGGGGCTGCTTCTGTCAACGTTGCTGGCGTCGTTTACCGGCTATCTCCTTCCCTGGGACCAGCTTGCGTTCTGGGCGGTGACGGTCGGCACCAATATCGCGCGCGAGGCGCCGATTGTCGGTGGTTCGATTCGCTTCATGCTGCTGGGCGGCTCCGAGATCGGGCAGAATGCGCTGCTCAGGTTCTACGTGCTCCACGTATTTTTCCTGCCGGCCGTCATCTGGGTACTGTTCGCCTACCATATGTGGCGCGTCCGCAGGGACGGCGGATTGGCGGCGGTCGAGCCGATTCGTCTGACGCGCGCGGTGATGCCCAAGGCGACGCCGCCGTCGAAGAGTTATTCGCTCTTCGGTCTGACGCGGGGCACGACCGTAGCGGTCAGGAGTTCGACCGAGCTCGAGGAAAAAGACGAAGTTTTCTCGTCGCCGAGTCTCACCCGGCGCGTCGCGCTGGTCTTCCTGCTGGTCTTCAATGCCACACTGCTCCTGAGCCTGTTCTTCAACGCCCCGTTGGAGGAAGCGGCGAATCCGGCGGTTACGCCCAACCCCGCCAAGGCGCCGTGGTATTTCCTCTGGCTCCAGGAGCTGGTCGCATCGACGACAATTCCGATCGGCGGCCTCCGAATCAGCGGCGGCCTGGTCGGCGGCATTATCGTGCCCGGAATTCTTCTGTCGGTTGCCGCGGTCTGGCCGTGGCTCGATCGATCGCCAGCCGGCAGCGAAGGGGTCTGGTTTCCGCGGCCGCGCCTCCGTCAGAACCTCACGTTCGCGCTCGTGCTTGCCGTCATCATTGGGCTGATTCTGATCGACGTTTTCCTTCGCGGCCCGTATTGGCATCTCTATTGGCCCGGAACTCCGTGGCCGGCGATACCGCGCACCCTCTGAGATGGAACGCCCGCCGAGCGATTTCGAGCGCGCCGACTACGCCTGGATGGTGATCGGGTCGCTGGTCTTTTTCGTCCTGGTCGCGATCGCCGCGTGGCGTGCCTTTCGAACTCAGTGGCAGCCAATTCAGCGTCAGTTTCGGACAATTCTGGAGAAACACGATCAAATCGAAGCGGCGCGGCGCTTCAACCTTGGTATCCGGCAGATATGGAATCCCGAAATCGATGTGGTGGATCGATGCGTCACTTGCCATCTCGGCTACGAATGGGGACTCCAGTTGCCTGCCGACTTGCCGCAGCCCTTCGCACCGCATCCGGCGCTGGCCTATCTCGACAAGCATCCGTTCACCCAATTCGGCTGCACGGTTTGTCACGGGGGCCAGGGATGGGCGACGCGGTCGATCTCAGCCCATAGCGGCGGCGAGCATTGGGACGATCCGATGCTGTCCCGCGCAATGGCGCGTAGCTACGGCCTTACCGAATCGCAGCTCATCGAGATGCGATGCAACTGGTGTCATCGCCACGATCTCTCGACGCCCGCAATGGATGAGATCAACGAGGCGAAAGCGCTTTTCAAGAAAAAGAAGTGCCTGGTCTGTCATGTGGTTGAGGGCCGGGGAGGTCTGGTTGGTCCGGAGCTTACGTACTTCGGCGACAAGAATCCTGAGTTGGTTGATTTCTCTCACGTGACCGGCCGGCGCACCCTGTTCAATTGGAGTTACGAGCACCTGCTGAATCCGGACAAGGTGTCGCCCAAAACCACGATGCCGGATTTCGGCTTTACGCCCGCGCAGGCTAGGGCCCTCACCCTGATGTTGCTCAGCTGGAAGCGCAAGGAATTTCCGCCGCACTACATCCCCGCTCCGGTGGAGGTAACCGAAGCTCCATACAAGATGGTGAACGCGCCCGCCGAGCCGCCGCTCGTCGCGGGAGCAGAGGCGGGAAGGAGCGTTTTCCGCACCCACGGATGCATCTACTGTCATACGGTTGGTGGGGGTAGGCTGCTCGGACCGGACCTTAAAGGAGTCGGAGCGCGGCGGGACGAAAAGTGGCTCCGCGAATGGCTTGCCGATCCGGCCGCGATGGTGCGCGCGAATCCGGAACTCGCGCAGTTGCCGCAGGTTTACGATGGAATCGTGATGCCCAACCAGAACCTCTCGCCTGCGGAGATCGACGCGCTCGCGGGTTACCTGACGCATCTGTAGCCCTGCCGCGCCGATTCCCGGGGCGGTGCCGGAACATCTTGAGTACGCCGCGCGATTCGAAGGACTCAGCGCGAGCGACGCCGCAGCTCGTCTGCAGGCTTTCGGGCCAAATCGTCTGGTCCACGGCTCGGCAGGCGCGCGCCTGAGAGAGCGCCTGCGCACTTTCGCAGACCCGATGGCGATCATGCTCGCAGTCGCCGCGATCGTCTATCTCGCGTTGGGCGACAGCCGTGACGGAATCGTGCTGCTGATCGCGCTCGTGCCGGTGATAGGCGTGGACGTGCTGCTGGAAGCCCGGTCGCGGCGGGCTATCGAGAAACTTGCCACAGCCGTCGCGCCGCACGCACTCGTGATTCGCGACGGGCGTGAAATCGAGATTCCCACCGCGCATATCGTCCCGGGAGATATCCTGGCGATTCGCGAGGGTGACGTGCTGCACGCCGATGGGATCGTTCGATTCGCCGCGAACCTCGCGCTTGACGAATCGCAGCTGAGTGGCGAGTCCGAGCCGCAGGCGAAAGAGCCCATGTCGGCGCGGCGGTCCTAGCAGCGCCGGAAGTGCCTGAGAACTCGCGATTCTACGCCGGATCGCTGGTCGTCGCGGGGCACGGTCTCGGCGAAGTGACTGCGACCGGCGAGCGCACCCGTTATGGCGATATCGGGCGGCTCGTCGCGCAGGCCGATACCGAGCCCACGCCACTGCAACGCAAAACGGCGCGCCTGGTGCGATGGCTGGTCGGAGGCGCGGCAATCGTTTCGGTCGCGGTCTTCGCGATCACCCTGTGGCAGGGGAAGTCTCCGAGCCAGGCATTTCTGTACGCGATCACGATCGCGATGTCGGCGGTCTCGGAGGAATTTCTGCTCGTTATCAGCCTCTTCCTGAGTATCGGGGCATGGCGGCTCAGCCGGCTTGGAGTGCTGGTGCGCAGACTTGCCAGTGTCGAGACGCTCGGCTCGACGACGGTCATCTGCCTCGACAAAACCGGCACGCTCACGGCGGGCAGTTACGCTCTGCAGGAGCATCTGCCGGTGCGCGACGATGTACCGAACCCCGCCTTGCTGGAGGCCGCCGCGCTGGCGTGCGAGCCGCGCGCGGCGGACTCGCTGGAGCGCGCGATCATCGACCATTGCCGCAGGCATCAGGTGAACGTGGATGAACTGCACTCCCGCTGGCAGCTCGTTCACGATTACTCCTTCGACATGGTCGGCAAGCACATGTCGCACGTCTGGGTCCGGACCGGCAGCGCTGAAGGCGACGGCAGGCAAGCTTGTATCGTCGCGAAAGGCGCGCTCGAAGGCATTCTTGAGCATTGCGCAATCGCGCCCGCGGAATTCCGGCGCGCGCAGGCGGCGAACGCCGAGATGGCGGCGCAGGGGATGCGGGTGCTGGCGGTGGCCGGGCGTTTCGTGCCCGGCGCTGGACCGGACAGCCGGGTGCGCGCCCACGGCAGGAGCGATTTTCCCGCAGCGGGCTTCACCGGAGTTCGGGAGGAAGACGAGCGCGACCTGGTTCTCTACGGATTGTTGGGCTTTCACGATCCGCTGCGGCGTGAGGTGCCGGCCGCAGTCGCGCAATGCCAGGCCGCCGGTATCCGGCTGAAGCTCATAACCGGCGATCACGCGCTCACCGCGCACGCGATCGCGGAAGCGGCCGGAATCCTCCACGAAGACGCTGAAATCGCGACCGGGAGTCAACTCGATGAAATGACGCCGGAGCGATTCCGCGAAGTCGCTCTCAGATCCAGCATCTTCGCGCGTATCCGACCGGAGCAGAAGTACGCAATCGTCGATGCTCTCGTGCGCGCCGGTGAAGTCGTCGCGATGACCGGCGACGGCATCAACGACGCGCCGGCGCTCCGGCGCGCGCACATTGGGGTCGCGATGGGACAGCGGGGTACCGAGGTCGCGCGCGCGGCGGCCGACCTCGTGCTGCTGGAAGACAATTTCGGCGCGCTGGTGGCTACGGTTCGCGAGGGGCGCCGGATTTTCACCAACATTCAGCATGCGTTCAGCTACCTGATCGCGTTCAAATTCACGATCGTGGGGTTGGCGCTGTCCGCGCCGCTGCTCGGATTGCCGATCCTTCTGATGCCGGTCGATCTGGTATGGCTCGAGTTGATCGTACATCCGGTCTCGGCGCTGGCGTTCGAGGGCCAGCGAGAGGCTGGCGACGTGATGCGCCGGCCGCCGCGCGCCCCGGATGCGCCCTTCGTCGCCGCGATGCCCGCGTTGCGGTCAGCGCTATGCGGTGCACTGCTGACTGCGGCGGCGCTCGGTCTGTACGCAGCGCGCCTCGAGCGCGGCGAGAACTATGCTCGCGGCGCGGCGATGGCGCTGGTAGTGGTCGGAAGCCTGATACTGGTATGGGCTGAGCTAGCAGGCGACCGGCGATGGTGGAAAACGCCCGTGCCGCGAGCGATCCGCTTCTGGCTGATATTGGCTGCGGTCGCAGCGAGTTTGCCGATACTGATGAACGTCGCGCCCCTCGCGCAGCTGCTACGCATCGCCCCCATATCCGCGACGGACTGGATGCTCGTTGCGGGGCTAGCCATCGCGGCCGTAGCGTGGCGCGCCTTCGCGCCCGCTGCGTCTATCGCACAAGCGAGATCGCTTGGGACACCGAAGTGTGGATTGCTGAACTTCCGGAACACCTTATCCACTACAATGGGGATCGGTTCCTTGGTCCTCGCAGTCGATCGGGTCGGCGCGGTCCAGAAAGGTAGCCGGTTCCGCACAATTGAAACGATGCCCATGGACTATCCGCCGCGTTTAGTGCGCCTGGCCCAGCGCACTCTCGGCGCGCAGGAAGTAGTCATGGAAGCTGCGGTCGGTCGTGTAGAGCGTGTACTGCTGGGCGTGCTTGAAGTAGAAGGCGCGAATTTCCCGCTGCGTCTTTCGCTGCGGAAGGAGACGTTCAACGCGACCTGCCTGAAGCGGCGTAGCGAGTCGGGCGAGCGCCGGCTGGGCTGGCGCGAAGCTCAGACTTTTATGGCATTGATCTCGGACGAGCAGGCGGCGAAACTCACGGCGATGGGTGTCAGGGAGATTTTCGCACCGGGCTCGTCGAGTGAAGACAGCATCAAGTGGGTGCGCGAGCACGTCGGGTCGCCCCAGCAGCCAGCGCGACGCGCAGAACCGGGTAGCGAGTGAGCGGGCGAATGGCCAACAAGCGTGTCGTGGTGGTCGGAGCGGGTGTCGCAGGACTCAGCGCCGCGCTGCGCCTGCGCCAGGCGGGCGCCGAAGTCACAGTCTTTGAATCGAGCGATCGCGTCGGTGGGCGGACGAGTTCGGAGACCCAGGACGGCTACCTGTACGAGCGCGGGACGCAATTCTACACAAGCACGTATCGCAACGCATTGGGTCTCATCAAGGAGATGGGGCTCCTGGCCGACCTGAGACCGACCAGTCCGTGGATTACGGTCTTCAAGGACGCGCGGCCGCATCGGATGCAGTCCGGGCTGCTGTTTGCGGTGTATGCATTGACAAGCGGACTGCTGGGGATGCGGGACCTCGCCCGATTCACCTGGCATACGACAAGCTTCCGATGGCCCGCGCTCGATAACTACTCGGCGTGGGCGAAGTACGACGACGAGGATGCCGCGCGATGGAGCGCGCCGCGCCTGGGCCGGGGAGCGGATTACCTGCTCGAGCCGGTACTCGCGGGCGGCATGATGCAGCGGATCGAGGAGACATCGCGTGCGTGCGCGCTGGCGGTGTTGGCGATGACCGCCAACGGCCGGAGCAAGGAACTGACGCTCGCGCGCGGCAACGACTCGCTGCCGCGGGCGATGGGGGCAAGAGCGACCTTAAGCTCGAAGCCCCGGTCCGGGCGGTAGAGGCCACGCCGGACGGCGTGACGGTGCGACTCTCCGGAGAGACGGTTCACGCCGACGCGGTGGTGCTGGCGACCACGTCCTCGGCGGCGGCCGGAATTTATCGCGGCGGAGACAGGCTCGAACGCGAGCTGATGGCGACCTCTTATGGATCGGTGATCAAGGTCGGTCTGGCAACGAGGCGCGACTGGTCGGACGCTCCGGGGCTCGGCAACGTTTGGGCCATGATGATCCCGCGCAGCGAGCGCCGGCAGATCGTCTCGGTCACCATCGAATCAGCCAAGGATCCCAGGCGGGTGCCCAGAGGCGGCGAAATGCTGAACCTGTTCGTCACCGCGGACAATGCGGAGCGGATGATGGGTTGGCCGGACGAGCAGGTGGTTAGCGCGGTCGCCGCGGATGTGGAACGGCTGTTTCCCGGGGCGTTTGCCGCGAAACAGTTCGCGCGAGTGGTCCGCTGGCGCGAGGGGATGCCGAAATCGCCCGTCGGGCGCGCGCGGGCGCTCGCCGAATACCGCCGCACGCGGCCGCGGGACTGCCGGGTGTGGTTGGCGGGCGACTACATGGGGATGCCGTGGCTGGAATCGGCGATCGAAACCGGCACTTGGGCGGCGAGCCGCATCGTGGAAGGCTGACCGGAAGGCCCAGTGTGGTCCATCAGGCTTCCCATTTCATTGGCCGTCTCTTGCGGGTAGTTGCGTCGATCACGCCCGAGCGAATGCGAGATTAGGTCATGGCGTTGTCCTTTGCGGCCCTTCTCAACGCCCTGCTAGTGCACCAGGCCCAGCTCGCTTACTGCGCGCAGGAAGTAGTCATGGAAGCTGCGGTCGGTCGTGTAGAGCGTGTAGTGCTGGCCGTGCTTGAAGCAGAAGGCGCGAATTTCCCGCGAGAGCCTGAGCAGCGTCTGCCGGTAGCGTTCGCGCTCACGCGGGCCCAGCGCGACGCGGAGATGCTCTCCGCTTTCGGAGTCCACCAGATCGACGTCGCCTTCGAGACCTTGACCGGCAAGCTCGCCGCCGCCGAGCACGTGGACGACCGTCACGTCCATGTTGGCCGCGCTGAAGAGTCCAAGCCCGCTGGTGACCGAGTTCAGCAACATCAGGTAGTCCGAGATCAGGAAGACTTTGCCGGCGCGCCGGATAGCGAGCAGCTCGCGCGCGAGCGCCGGGGCCAAGTCGAGTTGTCCGGCGGGCGCGATCGCGCTCAGGCGGCGCGCCAGATCGACGATCCGCGATCGATCCTTGACGAAACTGGGCGGAGACGACTCGCCGCGGCCGGCGAGCAGCCGGATCATCACGCGGTCGCCCGAGGAGAGCGCGACGTAGGCGAGCGCGAGCGCGATCGCGATTGCGGATTCGAACTTGCGATCGCCGGCCGGGTAAGCCATCGAGGCGCTCGCGTCGATGAAGATATAGGTCAGGAGGTCTTCCTCCTCTTTGAATAGCTTTATGTACAGTTTGTCGGTGCGGCCGTAGAGTCCCCAATCGATATAGCGGAAATCGTCGCCGAGCGAGTACGGGCGGAAGTCGCTGAATTCCAGCGAGGTGCCGCGGCGCGGGGAGAGATGCGCGCCTTTGCCCATCCCGGCGTACTCGCGGCGGGTCTTAAGCCGGAGCTGCTCGAGCCGGGCCATGAAGTCGGGGGTGAATTCGGCGGGAAGTCCTAGCATGGCGGCAAAAGATCGCCTTCGACCTGACCGCCTGCCTACGTACGAGACAAGCGATTTCCATTGAGGTCAATCGCCCACGATCTCATTCAGACCCTCGACGATTTGGCTCAGTTCCTCGGCCGCCGCGCGGGCTATATGCCGCCCGATTCGTTCGACCGAGAGTGTACGAATCTGGCTTATCTTTGCCCAGGACCGTCTGGGCAGCCCGCTTGAAGTGAGCTCCAGTGTAAGAGGGAAACCGGCTTGCGGCGGCTGACTAGTCAGGGCCACCGCGATGACCGTTCCCGAGCGCTCGTTGAAAACGTCATGACTCAAGACCAGCACCGGCCGGCGGCGGCCTGCTCGCGTCCCCTGACCGGGTCAAGATCGGCCCAGACGACGTCACCCCTCAGTATTCGGGCCATTCAGCGAAATCTCGGGCGATACCTTCCTCGGCCATCGCTTGCTCGAATTTCGGATCGAGTTTGGCGCACTCTCGCGCAAGCCGACTGTGGTCCATGCGTTCGAGCTTGTCGCGCACGGCCTCCGAGATTGCTTTGCTTCGGCTCGGAAAGACTTTCCTGCTTACCAGGGAATCGACCCGCCGCAGGAGCCGCTCCTGGATGCTGATAGCCACTTTGACAGTACCCATCGGTATTACGATAGGTAGTACCAAGCGCGGACGCAACCCGGCGGACAGACGCATGACCCGACCGGAGGCAGAGTCTGCGAAGCGAGGAATCTACGAGGAGCGATTTGCCCGATTTTTAAGCCAGCGCAGAGCCGCGCTAGGGCTCCCTGTGGGGATCGGGCAACCGGGCCGGCGACGTTGCCACCACGGCGGTGCACGTTCCGGATCTGACAACCAAGATAGCGGGTTCCAAAGGTGGATGTTATGTATCGGCAGCTCTGCAAGTTCGGCGGCCGCGAATATTCCGGCGTCGACGGCCACGACCGCACACTTGAACACCTGGTCAGAAGCGACGCTGCTGATGGTGGCGATCCGGGCGGCCCTCAGAAAAACCCCCTTCAGGGCGGATCTAATCGGGCAGGACTTCCTGTAGGGGGATGAGGCCACCCAAGCAAAGAGTTCTCACACCGAGACAGCTCGGCCCGAAGATCTCCTCCCCAAGGGTACCTTTCCAGAAGCGGGGCACTTTGTCTGGCGGAGATAGCGACAGAACCGCTCCTGAGTATCGGTTCAAGAAGCCGTGTTCCGCAACTCCACCAAGGTGTCACGGCAGTTTTCGGTCGTGCAAACGAGGACGGGCTGTTCGAACGTGTTGGGGGTCAAAGCATCGTAGATGCGGACAGACCAGCCGTTCCCTACCGTCCCGGGCGCTTGAGGCGCTTGCTTACCTGCTCGAGCAGCGATTCGGTGGTGACGTTTTCGGCTTCGGCCTGGAAGTTGCGCAGCAACCGATGGCGCAGTGACGGAACGACCGCATCGTCGATGTCGTCGTAGCTGATACTGACCCGATCCTGCATCAGGGCGTTGACCTTCGCGCACAGAATGAGGGCCTGGGCGCCGCGCGGACTGGGCCCGAAGCGCAGGTATTGCGAGATCTCCGGTGCAGCGCCGGGGCCATTGGGTGTGCAGGCGGCGATGATTCCGATTACATAGCGCTCCAGCGGTTCGGCGACCATCACCTCCCGCACCAGCGCCTTGAGCCGCTCGATCCTCTGAGGCGCCTCGACCGGCGGGACGATCGGCTTGACCTGGTAGACGTTGGCGCCGGTCGTGCGGCTCAGGATCTCCCGCAATTCTTCGGGCTTGGGCGATCCGATCACGACCTTGAACAGGAAGCGATCCATCTGGGCTTCGGGAAGCGGGTAGGTGCCTTCCAGCTCGATTGGGTTCTGGGTTGCGAGCACGAAGAAGGGCAGGTCGAGCTTGTAGGTTGTGCCGAGAACGGTGACCTGATGCTCTTCCATCGCTTCGAGCAGCGCGGACTGGGTCTTGGGAGTGGCGCGGTTGACCTCATCGCCCAGCACCATGTGCGCGAAGATCGGGCCGGCCTTGAACTGGAACTCGCGGCGACCGTCGTTCTCGTTGAGAATCTGGGTGCCGACGATATCCGAGGGCATCAGGTCGGGAGTGAACTGAATTCGCTTGAACGTCAGTCCGAGGGTCTCGGCCGCGGTCTTGACCAGAAGGGTCTTTCCGAGTCCGGGGACGCCCTCGATTAGCACGTGGCCGCCGCAGAACAGCGCGGTCATCACTTTGCGAACCACCGCCTGATGGCCGACGATCACGCGCCCGACCTCCGCCTCGGCGCGGCCGAAGACCTCGCGGAATTCGGCGACTCGCTCGTCGCCGGACGTCTTCGCGGCTGCTCCCATCTCGCTTCTTCTCCTACCGGATCAAATCGCGATAGCGCGGCGGAACTTGTTGCCGCTCGTCGGGAGCGGCTTCGAGCTGCTCATCCTTCAGCGGCTGATTGGAGTACGGAGCGCTGGCCCCGGGACGATCGGCGTCCGCGACCGTCTTTCCGCCGCCAGCTGCGATGGCCGCCGAGGGCAAGCGAAACACGACGTAACGCGCATCGTGGATATCGATCGGGGGCCCGTGCTCTCCCGGCTTGTAGAATCTCTCATAGCGCACGGGTTCTGGAAACTGCCCGAGCCGGGTATCGCCCCTGGTCGATCCCTTGTCGCTATTGGCCGTCTGCTTGCCGCCTTCGCCGGTCTTTTCGGCCTGCGCGGCGTTCTGATCCGGCTTGGGCGAGGTCTTCCGGCCGACGGCGTTGGGCTGATTGGCCGAGCCCGGCTGGTTGGGGTTTCCACCGGCGGTCATGGCGCTGCTGTTCTTCTTCCCCGGCGCCGGCTTCGGCATCGAGTTGTCCTTCGGAGCCGCTTCACTCTCGATTTGCCGGCGCGCTTTGGATAGCTCATTCTTCAGCTCGGCGATTTGCTGCTCGTTCTTCTTTCCCGCCCCCGAGCCATTCGGTTCGCCGCTATTGCTCTTGCCGCTGCCTCTGCCTTGACCGGATCCCGCACCTTCTCCGGTGCCACCCGAGTTGCCGCTACCGGCGGAGCTTCCCTTGCCGGATTGGCTCTGAATCTTGTTTCCTTCGGGCGGCTTGCCTTGCGGCTGGATCCGATCGGCTTCGTTCATCACGGCCGCGAGCATCTTCAGCTTCTGCTCGGGAGGAAGTTTGGGATTCTCCAGCGCCGAGGCCGTATCCCGCAATGCCGAGACCAGCGCCCGTCCCTCATCCGTGGCGGAGGACCGTTCAATCGCGTGCGCCATCTCGCGAAGCTGGCGCGCCTGAGTCGCTTCGGGCGTCGGCGGTCGCACCAGCGCCATCATCGCAAGTCCCAGTACGACCGCCATCGCGAGCGAGACGGCCGAGCCGCGACCTAGCGGCTGTGCGAGGCTGAATCGGAAGGCCTTCTCAGGGGCGAAGTTGGCCAGATAGGCGGCGGCCCTCCGCCTGAGGACCGGGAAGAGCGGAGAGCACTCGCTTGCACCCGAGGGCCCCGCAGGGTCGGTGAGAGACGCGAAGGTCAGCACTTCCTGCTGCGCGTTCACGATCGCGTCGACCCGTTCGGCGGCCGATACGAAATCGCCGCCGCGCCGGGCGGGCCCGTATCGCGAGCGCGGCGCAGAACGCGAGATCGAACAAACCGGCGACGACGAGACCTGCGCGCAGGTTCGCCAGCGTCGAGGACGCAACCTCATAGCCGAAGTGAAGCCGCGTCCAGCGGTCGATCGCGGGAAGCGCGAGCGCCATCGCGAATGCGGTTATCGAGGGAGCAAGCGCACAGATCGCCGCGTCGGTCGCCGCGATTAGCGCCAGCCTTGATCGGGCCCTTCCAATCACTTCAGCCGGACCAGGCACGGCCTTCACTCCGGCGGAATTTCCGGGTCATTTGGGGTGACGAGCGCCTTCCAGATGCATTGCGGCGCTGATCGACGCTGCTTGTTGCGTCCGGGAGGCTTGTCGCGGCGATCGCGCGATTATGCTCCTGCAGCGAGCGTGAGAACGAGTGCGTACCGTCCTTACGAGCGACGAAGTAGAGGTAGTCGGTCGCGGCCGGATAGAGGGCGGCCTCGATCGACGCCAGGCCGGGGTTCGCGATCGGACCCGGCGGCAGACCCGGGATCGTGTAGGTGTTGAAGGCCGACGGGATGTGCACGGCGGTCGCGGCTTTGGCAATCTCTCCATCGAGACTATACTGGGCGGTCGGATCGGATTGAAGCGGCATCCCGAGTCTCAAGCGATTGTAGAACACTCCTGCGATTAGCGGCCGCTCGCCGGCAACCCTGGCCTCCTTCTCGATTATTGACGCGAGCGTGACAAGTTGACGGGTGTCGATTCGCAGATCGAACATCCGCTCCTCTACCGCAGGCGTCAGGATTTCGCTGAACCGGGCGACCATCACGGCGACGATTCGGTCCGAATCGGCCAGCGGCGAGAGGCGATAGGTCGCGGGAAACAAATAGCCTTCCGCGCCCAGCGGTCCCAACCCGAGCGCCGTGGGAATCCGTCCGTGACGCGCGGCCTCCTCGAACTGGCTATCGCAGACCAGGCCGGCTTGCTCGAGGCGATCGGCAATTTGATGGACGGTCAGTCCCTCCGGAATCGTGACGGCGACGACCATGAAGTCGCCGTTGACCAGATGGCGCAGAACATCGGGCACGTTCTCGCCGCCCTTGAAGGCATAATCACCCGGCTGCACCCGCCCCGCGCCACCGGTAAGTTCCGCCCATGCGAGCATCGCAGCGGAGTTCCTAATGACTCCGCGGCCGGCGAGTTGGCGAGCGACCGTCCGCAGCGATTCGCCCTTCCTTATGGATAGGATCCTCGGCGGGGTGAAGAATGGAGTGGGGGTCAGCAGGAAGTAGCCGGTCATACCGCTCGCGATCAGCACGAACAATACGACAGCGATGGCGGGCTTCCGGCTCATCCAGCTTCGATAGGCTCACGGGTCGGGCGCGATAGCCGGCGCGCGGCGATCGGCGCGACGCGCGCAGGACTTACGATTAGAATATCCGGGCGAGTCGGAACTTTCATCCCCGAAGAGGCAGGTTGTTTCCGAATCAGCGGCTAGAGCCGGCATCACTTTGGAGCCATCCCTCAAGGATGATCGTCGCGGCGAGGGCATCCACGGCAGCTTTCCTGCCCTTCCCGCGGGCAGACCTGCTCGGAACACCCTTGAGCCGCTCCTCGGCCTCGAAGCTGGTGAGCCGCTCGTCATAAAGCTCGACCCGGACGCCTATCGCCTCGGCCAATCGGATCGCGAACGCGCGTGCCGCGAGCGCCGGCCGGCCCTCGCTTCCGTCCATATTCAGGGGCAATCCGACCACGACGCAATCCACGTTACGAGACCGCAACAACGTCCGGAGCGACTCCAGGTCTCGTTGGAGTGATCGGCGTTCTATGGCGCCGACCGGGTAAGCGCCGGACTGGGCGTCTTCGGCGATCGCAACGCCGATCCGGCGGCGTCCGAGGTCGAGACCAAGAATCGCCATGACTATTAGCTGGGCTGATGCGTCAGTGACAATAAATCAAGATTCCAAGCGGGTGGCAATCCGACATCACAGTTCCGTAACAGGGTTGATTTGTCCGAAATAATCCCATAATTTGAGCGGCTATGTATGGTGAGGGGAGGGGCGGCCGCCCAAAGCGCCTTCGTCAGGAACGAAGCAGCAGCCCCAAATGCCCCAAAAAGAACGCCCCGGCGCATCTATCGGTTCCGGCCGCGATCGCGGCGGCCCTGATTCCGAGGGCACTTCTTCGCAGACCGAACCCGGCGTTTCGGTCAGCGGCCGCGGCGATAGCTATTGCCCTGCTGGCCACCGTCGTGGCGCTCGGACCCCTTGCGCACGGCCGGGCCCATCGGGAGATCCTAGAGGACAGAATCGCAACATCCGCGGTGTACAGCCGCCCGATTAGCGACCAGTTCCACGAGGACGGCGGGCGGCAATTCCCGGATGCGCTTGAGATCGCGGATACCGATTCGGCCGACCCCGCGCCTGCTCCGATCACGATCCGTTTCACACTCGATCGGTCAGTCCGTGCGAGTCGTATCCTTCAGGAAGCGGGGCTCGCCACTATCGAGGCCGATCGATGGGCGGGATTTTTCGAGAACGTCGCGCATACCCGGATTCTCAGCGACGGCCATGTGCTGAGCCTTTTCAAAGATCCCCAGAGCGGCGATCTGCGCGGTTTTGCGTACGACCTTAACGACCACTCGACTGTGGTCGAGCAGGACTACGGCGCCGGGGTCATCCTGACGCGCCAGCGGCCAATCCAGTACATCGTGCGACCGGTCAGCGTGGCTTTCGCGATTCGCGACAACTTCGGACGTGAGATAACGCGCCGCGGGATCCCGAAGCCGATCGTCGAATCTCTGGAAGACGCTTTCAGCGACCATCCGCTCGAAGGCCTGCCGCCCGGAAGCGGTCTGAAGCTCATCTATAATGAACAGGTAAGCCGCGACGGGAGCCATCGGATGCCCAAAGACCTGGAGGCTGCGCAACTCAAGGTGGGCGGCAGAACGCTCCGCGCCTATGCCTTCCGGGACGAGCACGGCCTGGAGCATCTGTACGACGACCATGGGAAACCGCTTGGCCCCCAGGTTCTGCGTTTCCCTCTTCCGTTCGAGTACATCTCGTCAGGATTCAGCACCGCTCGATATCACCCGATTTTGCATCGCTATCGCCCGCATGTCGGAATCGACCTGGTTGCCCAATATGGGACGCCCGTCAAGGCAATAGCCGATGGCCGGGTCGAGTCATCAGAGTGGGCCGGCGAGTTGGGTAACTGTGTGCGCCTCGCTCACGATCGTGACATGGTGAGCATTTACGGCCATCTAAGCCGAATCAGCCCGGACGCGAAGCCCGGCAGCTACGTCAAAGTGGGGCAGGTTATCGGATGGGTCGGGTCAACCGGGCTATCCACCGGGCCGCATCTGCATTTCGCGATTCTGCACGAAGGCCGTTACGTGAACCCGTTGAACGAGAAGCTCGGCGAGAACCACGAGGTGTCGCCCCGTCTGCGCGGCTTCTTCGAGCAGATCAAGCAGCACTATCAAGCTCTCCTCGCGAAGTTGCCCGATCTCGGCAGCCATCAGGTATTGGCCAGCGACCGCAAGCCGGCCATTTCCCGATTCGGCGACCTTTACCACGTCGAACTTACGCCGCGAGTACAGGCACAGTCGCGCCGGGCTCGCATCCGTCACAGGATCCCGCGAGGAACGCGAACCGTATCGCTGTCGGGCTCAAGTGTCGGCGGCCTGTAGCCGATCAGCCGATTCACAAGCTTCCAGCCCGTGATTTCTTCATCCGTGTGGCACAGGCTTCAGCCTGTGATTTCTTCATCCTGCGATCGCGATTCCGCCCTTCGCGATCAGATACTGGCGGTCAGGTGCGTCGCATAAGACTCCGGTTTGGGCGATCCGGGCCCCCTCCGGGGCATACTGCAAAATGTAGGTTTTGCGCGTCTCCCGAGTGGTGTTCGGGCCGGTGCGATGGGGCGTCAGCGAGGAGAACACCACGATACTGCCGGCGCTCGCCTCGACCGGAATCGCCTCGGGGCCATCCTCTTCGCGGCACACGTAGCCGAGTTGGGTCAGCCGATGGGCCAGCGTGCCGCGCAGATGGCCACCCGGCACCACCCAGGGACATCCGTTTTCGACGGTCGCATCGGTGAGCGCGATCCAGCAAGTGAGATAGGCCTGCGGCTCGATGTACGTGTAGCCGTTGTCCTGATGCCACGGGAAGGGCTTGGGGTACTCGCGCTTTTTGTACACTGCCTGATCCCAATAGAGCCGCACATCAGGACCGATCAGATCGCAGCAGAGATCGACGAACAGGCGGCTTGCGGAGAACTCCCGCAGCACCGGCGACAGTTTCACCAGATGAACCGTGAAGGTGATTCCGTCGGCCTCCGCGATAAACATCCGCTTGTCCGGCAGGCGGCGCAGGAATTCCTCGCCCCTGGCCTCGAACGGGTCGATCGCATCCGCTACTCGCGCCACCGTATCGCGATCGATCGCGTCCTTCAGCAGGAAGAATCCGCGTTCGTTGTAGGAGCGCGCCTGCTCCTCCGTAACGAGGCGGAAAGGCCCCCGGATCGGCGTCCACCGAAACCCCTGGTTGAGCGGATGAAGCGCCGGTTCCATCTCACTTCGGCTTCGCGCCGGTGGATTCCGCGACCAGCTCGGCGAGGTCGCGCACCCGCATCCGGTCTTCCAGCGATCGCGACTTGACCGCGTCTTCCATCATCGTCATGCAGAACGGGCATCCGACCGCGATCGCCTCGGGGCGCGCCTCGCTCAGCTGATCGAAGCGTTTCTGGTTGATCCGCGTGCCTTCGTGCTCCTCCTTCCAGAAGCATCCGCCGCCCGCGCCGCAACAAAAAGTACGATTCTTCGACTGTTCGACATCTTCCAGCTCGGCGCCGGGGATCGCGCCGAGCGCCGCGCGCGCGCCCTCCCATTTGCGGTTGTGGCGCGCCATGTAGCAGGGATCGTGGTAGGTGATCCGCTCGTTGATCGCGTGGCGCGGCTTCAGGCGTCCGGCGCGGATCAGCTCCTCGATAAACTCGCCCTCGTGCGTCACCTGGTAGCTCCCGCCGAAGTCGGGATACTCGTTCTTAAGATTGTGGAAGCAATGCGGGCACTGCGTGACGATCCTGCGCGGCGCGTAGCGGTTCAGCGTCTCGACGTTCTGCGCGGCAACGGTCGCGTACAGATATTCGTTGCCGAGCCGGCGCGCCGGGTCGCCTGTGCAGCTCTCCTCGGTGCCGAGAATCGCGAAGCGCACGCCCGCCTGCTTCATCAGGCTCGCGAACGAGGCGCTGACTTTCTGGTTGCGTTCATCGTAAGAGCCCGCGCATCCGACCCAGTACAGCACGTCGATATCGGATGGGTCCTCGACTTCCGCCATCCGTGGAATGTCGAGGTCTTTGGCCCAATCGGCGCGCTTCTCATTCGCCAGTCCCCACGGATTTCCCTGGTTCTCGATTCCCTTGAATGCCCCGGTCGCCTCCGACGGAAACCGGCTCTCCATCAGCACGTCGTAGCGCCGCATGTCCACGATCCGCTGGATATGCTCGATTCCGACCGGGCATCCCTCTTCGCACCATCCGCAGGTCGTGCATGCCCAGATAACCGGCTCGGTCGCGACCTCGGTCACCATATCCGGCCCCTTGTATTCGACCGCACCGTCGCCATTCACGGACGCTCGCGCGGCGAGGATCGCCGGCGCCTTGCTCAGCAGATGCTCCCGCTGTTCCATCACCAGGAACTTCGGATTGAGCGCCTTGCCGGTGTTCACCGTCGGGCAGTTGATCGTGCATCGGCCGCACTCCAGGCACGACGCCATGTCGAGCAGGATCTTCCACGGGTATTGCTCGACCTGCGATACGCCGAAAGTCTCGGCGGTCTCGAAGTCCTTGATCGGAGCGAGCCGCCCGCGCGGCTTCAGGTTCCGGAAAAACAGGTTGATGGGCGCGAAGAAGAAATGCCGGAGCTTGGTGAATGGAAAGCAGAAGAGCAGTCCGTACACCAGCAGCACGTGGACGATCCAGAGCCATCGATGGTACGTCACGCCGGCGCCGAGCGCGCCCTCGATTCGCCCCATCGTGCGCCCGACGTAGGCCCACTCGGTGAAGTCCGGCTGGAGCGCGTTGATTCGCGCGCCTTCGAGCATCAGGCCGGTCAGCGCGACCAGCAACATCATCAGCATCGGGAACCAGTAGCCGAGCCGATTCTCCAGGTTGTCGATCATCTTCGGCGCGGGCGGCTGGACCCGCGTCGAGGGCGTGCGGAACCTGCGGCGCGCCCATTCCGCCATGACCGCGAAGATCAGCATCAGGAAGAAGGTGTCCATCGCGGCTTTGAACACCAGGTAGAAATCGCCGTAGTAGAAGTAGAGCGGGATTCCGACCAGCGCGAGCAAGTCGCGGAGGTCGCTGTTGATCAGCACGATCGTGGTGCCGATAAACAGCCCGACGAAGCCGACATAGAAGCTGTAGTGCATCCAGCCCCATGATTCGCGCACCACCGCGCCCTGCCCGAACGCATCGCGCAACGCAAGCGCGACGCGATACAGCGGCCGATCGAGCCGGTCATCGGGCGCGCCGATTCGGACGATCCGGTACCATCGCAAGGCCGCGTACGCGAACGCAACGGCCCAAACGACCAGCAAGGCGTACATGATAACCACAAACGCGGCCGGCACGTTCCAGAGAATCGGTCGGGTGATCTGTTGGTTCATGGGCGGCTCCGGTCGGACGCGCCTGCACGCGCGATCTCACTGGTCATGCTTGAGGGGTCGCGCCGGTCAGGCGTGCTTGAGCTTTTTCAGCTCTTCGACCATCTCGGGCACCGCCTTGAACAGGTCGGCTACCAGGCCGAAGTCGGCGACGCTGAAGATCGGGGCCTCCTCGTCCTTGTTGATCGCGACGATGATCTTGGAATCCTTCATGCCCGCCAGATGCTGGATCGCGCCTGAAATTCCGACCGCTACGTAAAGCTCGGGCGCGACGACCTTGCCGGTCTGACCCACCTGCAAGTCGTTCGGGACGAAGCCGGCGTCAACCGCCGCGCGCGACGCGCCCATCGCGGCGCCCATCTCATCGACCAGCGGTTCGAGCACGATCTTGAAGTTGTCGCCCGATTTGAGGCCGCGGCCGCCCGAGACCACGATTCGCGCTTCGGTGAGCTGCGGGCGATCGCTCTTGGTCTCGTTGAACGACACGAACTGCATCTTGAGCGATGCGGGATCGAGTTCGGCGGGAACCTTCTCGACTGGAGCCGCAGCGCCGGACGGCTTGGCCGCATCAAATGCGGTCGCGCGCACCGACACGACTTTCACCGTGCCGTCCATCTCGACCGTCGCGAGCGCGTTGCCGGCGTACATCGGGCGGATAACGGTGCCGTCGTCGCCGATCGACACGATCTCGGACGCCATCGGGGCGGCAAGCCGCGCCGCCAGCCGCGGCATCAGGTCCTTGCCGAGCGCGGTCGCGGTAGCGAGCACGTATTCGACGTTGAGCTTTTTCACCAGCGCTGCGAGCGCCTGGGCGTGAGCGTCGGCCAGGTAGTGGCCCAGGGCGGAACTCTCCAGCGCGATCACCCTCGCGAGGCCGTACTTGGCGAGCTCGGCGGCGAGCTCGTCAACTTTGTCTCCGGCGACCACGCCGATGCATTGGCCGCCGCGCTTCTTCGCCAGTTCCATCGCGGCGCTGAGCGCGACCAGCGTAGTCTTCGGGAAATGCCCGTGCTGATACTCGCCGAGAACTAGAACGTCACCCATCACCTAACCCCTGGCCCCTTCCCCTGAAGGGGAAGGGGAAATGCTTCGACTGCTGCCATTAGATACCTTCGCCTCGCCTCTCTCTCTGGAGACCCTTGCATAACCGACGAATCGCTTCGCGTAGGTCCTTCGCCTTCGCTGCGCTCGCCTACAAGGATGACACCTGAGAAGCGCTCAGTTGTCATTCTGAGCTGAGGCGACAGCCGAAGGCGAAGAATCTACGCGCAGCGATTTTCCTCAGATCACCTTCGCCTCGCTGTGCAATGCCTGCACGAGTTCCTGCACCGAGGCCAGCTTACGGCCCGCCTCGCGCTTGGGCGGCGCCTTCAGCGCCTTGAGCTTGAGGCGCGCAGTCAGATCCAGGCCCAGGCTGCTGACCGGAATTTCCTTCAGCTCCTTCTTGCGCGCCTTCATGATTCCCGGCAGCGATGCGTAACGAGGCTCGTTGAGGCGCAGGTCGGTCGTGATTACGCCAGGCAACGGGAACGCGATAGTCTCGAGGCCGCCGTCCACCTCCCGCACCACGGTGCACTTCCCATCCGCAATCTCGACCTTGGAAGCGAACGTCGCCTGCGGCCATCCGGCCATCTCGGCGAGCATCTGGCCGACCTGGTTGGAGTCGTCGTCGATCGCCTGTTTGCCCATCAGGACCAGCTCGGGCTTCTCGCTCTCGACGAGCTTGGCGAGCACGCGCGCGATTCCGAGCGAGTCGAGGGCCGTGTCGGAGGTGACGAGGATTGCGCGGTCGGCGCCCATCGCGAGGCCGGTGCGCAACTGTTCCTGCCATGCGCTCTGTCCGATCGCGGCCAGAATGACTTCGCCGGTACCCTGCTTTTCCTTGATTCGCAGCGCCTCTTCGATCGCGATCTCGTCGAACGGGTTGATCACCCATTTCACGTTGTCGGTGGCGATTCCGGAACCATCGGCGAGCACGCGGATCGTGGTTGCGGGATCGGGAACGCGTTTGATCGGGACGAGAATTTTCACGACAGCTTTACCCTTGCTCCTGCATTGAGGTTGGTCTGAGATATCCGGCTGGAAACGCGAAGAAAGTAACAGCGAACCGCGGTAGCGGTCAAATGACGCGGAGGCAGCCGATTCGCCGGGCGGCCGCGCTATTCATTGTACCCAAGGCGGTATGAGAGTTCCTTGCCGGCCTCCAGGATCAGCGGCGCGATCTCGGCGCTGATTCGGTCTCCCGGAATCCGGTAGGCCGGCCCCGCCACGGCCAGCGAACCGACCACCGTGCGCGTGTAATCGCGGATCGGCACGGCGACCGAGGATACGTCCTCGAGGAACTCGCCGCTGTCCACCGAATATCCGTCGCGCGCCACCGAGTGCAATTGCTCGAGCAGCTCCGAGCGCTCGACGATCGTCTTCGTCGTATAGCGCCGCAGATGCTCCGGGAGGGTCGCGTTGAGTTGCTCGTCGGCCTCGAACGCCAGATGGGCCTTGCCCACCGCCGTGCAGTGCAGCGGCAGGCTTTGCCCGATGGGCGCGGTGATCTTTACGGCGCGCTCCTCGGGCTCGGCCGCTTCGAGCGGCACAACGCCGTCCCGCCGCGCGATCGCAACAAACGTGCTCTCGCGGCACTTGCGGGCGACTTCCGCGAGGATTGGGCGGGCTTGCCTCACGAGTCCCATATGGTCAATGTATCGGCGACCGAGATGGAGACATTTGATCCCGAGCCGGTAGTTCTCGGTGCTGCGGTTCTGCTCGATGTATCCGCGCGCCTCGAGCGTCGCGAGCAATCGGAAGACGTTGTTCTTGTGAAGCTTCAAGCGCTTCGAGAGATCCGTTACCCCGAGTTCATCGACCTCGCCGAAGAACTGTTCGAGCACGTCGAGCGCGTGCGCGACCGATTGAATAACGTAGTTTGTTTTGTCCCGACGAACCATCTGGTCAACTTCCTTGAGCGGATTACGAACGCCGTTTGGAAGTTGTATGAGTCTAGGCCGCGCCGCTAAACAGTGTCAATGCGAATCTCGGCTGACGGTCCTGAGGCCCCTAACATCCTGTTTTCATTGCAATTTCTGTAACGTGACTGAACGCCACCACATTCTCTTCAGGCATGAGCGACAAGATTGACAGGCGTTTCTTCAGACGGATGGACGAGTCCGATGATGAGGCATTTTACTCCGCGCCGAGGATGGTGGTGCAATCGATGACGGCGCGATCGCGGCCGTGGGCGAGATTTTTTCGAGCCGTCTTCCCGATCGCGGCGCAATCCTCGATCTGATGAGCAGTTGGCGATCGCATCTGCCGGCGCAGCTGATGCCGAGCCGGGTCGTCGGGCTGGCTTGAATCGCGACGAGATGGCGGACAATCCGGCGCTGACAGAGATCGTGATTCACAATCTGAACCGCGATCCGCGGCTGTCGTTTGCCGATTCCGAATTCGACGCGGCAGTGCTTACCGTTTCCGTCCAGTATCTCGTGAACCCGGTCGAGGTGTTCGCCGAGGTCGGCCGCGCGCTGAAACCCGGCGCGCCGTTCATCGTCTCGTTCTCGAACCGGTTGTTTCAGACCAAAGCGGTCGCCATCTGGCTCGAAGCGACGGAGGCGCAACGCGTCGGCCTGGTGCAGAAGTACTTCGTGGACAGCGGCGCTTTCGGGAACATAGAAGTTATGGATAGAAGCCGGCGCCCCGGATCTCCCTCGGATCCGATCTGGGCCGTCGCGGGCTATCGCACCCTGCAGGACCATCCGTGATTAACCATCGCGGTCTCAGGCATCTTGCACTGACAGTCGCCGATGTCGCGCGCGCCAGGGAGTTCTACGTGCGCGTATTCGGGATGAAGCCCGTGTGGGAACCGGATCCGGACAACTCGTACCTGAGTTCGGGATGCGACAACCTCGCGCTGCATCGCGGCAACGCCGGCGATCGCGCCGCCCAGAGCCTCGATCATCTCGGCTTCGTGGTCGCGACCGCCGGTGATCTCGAAGCGGGCTACCAATGGGTGCAGAGCAACGGCATCGAGATCGTGCACCCCTTGCGCAAGCATCGCGACGGGTCGTCGTCGTTCTACATCCGCGACCCCGATCGCAACGTCGTCCAGGTCCTGTACGAACCCACCATCAGCCCGCTCGACTTCAGTTGATGGGAATTCCGTCTTTCATCCCTCGCGCCGGAGCATCCGGTAGCCGAAGCGCAACCTCTGGATTCCGGTCGCGATCTCCATCGCGGTGAACAGGTAGCAGAGCAGCGGGCCGAGCGGCCTCACGATCGCGGCCTGCTCGACTATCGCCAGCACGGCGAAGAAGATCAGAGCCTCGGTGCGCTCCAGTATTCCCGGCGGATACTCGATGAGCTTCGGCCCCCGCCGATCGAGCGCGGCGCCGACCGCCAGGAACACGGTGATATTCACATACCAGCTCCCGACCAGCATCAGCGCGGGGAAGTGGAGCTCCCGGCCGCCGCCACGCGATTCCAAGGATTACGGCAATCTCGACCAATCGGTCTGATGACAGGTCGAGGACGCCGCCGATCGCGCTGGGCGCCGCGAGCTCGCGCGCGATCGTGCCATCGAGCGCGTCGAGCCCGGCGCTGATCGCGAGCGCCGCGAGACCCCATCCGAGCGCGCCCGCGCCGAACGCGACTCCCGCCACGACGCCGATCGCCGCTCCCGCGATCGTCGTGCCATCGGCATCGAGGCCGAGCCGGAACAGCAGTCGCGCTCCGACCGATTGCATCCGGCGCACCACGGGCATCGCGCCCATCAAGCTATCGAGCATCGGCCCTCACCGCTCGTTGAACGCGGCCCTCGGCGGATTTGGAATCTGAACCACCGACCGTAAGAATTGAGAATGTGACAAGAAGTCCCAGATCAGCGCGCGCCGGGCAAGCCGGATTCGCGATGTTGGCGATCGTTCTCGCGGTCTTCGGCATCGGCCCGGGACGCGTCGGGCTCGCCGCGTCCGGCGACGGCCTGCTCGACTTCAGCCGCGCCGATTTCACAATTCTGAAGCCGGGAACCGCGCAGGTCATCGGCCACGCGCACTACTGGCTCGAACCCGCCGGCGCCGGCGATCTGCTGCACGGCGAGAATCGCTACCTCGACGGCCAGCATGATATCGAGACCGACCGGATCGAGATTCCATCGCCGGGCGCCGCGCCGGTTCAAACTTCGTTCGAGCATTCGTTCTTCGATCGCGATGGCTCGCCGATTCTGGTTGCGCGCGCCGATTTCAGGACCGGCGACGCCGCCTGTATTCGATACCAGAGCGCTTCAGCCGGGACCTCGGCCGCGGTCCTGGATTTCCCGCCCGACACGTACGCGGGCGCTGCCCTGTCGATTCCGATCGAGCATCGCCTGCGCGACGATCGCGTCGATCCGATTCGGCTGCACGCGTTCAGTTGCGTACCCGGTCCGCGCGTGGTCACGATCGAGGTGAGCCTGCATTACGGCCTGCGATGGTCGCACTATGCGGGCGAGGTCGTGGCAGCGGACGTGCGGCCCCGGCTCGGATGGTGGGACGTGCTGCTCATGCCCTTCATTCCGAAGATCCGGGCGTGGTTCGATCCCGCGGATCGCTTCAGCTATCTCGGCGGCGAGATCCAGCGCTTCTATCGGGGACCGTGGGTCGAGCTGGTGCGCGAGCGAGCGACTCTGCGCAGCGCGCCGAGTGCGCCGCAGTCTCGATCAGGGAATTGATGAAGTACCGCCGCGCGGCTTACGGCGTCTCCGGGGTGACGCGCCGCACGGACGAAGGCCTCGGCTTGCGATATTGGAAGGCGGTTTGACAGGTCGGGCAGGTGCCTTCCGGTTGCTGGGCCCCATGACGACGAACCAGCCTCACGTACCGCACGCTGCCGTCGCTGCAAAGGTGGCCCGCTACGGGAAAGTCATAGACAGTGCGAACAGTTGTCCCGTCCATTCCTTAAACTAGATCTCCCTCATGCACGATTTTCCTTCTCTCCCGTTTCCTGCCGCTGCCCGTCCGCTTCATTCGTGAAGATCAAAGATAGCGGAAACGCGAAGTGAATCAATCTTTTCGGAGCGCGCTCGGCGAAATTTTTGAGATTTATTTGCCGGTCGATCCGCTCACCCTGAACGTGACGATCTGGAACGGCCTGAGATTCAACTCGATCGCGCCGCCGCGCCGCCTGGCGCCGGCGTCTCGGACCGGGATTCCCCTCAGGTCCACGATTCGCACGGCGCCTTTCGTCGCGAATTTGAAACGAGCCGTCTCGCCATGCTCTGACGAGTTGTAAACCCGCACGATATGAGTTCCCACGCGCCGCGAGGCGCGCGCTGTCGAGAAGACGATGCGGGGATTGTCGCATTCGCAGAGCGAGGCGATCTCCAGGTCATCCGCTAATGGCGCACTGAAATTGAACAATCTCGGCGGAAAGGCATACGCGTGGCATCGCTGCACCGTCTCAGAGTCCGAGTAACCTCCTTTCCAGGTCGTCAGCGCGAACTCGAACCGATGCGGCCCGAGTTCCTGCGCTCCCGGCGTCTCCATCTCCGGCCCTGCGCCGCCGCGGCGGGTCTGCAGGTCGGATCGCGACAGCCATCCGACGCATCGCAGCACCGTCAAGAGGATCGTCGCACCTTCCGGCCCCGGCCTCACCTCGGCCTCGTACAATCCCCGGCTGAGCAGCGCGACCGAAAAGTCGGGCGACTCGGCCGCCGTCATCGTGCGATGAGGCGCCGTGGGATAGATGTCCTCCGTGCCGGGCGGCTCTGCCGGTTCGAGCGCCCGGCGCACTATCCCGAAACTTGTGTCGGACAACGCCTCCGTCGCGTGGACGGGCGTTGCGACGGCGGCGCGGATGCGATGGTCGCGGGCGCGATTGTCGATCGTCAACTCAAAGTCGATTCGGTCGAGCCCGGCGTAGAGTGTCGCCGTCAACTCGATCGCGAGCCGGACCGTCTGATTGGCCCTCGCGCGCCGTCCGGAGGCGAGCGCCACCGGCAGCTCGTAGGCGAGCGAAATCGCGATCCGGCTGCGAACCGGCCCGCGCTCGATCACGCGCGCAGCTATCGACTCGGGCCGCGATAGCGTCGAAGCGCCGGGTACGGGATCGAAGTTGTACTCGTCGCCGCGGTCGCCGTCGTCCTCGAAGTAGAGCTCGATGCTCCTGGCGCGGCCGATTTCAAGGTCCTCGATCGTGAGTCCTCGCGCCGACTGGGCAAGCCGGTAGCGCCCGTTCTCGATCGACATCGACCCGGTCGCGGCGTCGAGCGCCGATTGGCTCCCGGACGAGTCATCGCGGAGCAGCCGGTAGAAGCTGAAACCAGTCTGGGCGAGGCCATCGGCGACGAATCCGATATTCGCGCGGGCCGGCGCCACCGCGTGGATCCGGAGCGCGGCCTCATCCGGCACTGCGGCGATCCTTCGCTTGAACTCCGCCAGGTCGAGATCGCTGAGCGCGCTGCGACTCATGAACAGATCGATCTCCAGCCGCTGCGGGTCCGTCTCCCTCAACTCGAAGCGATTGACGAATCGCCCCATCAACTCGGCGCTCGACAGGCCCGCGACCACGCGCTTGAAATCCGCCGCAGGCATTTCGATGTCAGAAGACCGCCCGCCGCGTGCTATCTCGATCGCCGCCGGAATCCGCCGTCCCCGGGAATCCATCGCCGCGTATGTGCCGGCCGGATCCTCGATCTCGATCTCGCCGGTCACCAGCGCGCGTCGTGCGAAGCCGGGGTTGAAGACCGCGATCGCGGGCCGCCCGCCGCCGCGCCCGAGTATCGCCCGCGAGGCTTTGCGCACCACCATCTCGCCGGTTACCGCGGCCTGGTCGAAGCGATAGCGCATGTCCTGATGGACCTGGTCGATCGAGCATCCGCAGATCGAGTCGTGCGGATGGTTCTGGATCTCCATCCGCCACGCCAGGTCGAGATAGGCCTCGAACTCTTCGCGGTTCCCGCGCGCCTGCGCCATAGCGGCCAGCGGATCGGCGAGTTTCTCCAGCAGATAGCAGTTCTGGAAATCACGCTGCTTGATCCAGGTTCGCGCCGACGTTACGCCGGGCAGGAGATGAGCCCGGGCGGGCGAGCGCAACTCGCCTCGATGGTGCGGCGTTCCGTCAAGCGGCAGTTCCGATAGCCTCTTGACGTATGTTTCGAGCGTCCCGACCTCGAATGTGAACCCGTCGCTTGGGGCCTCCCCGAGCCGCTCGACGAGACGCGGATCGGTCGGTGTGATCCGTGCCGTTCATCACCAGGATCGGAGCGCCGGCCGCAAACCCGCGCTCTCGCGCCGCGATCTCGCCCGCGCGCGCGAGCGTGGCGTCAATCGAATCACTCGGGAAGCTCGCGCCGTTGGAATATCCGAACGGCAGGTAGCTGGTGAAAATCCCGGTGCCGTCGAGCGCCTGCCACACGAAGCGGTTGCGATCGACCTCGCGCCCGACGCCGCGCCAGACCACCGCCGCCTTGAGGCCGAATCCGGCCAGAATCTGCGGCATCTGCGCGATGTGTCCGAACTGGTCGGGCAGGTAGCCGATCTCGATCGGCTTGCCGAACCGCCGCGCGATTCCGATGCCAATCTCCAGGTTGCGGATCAGCGATTCGCCGCTCACCAGGAAGCTGTCCGCGAGCACGTACCACGGCCCGATCTGAATCTTGCCCGCCTTGACCAGCCTCGCGATTCGGTTCGCGTTCCCAGGCCGAATCTCCAGGTAGTCTTCGAGTACGATCGTCTGCCCGTCGAAGTGGAAGTACGGAATTTTTCCCTCCTCGACCAGGCCGAGCATCCGATCGGTCATCGCAACCAGCCGCGCGCGCATCCGCTGGAAAGGCTCGTACCACTCGCGATCCCAATGGGTGTGAACGACGAAGTAGAGATGGTCCATCGATTGTCCGCGCCCTTGCGCAGGAGAATGAAACCACAGATGAACGCCGATGAACACAGGACGTAGCACAGGCTTCCGGGTTGTGAATTCCTTCAAGCCGCCCGTATGGTAGGCTCGACCGGATGGCGGGAGGGCGCGCGCTCAAGACGCTTCTGATCGCGAATCGCGGCGAGATCGCGCTCCGGATCATCCGCAGCGCCAAGCTCCTCGGGCTGAGAACGGTCGCGGTCTATTCCGAAGCCGATGCCGGCGCCGCTCACGTCGCCGCTGCCGACGAGGCCCGCCTGATCGGCCCGGCCGAACCGGCGCGCAGCTACCTCAATATCGAGGCGATTATCGCCGCGGCCAGAGCCTCGCGGGCCGACGCGATTCATCCCGGCTACGGATTCCTGTCGGAGCGTCCGGAGTTCGCGCGCGCCGTCGCAGAAGCGGGAATCATCTTCGTCGGCCCGCCGGCCAGCGTGATGGCGGCGCTCGGCGACAAGCTCGCGGCGCGCAGGCTCGCTTCGGACGCCGGAGTTCCGACCGTGCCCGGAAGCGAAGTAGCCGACCCGCAGGCCGCGCGCGCATTTGCCGCCCAAGCCGGCTATCCGATCCTGGTCAAGGCCGCGGCCGGCGGAGGAGGGCGCGGGATGCGCGTGGTCGAGGACGAATCGCGTCTCGACGCCGCGCTCGAAGGCGCCGCCCGCGAGGCG
This sequence comes from uncultured delta proteobacterium, assembly GCA_963830715.1. Taxonomy (GTDB): domain Bacteria; phylum Desulfobacterota; class Binatia; order Binatales; family Binataceae; genus CAVVMA01. The sequence goes on from CAWHNS010000024.1 coordinate 193,187, forward strand.
CACGCCGCCTTCGGCGACGGGAGGATCTACATCGAGAAGTACCTCGCGCGCCCGCGCCACATTGAGGTTCAGATACTCGGCGACGAGCATGGCCGCGTGATCGCGCTCGGCGAGCGCGAATGCTCAATCCAGCGGCGCCATCAGAAGATAATCGAGGAGTCGCCCGCGCCCGGACTCTCCGACGCGATGCGTGCGGAGATCGCAGGCGCCGCCCTGCGGCTCACCCGCGCCGCCGGATATCGCAGCGCGGGCACCGTCGAGTTCCTCGTCGAAGGTGGCGACTTCTACTTCCTGGAGGCCAACACGCGCCTCCAGGTCGAGCATCCGATTACCGAGATGCGCTTCGGATGCGATCTGGTCGCGGAGCAGATTCGGATCGCCTCGGGAGGTCACGTCGGCGAGCCGAGGGCGCCGGTCGGGGCGGCGCTCGAATGCCGCATCTACGCAGAGGATGCGGCCCACGATTTCCGGCCCGTAACCGGCCGCGTCATGTATCTCAATTTGCCCGCCGGACCCAGCGTGCGCGTCGATACCTATCTGGAGCGCGGCACGGAGGTTTCCGCCTGGTACGACGGGATGCTCGCGAAAGTGATCTGTGCCGGACAGGATCGCGAGGAAGCCCGTTGCCGGATGGCGCTCGCCCTCGATGAATTCGCGCTGCTGGGTGTGACCAACACCGCTGCCTTTCTTCGCGACGTAGTGAACAGTCAGCCGTTCGCGCAAGCGGAGCTATCGACGGGATTCCTGCAGAATTTCTTTCCCCGATGGCGCGGCGGAGAAGAGGACCTCGATGGCGCGCTGATCGCTGCCGCGCTCATCGCCGACGGCGCCCTCGCCGCAAACTCGATGGACTCGCGGCCCGCACGAGACCGCGGCGCTTCACGATCTCCATGGGATGATCTGAAAGGCTTCAGCCTCTGGGGCCGGCGATGAGGTTGAAACTCACAGGTGGCAGCCGCGAATTCGAGGTCGAAGCCGTTTTGCGCGCCTCCGGATCGATCGAGGCGCGAATCGACGGGCGCGAAGTGGCAGCCGATTTGCGGCCGCTGCCCGACGGCAGCGCGATACTTACGGCCGCCGGCCGGCGGATGCGCGTATCCGGCGCGCGCCGCGGCCATTCGATCCTGGTCGCCGTCGGTCCGCTCCAGTTCGATCTGACCCGAATCGAGGGGCGCTCCCCGCGCGCAGCGCATGGACTGGCATCGCCGGAAGTGACGGCCCCGATGCCGGGGAAAGTGCTCAAGGTGTTGGTCAATCAGGGCGATCGGGTCGAGGCCGGGCAGCCGCTGCTCGTGATGGAAGCCATGAAGATGGAGACCACGCTGTCGGCTGAGGGTCCCGCGATCGTCAAGCGCATTCGCGCCACGGTGGGTGCGATGGTCGATCACGGGGAGGTGCTGATCGAGTCGCAGTCCGCCTCCGGATCCATCACAGCCTGAATCTGCGCCTTGAGTCCCGCGATCCACTCCGCGAACTCGCCGTCGCGCTCGACCACGATCTCCAGCTTGCCGCCCTCGATGATCCGCACGCGGCCCGGATGCTCGGTGCGAAGCGGTATGACGACCGCCTCGCGCGAGATGCCCATCGGCTCGATCACCGCGAAAATCTGCTCGATTTCTTTCAGTCCGACCGCTTTCAGCACGACACCAGGATGAAACCACAGATTGACGCGGATGGACACGGGTCCCGGTCAGCGATAAAAAACAGTCAGTTTGCTCCGCGCTGGGAGGCTTGCGTGTTTGGAACAATCAAGAAGGTGGTGAAGGACAAGGGGTTCGGATTCATCATTGCCGACGATGGCGGCGAGGATGTTTTCTTCCATCGATCGCGCCTCGACCCGAAAGTCTATTTCGAGGATCTGCGGGAGGGTACCGAGGTGCAGTTCGAGTGTCGTCCCGGCGAGAAGGGCCGGCAGGCCTCTAACGTCCGCCTGCGATAAATGCGGCCCTGAAGCAGGACCGGCATCCCGCGGAACGCGCGATTTGAAACCGCGCGTGGCTCAATTCAGTCACGAGTTCTGCGTAAGACTCACCACGTTCCCGTCGAAATCGTAGTAGCGTGAGGTAGCGCCCCACGGCTCGGATCGGGGAGCGTGAATCAAGGTCGCGCCTGCAAGTAGAGCTCTGGCGTGAGCAGCGCCTATGTCATCGACGCCAAAAGCGATCTGAGCGCCGACCGTCCGTTCTTTGCCCTTGGCCTGGTAAAGCGCGAAGTGGAGGAAAGCGCCCATCGTCCACGACAGCGCAGAATGTTTCCCGCCGATCCAACGATCATCGGTGCGGTGCTCATCGGGCATCTCAAGCTCAAGCCCGAACCCGTCCCGATAGAGCGCTACCGATCGGTCTAAATCGGCTACTTCCAGAACTACCGTGATAAGCCTGTTCTTGTCGGCCATGATGATCTACGACAGCGGCTTTCCCCACGAGTCGAGGAACGTCATCTCTCCGACCGGACGCCGGATAAGCGGGCCGTGTCCGCGCCCGACCGGATAGCCGATCGGTATCGCCGCGGCGGTGCCCCAGGGCTCGGGAATCGAGAAGGAGCTCTCTGACTTCGGGCTCGCGTTCGCAGAGCAGCGTCGTCAGCACGCATCCGAGTGCCTCAGCGCGGCACGCAAGCAGCAGATTTTCGACCGCGGGATATACGGAGGCACCGCCGACGATCGATACTCGCCCGAGTTTCGCGTCGGTGACGGCCATCTCCGCCGGGTTGAAGCAGATCACGGCGATGACCGGCGTTTCGTGGAAATGCTCGGCCAGGTAGTCGCCCGCGTCAAGCGTGCGCTCGGTCCTCTTGCGCGCGGCTTCGTCGGCCAGTCCGGCCGCCATTTTGCGATAGAATTTCGCGAACACCGCCCATCGTTCGGCGTACAAGGCGCCGAGCCGCTTCTTCGGCTCGCGTTCCTTCACCGCGATTATCCGCCAGGGCTGGCGATTTCCACCGGTCGGCGCCCACGTAGCCGCCTCCATTACGCGGCGGAGAACGGCGTCCGGGATCGGGTCGGGCCGCAGCCGCCTGACCGCCCGCAACGTACGCATCGCCTCGTAGATCCCTATTTCAGCCATGGCTGCTCCTTATCAGAGGGCGTCACTCTTCTGTCCGTCATTCTCCGGGCGCGCCCGGAATTCTACAGCGGCGGCGCCATCGCCGCCATCCGACAGGTACTTGCCCGGCGCATCCTGGCAGACTGGGCTTGGTTCTGGCACGATGCTTCGGGACGTGAATCGAGAGAGCGCGTTCTCTTACACCTGCAACGCTTGCGGGCTCTGCTGTCATGGCAAAGTCATCACGCTCTCGCCCTACGATCTGCTTCGCATGGCGCGCGCTTGTGGAATCACGACCGGAGAGGCGATCCGCCGATTCACGATACGCCGCGGGTCGATTCTGAAGTTCAACGCCGCCAACGCGTGCGTCGCACTCGCGGGATTGCGATGCTCGCTTCATACGGGGCGTCCGCTCGCGTGCCGCCTCTACCCGCTGGGACTGGAGCGCGCGAGCGGCGCGGAGCGCTTCGTCCGGCTCGGTGCGGCCGCCGGTTCGGCGGGAGTCTATGGCGAGACGGCTACGATCGGCGCTTTCCTGGCCGAGCAGGAGACCGCGCCGTATCTCGCCGCGATCGAGCGCTACGCGACGCTCCTGCCGAAGTTGCGCGCGCGCGTCGCGGCGCTCGTGGACTTCGAAAGGATCGAACCGCGAGAGTTCTGGCGCATAGCCGTGCGCGAAGCGACTGCCGAATCCGGCTTCGATCCTAATCCGCTGATCGACGCGCTCTTCGACCTGGATTCGTTTGGCTGCGGAGGCGGAGGCGAAGAGCGTGCAATCGCGGCGCATCTTCGCGCGATCGAGGAGATGGCGCTTCAGGAGCGCGAAGCGATCGCGATCGCCGCGGCCGCGGTGATGCTCGCGATAAGCCTGGGCTACTCGCCCGCCGACGCGATCGAGGAGGCGGAGCAGAGCTCCGCGCACTCGAAGTAGATTGGCTATAGCGGGATGGGCCCCAGTCTACTACAAATGTGGAACTTATCGCGTTCCGTCAGTGGTCACTTCTCATGATGAATGCCAGATCTCGCGCGACAATCACGGATCGAACGAGAAGGATTGCCGGCCGCGTTGGGCACGCCTTGCGGACTATCGGCGGAGCGATTCCGGCGACGATCCTCGCGCTGCTGATTTCGCCCCGCCTCGCAATCGGCTCCCGTGCACGACCTCGATCTTTGGCCCCGATGATCCCGATTACGCGCCGGCGGAACGCAATCCCGGTCCCGGCGCGAGCTTCAACAGCGAGCAGTGGTACCTGTTCGATTGCCTTCCGCAGAGCGCTCCGAGCGCTACCGATCCCGAGGGTTCGTCGGGGATGTTTTTCAATCGGGCCTGGCAGAAATTCGGCTACGGACGGAAGGATCTGATCGTGGCCTATATCGAGGGCGGCATCAACTGGCGGCTCTCCGACACAATTGACCTGCGGCGCAAGGCGTATCTCAACTGCGGCGAGTTGCCGGCCCCCGAAAAAGCGGACGGCTCGACGGTCGCGGGAAAGTCGCCGCACTGCCTCGAACCGGACAAGTTGTACGACCTCGACGGCGATGGCTCGTTGACCCCCGATGACTACAGAAACGATCCGCGCGTCCATACGCCGTACCTCCATCCGGCGCTTGGCGGCCCGACCAGCGAAGATCTGATCGTCGCTTTCAGCGACGGCAAGGACAACGATCACAACGGCTACGTTGACGATATTTCCGGCTGGAATTTCCATCGCGACACCAACGATCCACAAACCGACAACAGCGCCTACGGCCATCCTGACGGCGAGTCCCGCCAGTTCGTCGCCGAAGCCAACAACGGCATTCTCGGCACGGGCGTATGCCCCAACTGCCGGCTCTTGAGCATCAAGGCTGGCGACGAGGCGATCGATCGCGGCGATCGCGTCGCGGAGGCGATCGCGTTCGCGGCCGATTCGGGCGCGAAGGTGATCGACGTGACGGTGGCCTCGATCGCGCAATCGCCTGTGATCGCGGGCGCCGCGGAATACGCCTATCGGCACGGTTCGGTCCTGGTATGGGCCAGCAACGATTTCGATTCCGCCGACCATACCGACGGGATGCGGCTGGCGCACGTCTGGCCGGGCAATTCGCTGGTCTCCGATCAGTCGGGGCAGGGCACTGCCGCCAACGCGCAGACTTTCCGATCGCGTTCGACTTTTACCTCGTTCGGGCCGCACGCGCTGTTCAGCGTGCCGAACAACGACGGCTCGACCTCGACCGGCACGCCCACGACCGACCGGGGTGGCCGCGATGGTGGTCGGCGAGGGGATGGACGCGGCGGAAAAGGGCGAGATAAACGGGCCGCTGACGCCCAACGAGGTCGAGCAGGTCGTGCGCGCCACCGTGTCGCCAATCAACTACCAGCCTTGCAATGGATGCTTTGCGGGCGAGCCGGGCGCCGAGTTCAATATCCAGTACGGCTACGGACGGCCCAACGTGATCAAGGCGATGAATGCCGTTGCGACGAACCAGATTCCACCGATCGCGGATATCCAGTCGCCTGATTGGTATGTCGAGATCGATCCCACGGCCGCGAAATCTCTTCCGGTGACCTTCGTCGTCGCTGCGCCGCGTTCATCTTCCTATAAGTGGCAACTCGAATACGGGCTTGGGCCGCAACCGCTGGACGGCGCTTTCCACGGCTTCGCCTCCGGATCCGGCAGTTCCGCGCATACCGTTACCGCGAGTCTTGACCTGTCGAGGATTCCCTCATCGTTCTGGTCGGGCGCGTATCAAGCGCCGACCGCGGACCGGCTCGCGATCGAGCGATACGACGTGACGCTTCGCCTGGTAGTCACCGACAACCGCGGATTGGTCGGCAAAGATCGTCGCGTTTTCGATCTCCGCCACGATACCAGCGAGCGCTTCGGCTTCCCGAAGAACCTCGGCGCCTCGCTCGAAGTCGGCGCGACGATGGCTGATATCGAGGGCCGCGGCGTCCTGGATACGATCGTGGGCGGCTCGGATGGAACAGTGCACGCGATTCGTCCCAACGGCAGCGAGGCGCCAGGCTTTCCGGTGCTCACCAGGTTGGCCCGCGGCGTGGACCCGAGCTATCCGTTCAACTATCTGAAAGCGCAATCGTGGAGCTCGAACGGGATTCCGTTTCCGCACGACGCGATTTCCGGGCCGCTCGCGGTCGGCGACCTCGACCATAACGGCGCGCTGGAGATCGTCGCGACTTCCAGCGACGGATTTGTGTATGTGTGGAACGGGCAGGGCGGCTTGCGCGGTGGTTTTCCGGTCTCCACGGATCGCAAGTACCAGCGTCAATCGGTCCCGCCCCCGGATACTGCGTATTCGACCAATCCGATGACCGGACAGTTCGGCGGCGCCGCCCTCGGCGATCTGGAAGGCAAGGGGCAGCTGGATATCGTGATGGCCGGATGGGACGGGCGAATCTACGCCTGGCGCCCGGACGGATCGCCGCTGCCCGGATGGCCGGTTGATGCCGCCGACCTTCCCAGCTCCTCGATTCCCTCCGGCGAAATCTTCGCGCGCGATTACAAAATCGCGACTACTCCGACCCTGATCGATGTCAACGGGGACGGCCGTCCCGACGTGGTGATCGGTCTCCAGGACACGGCCTTTCCGAGCGGCGGGACCCCGGTGACCGGGTTCCTTGCGGGATTCTCCTCGGACGGTTCGATGCTGGCGAATTTCCCGGTGCAGTTGGATGCGGAGGCTCAGGGTTATGGCACCGCGACGGATCTCGTCACCGAAGGCGTGCAGACTCCGGCGGCCCTGAATCTGCTCGGCCAGCCCACCTTAATAGCCAATCCGGATCTCTTTTTTAATTATACGGTTGATTTGCCGACCGGGATCGCGAGCGTCAACGTGCCGGCCGATGTAGGCAGTTCGGGACCTCTCGAGCCTGCCACCGCCGTGATCCAATTCACGACCTCCGCGTCGATCGGAAACCTGATCGGCGGGCCGACACCCCAGTTCGTTCAGGCTGGAACGGCCGCGGGCGACATCATAACAGGTCTCGAGACTACGCCGGGTCTTGGTATCGAGCTTCGTTCATTCATCTCGGTCTGGGATGCGGCCACGGGAGACAATCTCGCGCAGTATACGCAGATGCTTCAGGGGCTGCCGTTTTTCACCGCGCCCGCAATCGCGGACGTGAGCGGTGACGGGATTCCGGACATCGTAACGGCCACCGATTCCGCCGCGCTTCATGGGTTCGACGGCAAGACCGGACAACCGCTCAGCGGATGGCCCAAATGGACCGGCGGATTCGTGCTCAGTGCGCCTGCGGTCGGCGATCTCACAGGCTCGGGTACGGTGGACGTCGCTGTCACTACGCGCGAGGGATATCTGCATCTCTTCCGCACGCCCGGCCGCAGCTCGGCAAATCACGAAGCCTGGCATTGGCATCAGAACGACCGCAATACCGGTCTCTACGGCGAAGACACCCGGCCGCCTTCGGCCATCAGCGACCTGAGCGTCACGCGCTCGGGCAGCACCGACACCCTGAAATTCACCGCGGTCGGAGACGATTGGAAATCCGGACAGGCCGCGGCTTACCAGGTCTTCGCGGCCTCGAACCCGATTACGCAGAGCACCCTGGCGTCCGCGACGCAGATCGCGGTGAGCAGCAAGCCCAAGCCGGCGGGCTCGGCGGAATCAATCGCAGTGCCGCACCGGGCGGGCTTGAGCTTCTATGCCATACGCGCGATCGACGCAGCGGGAAATATCGGGCCAATCAGGGTGCGTTGAGAAGACAGCCACCGCCGACTGCATCCGCACTACTATTCGACGACGGCGAGGCCCACCTTTCCCTCGCAAAGCACCAGGCGGAGACCAACTCGCGGAGCGGCTTCCTGCAAGGTTCCTAACCTCTTGCCGTACGCGTACACCAGTAGATTGTCGCAACGTTCGGCCAGCCGTTTCCTCAAGCGCGCGGCAGCCTCCGGACCGGACTCGACCAACCTGGAGGAAGACACGATCACGAGCGCGTAGCGGCGATCGCACGACCAAATCCAGTCGTTGTCCAGGATACTGCCGCATCGAAAGTTCTCGCGGAACGAAGGAAGGAGTAGATGGGCATGGCCGATTCGGTCTTCTCTGGTGTCTACTCCGAACGGAATGATCCGGTCGTTGCCGCGGTGGATCTTCTGCAGCAGCGCGCCATTGCCGCACCCAAGATCGATCACGTTGCCGGCGCGATTGTCGATCACCTGAAGCGCGAGTTTCACTATCGGCGCATGAGCCTCGGCCAGTTCGGATGGGGAGTCGAACTCGTTGTCGGTCGCATACCACGGCGGAAACACGGCCGGAGCGCTCCGGCTGGCACGCCTTGGGCTGATCATTCTGCGTGGATCCGACCATAGAGCCAGCAGGCGATCGACCTGTGCCTTCAACGAGAATTTCCGCTCGGCGCGTCGCCGCGCGGCGATTCCCATTTGCGCGGCGAGGTCCGGGTTCGTGAGAAGCCGCTGGAGCGCATCGGCAAGCGATTTCGCATCGCCCGGCGGCGCCAGCAAACCGGTGACTCCGTCCTCGATCAGTTCCGGAACGCCGCCCACCGGGTCGCGACCGCCGGCACCCCGCACGCCGCCGCTTCCATCAGGCTGACGGGCATGCCCTCGCTGTCACTCGATAGCGCCGCCACCGATGCGCTTTGCCACCGGGCCAGCACTTGGCTCTGCGGAAGATAGCCCGTCAACTCGACCGACTGCTCCAGGTCTAGTTGCCGACGAGCCGTTTCCACGCCGGCGCGGTCGGGACCGTCACCCACCAGAACGCATCGAAATCGCACTCCGCGTTCGCGGAGAGCCGCGCACGCGTGCATCAGAACGCGGAGATTCTTGATTCGGGCATAGCGGGCTACGCACACGATCAGCGGGGCTTCGCTCGCCGACGCCTTTTCGACGTGGGATTTTTCTGCGAGCGGCCGGAACCGGTCAATGTCCACTCCGCAGGAGATCACTTCGATGCGTTCGCGCGGAACGCCGAAGTTCCCGACGATATAGCGCGCGTTTGCCTCGGAAACTGTGATGAGCGCCGACGCCGCGGCGGCTCGCTCGGGAAAGTCGGGCGGCGCCATACGATAGATGTCGCGGCCGTGAGCGGTAAACGTAAAGGGCAGGTCGAACCGTTCGGCCAGCGCACGCGCCTCCCCTGCCGGGCCGATCGCAAAGTGTGCGTGCAGAAGGTCCGGCCTGAATTCGTCCACCACGCCCGGGAAGTTCGCGCGGCCGAAGACGGTGAGATCCTCCAGTCCGGCCCGAGCGATGAATTCGTGACGTAGTTGCTCGCCCGGCTCTCTCAGAGAAAGGATGCGGACCTCTATTCCGCGCCGCCGCAGCTCGACCAGTTCCGAAGCGATGAACGTTTCGGAAATCTTCGGAAAGACATCTACAACGTACGCGATTCGGCGCGCGCTCATCGATCGGGGTGCGAAGGCCCGCTCCGCTTCGCGAGCGCCGCCTGCTGGCGCGAGGCAAGCCAGTCGCGGGTCGCCGGCGGGTAAAACGCGAGCATCACGAGGTCGTAGACCAGCGCTCCGAGTTCCGTCAGCGCGAGCCGCTCGGCGCCGTCCACTATCAGCCCCTCGCCGATTAGAATCCGTAGCACATCTCCGAAGTCATCCTCGATCGGATGGCCGAAGATTTTCACGTACTCCGAGCGGTCGAGCGGCGCGCCATCGCCGAGCCAGCCGGCAACGTATCGGACCTTGAGCTCCTGGTCTCCGAGCCGGAAAGTCTCCTCTACGGGGCTCCGTTGCGCCTCCACGCGATCCAGGTAGACGGCGAGTTCGGGATGGTTGCGATAGACCGTCCGGCCCATGCGCGAGCGGGCGCTGAGTCCGATGCCGAGCTGGTCGCCCATCAGGCCGGGTACGCCCATCGCCTCGGCGCCGGCGGCCCCCTGCGATGCGCGCCGGAAGGCATACCAGCGCGTCTGAACGAAACCGAGATCATCCGCAGTCTGCTTGATGATCGCGCGCCATCGCGCAAGCCGAAAGAGATCGAGTCGTTCGCCCTCGCGCAACAAGCCGGCAACCGGCGTGCGCTCGTTCATCCGCAGATTGTAGACCGTGACCGAATGCACACCGATCGCGGCTACGGCTCGAAAGGCCTCGACTAGGCCCGCTTCGCTTTGTCCGGGAAGGCCGTACATGAGATCGACGTTGACCACGCGCCCGCTCTCGACCAGGCGCCGGCACGCCGCAATAGATTGCTCTCGATCATGAAGGCGGCGAACCGTGTTCAGGACGTCGTCGTCGATACTCTGGACACCCAGGCTCACCCGGCCGATCCCGCGATCGCAGAGTGCCTGCACATGCTCGGGCGAGATTGATTCCGGCGAGCATTCGACAGTGTGAATCGCACCCGGCCGGTCGCGCATGCGCGCGAACACCGCCTCGAGCAGATCGTTGAGCAGCCGCGCAGGGAGCGCTGTCGGAGTGCCACCGCCGACATAGAGGCTTGCGATCTCGGTCCCCGGCTCGACCCATTCAAGCTCTCGGCTCAACGCGCGCACATAGCGCGCCATGGTCGATTCGTTGTCTCCGATTCGCTTTACGTAGAAGCAGAAGTTGCACGCGTAGTTGCAGAACGGAACGTGAACGTAGATCCCGAGCGGCCCTTTCTCGCGCCCTTCTCGCTCGGCCCCGGGGTTCGACACAAAAGCCGGGGCCGACATCGGATAGATGTTAACTGGCGCATAGGGAATCGGCAGATGGAGCGTGAATCCGAGCTTGCCGGCGACCTTTGCGAGATCGACGCCGTTTAAAGGATCGTCCGCCCTCATCGCCCGGCCGCTCTCTCGCCTGCCTCTTCGGCAGAACTATCGAGGACTCGAGCGAGTTCACCGACGATCGAATCGAGGCCGTTGGCGCCGAGCGAATCGAAGTATCGGCGTTGTGCGCTGGCGAGAGCTGTACGATCGCAGTTCGCGTAGTCGTCGAGCGCGCAAACCAATGCTCGCCGCGCCTCCGGGTCGTGCACCAGCCCCCCGACCAGGGAGCGGAGAAGCGGCACGCGCTCGGATTCCGCCATGCGTTCCATCACCGGACAGGCAGCGAGGCGATCCTGCCAATGAAAGGCTGCGGGCGCAAGTCCGATGAGACGGAGCTTCTTCAGTATCCACCATTGGCTGTAGTTCTGCGGCGGCAGAAAGAAGATGGGCTGGCGGAGTTGGAAGCATTCGAGGGTGGTCGTCAGCCCCGGCGCGGTCAGAACAATCCTCGCGCCGGCCAGCAGCGCCAAAGCTTCATCGGGCGGCACCGATACGAAGTCGATTCGGTCACCGGCAGTGCGTGATCTCAGGGAGTCGATACACTTCCGGCCCGCCATCATGGCCATCGGGCCGGAGAAACGCGACGCGATAGTGCTCTCTGCAACGGCCTCGATAATGAAGTCGAAGTATCCCGGGTCGATCGCGCTCAGCGGCGAATCGCAACCGCCGAGATGGATCACGATTCCAGATCGCTTGCCATCAGGCGCCGCAGCCGCCTGCGCCACGATCGGTCCCACAATTGACGCGCGGATCGGAGCTTCGGCCAGCCGTTCTCTGACCCCGAGGAAATCCTGCACCCAGTAGCGGGTCGCGGTGCGAAAGCAGTCCGGTATCCGATCGCGCATCCAGAAGAGGCTGTCAGCGACGAACGTTGGCTTGCCACGATTCTGCGCGATCGGCAGGTAGTCCTGATCCATCAGCGAGACGACCGCCGCCGCCGAATCGATCAGGGCCGAAGCTATGGGGTTCTCCGGCGGCGCGTCGATCGCATCGTCGAATGAGCCGCTCCGCTCCGCCAGTTCCAGAGCGATGCCGGTGCCTAGAAAAACGGTGCTCGCTCCGCGCTGGCGCAAGCCAGAGGCGAGGCGGCAGACCTTTGAAGGCCAGGCCCGTAGCCGTGTGGTGCTGCGCAACAGACGATTCGCGTCGCCGCCATCTTACGGCCGGAGGACCCGAAGCGCATCACGGAGGAAGCTTAAGTCCCGATATGGGCGCGACGGCGGATGGGGCGCGTAGCCCAGCTCGACCATGAGGTCTACGACCCGGCCCATCGCAGCCTCATTTTCCAGCGCGTGCACGTTGGGCTGGTTGACCCGAAGCGCATCGCGAATCACGCTTGCCGCCATCCCGATATACCGCGAGCCAATCTCAGCCGATCCTTCCGGATCATCGGTGACGTCGCGCGCGCCGCGTACGAAGGCCGACACGAAGCGGCGGACCAGGTCCGATCTGCGCTCGATCATCTGTGCGGAGGTCGTGAGCGAGCAGCCCGGCGCACCCGACCACAAGTCGCCCGTGCGGCGGATGACATCGCCTAAGCCGAGCTGCTCCAGCATTGTCGCATACGGTTCAACCATCACTGCAGCGTCGGCTCCGCCGCCGATCAGGCAGAGGATCGTGGCGTCGCCGGAGGGAAGACGAATGCTCTCGACGTTCTGCCATCCGAGCCCGCCAGAGCCCCGCTGCGGTGAGATCTTTTATCCCGCCGCGCTGAGGGACGGCGACCCGGCGAACGTCGTCCGGCCGCACACCGCGACGAACCACGACCGCTGCCTCGTTGCAACCCGATCCGCAGATCAATACCAGCGGCTCGCCGCGGACGCTGGCCTCCGCGACTCGCGTCCACGGCATCACGGCGAAGCCGAGCTCCGCACTGAGCAGACGATTGGGAATAAGCCAGGCCGTTGCTTCAATGGCAAGGTCGACATCAATCGCGTTGTCGGAGAAGTAGCCGCGCTCGTAGGCGACATAGGCGGGCATCTGGCAGATGCCGCGCAGAAGAAACAGGGAGACGCGCGCCGCTCGCGTACCGTTCCCGTCCGATGGCGGAGTGCTATTCAAATCTGTCATTCGCCGACGTCGCGGAATCAAATCACAGAGACAACGCCCGGTCAATTCGTGGTCGGCGCGGCGGCGCCGGAGAGCGGCTTGTCCAGCGCCTCGAGGATCTGCGCCGCGTGCTTCGACGGATCGACGCTCGGATAGACTTTGAGTATCCTGCCGTCGGTATCAATCAGGTAGGTGATTCTCTTGTCGAAGCCGAGAATCGGGATGCCGTTGGCCGCGCCGTAGGCGCGCGCGATGCTCTTGTCGGGGTCGAGCAGCAGCGGGAAGGGCAGTCCATATTTCTTGATGAAGGCGCGATGCTTGTCGGATGAATCGATGCTGCATCCGAGCACCACGATTCCGGCCTTGTCGAAGCGCGAGAAACCGTCGCGGAAGGCGCACGCCTCCCTGGTGCATCCCGAAGTGAAATCCTTCGGATAGAAATAGAGGACGACGCGCTTGCCGCGAAAGTCGGAGAGCTTCACCGGCTTGATCTGGTCCCCGGCTACCATCTCGGTCGAGAAGTCCGGCGCGACCTGCCCCTCCTTGAGCGCCTGCGCGCGCGCGATCCGCGGCCTGAGCGCCATTGAGATTGACGCGCCCGCGACCAGCGCGACTATCAGGAGCGCGAGCTTCATCCAGTACAAACTATCTTCACACGTAGTATAGCCAGTCGCGATAGCGCGCGTCGCGCCCGTGCAGAGCCGCGCGGAATACTTCCTGCACTTTGAGCGTAATCGGTCCCGGCGCACCGGATCCGATCTTGCGGTCGTCGAGACTCGCGCACCGGCGTAACCTCGGCTGCGGTGCCGGTCATGAAGGCCTCATCGGCGATATAGAACAGGTCGCGCGCGAAATGCTCCTCGACCACCGGCGTTTGCAGGTCGCGCAGAATCTTCATCACGGCATCGCGCGTGATCCCCGGCAGAATCGAGCTGAGCGGCGGCGTCCTGACGATTCCGTCGCGCACCACGAACACATTCTCACCGCTGCCTTCGGCGACAAAGCCCTGGGTGTCGAGCAGCAGCGCCTCGTCGTAGCCGCTTCGGCGCGCCTCGTAGCCCGCGAGAATCGAATTCACGTAATGACCCGACGCTTTCGCCGCCGGCATCATCGAGTTGTGATAGAAGCGCGCGAACGACGAGGTCTTGAGCCGGACGCCCTTGCTGACGCTGTCCTGCCCTAGATAGGCGCCCCACGGCCAGGCCGCGATTGCGACGCGGGTCTTGTTGCCGCGCGCCGCAAGTCCCATCTCACCTTCGCCCAGGAACGCGATCGGCCGCAGGTAGCATTCCTTGAGCTTGTTGACCCGCACTACGTCCGCCGATGCCTTGAGCAGTTCTTCCGAGCTGAACGGCATCGGCATCTCGACGATGTGCGCCGAGTCGAACAGCCGGCGGATGTGCTCGCGGGCGCGGAAGATCGCGGAACGCCCCTCGCCGGTCTCATAACAGCGCATCCCCTCGAACACCGCGAGTCCATAATGGAGGCTGTGCGTGAGGACGTGTACATTGGCCTCGTCGTACGGGACCATCTCGCCGTCGATCCATATCTTTTCGGTGCGCAAGCTGTTGGCCGACAAATGCAATGCCTCCCGACCCGAGCCTGAGCGGGTCAGCAGGCCGGGCTGATAGTGGCCCGCGCCCGCGCGTTCAGGCGCTCGGACAATAGAAGCTAGTCGATGGCCGATCGGGGGACAAGGTTGGCGCCGCCCTGAGTCGGCAGGTGTCCGCGACGGCCGCGATTGCGGCGGCCGCCGCGCCTTCGCCTGCGGCGTCGGCCCGCCGGCTCGCCGTCCGGTCCGCCGACATGTGCGTGATGCGTCGGGTGCGCGTGATGCATCGGATGCGTTTGGGAGCCGGCTAGAAATAGATCCAACTCGGCCGGATTGTCGTCGTAATTCGATGCCATCAATTCGTAAAAGCCGCGTGCTTCCGCAAAGTATGGCCGGCGCAACAAGCGCCGCGCGCGGCGCGATCGCGAGATGAACAACTCGAACGCATCCAGCAGCAGCCGCATGTGCTCGATGTCTCCGCGCGGAAAGCCGCGCTCCCGCAACGCGTCGGTCAAGTCGCTCCCGTCGTCGCCCTGCGACGAGCCGCCCGACCAGCGGTGCATGTCTAGAAACAGACAGGCGAGGACGAACCCGCGGCCCGGTTCGCCGTGAGTTGCGATCATCCTTTCGAGCGCCATCAGATTTCGCTCAGTAGCCGTCGCGGTATTTTGGGCATTCGAGGCCGGCGACCGGAGATGCGCCGAAAGCGACGGGATCAGAACCGCGAGCAGCCCGAGATCTTCCATCAGCGCGAGCGCCTGCGCCGCAGCCGGCATCGCGAACGTGCGGTAGATCTCCTCGACCAGGCGCGGAGGCGACGCCTTCAGGATGTCCGGATGATGCCGCTCGATTGCCTCGCGCGTGGCGCGCTCGATCCCGAAGCCGAGCTTCGCGGCGAATCGGACTGCGCGGATCATCCGCACCGGGTCCTCTCTGACCCTCAGCTCGGGATCGCCGATCGTGCGGATCAACCGTGCGCCGAGGTCGTCCACGCCGCCCACATAATCGATTACGCGGAAGCTCGTGGGATCATAGAAGAGCGCGTTGACGGTAAAGTCGCGCCGAAAGGCGTCTTCCTCTTCGGTCCCGAACGTGTTGTCGTGCCGGATTAGCAGGTCGCCGTCTTCGACCACGCCCTCGGCCTGGCGCCGGAAAGTCGCGACTTCGATGTTTTGCGGGCCGAAGAAGACGTGAACCAGGCGAAAACGCCGGCCGATCAGGCGCGAGTTGCGAAACAACTCGCGCACCTGATGGGGATGGGCCGACGTTGCGACGTCGAAGTCCTTGGGCTTGCGCCCGAGCATCAGGTCCCGCACGCCTCCGCCGACCAGGTACGCCGCATGGCCGGAGTGACTCAGCCGATACAGGACCTTGAGAACGTTGGGATGAATGTTGCGCCGCGAGATGAGATGACGCGCGCGCTCGAGGATCTGTGGTTCCAACTGCTACCTGAGGGGCCAAGCCAACATTAGCCTATCACCCGCAGAATAGCACGGCTGCTTCGAACGACGGACAGACTAGCTCCCATACTTCGGTCAATCAGTGTCACGCCTGAATGATCTGTTCGAGTGACGCGATCAGAGCCGGCAAGTCGCGGGTGACGATCTGCCATAGAATGTCGAAATCCACCGAATCGTACCCGTGGATGAGGCGATTTCGTAGTCCTACAATCTGGCTCCAGGGTATCGTTTGGTATTGGGCGCGCTCGCGCGCCGGAATTCTGTTGGCGGCTTCGCCGACGATCTCGAGCAATCGAACCAGCGCGAGATTGAGCTTGCGATCGGCGTCCAAATCCTTGCGCGTCTTCCCGGCTGCCATCGCGGAGGCTTCACGAGCGTGGTCGAGCATGTGGCGGAGCCGGGCCTCACGTCTGTCGTGCGACATATTGGATCTCCGCGTCGGCGAGCACTCGGTCGCGGAAGTCCGCGCTTAAGAAGCCGGGGGTGTTGAGGTCCACCCTCCGGCCCAGGATCTCCGAAAGTTCGGCCTCAATGGAAAAGAACTCAAGCCCGGGCACGAATCCGGGCTCAAATTCGACGAGCACATCCACATCGCTGTCCGCACGGAAGTCATCGCGGAGGACCGAGCCGAACAACGCCAGCCTTCGGACGTGATGCCGCCGGCAGAACCCGCTGACGCGGTCCTGGGGAACGTCTATCCTTGAGCGAGCCATATCGCTTGCCTCACTGGAGTCGGCCCTTCGCGACACCAATCGTAGCCTATCATCCGGCTGCCGCCGCCCTTTCGACGGTCTTCGGCGACTTTTCAATTACTCTGAGCAAAATGCGCGCGGGACGGTCCGGAATCGCTCGGCCCTGTTCCCACTCCTGCACCGTGCGAACGCTGAAGCCGAAGCGCTTGGCGAATCTGGCTTGAGACAGCCCGAGCCTGCGCCGGATCGCTCTAACGTCCGGAAGCCGCGGATTAAGCACCCGCCGCCAGTCGCGCCGTTGCGACATATCGGGCGCGATGTCCGGGTCCGTCGCGATCATCGCGTCGATGTCGGCGTCGCTGAACCCGCGGATGCGCTTCAAATCAGCGCGCGGCTTGGACCGCATCATCTCACTCAGGGAACGCCTGACAATAGGCATCACGCTCTCTCCTCTTTGCAGGACGGGCCGAGATAATCCTCCGCCGATTGCCGCGCCAAGTGTACACTAGTACAAATAGGTCCTCTTCTATCTTCCCGGTCGCAACAACTCGCCGTTCGCCGTAATCTCTCCGAAGGTCCTCCTCTTCGAGTACCGGGCCCGCGAAGATGCGGCACGCATACTCGAATCCTATCCCTCGCTCGATCGCGTTGCGCTCGCTCTTTGCCCGGTCCCACTCGAAGAGCTCTTCGGCCATTATACGGGATTCACGTAGGACAGCAAATCGAAAACAGGACTAGATCGCCCGCAGATACATCAGCGCGCGTTCCGCGATCGCCGTGATGTAGTAGACGGCGAGCAGGGGTGATGCCCTTCGGATCAACAGGCCGGGGAATGACGGCGGTGGAGCGAACGACAGAGCCAGCGCGAGTGCGTAGTTGATCACACCGCCCCAATGGCCGAGGCGGCTGCGAATCGGTCCGTGCGCCGCTTGCCCGAGAATCATCGAATCGGCCGCGTATTGAACGAATGATGCGGCAATGAGGCACGGGACGTAAACCGGAATCGCGCCGGCCCACGATTCGCATCCGAGCACCGCCAGCACGAAGGTCACGTCGGCCGCCCCGTCGAGCCATCGCCCGGCCGTGCCCGAGGTGCCGAGCCGCCGCGCGACGCGCCCGTCGATAAAATCGCTCCAGGCCGCCGCTACGGCTATCGCCCCGAGAACCGCGCGCCTCTCGCGATCAACGGCAAACTCTGCGATCCATGCCGCGCCCGCCGCGAACCTGAACAGGGTGAGCAGGTTCGCCAGATGCGCGCGCGCCCATCGCGGGACCGAGGTCGGGCCGTCGCCCTGCGCCCGCATTTCTCCTAGAATCGGTTGGCTATGCCGGGGCACGATCGACGCGTTATCCAGGTTGTCAGCCACGGGCCTTCCTGCTTCGACGGAGTGGTCGCGGCCGCCACCGTCGCCCGCTTTTACGCGGGCCATCGCGTGATACCGATCCTTGCCGCCAACGGGGAGAGTGACGAAAAGATCCAGGCCCTCAAATCCAGAGGCGGCGGCGATGGCGACGAGATCTGGATCACGGACCTTTCCTGGAACTCAATCGCGACCGCGGAGCATCTGCGTGCGCTCGCCGACGCGGGCGCAAGCGTCTACTGGATCGACCATCACAGAACCGCAGTCTCCCGCGCCGATGCGCCCGAGTTCAAGGTGCCCTTTCGCGCCAAAGTATTGTCCGAGCGCTTCTCGGCGGCGCGCCTGACGTTCAATTTTCTCAAGAGCAAAGGCCCGAAGCTCGCACGGTCCGACCCCAAGGCGTTCGAGCGATTCCGCCCGCTGGTCGAGCTCGCCGACGATCACGATCGATGGGTCAAGCGGCTGCCCGAGTCGGCCGATTGGCCCTGGCGGTCCAGACACTGGGCGGCGCGGAAGCCTACAAAGAGATCATGCGGATGGACGAGCCCAGAATGACTCCGCGCCTGAAGGCTGCGCTCGAGGAAGGGCGCGAGGCGATGGCGAAAAGCCTCGCTCTGGCGCGCGCCACGCTCGTCGATCGTCCGCTGCCCAACGGTCTGAAAGTGCGCACCGCCTGCTGCTTCGGATACAGCAGCGAAGTCGCCGCCGAACTCTACAAAGACCAGACTCAAACCGTAATCGCACTGTTCGATCTCAGAAGCCAGGGCGTAAGCCTCCGGCGCAGCGCCGATTGCGATGTCGATCTGTCGCAGACCGCGCGCGGCTTCGGCGGCGGCGGTCACGCCGCCGCGGCGGGCTTCATGCGAGGGGATCTGACGCAATCGCCGGCGGAAAAGCTCTCCTCGATCCTGGGTGACAGACTCCAAGTACTTCCGTCCCGGTAATCGGAGCAACTATGGCTCCTATTGCTGGGGTAGACCCCCCGCGTTTTGGTCTTCTATTCTCATTATCCCGCGCTATGTGCTAGATGAAGCCCGGCGTGCCGGTTGTTCTCTAACGTTCTAGGCGCCGCACGGTTGGGCCGCGAGGGAGACCAGATCAGATGAAAGGGTCGAAGACAGCCATCAGAATCGCGAGGCTTCTGGCAAAAGGTTGGTTCGCAATGCTCGCGTTGCTGCTGATGGTCGGAAGCGCACAGGCAAGTCCTCTAATCGTGACCAACGGCTACTTCGTACCGGACGGTAGCAAAGTCAGTTTCGCGAAGAGGATGGGCGGCGCGAAAGGCACCGGTAATGTGAAGAGCATGGTGGGCACCGAAGTCGAGGACAGCTTCAGCCCGCTCGCTACGTTTGACTTCTCCACGGGCGAACTGATCAATTACTTTTACCCGGACGACTCCGAAGTCTTCGACGAAACGGTGCCCGAAGGCTTTGGCGTCGCCGTGTCCGGCAACCTGGTCTACTATACTGAAATAGATTTCCTCTTTTTCGAAATCCCTTATGGTTCTGACGGAATTCATATTGCCCGTTATAACAGCGGCGCGGGAGCGGACGACGTCAACGTGCTGCCCAACCCCAATCCCGGCGCCGGCATCCAGGATCTGGCTTTCAGCGGCGGCCTTCTGTGGGCGCTGACCGGCTACAATGGCCTCGAGTACCGGGGCTCTCGTCGTCTATGGAATCGACCCCACCACCGGCAATGTAATCAAGGGCCCCATCACTATTTCCCAGCACGATCCCGATGCCGATGGCTTCACCGTGTTGCCGGACGGCAACTTCCTCATCAACGACGCTCAGAGCTCGCCCACCTATCGGGAATTCGATCCCGTCAGCGGGAATCCCACCGGCGCCTCGTTCACAATCTCGGGCGCTGAGTCTTCGAGCGGAGTGGATGTTCAACCCGCATCTGTTTTTCGCGGCCAGCCCCGATAACACCGAGGGCTACGAAGACTTCTTTGTCGCAACGGAACTGAACGGTACGTTCGACACCGCGACATCGATAAACGCGCCATACTTTATCGAAGACATCGCAACCATCGGCGCCGTGCCGGATACGCAGAAGATAAACTACTTCAGCAACGCGAACTCGACCGCCGGACAGGCTTTTGTGCACGTCACCGATCCGCTGGAGCCGAACACTTCGAGCGGACAGCCGCATGAAATCTGCGCGATGTTCTACGTTTTCGATACGCGCCAGGCGTTGCAGGAGTGTTGCGGATGTCCGGTGACGGCCGACGGCCTGCGGACGCTGAACATCACCACCGATCTGGCCTCGGGTGCGGTAGCGCAATCCACCACGCCGCCCGCTGTTCTCCAGAATGGCGTCATACGGATTATCTCCGCGGCCCCCAACGCCACTCAGTCAAATCCGCCGATCCCGACACCCGGCGAGGGCTGCGATCCGAAAACCGACAATTGCTGCGATCCCACCGGCGGCAGCGGCGCCGTTGGCCTTACTCTCCAGCCGACCGTGCGCGCCTGGGCCACCCATCCGCAGACGACTTCTCTGACCGAAGAGGAGTTCGAGGACGCTCCTGCGGACGTTCTCGACGCGGATAATCTGGCCAGCCTCTGTGGAGA
This sequence comes from uncultured delta proteobacterium, assembly GCA_963830715.1. Taxonomy (GTDB): domain Bacteria; phylum Desulfobacterota; class Binatia; order Binatales; family Binataceae; genus CAVVMA01. The sequence goes on from CAWHNS010000024.1 coordinate 213,670, forward strand.
TATTCAGCAAATCGGGAGCGGCCTGGGAGTCTGCACCTGCGGCACGGGCAACTAGCGCCTGGCATTGCTTGAGGCGCCTCTCCCGCTTTGTTGAGGGAGGGGGTGGCGGGCGTTGCAGAACCAGCCGAGAGTGCTGCGACCCATCTTCGATCTGCGAGCGCTGATCTGCTACGCTCGCGCCGTCCCGAACGGAGGCGGCTAACCGAAGATGAGCGACGTTCTGATCATCTTGATTATCGGACTGGCGGCAGGAATTCTCGGTGGATTTGTCGGCGTTGGGGGCGGTGTATTGATCGTTCCGGCGCTCGTGCTGCTGCTTGGCATGCCCCAGCACGTTGCGGTTGGAACTTCGCTCGGCGCGCTGCTGCCCCCGGTCGGATTGCTGGGCGCGTGGGAATATTATCGGCACGGCAACCTGAACATCCCGTACGCGCTCTACCTCGGTATCGGGCTTTTGATCGGCGCATATCTCGGCGCGGTCGGCGCAAATCATCTGTCCGGACTGGTGCTCCGTCGCGCGTTCGCGATCTTTCTGCTCTTCGTCGCCGCGCGCATGCTGATGCGATAGCTCCACGATTGCCTCGGCTTGCGGCTCCCCGGATGCGAGGTTAGATTCGCTCTCGATGGATGCGGCGCTCGAACAAATCCTGAATCTGCTGCTCGAATCCGAGCGGGCAGGCGTGGTCGCGCTCGACGAGCTCGCACGCGAAGTCGAGCAGGAAGAGTTGCGGCGCTTCCTGCTGGTGGCCCGCGAAGATGAGGCGCAGAACACGGCCCGGCTGGAAGAATTGATTCGCGCCGCCGGCGGCTCGCCGTCAGACCGCACCGGGCCGTTCGCCGAAAAGGTCGCCGCGCTGGATTCGCTGCGAGATCGGCTCAACCTGATGTCGCGCGGCCAGGAATGGGCCGCGCGCAAAGCCGAACAAGCGCTCGCGATCGCGCCCGACGGTCCGATTCGCGACTACCTCGAGAAGATGGCCAACCGCCACCGGCATGATGTCGAATGGGGCCGCGCCGAGGTAATCCGGCTCATGAGCCAGAATCGCTGATCGCTTTTCGCACGAGGTCCGGCTCGTCAGCTCAATCGCAGCAACTCGCGCAGCCGCTTGGCGCTGAAGCCAACCATCGTCTCGCCGCCGACCTGGATCACCGGTACGGCGCGAAAGCCGCGGCTGATTAGCTCATCGCGCGCAGAGGGGTCGTCGCTGATGTTGCGCTCGGTGAACTTCACGCCGTTGCTCGCGAAGAACTCCTTCGCCTGCCGGCACGCGGAGCAGCCCTGACCGGTGAAAATCGTTACGTCCATCGCGCATCCTCCATCGATCCCGAGCTTAACTCGCCGGCCGACTTCGACGCCAACGCCAGCCCGTCAAGACGCAATCTCTTCGCGGTAAATCGCGGCCTGCCCCGGACCCTCGGCGACCGAGACTTCGATCGCGACCACCTCCTCCAATGCGGAGCGCGCCTTCAGCGCCTCGCGCAACTCGCTCAGAATGAAGCGCGCCAGTTCCTCGGCCGAACTATGGACGATCGGCAGGACGCAAACGTCAGCCGCCGGCAGAACGAATTCATCCTCTTCGTATCGAATCCTGATCCGGCCGCCGTCTTCGCGCTCGATCCTCAGGCAATCGCTGTTGAGCGGCACGATGGTGCGCTCGTCGATCCGATCGACGATTTCCTTGGCGATCTTCTTGATCAGGCCGAAGTCGATAACGTAGCCGGTCTTCCTGAGCTTCCCCTCGACGCGCACCCCGACCTGGTAATTGTGTCCGTGCAATGGCTCGCGGAAGCCGGGATAGGCGATGAAGTGCGCCGCCGAGAACTTGAGATTTTCCTTGGCGACGTAGATCGAGAACGACGACTTCACGCGGCGCTCCGAAACGAAATCGGGAGGCGGCCGGGCACTCTGAAGAGCGACGGGCCCCACTCCACGGTTTCCGATTTTAGGCGCAGATCGCTGAACCGCCGGGCCAGCGTGCCGATCGCCGCCTGCGCCTCGAGTTCCGCAAGCCGGTAACCGAGGCAAAAGTGCGCTCCGCCGCCGAAAGCGACATGGTCGCTCGCGTCGCGCTCGATATCGAAGCGATCGGGATCGGGGAACGCTTCGGGATCGCGATTGGCTGAAGCCAGCATCGCCCACACCATTGAATTCCTCGGAATAACCTTCCCGCTGAACTCCGCGTCCTCGTGGGTGACTCTCCCGGTGAGCACGATCGGCCCGTCGTAGCGAAGGCATTCCTGGACGGCCTTGGGCGCAAGCTCGGGATTGGCGCGAAGCTTCGCGAGCTCGGCGGGATTGCGGATCAAGGCGCGCATGCCGTTGCCGATGAGCCCGATGGTGGTTTCGAATCCGGCGATCAGAAGCCCTACCGATTGTGACATCAACTCGTCGAAAGACAGCTTGTCGGCTGCCTCTTCGGCGCGGATGAGTGTGCTCAGGAGATCGTCGCGCGGATCGGCCCGACGCCGGGCGATCAACTCCTCGAAGTAGGCATTCAGCGAATCAGCCGCGGCCCGCGCCAGCTCGACGATTTCGCGCGGCAGGATCGGCGCCGCGAGGCCGAAGGTCGCCTGCGCGGTCCACTGCGTGAAGCGCTCCCGGTCTTCCACGCGCACGCCCAGCATCTCGCAAATGATCGTCGATGGAACGGGCAAGGCGAGGTCCTTGATCACGTCCATCTCGCCGCGCGCGGCCACGCTGTCCAGGCATTGATCGACCACGCGCTGGATTTCCTCGCGCCACGCGTTCAGCGCCCGCGGCGTGAAGGCGTGGCTCACCAGCCTGCGCAGCCGGGTGTGGTTCGGCGGATCCTGTTGCAGCATGAAGTTCGATTGTCCGCTGATGGTCTCGTCAACGCCGAACATCCGGCCGTCGGTGGTCCTCACGCCGCATCGCACCCCCGTGAGCAGCTTCTGGACGTCGGCGTAACGGAGCAGCCTCCAGATGCCGACCGGTGCCAGGTTGACCGGCTCGGTCTCGCGCAGGCGCTTCAGGGCCGGATAGGGATCGTCACGAAAGCCGGGATCGACGGGATTGCAGCCCTGCCAGGGATCGTCAGCCAGATTCAAGTTCATCGTGGTTACCATCCTACCGCGAGGCTGGGTTGGGTACAGCGTGCGGTCACCGAATCCGGTAGCCGCCGTCGAACGAACACCGCCGATCCGGTCACGAAATCAGAGGCCTGCGAAGCGAGAAAGACCGCCGCGCCGGCGCATTCATCCGGCCGTCCGAAGCGCCCTGCCGGCGTGCGCATGATTATCTCGCGATATAGCGACATCGACTTCACCGGCTCGGTCATCGCGGTTTCGATCCATCCGGGAACGATCGCATTGACCTGGATATTGTTCGGCGCCAGCTCGATCGCCATCGACTTGGTGAGCTGCATCAGGCCGCCTTTGCGCCGCGCTGTACGAGGAAGCGAGCGGCGTTCCGAAGAAGGCGTACTCGCTCGCGATGTTGATAATCTTGCCGCGCTTGCGCGCGACCATCGATTGCGCGGCGAGCTTCGAGAGCAGGAAGCACGAGGTGAGATTCGTCTCGAGCACGCGATCCCATTGCGAGGGTTCGAGTGCAAGCGCTGATGACAGGATCGCGATTCCGGCGTTGTTGACCAGGATATCGACCGGTCCCAGCTCGCGCTCGACGCGCTCCACGGCTGGTTTGAGCTGCGCGCGGTCGCTTACGTCGATTCGAAGCGCGGCCGCTCGGACGCCGAGCGCCTCGAGCTCAGCGGTCACAGCCCGATTCTTGTCGTCGTCGCGCGCGAAGACTGCTACCGCCGCGCCGGCCTCGGCGAGGCCGAGCGCAATTCCGCGCCCGATGCCGCCGTTGCCGCCGGTGACGATCGCCACCCTCCCGTCGAGGTCGAACATCTTGGGAGCAGCCATCGCTTACACCTTTGGCGCCGGCAGCGAGCCCCGCGCTCGTTCGTATGCGTCCGCGACCCTGATGATCGCCGCTTCGTCGAACGGACGTCCGATAATCTGCATCGAGAGCGGGAGCCCGGCGGGGGAAAGCCCGGTCGGAATCGCGAGCGCCGGTTGCCCGGTCGCGTCGAACGGAGAGGTAAACCGCAGGATCGCCTGGACCATGTCGAGGCGCCCGGCGGCGCCGGTAATCGCGGTCGCCTCATCGATCCTCGGCGCCGCGATCGCGCTGGTCGGAGCGGCCAGGACGTCGTGCTTCTCCAGCGCGTTGAGCGCTTCGGCCAGGACTCGCGCCCGCGCCCTCTGGGCGCGAACGTAGCTTGTGGCCGTCACGCCCATTCCCATCTCGAGTAGCGATCGAACATCGTCGCCGTAATCGGCGGGCCGCGTGCGCATCCACTGCTCGTGATACTCCAGCGCCTCGGCGAATGTGATGATCGTCGTCACGAGAGCGGCGCTTGCGATCGAAGGTATCGAGACTTCCTCGACCGCCGCGCCAAGCGCCGCGAGTTGCTTCATCGCCGCGCCGAAGGATTGCGACACGTCGCTGGACAGGCCGCCGTTGAGTTCACGGATCACCCCGATTCTCACGCCTTTGATGTCGCCGCTGACGGACGCGGCGTAATCGGGCACCGGTTCACGACTCGAGGTCGAATCGAGAGCGTCGTGTCCTGCGATCGCGCCGAGCATGATCGCGGCGTCGCGCACCGTGCGCGTGATCGGGCCGACGTGGTCGAGCGTGCTGGCGAGCGGGATCACGCCGTAGCGGCTCACCCGGCTCCAGGTCGGTTTTAGCCCGACGCATCCGCATAGTGCGGCTGGAATCCGAATTGAGCCGCCCGTATCGGTGCCGATCGTCGCGGGCGCCATCATCGCGACGATCGCGGCAGCCGAGCCGCCGCTCGAGCCGCCGGGGATCCGGTCGAGGTCGTAGGGATTGCGCACCGCGCCCCAATGCGGATTCGTCGAGGTGATTCCGTAGGCGAACTCGTGCAGGTTGAGCTTGCCGAGCAGTATCGCGCCGCCGCCGGCGAGCCGCTTCCACGCGGTCGCGTCGTCATCGGGAACGAAGCCGGCGAGAATCTTCGAGCCGCCGGTAGTCCGGATTCCCGTGGTATGGAGCAGATCCTTGATCGCCACCGGCACGCCATGAAACGGTCCGCGCCATCTGCCGGCGATGATTTCCGCTTCCGCCGCTTTCGCCGACGCGCGCGCGACATCCTCGGTGACTGTGATATACGCCCGGAGCGTGCCGTCGAGTTCGGCGATCCGGCCGAGGTAAGCCTCGGTCAGCTCGACGGGCGATATCTCTTTGGCCCGCAGCTTCACCGCGAGTGATGAAACGTCAAGTGCGAGCAGATCTCCGGCTTGGGTCATGGCTTGCCGCGTCCAGTCCTGACGGCCTCCGCTTCGAGGATCGGATAGCCGAAAGGAGGCTCGATCGAGGCCAGGTTCAAGATCGTGCTCAGGTGATGCGAGCCGGTCAGCAGCGCTCCGGCACCATGGGCGAGAGCGTTCGCGCGATCGTCGGGCAACTCGTAGTCGTAAATCTCCCGGGCGATCAGTTTCATGGTCTCAGCCCTCAGGATTCCCATCGCAATTCCTCCATGACTTCATGATGCGGCTATGCCCCGGTGAAGGCGCGCAAGCTGTTGCGGACGGATGAAGCGTAATCCTCATCGACCGGATTGGGAACGATTATCGGCAATTCGGCGCCCGCGGCGCGATACTCCGCGAGCCGCTCGATACATCGCGAGGCCGGGCCGACCAGCGCTATTGCGTCGAGCATCGGCTCGCTGAGCGCCGCGCTCATCCCGGCCGCGTCGCGCCGAGCGGCGGCCTCGGCCGCGCGCCTGGCTTCGGCCTCGAAGCCGCTCTTCGACAGCAGCCGGTTGTAGAATGGCAGTGCCGCGTAGAACGCCAGGCCGCGTCTTGCGGCCTCGACAGCCTTGGCGCGATCTTCGTGAAGGAAGACCGGCAGGCCCATCGTTATCGCGACGTCAGCGGGCTTGCGTCCACGACGCGCGGCTTCCTGACGCGCCACGTCGATCGATTTGCGCATCCGATCCGGCGAGCAGAGATAGAGCATCAGCCCGTCCGCGATTTCGCCGCCCAGCCGCGCAGTCTCGATCGCGAGCGCCGCGAAATAGATCGGTACCGGCTTGACCGGCTTGCGCAAGCGCAGCCCCAGGGCAGACATCGACTCGCCGGCGAGCGCCTTGCGCACCGTCGTCGTGTACCGGCGCAGGTTGTCCCGCGCATTGCCCATTTCAATTCCCATCGCCTCGAGCGCGGGGCGATGGCTCACGCCGAGTCCCAGGATGAAGCGGCCGCCGCAGGCGTCTTGCACCATCGCCGCACCCGCCGCGCAGAGCGTGGGTTGGCGCAGGTAGAGATTGGCGATCCACGTCGCGATCGTGACGCGCCGGGTGGCGCCCGCGATCGCATGGCAGCACATCAGCGCGTCGTTGGTCGCCTCGGGCACAAAGACGCCGCTGAACCCGGCGTCCTCGGCTTCGCGCGCCAGCCGCACAAAATCGCCTTCGGGAATTCCGGAAAACGGGGAAAGCGTGATGCCGCACGATGACATAATCGGGCCGTCCTTTCGCGCCGTGAGATAGCCGCATCCTATCGCAGTCGCGGCGCTGGCGTCAGGAATTGGTCAGGGGATTCTTGCCGCGCGCGCCGGTAGATTGCTCGATTAGCCACTCCGATTCCGGCAGGCGGCGGTAGACACCCCGCTCCCGATGGAGCATCCGGTAGCCGATCATTTCCCGGCGCAGCGTTGCGCAATCGCTGTGATAACGCTTTATGATCCGGTTCACTTCGGCCTCGGAATATCTTGCGCCGGGCTCGAAGCGGCTGGCCAGCCATCGCAGGATCACTGAACGCCTCTTGCGGCTGACCGGGATTCCGGTAAGCCGCTCACCCTCCAGAAAATTATCCAGCACTCTCTCGTCCCAGTTCCGCCGGTCCGGGCGATCGCCTAGCCTCGCGAGCTTGCGCGCGCTGAAGAGGGTCCGGTTGAGCGCCCGCAGCGCATCATCATTGAGCCGATACCAGTGCGTGTTTCCGTCGGGGCGCAGGCGGACGATGCCGAGCTCCTTCAGAATCGCCAGATGATGAGACACCGTGGGCTCCTTGAGCTTCAGCAGCGCGGCCAGATCGCGAACGCTCCGTTCGCCCGCGGCCAGCAGCCCGACGATCCTGAGCCGGCTCTCGTCGGCCAGCGCCTTCAGAAACGGCAACGCCTCTGCAATCTGTTCCTGTTCCATCGATTCCGCCTCCTGAAGTTATTTTGACATATGTCTAATTAGGACGCTATCGAAATAGCGGTACTGGTTCGCTCCTGAGGGGGTCCGTGCGACCCTCCTGGTCAGTGGAAAATCCGCTTTGCGATGTCCATTCCGATTCTTGTAATCTTCATTGCGGACCCCCTCATTGAGCGAGCTTTTTTCACCAGATGAGCACCAACGTATCTGAGCGCGGGCTGCGATGACTGATGCGGCGGCAATTTCCGGACGCGGCCGGGCACCGGGGCGGCTCGCGATCTGGACTCGCGCGGTTCGAGCGCCGTCACTCAGCGCGTCGGCGATTCCGGTGATGCTCGGGGGCGCTATTGCGTGGCGTGCCGGATTTTTCTCCGTCGCCAGGTTCATCGTCGCGCTCGCTGGAGCGCTGGCTATCCAGGCGGGCACCAACCTGATCAATGACTATTACGACTACCTCAAGGGCGCGGACTCGCCGGATTCGCTCGGCCCGAGCCTGGTGATCCAGGAAGGGCTTCTGACCCCGGCCGAGGTCCGACGCGGAGGAGTGATCGCCTTCGCGATCGGCTCGCTGCTCGGCCTCTGGCTGGTCTATCTCTGCGGATGGCCAATCCTGGCGATAGGGGTGTTGAGCGTCGCGGCCGGTTATTTCTACACGGCCGCGCCGGTCTCGCTGGCGTACATCGCGCTTGGCGAGCTCACGGTCTTCATCTTCATGGGACCGGCGATCGTGATGGGCGCGTACTACGTGATGGCGCTCAGCTTCTCGCCGGTCGCGCTTTGGGCGTCGATTCCGGTCGGCTTCCTGGTCGCGGGTATCTTGCACGCCAACAACGTCCGCGACATCGAGAGCGACCGGGAGCATCGCAAGCGCACGCTCGCGACGGTGCTTGGCCGCCCGGGCGCCAACTACGAGCTCCTTGCGCTGGACGCGGCGGCCTACGCGGCGACGATAATGGGCGTCGCGCTCCGCGTGCTTCCCTGGACGGCGCTTATCGTGCTCGCGACCGTGCCGCGCGCGCTGGACGAGATCGGAATCGTGTTTCGAGAGACCGAATCGAAGCGGCTCAATCGGGCGCTGTTCCGCGCCGTGCAGTTGCACATGGAATTCGGTCTCCTGATGATCCTGGCCTTCACGATCGCCCGAGTAATCGGACAATAGGCGCGATGACTGCCGAGGTTCCATCGGTCGAAGAACTTCGCGCTCGTATCGCGGAAATCGAACGCGATATCGACGCCGGCGCCTACCATCCGGGGCCGTGGGCTCGGCTCGTGCGCGCGGTGCGAAGCGATCCCGACGATGTGCGGGCGAGCCTCGCCGGTGACATTACGAGAGTCAGCCGGAAGCTTCATATGCGTTCGGGCAGACGAACGATCGCCGTGGGCGTCGGGATCGCGATCGAGATCGCCGCGATCGCCACAGGCGCCGCGCTAATCGCGCTCGCGCTCGCGGTGGGATCGAACCTGGTTGCGATTCTGGCGATGGCTGTCTGGGTGACGGCCTTTCAACCGCCGGTGAAGGTGGCGGCCGGGACCGCGCTTGGGGTTGGTTACGACTACGTTTTCCTTCAGGGCGTCGAACCGCGGTTCAAGATGAGCTTCGGCAGTTATCTCGCCGCGCCGCGATGGAAGCGAGTCGTGCTGCACCTCTCCGGCACGGTTGGATCCCCGCTCGCCGCGATAATCGCGGCGCGAATTACCGGCGCGGAGCTTCCGATCGCCACCGTGGTCTCGCAGGGGGTCTTCTGGCTCATCGTGGCGATCAACGTGATGCCGATGATCGCCTCACTGTTCGGCGTCCAGCGGATGGGACCGATCAAGCTCGGCGAGAGCAGCGGCGGCGCCGCCGGAATCGAACTGCGAGAAGCGCTCGGTCTCTAGCTCGCAGACAAATCAGCTGAGAAGTGGCGGCGCGTTCGCGAACTCGGCGCGGAGCGCCTGGTAGCTTGCGATGTCATCGACTGTCCTGAAATAGCCGCGATGCACGTAGCCGGCGATGCGCATCCCGTTGGCGACAATCGGCCCGATTACGTCAGCCATCAGGCTGAACGGCGGATTATGCGGCGTCATAGACAGAACCGCCGGCTCGCAGACGCAGACTCCGCAGTACATGAACGAGCTGAGCGACTCGGCGATATCGGCGCCGAGTTCCGCCGGATAGTCGTCGAAGCGGCGCCCGGGTTGCCGCGACAGCAGGCGAATCCGGCGAATCATGCCATCGCGATCGACTTCGAGCCGGCTGTAGTATTCGAGGTTCGGTGGCCGGTGGAGTGCTACCGTCGCGAGCGCGCCGCGATCGCGATGGAACGCGACCATCCGGGCGAGATCGAGATCGAGAATCGTGTCGGCGTTGGCGATCGCGAATGTCTCGCCGCCGAAGAACCCACGCAACGCCAACAGCGGCCCGCCGGTGCCCATCAGTGCGGGCTCCGGAGAGTAGTCGATCGTCAGCCCCAGTTCCTCGCCGCGCCCGAGCTCCGCTTCTATCCTGCCCGCCAGATGATGGACGTTGATCGCAACCTGCGTGATGCCGCCGCGCTTGAGCATCAGCAGCGGATAATGGATCAGCGGACGCCCGCCCACTTCGAGCAATGGCTTCGGCACCGTCTCGGTCAGGGGTCGCAGCCGCTCGCCCTTGCCCGCCGCGAGTACCAGCGCTTTCATCGGACGACACGCAGAGCGGCCTTGAGGCATGGAAAACCAGCGCCGAGCGTCAGCATCCGGCGCGCTTGCGCGGCCGCGTGCGGGACGTAAGACGCATAGCCTGACCGGCCCTGGCGCTCGAGCCATACGAACCGGCCGACCATCTTGAGCGCGTGCTGGATAACGCAGAGCCGGTAGCCCTCGAAGAACTCGGCGCGCGCGGTATGCGGCGCGCCCTTTCGCGCCAGCCCGTCGAGGTAGTAGTCGAGCAGGCCGGCCTCGATCGCCGGCGTGATCACGCGCGCGGCGTCGCGCGTGGTCAGCAGCAGCGCGAGATCCTGCGCCGCCGGAGCCATCAGGGCATCCTGGAAGTCGAGGATCCGGATTCTGATCGCCTCGGCGCTGTCCTGCACGAACAGGTTGCCGCCGTGGTAATCGCGATGCGACAGGACACGCGGCAGCTTCCCGAGTCTCGCCGCCAGCTCGGCGAGTTCAGGTTGAATCGGCGCCGGATCGGCCTCGGGCGCGATCTCCTTCAACCCCAACTCCGTGAATTGTTCGAGTTCCCATCCGAACAGCCGCCGGTCATAGTTGACCCCGAACGCCATGCATCGATCGTCGCGCCGCGAAGTCCCGTCAACGTGGATTCGGAGGAGCTCGTCGATTGCCGCGCGATAGAGTTCGGGAGCTCGCTCGGGATTGGCCGTCGCGGCCTGGAACAGTGACTTGTCGCCGACGTCTTCGACCAGCAGAAAACGCCGGTCGATCGCGCAGTACATTCCCGGAACCGGCGCCCCGATCGATTCGAGGAAGCGATGTACGTTCAGGTACGGCGGCTCGTCGAGCGGTTCGCGATAGAGCGTCAATACCCGAGCATACAAGGGAAGGATGTCAGTGCCGAGGTCGACCGCAATCGCGGTGGCGGCCTCGCCGCCCGCCTTGATCCAGACGCGCCAGAATTGCCGCGTCGATGCGTCGCCTCGCAGTTGTATGACTCTCGCGGGGCTGCTTCCGGGCCACGTCCTCGACAGCGCGAGCTCCAGCCAATGCAACTGCGGCGTCGATGCGGCTGGATGCGACATCGCCGCAATTGTAGCCATGCGGACTAGCTGCCGCCACGCTCGCGCCGCCGCAATGTTTAACGAGCAAAAGGGCCCGCCCGGGTACTCCGGTGGGCCCTCCATCAGGGGAACAAACCGCGCCGGCCGTTATGGCGCGGCCTTCACCATCGCCTCCACCGAGAACCAACTCTTGTCCACGGCGCCCATGTTGATGTACCAGTCCTCTCTCTCCGGGACGTCGTAGCCGGGATGGAAGCAGACCGTCGAGAAGCCGGTCTGGAGGTTGGTGGAGGACGATCCGACCTGAAACTGGCGCTTGAACGGATAGATCGCGATCTTCGCGTCCGGAACCGGCCGATCCCGGTAGGTCATCCAGGAGGTGTAGTTCTTGAAGAGCTGGCCGTTCAAATCGTACATGTCGTGATACATCACGAAGTCGGCCTCGGAGTCGATGTAAAGGATGTTCTTGGAGTATAGCGAGCCTCTGAACCTGTCGTTCCGCGGACGCGCCTCCACGATGTAGAGATGGCGCATCTCCCACGGGTCGGGGCAATGGCTGGCGCCGCCGTCGGTCTGGCATATCCGGTCAGGCACCTTGTCGGTGTTGGCGCACGCGAGCAGATTGGCCTCGCCCAAAAACCGCCAGTTGAAGTTCTCGTTCTTGCCGCTGAAACCCTCGTAGTCGTCAGGATCGTACGCCTGCGCGTCGGTTGAGGTGTCGAGGATCGTTTCGTTGAGGCGCCGCACGCGCCGAGCCCCGGGGTCCAGGTCCAACTGTCATCGCCACGCGCTTCGTCGGCATAGCGATAGCGGATCAGGCCTTCGCCGCGGATGTTCTCAGGCGCCAGTACCGGATAGAGCAGCGACAGGAAGTAGCGATTGGTGACCTTGAAGTCGGGGTCGATCGGCAGCGGATCGACCTCGGTCCGTCCGACCTCGTTGTAACCGGCGTAGTGGCCGACCTGAACGTACCAGATTACGCGGCGCGGATGGTTGAGGCCCCAGTACACGCTCTCGCAATCGAAAAAGCGCAGGTCGTAATCGTCGGTCGATATCGGCCGGAACGCGACATTCCACATCACTTTCGTGCCCGCGTCGGGGTCGTTGGGATCGATCAGCGGAAACGGCTGCCCGGCCACGAAGCCCACCAGGCTCCTGCGGTCCGGCGACAGCCGGACCTGCGAAGAGTACTTCTCGGTCGCCTCCTTGTAGGGAGGCGGCCAGTCGATTCGTCCCGTCGGGACGATCCTCATCGACATCCCGTGAATGACCCGCTCGTACACTCCAGGCGAAACCAGGTTCCTGATCTTGCCCGCGTTGGTCTGGTCGATAAAATCACCGGGTTTGACCTGTGCCGACGCGGGGCTGACGGCAAGCAATATGGCTCCCGCCGCCAGGATCGCCGCGAAGACCGCCAGGAAACGCACGAAACCAATGGATCCTGATTTTATGTTCATAAGGCCTCCCTCCCCAAGTTTGCAGAAAACCCCGGCTCGCGACGCCGCCGACCGCAACACCCCTGTAGAATTTCCGTTATACCTGTGTAACGAAGTGGTCAAGCAATTTTCTTGGCGTGATCGGCTCCGCGGGGCGGTCCCAAATTTCGAGCACCGAATTTCGCCCATGGCCACTGGCTGCGGCGCTATCCATTGAAAAGAGACCCTGATACCGTATTGGTGGATACATAAGGACTCCTTTCGCCCGATCCATCTATGCTTACCTGGTTTCCGATTGCCCTGACGCTGATTGTCGCGGCGATAGTCGTAGGCGTGATGGTCAACATTAACCGCCTGGTCGGACCGCGCAGGCCCTCGGCGGTGAAGGGCGAGGCGTTCGAATGCGGCAACCCGCCCAGCGGCAGCGCCTGGGGCCGCTTCTCGGTGCGCTTTTATCTGACCGCGATTCTGTTCCTGGTCTTCGACGTCGAGGTCGTATTCCTCTATCCGTGGGCGGTCGAGTTGCGAAAGCTCGGCATGTTCGGCTTCGCCGAGGTGCTGGTCTTCGTCATGATCCTCACGGTCGGCCTCATCTACGCCTGGCGCCGGGGCGCGCTGGATTGGGACTAGAGCGGTGCTGATCGAGCAGCTCAAGGCGCGCTTCGATTCCGACCTGCTGTCCGCGCTGGAGGCGCACGGCGAGGAGACGATTGGGGTGAGTCGCGATCGCGCGCCGGAGATCCTTCGCGCGCTGCGCGACGAACCCGAGTTCGCTTTCGACATGCTGTCCGATCTGACCGCGGTCGATTGGCCGCAGCGGAAACCGCGCTTCGACGTGGTATATCATCTGTTTTCACTGCCTCACAAACACCGCCTGCGGCTCAAAATCGAAGTCGGCGAACGGGACGCATGGGCGCACAGCGTGATCGGCTTGTGGAAGGCCGCCGATTGGCTGGAGCGCGAATGTTACGACATGTTCGGTGTCGAGTTCCGGGGCCATCCCGACCTCCGCCGCATATTGATGTACGACTCCTTTGAGGGTCATCCGCTAAGGAAGGACTATCCGGTGACCAGGCGCCAGCCGATCGTCGAGGAGACCGATCCGGTGGTCGCTCCGCTCAGGCCATCACGCTAGAAGTCAGAAGCATGTCATTACCCGCGCGCTGGAAAGAGAAAGCTGCCGTCCTGGATTCGGCCGACGAGATCATGGAGCTCCAGATGGGGCCGTCCCATCCGGCCGCGCACGGCACGATCAAGTTCAATCTGAAACTCGACGGCGAGCGAATCGTCGATTGCGACGTCGAAGTCGGGTACCTGCATCGCGGATTCGAGAAAATGTCCGAGCAGGGGACCTGGACGCAGGTCTTTCCCTACACCGATCGGCTCAACTATGCCTCGCCGTTGCTGAACAATGTCGGCTTCGCGCTGGCGGTCGAGAAGCTGGCCGGCATCGAAGTGCCCGAGCGATGCAAATACGCGCGGGTGATCATGGGCGAGATCTCGCGCATCACCGACCATCTGACCTGCCTGGGGGCGGCGGCCGGAGAACTGGGCGCACAGACGGTGATGTTCTACATGCTCGAGGCGCGCGAGATGCTGTACGATCTGGTCGAGGCGGTGACGGGCGCGCGGCTGACCGTGAGCTGGTGCCGAATCGGCGGCGTCGCGCGCGACCTGCCCGAAGACTTCGCCGACCGGCTTGGCCCCGCGCTCAAGTACATCGACGGCATTCTGTCCGATTGCAACAAGCTGCTGTCGCGCAATCGCGTCTTCATTGACCGGATGTCGGGGGTGGGCACGATGTCTGCGGAAGACGCGATCTCGTATGGAATCACCGGGCCGATGCTGCGCGCGACCGGAGTCAACTACGACGTTCCGCAAGGCCAGCCCCTACCTGGTGTACGATCGCATCGACTTCGAGGTGCCGCTCGGCCAGCACGGCGACAACTACGATCGCTTCCACGTCCGCTTCCGGGAGATGCAACAGTCCAAACGGATCATCGAGCAGGCCATGGCGCAGATTCCGCAGGGTCCGATCGTGATCGACGATCCGCGGATCGTGCTGCCGCCGAAGGATCGCGTCTACAACTCGATCGAAGGCCTGATGAATCACTTCAAGCTGATCATGGAGGGCATCAAGGTGCCCGCCGGCGAAGCCTATAGCGCGGTCGAGGGCGGCAACGGCGAGCTCGGGTTCTACGTGGTCAGCGACGGCAGCGGGCGTCCCTACCGGGTGCGCGTGCGGCCGCCTTGCTTCTTTGCGATGAGCGCGATCAACAAGATGCTCATCGGCGCGATGATTCCCGACATCATCACCACATTCGGGATGGTCAACATGATCGGCGGCGAGTGCGATCGATAAAGCCGTTCCCCGTCGATCCCGTGGCCGCGGCTTCCGGCCGGTGATTTGTCTGAACTGGCACGGCTTCAGTCGGTGATTTTGGGAGGGGCGGGGGCAAGAGTGTTCTCCCGCGTGCGCTGCAAACCCCAAGCCCGCTTTATCGTTCGATGGCCCCTCCGATATCATCGTTCGTGGGGTTTCCCCAGATGACCTCCGAACCAGCCTCGGCCGCCGAGCCGATCGTCCCCCCGCCGCGCCGCATCCTGATCGTCCTGCTCGGCGCGATCGGCGACGTGGTTCGCGCCTTGCCGCTGCTCGGGAGATTGCGCCGCGCTTACCCCGAGGCTCACCTGGCGTGGGCAGTCGAGCCAAAGTCTGAACCCATCCTGCGCGAGCACCGCTGGCTCGACGAAATCATCGTGCATGAGCGTGCCCGCGCCCCGCGTGGATTCATCTCGTTGCTGTCAACGGTGCGCAACGGCCGTTTCGATCTGGTGCTCGACCTCCAGCGCCATCTCAAGAGCGGCGTGGTTTCGTTCGCATCCGGGGCGTGCGATCGGATCGGTTTCGCGGCGGCCAACGCCAAAGAGTTCAACCATTTCTTTTCGACTCGTCAGATTCCCTCGCAGCCGCCGATGAGATTGAAGCTGATGCAGTACCAGGCCTTCGGCGACGCGCTCGGACTTTCGCCCACGCCGATTGAATTCGGCCTGGAGCCAACTGTTGGTGAGCGCACGCGGGCGAATTCGATGCTCGCGGACGCGCCCGCCCCACGCCTGGCAGTAATCCTGGGCTCCTCATGGGCGAGCAGGGTGTATTTTCCCGAGTTGACCGCTGCCGTTGTGCGCGCGCTTGCCCATTCGGTCAACGGAGGGCCGCAGCTGTTTCCGGTTCTGCTCGGCGGACCTGAGGAGGCCGGACTCGCCGCACAGGTCGTCCGGCACCTAAAGGGCAAGCCGGTCCTCAACCTGGCGGGACGCACGGGGTTGCGCGACCTGATCGGCATCTTTCCCGAATGCGCCGTCGCTTTCGGACCCGACTCCGGCCCGATGCACATCGCAGCGGCGGTCGGGTGTCCCGTGGTATCGCTCTGGGGCGCTACGGCTCCGGAGCGATCCGCTCCGTGGGGATTTGCCGACTTGGCGGTGCGCGGGGAAATCCCGTGCCATCCCTGCTACCTTCGCAAATGCCCGATAGGCCGCGAGTGCATGCGGCGAATTGCGCCCGACGATGTCGCGGCCGCGGCCAGGAGAGCGCTCGCCGCATCGGGGTCGATTCGGGCTCGTGGCGCCGGGGAGCACCCGGAAGATCGGGCTGGGGAGCGACACTGATGCCGGAGCGAGGCGAACGGCGCGAACAGGCGGGCTGGCGATTCGAGTTTCCTCCCGGCCCGGTCCGTCTCTCAGACGCAGAACGCGACGGATTGATCGGTCTCGCGCTTGCGGCTATCGACGACGGCCGCTGGCCCGATCGCCGCTCGCGCCATGCGGCGACCTACCGGCTGAATGCCGGCGCGGGATCGGATAGCGCTCAAGAGAGCTTCGTTAAGGTTTACGACTCGCCGCGGGGTCCGGCCGCGCTCAAGCATCTGATTCGCGGCTCGCGCGCGGCGCATTCCGCGCGCGTCTCGGCGGCCCTGGCAGCGCGAGGCTTCGCTGTCGCCCGGGTGATCCTTTTCGGCCATGAACTCGCCTCGGCGGCTGGCCGGGCGATGCTGGTGACGGAGCGGGCGCAGGGCGCCTCAGTGGCCGCGTTTCTGGGCGGGCCGGGGCGGCCGGGAATCGCGCGCAAGCGTGAAGTCCTGCGCGCGCTCGGAGCCGAGGTCGCGCGGCTTCATCGGAGCGGATACATCCACGGCGACCTCACGCCATACAATGTCTTTCTGGCGGATTCGACGCCGGCGAGTTTCGTCTTCATCGATCACGATCGTACGCGGCGGGCCTTCGCCGTCGGGCGCCGCCGCCGCCAATTGCGCAACCTGGTGCAGCTCTTCCGCTTCGATCTGCCGCGCCTGACCCGCGCCGACCGGATGCGGGTCTTTCAGGCGTGGGCGCGCGGCCTCAAGTTGCGGCGCCGCAACCTCGTGATGCGCCGCACCTTCAACATGCTTAAGATCAGGATTGCGCGAGACCTGGCGCGAGCGCCTGCCGGCGCGGCTCCTCTAAACTCGCGCGCCACGGGTACGCCGATTGCCGCTGCGCCGCGGGAATCGGCGAACCGGGCGGGCTGAGAAGCGTTATGGAGGAAACGGTAAGAATCTCGGTCGTCATTCCGGTCTTCAACGAGGCCGGCACGATCGGACAGATAATCGACCGGGTGCTCAAGTGCGGTTTCGAGACCGAGGTGATAGTTGTGGACGATGCGTCCACGGACGGCACGCGCGACTACTTGAAGAGTCTCGAGCATCCCAAGGTCCGCCGGCTGTACCATGCCGAGAATCGCGGCAAAGGCGCCGCACTCAGACTTGGTTTCGCCGCAGCGCAGAACCCGTTCGTGGTGGTACAGGACGCCGACCTCGAGGTACGCGCCCGAGGACTACCGCGGTCTGCTCGCCCCGCTGATCGATGGCCGCGCGGACATGGTATATGGGTCGCGATTTCTCGCCGGCCCGCATCGCGTCCTGCTGTTCTGGCATTACCTCGGCAACCGTCTGTTGACGCTAATCGCGAATGCGGTAAGCAACCTGAATCTGAACGACATGGAGACCGGGATGAAGGCGTTCCGGCGTGAAAAGCTGGCGGCGCTGACCCTCACCGCCAATCGCTTTACCTTCGAGCCGGAGATTACGATCAAGGCCGCGCGCGCCGGATGGCGAATCTACGAAGTGCCGATCTCGTACTCCGGGCGCAGCTACGAAGAGGGCAAGAAGATCGGGTGGCGCGACGCGGTCACCGCGCTCGCGGCGATCCTCTACTACAGGTTCTTCGACTGATGCCCGCGAGGCCGACCGGCTGCGCTGTCGCGACGACCAGATCGCCGGCGCCGGATTTCGAATCCCGGCCCGGCGAGCCGCTCTCCGTGCTCGGCGTCGATCCCGAGCTTTCCTTTGCGGGCGGCGAAAGCCAGGTGCTGGGGCTGACGCTTGAGCTTGGGCGGCGTGCGAACCGGGCGGAGCTGCTCTGCGATCCGCGCGGCGCGCTGTGGCGGCGCGGCCGCGAAGCGGGCGTGGTATGCCATCCGCTCGCGATTCGCAGCGCGATCGACGTTGGCGCGGGTCTGCGCCTTCGCCGGTTTGTGCGCCGCAATCGCTACGATGTGATCCACTTCCATACTTCCCGTGCGCATGCGATGGCGCCGTATGCACGCGGCCTGGCGCGCCTTCTGATCGTGACGCGGCGAATGGATTACAGGCCCAACCGGCTATTTGCACCTTTTCTCTACAATCGGGCGGTTGACGCGGTGGTCGCGATCTCCGGCGGGGTCGCCGCTTCATTGGCTGCGGCGGGGGTCCCGCGAGAAAAGATCGCCGTGGTTCCGAGCGGCGTCGATTGCGCACGATTCCGTCCGCCGTCGGCCCCGGAGCGCGCTGCGGCGCGGGCCGCGCTCGGCGTAGCGCCGGGAGAGATCGCGATTGGGACGGTCGGCGCCCTTGAGACGCGCAAGGGCCATCGATCGCTCCTCGCAGCGATCGCCGAGCTTGAACCGGCGCGCCAGATGCGCGCGGCAAGCGCGCCGGGCGCCCGCCTTCGATGCTTCATTGCGGGTGAAGGATCGCGGCGGGACGCGCTCGCCGCCGAGATCCGCCGGATGGACTTGGAAGAGCGCGCACGATTGCTGGGCGCGATCGCGGATCCGCGCGAGTTGCTCTGGGCGCTCGACATTTTTGCTTTTCCGTCGCGGCGTGAAGGGTTGGGGGTTGCGCTGCTCGAAGCGATGGCGTGCGGGCTGCCCGCCGCCGCCACCGCCGCCGGCGGCATCGGCGAGGTGGTCGAGGAGGGCAGAACCGGGCTGCTCGTCGCTCCCGATGATCCTCATCAACTGACCGCCGCTTTGGCTCGGCTCGCAGCCGAGCCGAAACGCGCAAGACCCTCGGCGCCGCCGCCCGCGCGAGGATTGTGGAGAGCTTCAGCATGGCGGCCATGGCCAGTGCGACACTCGAACTCTATCGCGCCTGCCTCGATCGCGAGGCGCTTGGAACACCAGGGAAGGGGAGGATCTGATCGCGATGCGCAGCATGACGGGCTTTGGACGAGCCGGCTTGAGGCAACATCACCTGCAAATCGAGGCCGAAGTGCGAGCCCTCAACCAGCGCTTCATCGAGATCAAGCTGACCCTGCCGCGCGGATGGGGCGAGCATGAGGCCGAGGTGCGCAAGCTGGTGCAAGCATCGATAGCGAGGGGCAGGGTCGAGGTCGCGATCCGGCACCTGGCACTGCAGCCGCCGCGAACCCGCCTTCGCGTCGATGAACAACTGGCGAAGGATTACGTTGCCGAACTGCGCCGCATGGCCCGCCAGCTCAAGCTATCGGGCGAACTGGGGGTCGAGGCCATCCTGTCGAGGCCGGAGATTTTTCAGGCGAGCGAAGAACAGATCGACACCAACGCGACCGTCGATCTGGGTCTGAAGGTGCTCAAGCGCGCGCTTAAGAACCTCGAGGCGGAACGCCAGCGCGAAGGCCGCGTCTTGAAGCGCGATCTCGCCGCGCATCTGGCGCGGATCGAGGCGGCGATACCGAAGATTACCAGCTTGGCCGAAAAATCCCGGGTCGAAATCGTGGCCAATTTCGAGGCCCGGTTGCGCCATCTGCTGGAGGATTTGCCGATAAACGAAAAGCGCCTCCACGAGGAGGCGGCCGGCCGCCGCGAGCCGCGCCGATATTAGCGAGGAGCTGGCCCGGCTGCGGGCCCATACCCAGGCGCTCGACGACTTGCTCGATAAGCAGGGAGCGGTCGGCAAGGAGATCGAATTCCTCCTGCAGGAGGTCAATCGCGAAGTGAACAC
Organism: uncultured delta proteobacterium; assembly: GCA_963830715.1. Taxonomy (GTDB): domain Bacteria; phylum Desulfobacterota; class Binatia; order Binatales; family Binataceae; genus CAVVMA01. The sequence continues at coordinate 233,289 of CAWHNS010000024.1, forward strand.
AATCGGCGCGAAATCGCAGAGCGCCGAACTCTCCCGGCTGACGGTGGAAGTCAAAGGCAACCTCGAAAAGATGCGCGAGCAGGTACAGAACGTGGAATAGGGCCGTTCGGTGGCGCTCGATCGGCTGTTTGCAAAACTCGCGCCCGCCTGAATAGACTACAAAATGGGATACTTATCGCCGTTGCGGCGCGGTATCATATTCATACTTTCCGCTCCTTCGGGGGCGGGCAAGACGACAATCTCGCGTGCCGCGATCAAGGCGATCGGAGGCCTTACGGCATCGGTTTCGCTTACTACGCGCCCGCCTCGCGGGGGCGAAGTTGAGGGCGTCGATTACTGCTTCGTCACCGCAAACGAATTCGATCGCCGGGTCGAGGCTGGCGAGCTGGCCGAATGGGCGCGCGTGTTCGACTCGCGTTATGGGACGCCGCGCGCTCCGCTCGACAAAGCGGTCGGCGAGGGATGCGACATCCTGCTCGATATCGACATCCAGGGCGCGCGCCAAATCCGCAACAGCTATCCGCGGGATTCGGTTTTGATTTTCGTGATGCCGCCGAGTTTCCGCGAACTCGAAGAGCGGCTGCGCCGACGCGGCACCGAAGGCGCCGCCGAGATCGCGCATCGCCTGCGCCGGGCCCGCGAAGAAGCCGCCGCCTACCCGGAATACGACTACCTGATCGTCAACACCGAAGTTGAGGAATCGCTTTCGCGGCTGGCGGCGGTGGTGATGGCCGAGCGGCTGAGGGTCGAGCGGATGCGGCCGGAGTTCACGCCTTGGCAGAGCTAGCCGAGAACTACGACGACCGGCTGGATGAACTGCTGGCACGGGTTCATTCCTACAATCCGCAGGCCGACGAGGCGCTGATCCGGCGCGCCTACGAATATTCCGCGCAGATGCACGCGGCGCAGAAGCGCAAGTCGGGCGAGCCCTACGTTATTCATCCGCTCAACGTCGCGCTGATCGCCACCCGCCTCAAGCTCGACGTTCCGTCGATCGTTACCGCTCTGCTGCACGACGTGGTCGAGGATACGCCGGCCTCGCTGGTCGAGGTCCAGAGCGCCTTCGGCGCCGAAGTCGCCCAACTGGTCGACGGCGTGACCAAGGTTTCCAGAATTTCCTTCCAGAGCCGCGAGGAGAAGCAGGCCGAGAACTTCCGCAAGATGATCATCGCGATGGCGCGTGACATCCGGGTCGTGCTGGTGAAGCTCGCCGACCGGCTGCACAACATGCGCACGCTGCATCATCTCGCGCCCGACCGGGCAACTGGAGATCGCGCGCGAGACGCTGGAGATCCACGCCCCGATCGCTCATCGGCTCGGCATCTACTGGCTCAAGTCGGAGCTCGAGGATTATGCGTTTCGCTACGTCAATCCGCAGGCCTATCAGACGATCGCCTCGTTCGTCGCCAAGACCAAGGACGAGCGCGAAGGATACATCCACGCGGTGAGCGAGATCCTGACCAAGCGCCTGAAAGAGTCGGACGTGCATCCAGAGGTCAGCGGACGGCACAAGCACTTCTACTCGATTTACACCAAGATGCAGGAGGAGGGGCTGACCTTCGATGAGATCTACGACCTGGTCGCCTTCCGGATTATCGTGGACAGCGTCCGCGAGTGTTACGGAGCGCTCGGCGTCGTGCACGCGAACTGGAAGCCAGTGCCCGGTCGGTTCAAGGATTACATCGCGCTGCCCAAGGTCAACATGTATCAGTCGCTGCACACCACCGTTATCGGCCCCCGCGCGCAGCGGATGGAGGTGCAGATCCGGACGCGCGAGATGCATCGCGTGGCGGAGGAAGGAATCGCCGCGCACTGGAGCTACAAGGAGGGACACGTCGAGGGATTGCGCGACACCGAACGATTCGCGTGGCTTCGGCGCTTGATCGAATGGCAGCAGAACCTCAAAGACCCGCAGGAATTCCTCTCGACCGTCAAGGACGACCTCTTTCCCGAAGAGGTGTTCGTCTTCACTCCCAAGGGTGACGTACTCGATTTCCCGCCCGGCGCTACCGTGATCGATTTCGCGTACCGGATTCATTCGATGGTCGGGCAGCATCTGGTTGGCGCGCGGGTCAACGGCAGGATGGTGCCGCTGCGCTACCAGCTCAAGTCAGGCGACACGGTCGAAGTGATCACCGCGGAACGCCAGAACCCCGGCAAGGACTGGCTGAACCACGCCGTCACGGCGAGGGCCAAAAGCAGGATCAGGCAGTGGCTTCGCGCGCAGCAGGCCGAGCGATCGATCCAGCTCGGCATTTCGATCCTCGACAACGAACTCGCGCCGCTGGGCCTGAGCGTCGGACAACTGAAGCGCGAGAATCGCTTCGAGGGCGTCCTGAAGGAGCTCTCGCAACGAGACATCGACAGCCTTATCGCCGCGGTGGGGTACGGAATCGTCACTGCCGCCCAGGTGCTCAGCAAGGTGCTCAGCCCCGATGAGCTCAAGCAGTTCCGGGCGGCCAAGGCGCCGCCGCCCGCGGACGGGGCCGACAAGGAGCGCGTCAGCAGGGAGGCGCGCAAGGCGCTGGGCGGAGGCGTGGTCATCTCCGGGATCGGCGACGTCCTGGTGCGCTTCGCGCGATGCTGCAGTCCGCTGCCGGGCGAGCCGATAACCGGCTTCATCACGCGCGGCCGCGGCGTGACCGTGCATCGGGCGGGATGCCCTCGCGCGCTGGAAGCCGATCCGCAGCGCCGCGTGCCGGTGATATGGAAGGACGGCGACCAGAGCCCCGCGGCCGATCCGGCTCGAAGTGACGTGCGTGGACAAGCCTGGATTGCTCGCGGCGATGTCGAAGGCGATCGCGTCGGCGGGGGTGAACATATCGACCGCCGAAGTGAACAGCGGCGCCGACGGACGCGCGTTGTCGGTCTTCGAGCTGATCGTTTCCAACGCCGGACAATTGAACAACCTGATGCACGCGATTGCCGCGATCGACGGCGTGATGCGCGTTTCCCGCGTCAGCCAGCAGAACGGTCAGCGGGCGGGCAAGCCGGCTTCCGCCGATCGAGCATGAAAAGCGCGATTCAGACTCAAGCTGCGCCGCAGGCGATCGGTCCCTATTCGCAGGCGATCGAGGCCGGCGAATGGATCTTCTGCTCGGGGCAGATTGGGCTTGACCCGGCCTCGGGCCGGCTCGTGGAAGGCGGAGTCGAAGCCGAGACCCGTCGCGCCTTGCAGAACATCAGGGCCGTCCTCGAGGCCGCCGGACTCGGATTCGAGGATATCGTTAAAACTACAATCTTCCTCGTTGACCTGCGCGAATTCGAAGCCGTCAACAAGAGTTACGGCGAGCATGCGCGTGCACCCTATCCGGCGCGATCCACCGTACAGGTTGCAGCGTTGCCGCGCGGCGCGCGCATCGAAATCGAGGCTGTCGCCCGCCGCCGGTCTTGATGCACGGTACCTGGCCACGGGCAATTCGGCGCATCATGCGGCGCCCAGGTGCGACAGTGCGCTGCGATCCAGGAATTTTTCGGCGGGGTCCAGCTTGCGCGCGGAGCGGATCAGCCGATCGATATTTCCACGGCGAAGCCGCGCGGGCACCGGGCCGTCGAACAGCCGGGCCTTGTCGAGATCCAGAATGATCACCGCGGGGCTTTCCGCGATCTTCGTGACGAACAGGTTATGCAGATTCAGATCGGCGTGGAGCAGTCCGCGCGTGTGCATCACTTCGATCGCGAGGCGCGCCTGATCCAGTACCTGAACACGCACCTGCGGCTCGTCTGCGCTGCGGATCGTTTCCCAGAGCGTCATCCCTGAAATCGCCCGGCTCAGGAACAATCCCCGGTAGGCGAGCGGCGTGACCCATTGCACCATCGCGCCCATCGGGTCTGCCACCGGAATTCCGCGTCGCAGAGCCTCCAGCGCCACCGTGAGCTCGCGAAGCGGGCGAGGGTTGGCGCCGAAGTACAGGTCCGCCGACAGCAGGCGCATCAGTCCGCCCCGGCGCGATGCCCGCGCTACCATCTCGGGCGCGCCGGCAATCGTCAGGCGAAACGCGCTCTGCCGGTTGCCTTCGCCGGTGCGCGATGCGGCGTGCAACTCCGATAGCGCCGCCAGAATATCGGCGGCCTTCGAGGCGATCGGCTTTCGCAGATACAGCACCCGCCGGCCTGAAGCAAAATACGCCAGGTCGGAGTCGAGATCGCGCTCGGACCGCGATTCAGTCGCTGAACCCACAATCCTTCAAAGGTCCGATCGCGCAAGACCCGGCGACGCCGCCATCGCCTCGGCGCGCTGCTCGCGCCACTGCGCGTACAGCGCCCCGATTACGGCCAGCGACGCGATCAGGTGCGCCGAATAGAAGAGCAGGAGATGGCTCAGAGACCGGCCGGTCTCCAGGTTCAGGACGATCGAGAGCGCCAGCAGCATCCAGGCGGTAACCGACGGTTCCTGATCCGCTCCGAGATCGATCCAGAGCGCAGCAAGCAGCGCCATGTATGGAACGAGCAACACCACGTAGTAATGCTTCCACGATACCGGAGCGAACGAGGCCGTCAGGCAGAGCAGCGCGCAGAGCGGAAGGCGATCGCCCGAATCGGAGCGGCTGCGATCATCGAGTGAAACTTTGATCCAGTACGACACCGCTGCGACGAGGGCCAGCTCGATTCCCATCCCGAGCAGAAGCGAAAGCGGGCTTCCGGGTCCGTTCAGATCTCCGCGATAGTCGATTAGCCGTGCGACTGCCGCGACGGTGGACTGATTGGTGAGCATCATCCGATACCGCCCGGCCATGGAACCGACGGCGCGCAGGTACGCGATTGTCTCGTACGCCGCGCGCGTGGGACCAAGAAAGAGCATCGGCAGCATCGCCAGCACGACTGCCGCGGCGAGCGTCCATCGTAGCGCGCTCAGGCGGCGCCGCAGCAGCAGGTAGAGAGCGGCGAGCAGCGCAAATGGCTTGATCACGAGAGCGGGCGCAAGCAGCGCGCCCGCGATCTTCGAGCGTCCCGATTCCGCGAACACCAGCGACCACAAGATCAGAGCGAAGACGATGATATCGATCTGGCCGTGCTCGACATTGTTGTCGATGAAGTGGGCGGAGAACAGCACGGGCAGCAGGATCAGAGTCGCGGGAAGCCGGCGCCTGGTCCCGAAGATCAGACGGCTCGCGCCGAAAATCAGCGCCAGCAACCCGAGCGCGTTTGTCGCGAACCACGCCGCCTGCGCCATCCTGAGCGGGAGCATCGCGAACGGCACGAAGGCGAGCGCCACGATCGGAGCGTAGAGGAAACTCACTCCATAGACGGGATCGTAGACATCGGCGCCGTGCGCGGCGAGGACGCCGGTGCGGTAGTAGGCGTTGAAGTCGCCCTGCACGCGCAGCACCGCCGCGATTCCCAACCCCGCGAGGTACAGCGCGATCGCGAGCCATGCGAGTTGCCTCGCGAGATCCGCTTGCGCCCTCGTCACTTCAGCGGCTGGGCTTCATCGATCAGCATGATCGGAATGTCGTCCTTAATCGCATAGAGCAGCTTGCAGGCGTCGCAGATGAGCCCGTCCTGTTTGTCGGTCAGCCGCAGGCCGCCCTTGCACTTCGGGCAAGCCATTATATCGAGCAGATCCTGACTCACGGCCATCGGGAATGCCTCCATGACGCGGGTCACGCGAGCGCGGCGCTGCGGGGCTTGTTCGCGGCCCCGGCGATCATGTCGAGCAGGCGCGCGCTCTCGTGTTCGTCCATCGATACTTCGAGCCGCAAAGCGTACAGCGAATCGCGCGCAAACGGAAACCGATCGAGCTTCACGAGATCCTTCTCGGTGGTGATAATCATTTCCGCATGGCGGGCGGCGTTCGAGATCGCCTGCCAGTCGGCGGCGGTGTAATCGTGATGGTCCGGATATTCGAGCACCCCGACCAGTTCCGCGTCCTGCTCGCGGATCATCTCGTAAAAGGTGTTGGCCTCGGCTACGCCGCTGACCGCCAGCACCCGCCGCCCGACGATAGCGATCGGGGTCTCGCGCCACAGGCCCATCTCCGCGTGTACCAGGCATCGGGGGCGAATCGATCGCGCGAAAGACCTCTGCGCGCTCGAGCTTCGCGCGTTGACCCGGGGTAAGCGTGGAGGTCGCGCTGCCGCGTCCGACCAGCACGATCGCGTCCGCCCTCTGCGCGGCGCCGAGCGGCTCGCGCATCGGGCCGGCGGGCAGAATCCATCCGTTGCCGAGTCCCCGGTCAGCGTTCACCAGCAGAAGGTCGAAGTCTCGCGCTAGGCGCAGATGCTGAAAGGCGTCGTCGAGCACCACCGCATCGACGTGCGCCGAGCGTTCGAGCAACTCGACGCCATCGATCCGCCGGCGCGCGACCGCGACCGGACCGTCGAACCGCCTCGCCATCATCACGGGCTCGTCGCCTGCCTGCTCGGGGGTCAGCAGTTCGCGGCGTCCGTCGGAAACCAACCCGGCGGAGCCGTTCGGCAGCCGGCCTCCATAGCCGCGGGCTTACGATTCCGACCGATAGCCCGCGCTCGGACAGCCGGTTGGCCAGGAAAATCGTAAACGGGGTCTTGCCGCTGCCGCCTACCGTCAGGTTGCCGACGCCGACGACTATCGGGTTCGCGCGCCGGCGCCGGAGCCGCCAGAAGAGCGAGCGAAACGCGAGCACACATGCATACGCGGCCGCGGCGGGCACGAGCAGCAGCCAGATCGGCAGTTCATACCATCGCAGTTGCCTGCGCCACAGCCCTTCGAGCCATGAGCGCGTGCGGACGGGCGTGCGAGCGAACATCGTCTAGCGCCGATTCAGTCCCTGGCGCAGAGTTCCCGAGCTTCGATGCGTTGCAGTCAATTGCAGATCGCAGCGGTAGCAATCGCGGCAGAAGGTTGACGCCGCATCAGGACAGGCTAGCCAGCGCCTTCACACGCATCAAGGCCGGCGCTGTGCTCCCGGCCAGCCGTTCGAAGGCATCGCGGGCTTTCCTGCCGGCCTCTGCGCGTCGCGATTCGTCTCCCAGAAGCGCGGCGCACGCGTCGAAGAGCTGAACGGAGTCGTTCACTACCCGGGCGCCGCCCGCCGCAACCAGCGCGGAGGCCATCTGCTCCTGCGATTCGTGGAAGGGGCCGAAGAGCACCGGTATCGAGGCTGCCGCAGGTTCGGCCAGATTCTGACCGCCCCTGCCGGGCGCGATGCTGCCGCCGACGAATGCTATGGCGGCGAGCCGATAGAGCGCCCGCAGCTCGCCCATCGTGTCCAGGATAAGCACTCGCGGCAGCGGTCCTTGGGCGGAGTGCAGCGTGCTCGCGTTAGCATAGCCGAGCCCTGCGGCCTCGACCGCATTCTCGACCGCCGACACGCGATTCAGATGCCGCGGCGCCAAAACCAGCCCGAGGTCGGGAAATCTTGCCAGCAGGTTCGAGTAGGCCTCCAGCACGATCTGCTCCTCGCCCGGGGCGGTAGATCCCGCGACCAGAATCGGCTTCCCGGCCGCGAAGGCTTCGAGCTCGGGACGCAAGGGAAGGTTGGCGACCGGCTCTTCGAGGTCGTATTTCAGGTTGCCGCTCACGACGATCCGATCGCTCGGCGCGCCGAGCTCACGGTAGCGCCTCGCATCGTCATCGGTCTGTGCGAGAATCAGGTCGGCGCTGTTGAGCGCTTCGGCAAAGAGCGGCTTGACCCATCGATAGCGGGCGAGCGATCGGGCGGAGATGCGGCCGTTTACGATCGCGAGCCTGGCGCCGAAGCGACGAGCCCCGATGAAATAATTGGGCCAGAGTTCGGTTTCCGCGATGAGGACGATCGAGGGCCGCGTCATCCGCAGAAATCGCCTGATCACCCACGGCGAGTCGAAGGGCGCGAGCGAGTATCGGTCGGCGCCGGGGATACGCCTGCGGGCCGCCTCGCGACCCGCCGCTGTCATCGTGGTGACGATCAGGATCGAATTCGGAATCTCCTGCTTCAGGCCCAGCGCCAGCCGCCGCGCGCCTTCGATCTCTCCAACCGAGGCCGCATGGAGCCAGATTCTGGCGCTGGCGCCGACGGCGGCAGGACCGGTTGCGCCCAGCCGCTCGCGGCGGTCCGCGCCGGACCCGCCGCCGGCCACATAAAGCGCGATCGGGAGCGCCGGACACCACAGTGCGTTGTAGAGATGTCTGAGCACGCGGGATGCCGGCGAGAGTCCTCGGCCCGCTAGCTCAGGACCTCGCCGTTGGCGGCGAGTTCGGCGGGCGCGATGAACTGGAGATCGTAGAGTTTGCGATATTCCCCGCCGAGCGCGAACAACTCGTCGTGAGTACCCTCCTCGACGATCCGCCCATGAACGATGACCGCGATCCGGTCCGCGCGGCGGACGGTCGAGAGCCGATGTGCGATTACGAGCGTGGTGCGGTTCTCGATCAGATGCTCGAGCGCCTGCTGTACCTGGCGTTCGGCCTCGGAGTCGAGCGACGAGGTGGCTTCGTCGAGAATCAGGATTGGTGCGTTCTTGAGCAACGCGCGCGCGATCGCGATTCGCTGGCGCTCGCCGCCCGAGAGCCGGACGCCGAGTTCTCCGACGGCCGTTTCGTAGCCGTCGCTGAGTCCGGCAATGAACTCGTCCGCGTTGGCAAGCGTGGCCGCGGCGACGATTTCATCGAGGGTCTTCTCGATACTGCCGTAGGCGATATTGGCGCGTATCGTATCGTCGAAGAGAAAGGTGTGCTGAGTCACCAATCCGATCTGAGCGCGAAGCGAGCCGAGCTTGTAGCGCCTGATATCGGTTCCGTCGATAGTGATTCGGCCGTCCTGGGTGTCGTAAAAGCGCGGGATCAGATCCGCCAGCGTCGATTTGCCCCCGCCGCTCATCCCGACCAGCGCCACCACCTGGCCCGCTCCGATCGAGAGATTGATATCGTGCAGCACCGGCGGATTGTCGCCGTAGCGGAAGCCGACATTCCTGAACTCGATACTGTGCCGCCCCGGCGGCAGTTCGATGGCGTCGGGGGCGTCGGGAACGTCGGTCGGCTCGTCCATCATCTCGAATACGCGCTCCGCTGCCGCCATCCCCTGCTGGATCACGTTGTTGGTGCTGCTCAGGCGCTTGAAGGGCTGATACACGATCAACATCGCGGCGAGAAATGCGCCGAACGATCCGAGCGTCCGGGTGCCGGCCGTCACTGAGGAGGCGCCGTACCACAGCACCCCGACCGTTGCGCTCGCGCCGAGCACCTCGATCAACGGACTGGTCAAGGCCTTGATCCGCGCGACCCGCATCGAGGTCCGGAACAGGCGTCGCAACTCGGTGTTGAAGCGGCGGCGTTCGTAGTCTTCCATCCCGAACGCCTTCACCACCCGATTGCCCTGGAAGGTTTCCTGCAACACGGTCGTCAGGCCGCCGAGCTGGGTCTGCGCGCGCTTGGTCATCCGGCGCACCTGCTTCGAGAACTGCACGATCGGCAGAACCGCGGCCGGAAATACGATGAAGGCGATCAGCGCCAGCTTCCAGTCGATATAGAAGGCGCCTGCGAGCAGCGCCACCATCGTCGAGCCGTCCCGCACGATCGAGAAAATTCCGTTGGTCGTCGCGCCGATAGTCAGAAGCACGTCGTTGATCACCCGTGAGATCATCACTCCGGTCGGAGTGCGGTTGAAGAACGACAGCGGCATCCGCTGGAGATGGTCATTCAGGTCCGCTCTGATATCGATCGTGAGCTTCCCGCCGATATACGCGTTGAGATAGTCGCTGGCGAAGTTGGCCACTGCGCGAAGCAGGAAGAGCGCCAGGACTTCGAGCGAGACGACTTTCAGCGCATGGAGGTTGGCGCGCTGCAACAGGTTGATGAAATTCCTGACCAGGAAAGGAATCGCGCCGTTGGTGGCGCTCAGCAGGAGCATCGAGGCGATCAGCAACACCAGATGCGGAAAGAGGTAGCGCCTGAGATAGGAGAGCAGGCGCAAATATACAGGTGGTGCGACTTTCATCTTTTCACTTCGGGGCTCGCTTCCGCCCCGGTGGGGACGCTTCCGGCCCACGACCGCTCCCTCGCTATTTCATCATGCCGAGAGCGATCTCCGCGACCCGTCCCGCGGCGCCGGGCCCGCTAAGCTGGTCGCGCAGGGCACGCAACTGCGCGACAGTCTCGGCGCGGATCCTCCCGGTCAGCAGCGGTTCAGCGGCCCGGACCAGGTTGCGCTCGCTGACCTGGCCCTGAATCAGCTCGGGCACGATCCGCCGGCCGGCCAGTATATTCGGCATTCCTATGAAATCGACTCCCGTGACCAGCATCCGGCCAAGCAGATAGGTGATTGCCGATGTCTTGTAAGCTATCACCATCGGACAGCCCAGTAAGGCAGTCTCGAGGGTTGCGGTGCCCGAGGCCACGAGGGCGGCTTCGCTGGCGGCGACTATACTATAGGTGTCGCCCTCGATTATATGCACGCCGCTCAAGTCGGTCTTCCCCTCGCGCGCGAGATCGGCGCGAGTCAGCGTCGAAGCGAGCGCGATCGCCGGGACGAGATTGTGGTCGCGGCAGAGCACGCGCGCCGCGGCGACCATCGGTTTCAGCAGATAGCGTATTTCGGCGCGGCGGCTTCCCGGCAGTATCGCGAGCAGCCGCGCGTTGGATGCCAGGCCGTGACGTTCGAGCGTCGCGGCGCGCGGCCGGGCTTGCGTGACACGGTCGAGCAGGGGATGGCCTACGAAGCTGACGCGCTCGCCAGCGGCCGCGTACAGATCCTTTTCGAACGGCAGGACGACCGCGAGACGATCGGCGCGCTTGATAAGCTTGGGAATCCGCCCGCGCCGCCACGCCCAGACCTGCGGCGTGATGTAATACAAGACCGGCACGCCGGCCCGCTTTGCGATCCCGGCCAGCACCATGTTGAACTCCGCGAAGTCGATCAGAATCAGCAGGTCGGGCCGCCGGCGCCTGAGCATGGTGCGCAGCACCAGGAGCTTGCGCACGGTGCCTGCGATCGTCGAGGCAAGCTCGGCCACTCCCATGCCCGCGATATCCTCGGTCCTGAACAGCGGGCGCACTCCGGCTTCGCGCATCCTTGCTCCCGCGACTCCGAAAACGTCCGCAGTCGGCGCGCGCGCGAGGATTTGGGCGGCGAGATCTGCGCCGTGCAGATCGCCCGAAGCCTCGCCGACGACGATCATGATTTGTGCGGGCGCCGCCAAATCGGCGGGTGCGCGGGCGCGCTGTTCGCCAGTTTCAATCGCCTGCACGGTCTCAGAATTGTGAAGGAAAAAGCGCCGCCGCACCACTCGCGGAGCGCACCCGTGATCGCTTGGACCGGCGCGGCGGACCCGATTCGTGTCTCTCCGGATCGGTCACCCCGTGCCGAGCGCCTTTTTCATGTCTTCCACGATTCGCTCGGGTTTCGCGACCGATCCGTTGTACTCGCGCAGCTCGCGTCCGTCACGGCCGACCAGGAACATATCGGCGACATGGCCGATCGTGCCGTCCGAATCGTGCTCGCGCTGCAGCTTGAACGCGCTCATCACACGGTCGATCTCGGCGGGTGAGCCGGTGACGAACTCCCATCCTTTTTCGTCCGCGCCCTGATCCTTCGAGTACTTGAGCATGTCCTGCGGAGTGTCGTGCTCGGGATCGACCGAGACCGAGAGCATCCCGACCTTGGAGCCAAGATCCGGCCCGAGCCGGAGCGCGACGTTGGCGAACTTCGCAGTAAGCATCAGGCAAGGGCCGGGACAGGAGGTGAAGATGAAATCCACCAGGACGGGTTTTCCTTTGAGCGAGTCGAGCGAGAAGCTTTGGCCGTGCTGATCGACGAGGTTGCTTTTCGGCAGGCAGTCGCCCTTGCCGGCGATCTGGTAGTCTCCCGGCTCTTCATTGCCGGTCACCGCGTCGCCCGAATGGCATCCCGCGGCGGCTGTGACACATCCGAGAATGGCAAGCATCGCGAGCGCCAATTTCCGGCGCGAGTTCGAGACAAATCTCACTTCATAGTGACTAAGCATTTTCGATTCTCCTACAAGCCGGGATCGAGGCGCGTTGCTGATGATCGCGCCGCCACGGTTTTATATTGGGTCACTGGATTGATAGCCGGACTCCTGAATCTGTACGCGAGGAGGGCGCCGGCCAGGAGCAGAAGGTCGCGGCCGAGGTCCTGCCAGGTTGACCACTCCGAGGGCTTTCCGGCGCCGAAGCATCCGCAGTCAACCTTGATTCCCCGCGCCAGCGCGGAAGTGAGCGCGATCAGGAAGATACCGCACATCATGATCACCGCCAGCGAGGCCACCCGGCGCGGCCATCCGATGATCAGGAGCGCGCCGGAAAGGGTCTCGAAAGCCGGCAATCCCAACGCCAGCAACACGATCAGCGCTTCGGGCAGGATCCGGAATGACGCGATGTTGTCGGCGAATTGTTGCGGCTCGCCTGACTTTATCCAGCCCGCGTACACGAAGGTGCCGCCGATCGCGAGCCGCACTGCAAAATCGAACCAACGATTCCCGACTATCGATCGCCAATTCATCGTTCTGGACCAACCTCCGCCGGCAATCCGGCCTCCTGCCATCCCGGCCACCCGCCCTTGAAAATCTTGACCCGCGCGAAGCCAAGCATGACCAGTGCGTTCGCGACCATCTTGCTATCTTTGCAATCCTCGCCCGAACAATACACCACTACATTCCTGTCTTTGGCCGATGCCAAAACGGTATGGAGCCGTGCGTAATCGGCGGCGAAGTCCTCGCGCGACAGATTGAGCGCGCCGGGCACGTGGCCCATCCGGTAGAACTCGGCGGGCCGCGCGTCGAGGACCAGCACGCTCTTTTGCGCGACCTGGGAGCGAAGGTCGGCGAGGCTCACCTCGTCGATCTCGACCGGAGTGGACGATACCTGCGTGACCAGGGTTGCGAGCTGTGCCTGGAGCCTCTGGGCGGGGCTCTGATACGTCAGCGGAATCGGATGCGGCCTCGTCCGATTGATCCCGATTCCGGCCAGAATCGCGATTCCCGCCAACAGCATCACGCCCGCGAAATCCCGGAGCAGTTGCATCGGGTCAATCCAGCGAGTGATCGCGCCGGGGCTCACGAGCCCTCCTTTGCCGCGAAGCCGGCTCGATCCGGCGAATCGAGGCTTGCTGGTTTCCGCGGCAGCAGCGGGCGCACCAGATCGGCGAGCGCGCGGGCGGTTAGGGGCGTCTTGTCAGGGGTGAATTCGGCGCGCACGATACCGTTGGGGTCGACGACATATGTAATCGGCAGGACTCGGGGCGGGGCGAAACCGTTTGCCGAGGCCTCATCCAGCATCGCAGCCGGATAGCTGAATGATCGCATGACCTTGCGCACTTCTGCCCGATCGTGTGGGCGGTCCACGCTCACTCCGATCATCTCCAGACCATCAGTATGATAACGCCGGTAGAGGTCGTCCAGAATGGGCATCTCCTGGCGACAGGGCAGGCACCAGGTGGCCCAGAAGTTCACGATCACCACCTTCCCCCGCATCGCGTTCAGATCGAAGGTCTGACCCGCCAGTTCCTTGACCGCCAGCGCCGGCGCCGTCTGACCGACATCGGCGGCCGCGAAAGCGCTGCCGAGCGCATCGACTCCGCCGCCGACCGCGATCGACAAAAGTACCAGAGCGCACGCGGACGCCCTTTTCCTAGAAGTCATAACTCACGATGCTCTTGAGCAGGACCGGCGCGGTCAGTTGGTTGCCATTCATGTTCTGGTACACGGGGACTTCGGCATCCAGGTACAGTCTCAGGACAGGAATCTTGATCTCGATGCCGGCGGCGAGGAGGAGGCGCGTGTAGCCGCTGTCGGGGGCATTGGAAGCCGAGCCACTGTCCTTCGCACGGTCGGAGAGAAGAAGCGACAGGAGCGGAGCGAGGTTCCTGATGAAGCTGCCGACAGCGCCGATGTTATAGTAACCTCCGACTGCCGCATCAAACTCTTTGCCGGGAATGTAATGGTCTCGAGTTATAAATTCCTGCTGAAAGAGCATCTGCGAAAACCATCCGAAAGAACGATCCATCAGGGTCCACGGAATTGTCCCTTGATGATAGGCGCCAAGCAGCAGGTCGGTGCTTCCGCTGCCGATCTCGGTGTCCCGATCGAAGTTCGGATAAGTGTAATCGCCGCTGGGCAGCTTCAGGCCTGCGAGCAGGCCGGTTGACATGTCCTCCTGCAGCCCCGTGTACATGCCATAGATCCGCACGTCGCCGAGGGCGTCATGCGTGAAGCCCTGAATCTGTCCCTGGTCGCCGGTGGTCTTGAAATAGCGGGACCAATAAGGGATTTCCGCCATCACCCCCCAGTTGCGGTTGATCATGTACTCAGCGCCGAGGGTCACGAAGTGCGTGCGGATTACCTTGTCCGAATTGGCCGCGGCGGAAGCTATCTGGCTCGAATGCCAGTTGAGGTACTGATCCATGAAATCGTACTCGAGCCACGCCGTGCCGCCGGCGCCTTCGGGAAACAAAGACGAGGTTCCCACCTCGAAGACCCCGCATCCGCAGGCACACGCCCGGCAGAGGCCGGGTGTCAGCACTACCAGAAGAATCGCCGCCGCGAGCAACGCTTTGCAGGTCTTTAACCGGCGTTCCGGACCGTCGCGGCTGACGGACCTTGCCGTGTTTCGGATTGCCGAACAGGACATCAGTCTTCTCCTCGTGAACTCCAGCGCCCAACGCGCCAGCGCTGTGCGCAAAACCTTCTCGGCGGGTGCTCAGGCACGCGCGCGAGCGGACGCGGAAAATCGATCGCAGCTAGGAGATAGTCCTGGGCGGCGGCGGATCGGGAGCTTCGAGGAGGCGGGCCGGCGACGCCGGGTCTTCTTCTACGGCGCCGTCAAGTTGCGGCAGCGGTTCGATCGATCGCCCGGTGGGGAGCAGCGAAACCAACGAAGGAGCCGAGCCGCTATCGAGCGATTGAAGCGGGTGACAGATGTCCAGCGTAAATGCCGGTCCCGAATTCGCGATCGGGGCGACCGCTACGACCGGGAGGCTCGTTAGCAGAAGCGCAAGCGCCATGACGGCGTGAAGCAGTTTCGCGCCGTCCCGCGCGGTCGATCGCTTCGGCGTGGCTATCAATCTCAATGGGTCCACGATTTCAAAACAGGGCCCGTCCCGCGATCAAATCAGTTATCCTGATTTTCGCGGTGGTGCCCTCCTCACGATGGGCCAGGCTCACCGGCACGCACGACGCCTTGCCGCTGGTCATCCGCTCGATCGGATAGCGGTTGCCGCACGCCCGGCAGATCAATTCGCCGTGCGAGGTCGCATAGCCCTTATGATAGCCGGAGCATCGACGGCATGCGTCGAATACCGAACGCACTTTGCCGTCCTCGCCACGCGCCAGCACGAATCGGATCCGGCGCCCTGCATCGCCCGCGTAGCAAAACTTCTCGGCCTGCCCGGCCATGAGGTGATCCAGGTTGATGCTCAGCACATCGGTTCCACTGACTATCGTGCATCGCTCGCCCCGCATCGCGACGGCCGCAGCCGCCGTGAGCAGGATGAACAAGCCGGCGAAGATCCTGCCATTAGAACGCAAGCGCATTACAGAAGATCGTTATCGCGCAGGCATCGGCCGGTCAATGACGCGCGGTAAACAGAGATTCTCCTCACTGCTGCATCGCGTTGCGGATTCGCTCGCAGGCTTCGATCACGCGCAGGCCGTCGCGGGCGCTGACCACGGGGGTCTCGCGGGTGCGGACGCATCGGATAAACGCGTTGATTTCGTCGGCCAGCGGATCGCCCTGGCCAAGATCGATTTGCTCGGCGGAGATGGTCGGATAACCGCCTTCCGATTGCGGCGCAGTCTTGCGATAGACCTGGATCCGGCGCGCGTCGTAATCGACCGACACGTACGCGTCGGGCTGGAAGAAGCGGATCTTGCGTTCGCGCCGCGGCGCGACCCGGCTGGCGTTGAGGTTCGCGATTGTGCCGTCGGAGAATCGGATCCGGGCATTGGCGACATCGATCGTGTCGGTCAGGACGGCGACTCCGAGCGCCTCGACGGACGCGATCTCGGCGCCGGTAATGAACAGGACGACATCCAGGTCGTGGATCATCAGGTCGAGGATCACGTCGACGTCGGTGCCGCGCTCCGTGAACGGCGCGAGGCGATGGCACTCGATGAACCGCGGCGATGTGACGATCGAGTGAAGGCGCACGATCGCAGGGTTGAAACGCTCGAGATGTCCGATCTGGAGGACGCGCCGGGACTTCTCGGCCAGCCCAGCCAGGTCCTGCGCCTCGCGAATCGTTGCCGTCATCGGCTTTTCGAGCAGCACGTCGATTCCCGCCGACAGAAGCTCGGAGGCGATCTCGTGATGGGTCACGCAGGGAGTGGCAACGGTTGCCAGGTCGACCGTGCCCTTCAACCTGTGTGCGAGCTCGCGGTAATCGCCGAGCGGCTTGGAGCTATGCGCCGAAGCGACTTTGGCGGCGGCGCCGGCGTCGATGTCGACGACGTATTGGAGCCGAACGCCGGCGGCAGTCGCATACTTGGCGGCGTGCAGCGAGCCCAGCCTGCCCGCTCCGACTACAGCCGCGCGAAGCTCATTCGAAGCCATAGACGGTTATCTGCGCATGCCGCGCCATCGTGAGCGTTCGCTCGCGGTCCAGGATAAGAGCGCGTCCCGCTTCCACGCCGATTACCGCCGCGCCGATTCGGCCCAGAAGCTCGATTGTGCCGGGACCGATCGCGGGACGGTCGAAGCGCAGGTCCTGTCCGGGCTTGGCGGCTTTGGCGATCACCAGCCCCTTTCCGCAAAGATCGGCGGCGCGCCGCAGCGCCGCGTCGGTGCCCTCGACCGCTTCGATCGCCGCGACCACGCCGCCCTGCACCGCAACCGTCTGACCGATATCGAAGCCGCCCAGTGACCGCGTCACCTCGAACGCGAGCGCGAGATCCTTCAATTGCGCCTGGGTGGGTGCTGGGCCGGCTTCCAAGCCCGCGCGCGCCAGCGCATCCGGGATCATCGGGACCGGATCGATCACGCGGATACCCTCCGACTCGATTTCGGCAGCCAGTCCGCGCAACACCGCGTCGTCGCTGAGCCTGCCGACCCGCTGGAGCATCGCGAGCGCCCGCGCGTCGGGCGCGAACGAGCCCTTCAGGCGAGCGCGCGATATTCCGCCCGCCATCGCGGCTTCGGTCACTCCGGCGGCCTTGAACAGGTCGATAATCTTTTGCAATTCGCCGACCCGGACCCAGGTTATCCGATCGCAGAGCGGCTCGAGGGCGCGCTCGGTCTCGTCGAGATGGGCAACCGCGACTATTTCGATCCCGCGCTTGCGCGCCGCGCCCGCCACTTCGATCGGAAAGACACCGTTGCCGCAGATAAGTCCGAGCCTACTCACGGCTGCGGCCGACCACCCCGCGCTTAGAATTGGCGATGAAGTCGACGATGGCGCGGACCTCGGGAATTTCACCGTCGCGCTCGGTCACCTGCGCGATAGCCTCGCTCTGGCGCAGCTTGGAGTAGAAGAGCGTGCGCATGGTGCGGCGCAGGGCCTCGATCTTGTCGGGGCTGAATCCGCGCCGTTCCAGCCCGACGCTATTCACGCCGACCAGCCGCGCGCGATCCCCGGCCACCATCGAGAACGGCGGAACGTCCTGCGCCACCATCGCGCCGGCGGCGAGGAAGGCATGCGCCCCGATATGCACGAACTGATGAACGCCGCACATCCCGCTGGCGATCACCCAATCCTCCAGGATCGCGTGGCCGGCGATCTCGGTGGAGTTCGCCAGGATGACGTCGTCACCGATTTGGCAATCGTGCGCGACATGAACGTAGTTCATCAGCAGCACACGGCTGCCGATCCGCGTGACCATCCCGCCGCCTTCCGTCCCGCGCTGGATGGTGGTGAACTCGCGGATCTGGTTGTCGTCTCCGATCTCCAGGGTCGAGGGTTCGCCGCGATATTTCTGGTCCTGGCTGTCAGCGCCCACTGAAGCGAACTGCCAGACGCGATTGCACCTGCCCAGCGTGGTGTTGCGCTCGATCACCGCGTAGGGACCAATCCTGGTCTCGGCGCCGATCCGCACGCGCGGGCCGATCACGGCGCCCGGCCCGATCTCGACCGAGGAGTCGAGGTCGGCTGTGCGGTCGATCACCGCCTGAGGGTGAATCCGCCCGGCTATGCGAGTTTCTCCTTCACTGTCGATGGCGCGAACGGAGATCGCCGCCTTCCTACTTCGAGATGGTCGAGCGTTTGGCGGCGGTCTCGCCGAAGCTGGTGCCGCCCGCGGCGCCGGCCTCGCCCTCGTCGGGTTCCGTGCCGAGCGAGCCGACTTTCGGGCCGCCCTTATTGTAGCTGCGGATCACCTCGTCGGTGATATCGATGCCTGGGGCGCCCCACAGAATCGACCCCTTCTCCATCACCATCGTGAAGCCCTCGCGTTCGCCGATGGTGCGGATGATGCGCGCGAGATCCTTGACGATCGCGCCCGTCACTTCGTTGTCCTTCTGCTCGAGCTCGTGCTTGGAGTCCTCGTAATCGCGCTGGAAATCGCGCGCTTTGCGTTCGTATTCGTCCTCGAGGTTGCGGCGCTCGTCGTCCTTCATCAGCATGCCTTTCTTTTCCAGCTCGTCCTTGAGCGCCTTGACGTCGTCCTGCTGCTTCTGGAGGCGGGTTTCGAGTCTTTCGATGCGGGTGCGGAATTCGCCCTTGGCCTTCTTGCCGGCGTCGCATTCGTTGAGCGCGCGCTGAACGTCGACATACGCGAGCTTGACCTCGGCGCGAGCCAGGCTCGCCGCCGCCAGCGAGAGGAGCAGGGCGCCAAACATCACCAACGGTCGCTTCATACGATCCAAAACGCCTCCCGGCGGACCATCGCCAGACTTGCGCCGCGCGTGCGTCGCGCGGCCTTCGACACGACATTAAAGCCGGTTTGCAGGCCGGATCGCTAGTGCCGTTGTTGCGTTCGGATCGCGAGACCGCGTTGCAGTTACAGTGGCGATCCGGCACCGAAGACGAAATCCGTGCTGTTGTCTTCGGGTCGTGGATTGATCGGACGGGCAAATTCGATTCTGAGCGGGCCGAACGGCGAGCGCCATCGATACCGACGCCATAAGCGGCCTGTAGCTTCTTGAGGCTGACCGAATCGCTCAGGCGGAACGAATTGCCGGCGTCGAGGAAAATCACGCCTCGAATTCCCAACCCCTCCAGGATCGGGAAGGTGATTTCGTTGCTGAGCAGCAGTTCCTTGCTGCCGCCGACGTCCTCGTACCCGATCGGGGTGCCGCTCTTGTCGAAAATCGTGACTTGCGGACCCAGCCGGTAAAGCTCATAACCGCGGACATCGCCGCCACCGCCGATTCCGCCCGGGAAGAACCGCTCGGACAACGGCAGCTCGCCGCTCGTGCCGCTTTTCAAATTGGTGCCCGTCCCGACGTCGCCGCCGATCGAGTATACCCAGTTGCCGAACTCGGGACTGTCGATGAACGAATAGAAGAAACGGGTATGGAAGAGTCCCTTCAGGAAGGCGATTGCTGCCGCCCAGCCCCGCGATCTGCACGGTCAGAGTCTGGACGGAGCCGAGGCGCGGATCGATCGGGTTGTTGACCGTGAAGCGCCGGATACTGGGCGCGATCTCCGAGGTCTGCGTGTAGCCCTTGTATCGCCGGATATCATAAGTGGTCGTCGGCGAAGTAATCCCGCCGATGCCGACGCTCTCGAACTTGTACTGCAGACCGGCGGTCACGTCTTCGAGCGAGAACGGACCGATCTTTTTCAGCCCCAGTTCGGTAAGAGGATAAAAGGTGCGGACCGAGAAGCCGACGGCGCTGCGGTCGAAATCCTGAAAGTAAATCTTCGAGTCGTAGAGTTCGAGTCCCGCGGTCAGCGGAATGTCCAGGAAGTACGGCTCGGTGTAGCTGATGCTGTAGTTCTGGAACAGGAAACCGACTGTCGCGTCCAGCGCAATTGACTGCCCGCCGCCGAACAGGTTGGTATTGCCGATCCTGAAGTTGCCGAAGACCGACGATGAGGTCGAGAAGCCGCCCGCGACCTGGAACGATCCGGTGTTGGCCTCGCGCACCGCCACGTCGAGGTTGATCTTGTCGGGCTGCCTGGCCGGCGCGGTCGTGATGCGGGTTTCCTCGAAGAAGCCCAGCCGGTCCAGACGCGCCTTGGACTCGCGGATTGCTTCGGCCGAATATGACTCCTGCTCCTGGATCCGAAGCTCGCGGCGGATGACCTTGTCGGAGGTCTTGGTATTTCCGGAAATCCTGATGCGGTCGACCAGGACCAACTGGCCCGGCGTTACCGCGAAGGTCACGTTGATGATGTGAGCGATTGGATCCAGTTGCGTGCGCGGGTTGACGTTGACGAACGCATAGCCGCGGTTGGAGTAGAAGTCGGACACCGTCAGGACGTCGTGCTGGAGCGTCGAGCCGCGGAACAGGGTGCCGGGCTTCAGCGTCAGCTTGTCGCGCAGTTCCTGTTCCGGGAATTTCAGATCGCCCGCCATCTCGATGCCGCCGACCTTGTAGGGCTGACCCTCGTCGACGTTGAAGGTTACGGTGAGCCCGTTGCCGCTGGCGGGTGATCGACGGGCTCGTCGACGCGCACGTTGAGATAGCCGTTGTCGTAGTAGCAGGCGGTCAGCCGATCGACGTCGTCGGCGAGCTTCTTGTGATCGAGCGTGCCGCTGCCGGTGATCAAGCTCAGCAGATTGTGGGTGCCGGTCTCGATCACGCCTTTCAACTGTCTGCTCGTGAAGGCGTGATTGCCGACGAAATCTATTTCGGTGATCTCGACCAGCGGGCCTTCGTCTGACGTTGAAGACCGCGATGACCTGGTTGTCGGGCTGCGGCAAAGGCTGGAAGGTTACGGTGGCGTCGAGGTAACCCTTGTCCTCGTAGATCTTCTTGAGTGCGGTGACGGTTTCCTGCGCTCGCTCCGGATCGAGAATGGAATGGGCGTGGACTTTGATCGCTTCGAGCACCTTGTCGTCGCTCGTGCGGATCGCCTTCATCCCGTCCAGCTTCACTTCGGAGACCATCGGGCGTTCCTTGACGTGATAGATCAGGGTGACGGCGGTTCCCTGCCGGCGCAGCTCGGCGGTCACCTGATCGAAGAAGCCCATCTTGTAGATCGCCTTGACGTCCTGATCGACCAGGCCCTCGTTGAGAGGCTCACCCTGCCGCGATTGAATATGGACGCGGATGGCGTCTCCTTCGACGCGCTGATTGCCGTCGATCAGGATCTGGGCGATGGCCGGGCCTGGCGCCGGTTGCGCGTCAGCGCGGGCCGCGCCCGCGGCAAGCGCGAGCACGATCATGGGGATACACCGGAACGTCGCGGTCCGGCACGCGTTGGCCCTCACTTCCGTCACCATCCAGCCAGCGCCGAAAGCTAGCCAATACCAAAGTCGATGTAAACCAACGATGATGGAGAACGGTGGGCAACTGCGTGAATCAGACGGCGCGCGCAGGCTCGCCGGGCGGAAGCGAAGCGAGCCGGGGAGTGAAAAACGCGCCGGTTCCCGCTACCTTTTCCACTCGGCAATCAGGCCTCCCTCGGTCAGCCGCAGCGTCCGGCTCATGCTCCGCGCGAGTTGCTCGTTGTGCGTGGCGACGACCAGCGTGACGCCGAGCTCGCGATTGAGCATCTGGAACAGCTGATGGACTTCGTCGGCGGTGTGCGGATCGAGGTTGCCGGTGGGTTCGTCGGCCAGCACCAGCCGCGGATGCATCACCACGGCGCGCGCCACCGCCACCCGCTGCTGCTCGCCGCCCGACAGTTCGGCGGGCCGGCGCTCGAGCTTGTCACCGAGTCCGACCAGGCTCAGGATCTCGGCCGCGCGCAGCGTGGATCTCGCGCTCGGGCATTCGCGCGATCAGCCCGGGCATCATCACGTTCTCGAGCGCGGTGAAATCGGCGAGCAGGTAATGGAACTGGAAGACGAAGCCCAGCTTGCGGTTGCGAAACGCCGCCAGCGCGCGCGGGTCGAGCGCGAACAGGTCCTGGTCCTCCGAAATAGACCTTGCCGCAGCTCGGCGCCTCGAGGCTGCCGAGCACGTGCAGCAGAGTCGATTTGCCCACGCCGGATTGACCGACGATCGCGACCCGCTCGCCCGCGTCGATCGTCAGGTCGAGCCCGCGCAGCACGCGAATCTCGCGGTCGCCGTCGTAGAAATTCTTGCCCAGCACCGCGCGCCACCAGCAGCGCAGCGCCGGCTGGAGCGCATCGCGTGAGGCGGTCGCGCGCGGCGTTCACTCATAGCGGATGACCTCGACCGGCGAGAGCGCTGCGCGCCTTCAACCCCGGATAGACCGCGGCCCAGAGGCACAGTGCGATCGCCGCCCCCGCGACCGCCAGAAAGTTGAACGGGTACAGGCGGACCGGCACCGCGCTGACCATGAAGACATCGGGCGGCAGATGGATCAGATGGTACTTGCCGATCAGGAAAGAGGCGACAAATCCGGCGCCGACGCCGGTGGCGGTTCCGGTCACGCCCAGCGCGACTCCCTCCCACAGGAATATCGAGGCGATCGAGCCCGCCCGCGCTCCCATCGCGCGCAGGATCGCGATCTCCTTGCGCCGTTCCATCACCACCATCACCAGCGTCGCCACGATATTGAACGCCGCTACCAGCACTATCAGCATCAGCACGACGAAGTAGGTGAATTTCTCCAGGGCGAGCGCCGAGAACAACGGCGCGTTCATTTCGGTCCAGCTCTTCACCTCGAAAGCCCGGGCCGGCGATCGCGGCGATTTTGTGCGCGATCTCCGGCGCAGCGAAGATGTCGCGAAGGCGCACCTCGAGGCCGCTTTCCAGCAGCGGATCGTCCGACAGCAACGCCCGGCCATCGGACAGCGCGACGAAAATCAGGGACGAGTCGAACTCGTACATCCCGGAATAGAACAAGCCGCCTACCACGAAGCGTTTGAGCCGCGGCGCTCCGACACCGCCGCCGAGACTGGCGGGCGAGACGATCGTCACCGGATCGCCGAGCCGCAGTCCCAGATCGGCGGCGAGATCCTTGCCGAGAATCACTCCGGGCAGCGCCACGGTCCGGGTCGCGCCGCGTTCGGTTATCGAGATCTCATGCTTGTCGGTCAGCGCCTGAAGCCCGCCTGCGGTCAGATCTTTCACCAGCTCGCCGAGCGACGGGTTGCCGCGCGTGACAACGCCCCTTAAGACCCCGCCCGAGACGTAACCGGGAAGGCCCGCGGCGCCCTGCGAGACCACCATCACCTGCGAGGAGACGAACGGCGTGACGGCACGCGACCTGGGGCATCGCAGCTATCTTGTCGGCCAGTCCGGATGAAGCCCGTCCGGCGCCGTCGATCTTTTCGACCGTGAGGTGAGGATTGAAGGCCAGCAGCCTCTCGCGCAGGTCCTCCTGGAAGCCGCTCATCACGGAGAGCGTCACGGTCAGCACGAACGTGCCGAGCGCCACGCCGGCAAGCGAGATCACCGCGATTAGCGAGACGAACCGCTCGCGCCGGCGCGCCCGCAGATAGCGCATCCCTATCAGGTACTCGAAACGCACCTTACCCCGCAGCAGCGCCGCGCACGCCAGCCGGGTCGTGCCCGGCCCGTGCGGCAAGGCTTGGGGCATGGCGTGTCATAGCAGGGCTCGGCATAGCCAAAAGCGTCGTGGATTTGCAGGCTTGAACTTTCTGCTCGCAGGCTTGGTTTCCCGCTCGCAACTTGAATCAGTATATTTTATACTCGCCGAGCACGCTCCGATTTGCAATGATGCAAGCTTGCACGGTCGTGAATCGGTTTAGGAATAAAGTCTGCAAGACCCAATACCGCCGCGGGTGATCCCATGAGATTTGTTCAGGCGACGGCGCTCGCGTTCGCCCTCTTTTTCTTCGTCGGCACAAACTGTCTGACGGCTGCTGAGTCCGATGGCGGCAGTGTTTCTCCAAATCAGATCACGATGAACTTTCAGGACGTCGATATCGCCGTCCTGGCCAAGTTCATCAGCGAGCTGACGGGCAAGAACTTCATCGTCAACGAAAGCGTGCGTGGCAAAGTCAGCGTGATCTCGCCGACCAAGGTCACCCCTCAGCAGGCGTACGCGATTTTCCAGTCGATCCTGCAGACCAAGGGCTTCACCACCGTGCAGGCGGGGCCCGTGATAAAGATAGTTCCGGCGCGGGTGGTGCGCGAATCCGCAGTCCTGACCAATTCGCAGGAGCCCGGCGAGACCCGGGGCGACGAATACGTCACCCGGATGGTGAAGCTGAAGAACGTCGAGGCCTCCTCGATCGTAAACGTGATTCAGCCGATGATCTCTCACGACGGATTGGTTGCCGCCTATCCCGAGGCCAACACGCTGATCATCACCGACGACGCGTGGAACGTCGAAAGGCTGCTCAAGATTCTCGGCGCGCTCGACGTGGAAGGGATGCAGCAGGATCTGGCCGTGATACCGCTGAAGCTCGCCTTCGCAGACGATCTGGCGGCCAAGATCTCGCAGATTATGGAGGAGCGCGTGGCGCCCGGATCGACTACCCAGATGCAGGGCCGGCCCGGACTGGGTGTCAGCGCGCCGTCGGCGTCGGCGCCGACCCATGGCTTCAAGATAGTGCCCGATGAGCGCACCAACTCGCTGATCGTGCTCGCGCCGCCCCTGCAGATGCGGCAAATAAAAGATCTGGTGGACAAGCTCGACGTTCATTCTCCGCTGACCACCGCGAGAATACATGTCTATCGGCTCAAGAACGCACAATCGGCCGAGATCGTTGGCGTGATCAGCAGCCTGATAGGAGGGGGCGGCGGTGGCGGCACGCTCTCGCCCGTAACAGGCAGGGGCTCTCTGGGCCGCGGCGGCCAGGGCATGGGAATGGGCATGGGTAGCGGCTTCGGAGGTGGAGGGTTCGGCGGCGGCGGCTACGGAGGGAGCAGCTTCGGCGGCGGCTATGGCGGCTACGGAGGGAGCAGCTTCGGCGGCGGCGGCGGCTACGGTGGCTATGGAGGGAGCAGCTTCGGCGGCGGCGGCGGCTTCGGTGGTTCGCGAAGCTCGGGTTACGGCAGCAGCGGGATGGGTGGTGGAACCTCGGTCTCCAGCGGAGGCGGCATGTCTGGTGGTACTGGCGTAAATCCGCTCACCAGCAACTTCGAGAGCCAGGTCAGCGTAACCGCCGACCCTGCGACCAATTCGCTGGTAATTAGCGCCGCGCCGCAGGACTACGAGATCCTGAGAAACATCATCGAGCAGCTCGACGTTCCGCGCCGGCAGGTTTTCGTCCAGGCGGTGGTGGTCGAAGTAAGCACTACGCACGAGCGCGATTTGGGGATCAATTTCTCGAGCGGCACCAATTTCAGCGGCAGCACGCTGGGCGTCGGCCAACTGAACTTCGGCCAGCTTCAAAACGCCCTCAGCAGTCCGCTGGGAATGACCGGTCTCAGCCTCGGTCTCACCTCCGCGTCCAGTTGCAGCATTCCGGCTGCCGCGGCGGCCTCGACCACTACGACGACGACCACTACTACCGGCAACGTATCGGTGCCATGCGACGTAGCGCTTCTCACCGCGCTTGCTGCGGACACGCACTCAAATATTCTCTCGTCGCCTACCCTGCTTACGGCCGATAACGAGGAGGCGACGATCGTGGTGGGTGAGAACCTGCCCTTTGTGTCTTCGGCGCTGGCTTCAGGCGCGCTGGTCAACAACATTTTCAACTCGGTGGATCGCCAGAACGTCGGCATTACGCTCGACATCGTGCCGCAGGTCACCGAGGGCGACTATGTCCGGATGGACCTGTATGAGGAGGTTTCCGCGGTAGTGGGCGGCACTGAGAACAGCACGCTTGGCCCCACCACGACGATCCGTTCGGCCTCTACCACTGTGATGGTGCAGGACCATCGGACGACCGTGATTGGCGGCCTTCTGTCGGACAACACCTCGCTGAGCGGGCAGGGCGTGCCCTACCTTTCGACCATCCCGGTGCTCGGAAATCTGTTCAGCAATACCTCGCGCACCGCAGACAAGACCAACCTGATCGTATTTCTCACGCCGCACGTGATCCGCAGCCGGCAGGATTTGCGCTCGCTGTCGCTGGATGAGCGGCAGAAGTTCCTGAGGAACGTGGGCAAGAAAGAGCAGCACGATATGCCCACCTCGCAGTTGCGCGAGCTCTACAAGCCGAACTTCAGCATCTCGGTGCCGCCTAACGCGGAGCTTGGCGGGCCGTACAACGGCCCGGCGCCAGAAGGCGCGGCGCCGCCGGCCGAGAGCGCGCCGCCCGCGCCGTCGACGACCCCGCTTAATACCGAGGAGATAAATCCCACTACGATGAAGGACGGCGGAGGTTCGCCGAGCGTCGCGTCCGGCATCACGGAGACGCCGCTTGGCGCGGGCGTCTCCGCTGCACCGGCGGGCGAGGCGCCGCCGAGCTCCGCGCTGCGCGCCGCCGCCACGGGCGGGGCGCCCGGCGCTCTACGGTCGGCGTCCGCCGCGACCGCGCCTGACGGGAGCACAGTCGCTGCCGAAGCCGAGACGGGCGGCGTTGCGCGGGGCACTCTGGACGGTGCGGGCTCGCCGTCGGGCACCTACGTGGAACCTCGCTAGCAACCGGGCGCGTTCAGGCTCCGGTGCCCGGTAGTCCGTATGGGCCCGCTCGGCAGGCGCTTGCGGGGCGGGGGCGCTGCCTGAAAATCTCACTGACCTGATGGCGCGGCAGATCGGCGGCATTCGGGCGCAGCTCGAATATGGCGGCGTTGCGCTCTTGGGCGCGGGTCTGGGCGTGATGCCGCTGGAGCGCGCGATCAGGGCGGGCGCGCGCCTGGGCGATATCGCGATGGCGCTGGACCGGTTCAACCGGCCGGTCGCGATGCGCAACCTGGAGATCGCTTTTCCCGAAGCCGGCGTCGATGCGCGACTGGAGATCCTGCGGCGAACCTATCGCAACTGGGGCCGTATGATCGCGGAGTGGACGCACTTCGGCGATCTGACGCCGGACAACATCGGACGCTTCGTTACTTACGACGGCCGCGAGCATTGGGATGATGCCGCCAGGGTCTCGAACGGACGCGGGATCCTCGCCCTCACCGGCCATTTCGGCAACTTCGAGCTGCTGATAGTCGCTCACTCGGCGTACGGCAACAAGATTGCGCTGGTTTATCGAAGCCTGCGCAACCCGCTCATGGACCGGGCCGTGGCGAACGCGCGTGCCCGTTTCGGCGCCGCAGCGCTGCCGCGCGCGGGGGGCGCCAAGCAGGTCTTCAAGCTGTTGCGTGACGACTGGATGGTCACGGTGCCGCTCGATCTGGACGTTCGAAAAGGCGTGTTCGTGGATTTCTTCTCGCTCAAGGCCGCGACCAGCGATGCGCTGGCCCGGTTCGCGATAGCGACCGGCGCGCCGGTGCTGCCGGCCTTCATGGTGCGGGAGGGCGAGACCGCGCGCCACAGAATCACGGTGCTGCCGCGTATCGAGATCGCACCGGGCCGCAACCGCGATGAGTCGGTGCGCGAGAGCACACAGCGGTACACGACTGCGATCGAGGGCATGGTGCGGCGCCATCCCGATCACTGGAACTGGATCCACCGGCGATGGAAAACGCGGCCGCCCGGCGAGCGCCGTTTCTACTAGCTCGCCCCGGCGCGCGCGATATAGTTGTCGCGATGAAGGCGCATTCGCCTGAGCACGGGCACAAACAGCCCATCGGCCTTGATTCACGGGAGGCGATGCTACCGGCCGAGAACGACAGCGATTCGATCGATCGCGCGCCGGTGGTCTACGTGGCCGCGTGCGGCGCGTTATGCGACGTCTTCTGGTGGGCGCGGCCAAAAGTACGGCGCTCGAGCGAATGCGAGGGCAGGTGAGGGTTCCGCGCCATCATTCCGAGCACCGCACGACGCTCACGGCGTGCCGCGAAAGTAGTCCGCAATCGCGGCGCAGAGCGCGTCGATCGTGTACTCGGCCGGACTCACCACCACTTCGAAGCCAATCGATCGCGCGGTCTCGGCGGTTATAGGGCCAATCGCCGCGGCTTTCAGTCCATCGGGTGTCGCACCGAGCAGGTCGCGGAAATTGAGCACCGTGCTCGAGCTCGTAAAGGTCACGAGATCGATCCGCCCCGCTCCGATCAATTCGCGTATCCGGTCCACCTGGGGGCTTTTCGGCTTTAGCGTCCGGTAGCTCGGAACCACCGCGACTTCGCGCGCGCCCGCCGCGCGCAGCAGGTCGGGCAGCGCCTCGCGAGCCGCCTGCGCCCGCGGGATTAGGAAGCCTGCTCCGCGGATCCTGCCGCTGCCGATTGCCTCCGCGATCGCCTCGGCGCGATATTCGGCGGGGATCGCTGCGACTTTCAGCGCATGCTCGCGGAGTTTCGCGGCGGTGGCGGGGCCGATCGCGGCGAGCGAGGCGCGCCCGATCTCGCGGATATCGCGGCCAAGCGCGCGCAGCCTCGCGATGAAGCTCTCCACCGCGGTTGCGCTGGTGAAAATTATCCAATCGAAGTGGCGGAGCCTTCCGATCGCGCCGTCGAGCGCCTCGTAACTGTCGGGCGGTGCGGTCTCGATGGTCGGAAATTCGATCGCTTCGGCGCCCATCGCACGTAGTTCGCGCGCGAACGCGGAGGATTTGCCGCGCGCGCGCGTTACAACGATACGGCGGCCGAAGAGCGGACGCTTCTCGAACCATCCGAGCTGGTCCCGCATCGCCGCGCACTCACCGACCACCACCACCGCCGGAGCGCCGACGCCCGCGCGATCTGCCCGGTCGGCCAGCGTCGAGGCCGTCGCGAGCACCGTTTTCTGCGCCGCGGTGGTGCCCCACTGTATGGCGGCGGCCGGGGTTTCCGCCGGCAGCCCCGCGTCAACCAGGCGTCCAAGGCTGGTGCGCAGCTTCGCGGTCGCCATCAGGAGCACGATCGTGCCCCGCTTGCGCGCCGCCCGCGCGAGATCATCCCAGGGGATCGTGGTCCGCGATCCCTTCGCCTCATCCTCATGCCCGGTCACGAATGCGACGAAGGAACCGTGCTCGCGATGGGTCAGCGGAATGCCGGCGAAGGCCGGCGCCGCGATCGCCGAAGTTACGCCGGGGATGATCTCGAACTCGACGCCGGCGGCAGCCAGCGCCAGCGCCTCTTCGCCGCCGCGGCCGAAGATGAAGGGGTCGCCGCCCTTGAGCCGCACGACGCGTTTGCCTGCCAGCGCACGTTCGACGAGTAATCGGTTCAGCTCGCCTTGATCCATTCGTTCCCCGGCGCCGCCCTTTTTTCCGGCGAAGATCAACTCCGCCGATTCGGGCGCCAGCCGCAGCAGATCGGGGTTCACCAGGTAGTCGTAGACCACGACGTCCGCGCCGCGCATCACCTCCACGCCCCTCAGTGTGAAGAGATCTACAGCGCCGGGGCCCGCGCCAACCAGGTAGACTTTGCCGGCATCCACTTTCACGTCGCTTCTACAGTTCAGGCCGGGCCGATTAGCGCCGCGGCTCCTCGATCCAGCATCCGGCGCGCGAGGCGCGCGCCTATCTCCGCAGCCGGGGCCGACGACGGATCGAATTGCGCCTTGATTGAATCGCTGAGTTCTCTCGATCCGTTGACGCTGAAGAGCCGCGCGATGATGGTCAGCGCGGCATCCTCGAAAGTCGCGAGCACCCCCACCGGCGACACGCACGAAGCCCCGATTCCCGAAAGGAAGGCGCGCTCCGCCGCGGCCTCGACCGAGGCGCGCGGGTCGTTGAGATTCGCCAGCGCTGCCTCGAGTTCCGCCGAGCCGCCGGCGGGCGCATCGGCGATCGCTTCGACTGCCAGCGCGCCCTGTCCCCCTGAGGGAACGAACTGGCGCTCATCAAGATGTTCGAGCTCCAGTGCGGCAACCCGACCCAGGCGTTTCAGTCCCGCGACCGCGAGCACGACTGCGTCCAACTCGCCGCGCTCGAGGCGCTCGAGTCTCGAATCGACATTGCCGCGCAACGGACTCACCGCGAGGTCCGGACGAGCCCGCAACGCCTGGAACTTCCGACGCGCCGAGGAGGTGCCGACGCGCGCCGCGCGCGGCAGCCCGCCGAGCCCGCCGGGCGATCGGGATACCAGCACGTCGCGCGGATCTTCGCGTCGAGGTACCGCCGCGATTCTGAAACCGGGCTGCAGGGCGGCGGGAAGATCCTTCATCGAGTGTACCGCGATGTCGATTCGCCGCTCCGCCAGCGCCTGCTCCAGCTCCTTGACGAAGAGACCCTTGCCTCCGGCCTCCGCCAACGACGCCGACGCCATCCGATCGCCGCTGGTTCTTATCGGTATGAGTTCATAGATGAGACCGGGCGCGATGGAGTCGAGTGCGCTCCTGACGATTTCCGCCTGTGCGATCGCCAGCCGGCTCGGGCGGGATCCGATGCGAATCCTGGGAGGCATCCGGATCACCGCGGGCCGGCGTCAGAGGTCCTCGTCGTCGCCGTCGTCGTCCGGCGAGGCGTCGTCTGCCAGCTCTCCGCACAACAGCCGGCGCGCGATTTCGGCCGCATAGACGCGATCTCCGGCGCCGTTGCCGGCGCGCCGAAGTTCGGCCAGCACCCGATGGAGAATCTTGTTGACAAGGCCGCGGCTGAGCGCCTCGACCCGCGATCGCTCCTCGGCGGGCAGGCCCTCGAGCCAGGCGCGATTGCGCGCGAGCTCCAGCTCGCGCAGGTTTTCGATACTGGAACGGATTTGCCTGATCGCAGGCACCAGCTCCAGCCCGCCGAGCCATCGCCAGAACGAATCCAGCTCCAGCTCCACGATTTGCTCGGCCTTGCGGGCCTCGCTTTGGCGCTCCTCGCGGGATTCCTGCGCGACCGCGCCGAGATCATCGATATCGTAGAGGTAAACGTTGGCAATAGTGTTGAGTTGCTCGTCGAAGTTTCGCGGCACGCCCATATCGATCAGGAACATCGGACGATAGCGCCGCTCGCGCACGATCGCTTCCAGCTCGCCGGGGCCGAGCACCGGCCGGGTGGCTGCGACCGAGCCAATCACCACGTCCGCCATCTTCAGGTATGGGCGATAGCTGTCCCAGGGCACCGCCGTCCCGTTCAGCTCGCGGGCCAGGGCGACTGCCCGGTCAAACGTGCGGTTGGTGATCAGGAGCGACTCGATTCCGAGGCGCTTGAGTTGGCGCGCCGTCAACTCGGCCATCTTGCCCGCTCCCATCAGCATCACGGTCTTGTCTTCGAGCCGGTCGAAGATTTGGCGCGCAAGCGCCACCGCTGCCGAGCTGATCGAGACCGAGCCGCGCCCGATCAGCGTGGCGTTGCGGACCCGCTTGGCGACCGAAAACGCGCGATGGAAGGCGCGATGGAGGACCAGGCCGACGGTGCCGGCCTCCGCCGCTTGCGCATAAGCCAGCTTGAGTTGGCCCAGGATTTGCGGCTCTCCCACCACCATCGAGTCGAGGCTGGCGCCGACGCGGAACAGATGACGAGCGGCCTCGCGCCCCTCGATACGATAGAGCGAGGCCTCGAAGGCCGCAGGTTCGACTTTGCGATCGCCGGCGAAAAATCGCGCGATCTCTTCGGCGGCGCGCGAAAGATCGGCGGTGGCGGCAACGACCTCCACGCGGTTGCAGGTGGAGAGCAGCGCAGCCTCCTCGACCGGCGCCGCTCGCTTGAGGCGCCGCAGCGCTTCGGATATTTCGTCATCGCCGAACGCCAGCCGCTCGCGCACGGCGACCGGCGCGGTCCGATGATTGATCCCAAGAATGAGCAGGGTCAGTTCCATCTAGCCGAAGTTCCCGCCGTGCTTGCCCGGAAAGATCAGGCTCACGCCCACGAACGATCCGACCAGCACCGTGAAGACCGCGATCGTAAGGGTCGCGGCGCGCCTCCCGCGCCATCCGACGGTCGCGCGAGACTCCAGCAGTCCCGCATACAGAATCCAGGTCAGCAGCGACCACGACTCGACCGGCTCCCACGACCAGAAATGCCCCCAGGTCGCGTCGGCCCAGATGGCGCCGGTCACGATCGCAAAGCTCAACATCACGAATCCCCAGACCAGCAGACGGTAGTTGATTCGATCGAGCTTCTCCAGGCTGGGCATGTGTCCGCCGATCGCTCCCAGCGGTCGCCGCGACTTGAGGCGCGATTCGTACGCCAGATAGACGCCGCTCACGATCGCGGCCAGCACGAACATCGCCTCGCCGAGAAACGCGAGCGACACGTGGATCGGCAGCCAGACGCTGCGCAGGGGCGCCGGAAGCACGAGCCGCCCGCCACTGGTCATTCGATAAGCGGCGCCCGTCGCGATCATCACACCGGGAGCCGCGAATGCCCCGATGACCTCCATTCCAAACCGCACGATCAACACCAGGCTGGAAAGCGCGATGAGCCATGCAAGAAACGATATCGACTGGGCGAAATCGGCGACCGGAATGTTGCCGGCCTGAAGCCCTCGCGCGACCAGATCGAGTGCATGAAGCACCGCGCCAAGGCCCAGGAACGCAATCGCGTAGCCGCTCCATCGCGATTTGCCCCCGGCGCGGTCGGCGATGAATCCTGCGGCGGCGAGTCCGTAGCATGCGAGTGCGGGAGCGAGCCAAAGGGTGTCCATGACAGAAATCAGCGCGGGCCGTTTGTGCGCGCGTTGGCGCCGGTGCTATCGCGGACGCCGGCGCCCTTCGTGCCGAACCGGGCCAGCGATGCTTCCGAGCCGAGATGCTCGGCGAGAATCGCGTCCGCAGCGGCATCGTCGCCGCGCGCCAGGGATTCGCGCAACCGGGAGGCGGCAAGCGCGCGGAGTTTGCGCGCGCGCTCGCCGGAGTCGGCCTCGACCCCCATCAGGTGCATCCGGGCGCGGCGCAGCACTTCGAGCAGGCGCTCGTATTCGGGACCGAATTGCGGCTCCAATTCGCGGCGAATCCTGGCCGCGAGGGCCGGGCTTGCGCCGCTGGTGGAAATCGCGATTTGAAGGTTGCCCCTGCGAATTACCGCGGGAGCAATGAAAGAGCAGAGTTCCGGCTCGTCCGCGACATTGATCTGAACCCCCAACTCTCTCGCCTCCGCAGCTAGCTCCCGCTGAAGAGCCCCGTCATCGGTCGCGCCATATGCCAGTTCGAATCCCGTCAAATCTCCGCGCTGGTAGCGGCGCGGGAGGTGGCGGATGCGGCCCCGTCGCGCGATTGCGGCCAACTCCGCGCCGAGCTCCGGACTGACAATGGTGACCGTCGCGCCGGCTTCGATCAAAGCTCGCACTCTGCGCGCGGCGACCTCGCCGCCGCCGACCACCAGGCACGGCTTGCCTCCCACGTCGAGGAATATCGGGATATAGCCCATGAGACCGAGAGAGGATTCTATTATATGGGCTGGCGCGGTACGAAGCCTCCAGAATCGCGCCGTCCGAAGGGCTGCGCGCAAGAGCCGGCAATAGGCCCATCGATTGCATATCCAGACCCGGGAAGTGGCAGGATTGGCAGCAGAGGGGATGGAGATGACAGAGGTGAGGCGCGCGATCAATCGCACGCGCGGCACAGTGCTATGCGCGCGACTCGAGGCGGCGGCGGAGTCGTCGGCCGGGGCCGCGGGCTGCTGGGTCGCGATGGCTTGGAAGACGGGCAGGGGATGCT
Source organism: uncultured delta proteobacterium (assembly GCA_963830715.1). Classification (GTDB taxonomy): domain Bacteria; phylum Desulfobacterota; class Binatia; order Binatales; family Binataceae; genus CAVVMA01. The sequence goes on from CAWHNS010000024.1 coordinate 266,689, forward strand.
GTTTGACGCGGGTCGGTTCCAGCCCTTCATGTGGATGCACATGTTCTTCATGCGCTTCCCGATCGACATCGTGTTTCTCGACGCCGATGGCACAGTCCTCAGGATCGATCGCTCGCTCGGGCCGTGGCGGGTTTCCTCGGTAGTGGTAGGCGCGCGCCGGGCACTCGAGGTCGCGGCGGGCGCGGCGCTGTCCAGCGGCACGGAAGTCGGCGATCGCATCGAGGTGCTCGCGTGAGGCTGATAGTCAAGGCGCGGCTTAGCGCGCGTTGAATCAAATCTTCCGCACGGCGCTATCGTTTACCTGAATCAGCTGTTGCAGGCCTGAAACTGTTCGTTGCAGCAGCGCCTACTTCAGCTAACTAGAAGTAGGTAAATCTTAACAGTTTGTGAGTATGCGCAGCATGGCACAAGACGTGCTGCACCGACCGGTATGCTCGGGCAAGACCGGACGCGCGGTCGCAGTCTCTGCGCCATCGGCGAGAACGGCAGGTCCGAGCGAGCGGCGAGAGAACGGATTGAAAGGCGAATGAAGAATTCGAGGGCGCCTTGCGGCGATCCGGCGGTGACTATCGAGCGGTAAACACAGCCGATGGAGGCTGAACAATCAGACCGTAAAAGGAGAGCAGGATGAACTTTTTCACCAAAGCATACGTTCGGATGACGGAGCGCAAGGGCCAGGCGATGACCGAGTACGCGCTGATCCTGTCGGCGGTCGCAGTGGTGGCGTTCCTTACCTACCAGTCGCTGGGCAACAAGATCGGCACGTTGCTGAACAACGTCATCGCGGATCTCTAAACAAAGCTCCGCAGGAATAACCATTCAGACCAGGAGTGACGCAAATGAACTATCTCACCAAGGCTTATGTTCGGATGACGGAGCGCAAGGGACAGGCGATGACCGAGTATGCGCTGATCCTGTCGGCGGTCGCAGTGGTGGCGTTCCTTACCTATCAGTCGCTGGGTAACAAGATCGGCACGCTGCTGAACAACGTCATCGCCGACCTCTAAAGGCCGATGACAGGTCGCTCCCGGAGCGGCTGAAATCGATGGTCCGGCGGCGGGAGAACAACCTCGCCGCCGCCGGGCAGCAGGACGTGCGAAGGCACAGAGCAATGAAATATGCGGCGAGGCATTGGGCACGTCTTCGGCAAGCGCGCGGTCAGAGCATGGCCGAGTATGCGCTGGTGATCGCGGGCGTAGCGATTGTCGCTCTGTTCACCGGCTATCAGCAGATTGGAACATTCATTGTCGCGACCCTCAACAAGATAATCGGATTCTGACGATGGCAGGTATCGTGTTCTGACGCCGAAAGTTGCCAGCACCTGGGCGAGGACGGCGGGGTGGGTGATGGTGGATCGTAAATTGGGTTCCGAACGGGAGGCCGGTTGGCGCGCGGAGCCGAAGCTCCGCACGGCAACGGGCCGGAACCGCTTGCGGAGAGGCGATCGTCGGGTTCGTCCCGGACCCGGCGGCGGGCACTTCCTTCCGCAGCGTAAATCGAGGCCGAATTTACTGCCGGGCCGCAGCTTTTCGAGTTGTGCCGCCCGACCGGCAGGCGGATCGCGCGCAGAAAAAGACTCCGACGGGTAGCGAGCAGCCTGCCGGCTCGGCAGGCGACCGGAGGGTGAGCGAGGGGGCCAACGGGGTGACCGAGAGGGCCAACGGGAGGAAGACAAATGAAACGACCTGTAGCATTCGTGGTGCTGGCGGGAGTCGCCGCGCTGCTGGCTTCGGTGCTGGTTTACTCGGCGCTGAAAAAGCGCGAAGCCGAAGTCCAGGAGGCGAAGCTGACCACCGTCGAGCTGGTGGTCGCGGCGCACGATTTGCCGCTCGGCGCCAAGATCGATCCCACCGCGGTCAAGATGGTGCGCTGGTCGCGCGACAGCGTGCCGCCCGGATCTTTCACCGACATCGGCCCCGTTCTCAACGCCTTCGTCAAAGGTGCAATAGTCGAGAACGAGCCGCTGGTCGGTACCAAGCTCTTCATGGGTGAGAAAACCGCCGGCGTCATGCCGCTTCTGATCCCGCCCGGGATGCGCGCCATGTCGGTGCCGGTTGACGAGGTCAGCGATATCGCGGGCTTCGTGATGCCGCACGCCAGGGTCGACATCCTGGTGGCGCTGTCCAGCACCGGTGGGACCACTCAGAAATCGTTTTCCAAGGTGGTCCTGCAGAACGTGGAGGTCCTGGCGGTGGCCCAGGAGATCGAGGGCAAGCGCGACGAGCCGGAGGTCGCCAAGGTCGTGACCGTGCTCGTGACTCCCCAGGATGCCGAAAAGCTGGCCCTGGCGACCCACGAGGGAACCCTTCGTCTGGCGATGCGCAACTACAACGACGACAAAATCGTGATGACGGCCGGCTCCGATGTGGAAGGGATGCTCCGTTCCTTCAGCTCCGTGCCGGTGATGGCGCAGCAGCCGCTCGACGGCCATATGGCGCTGGCCGTCCACGTTAAGCCCCAGGTCCAAATCGAGATCATGCGCGACGGAAAGACCCGCCAGTCAGTGCGGTTCGTTAGAGAGGCCGCGCTCGGACCGGCTTCACTAAAGGGAAACCCGCGCATAGGCGCGAACCCGCGGGCCGAAGATACGTTCTCGGAGGTCGAGTCGCCTGACGGCGCCGACGGGAGTCCAGTGGGCGCGGTGCCGGGCAAACCCGAGTCGCCCGAGGCGGACGCCAACCCCGCTCACAACGATGGAGCCGCGGCTTTCGGACCCAACTCCAAGACCGTCAACGTGCCGTGAGGCGGTGCGGATGAAGACGAGGAAGATGACAATGAAATCACGACGTGAATGGTGCCGGTTAGCAGCGTGGATGATGGCCGCAGGCATGCTGGTGCTGCAAGCGCGACTCGCAAACGCCTCCGACGTCCCCGACATCGCCTCGGTCACAATCGTCCGCGGCGGCAGCTACCTGATTAAAGGCGTGGCAGCCGACAGCTCGCCCGAGGTGAAGTCGATCGACAATCCTCACGCGCTGATCGTGAACAAGCAGCCCGACGGCAGCGTGATGGTGCTCGGAGCCGACGCCGGAAGCGAGTCGGTGACGGTCAAGATGGCCAACGGCGGAAGCTCGATTTACAAGGTGACTGTCCGGTCCGTCTCGAATCCCCATGATCCGCTAACTCCGTCGTCAGCCCCGGCCGCGATTGGCGATAGCGGACCGCTGCCCGGTAAGACGGGCGCGCCGCTCGACTCAGGCGCCGGACCGATGGATTCGTCAGCCGCAGGCAGCATCGGCAAAGCTCCCGCAGATACGGGTTCGACCACGACGCCGGGCGAGCGCCCGGAAGTCGTAATCAGCAATCCCCCGGCGCCGAAACCGGGCGATGCTCCCGTCGCAACAGCAGCCGCTCCGCCGCCGGCATCGGGATCATCCAATACCGGCAATTCTTCGAACCCGATGGGACTCTCATCGTCCAATCCACTGGCGCCAAGCCAGGCGGCCTCCGCGACTTCCGATGATCGCGCGCAGAAGATTGCGACCGATCCGGGAATCGGGGTCAGCGGAGAGGCGAGCGATGCGGCAGTGGGCGTCAGCCACTATCTGCCCGACGACGCGATCACGATGATGTTCGGCACGTCGAAGGCTTTCGACTTTCCCGCGCGGATCAAGCGGGTCTCGATCGCCGACAGCGCGATTGCCGACTTGCAGGTCATCAATCCCCATCAGTTGATGCTCATTGGGCACAAGCCCGGCTTCACAACGCTGGCGGTGTGGGACAGCCAGGGCCATTACGAGGAGCGCCAGGTCAGAGTCGAGCAGACCGGCCATCAACAGGTGATGCTGAACTGCATAGTGGCCGAGGTGAATCGCAGCAGGATCGAAAATCAGGGAATCAACCTGTCGGGTGCGATACCCGTTCAAGCGGTCAGGCGTCTCGCTGGTGGGATTGCCGGGCTCGGTCGCGACGCCCTACACCGCAAGCAGCCAGCTCTCGTCGTCGGGTTCGAACGGGATGACCAGCGGCGGAATTCTGCCATTCGGCGACCAACTGATTCCGCTGTTGCTGTCGACCAATCTGACCTACGGACTCACCTATGATGTGGGCAACAACTGCTGGGACACGTCCTTCTTCCAGTTCCTCGAGCAGCATCAACTGGGCAGGATTCTGGCCGAGCCACATCTGGTAGCAAATTCCGGTCAGGAGGCGAAATTCCTGGAAGGCGGCGAGATTCCAATCGTCATCGCGCAGGCGCTGAACACCAGCGTGGTCTTCAAGCAATATGGCACGACGGTGGTCTTCATCCCCACCGTGGTGGGAAAGAGCGACATCGAGCTGGTGGTTAAGCCGTCGGTCTCGAAGCCGGATTTCTCGCAGGGCGTGCAACTGTTCGGATTCACAGTTCCGGCCTTCGTCACGCGGAGCGCCGAAACCGTGGTCAGGATGAAGGACAATCAGACCCTGGTGATCGCGGGACTGATTCAGCACGAGCGGACGCAGACCGTGAACAAGGTCCCCTACCTGGGCGATCTTCCCTTCGCGGGGGCATTTTTCAGAACCACCGAATATGACGACACCAAGACCGAACTGGTTATCGCCGTTACGCCGCAGATCGTGGGGCCAGTGCGGCCGGGGTCGGAACTCAAATACCCCAGCGAGATGCTGACCGCGCAGGACGTCAAGACTACCCGCCTGGCCGAGCCGGACGTGAGCAGGCCGCGCTTCTAGGCTGTCGCGGGGGCAAAGGGTGCGAGGAGGGAAGCCCGTGCTGAGTACAAAGACCGAGGAGCGACGCGGAGCGCTGCGAGTCCTGCTGGTTGGCGAAGATGAGTCGCGGCGGGCCGAGATTAAGCGCGCGCTCGTCGCGCTGCCCGATCCCCAGCTCGAGGTGTTGGAGTCCTCGCCGCGTGCTTCGAGCGCCGGCAATGGCGGAGCTCCTGCCGACGTCGAGATGGTGGTTTTCAACGGGGAAGAGGAGTTGCCGCTTGATTACCTTCAAAGTCGGGCCGCACAGGCGCCTCGCCCGATATTGTTCGCGCTGCTCGCAGAGCGTGCGCCGAATCTGATGCGGCGCGTGCTGCGGGCCGGCGCCGATGAGCTCCTGTTTCTGCCGCTCGACAACGGCGACGCGACCCGCGCGCTGCTCAAGATAAGCGAGGCGCGCCGGCGCGCCGAGCGCCAGGCCGGCGGGGTCATCATTTCGATGGTGAGCACCGTCGGGGGCGTCGGAGTGACTTCCCTGGCCGCAAACCTGGGGCTGGCCGCGCGCCACTCGCACGACAAGCGGGTTGGGCTGCTGGACCTCGACCTCCAGTCCGGTGGGCTCTCCATCTACCTGAATGTGGAGCCTGCCCGCTCGATCATGGATGTCGCCGACCCTGAAAAGAAGCTCGACTCGATTCAACTCGAATCCGCGCTCACCAAGCACGCCTCCGGGATGTACCTGCTCGCTGCGCCGAAGCGGATCGAGGACAGCGAAATGATCTCCGACGTGACCGCAGGCGCGGTGCTCGATCTGATGCGCCAGTTGTTCGACGTGGTGGTCGTCGATTGCGGCAGTCACGTCAACGCCACGACCGTGGCCGCCTGGGAGCGCTCGGATCGGCTGCTTTACGTGATCGATCAGTCGATCGCGGCGGCGCGATGCGCCTGGCGATTCCTGGAGCTGTTCGGGCGGCTCGGGCTCAACAGCGTAGAGCCGGCCTTCGTGCTGAGCCGTTACAGCTCTCAGCATCCGATAACCGAAGCGCAGCTCGCCAACACCCTGGGCCGGCCGCTGTTCGCCAAGATCCCGCGCGACGACAAGGCGATCGAGCGCGTCCAGCTGAAGGGCCAGGATTTATTCGAGGTGTTGCCGAACTCCCCGCTGGCCCGGGCGGTGGACGAGCTGGCGCTAAGGCTTGCGTCTCCCAGCCGCATCGCGGCGACCGATCAGGCCACCGGAAGCCGGCTCCTGTCGCGGCTGCGCGAGGCCCTCGGCGCGTCGCGCGGGCGTGAGGCGTCGGCCAAGGCCTGAGCGATGAAACTGGTCGATCGGATATCGAACAACGGTGCCGCCGGAACTCCCGCCATTCAGCGCTCGCTCGGCGCGCCCAAGCGGGTGCAGAAAGACGCGATGGCGGAGGGGTTTCGCCAGCTCAAGCTCGATGTCCACAACCGCCTGTTCGAAACCCTCGACGTGGCGAAGCTCGAGGCCCTCGACCCGACCGTGGCCTCCTCCAAGATCGGCGCGGCGATCAACGAATTGCTCAACGCCGAAGGGCGCCTGCTCACGGATCTCGATCGAAGCCGCCTGGTCGAGGAAATAAAGAACGAACTGCTGGGGCTCGGGCCGCTCGAACCGCTGCTGTGGGACGACGAAATCACCGACATCCTGGTCAACGGCCACAATCACGTCTACGTCGAGCGGGCCGGCAAGCTTCACCGGACCGACGTGTCGTTCCAGGACGACGCGCACCTGTTGCTGATCATCGATCGGATTGTGTCGCAGGTCGGCCGGCGGGTGGATGAATCGTCGCCGATGGTGGACGCGCGGCTGCCCGACGGATCGCGCATCAACGCGATCATCCCGCCGCTCGCGATCGACGGGCCCTCGCTCTCGATCCGACGTTTCGGCCGCAAGCGCTACACGATCGAGGACCTGATTTCGAAGGACAGCATCACCAGTGAGATGGTCGAATTCCTGAAAGCCGCCGTGCGCGCCCGGCTCAACACCCTGGTGGTGGGCGGCACCGGCTCGGGCAAGACTACCATGCTCAATTGCCTCTCGAGCTTCATCCCGGAGGACGAGCGGATCGTCACGATCGAAGACTCCGCCGAGCTTTCACTTCAGCAGCCTCACGTAGTCAGACTCGAGACCCGGCCGCCCAACGTCGAAGGCAAAGGTGAAGTCACGCAGCGCGACCTGGTCAAGAACTCGCTGCGCATGCGCCCTGACCGAATCGTGGTCGGCGAAGTCCGCGGCTCGGAAGTGATCGACATGCTCCAGGCGATGTCAACCGGCCACGACGGCTCGATCGCCACCATCCACGCCAACAGCCCGCGCGAGTCGCTGGGCCGGCTCGAGATGATGATGCTGCTGGCGGGATACTCGATTCCGCAGCGCGCGATGCGCCAGCAGGTCGCTTCGGCCCTCAATATCGTCGTGCACGTCAGCCGGCTTTCCGATGGATCGCGCAAGTGCATGAAGATCTCCGAGATCAGCGGCATGGAAGGCGACGTCGTGATGATGCAGGACCTCTTCGAGTTCGTACGCAGTGGAGTCAACTACACCGGCAAAGTAGTAGGCAAGTACCGGGCAACTGGTATTCGCTCGGTATACGCACAACGGATCGAAGCCGCCGGATTCCGGCTCGATTCCCAGCTCTTCCACAATGCCAGCGAGTAGGACCGCCGATTATGCCATTTGATATCCTGATCGCGGGCGGAGTTTTCGGAGCCATCTTCATCATCTTCCTGGTCGTGGTCACCGGCGGTTTCACTTCCGAGACCGAACAGGCCCAGGAACTGTTGCGCCGGATGTCGCGGCCGGACGAGGATGAAGATGACATTATCGCGCGCAGGCGCGGAAAGCCCGAGCAGGGAAGGCTGATCGCCGTGCTGGCCCGCCACTTCAACCTGGTTCGCAGGCTCGAGGAGAACCTCTGGCAGGCCGGGCTCTACGTCCGGGTCTCGGATGCGATCCTGATCATGGTCCTGATGTTCGGCGCCGGCGGCGCGGCCGGCGAGGCCATCTCGGGCGACTGGATGATCGCGCTGGGCATAGGCGGTCTGTTGGCGGCCGTGCCGGTGCTGTACATCCGTTTCCGCAAGACCCGCCGCCTCAGGGCCTTCTCGGCGCAGTTGCCCTTCGCGCTCGATCTCATCAAGTCCTCTCTCGAAGCCGGGCACACGCTGCTCCGCGCCCTTCAAGTGGTGGTCGGCGAGTTCGCCGATCCGCTCGGCAGCGAATTCCGCACCGTGCTCGAACAGGTCCGCCTGGGTCTGCCTCTGACCCGCGCGATGGAGGACATGCTCAAGCGGGTCCCGGAAGAGGATCTGAGGCTGCTGCTCGTAGCGGTGAAGGTCCAGACTGAAGTAGGCAGCTCGCTGGCTGCGATCGTGGCGCGGCTGGCCGAGGTGATTCGCACCCGCCAGCGCCTGAAGCTTCAAATCAAGACCTTGACGGCGCAGTCAAGAATGGGCGGCCTGGTGGTCGGATTCCTGCCGGTGCTGGTGCTCGGCGCATTCTATTTCGTCCAACCCTCTTATACTCATGCGCTGTTTCACGATCCGACCGGGCTCAAGATCCTCAAGCTTGCGATCGGGCTGGACATAATGGCCTTCATCACCATCCGAAAACTCGTGCAGGTGAAATACTAACTTGTCCACCTTCTATATCACGATGGCGTTCGGTCTCCTGATGGGTGCGGCGGGTATTGCTCTGTACGTTGCCGTGTTCGGGACCCGGCGGGTCTTCGAAGAGCGGCTCGCCGACCTGGCGGTAAAGATGAGGCTCTCGCAAGCCGACCCCGAAGGCAAGGAAGATGAGGGCTTCGGGCGGTTGCTGCTCCAGTGGGCCGTCCGCCATCTGCCGCCGCCCAAGACCGATACGCCCACGGGCGAAAAGATGGTGCAGATGCTGGTGCAGGCCGGCTATATCAAATCGGCTGCTCCCCAGATCTTCCAGGTCATTCGCTTCGGCTCGGCCGCGGTGTTCATGGTGATCGGGCTGCTGATGGCTGTTATCACCGCACAGCCGACCACCACTGCGATTGCATATGCGGCTGCCGGAGTAGCTATCGGCTTCTTTGCCCCGAGTTACTATATCGGCAATCGCGCGCGAGCCGCCAAAGCGCGATCGGACGGGAACTCTCCGACGTGCTCGACCTGCTGGTGGTCTGCGTCGAAGCGGGACTCGGACTGTATGAGGCGATCAAGGTGGTGGGAACCGAGGCCGAACGTCACGGGCAGGTGATCGGGCGCGAGCTGTCGCTGGTTGCTTCCGAGGTGTCCTCGGGAGCGTCGCTCGGCGTGTCGCTGAGAAATCTGGCCGATCGAACGGCGGTGGACGATATCAAGCCGCTGGCCGCCACGCTCATCCAGAGCGAGCAGCTCGGCGCGCAAATCGCGCCCGCTCTCCACGCCAGCTCCGACGCGATGCGCGCGCGCCGGCGACTGCGGGCCGAGGAAGCGGCTCAGAAAACCGCCGTCAAGATCCTGTTCCCGCTGGTGTTGTTCGTCCTGCCCGCGATGCTGATCGTGATCGTAGGTCCGGCGCTGATCCAGATCCTGCAAACGATGCACTAGACGAGCCGCCGGAACGCTGGTGCTGCCGCCCACAACAAGCGGCTTTCCCTGCTGACTACAGCCCGAGGCGTTTGATCAGTCGCCCAAGCGTCGTGCCGTCCACCTCGAGCGCCTTGGCCGCGTCGCCGCGATTCCCACCGGCGCTTTCGAGCGCCGCCTTGATTCTGGCGCGCGCGGCCTTGTCCAGACACTCCTGAAGCGTCACGCTCTCGAACGAATTTTCGGCCGCCGGCACGGACGCCGCATCAGCAACGTTCGACGGAACGGCGGACGGCGCTGCGTTCGACGCGGGAGCCGATTCCAGATGAGCGCCAACCCCATCGTGATGCGCCGGTTCGATTCGCATCCGATCGTGCCCTTCGGGCTCGGCATGCGTTGGGAGGTCCAGCACCTTCGAGGTGATGAAGTCGGCATTGGTCAGCATTGCGGCGCGCTCGATCACGTTGCGAAGCTCGAGCACGTTGCCCGGCCATCGATAGGAGAGCAACTCGCGTTCGGCATCGGAAGTCAGCGAAAACCGCCGTCCGGTTCTGGCGCCGCAAGCGGCCAGGAAGCGATGCGCGAGCACCGGGATATCCTCGCGCCGTTCGCGCAGCGGGGGCATCCTGATCGGAACGGCGTTCAGCGTGAAGAAGAGGTCCTCTCGGAACCGGCCGGCTTCCACCTCGCCGCGCAGCGGGCCGCTGCAAGCCAGCACGATCCGAACTTGTCCGATGCCGATACCCTCGCCGTGTCGAGCCGGTGGCGATACGGCCTCATCCAGGATCCGGACCAACTCGGCCTGAAAAGCCGGTCCGGCTTCGGCGATCTCATTGAGAAATAGCGTTCCGCCCGCGGCGCGCCTGACGGGAATCAAATGATGCTCGCCGCCTGCCCCGGCCGCACCGTTGCTAATCAACTCCCTCGCCGGCGCGAGGGCGGCAGAGCCCTTGCAATTTACGGGGACGAACGGGCCCTCCAGCCTGCCGCTCCAATAGTGGAGCATCTGCGCCACGAGTTCTTTGCCCGTTCCGATCTCGCCCTCGATAAGCACGGTTGAATCGGTTGGCGCAATGCGGCGGACGAGGGCGAGAAGCTGTTTCGCCGCGGCGCTCTCGGCGACAAACGACGACGCGACATCGGCCATCTGCACACGGCGACGGAGCTCGATGGTCTCACGGCGCAGCCGGCCCATCTCGATCGCCCGGCCCACGATTACGCACAACTCGTCCTCGTCCAGGGGCTTGACCAGGTAGTCGAACGCTCCCTGGCGCATCGCCGCAACCGCCGATCCTACGCCCGGAGTGAAAGTGAGGACGATCAGAGCTACTTCCGGAAAGCGGCTCTCCAACTGGCGAACCAGCTCAGGAACGGGCAGCGCCAAATCGGCGAGTACCACATCGGCACCGCGCCGCTCGACGACCCGGAGCAGGTCGGCCGCGCTCTCGCATCGTTCGCACTGGTAGCCGGCCTGTTCCAGAACGCGGGCGGCAAGACGCGCTACGCCGCGCGTTTCATCGGCGATTAGGACGCGGCCCCCGGCGCCGCGCGGAGATGACTCGGACTCGCGCACTGACGCGCCCAACCCTCCAGGATCGCCACTCTAGCAGAGACCGTCCTCGGCAACCACGAGGCCGCCGCTACCTTTGGAAACTTTTCCACAACCCGCTGGCGCGGCCTGGGCGATGCATCCGAGAGCAATCATCTGACCGGCTGCGGAATCAGTCCTTGCAGGCAAGAGCGCATCTCAAATCGCCGTCGCGTGCGTCACGCGACGGGCGGCTTGAAATTCGTCCAGCCCGCAGCGATACCGGCCAGCAACGGGATTGCGATCAGCAGAAGAGACCAGGGGTTTCCGCCGAAATGAGCGCGAGCCTCATCGAGGTCGATCGCGCTGCCGGCTCCCGGCGGTCCATCGACCCGTACCACGCTGGCCCCCCGGAACATCGCGTGTCCCGCCTGATCGTATGAAGGCAAGCAATGGAGACGCAGCGCGATCTGAACCTCGGCCCCGTGCGCGCCGATTTTCAGATAGAACGAAAGATTTTCCCAATCGCCGGTGCCCCTCAGGTCGTTCGAGACGACGCCAAGATCGGTCAGGCTTACCAATGCCCCGGATCTGAGCCGACCCTGCCTGCCCTCGCATCCCGCTTTGGCCTGTGCGCCGACGTAATACCAACCGGGTTCAAGCCGCAGGGACTGAATCCATCGCGCGTCGTTCCAGCCGCGATTGTCTATCGCGACGACGCCCGGCTCATCCGCTGACGGTCTTATCCACTCGTATTTGGTAGACTGTAAATCGATCCAGCTTTGGGTATTCCACGCAGATGGCAAGTCGCCGGCGCCTTCCGAAAAATCGCCATTGACTAAAACATTCTGCGCGAGCGCAGACTCGCACGAGGCGATCAGGCCGATACTTATCGCTGAAGCCATAATCGCTGCGGGCAGAAATGGACGAATAGTTGACATCACAAGATCGTATAGTGTGACCAGTCGAGCAGCCCCGGTTGATGAAGCCACATTCGCGCGTCAAACGCCCGTTCGGAAATCGGCAGTCCGATCCAGACCGGAAGAAAATAAAGGAACGCCAGGGCAGAGGCCGCCAGAAACAGAATACAGGCCAAACGCCCGCCATCTCCGAATCGCGAGATCACGCCGTAGCCTGCGGCTATCATGGCCAGCGCGCCGATGGCCGGCAGCCCGCCCATCCCCAGGATTGCGGCCGGAACCAGCGCCGCAAGCATCAATAGCTGCTCTCGCCATCGAGCCGCGCCATTCCAACAATCGCGGAGCACCATCGCGAGTGCCAGGTATGAAATATACAGCGAGGGCATATAGTGATAGATATATGTAGTACGAGGAATCGGCGCGAATACCAGCAAGTAGCTGAAATAGCCAGCGACCAGGAACGCGTTAACCAGACTCGGCTGCGACGCGAGGCGCAAGCAAACGATGCAAATCGCGCCGAGCGCGCCCCACCACAAGATAGGATTTCCGCCGAACCAGATCGTCGAGAGCTCGCCGGCGCCGGGCGCGTCCTGCCAGTAGACGAACGGATGCAGCAACAGCGGCCAGCTCCACCACGACGACCCGCGCGGATCGGTGAGGGGGTTGCCGGCCACGCCCCGCTCATACCAAATCGCATCGCGGTGGTACTGTATCAAGGCGTGCAAGCCGCCCCAGCTCAAAAACAGATAGTTCGGAATGAACACGGCGGCGTATGTGAGCGCTGCCGCAAACCCGATCAGGCCAAGTCCGGCGAAGGCCAGCCGGAGCCGTTCGCGATCGTGAGATTTGTCGAGCGAGGGCCATCGTGTCGCCAGGGCATATCCCACAGTCGCTACGACAAGAGCGAAGGTTACCCCAGGCACGAGCACCTTCGCTCCAAGGCACAACCCGAGCGCGAGCCCCAGGAACAGGAGTGTCATCCGCTCACGGCGGGGATCCAGGCTCTGCAGGAATCGGAAGAGGAGCAGATAAGAGAGTGCGGCGAAAGTCACATACACGATGTCGATCACCGCGATTCGCGAGTGAACCAGAAACGCGCCGTCAAACAGGACGAAGGAAGCGGCGAGCGCCCCGGCCAGGCGCGAGTCGAACATTCGCCGGCCCAGTAGATACGTAATGCCGGCCAGCGCGGTGCCGATAGCCGCGCTGGACAACCGCCAACTCCACGAGTGCGGCCCGAAAAGCCGCATCCCCAACGCAATCAGTTCGGTTGCGAGCGGCGGATGCGGATCGATGTACTGCTCGCCGCGCAGGTAATTGCCGGCCTGGCCAACGAAATCCACTTCGTCGAAAACCGGCACGGCAGGAAACCCCAGTCGCCAGAAGCGGGTTGCGGCCGCGGTCGCGACGATGGTGAGAATCAGGACGGTATCAGTGCTAGACCATTCGACACCCCGTTGTCCGCCAGCCATGGTCGCCACGCTTTGCGTCATACGTTCTGATCCGGTTTTTGGCAATGCCCGGCCACTAGCTTCGGAAGCCTTTCCACAACCCGCTGACACGGCCCGGCGATGCATCGAAGAGCCGCCAGCCGATCAATCCGCCGGCCAGCAGCAGGCCGAAAAGCAACACGAGCGACCATGGGCTTCCGGCCTGGAAGCCGCGGATCTCATCGAGATGGAACTCGAGCGGCTCATTGGCCTTGTCGGCCGGGGGCGAATCGATCGGGACCACACTTGCCCCGCGAAAGAACGCCCTGCCGGGGGTGAAGTGGGAAAAATCGCCGAGCCGCAAGTTGACCTCGACGTCAGCTCCGCCTGCGCCGACCTGAAGGTAGAATCCCAGTCGTGTCCAGTCCTGGTTGCCTGACATCACCGCGGATCGCACGGTCGGGTCGGTCAGACCCACGCACGCGCCGATCGCATCGGTCCAGACGTCCTCGGTCATCACTTCGGCGCTGATGTAATACCATCCGGGGCCGAGATGGAGAGAGTGTATCCACCGGCTGTCGTTGGGTGTGAGATTGGCTATTTCCACCAGACCCGGATTGCCATCGGCAGGCGGCGTCCAGCTATACTGCGTCGTCGCCAAATTGACGCGCGCCCGCCAATCCAGGGGCCGGTCGCCGCTACCGGCGGCAAAATCACCATTACTCAGAAGATTATCGCCTGCAAGCGATCGCGACACCATGATAATAGCAACAAGCATCACGCCGAGCGGGGTCGCACGGAACAGGTTTGCGAATCCCGACTTCCGGCCCGCTATAGTCACGACCATTCTGAAAGCACCCCGCCGAGAGCCAGATATGAGAAATAGAGAGACGGCAAATAATAGTCTGCAATCTGCGGCAGGCCGGCCGGGAGCCAGATGACCAAACATGCGAAATAGCCACTGACCACGAACACCTTGACGAAATCAGGATACCGAAACAATCTCACTGTGGTTATAAGCACGGCGACAAGGGCGACCCACCTGCAGAACGCACCGGCGCCTGCCAGGATCGCCGCGACCTCGCTGGAGCCGACCACGGGCTGCCAATAAGAGGCGAGCGGAAGCATCGTCGGCCATTTCCACACCGGAAAATCGGGCGACCCGTGCATGGAACTCTCGAGCTCCGCGAACCAGCCGGCATCTGTATGGTATTGCCAGAGGGCTGACACACCGCCCCACGGTTTGCAAAGGTAGTTGGGCAGCAATGCCGCGAAGTATACAAGCCCGGCGACTGAGCCGGTCAGGAGCAGGGCGCCGAGGACGAGGCGATCACGTCCCCGCAAGACTCCAGCCGGCTGTGACTCAGAGCCAGAGCCGGACGAGTTCGCCGTCAAATAGATTATGCATCCCGAGACGAGCAGAACGGCGGCGACCGGCGCGTACAGTTTCGCCGCGAGGCAGAGGCCCAGCGCGCAACCAGTGCAGGCGAGCGCGCGCGATCTCACCGCGGGTACCGAACTCTGCGCAAAGCGGAACAGGAACAAATAGGAAAGTGCCGCGAAACTGAGATATGCGATGTCCGGCGCGGCGGCTCGCGAGTCGGCCACAAACAGTCCATCGATGAGAACCAGTGTGGCCGCCAAACCGGCCGCGAGGCGGGACCGGAACATTCGCCGGCCGAGGAGGTAGGTTGTGACTATCAGCGCAACGCCGAGGACCGCGATTGGCATTCGCCAGCTCCATGGATTGTCACCAAAGAGCCTCATGCTTGCGCTGACGCTCAGCGCAATCAGTGGTGGTTCGGCGTCGAAGAAGTAATCCCCGCGCAGATAGGCGCGCGCCTGAGTGACTACTTGAAGTTCCTCAGGACCGGAGCCGGCTGAATGGCCGAGGCGCGAGAAGCGGCTCACAATGGCGAGCCCGACCAGTACCGCCAGAATGATTGTCTCGGTCCGAATCCACCGGGGCTGAGCCGCGGTTCGATCGGCCGCCGGTCTGGAGGCGGGCGTTTCGGGAGCGCGGTTTTTCGCCCGCGGCGCGAACCCGTTCCACATGGAGTAGGCCAGGATCACAAGGTTGAAGATTCCCGTCATCGCGCCGAATGGGTCGTGCGGCGCGAGCGATTGGGTATTACTCTCGAGCGTGTGTTTCACGTAGGCGAGATTGAAGAGGCAGCTTAGCGACAGCATCGCGAGCACGAGCAGCATCGCGGGTTCCTGTACCGCGAGTAGCGCGGCGACAGGAAGCGCCGCATACAGGTAGCGCTCGTGCATCCTCGGGGCGAGCATGAAGAATCCGAAGATCGCGAGGAACGTGGCATACAGGAAACTGCGTGGCGACTGCTCACGCCAGACCAGGTACCCGATCGATAAGGTACAGGATCGCCACCAGGCTCATCCCTATCGAATAGTAAGAGACGCCGGCCACCTTTACCGAGTCGAATAGTCGAAGCCCTCCGATGAGCATCATCAGGTTGAAAGCATTGACCGAAGTCTCGTGGAACTTGGCGGCGGTCGAACCATAGAGGTCGATGATGAAGTTCCAGGGCTGGCCGACCTGGAACGGCGCTATGCAGATCAGTGCGATGACCGCGAAGGCGAGGGCCGCCCTCAACCAATCTCGAATCCGGCCGCGCAGCAGGGTCCACACGGCCAGCACCGGAATGAAGATCAGGCCCTGAGGCTTCACCAACACCGCTAACGCGGCCAGACCCCATGCCAGGCCATAGAACGACCGCAGTACGGCGACGATGCTCATCACGACCAGCAGCGCCATCACGGAATCGGTCTGCCCCCAGATGAAGGTGTCGTAGAGCAGGGCCGGATTGAGCGCCACCAGCAGCATCGCGAAGATCGCGGGAGCTTTCGATTCCGTGGTGGAACGGACGAATACGAAGACCACCGCGGCGAGAAGGAAATCGGCGAGCAGCGGCGGGGACTCGATCATCATCCGGAGGATTTGGCCGGAAGCACCGAAATGATTCGCGATCGCCCCTATCGGCCACAGCACGTATAGGTAGCCGGGTGGGTAGTCGAGTAGATATCCAGGATAGGCGTGAGCGGGGCCCGAATCGGCTATCTGCTGCGCCCAAATCCGATATTCTTCGACGTCACCGGCGAACGGATGAACGAACGGCAAGGCGGCGAGTTTCGCGGCGGCGATGGTGCCCAGGATCAGGAGCGCGGAACGCAGGCCCGATCCGCGATCGTTCCATTGCGCCCGCCCGAGGACGAAAAGCGCGCTCCCGAGGAAGGCCACCAGGCAGAGCCCGGTGACGAGGCCGATCAGCTTGCCGTCCAAGGTGGTACTAGGGGACCATCACGACTTTGCCGATGTTCTTGCCCTCCTGGATACGCAGATGGGCTTGCGCCGCCTGCGCGAACGGAAAGCTCGAATCGAGATGCGGCTTGATCTGACCCTCGCGATACATGATCAGCAGCTTGCTCATCGCGACCGGCAAAAACGGATCGTCCCACAAATGGCCCAGATTCACGCCCGCCACGCTGCGGTTCTTGTCCATCAGGCCGATCGGCGTGAACAGCGGCACCGTGACGATCTGGCGAATCATCCGCAAGATGCTGCGCCTGCTGCCGAAGGACATGTTGGCAAATCCGAACGCGACCAACCGCCCGGCGGGGCGCAGCAGCCGGTAGCCCTTGCGCCAGTCGTTGCCGCCGAGCGCGTCGAGCACGATGTCGACGCCGTTGCCGCCGGTCAGCCGCATGACTTCGGCGAAGTAGTCAGTGGTGTGATAGTCAATCGGATGGGTGCAGCCATTGGCGCGGACCACTTCGTGCTTCGAGGCCGACGCGGTGCCGAGCGTAACGACGCCCTCGACGGTGCGGCAGAGCTGGAGCACCGCCAGCCCCACGCCGCCGGCAGCCATGTGGATGAGCACGGATTCGCCGGGTCGAATCGAAGCGACCCGGAACAGCATCTGGTAGGCGGTGAGATAATTCACCGGAATCGCGGCGGCCTCTTCGAAGCTCATCTCGTCCGGAATTGGAAACGCGTAGGCCTGCGGCACGCAGATCAGGTCGGCATGGGCGCCGAAGCGCGCGAGGATAACCACGCGCTTGCCGATCATTACGCGATCGACGCCCTCACCGGCGGCATCGACGGTGCCGGCGGCCTCGTAACCGACTACGCACGGCGGCTTGGGCGCGTCGGGGTAGAGCCCCTGGCGCGCCGACACCTCGGCGAAGTTCATTCCGCAAGCGCCGGTGCGGATACGGACCTCGCCGGGCTTGGGAACCGGGTCCGGCGTCTCGCGAACCTCGAGCACCTCGGGTCCGCCGCTCCTGGTGATCCATACTGATCGCATCGCGAACCTCTCCGTCGGAGTCGAAACGAAGTTAGGGTGTCACAACGAGGGGAAAGACGAAACGGGTAAGGTTTCCGGAGAGGCCGTCGCGCCACTGGCGTCCAGCCGTATAGTCATCTACTCTCACAGTCGGGACGAGGAAAGCACGCCATGAAAAATATCGTAGCGCGCGGCAGGCTTTCTGACGCCCGACATATCGAGCTGGCGGAGCCGGTGAACGTCGTCAACGGTGAAGTCGAAGTTACGATTCGCGAATTGGCTGGTCCGTCCGGGCAGGACGTTTTTCAGTTGATAGCAGCCCTTCCGGCTGGCCGGCGCTCCAAGTTGGAGACTCGACCGGCAGGTCCAGGAAGAGCGCGAGCAATGGGCGGGGCGGTGAGCCGCGTCTACCTCGACGCGTGCTCAATAATCTATCTTGTCGAGGCATCGAACCCCTTCCACAAAACGATCGTCCGAAGGCTTCTTCGATACCATTCGGATCCTGCGTCCTGCCTAATCACGTCGCGACTCTCGCTGCTCGAGTGCCGTACCCGACCTCTCAGGGTGAAGGACGCTGTCACGCTCGGGGCATATGACGCGTTTTTCGCGGCAGCACGTCTTGTGATTTGTGAAATGACCGCGGCGGTTGTAGAGCGGGCCACCAGCTTCGAGCCGAGTATGGCTTCAGAACTCCCGACGCGATTCACTTGGCGACTGCCGTCGAAGAGCACGCCGACCTGTTTCTTAGCGGCGACGCCGCCTTGTCTCGCTGCACCGACGTGAGAGTTGAAATTTTAGAGGCGCCGTAGGCCCCACTCCAATCCCAGTTGGATTCCCGGGGCGGTCGGACGCTTTGTTAGTTCGGGCTTGATCGCTGTGCTTGCGCGATTAGCGAGCCGGTCAGCTTGGTGTCGTAACCGCACAGAGTCGCGAGCTCGCGCGAGAAACGCGACGAGTTGAGGGCCTCGAGCATCGCCGTTACGGGAGGCGTGTCCAGTTCGCGGCGCTGAATCACGAAATCGTAGCGCTCCTCGCGAATCGGAACGAAGCCCAGGCCGTACGCTTCCGCGGCGAGCCGGATGCTTGGACCCGCGTCGGCCTGGCCCGAAGCGATCGCGAACGCCACCTCGAGATGCCCGTCCAGTTCGTGCGAATAGCCGTCGATTTTGCGCGCCGCGATCCCAGCTCTGCGAATCGAATCATCGAGGGCAAGACGCGCACCGGAACCTGGTTCCCGATTCACTATTCTGATACCGCGCCGGGCCAGATCGTCCGCACTTCCGATCCTGCTCCGCGTCGAGACCGCAAGCCCGATCTCCCATCGCGCGAAGTTGACCAGTACAGCATCGCGCTGCTTCAGGAATCTCCGCGCCGGACCCACGTTATAGTCCCCATGCGAGGCGCGCAGATGGATTCCCGCAGCGTGAACACGATTTGCTTTGAGTGCATCGAGCGCGCCGCGGCTGGAACTGCGTATTGCGATCAACTCGATCGCGGCGCGCTGCCGCGTCATCCAGTCGCCCAGGATTGCGACGGCCGGATCGCATCCCGCGACCAGCAGCGTGCTTTCGATCTGTTCGCGCGACCGGAAGCTAACGATCTGGGCGCGAGAACCGCCGGCGCTCGCGAGCACGCCGCCTGCCGATGATAGCCGCAGGCTGGAAACGCGCTGCGGCGTGGCAATGATTCGCCCGCCGATCCGCGCCAGGGCGACACGCGTATGCGGAGCGACCGGCCGAAGGGCGCCGGAAATCAGTTGCGCCTCGACGCTTTCGTTTTCGGCTGGAGCAGCGAACAACGCCTCGACCGAGCTACCCAGCTCGCGTGCGAGCGCGAGCGCGACCCCGACGCCGGGCCGATAGACACCGGCTTCGATCGCGCCGAGCGCCTGCCGGGAGATGCCGGCGCGGCGCGCCAGTTCCGACTGACTGAGCCGCGCGGCCTGCCTGACGTGAGTGATTCGGATGCTGGCGTTCTGTGCCATGATACTTGTCAATAGCTTCGTATCATGGCATAACTGGCGGCGCTATGAAAATCCGATCACTCTTGTCGCTGGCGGCGGCTTCGATCATCATGATGGCCTTGCCGATCTGCGCCGCGGCCCAATCGCCGGCAACCCAATCTTCCGGTCCAGGGTTCCTGCCCGATTCAGTCTCGAACGCCATCGGGAACTGGTTAGCGCGTTCTGATCAGGCCAGAGCGGAACAACCGCACTGGATGACGCCGCTGGTCACCGTAACGCCGCGCCTGGAACAGGAATTCCGCAATGACCAACTCTTCCAGTCGATGGCGCACGGAGAGTCAACCATCAACTTCGGCGGCTCCAAGGGGATCGAGCTCATTCCCACCGACAATTCCGAGATCATATTGGGGATTCCGCCATACGAGTCGCATCAGCATCCGGGCAAGGCCGGCGTAAAGAACCGCGGCACCGACGACTTTGGCGATTGGACCGCGCTGGTGAAGTACCGCTTGCTCTCCGCCAACGAAGAGAGCGGGAATTACATTCTGACGGCCTTTATGGGCTTTCTCGCGCCGACCGGTACGGAGCACAACTCGCAAGGGCACGCGATTTTCACGCCGACCTTCGCATTCGGCAAGGGATGGGGCGATTTCGATTTTCAGGGCACGCTGAGCTGCGGTTTTCCGGACGGCGGCCTCGACCGCTTGGGAATGCCGGTCACGTCCAACACCGCATTCCAGTATCACCTGTACAAGTACTTCTGGCCCGAGTTCGAGGTCAATTACACGTGGTTTCCCGATGGTGAACACACGGGAAAGAACGAAGTGTTTCTTACGCCCGGGCTGATCGCAGGACGGATTCAACTCTACGAGCGTCTCGCGTTAGTGGCAGGCGCCGGCTGGCAGGCCGCGGTCACCAGGTTCAGCCGCTACCAGAACGCCGCGATCATCACCGTGCGCCTGCCTTTTTAACATGCGATGCGATCGCCGCGAGTTTATCCGTCTTGGCACATTTTCAACTGCGGCCCTTGCGTTGTCCGTCAATTGGCCGGCTCGGGCCGTATCCGCCGAGCTGGTCGCGCTCGAAGTGGCATACGCCGGATCGATGGGGGCGGTCATGGATGGCCCTATCCGAACCGCCGTTCGATCGCTGGGAATTGAGCTGCGCGGCCGCGCCCAGGGATCGATGGGCCTGGCGCACCTGATCGAAGGCGGGAACATCCGGCCCGATGTATTCATTTCGATCACGGCCGTCCCGATGAGAGTCGTGCTGAAGCGCCGCCCGGGCTACGCAGGCATCAGCGATTGCGCGGACCGAGATGGTGATCGCGTACAGTCCAAGGAGCCGCTTCGCTCAGCGATTCGCCGATTCGCCGAAAAATGGGGAGTCCTGGTGGAAGATTCTCGAAGCGAGCGGAGTTCGCTTCGGGCGGACCGATCCGACGACCGACCCCCAGGGACTGAACATCCTGTTTGTGATGAAACTCGCCTCGAAGTTATATCATCAGCCGGATCTCGAGCAGCGCGTGCTGGGGGCACAGATCAATCCGGCCCAGATTTTCCAGGAACCCGAGTTGATGGCGCGACTGCAAGCCGGGCAGCTCGACGCGTCGTCGGCATATAAGATCCAGCCGGGCGCGATGCGCTTGCCGTTCATCGCATTGCCGCCCGAAATCAATCTTGGCGATGCGTCGCGAGAGATCGACTACGCAAAAGTCTCAGCCGATCTGAATGGAAAGACGCAACGGCCTTCCCCGCTGATTTTTTACGCCGCCGCGCTGAATGGCGCGGCGCATCCGGAGTTGGCGGCCAGATTCGTCCAATGGCTGCGCGGTCCGGACGCCCAGAGAATGCTGCGCGAGAACGGTTACGACTCTCCCGCAGGCGCATCCGATCTGAAAGCATAGCGGCCGTGCGCACTCTGAGCTGGGCGACCGTCGGAATGCTGATCTTCGGCATCGCCCTGCTCTACCCGCTCGTGGGGCTTTTCGCCCAGGTTGGCCCGTGGAGCTGGGACGGCAGCGTTCCAGGCTCGACTATCGCGTCGATACGCGTGTCGCTGGCTCTGACGGCGCTCGCGCTCGTGATGGTAGTGATCGTCGGCACGCCGGTGGCGCTTCATCTGGCGCGCACGACCGGCCGTGAGCGCGCGATCTGGGACGCAGTTGTGCTGATCTCGGTGCTGATGCCGCCGCTGGCGTTGGGGATTCTGTTGTCGCTCGCGTTCGGCGGAGGTACGCGGCTCGGCAATGCCCTGCTTGCGCTCGGCGTGCCCACTTCCAACAGCCGCACCGCCTTCGTAGTCACGCAGATTTATTCCTGCATCGGATACTACATCGTGGCCGCGCGCGTCGCGCTGGCCTCGGTCCCGCGCCAGCTCGAGCAGATTGCGGAATTGCTCGGGATGAGGCCGTGGCGCGTTTTCTGGCGTGTCACGTTTCCGCTTTCCGCGCTCGGCCTGGCAGCCGCGTTGAGCCTCGCCTGGGTGCGCGCACTCGGCGAGTTCGGCGCGATCGTGATCACATCGTATTATCCGGCGGGGATGCCGGTGCAGATCTGGATCAATCTGCAGAACGCGGGACTTCCTGCGGTGATGCCTCTGCTAGTGATTTTTCTTCTGACAGCGCTGCCCTTGCCCTGGCTGATTCATCTGATCGCGGAGGCGCCGGCGCTCGATGCTTGACGCCAGAATAATCAAGCGCCGCCGCGCCGGCGTGGTCGATGTGCATTTGCGGGTCGCGAGGGGCGAGCGGGTCGCGATGTTCGGCCCGTCGGGCGCGGGCAAGAGTACCATCCTGTCGTGCATCGCCGGGCTCGAGATTCCCGACGGCGGATCGATCGTGCTCGAAGAGATGCGCCTCTTTCCTCCTTCGGCGCCGCTATACCGGCGGCCGATCGGGTATCTGACGCAGAAAGATCTGCTCTTTCCGCATCTGAGCGTGGGCGAGAATGTGTGCTTCGGCCTGGACGAGCGCGCAACCAGGGAAACCCGGGAATGGATCGATGAACTGAGGAAACGGCTCGACATCGCGGCCGTGTGGAACGCCTCCGCGGCGCACATTTCCGGCGGCCAGGCCCGTCGCGTAGCCCTCGCTCGCGCGCTGGCGCGGCGTCCCCGGCTGATGCTGCTGGATGAGCCCTGCGCGGGGCTCGATCGCGCGACCGCGCGGCTGCTGATCGAGGCGCTGACCGACTGGCAGGCCGAACTCGGCTACACCACTATCACGGTCGACCATCGTCCGGATGTCCTCGAACGACTGAGTGGCCGGGTGCTGGCGCTCGTTAAAGGGCGGATCGTTCAGGACGGCACGTTCTCAGAAGTGAGTTCGCACGCCGCGACCGCGGAAATCGCCGACCTGCTGGATATGGCGCGCTGACATCGGTGGCGCGATGGCTCCCCTTCCTGGATACGTATCGAACCATGTGCTTCGCGCCGCCGCCAGAATTCCGGCGCGTCCTGGAGGAAGTCCGCGCGCTGGGTCTCGGTGATCAGGCCGAATCTGCTTTGTCGTGATCTTCGGCACCTTGATCTAAGCTTCGATTACTCGGTTTTGAGGCTCTCCGATTCGTTTCACAATCGGGGTTTTCAAGCGCGAGCCCTTCCTGGTGCGCGCGCTGTTCGCGCCCACGATCGCGGTCAACGAGTAGCTCAGGCTTTGCGGCGAGCAACGTGCAGGCTCGTGAGCCAGTGGCGCCGGATGCGGCCGTCGGGGCGGGCATCGATCAGGCGGCGCATCTCGGCGAACAGCCTCATGCGTTTGTCAGGTTCCATCAGGACATGATCGGACGCCGTGCCCATCATCGCGACGTATTCATCCGCCGTGAATTCCTCCGTCCATACGCGGCGCGCAACGCGAACGTCCTCGAACATTCCGCTTTGTTCGATCTCCTCGCGCGAATCAGGGATTTGCTCCGGCGGCGGAGGCTTCCATCCTTCGACGCGTCCCTCTCCGATCGCGTCGTAGCAGGCCTGAATCTCCGTGAAGAACGGATCGAAGCCGGGCGGAAAGGCGTGGCCGCCGGTGGTGAAGGCGAGGACACCACCGGGCTTCAGCGCGGCGGCGGCTTTTTCGTAGCGGCTTCGCGGGTCGATCCAATGCCATGAATTGGCGGCCAGGACCATGTCGAAGGGCGCGCCC
Organism: uncultured delta proteobacterium; assembly: GCA_963830715.1. GTDB lineage: Bacteria > Desulfobacterota > Binatia > Binatales > Binataceae > CAVVMA01. The sequence continues at coordinate 290,182 of CAWHNS010000024.1, forward strand.
GGCTCGAAATCCTCGAATCGCGCATTGACAACCGCAACGCGCTCAAACGGCGCGAGGTTTCGCCGCGCGACGCGCGCGAGGTTCGCTCCCATCTCCACGCACACGATGCGGCATCCGCGCCGTGCGAGCGCCACGGTCGCCTGCCCCGTGCCGCATCCGACCTCGAGCACCGTGCACTGATCCGGCGCGATTTCGGCGAGCGCAAAGAGATCGTCGAAAAATTCTTCGGGATAGGCTCGGCGGCCACGATCATACAGTTGCGCGACGGTATCGAAAGTCCGCGCCCGTTCAATTCTGCGATCGTCGTCCAAGGCCTTTCGCTGAAGATAGCCGCTTAACGTAAGGCGAGACAACCAAAAGCGACAGAGGGACGGGATTCAGGCAGAGGAAGGTCTCGATTACGCAGAAAGAAGCCCAGGTCTCGAGCGTCATGCGCTGCTGCAATCGCTATCGGGAAATCTTCATTCCAACCGGGCTTTCGTGAGAACCCACATCAAGCTAGTCCCCATTACTTTGACACAATTAAGGAAGTAAAGGAGCCTCGGCCCCAAGCGTTTCTTTGCCGGTGGTCCGAGCGCCCGCAAACGGCGCAGCGCGGTCCGCTGGCTCCCCGGGCCGGATTCGAACCAGCGACATGACGGTTAACAGCCGTCCGCTCTACCGACTGAGCTACCGGGGAGCAGTTCTCGAAACCAAGTCTCTCTTGCTATCCGCCCGCGAGCGCTAAATCAAGCTGTGCGCCGGTGGCGGTACATCCGAGTCGATCTCGACGCGACGCTGGCGTTTAATGTCCGATGGTCTTCGACCGCGCCTTTTTCTCCTGTGCGGACGCCAGCGCTTCTATAGTCTCGGCTACGTAGCCCGCCGGGATTACGCCCGCTAGTCCTGACAGCGCCGCTGCCGTACCCCCTGCCGGCTTCGGCTCCATCATGCCGAACAGCAGGTAGCGTTCGCCGGTCTCGGCGAAGACCGGGGCGCCGCTGAACTCTTCCGAGGCTTGCGCGTCAACGAAGTACAGCGCCTGGTTTCCGGCTCCCGGCACGGTAGCTTCGGCTGCTTCCGCGACCGAGACCCGGCAGAATCGGGCGGCCGGTACGAATCGCGGTTTGGAGCCGCCGAGCTCCGCCGCGGTCAGATAATAGCATGGCGCGCCGACGTCGATGCTCTCAGGCATCACGCCCATCCTGGCCTCGCTCGCTTCGGCGAACAGCATAGCGGCCGGGACGGGCGCGATGTTCACGTTTTGAGGGTTGAGCGGCAGCGCCGCGATATCGGCCGACTCGTGCTTCAAGTCGAGCAACCAGTGCCGCTCGTCCGGCAGCGGATAGTCGCGGCTCGCGCCGCTCCTGGAATCTTCGAGCACGGCCCAGAGCTTCGGGAGCGGGGCGCCGTCAGCATCGAGCAGGACGTGTCGGGCCGTAACCAGATAGACGAACGAACTTCCGGGAAATTGCCGGCTGGGAAATTCGACGAAGAAGGCGCTGCCCAACATCACTCGATCGCCGCCCCGTTGTCCCACGATAGCCGCAGCGCTGCGAAGCGTCTGGGGCGGGATTCCCTGGGCGCGCGCCGAGGCCGGAATGATCAGACCCGCGGCCGCGATAATTGGAAATGCGGCGCGCAATAGCCATTCGGTGAATCGTCGCATGGAGAATGCACGATAGCAGGGCGGCGGCGCCGAGATAAGGATGTTCGACGCGGGATGGATCGCTAATCGGCGACTCGACAAAACGCGAAGGCCGCACGACTGTGGATCGGTGCGGCCTCGTGGCGCATATCGAGCCGGATAGGTGCTACCAGCGCTTGCCTCCTCCGCCACTCCCGCCTCCGCGTCCGCCGCCGCCACCACCACCGCCACCGCGGCGCCGGTCTCCGCCTCCGCCACCTCCGCCGCCCGGGCCTCGCGTGCTGGCGCGCGCCTCGTCGATCTTGATACGCCGGCCTTTCAGGTCAGTGTCGTTCAGGGTCTGGATCGCCTGGGCGGCTTCGTTGGCGTCTGCCATCTCGACGAAGCCGAAGCCGCGCGACTGGCCGGAGAACTTGTCCGTCACGACGACGGCGCTCTCGACCTTGCCGGCCTGCGAGAACAGCGCCTGGAGGTCATCTTGCGTGACCGCGTAGGACAGGTTGCCGACGTACAACTTGGTGGGCATGGCGGCCCTCCTTCTATTCTATGCTGGAGTTTCCAGACAGGAGTTCCTGACCGCCAGGAGCTGATGAAAGGTCGCGTCCGAGCGTTGTAATTGAAATGAGTTTACCGACCTCCTTGAACGCAGTAAATGGGCGATGCTCAAGCGAGGAAATCGCGGATGTATTGATTGACCAGTTCGGGCTTCTCCTGCTGCACCCAGTGGCCCGAGTCGGGAATGTATTTGATCTGAAACGGCCCGGTGAAAAGATCTTCCATCCCGTATGTCAGTTCCTTGCCGAGCGCCACGTCCTGCTCGCCCCAGATCAGCATCGTCGGCGCCGCTATTTTCCGACTCATCCACTCTGGCGGCCTGAGCGCGAAACCCGAACGCATCAGGGCGCGGTAATAGTTGATGGCCGCGGTTATCGAGTAGCGGCGCGCAAACGCGTCGCGAAAATGGGCGAGGTCGTCGTCGCTGAAAGCGTTCTTGTTGACCGCGCTCTGGCGCATTGCGCGCCCGAGCGCGGCGAAGCCTCCCGCGCGGAGCATCGCCTCGGGCAGCCACGGAAGCTGGAAGAACAGGATGTACCAACTGCGCGCCACCTGGCGGAAGTTGAAGCCCGTCAGGTTCTCGCGAAACTTCGCCGGATGCGGAACGTTGAGGACGATCAGGCGCTCGACCACCTCCGGGCGGATCATCGCGGTGGCCCACGCCACGATTCCGCCCCAATCGTGTCCCACGACGATCGCGCGCTGGCGGCCCAGCGCGCCTATCAGACCCGCGACGTCGTCCACCAGCTTGTCGATCGTGTAATTGGAGACCCTGACGGGCGCGTCGGTCTCGCCGTATCCGCGCATCTCGGGCGCCACGCAATCGATTGTGGAGGAGAACTCGCGCAACTGATGGCGCCACGAGTACCAGCACTCGGGGAATCCGTGCAGCATCACCATCAGCGCGCCGCTCCCCTGTCCGGCGCGCGCGATTCGCATCCCGAGACCGTTGGGCAGGGTCAGCTTCTCGAAGTGCCAGGGATCAGGCATCGGCCTGGGAAGTTAGCCACAAAGGCACGAAGACACTAAGTGGACTGAGTCCACCTTTTTTATGAGGGAACGTCCGCCGCTATCTCTCTCAGGGCACACGACGTCACCGCTCAGCGGGGTCAGTCCAATCTTCCCGGCGCGCCTGGTAGTGGTTGCGGTCAAGAGTCGGTTCGTACCGGAGGAACTTGAAGCCGCACTTTTCGAGAACGCGAGCCGAAGGCTGGTTCCCCGGCATCGTAAATGCCTCGATCTGCCGAAGACCAATATCTCTAAAGCCGTGCCGTAGAGAACACTGCACAACCTCGGTCGCGAATCCTCGACCTTGATAGGCCGGATGGATGAAGTAGCTGACCTCGGTTCCCCATTCCGGAGCAGTCGGGTCAATGTTCAGACCTCCCCATCCAATCACGCGGTCCTCCAATTTGTGCACGATCGTCCAGGGAGCGAAACGATTAGCCCGCCGAGCATCAGCATATCGACGAAGCCAACGCTCACAGACAGCGCGAGATTCCGACCAGAACGTGAACTTCATGTGATCCCGGTCACCTTGAATCTCGTAGAGAGGATGAACGTCAGAATCCCTGAACTCCCTAAGAACCAGACGAGTGGTACATAACTCAGACATGAGTGTGCAATCTAGCACGGGATCGGGACGCCCACCGGTCCTCGCGGCCTGCGCCAAGCAGGCCGCATAAGTTTCAAGTGTCCCTTATAATCGAGATTTCGCCAACGCCAGCGCGGCGACGAGCAACATCATACCCGCAAGGCGATTCACAAGCTTCACGAACCGCGGCTGAACAGCAACCTTACCGAGCTGCGCCGCTAACATCCCGTATAAGCTTAGTACTACGAACTCCACCGCTATGCTGGTAACGGCAAGGATGAATACCTGCCTCGCGACGCGATGACCTGGGACGATGAACTGCGGGAAGACCGCTACGAAAAAAACGATCACCCCCGGATTTGAAATTTGCAGTAGAAAACCTCCACCGAAGATACGAGCGGACGCGACAGCCGATGTCGCAGAAGACGCCAGAGACAATCCCGCGCCGGAGCTCATGAAGGTGCGGAGTCCGAGCCAAACGGTGTAACCCGCACCGACCCAGGTAATCAGGTTAAATGCGTTCCTGGATCCAATGAGGACCGCGGCTACGCCGGTAGCCGACAATAGAAAGTAAACCGCATTTCCCGCCAAGATTCCGCAGCTAGCCCAAGTCGAGGCGAGCGCTCCTCTGGCCAGGCCCTGCGACAGAACGAATAGAACGGCTGGACCGGGCCGAAAACACTGCACGGTCTCCATCAAGAAGAAAATTGTCCAAACCTTAGCGCTCATGGCCAGGTTCCTCAGCCCCCGAGAATGTATCCTGGCGACACCGTCGAAACCACGGCCCGATCTCGTGTGCAGAGCCTGCTCAGCGTCGTGCGGGATATGAGTAGATAGTAAGAGCAGATAGCAAGAGTTGCGGTTTCTCTTTGTGTCTTCTCCCCTGTGTGGTCAATGCTCGAGATCCTATGCGGCGATTTTGGTTGTTCCCACCAGGGCGGGGCGGTTCGGATCGCAGGTATAGCGAAGCTTCGGCAGGGTCACGTCGCAGGTCGTATAGGTCGCGGAGATCGGGTTGGTAAACTTCAGATAGTCATTCGAACGCCACGACTCCGGATCGAATCCGAGCAGGCGCGGCCGGCCGCGCTCGGCCTTGGCAAACACGTACTCGGGATCGACCTGGACCAGCACGAGCTTCTGGTCGTCCTTGTTGCGCGCCAGATGCATGCTCGCGATGTACTGGATATCGCCGCCCGATATGGCGTCGCGATCGTGCAGCTCGATTTCGAGCGCGATCTTACCCTCCGCGGCTACTCTCGCCTGCACGCGATCGTGCCTCTCCGTGACGTGGATTTCGGCCGGCGCAACCGGATAGCCCCAGCGGCTCGCCAATTCGCGGCGCGCGTTCTCATTATCGACGAAGCTTCGCAGGACGAATCCGCGCGGGCGGACTCCGGCGCGGCCCATCACGCGCACCTCCGCGATCGCGAAGGGGCCGGCCGGACTTTCCGGATAGGTCGCCACGGTCAGGCTCGTGTAAGCGGGGATCACCGGATGCATCGCGGGCGGAATCAGGTGGTCGGCGCTCAGATCGTCAACTTCGACTGACAGGTTCAGGACCTTCGCACGCTTGAGAATCCAGGCTCGGTCCCGTAGCCCTCGATGGTCGGCGCCCAGGCCGCCCACGCCTTCACGTCGAGCGTGCCGAGCCGCGGCGGCATCAGTGGGCCCCTGCGGCTGCCGCCGCTATCTCAGGTCGGGACTCTGCGCGCTCGAAGTGCGGCATGACTTCGCTTGCGAACAGGCGCATGCTCTTGAGCACTTTTTCCTGCGGGATGGTCTCGAGCGCGTTCATCAGGAAGTTCACCCGATCGACGCCGACCGATTCCCATTTCTTCAGCACCCGGATGAGGCGCTCCGGATTCCCGACCGCGATTCCTTCGGGAACCCCGGATTCATCGCCGGGCCCGGAAGCCTCCTGACGAAGCTGCGGGAGCAGGCCGAGCGAAGGATAGGACTTGGTCGGATAGGCCTCGCGCGCGGCGAGCAATTGCGCGGCGAGGAAGTTGAACGTGCCGGAGAGCCGCCGTCCGGTGCGCGTTCCTTCGGCTTCGTCCTCGTGGCAATAGAGGAAGTTCACGGTCGCGACCTGATTGTTGACGAACTCGCCGACCGGCTCGCAGTTCCTGATTATCTGCCGGTAACGCTTGACCTTCTCCTCCTGCTCCGCGAAGCCGCCGAAGGTCAGGCCGAGGCTGCCGATGCCCCTCTCGGCGGCATCGATTTCAGTGCCGGGACTGGTCACCGCGACCCACATCGGCGGATGCGGCTTCTGGTAGGGCTTGGGAAGGATCGTCCGCTGCGGCATCGACCACGACCGTCCCTGGTAGGAGAAGCGTTCCTGGGTCCACATCTTGGGCAGGCAGTGGACGAATTCGTCCCAGGTCTTCTTGGTCTCGTCGGGATTGGCGCGGAATCCGCCGAGTTCGGTCCAGGTCGCCGATCGTCCGGTGCCGACTTCGAGCCGCCCGCCCGAGATGATGTCGAGCGTCGCGGTGCGTTCGGCGATCTTGATCGGATGGTTGAATTCGGGGACGCAAACGACGATTCCGTGGCCGACGCGGATTCGCTCGGTCTTGGCCGCGCACGCGGTCAGGAAAATCTCGGGCGCGGAGCAATGGGAATATTCCTCGAGGAAGTGATGCTCGACGGCCCAGACCTGGTCGAAGCCCAGCTTGTCGGCGAGCATTACCTGCTCGATCGCGTTGTCGTAGACCCGCTTTTCGGCTTCGCGATCCCAGGGGCGGGGCACTGATATCTCGTAGAAAATCCCGAATTTCATGGCCTGGTCCTCTCTCGGGTCCGGCCGCTTGGCGCGATCCGGCCTAAGGCTCGTTTATCGCAATCGCCGGTTTGGGGAAAGCCCGGAAGGTCGTTCGGATCGTCATGAATAAGGCGCTGTCGCGACCCCGGCTCACAAGTCGCCGCCCCGGCGCTCGCGCCCGAGCCCGATCACGACCGCTGCGCCGACCAGCACGATCGTGGCGACCAGCGCGAGCGCGCCGCCGTAACTCATCCGCACCGCCATCAGCGCCTCGACGAACGCGGCGTTGGCGGCGAGTAGGACGCCCAACTGATAGGCCAATCCCGCGAACAGGCCGCGTACTTCGGGCGGCGATAGCTCGGCGAGGTGGGCCGGAATCACGCCCCAGGCGCCCTGCACCATGAACTGCATCAGGAAGGCGCCGGCCGTGAGCCAGACCAGCGAGGCAGGATAGATCCAGAACGGCACGACCACCACGCCCGCGATCGTCGCGCACATCATCGCGCGCCGCCTGCCGAATCGATCCGACAGGTATCCGAATGTCAGTCCGCCCAGCAGCGCGCCGGCATTGTAGATGAGAGCGATCGTCGCGACGGTCCTCGGCTCGAGTCCGCGCTCGCGCTGAAGGAAGGTCGGATACATGTCCTGCGTGCCATGCGAGACCAGATTCATCATCGTCATCAGCACCACCAAATAGAGAAAGGCGCCGAGGTTCGCTCGAATCGCGCCGCGGATCGCCGCGCCTGCCGGCCGGGTGCGCTGCCAGGTCTGCGACTCGGGCACCTTGGCGCGAATGTATAGTGTGAGCAGGGCCGGCAGTCCCCCGATAAAGAACAACGCGCGCCATCCGAAAATCGGGAAGACAAAAAAGTACGCAGCAGCGGCGAAGAGGTATCCGACCGCGTAGCCTTCCTGGAGGAGTCCGGAGAGGAGGCCCCGGTTTCCCGCAGGCGCGGCTTCCATCGCGAGCGCCGCGCCGACGCCCCACTCGCCGCCCATTCCGATTCCATACAAGGCGCGCAGGACGAGGAAGGTCGTGTAGTTCGGCGCCAGCCCGCTCATCACCTCGACGACCGAATAGAATGCCACCGACATCATCAGCGGCGTTCGCCGGCCGTGCCGATCGGCGAGCCATCCGAAGACAAGCGCGCCAATCGGGCGCATCATCAGCGTGGCGGTGATAGTGAAGGCGATATCCGCGACCGATCGATGGAACTCGGACGCGATTGCGGAAATCACGAACACCAGGACGAAGAAGTCGAACGCGTCCAGCGTCCATCCGAGGAAGCTCGCGAGCAGCGTGTGGCCGGCCTCGCGGGAGGTCGTCGATCGCGACTCGGATCGAAGCGGCGCTTGATACGAGGCCATGACGTGCATCTCTTAGTCCAACCGCATCGCCGCGAAAAGCGGTGAGAGATCTCGGTTTGGGGCCGAGCGGCGCGATGGTTGTGCTATCGGTCCGGCGTTCCCTCACGATTGACTGCGATTCTCGCTGGCTCCTATAGTGGCCTTGGGAAGGCCGGCACATCTTCCGGCCGCTTCCGGACCCGGAGAAAACCCCGGTCTGACGCAGCTTTTCGCGCTATCGGATAATGAAAAGACGAGAGCAAATGACCGTCTGGGAGCGGCTTTATCTGCCCGAAATCTTCCGGGGCATTCTGGTCACTAATTACCACTTCATGCGCAATCTGACCTTGCACATCGCGCACGCGATGGGCTTGGCGCGCGATCGCCGTGCCGCGACGACTGTGCAATACCCGGACGAGCGCAAGCGTTATTCCGACGGCTATCGCGGCAGTCATCGCCTCACGCTCAAGCCCGACGGCTCGGTGCGATGCACGGCGTGCTTTCTGTGCGCGACGGCCTGCCCGGTGCAATGCATCTATATCGAGGCCGGCGAGCATCCCGATCCCCACGTCGAGAAGTTTCCGCTGCGCTATGAGATCGACACGCTTCGATGCATCTATTGCGGGTACTGCGTCGAGGCCTGTCCGTGCGATGCGATTCGGATGGACACCTACGTGCATCCGCGCATTTGGGGCTTCGATCGCAAGGACTTCATCGAGCCCAAGGAGCTCCTGATGCATCGCTCGCAGGTGCTCGAAGAGAAGGGCCGCGACGGAAACATGCAGGAGATGCTGGCGTGGTACGCCGAACAGGATCGCCAGGTCTTCAACCCGCTTCGCCCAGAGCTGAAGACCTACACCGAGCGCAATCAGGCCCATCCGTGGGACCGTGAGCCTGAGTCCGAGTCGCTCCCCGCGATCGATCGCCATCACCTGCACAACGGCGGCAAGTAACGCGCCATGACGAGGGTCACAATCGGGCTGACGATTCTGGGCCTGCTGGCGCTGTTCGTCGCGTACGCCAAGGGTGTGAGCGTGATTCACGGCGGCGACGTGCTTAGCCACATGTACTGGGCGACCGGGGCGCTGCTGGTGGTCGCGCTCGCGAACTTCATCGCGGTGGCCCATCTGGCCCGCGCCGAGCGGATGCTCCAGCGGCTGCGCGCGCTTTGCGAGCAGCATGGCATCTCCTACGAGGGTCTGGAGTAATATTGTATATAGACGCAGTGGCCGCGGCGGGCCGCAAGCCATCACCGATTCGAGGGGTCCAGATGACGCAAATTGAAGCTGCACGCGAAGGAATCATCACTCAGCAGATGCGCGAAGTCGCGGAAGACGAGGGTCTTCATCCCGAAGAAATCCGCGAGTTGGTTGCGACCGGCGAAGTCGTCATTCCGCGCAACCTCCATCACGACTTCCGCGCGATCGGGGTCGGCAAGCGGCTGCGCACCAAAGTCAACGCCAATATCGGCGCCTCCAACTTCCACCAGTTGATTGAGGAGGAGGTCGAGAAGCTCTACACCGCAGTTCGCTTCGGCGCGGACGCGGTGATGGACCTGTCCACCGGCACCGACCTCGACCAGATTCGGGTCGAGCTGCTCTCGAGATGTATCGTGATGCTCGGCACGGTGCCGATCTACCAGGTCGCCTCCGAGGGCTCGATCATGGAGTTGGACAAGGACCGCTTCCTCGACGTGATCGAGCGGCAAGCGCGCCAGGGCGTGGACTTCATGACGCTGCATTGCGGCGTTACGCGCGATACGGTGCGGCGGCTGCGCGGGCACGCTCGAATCGAGGGAATTGTGTCGCGCGGCGGCGCATTGCTCGCCGCGTGGATCGAGCGGACCGGCAACGAGAACCCGCTGTATGAGCATTACGACGAGGTTTGCGAGATCCTTCGCGCGCACGACGTGACGATCTCGCTGGGCGACGGGCTGCGTCCCGGCGCGACCGGCGACGCCACCGATCGCGGACAGATCGGCGAGCTGCTGGTGCTCGGCGAACTCACCGAGCGCGCGCGCCGCAACGGCGTGCAGGTGATGATCGAGGGGCCGGGACACGTGCCGCTCGATCAGGTCGAGGCCAACGTGAAACTTGAAAAACGGGTTTGCGCCGGCGCGCCATTTTACGTGCTCGGACCGCTCACCTGCGACGTCGCGCCCGGCTACGACCATATAACCGGCGCGATCGGCGGCGCGATCGCCTCGGCGGCAGGCACCGACTTCCTGTGCTACATCACGCCCGCCGAGCATCTGCGCCTGCCCGACGTTAACGACGTGCGCGAGGGAGTAATCGCCACCCGCATCGCCGCCCATTCGGGCGACTTGGTCAAGGGCGTGCGAGGAGCGAAGGTCTGGAACGATCAGATGTCGCGTTATCGCAAGGCGCTCAATTGGGAAGGGATGTACGCGATGGCGATGGACCCGGACAAGGCGCGCCGTTACAAGGAAGAGAGCGAAGCCGCGGGTTCCAACGTATGCAGCATGTGCGGCTCGCTATGCTCGATCAATATCGACAACGCGGCGATCAAATTCACCAGGAAACAGGCTCTCAATCAGGCCGAAGCCCATGCCGCCTGAAGAAGCGCGCACCATCGATTTGATGACCGCCGAGCTGGCGATTCCCGATCAGCACGGCAAGCTCCGCCGGCTCGCCGATTTTCGCGGCCGAAACGTAGTGCTCTATTTCTACCCGATGGACGCGACCCCGGGATGCACGGTCGAGGGCAAGGAGTTCCGCGACCTGTTCGATCAGTTCGCGGCGCACGATTGCGAGGTTATGGGCGCGAGCGTCGATTCGATCGAATCGCATCGCGCCTTCGCGGAAAAACACGCCTTCCCGTTTATCCTGCTGTCCGATAGCGACGGCGAGCTGGCCAGGTCGTTCGGCGTGTTTCGCAACGGAGTCGCCGCGCGCTCGACCTTCGTCTTGGACAGCGAGCTGCGGATGCGCCGCGCGTTTCATGATGTCACCCCGCGTGGCCACGCCCAGAACGTGCTGAATTTCGTGCGCACGATGCTCGAATCGCATCGGATGCTCGGCGGCTGATCGGTGCTCGCGCCTCGTCTGAACCTTCTCGCCCGCGGGCGAGACAGACGCCCGGACGATGATTAATAATAGGATTACCCGCTTGGCGGGATGGTGAAATCCGATGGCGAAAAGTTCCAAGAACATCCTTGATGAGGCGCGCGCGCAGATAAAGCAGATCGACCTCGATGAGGCGCGCAAGATGATCGAGCGGCCCGGCACAGTCGTGATCGACGTTCGCGAGAGCGACGAATGGCGCCAGGGCCATCTGCCGACCGCGGTCTTCATCCCGCGCGGCTTTCTGGAGTTGCGCGTCGAAGAAAAGGTCCCCGATCACAAGACGCCTGTGATCCTGCAGTGCGCGTCGGGCACGCGGTCGCTGCTCGCGGCGCGCACGCTGCGCGAGCTCGGCTACGAGAACGTTTACAACCTGACGGGCGGATTCAACGCCTGGAAGGACCGCGGCCTTCCCTGGGTTGCGGAACGGCAGTTCACCGCCGACGAGCTCACGCGCTATTCGCGCCACTTCGTGATCCCCGAGGTCGGCGAGAAGGGCCAGGCGAAGCTGCTCGAATCCAAGGTGCTGCTGCTCGGCGCGGGCGCGCTCGGCTCGCCGTCGTCGCTGTACCTCGCGGCGGCGGGTGTCGGCACGATCGGAGTGGTCGATTTCGACGTGGTCGATCTCTCCAACCTGCAGCGCCAGATCGTCCACGCTACCGATCGGGTCGGGATGCTGAAGACCGAGTCGCTGGAGAAATCGGTCAAGGCGCTGAATCCGAACATCAAGGTGATTCGCCACGACCTGCGGTTCAGCTCCGAAAACGCGATGGAAGTGATCGCGCCCTACGACGTGATCGTCAACTGCGGCGACAACTTCCCGGCGCGTTACCTGATCAACGACGCGTGCGTGTTCGCGAAGAAGCCGCTGGTCGATGGGGCAATCTTTCGCTTCGAGGGCAACGCGACCGTGTTCTACGCGGCCAAGGGCGGACCGTGCTATCGATGCCTCTATCCGGAGCCGGCGCCGCCCGACATGGCGCCCTCGTGCGCGGAGGCGGGAGTGCTTGGCGCGCTTCCTGGGATAATCGGATCGATCGAGGCGCTCGAAGCGATCAAGCTGCTGATCGGCGCGGGCAAGCCGCTGATCGGCCGGATGGTGTACTTCGACACGCTGTCGCCGGACTATGTGCGGGTCCTCAAGATCAAGCGCAACCCGGAATGCCCGGTCTGCGGCGACCATCCCACGCAGACCACGCTAATAGACTACGAGGCGTTCTGCGGGCTGGCGGCGACGCCCAACGGCGCATCGGCGGACGGCGCCGGCGCTTCGCAGCATCCGCATCCGGCCGCCGAGGCGCACGCCAGATAAGTCTTCAGTCGATCAGCGAGGCTGGCAGCGGCCAGCCCTCATCGGCGCGGTTTTCGCATGGCGCTGGGACCATTCTTCGTGGCCGAGAAACTGAGACGCGGAAAGGGCGTGCGCGGCGTGGTGCTGCTGATGCGCCACGGCGAGACCGCCTGGAACCGCGAGGGGCGCGTGATGGGCCGCAGTCCGGTGGACCTCGACGCGCACGGCAGGGCGCAGGTCGAGGCTTCGGCGCCCGTTGCGCGCGCGATCGGAATCGACCTGATCGTGACGAGACCCGCTCGCGCGCGCGCGCCAGTCCGCGGAGATCATCGCGGCGGAGATCGGCGCAGTTCCGATCGTGGAGGACCCGCAACTCGAAGAAGTGCGCTACGGACGATGGGAGGGGATGACTTACGATCAGTTGATCAAGGACAAGGATTATCTCGAATATCGCCAGGAGCCGATCGGCAGGCCGACTCCCGGCGGCGAGACGATCCACGAGGTGCAGCGCCGCGGCGTCGCCGCGATCAACCGCGCGTTCGGGGCCAATCCCGGCCGGCGCATTCTGGTCGTCTCGCACGGCGATATCATCCGCACCGTGCTTGCCCACTTCATGCGCTTGGAGCTGGAACACTTCCGACGTATCCGGGTTGACAATGCCGCGTTCTCGGCGATCGAGATCGCGGGCGACTTCGCCGAAGTGAAATTCCTGAACCTGCTGCCCGACCCCGCGCGCGCGTTCGTCTCGCCGTTCTGACCATCTGACCATATCCTGACCGCGGCGCGATTCCGGTGGCGCAGGCCCACATGTCGGCTCTATGATTGTGGTGGGCAAGTCCACCAGAGGCAGGTTTTCATATGGCACGCATCGACGGCGGCGAAATGTTGGTACGCGGGCTGGAAAGCGAAGGCGTCCGCGAGATCTTCACCCTTCACGGCGGCCATCTGGATGCGATCTACGCGGCGTGCACGCGCCACGGCTTCCGCGTGATCGATACCCGCCACGAGCAGGCCGCGGCGCACATGGCCGACGGATGGGCCCGCACCACCGGACGTCCCGGTGTGGCGGTGGTTACCGCCGGACCGGGCATCACGGACGCGGTCACCGGCGTGGCCAACGCGTTCATGGATTCGATTCCGATGATCCTGATCGGCGGGCGGAGTCCGCTGGCCGACGACGATCGGCTCCCGCTTCAGGCGGTGGATCAGATGGGACTGATGCGGCCGATCACCAAGTGGGCGCGATCGATCACGCATACCGAGCGCATTCCCGAGTACGTCGCGGCCGCGTTCCGCCATGCCATTTCGGGGCGGCCCGGCCCGGTGTTCCTGGAATTGCCGATCGACGTGCTGTTCGCGCGCGCGGACGAAGATGCAGTCGAGTTCCCCAGGGACTATCTGCCCCAGGGACGTCCCGGGCCGAGCCGCGACGCGTTGCGCAAGGCGCTGGGATGGCTCGCGGAGGCGAAGCGCCCTGCGATTCTCGCCGGCGGCGGCGTCTGGTTCTCGCAAGCCGCCGCGGAGCTTACGCGCTTCGCCGAGCTGGTCAACGCGCCCGTGATGACCAACTCGAAGGCGCGCGGCGCGATTTCGGAGGAGCATCCGCTATGCGCGGGGGGCTTCGTGGCGATTCATCCCGCTATCCACGGCGGCGCGGGCAGCGCCGATCTGGTTATCCTGCTCGGCACGCGGATCGGGCTGTTCACCGGCGGCCGCAACTCGGTCATCCCGTCCGACGCGCGCGTGATTCAGGTCGATATCGAGGCCGAAGAGATCGGCCGCAACCGCAACGTCGATCTCGGAATCGTCGCCGACTGCCGCGAGTTTCTCAGCCAGGCGATCGAGGCGATTGGCGATCGGAAATTCGACCGGCATCAGGAATGGCTCGAACGGCTCGCCGCTCTCGGCGCCGGCATGAAGCATCGCTTCGACGACGCGCTCAAGCCGCGCGAGGGCCGGATTCATCCGGCCCGGATGGTGCATGAGATCGCGCGCACGCTCTCGCCCGACGCGATCGTGGTGGCCGACGGCGGCGAAACCGCGAACTGGATGAGCAACGCGTGGACGGCGCGCCGCCCCGGAAGTTTTCTCAGCCACGGCTACCTCGGATGCCTGGGCGTCGGGATTCCGTTCGCGCTGGCGGCCAAGGCGGCGCATCCGGACCGCGAGGTCTTCTGCATCGTCGGTGACGGCTCGGCGGGGCTCAATTTCGCCGAGTTTCACACCGCCGCGAAGAACAATCTCCCGATCACTGTAGTTGTCAACAATGATCAACAATGGGGGATGTCGAAGCACGGACAGGAGATCATGTGGGGCAAAGGCCGCCACGTCGCGACCGAACTTGGGATGGTGCATTACGAACGCGCGGCGGAGGGTCTGGGCGCATACGGCGAACTGGTCGAGCGCGCCGAGGACATCGGTCCCGCGATGAAACGCGGGCTCGGATGCGGCCGCGTGGCGTGCCTGAATATCGTGACCGATCCGGAGGTTATCGAGCCGGGAACTCTGGCGCTCTACAGCGCGATGGCGACGTCGACGAAGCGCAAAGACGGCAAGCCGGACGAGAAGTCGGAAGACGCCACCACGCTTCCCTATTACGGCAAGCGCAAGCTGGAATAGCCGCTACGGCACCGGATCGCTGCCCGCCGACGGGTCGGCCATCGCCGCCTCTGAGCGGCCGCCGACTGTCACGCCCTTGCGCACTCGCACGTCCATCTCGGGATGGCCGGGAACTTCGACTCGCACGCCCCTATAACCGCCCATCTCGGGGTCCGGCGCGACGAAACCGACCGTGTACTGCTCGCGAAGCTCGAGGCTGATCTGCTCGCAAGTCGTTGCGCAGGGCTTCGCCATCGCCGACCCGCGCGATGATGTAGGTCTTGGCGCCGGTCTCGCCCGAGAGCGTTTCCAGGGTCTTCGCGTCGACCCGCTCTTGATCTCCGCCCGGCCCGAACACAAACGGCCCGATCGCAATTCCCAAACCGAATGACGACGCGTTGGGATCGCCGATTCCGATCGAGTACACCAGCACCCCGAGCCGCCGCGCCTCCTCGACCACCTGGTTGAGCGACGCCATATGGCTGGCGGTGTCCATCCCGTCGGTGACCACCAGCAGCGCCTTCTTGTCGTAGCGTCCGCGCTGGACGGTCAAAAGCCCGTCCATGATCACGTCGTAAAGCGCGGTGCGCCCGTACGCGTGGAGCAATCCGAGCCGGCTCAGCACGGCCGAATGATCGGTCGTGAAACCCTGGAGCAGGAACGGCCGATCCGAAAAAGCCAGCAGGAACATATCGTCGCGGGGATTGAGGTCTTCGACGAACTGTGCGATCGCGGCGCGCGCCTGCGGGATCTTCGGCTGCATGCTGCCCGAAGTGTCCACAATGATGCCCACAGAAACCGGGGCCTTGAGGTCGCGGCGGAAAAACTCGATCTGCCGCTGCGTGCCATCAACGTAAAGCTTGAATTCGTCTTTGTTGAGTCCGGTGACGTATCGGCCGGAGGAATCGGTCACCGTGACCGTGACCTGCGCGTAGCCCGACTGGCCGCGCAATTGCCGCGGCGGAATCTCCAATTCCTGGCCGGGTTGCGGCTCGAGCGGCCGCAGGTTCGACGGCTCGCTGCCGCCTTGCGGTGCCGGTACGGTGGGCAGTTCCAGCACCGAGCTGCCGCCCTGCTGATGGGGCGATGTGATGATTCCCGGATTCGATTCTCCGGGCTGCTGTTGCGCGAACGCAAGGCATTGCAGGCCCGAGATGAACCATGCGGCTGCCAGAGCCGGCAGCATTCGTGGCATGAGTCTCCTGCCGCCGCTCGCGAGCATCGATAAGCCCGGTTTCATTGCTGTATTGTGATTTTCCTACTTGGTCGCATCCGGAGCAAGCTGGCGCCCTCCCGGATCATTTAGACGTACCCGGCGGGCAGGCGTTTCAATTCCGCAAAACAGCGCTTGTGCTTCGGACCGAAGGTGGGGCAGATTCTGCGCAGGCGCTCGCGCGGTCGCAACGTTGGGCCGATCAACGCCGCAGCGCCAGTGGGAGGCGACGATGGATGCGCATTCCGAGATTTGCCGCGCAATAGATCAGTACAAGGAAAAAGCCGTCGGCGTCGGCCGGCAGATCCACGCCCGTCCGGAGCGCAAGTTCAAGGAGGAATTCGCCGCAGGGTTGCTGGCCGGCGCGCTCTCCGAGCTCGGGCTCGAGGTCGAGAGGGGAACGGGCGGCCTCGATACCAGTTTTCGCGCGGAGTTCGGCGACTCCGGCCCGACGGTCGCGATCCTGGCCGAGTACGACGCGCTCCCCAACGGCCATTCGTGCGGCCACAACCTGATCGCGGGAGCGGCGCTGGCCGCCGCCTCAGGGCTGTCCCGGATACGCGATCGGCTGCCGGGCCGCATCATTATTCTGGGCACGCCGGGGGAAGAGGGCGGGGGCGGGAAGATTCTGCTGCTGCGCGCCGGGGCCTTCAAAGGCGTCGACGCCGCGATGATGGCGCATCCGACCGACGGCGAGTTCAGGTCGATGCCGGCGCTTGCCACCCGTCAATTGCGCCTCAAGTTTCACGGCAAGGCCGCGCACGCATCGGCGGCGCCCTGGGACGGGTCGAGCGCTCTCGCCGCGGTGATCCAGACCTTCCAGAGCGTCGATGCGGCGCGATTGCATCTTCGCGACGGTTCCCGGATTCACGGCATCATAACCGACGGCGGCCAGGCCTCGAACATCATCCCCGAGCGCGCCGCGTGCGAATTCGTGGCCCGCTCCAAAACCAGCCGCTATGCGGCGGAGATTGCAGCGCGGATCATCCGATGCGCCGAGGGTGCGGCGCTTGCCACCGGAGCGAAGCTCGAGCACGAATCGCTCGGCGGTTACAAGAACATGATCAACAGCACGACGATCGCGGCGCGCTACGCGCATCACTCCGGGGCGCTCGGCGCTCCCAGCCCCGACGCTCCGCCCGATCTGCCGACCGGAAGCACCGACATGGGTGACGTGAGCCACGAACTGCCGGCGATCCATCCGCTGTTCAGAATCGCCGACCCGCACGCCGGCAACTGCCACGAGGACGCCTTCGAGAAACTGACCGACACTGCCCGCGCGTACCAGGCGATGATCCGGGTGGCGAAGGCGATGGCGATGACGGCTTACGATCTGCTCGCCCAGCCCGAGTTGCTCAAGGCCGCCGGCAGCGAGTTCGCGGCTCGCCAGGAAACGTAAGAAAACATAGGGAGAGATGATGAACGGCGCCGAGAGCATGTTGCGAACCGCGGCCGCGGCCGGCGTGGATGTATGTTTCGCGAATCCCGGCACGACGGAGATGCCGATCGTCGCGGCGCTCGATGCGGTCGAGGGCGTCCGCGCCGTGCTGGGACTGTTCGAAGGAGTCTGCACCGGCGCGGCGGATGGCTATCGCCCGGATGGCCGATCGGCCGGCGATGACTCTGCTGCATCTCGGCCCCGGTTTCGCGAACGGGATCGCCAACCTGCACAACGCGCGGCGCGCGCGATCGCCGGTCGTCAACGTGATCGGCGATCATGCCACGTGGCACATCGCCGCCGACGCGCCGCTAACGTCCGACATCGTCTCGCTCGCGCGGCCGGTATCTGCCTGGATACGGACGGCGCGCAGCGCCAGGTCAATCGCAGGTGACATGGCCGAAGCGATCGCGGCGGCTGGCCGCGCGCCGGGACGCGTAGCTACGCTGATCGCCCCATCGGATTGCCAATGGGACGCGGCTGACGGGCCCGCCCCGGCAATCCAGCCTGCTGCGCCAGCGCCGCCGGCAGACCGCGCAATCCGCGCGGCTGCGGCCGCGCTGCGCCATACAGGATCGAAGGCTGCGCTGATTCTGGGCGGATTGGCGCTCCGCGACCGCGGCTTGCGCGCCGCCGCTTCGATCGCGGCGGCCTCCGGATGCGGCCTGCTGTGCGAGACGTTTCCCGCGCGAGTCGAGCGCGGCGCGGGAATGCCGGCGCTCGATCGGCTGCCATACTTTCCCGAGCAGGTGCTCGATACGCTCTCGAAGTTCGAGACGATCGTGCTTGCCGGCGCGCGCGAGCCGGTGGCCTTTTTCGGCTATCCAAAACTGCCGAGCCGGCTCGTGCCCGAAGGATGCAAAGTCGAACCGCTCGCGACCCCGGAACAGGACGTGCCGACCGCGCTCGAAGCTCTCGCCGACGCTATTGGCGCATCGAACCAGTCAGCTCAGGCTTCGGCGAATCCTCCTGCCGCGCCGACCGGCGCCGGCCCTCTCAATGCGATGACGGCCGGCGTTGCGCTCGCCGCGCTGATGCCCGAGGGCGCGATCGTGATGGACGAAGCGGCGACCAGCGGCTTGCCGTTCTTTATCGCCTCGGCGGGTTCGCGCCGGCATACCTATCTCTCGCTAACCGGCGGCGCGATCGGGCAGGGACTCCCATGCGCTACGGGCGCCGCGGTCGCATGTCCCGGACGGCGCGTGATCGCCTTTCAAGCCGACGGCAGCGCAATGTACACGATTCAGTCGCTCTGGACGCAGGCGCGCGAGAGCCTGAACGTCACGACGCTGCTGTGCAACAACCGCAGCTACCGAATCCTGCAAGTCGAGCTGCATCGCTCGGGCGTGACCGAGCCCGGCCCCAAGGCGCGCTCACTCACTGATCTGTCGAATCCCGATCTCGATTGGGTGCGCCTGGCGCGCGGGATGGGCGTGCCGGCGGTCCGCGTCGAGACCGCCGAGGCGCTGTCTGAGAGTCTCCGACGCGCGTTCTCAGAACCCGGCCCGCAACTGATTGAAATGATGTTGTGACGAGCGTTAATCAGTGGCTACTTTTTTCAACGCGGCCGGCAGATCGCGGAGTATCGGGATGCGATGGTGATGCTCGACGCGATGGCCAACGCCGATGAAATGAGTTCCGGCCGCGGTGGCCGCGACGCGATCGATGTCGCTGTCGCCGACATAAACCGCGCGGCTTGCCACGGTCGTCGCGCGCTCGAGGCAGAGCTCCAGGATGTCAGGCGCCGGCTTCGGCCGGACCTTGTCGACGGTGCACGCCACCGCGTCGAAGACCCCGGCGAGGTCCAGATGCTCGATCAGGGCGGGCACCGTGACTGAGCGATTGGTTGCGAGCGCGAGCCGGTAGCGGGGCTTGAGTTCCTGGAGGAAGGGCCGCAGTTCCAGCGGCGTGCGCAGCAGTTTGAAGAACGGCGCGAAGTCGAGCGACATGGCAATTTCCTGCATCCGCTGCACGACGGTGCGATCGCCGCGCGCGCGCATCTCGAATACGCTGGTGGCGGCGAGATATACGCAGGCCCGCTCCTCTTCCGCGGTCATCGGCGGCCCGCCGATCTGCGCTGAAGATCGCGTTGTAGTAAGCGACGTTCGACTCGTCCGAATCGAACAGCACTCCGTCAGCGTCGAAGATCACCAGTTCGATCATGTTTGGCGTTCGCCTCCTTTTCAACCTCGAGGCTTGCCGTCTCGCGCGACGCGCGGCGGCGCCTTCATTTGGCCGGCTGCACGCTCTTCGATTGCGAGTCCGAGCGTTGCGGCCGACGTTCCCGCATCCGGGCTGACCCGATCCGGCGCCGCCGCCAGCAGCTTCGCGGCATCGCCGGTGTAGCGCTTGTCCGACGTGAGCGCGGCGAGCCTGTCGAGCGCGATCGCAGCGGTCGCCTGCACCGAGGGCATCGGATGGTCGAACAGGGCGTCGGAACTGGCTTGCATCGCGACCAGCACAGTCTCTGTGTCGGCGGGCGCGCGGTTTCTGAGCAGGCCCGACGCAGGATCGCGGAATTGCTTCATGATGAGATCGGCCAGCTTGCGCGCATGATCGAGATATCGCGGCTCGCCCGATCCCTCGTAAGCGGCCGTCAGCGCCTCGAGCATATAGACCTGGTCGGCGACGATGCCGGGAACCTCGGCCTCGCGATCCCGACCAGACGTGGTAGAAGCTCCCGTCCGGCGCGCGCGCATGCGCGGTGATGTAGTCAAGGTCGTCGAGCGCGATGCGCCGCAGCGTTTTGTCGCCAAACGCGCCGGCGGCGGTCAGATAGGCCGTCGCCATCATCGCGTTGCGATCCACCAGCACGGCCTGATCGACCTTGGGCGTACGCCGATGATCGCGGGCCGCGACCATCGCAGCGATCGCCTGCGACAGGAGCGTCGTCGCTTCGGCGCGGCCCAATTTGAGCCGCGCCGCGAGTTCGCCGGGATTCATCGCGCGGCGCAGGACCACGCGCCCGTCCGGTGCCCGAGCCGGATCATCCTCGAATCCGAAGTAGAGCATTGCGACGCGCGCCTGGCGCGGCTTCAGCGCGCGCTCGATCTCCGGCCTGGTCCATGTGTAGTAACTTCCGTCGTCGCCGGGAAACGCGTCGGCGTCCTGATGCGAGTAGAAGGTATGCGTGTTCGGGTCGAGCAGCACGGCGTTGACGTAACCAATCGTCTCGCGCGCGATTCGAGCAAACTCCTCGTCGCCGCTCGTCTGGTAGGCTTCCGCGTACGCCTCGATCGCCATCGCCTGGTCGTAGCCCATTTTCTCGAAGTGCGGCACGCGCCACGCCGGGTCGGTGGAATAGCGATGGAATCCGCCGCCGAGCTGATCGTAAACGCCGCCCGCCGCGATTCGCCGCAGGCTCGAGAGCGCGATCGCAGTGAACTCCGGATGTCCCGAAAATCCGTGCGCGAGCGCGAGCCGCAGCGCCGGAAAGTCATAGAATCGCGGACCCGGTCCGGCGCCGAACCCGCCCGTCTGCGAATCGTAGCTCGACACGATCGAGTGCAGGATTTCGCCGCCCAAGGCCGCTTCCGCGCGCGGCTTGACGGTCTCGGCCGGCGACGCAGCCGCGATCCTGGCCGCTATTTCGTGCGCGGTATTCCGGAAGCCCGGATCGGTCGCGTACGCTTCGGCGACCCGGTCCAGCACGTACGTCATCCCGGGGCTCTGCGGGCCTTTATCCGACGCGCGCGGCGGCAGGTAGCCCGCGATCAGCATCGGAGCGCCGTCGGGCGTGGTGAAACAGGTGAGCGGCCACCCGCCCGCGCCGAATGCCTGCGCCGCCTCCTGGTAGTAATCATCGATATCGGGACGCTCATCGGAGTCTACCTTGATCGGCACGAACTTGCCGTTGATCAGGTCCGCGACCTGCGGGTCGGCATACGTGGTCTGGTCCATCACGTGGCACCAGTGGCACCATACCGCGCCGATATCGAGCAGGACCGGTCGATTGAGCGATCGCGCCAGCTCGAGGCTCGCGCGGCCCCAGGGCTGCCATTTCACCGGTCCGGCCGCCGCTTCGCGCAGGTAGAGACTCGCCGCGTCTTTGAGCATTGCGGCCCGCAACGGTGCCGCGCGATCGGCTTTCGGGGCTGCGGGAGCCGGGCTGGTTGCGGCGAACGACCCGCTCGCGAGCGCGATCGCGATAGCGGCCAGGGCTGTTCTCGTTGACAAGTTTCCGGGACCGCGATAGCAGGAGAGAGGGCGTTCGCTCCGATTGATTTTGCAGGCAGGGTCCAAGTTTTTTCTTATGTTGCCCCCGACATCGGGATTAGGCCGCAGGACTTGCGCATGAGCACGGCTTCTCCGCGCAGGCGGAGCGTAAGGCCTTTGAGAGGGCCGGCCAAGGTGATCGTGATGCCGACCCCTAGGGTGGGTACGGCGGCGGCGCGCGATCAAGGCGACCATGGGCGTGCTGGCGCTGGGGCTGGTCGGCGCGATCCTCGCCCGCCTGTACATCTCGCATGCGATGCCGCTTACCCCCGAGGAAGTGGCGGGGCAGAGCCTTCCCGAATCCGAGATCATGAAGCTGGTGAACGAGGAACGCGCCCGCGCCGGGCTGAAGCCGCTCAAGTTTTCGGCTAGACTGGCGGTGGTGGCCCGCGGTCACAGTTACGACATGGCGATCCGCCGTTACTTCGCGCATAACAGTCCCGAGGGCAGCACGCTCGCCGATCGGACGCGCGGGGTTGGGATCAAGTATGAGGAACTGGCAGAGAACATATACACCGACGACTTTCGCGACGCCGACGAGTTGCCGCGGCGGGCGGTGAAGGGATGGCTCCAGACCCGGGGCATCGCGCAAATCTGCTATCGCCCGTCTTCGCCGAGACCGGTATCGGAGTCGCGCGCTCCTCGGACGGGAAATCATACGTGACGCAGGATTTCCTGCAGTGAGCCGTGATTTGGTCCGCGTCCGCTGCCGTCTCCGCCGGCTTTATGGGCGCGCGGGATTTTTGCTCGTCATGATGCTTCCAGCGGGGTTTGCAGCCGGATGCCTGCCGCTGATGGCGCTTGATGTCGCCGCGCCGATGGGCCTGCACGCGGTCGAGGCGGTCGGCGTCGCCACCGGACAGTCGGTGAGCAGCGGCAGCAACACAACCACCGAAGAAGACGAAGCCAAGTGCGATCAGTTGAAGAGCGGAATGCCGTACATTACCGAGGTCAAGAAGGACCAGCAGGGCGGGGTCGAAAAGGACGGGCAGGGCGATATCGAGCTGCGCCAGTGGAGCCTGAGTGGAGCCTCTGGAAAGCCGCAATGGACGGTGGTCTATACCGCCAAGACTTCTCCCGAAGGATGGAGCCACGGGCCTGACATCGATCAGTTGAATTTCGACCCTCCCCTGGAGGGCCCGCTTTCCTCCGACAACGGCCGATACCTGGTGTTCGCGCCGGCGCAGGCGAACGACTCCCTCGAGAACGAGCAGTTGGTCAGTTTCATCAGCTTCTTCGGACCAGCCGACGGAACCTTTCAATGGCGCGGGCGAACCTACAACTATGCGGTCGCCAAGACGTTGCCGTGCTTCGTTACCCCTTCGTGACGGGCGCGCCGGATGCGGCCTCGCCGCGGTTGCCGCGCTGGCGCTGATTCTCACGGGATCGGGAAACACGTTGGCTCAGGGCACGGACGGACGACCGCGCGCCGATTCGCAGGCGCCGCGGCTCGACTTGTCGGCCTGGCGCGATGACGCACTGACGATCGCGAATCTCGGTCACGCGACGCTGCTGATGGACTACTTCGGCGTGCGCGTGATCAGCGACCCGTCGCTGTTCCAGCACGTCGGCCTCGCGATCGGCCCGTTGGTCACGATCGGCCCGGGGCGCTTCACCGCTCCGCCGCTCGAGCCATCGGGGCTCCGATCGGTGCAAGTGATCCTGATCACACACGCGCACATGGACCATCTCGATATTCCCTCGCTCAAGGCGATGGGCAAGGACGCGGTGGTGGTCGCATGCGCCCGATGCGCCCCGTTGATCGAGCCGCTCGGCTTCCGTGACGTGCGCGAGCTCAAATGGGGCGAGAAAACCGAAGTCCGGGGACTCACGATTACCGCAATGGGCGCGGAGCATTGGGGCCGGCGCTGGCCCCCGTTCGGAACCGATTACGGCTTCAACAGCTACGTGCTCGAAAAGGACGGTCATCGGATGCTGCTTGCCTGCGACAGCGCGCTCACCGGCCTGTTCGCCGAATTGCGCGCAAATCCGCCCGAGGTCGCCGCGTTTTCGATCGGCGCCTACAATCCCTTCATCTGGAATCACGCCAACCCGGAGCAGGTCTGGCAGATGTTCCAGCAGACCGGCGCGCGCTACCTGATCCCGATTCACTGGGGCACGTTCAAACTGTCGCGGGAGCCGATGGAAGAACCGCTCCAACGGCTGATCGCGGCAGCCGGCGTGGACGCCGACAGAATAGTGATAAAGCAAATCGGGGTCGCGTGGACGCTGCCCGAGGAATCCGCGCAGCCGGCCGAAGCTCCGATGCCGCGCGCATCTCTGCGCCCATAAAGATAAGCGATGAAGATGAAGAGGGAGGCTTCGCCGCGATGAGCGATCAGGCCCACTTCTCGCCGGGCTTCTTCCGCTTCCTGCGCGAGCTGGCCGCGAACAACAACCGCGATTGGTTTGGGGCCAACAAGAGCCGCTTCGAGAGCGAGGTCCGCGACCCGATGCTGCGGTTCATCGAGGGCTTCGCGCCGCGGCTTCGAAAGATCTCGCGCCACTATCTCGCCGATCCGAGGCCGGTCGGCGGATCGATGTTCCGGATCTATCGCGACACGCGATTCTCGGCCAACAAGAGTCCCTACAAGACCAACTGCGGCGCGTATTTCCATCACGAGGCGGGCCGCAGAAACAAAATCGAGACTCCCGGCTACTACCTCCATCTGTCGCCCGGAGAAGTGTTCATCGGAAGCGGCCTGTGGCATCCGCAGAGCGAGAGCCTCGCGAAGATACGCGGCGCGATCGTCGCGCATCCCGATCGATGGAAGCGGGCGATCTCGGCGCGCGAATTCACGGCATCATGGGGCTGGGGGCGCGAAGCTGCAACGTCCGCCGAAGGGCTACGATCCGGATCATCCGCTGATCGAGGACCTGAAGCGCAAGGACTTCATAACTTCGGCCGATATGAGCGAAAAGGATGCCTGCTCGGCGGGCTTCATGGATCGATTCGTCGCGCACTGCGAATCGGCGACGCCGTTCATGCGGTTCCTGACCGAGTCGCTCGGGCTGCCGTGGTAGGCGGTAAAAGGAGGGGCACAGGCTTTACTCGTGGTCGGCGCCCGCTTCCGATCACAGATTTCTCGTGGCCAGCACTTCATCGGCCGGCGTGCGGTCGCCGCTGCAACTGATCAGGCGGGGCGCTTTCAGGAAGATCATCTCGAAACCGAGACTGCGATAGAGGCGCCTGATGCGATCGGTTGCCTGGTTAGAAATGATCACCGGACCGGGATGCCTGCGGAGCCAATGAGCCAGCTTCTCCTGATCATCCCACGAGAAATCCTGCTTCGCGTACTGGGTAAACTCGACGTCGTAGGGAGGGTCGGCGTAAACAAAGTCGGACGATCTCAGGCCGAGCTGCTCGAAGTCTCCGCACTCGAATTCCCAGCCGGCGAATGCGCCCCGGTATTGGCTGAAGTCCCGCGTGTACCTGATGCGTCCGTATCTGCCGAACGGCACGTTGAATTCGCCCCGCTTGTTGAAGCGGCATAACCCGTTGTAGCAGGTTCTGTTCAAATAGTAGAAGAGGGCGGCGGCTTCAGCCGCTGGCTCTTGCCGCCTGCCCGGCGCTCCGCAACGAGACAATTGAATTTATCGCGATGCCGGTAGTAGAGCGCCTCGTCGTTCTCCATCGTAAACGCAGCGGGAATGACGAGTCCGTGCTTCAGCACCCGGTAGAAGTTGATGGTGTGCGGATTGATGTCGTTGATCAGCGCTTCGGGCGGTGACAGGCCGAGGCTGACGGCCAGCCCGCCGCACAGAGGTTCGACCAGGCGCCGCTCCTCGTGCCCGGCCCATCGCTTGCGGATCTCCGGTACCAGCCAGCGCTTCCCGCCGGCCCATTTCAGCGGCGGCTTGAGCGCCGCTGGCTGAATGCTCGATGGCGCGGGCGCTACCATTGCGAGGGCTAAGAACCGGCGCCCGGCTCGAAGCTCACACGCGCTTGCGCTTGTGGGTCAGGTAGTCGACCAGCATGTATTCGCCGAGATGGTCGGGACTGGTATATAGCGCGCGGCCCCGGTTGATCTGGGTCATTTTCTCGACGAACGCGCGCAGGCTTGGGGAGTCATGGAGCATGAAGGTGTTGATCGTAATCCCCTTGCGGGTGACGCGCTCGACCTCTTTGAGCGTCTCCTGGGCGGCGCGCATGCTGATCCCGCCGAACGAGAGCGGCCATTCGCAGTAGAGCCGCTTGTTGAGGAAATAGGCGGTGGGCTGGCCGTCGGTGATCACGATGATCTGCTGATTGCGCGAGGGATGGCGCGACAAGAGGTCCGAGGCGAGCCGCAGACCGTCCTGCAGATTGGTGAAAGGGTCGCCCATGTTCCACGACGCTTCCGGCAAATCCTTTAGCTTAAGCTCCACCGCGCGGGTGAAAAAGCCGACGATCGAAAAGAAGTCGCGCGGGAACTTCGAGCGAATCAGCGTCTCCAGCGCCATCGCGACCTTCTTGGCCGCCGCGAACCGGCCCTCCCAGCTCATCGACCACGACATGTCGAGGCAGAGCACGGTCGAGGACGAACTGCCGTAGTCGTTTTCGAACACCTCGAAGTCAGTGGGCGAGAGACTGAGCGGCACACCGGGCTTGCGGGCCAGCGAATGCCTGAGCGTGCCGACCAGATCGAGGTTGAGCGGATCGCCGAACTGGTAGGGTTTGATCTCCTCTGGGCGCATCTCCGTAACGCCGCGATGGTCGGTCAGGTGCGAGCCGGCGCGATCCCTCAGCAGTCCCTGGTAGATGTCGCGCAGCGCGAGCTGCCCGATTCGCCGCACGCCCTTGGGTGAGAGCTGCAGATGGTCGCCCTTCTGGGCGAGGAAGCCGGACTGGTTGAGCAGCAGCACGACCTGCCGCAGGTTCTGGAAGTCCTGCATCGCCTGCTGCCCGAGCAGCTCCTTCAGGTCCTCCATCGAGATGCTCTCGAAGTTGCCGGACATCAGGTCCTGTTCGAGTTGCTTGAGGCGCTCCATCTCGCGCATCAGATCGACCGACTGCTGGTAATCGAGGCTCTTGGAGCCGTGAAACATGTGGCCGTGACGGTCGCGGAAATTCTCGAGGTCGCGGATGTTCTCGTACTCCTCCAGAATCGACTCGAAGTCCGCCCTGGCCTGGGCGTCCTCGAAGTCGTAGCCCTCCAGCTTGCGCAGCGACTCGGAGAGCCGGCGCGGCATCCGGGAGATCTGACGCTGCTTGTCCTCCACGCCGGGCTTCTGGCCCTTGAGCGAATCCAGCGTCTGGCGCTCGCGGCGAAGGACGTCTTCCAGCCGCTGTTCCATCTCGGAGAGCGAGTCTTTCAGGTTGAAGTCGCGGTACCGCTGGCGCATCTGCTGCCGAATCTGTTCGAGGAACTCCTCCAGCCCCATCACCTTCACGCCGTCGAAGTCGATCCCCTGGCGCATCATCCATTCCAGCGCCTGGCGAACGTCGTCGGTGTAGGAGAGGTATTCGGCGAGCTTCTCGAACACCTTGTCGGCGTCGAGCCTGAGCTTCTGGGTGCCGTCCCATTGACTATAGCGATTGACTACCATCTGAGTTTTATCGCAGCGCCACTCTCACGCGTGATACGCGAACCGCCCGCCCTGGCGATCCTTGTTGAGCTTCTGATGGAGGTGCAATCCTTCGAAGATCAGCTCGCTCGCCGCCGCCATCAGGCCCGGGCTCTCGAACGAGCCGAGCTTCTCGATGGCCTCGCGCAGGTCGGGAATTTCGCGCAGCGGCTCGACGTAGTCCGAAGCCGGCGCGGTGTCCGACACCTCGACTCCCCAGCCCTGCTCGAAATAGCCAATCACGCGCTTCAGGTCCTCGGTCTTGAGGCAGCGGTCGAAGACCTTGAGCACGGCGCGATTGATGAGCCGCTCGATAAGGTCCTCCTCCTTCTTGTCCTCGCCGACATACTCGAGCTCGATTTTGCCGGCGGTCGAGGCGTAGAGCGAATGCAGATCGGAGAGCCGCGGCACGATCTCGTTCTCGCCGTTGCGGATCGCGCGCTTCTCGGCGTTGGAGATCGCGGACTCGAAGTTGTTGATCGTCACCCGCACCGAAACGCCCGAGCCCTGGTTGATTTCGTTGGAAGCCCGCGCCTCGAAAGTGATCTGCGCCATGATCTCCTTCATGAACTGCGGGACCCGAAGTTGCAGCTCGTTGCGCGGCGGATAGGAGCTCTCCTGCTCCATGATCGCGATCTCGTCTTCCAGCGTTTTCGGATAATGGGTCCGCACCTGGATGTCGAAACGGTCCTTGAGCGGCGTGATGATACGGCCGCGCGAGGTGTAGTCCTCGGGATTGGCGCTGGCGACGAATATGATGTCGAGCGGGAGCCGCACCCGGTAGCCCTTTATCTGAACATCCTTCTCTTCCATCAGGTTGAACAACCCGACTTGGACCTTCTCGGTCAGGTCGGGGAGCTCGTTGATCGCGAAGATGCCGCGATTGGTGCGCGGGATGAGTCCGTAGTGGATGGTCTCCTCGTCGGCCAGGTAGCGCCCCTCGGCAACCTTGATCGGATCGATTTCGCCGATCAGGTCGGCGATCGAGACGTCAGGCGTGGCGAGCTTCTCGGCATAGCGGCGCTCGCGGCCGATCCATTCGATTTGCAGCTTGTCGCTCTGCTCGGCCAACTCCCGGCGGCATCGCCGGCAGATCGGCGCCATGGGGCTATCGTTGATCTCGCATCCCCGCACTGCCGGCACGAACTCGTCGAGCAGCAGGGTGAGCGCGCGGATGATGCGCGATTTGGCCTGTCCGCGCTCGCCGAGCATCACCATGTGATGGCCGGCGAGGACGCCGTTTTCGATCTCCGGCACCACCGAGGCGTCATAGCCGATGATTCCGGGCAGGATGCGCTCCTTGTTGCGAATCCGGTCGAGCAGGTTGGCGCGCATCTCGAGGCGCACATCCTTCACCTCGTAGCCCGAGCGCTTGAGTTCTCCGAGGTCAACGATCTTGAGCAGGCTTTGTTCCATCGCAGATGCCTAAAAGGCTCTCCAATGTTTAGGATACGGAAGCGGCAATCGATTTGAAAACCGGGCTCAGCATACGGAAGCTTTCCTCGAGGTGCTGCGAGAGCACGCGAGTCGAGCTTAGCACCGGCATGAAGTTCGTGTCGCCCTCCCATCGCGGCACGATATGCCAGTGCATATGGTCGGCAAAGCCGGCTCCCGCGACCCGCCCGAGGTTGGCGCCCAGGTTGAATCCGGCGGGCTTGAGCACGCGGCGAATCCCGGCCACTGCCTCGGCCGTGAGCTCGGCGATCAAGGCGCGCTCGCGTGGGTCGAGCAGTTCGGGCGAGGCCAGATGGCGGCGCGGGGCGATCATGACGTGGCCGTTGTTGTAGGGATAGCGGTTGAGCATCACCAGCGCGAGAGGTCCGGCGTAAAGCACCAGATGACGGCGGCGATCGCGCCCGGAAAGTCGGCCGAAACAGAAGATGCAACGCGCGGAGCGCGTCCCGGCCGCGCGCACGTAGCCCGCGCGCCACGGCGCCCACAGGGTGTCGAATCGGGGCGGGGCTTCGGCGCCGTTACGGCGCCCCGCCTTGCGCCTCTGCGCCATTAACTTCTATCCGCAGTTCCTTGCCGGCGCGGAAGAAGGGGATGCGCTTGGCGTCGACCACCACCAGCGCGCCGGTCTTGGGATTGCGCCCCTGGCGCGCCCGGCGCTGCTTGACCGCGAAGCTGCCGAAGCCGCGAATCTCGATTCGCTTGCCCTTCGCAAGCACATTCGCCATCGCTTCGAAAATCGCGTTGACGATCGTCTCGGCCTCGCGATGGGAGAAATTCTGACGCCGCGACAAGAGGCTCATCGATTATTCCACGCTTGGTCATCGCGCTGCTCCCCGGTTTTTCCCGGACGACAGGCCGGCACCCGCCTTCAGCGCCCCCGGCCGCCGCGCGTCGTTTTGTCGTCGCGATCGAGCCGCAACTCTTCGTTCAGGATATCTTCGAGCGAGAAGCGGGCGGGTTCGTGATCGCGCTTGATATACTGCTGCATCTCCTCGCGCTCCTCGCGCTGCTTGAGCGCCCGCACGGAAAGCCCGATGCGGCGCTCCTTGGCGTCGAGTTGCACGACCAGCGCCTCGACCGGATCGTCCGGCTTGTAGAGCGCGGAGGGCTTGTCGACCCGCTCTGAGCTGAGCTGCGAGATGTGAATCAGCCCCTCGATTCCTTCCTCCAGCTCCACGAACACCCCGAAGTCCGCCACCGAGCTGACCTTGCCGCTGACCTTGGAATTGATCGGATAGCGTTCGGCGACCGAATCCCACGGATCGGACGCGAGCTGCTTTATGCCGAGGCTCACGCGCTCCTGCTCGACCTCGATCCCAAGCACCGACGCCTCGACCTCGTCGCCCTTCTTGTAGAGCTCCGAAGGATGACGGACCTTCTTGGTCCAGGAGAGATCCGAGATGTGCACCAGGCCGTCGATTCCCGGTTCGATCTCGACAAACACGCCGAAGTCAGTGATCGATTTGACCTTGCCCTTGACCGTGCTGCCCGGCGGATGGCGCCGGACCAGCTCCTGCCACGGGTTGGGCTCGGTCTGCTTGAGTCCGAGAGAGATTCGCCGGTTGGCCTCGTCGACTCCAAGCACCTGGACTTCCACGGAATCGCCGACGTTGACGACCTTCGACGGATGCACCGCGCGTTTGCTCCAGCTCATCTCGGAGACGTGCACCAGTCCCTCGATGCCCTTTTCCAACTCGACGAAGGCGCCGTAGTCGGTGACGCTGACGACTTTGCCTTTTATGCGCGTGCCGGGCGGATAGGTCTCGGCCGCCTTGGTCCACGGATCGGGCAGGATCTGCTTCATGCCGAGCGAGACCCGCTCGCGCGACGGATCGTACTTGAGCACTACGACTCGGACTCGCTCGCCGACCTTGACCGCCTCGGATGGATGCTGCAAACGGCCCCAGGACATGTCAGTGATGTGCAACAGGCCGTCGATTCCGCCCAGGTCGATGAAGGCGCCGTAGTCGGTGATGTTCTTCACGGCGCCTTCGAGGATCACGCCCTCTTCGAGCACCTTGAGGGTCTGCTCCTTGAGCGAGGCTCGCTCGCGCTCCAGCACGCTGCGGCGCGAGACCACCACGTTGCCGCGCGATCGGTTGAACTTGAGGAGCTGGAAGCGTCCGCGCTGGCCGATATAGCGGTCGAGATTGCGGGCCGGCCTGATATCGACGTGGGAACCCGGCAGGAAGGCCGGCACGCCGATATCCACCTTGAGGCCGCCCTTTACCTTGCCCAGGATCACGCCTTCGACCGGTGCTTCGTTGCGGAAGGCTTTTTCGAGCTCGCGCCAGACCTTGAACTTCTCGGCCTTGGCGTGCGAGAGCATCACGGTGCCGTTGTCGGTCTCGGCGCCCTCGAACAGGACGTCGATCTCGTCGCCTTCGTTGACCGCGACGTTGCCGCTGGGGTCAAGGAACTCGGCGAGCGGGACCTGTCCCTCGCACTTGTAGTTGATGTCGACGATGACGCTGTCCCGTCCGACGACCAGAACTCTACCGGTGAGGACATCGCCAGGGCGAGGAGCACGCAGGCTCTGTTCCATCAGCGACTCGAATTCATTGTCTCCTCCGTCTAACTTTTCAGGCAAAACTTTCTCCATTTTGAAAAAGGGGACCTTTTCGGGAAGTTCGGGGCTATGCGATCCATACAACCGGGCTAGTTATCTTTCAAGTCCTTTGCTTGCGTTCGGCCGCCGGCCTCGATGCGCGTTTTGATCAGCGCGACCACGTCCGCTACGTCCAGATTGGTCGAATCGATCAGGCTGGCGTCGCCGGCGCGCCGAAGAGGCGCCAACTCGCGGCCCTTGTCGCGGCGGTCGCGTTCGATCAATTGAGCCAGTACCTGCTCGTAAGTCGTGTGCGCGCCGCCGGCTTCGAGTTCCGCGAACCGGCGCCTGGCGCGCACTTTCACCTCGGCGTCGAGGAAGAACTTGAACTCCGCGTCGGGGAAGACCGCGGTGCCGATGTCGCGGCCTTCCATCACGATTCCGCCCTGCGCGCCTGCCGCGCGCTGAATCTCGCGCATCCGCGCGCGCACGTCTGGCAGCGTCGAGAAGCGCGACGCCAAATCCGAGATCTCGGGGTCGGCGAGCATCTCGGTGACGTCGCGATCGTCGAGCAGCAGCCGATCGCCGTCGAACCCGATGCTGATCGACTGGAGCAGCGGAGCGAACTTGTTCGCGAGATCGGGGTCGTCGGCGCCTATCCCGGCCTCGCGCGCCGCCAGCGCGACCGCCCGGTACATCGCGCCGGTGTTGATGTAACCGAAGCCAAGCGCGCGCGCGAGCTCCCGCGCGACGCTGGACTTGCCCGCGCCGACCGGACCGTCGATCGCGATTATCGGGCGCGCCCGCTTCGGATGGCCGAGATGCGGCTGCGTCATCGGATCCGCTCGCGCATCGCGCGCCCGCGCTCGAAGAGCGCTTCCAGGCCAGCGCCGTCGCGCCGCTCGAGCATCGCAACGAATTCGTCGAAGGCGGCGCCGTAGAGCTTCAGCGCCGACAGGATCGCCTCGCGATTGGTGAGGCAGATATCGCGCCACATCTCGGCGGACGAAGCCGCGATCCGGGTCGTGTCGCGCAATCCGCCGGCGCCGTACTCCGCCGCGAGCCTGCCGTCGACGCGTTCGTCGGCCAGCGACGCGGCGAGCGCGCTCGCGACGATCTGCGGCAGATGGCTCGCGCGCGCCAGGATCTGATCGTGGACTTCGAGGCGTCATCCGCTCGACCCTCGCGCCGGTGGCGCGCCATAGAGCTTCGATCTTGCCGATCGCGCCGGGCGTGCTCCGCGCCGAGGGGGTGAGAATCACCCGTTGATTCCGGAACAGCTCCGGATCGGCCGCGGCGGCGCCGGTGGTCTCCTTGCCCGCAACCGGATGCGCCGCGACGAGGCTCATCTCCGCTCCGAGCAGCGGCTCGACCTCGCGCACCACGTAAGCCTTGACGCTGCCGACGTCGGTCACGACTGCGTCGCGCGCCAGATGCGCAACCATCGCGGCGAACGCCTCGGGAATCGTGCGCACCGGAACGGCGAGGACGGCCAGGTCGGCATCGCGAGCCGCTTCGGGCAGGGTCCTGCGTCGCCCGATCGAGAATCCCGCGATCGAGTGCGACATCGAGGTTCGCGCGCGTGCGGCCCAGCCCGACAATTTCGCCGACCAGCCCGTCGCGGCGCGCGCACAGGGCGAGCGAGCCGCCGATCAGTCCGACGCCACATACGGTCATCCGCCGAAAAAGCTGGGTCATCGACTTCGTGCGTCAGTTGCGCCCGCCTCTTCCGATCACTTCGGCGAGCGCCGCAACGAGCCGCTGATTCTCCTCTTCGAGGCCAACGCTGATTCTCACGTGGCGCGGCAATCCGTAGCCGTTCATCGGCCGCACGATCACTCCCTTGCGCAACAGCGCTTCGTGAATCGCGCGCCCGTCGCCGACGTTCGACCAGGATGAAATTGGCCTGGCTCGGCAGGAATTCGATCTCGAGGCGCGCGAACTCGCGCTCGAGAAACGCCATCCCGGAGCGGTTGTTCTCGATCGTCCGGCGAATGTGATCCTGGTCGTCGATTCCGGCGATCACGGCCACCTGCGCCAGCGAGTTGACGTTGAAGGGCTGGCGCACGTTGTTGAGCAGCCGGACGATATCGGGCCTCGCCACGACGTAGCCCACGCGCAGTCCGGCCAGGCCGAAAATCTTCGAGAAGGTCCGCATCGTGATCAGGAACCGGCGCCCGTCGTGATCCTCCATCGAGTCGGGGTATTCGGGATCGCGCACGAACTCGAAATACGCTTCGTCCGCCACGATCACGACGCGTTGCGGCACCTTGCCGAGGAAGCGCTTCCATTCCGCGCGCCGGTAGATTGTGCCGGTGGGATTGTTGGGATTGCCGAGGAAAACCACGCGCGTGTCGGCGTCGATCGCCGCGGCCATCGCGTCGAGGTCGAAGCGGTAGTCCTTGCGCAGCGGCACGGCTTTCGCGGCTCCGCCGGCGGCCGCGATCGCGAGCTCGTAGATGACGAACGAATGCTCGGCGATAACCGCGTTCAGGCCCGGTCTCAGAAACAGGAACGCGATCAGATTCAGGATCTCCGCGCCGCCGCATCCGGGGAACACCTGATCCGGCGTGACGCCAAGCTGAGCGGCGATCTTGCGCTTCATCTCGTAGCTCGATCCGTCGGGATAGCGATTCAACTGCGGGAGCGCCGCCTCGATCGCGCGGAGCGCGCGCGGCGACGGCCCGATCGGGTTCTCGTTGGAGGCCAGCTTGACCGGCTCGCCGATTCCCAGTTCGCGCTGCACCTCTTCGATCGGTTTGCCGGGTTCGTAGGGCTTGATCGCCGCGACCGAGGGCAGGACCAGATCTTCGGGTTTTACTGGTGTAGATGCCACCTGATTTCAAAACCCCGCTATTCGGCGGACCGCCTGGCCTCGGGATAGGATCCGAGCACCTTGACAAAAAGCGCCTTGCGCTCCAGCGCCGCAAGCGCGCGCTTGAGCTTGGGATCCTCGCGATGGCCCGCGAGGTCCACGAAGAACAGATACTCCCACGGCCGCGAGCGCATCGGGCGCGATTCGATCTTCGAGACGTTGACCTGGTTGCGCGCAAACAGCCCCAGCACTTCGTGCAGCGCGCCGACCTGGTGCCGCACGGCGAAAAGCGCGGTGGTCTTGTCGATACCGCTGCGGGCGACGGCGCGCGGGCCGATCACCAGGAAGCGCGTGGTGTTCTGCGCGAGATCCTGAATGTTCTCCGCAATCACCCTGAGCCCGTACGCCTCGCCCGCGCCGACCGACGCGATCGCCGCGCACGAGCGGTCCTCGGCGGCGCGCTGCGCGGCAAGGGCGTTGGAGGCGACCGCCTCCAGCTCGCATCCGGGGAAATTGGCCGCGAGGTAGCTGCGGCACTGGCCCAGCGACTGCTGATGGGAGACGATCTTGCGGATCGCGCGGCGATCGCCGTCGAGCGAGAGCAGCGCGTGACGGACGGGGAGCAGGATCTCGCCTACGATCACCAGCGGCGTGTCGATCAACAGATCGAGCGTCAGCCCGACCGAGCCTTCGGTCGAATTCTCGACCGGCACCACGCCCAGATCGGCGCGCGCGTTGTCGAGCGCCTGGAACACCGCCGCGATCGACGGTTCGGCAATGAACGTCGCGCTCGATCCGAAATGCGCGAGCGCCGCCTGATGCGAGTAGGTGTGCTCGGGGCCGAGAAAAGCGACCCGCAACTCGTGTTCCATCGCGCGGCAGGCCGAGATGATTTCCGTGAAGATGCGGCGCAGATGGTCGTTGGCGAGCGGGCCGGCATTCGCAGCGAGCACCCGATCGATTACTTCGCGCTCGCGCGCCGGCAGATAGATCTCCTGCGCGCCGGAATGCTTGACCCGACCGATCTCGCGGGCCAGCCGCGCGCGCTCGTTCAAGAGGCGCGTCAAGTCGAGGCTTACCTCGTCCATCCGCGATCGCAGCGCGCCGAGCGCGCTCTCCTGCGGGGCGGGTTTCTTTGCCAGCCGTGATCGCATCGAGGTGAAATGGCTAGCCGATCGAGTCCCGATTTTCAACGCGCAGATTTTCGAGAAAGCCGGCCCCGAAGGCGGCGATGCGGCGTTCGCGATCGAGCCGCAACTCGGCGGGCGTCAATTTGACCAGCCGCTCCAGATGCCGTGCGATTGCGGCGCCGAGGATGCGCGCGGCCTCGGACGGCGCGCGATGAGCTCCGCCGGGCGGCTCCGCGACAATCTCGTCTATCACTTTAAGTTCCAGAAGATCGGGCGCCGACAGCTTGAGGGCCGCGGCGGCGGCCGCCACGTTCTCCGGGCCTGCCTCGCGCCACAGAATCGCCGCGCATCCTTCCGGCGTGATCACCGAATAGCAGGCGAACTGCTGCATCAGCACCGCGTTGGCGACCCCGAGCGCGAGCGCGCCGCCGGAGCCGCCCTCGCCGATAACGCACGCGATAACCGGCGCTTCGATCCGCGCCATGGTTTCCAGGCTTTTCGCGATCGCCTCGGCCTGGCCGCGCTCCTCGGCGCCCAGCCCGGGCTCGGCGCCCTGGGTATCGATGAAAGTAATCAGCGGCAGGCCGAAGCGATTTGCCAGATCGTAGATTCGTGCAGCCTTTCTGTAGCCCTCCGGATGGGGCTTGCCGAAGTTGCGCTCCAGCCGCTCGCGAGTCGAACGGCCCCGCTGATGACCGACGATCGCAACCGGCCGGCGGCCGAAATGGCCGAGTCCCGCAACGATCGCGGCGTCGTCGGCAAACCTTCGATCGCCGTGAATCTCGAAGAACTCGCGCACCAGGAAACCGACGTAGTCGAGACTCTGCGGGCGCATCTGATGGCGCGCTAGCCGGACCCGATCTGCCGCGCTGAGCTCGGACTCGAACTCGCGGGCGGCCGCGCGAAGCTCGGCGAGACGTCGCGCCCGCTCGCGCGGGGTGCCGGCTTCGGAGACCATCCGCCCGA
Source organism: uncultured delta proteobacterium (assembly GCA_963830715.1). Taxonomy (GTDB): domain Bacteria; phylum Desulfobacterota; class Binatia; order Binatales; family Binataceae; genus CAVVMA01. The sequence goes on from CAWHNS010000024.1 coordinate 326,368, forward strand.
GCGTTTCGAGGCGCTCTTCCAGCGCCGCGATCGGCGTCTGCGCGATTGTCCCTTCACCCATTTTTCACTTCGGGACCCGGCTTCGCTTCCGGCCCGCAGATGTCTCCCGATCCCGCAAGGAAATCCGCGAGCAGCGCCAGAGCTTGCTCCTTGCCGCGCTCCGCATCAAACCATGCAACTTCAGGGTCGTGGCGAAACCAGGTGAGTTGGCGCTTGGCCAGGCGGCGCGTGTCACGCTTGGCGATCGCGATCGCGCCGTCGAGTGAAAGCTCGCCCCGCAGATAAGCCGCGATCTGCCGGTAGCCAATCGCGCGCAGCGGCGGCGCGTCGAGCCGATGGCCCGACGCGATCAGTCGGCGCACCTCCTCGACGAATCCGGCGGCGATCATCACGTCGAAACGGCGCTCGATCGCGGCGTAGAGCCGCTCGCGAGGCAGCTCCAGCCCGATCGCCAGCGTGTCGTAGTCTGCGCAAGCGAAACCGTGGCGGCGCTGATGAGTGCTTATCGGCGTGCCGGTCAGCTGAAGGACCTCCAGCGCGCGGATGATCCGATAGAGGTCGTTGGGGGAAATCCGGCTCGCGGCCTCGGCATCGCTCTCGCGCAATTGCGCATGAAGATAGCTCGCGCCGCGCGCCGCCGCTATTTCCGCCAGCTCTTTGCGAATCGCGGGAGACGCCGGCGGGCCGCTGAAGATTCCGCCGCGAAGGACCTTCAGGTACAGGCCGCTGCCTCCGGCGACGATCACCGGCCGGTGGCGCGCGCTGATCTCGGCGATCGCGCGGCCGGCCAGCTCCCGGAAGCCGGCCGCGTCGAGCGGCTGGCCGGGGTCGAGAATATCGACCAGATGATGCGGTATGAGGCGGCGCTCCTCGATCGAGGGCTTGGCCGTCCCGATATCCATGCCGCGATAGAAGAGCCGCGAGTCGGCGTTGACGATCTCGGCGCCGAGCCGCCCGGCGACTTCCAGCGCAATCGCGGACTTGCCCACGCCGGTGGGCCCGACGATCATTCCTACTCGGATCTTCCCGACCCGGACCTTCGCGCGCGGGCCGGCGCCGGCGATGATTGCTCTGTCGCTTGTCGATGCGGCGGAATTCATCGCCTGAACATCCGCTCGATCTGTCCGCGCCTGAATTCGATATGAACCGGCCGCCCGTGCGGGCAGTTGGTCTTGAACTCGGTCCGATCGAGATCCGCGAGCAGTTCCGCGATCTCCTGATTGGCCAGGGCGCGGCCCACCCGCACTGAGCCGTGACAGGCAAGCTGCTTGAGCCAATCCTCGAAGGCGGCTTCGCCGCGCAGCGCAAACCCGCTCTCGCCCATGCTCTCGATCATATCAGAGAGCAGCTTGAGGCCGCGTTCGGCGCCGAACACCGCCGGCGCGGCCTTGAGGACCAGCGTGGTAGGCCCGAACGGCTCGACCTCGAAGCCCAGGGCCGCGAGTTCGGAGAGCGCCGACTGAATCTGCGCGGCGCGCGCGGGCTCCAGCTCAAGCGTTTCCGGGGTGAGCATCGCCTGGGTCTTGATCGCGCCGGCGCGGAGCTCGGCGCGCAGCCGCTCGAAGGTCACCCGTTCGTGCGCTGCGTGCTGATCGATCAGGACGAGTCCTTCTTCGCCCTCCAGAGCGATGTAGCCGGCGAAGAGTTGGCCGATTATGCGAAGGCGCGAGTATAGCGGCGCGGCGCGTGGAGCGGCAGGGGCGGGGTCCGCGGCGACCGCGTTGGGGGCGACCCTTGCGGTCGCGGACGCCGCCCCAGCCGCTCCATAACCCAGCCCGAGCGCGCGCTGCTCGGCGCGCGCCGCGGGCGCCGGGTCCGGCACCAGGCGCAGCGGCCGCGAGGCTGGCGCGTCGCCGGCCGCTGCGCCTGGCGGATCCGCCGCCACAGTCGTGGGTGCCACCGCGCCGCGCGTCGGACTCGCGGGTCGCGCGGTCTGATCGGCCAGCCGGTCGCGCAGCGCATGATAGACCGACTCGAACACCGAGCCGGCCCGCTTGAAACGCACCTCGGTCTTCATCGGATGCACGTTCACGTCGACGTCTTCAGGCCGCAGATCGATGAACAGCACGACCGCCGGATGGCGCCCGCGCGGCAGCATCGTCTCATACGCCTGGCTGACTGCGCGCGCGACGACGCGGTCGCGCACCGCGCGCCGATTGACGAACCCGAACACCATCCGCGGAGTCGGAAACGACTCGTCGCTGGTCGAGGCGAGCCCGTGGACGCGCGTATCGTTGCGGGCCAGCTCGAAACGCAGCATGCGCGCGGCGAGCTTGACCCCGAACAATTGCCGCACGCGCTCCAGCAGCGAGCTTGCCCGCGGCAGATCGATCAGCACGCGGCCATCGGCGGAGAGCGCGAAAGCGACTGCATGGTTTGCGAGCGCAAGCCGCTGGATCGCTTCGCCGATCGCGGCCTGCTCGGTCGGGACGGTCTTCAGGAACTTGAGCCGCGCCGGAGTGTTGAAGAACAGGTCGCGCACCTCGACGCGCGTCCCCGGCGCCATCGCGCACGCGTGGTTCTGCTCGATCCCGCCACCCACGATCGTCAACTCGATACCGTGGCTGTCGCCCGCCCCGCGCGTGCAGAGCCGCACCCGCGCCACGCTTGCCACTGAAGCCAGCGCTTCGCCGCGAAAGCCCAGCGTGCGGATCGCTGTCAGGTCGGATGCGTCGCGGATTTTCGAGGTCGCATGGCGGCGGATCGAAAGGATCGCGTCCTCCGGGCTCATGCCGCATCCGTCGTCCGCGACCGTCAGCAGATCGCATCCGCCGGCCTGAATTTCGACGCTCACCGACTTCGCGCCGGCATCGAGGGAGTTCTCGACCAGCTCCTTGACCGCCGAGGCGGGCCGCTCAACCACCTCACCCGCGGCGATTTGGCTTGCGATCTGCTCGGGCAGAATATGTATTACGCGATTGCCCATCGAAGGCGTGTGACAGAGTTAGACAATGGAGAGTTTGAGGCCGATTCTCAAGCGCCCGCCCTTTTCGCCGACTTTGACAGCCACACTGGGCGCCGCTTATGGTCTCTGTCGGCGATCTACCGCCTCCTTTTTTTGGCGGCGACACGCACCGGCAATGAGCAAATCCTTAAGCGCGCTAATCGCCGCCGCAATCGCTATCGCGATCGGCGCCCCAAGCTCCATCGCGCGCTCCGACCCGGTCGTGAAGATCGGAGTCGGAAGCCAGGGGCCGATCTCGCCACAGGCGATGGCGCAAATCGAGCAGGTGATCGCCGAACTGCCCGGCGTAAAGGTCGTACCGATCGTGCCGCCGGGAGATCTCACGGCTTGCGTGCGCCGCTTCGTTGCCGGCGATCCGGAAGACCGGCTCGACGGATTGATTACCGTCACCCTGCCGCCCGATTCCTTCAAGGTCGAGCGCGACGCTCACGAAGCCAGCTTCACGGGATCATATGAAATACACACGCTCGATCTGACCACGCTGGCGGAGGATCGCCATAGCTTCAACTTTACGGACAGCGAGCCGGTGACGGGTGGAATGTCGGCGATTCTGGCCATCCCGGCCAACCTGCTGGCGGAGCGGACCACCGGCACGGCCCTTATTTCCGGCAACGCGTGGCAGGCCTTCCAGGCGGTGCAAGCCCGTATCGAGAGCAAGCTGGTAGTGGCGACGCGGCTCTACCTTGCGACCGCAACGATTCGCGCGGTGCGTCCTCTCGATCCGCTTCAATGCGCGCAGCGGCTGCTCGATGCGGGCGAGGTGGACACCGCGATGGCGGTCTTCAAGAGCGTGGGAGCCGGAGATCCGCGGGTCGATACGATGATCGTGCAGGCGCGCCAAAAGATCGGGAGGACGCGCGCCGAAACGATGCTCGCGAAAACGCTGGGCGCGATCGCCGGCGGCGACGCGCGCGCGGCGGGCGCGATGCTCGCCTCATATGAGAAGGAGCCCGCGGCCGAGGGCGCGCGCGCGGACTCGTTACGGCGCGCGATCGACGCGATTCCGGAACCGGCGCGCGACGGCTCTCTCGAGCGCGTGCTGCGGAGCGACCTTCCGATTCTGGATCGCGCCGCGCTCGTGGCGATGGTCAAGGAAGTGTTCAGCGAGCAGACCGGGACCGAACCGGCGGAAGTCGAGATCGCCGCCGGCGGCGTCGAGGTTGCGGACCACAGCGCAGAGGCTGGAATCAAGACGCGGCTTGACGGCTATGCGGCCGCGCTCGGCAAGTGCGCCTGGCTGCTGGCGCTTAAGTGCGGATGTGACGCGACCGCTACGCTGAAAGGCGATCAGGCGGGAGCGGTCCTGCTGCGAGCGCAGTCCGGGCCCTCTTCCGCCAGGCCTCAGGTCGGGATACCGTGAGAGGTTGCTTGATCCTCGAACTGGCAACCAAAGGTAGTCGAATGCGACATTGTCACATCTGCGGCAAACAGCCGTCGGTCGGTAACAGCGTCAGCCACGCCAACAACAAGACCAAGCGGCGATGGCAACCGAACCTCCAGGAGGTGCGCGCCGCGCTCGGCGGCGGCGTGCAGAGAATCCTGGTCTGCACGCGATGCATCAGGGCGGGCAGAGTTCGCAAGGCGGCCCGGACTCCGCACCTCAAGGCAGCCGCGACCACATAAGGGCGCGTAGCCACGTAGATGCGCGCGGACAGTCGTCCGTGCATCGTCATCGGCCGTCCAGGAATAATTCTCGCCATACTTGACTTAGAGGTCGAGCTTCCGTTTAATCGCGTGAGTCACTGGGATAGGAGGCTTTGTCGGATGCGGTTGAATCTACACGTGCTTGGAGTGGTGTTGTTTTCGGCGGTGAGCCTGTTTTCCGTCGCGGGGTGCCTGGCCGTCAGGACCGATGCGATAGGCATTCTCTACACCGATACGAAGGGACCTGTGGCAGCGACCTCGGCCCGCGAAACTCAGGCTGCGAAGACCGGGACTGCCTGCGAGCAGTCCATTCTAGGGCTGGTCGCGACGGGCGACGCGAGCATAGACACGGCGAAGAAGAGCGCCGGGATTACCGAGTTGATTTCGGTCGATGATTCGACCAACAGCATACTCGGCATCATCGGCACGTTCTGCGTGACCGTAAAGGGAAACTGACGGAAGTTCGACCTTCCACGCTTGAGTAAGCCTCCCTCCTGCGAGGTTTGCTCTCGCGTGTTGTCCCCGGCTCCTGGGGTCCGATACCGTGAGCAAAGGTCGGCGGCCTTGTTGCTGCGAGGCCGTCGATCGTTCGTCCGCTCGCGAGCAAATGTCCTGACTCCAAAGCCGGGTGATGTTACGATCATCGGCAGATTTGTATCGGGGCCTCGATCGCTCTCCTGCGCAATGCTCGCGCATTGAGCGAATCGGCCCGCCAAATCGGGAGACAATGCGGAAGCGGATACGAAGGTTCTGGCGCGAACTGAGCGCTCGGCCGATCGCGATGATCTGCGTGATCGCCGGCTTGGCTATTCCGACGCCGGCGGCCGCGGCGAACGTGAGCGGCAGCTTGAGCGGTGCGAACGGCCAGCGGATGGTGAACGAACAGGTGCATTTCGAGGACTCCGTGACGCACGACGTTTTCCTGGTAATGACCGGCGCCGACGGCAAGTTCTCGATTGATTTACCGGCCTGCCGGTACGATTTGCGCACCGATCGCGGAATCGAGATAGCGCGCGGTATCGCGGTCGGCGAGACCGACCTCGCGCTCGGCCCGGTCCGCGAACCTGCCGTGATGCATTGGATCAATCCCTTCCAGAGCGAAGGCGTTGCCAGAGCGATCGTCACGACGCCCGCACCGTCCACCGCCGACATTCCGGCGATCGAGCAGCCGGCTGGAGAATCCGGCGCTGCGGCTGCGGCCTCCGCTGCGAGTGGCGAGCCTCCGCAGGGATCCGGGCCGACTGCTGCAAAATAGATAGCGCGGCGGAACGAACCCGCGGCGACGCTAACCGATCGCGGATGGGTTCGGCTCTGCGAATCGGGTGGTAAAGTGAAATGTTGAGCCGCGCCCGATCTCGCTCTCCAATTCGATCTGCCCGCCCATCAGCTTGACCAGTCTGGCGGAAATCGCCAGGCCCAACCCGGTCCCACCGTATTTCCGCGAGGACGAGTCGTCGAGCTGCGAGAACGGTTGGAAGAGGCGCCCCATCATGTTTTCCGCGATTCCGATTCCGGTGTCGCTGATGTCGAATCGAAGCACGACCTCGCCGTGGCTCTCGGCACCGGTATCGGTTTCCCGGCGCACCGTCACCGTCACGCCACCCTGATTCGTGAACTTGACCGCATTCCCGACTAGGTTGCTCAGCACCTGCCGAAGCCGCACCGGATCGCCGACCAGGCGCGCGGGAACGTCGGGCGCGACGTGCAAGGTCAAGTCGAGATGCTTGCGCTGCGCTTCAACCGACAGCAGGTTGGTGATCGCCCTGATCGCCTGAGCCGGGCTCGAACTCCTCACGCTGCAGCACGATCTTGTCGGCCGAGATCCGGGAAAACTCCAGGATGTCGTTTACGATCGTGAGTAAAGCGTCCGCGCTGGCGTGGATGGTCTCGGCGCACTCGGTCTGATCGGAGTCGAGGGCGGAATCGAGCAGCAGCTCGGCCATCCCGATTACGCCGCTCAGCGGGGTGCGGATCTCATGGCTCATGTTGGCGAGAAAGGCCGATTTCAAGCGCGACACTTCCAGCGCCGCATCGCGCGCTTCGACCAGCTCCTCCTCGTACCGCTTGCGCTCGATCGCAGCCGCCAGCACGTTGGCGACCGACTGCAGGAAGCTGGTGTCGTCCTCGTTGAAGGCTCTCGGCGAGGTCGCGAAAACACCCAGCGCTCCGAACGGGCATCCGCGTCCCAGGATTGGAACGCAGGCCCCGCCGGTGACGCCCCGCTCGTGCATCGCGGGCGAGACCGTGAAACGCGCGTCGTCGCCGAGAAAATCGGCGATGACCGGACGCGCCGCTCGCATCGAATAATCGGCCAGCGACTGCCACGAAGGCTGGGACTCGTCGCGCGGCGATCCGTTGGAGTGCGCCCGTAGCACCATCGTATTGGGCGGGCGCGACGACTCGAGGATTTCGCAAAGTTCCACCGCGAGGCTGGTGGCGACCAGCCCGGCCGCCTTGCGCAGGAAATCGTCGAGCGGCGGATTGCCGAGCGCTTCCTCACCCAGCGCGGCGATCGTAGCGCTCTGCAGCGCTCGCACCCTGATCTGCTGTTCAGCGCGTTTGCGATGGACCGCGTAGCGCATCGCGCGGCTCAGCGAGTCCGAATCCAGCCGTCCCTTCTCCAGGTAATCCTGAGCCCCGTTCTTGACCGCCTCGAGCATCACCGCCTCGTCCCCGACTCCGGTCAACACCACGATCGGGATATGAGGGGCCTGGCTGTGGACCTTGGCGATAGTCTCGAGTCCCCGGCAGTCCGGCAACGAGAGGTCCAGCAGCACTCCGTCGAATCCGCCGTCCGCGAGGCGCTGCAGGCCGCGGGCCGAGCCGATCCGACCATTCGACCTCGATTTGGATATTGCCGTCGGCTTTCAGCAGCTCGCGGACGATCCTCGCGTCTCCGGGATTGTCCTCGATCAGCAGCGCCCTGATTTTCTCGCGGCCCACGGATTACCTTCCAGGCAGCCGCACGATCGTCAGCCAGAAGTCCTGGATGTACTTGACCACGCCGACGAACTGCTCGAGGTCGACCGGTTTTACGATGTAGCAGTTGGCGTGAAGGCTGTAGGTCTTGAGGATGTCCGCGTCGGCCGCCGAGGTGGTGAGAATCACGATGGGAATGCTCTTCAAGTCCGGATCCTGCTTGATCTCGGCCAGGACTTCGCGCCCGTCCTTCTTGGGCAGGTTGAGATCGAGCAGGACGAGATCGGGCCGGACCGCGTCAGCGTGCTTGCCCTGCCGGCGGAGGAAATCCAGCGCGGCCTGTCCGTCTGCGGAGACCGACATCCGGTTGTGGACCTTGCCCTCCTTGAGGATTTCCTGGGTGAGTCGCACGTCGCCGGGATTGTCCTCGACCAGCAGAATCTCGATTGGACGATATGGCAATTGGTCAATCATGCCGCCCGCGCCTCCTCGATCGGGGCCGGAATCGTGAATCGGAAGGTCGCTCCCTCGCCGGGTTTTGATTCCACCCAGATTCGCCCGCCGTGGCGGGTGACAATTTTCTGGCAAATCGCCAGGCCGATTCCGGTGCCCGGGTATTCATCGCGTCCGTGCAGGCGCTGGAAGATTACGAAGATGCGCTCCTTATACTGAGGATCGATTCCGATCCCGTTGTCGCGCACCGAGATCACCCATTCGTCGGCTCGGCGCTCGGCGCCGATATGCACCGCGGCCGATCCGTCGCGCCGGAACTTGAGCGCGTTGCCGATCAGGTTCTGGAACAGTTCCGTGAGTTGCAGCTCGTCGCCCGTCACGACCGGCAGCCGATCGTTGGTGATCTCCGCCCGCGCTTCCTGCACCGCGATGGTCAGGTTGGAAAGGGCCTGCCCGAGCGCGCTGTCAAGCTCCACCTTCTGCGGCGGCTTGCCGTGCGTGCCGACTCTCGAGTACGCGAGCAGGTCGCTGATCAGGGTTTTCATGCGGGTCGCACCGTCCACCGCGAACTGGATGAACTCGTCGGCGTCGGCGTCCAGCCTGCCCCGGTATCGCTGGGCTAGAAGCTGGACGTAGCTGGCCACCATCCGCAGCGGCTCCTGGAGGTCATGCGAGGCCACGTAGGCGAATTGCTCGAGCTCGGCGTTGGACCGGACGAGTTTCTTCTGGCGCTCCATGAGCTCACGCTCGAGCTGCTTGCGCTGCGTTATGTCGGAAATCAGACTCGCGACCAGAAGTCCCTCGTCGCTCTCGACCGGACCGAGGCTGACCTCGATCGGCACCTCGGCCCCGTCCTTGCAGAGCCCGACCAGATCGCGTCCCACCCCCATCGAGCGGCTTACAGGCTGGGCGAAGTAGCCCTCGCGATGGGACGGGTGCGCCGCCCTCAGGCGCTCGGGTATCAGGTTCTCGACCGGCCGCCCGAGTAGTTCCTCGCGTTTGTAGCCGAACAGTTGTTCGGTACGCGAATTAACGAGCAGGACTTCGCCCCTTTGATTCGCCATCACCAACGCCTCGGGCAACATGTCGATAAGTTTTCTGAATCTGTCGAGTCCGACCTGGCTGCGCCGGGCGAATTCGGCCTGCGAGCTTGCCAGCTTCCCGAGGCTGCTCCGAAGAGCCTCGATCATCCGGTGAATGAACACGCCGGCGAACGACATCATGAGCAGCGATCCGGCGCCACCGAATAAAATGATCACGCTCAGCAGGCCGGTGTTGAAATTCTCCCTGGCGACTCGCGCGCGCAGCAGCGAGTTTTCGTCCTCCGTCATCGCACGCGCTTCCTGTCGGATACGTTCCGTCAGATCCTCGTTGTTGCCGGACAGGGCGATCTCCGTAGCAGTGCGGGCGTCGTTGGCTTTGCGGGCAGCGATCACTCGATCCACAAGCGCCAGCTTCAAGCCGACCGCCTCCTTGAGTGCCGTGAGCCGCGGCTGCTGCTCGGCCCGGTCGCGCGTGAGCTGCCTCAGGGTTGCGATTTCGCCGGCAACCCTCCAGCGTCCTGACAGGTAGGGTCTCAAGGCACTTTCGTTGCCCGTGAGGATGTAGGTGCGTGCGCCCATTTGTACGTCCTGCACGGCAAGAGTCAGTGCATCGAGATGCTCGATCACGATATGCGTGTGCGCCACCCAGTCGGCGCTGAGACTGGCCTGGTAAGCAAGAAAGTAGGTGGCCGAGCCTGCGACAGCCGAGGTCACGATGGCCGCGGCGAATCCTGCCCAGATTCGACGACCGTAGTTGACGCGTTCCCCGGCGGTCGTGTCGGCCTCGCTGCCGTCCGCGGATGTTGGCTTCGGTTCCAAACCCTCCTCTATCTTCTCCCTTCTGGCGGAGCACGCGAGTGCGGCTTGCCCGTCAGTTGAAGCAAGACAGGTACCGTGCGGCCTGCTTGGGGTAGGGCAATAGAAACGAATCTGTGTGTCAGGATGAGACGGCGCGGAACCGGCTCAGGGCTTTTCGCGCTGGCGCGTGCCGAGCAGGTACACTCCGCCGGCCAGCGGAATCGAGAGCGTCATCGCGAATGCCAGCCCGCCAATCACCGCGAGCGCGAGCGGCTGCTGGACCTTCGCGCCGGCCCCCAAACCGATCGCGAGCGGGAACAACCCGGCCGCGGTTGCCATCGTGGTCATCATGATCGGCCGCAGCCGGATGTTGACCGCCCCGATCAGCGCCGCACGCGGCGCCGCCCCCGAGGCGACCTCGCGCTCGGCACGGTCGAGCAGCAGCACGCCGTTCTTGGCTGCGATTCCGACCACCATGATCAATCCCATGAACGAGGAGATGTTGAGCGTGATGCCGGTCAACCGCAGCGCGACGAGACTCCCGGCCAGTGAAGGAATCGCTCCGAGCAGGACGGCCATCGCGGGCGTGAATCGCGCGAACTCCCACATCAGGACCAGGAACACGCCGGCCGTTGCAGCGATCAGCACCAGCGCCAGCTCCGCGAACGCCTTTTGCTGCTCGGCGTAGAGGCCGCCGTATTCCAGCGTTACCCCCGGCGGCAGACTGAGATCGGAGAGGCGGCGCCTGGCCTCCGCAATCGCCGTTCCCAGGTCGATTCCCGAAAGCCGCGCGGTGACGTGGATTACCGGGCGGAGCCGCTCGCGAGCCATCTCGGCGCGCACGCCCAGCCACTTGAGCCTGACCACCGAGCTCAGGGGAACCGTCCCTCCGTCGGGCGTGGTCAGCATCACTTCGGACAGGGACGACAGGTCTTGATGGAAAATATCGGGGTAGCGGACGCGCACGCCGAACAGGCGGTCGCCGGCGCGCACTTCGGTGGCGACGGTGCCGGCCACTACCGTCTCGAGCGCGGCGCGCACGTCCTCGGCGGAGATCCGGTAGCGCTCGGCGGCGGTCTCGTCGACCAGAATCTCCTGCGTTGGAATACTCAGTACGATTCCGTTGAATACATCGACCAGGCCTTTTACCTGCCTGAGTCGATCGGCGACCTGGTCGGCGGTTGCTTCGAGCACGGCCTCGTCGGAGCCGAAAATCTTGACCTCGACCGGCTGGGGCACGCCGGTAAGATCACCGATGAGGTCTTGCAGCACCTGCGAGAACTCAATCCGCACTCCAGGCACCGCACTTAGGATCCGATCGCGTACGGAGTCCATTATCCGGTCGATATCGCGGGAACGGTTCTGGTTGAGCCGCACCGACAAGTCGCCGCGATTCGACTCGGTCAGAAAAAAACCGAGCTGCGTGCCCGTGCGCCGCGAGAAAGCCGCCACCTCCGGCGTCGCGCGCAGGATGTCCTCGATCTTGCCGAGCAGGACGCCTGTATCGTCGAGGCTGCTCTGCGGCGGCATGAAGTAATCCAGGACGAAAGCGCCCTCATCCATCGCCGGCAGGTAGTCGGTGCCGACGGTCTGGTAGAGCGCGCCCGCAACCGCGATCGCCGCGGCGGCAAGCACGATCGAGAGCAGCGGAAATCGCACGAACGGCCGCAGACCGGCGTCGTAGGCCCCGCGCACGATCGCGAAAGCGCGGCCGGCGGGACGGGCCTTGGGGCGCCATCGCCCGGCGATCGCTTCCAGGGCGGGAGTGAAGTAGAGCGACAGCACCAGTGAGATAGCCAGTCCCGCGCCCAGCGTTGCCGCCAGCGCCCGAAAGAAACTACCTGTCACGCCGGACAGGAAGACCAGCGGCGCGAACACCACGATCACGGTCAGGGTCGAGGCGACAAGCGGACGGCGCAATTCGTCCAACGCGGCGCCGATCGCCCCGGCGGCATCGGCGCCCCCCGCGCGCGCCCGATGAATCGCCTCGATCATCACGATCGCGTCATCGATGAACAAGCCGATGCCCGCGGCCAGCCCGCCGAGCGTCATCATGTTGAACGTCAGGTTGCCTGCCTTCATCACCAGGATCGTGATCGCGATCGTGCACGGCACCACGATCGCGGCGACCAGCGCGCTCAGCGCCGACAGGGTGAACATCCAGACCACCGCGACCGCGAGCAGCAGTCCGAGCACGATCGCGTCGCGCACGCTCTTGAAGGATTCGCTGACCAGCGCGGCCTGGTCGTACGAAATCGAGAAGTCAACGTCGGGATAGGCGCGACGGAACCCGTCGATCAGCTTGCGCGTCTCGGCGGCGATCTGCTCGGTGTTGCCGCCGGGCATCCGCGATACCCCGACCAGCACCGCCGGTCCGCGCTCCGAGGCAGCGCGGATATAGTCCTCGCGGATGTCAAGCTCGACCGTGCCGATATCGCGCACGTGCACCGGCTGACCGCCGGCATTCGCGACCGGCACGTTGAGCAGCTGATCCTGCTCGTGGAGATCCGAAGAGACGACCGCCAGCAGCATCCGATGTGAGTCGACTATCCGCCCCGCCGAGGCGATCACGTTCGCCGCACTCAGCCCGCTGACAACCTGCGCGGCTGAGAGTTTGTGCGCGAGCATCCGGCCAGGATCCAGCCGCACCACGTATTCGCGATACTTTCCGCCGACCATCTCGACCCGATACACGCCGGGAATCCGATGAAGGCTGGGGATCACGTCGTAGAACGCGATATCGGTCAGCTCGGGGAGCGTGCGAACCTTCGAGCTCAGACTCAGATCGATGATCGGGAAAGTGCCGGTGGTCAGGAGCCTCGTTTCGTAGGTCGTGCCCGGAGGCAGAGAGCCGCGAACCTCGCCGAGAGCGGCATTGAGCAACTGGTAGCCCGACGGTCGGATCGGTACCGTCGGCGAAAGTGACGTCCACCTCCGCGCTGCCGCGGGTGGTGGCCGAGCGGACCAGGCTGGTGCCGACCACGCCGTATGCCGCCTCTTCAAGCGGTCGCGTGACCGTGACCTGCACCTGTTCGGCGGGGAGGTCGCCGCTGTCGGCGAGAATGATCGCGCGCGGGAACACCAGTTCGGGAAAGATCGAGCTCGGAATCGAGGGGGCGATAATCAGCCCGAGCGCACTTAAGCCGATCGCGGCGAACAGCGCCAGGATGGTGTTGTGCGGTCTCAATTCTGCGCGATCATCGGATGAACTCTGAGCCCGTCCGACAGCGCGTATCCTCCCGAGGTGATCACGATCTGCCCCGCGCTGAGCCCGCGCGTTATCTGCACCAGGTCTGCGCTGCGGATACCGACCGCGACCGCGATCCGATGCGCCAGTCCGTCGGGGCCGGCGGTGAAGACGTAAAAGCCGCCATGCTCGGCGTCCTGGAAGAGCGCGGCGGCTGGAATCACCGTAGCCGCGGGCACCGACTCGGTCACGATGCGCGCTTCTACGGCCGCGCCGGCCGCGTCGATTCGCGGCGTCCCGGTGAACTCCAGGCGCACCGGGGTGGTTGCACCGTTGGCGTCAAAGCTGGGTGACAATGCAATCAGCTTCGCGTGGAATTCGACTCCGGGGCGTACTTGCGACGTCACTATCGCGTTCATTCCGGGCTTGAGCAGATGGACGGAATCGATCGGGGCCGCCGCCTCGACGAATACGCTGGTCGGATCGATCAGGTCGGCGAGCGGGTCCAGATCGGCGACGAATTGTCCGGCGGTCACCAGCCGCTGGGCGACGATCGCGCTCTCGGGCGCGACCACCGCGATTCCGGGGATCTTCGTATAGCGCTTCACCGATTTCTCGAGCGCGGCAGCGTGCTCGGGGTCAAGGCGCCTGGCGGTTTCGAGTCCGGCCTGTGCGGCTTCGCTCTCGCGGTTGATGATGTGCGCAACGACTTGTCCGCGACGGACCCGATCCCCGCTGTTGAGGTTGAGGCCGGTGATTCGTCCGGCGGCGGGCGCACGAAGCTCAAGATGCCGGCGCGCGACGGTGAGGCCGAGCAGGCGAAGTTCGCGGTGCATCGATGCGATCGCGACCGGCGCCGCCGTGACCGACATTGAGATTGACGCGGGCTCGCCGGGCGTCCCCAGGCGCCTCGTCGCCGGTGGCGCCTCGGCATCCGGCAAGCGCGATCGGCGCGGCCAATGCCAATGCGAGCGCCGCGATTATCGAAAGCCGCTTCATTCTCACTGCGTCAGGCCGAGCGCGAGGGCGGCCTCGGCCTCCGCCTGGCGCGCCGCGAATTCCCGATCCATCCGATCGATCCGGATGCGCTCCGACTGCTGGTACGAGTCGAGCACTTCCAGCATCGTGGCCCCGCCGCCGCCCAGGAAGCGCGTCCACGAAAGCGCGAAAGCGTCATCGGCGGTCGGCTGCTCGCGAGACAAAATCTCCAGCGCTTCGCCGGCCTGCCGGTATCGAAGCATCGCGTCTGCCAGCGCGCGCTTCAATTCCAGCTCGGTCTGGCGCCGCGCCGCCTGCGCCTCCCGCAGACGCGCCCTTGCCTGATCGATACGGGCATCGATCGCGCCGCCGGCGAAGATCGGCACCGACACCAGACCGTCATACGAGGCGCCCGCTCGATGCTCGAACGTGTTGGGCGGATCCACCCCCAGGAATCCCGCCGTCAACGCTATGTGCAGCGTGGGGTAGCGCTCCGCCCTGGCCGCCTCTTCCTCGAGTGCCGCCGACTGAACTTGCCTCATCGCGGCAGCGAGTATCGGACTGCGGGAAATTTCGCCGGCAGGGGCGGGCCGGAATCCTTCGATCTCCGCGGCCTGCAGGTCGCCGCCCCATTCGCCGACAAGCGAGCCGAGCACCACCGAAGCGCGCTCGCGATCGCGCCTGGCCGTTGACACGGCCAGCTCGGTATCGTCGCGCGCGACCTGGATCTTCAGCACGTCGTTGGCGATCGCCTTTCCGGTCCGGACCAGCGACCTGGTAGTCGCAACGTAACGGGCGAGCCGGTCGAGACTCGATTCGAGTTCCCGTTGCGCATGGAGACTTCGCAGCAGATCGAAATACGCGACCTTGGTGTCGGAAACGATTTGAGCGCGGGCCGCCGCGATGCCCAGCCGGGCGGCTTCGTTCGCATAGCGGGCGGCGCGCACCTGCGCCATCCGGCGCCCGAAATCCCAGGCGGTGTAATCCAGCATCAGCATCGCATCGCTCTGGCCGCGATTGGTGACTACCGGATCGTACCCCGGCGCCTGGGTGTATTCGCCCTGCCCGGTGATAGCGGGAAACAGCGGCCCGCGCGCCTCGCGCACCTGGGCCTCGCTCAGATCGCTGTTGGCCGCGGCTTCGGCGACGGTTGGCGCGAACTTGAGTGCGCGATCGATCGCGTCGTTGAGAGTGATCGTCTCGGCGCCCGCGGCAGGACGCGGGTTCGCCAGCGCACCGAGCGTAACGATAGCCACTACGATAGTCAGGATGGACCGCATGGGCCGATAATACCAGCCGGTGCCGATCGCGCCCAATTTGTGGCCCCGCATGTCGCGGCGCCTCGACCCGCACCCTAATCTAATCGCGCTACGCGCGGCGCGCGCTCGCGCTCATTTCCATGGGAGCGGCTGCCCGAGGCCGTGGGTTAGTCCTTCGACGTCCTTGGCGGAATAGACGTGGCGCGGCGGCGTTTCGAAGGTCTGGTAGGGGCGAAGGCGCAAAACCACTCGCTTTTCCGTAATCGCACCCTGCCTGATCGTCGGCCGCACCGATTCCGGCATCGCCTGCCCCGCCATCACGCCCGCGATTCTCATCATCAGATCGGCAGCCGCGTCGAGGTCGGTCTCGATCGATGCGTCGCAGTAGACCTGGAGGTAAGTCGGCGGCCACTTCTCGTCGAGTACGCAAAGTGAAACCCTGGGATTGCGCCGCACCGCCTTGGCCTTTCCGCGCCCGGCCATCGTGGAGACCAGCAGGTCGTCGCCCTCCGAAACGTAGTAGACGATCGACATCGAGGGTCCGTCGTGTTTGCGGTTGTAGCCGAATATGGCCGTGCGATGGGCCCGGACGAACTCCCTGCGCTCCGCCTGATTCATTTTCACCTCCTGGCTGCGTGCTGCGATTTCTCCGTCGCGCTTGACTGCGCCGGTCTGAAAGTCGATTTTATCGGGAAAGACGAGGAGTTCACCAATATGAACGCCAGGCATGAAACCAATGGAACAGAACACGGTCGTATCGCGCCGACCAGGTTCGCGCACGCGGTCCTGCGCACCAACAAGTTCAAGCCGATGGTCGACTGGTACCGGACGGTGCTCGAGGCCGATATCGCCTACGCGAACGACATGATCGCCTTCCTGACATACGACGACGAGCACCATCGCATCGCGATTCTCTCCGTGCCCGGCCTGACCGAGCGCTCGGCCAACAGCGTTGGCCTCGATCATCTGGCCTACACGTACGCCGGGATGCCGGAGACTCGTGGCCACCTACGAGCGGCTCAAGGCGGCGGGCATCGTTCCGGTCTGGACGATCAATCATGGACCGACCACCTCGATGTACTACGCCGATCCCGACGGCAACAAGGTCGAACTGCAAATCGACAACTTCGATACCGCCGAAGAGCTGAACGCGTTCTTCCGGTCGGGCGAATTCGCGCGCAATCCAATCGGCATCAATTTCGATCCTGAAGCGTTGGCGCGCCGATTTCACCAGGGCGTGCCGATCTCGGACTTGAAGAAGCCGGGCTTCGGCGCATCCGGCGGTGCCGACCCCGGCGCGAGGGCAAAGTGAAACTCGTGACTTTCACCAATCAGGGCTCGACGCGGATCGGCGTCGTGGTCGAGGATTCGATTGTCGATCTCGCCGCAGAGGCGCCGGACCTGCCGCGCGAGATGGCGGCGTTCCTGGCTGCCGGAGCCGGGGCGATCGATCGCGCGCGCAAGGCCGCCGATAAGGGCGCGCGCCGAATTCCTCTGGCGCAGGTAAAGCTCGAGGCGCCGGTGATGCATCCCGCCGAATTCCTGGCGATCGGACTCAACTACGCCGACCACGCCGCCGAGAGCAAAACCCCGGCGCCGCAGTTTCCCCTGTTCTTCAACAAGCAGACCAGTTGCGTGACCGGCCCGTACGATCCCATCCATCTGCCGCGCGTGTCGTCGGCGCTCGACTACGAGGGCGAGTTGGGATTCGTGATCGGCCGGCGATGCCGTCATGTGCCGCGCGCGCGGGCACGGGAGGTGATCGCGGGCTACCTCGTGGTCCACGACGTGAGCGTGCGCGATTGGCAATTCAAGGCGCAGACCATGACGCTCGGCAAGTCGTTCGACACGCACGGCCCGATGGGCCCGTGGATCGTCACTCCCGACGAGGTCGGGGATCCGCACACGCTCGAGTTGCGCACCTGGGTGAACGGCGAACTGCGGCAGCACTCGAACACCAAAAATCTGATCTTCGATTGTTTCGCGCAAGTCGAAACGCTGTCCACGGTTTTCACGCTTCAGCCCGGCATGGTGGTATCGACCGGGACTCCGGCGGGTGTCGCAATGGCCATGAAGCCGCCGCGCTTTCTCCGCGCCGGCGACGTGGTGCGAATCGAGGTCGAGCGCATCGGCCATCTCGAGAACCGCGTGATCGACGAGCCGGCCGAGACCGCGGTTTTCTAAGCGGAGGCGCGCGATGAAAACCAACCCGATACAGGCTCAGATCATCCGGTGGTTCAGCCAGTTTCATGTCGTGACCTATCGGCTGTGGGGCGGATGGGGTCCGCTCAACCGCAACACCCTGATCCTCACGACCCGCGGGCGCAAGAGCGGGCGCGAAATCTCAAAGCCGCTGCTGTATTTCGAGGATCACGGGCGGGTCTATATCGTGGCGTCCTACGGCGGAAGCGATACGCCGCCGGCCTGGTATCTCAATCTGGTCAGGAATCCGGAGGTCAAGGTCGAAATCGGACGGTTAGCCGGGACCTACCGGGCGCGCACGCTCTCGGCGGAGGAGGCCGAGCCCATATGGCCGCGCCTGCTCGCTGTTTATCCCACCTACGCCGAGTATCAGAAAAAGACTACCCGTACGATCCCGATCGTGGAGCTGGCGCCGGCGTAGCCGGCCGGCCAGGCCCTGTGCGCGGGCCTAGTCGGTCCGCTGCATGAACTCGAGGCGGTTGCCGAACGGATCGCGCACGAAGAAGCGCTTCTGGCCCGGGAGCTGGTTGCCTTCTTTCACCTCGATACCCGCGGCCCGCAGACGCGACCCGAGAGCCTCCAAATCCGCCACCCGAAAGCCGGCGTGCCGCCGCGACGCGCGATTGCCGCCCGACGCGCCGGCCTCGGCGCTCAGATGGACCTGCTGCGCAGCCGCACCAATACCAGGCGCCGCGCGGAGACTCCTCGTGAGCCATGCGCGGCGTCGGCTCGAGCCCGAGCACGCCGCCGTAAAACTGCCGGGCGCGCTCGAGCGCCTCGGAACCCTCGTCAATGGTCAGGTTCAGATGGTCAACTCCGACTATCAGCGGCATCGCAGTAATCTCCCGCTTCAAGCCTACTAGCAATGCGCGCCGAGTCCAGCAAACCCGCCCGCGCGGCATATGGGTTCAGCGCTCGCGGCTCGACGCGGTTTTCTGCTATGACCGACTAGTTTCTTGGAGGCGAATCAGCCAATGAGCAAGATCAGGCAGCGTGTTTTCACGGTCCCAAGCAGCCGCTCACGATCGAACAGGTCGAGGTGGACAAGCCCCAGGGACGCGAGGTGCTGGTGCGCACGGTCGCCGCCGGCGTATGCCATAGCGACCTGCACTTCGTCGAGGGACTCTATCCTCTGCCGGCGCCGGCGGTGCTCGGACATGAATCCGCCGGAATCGTCGAAGCAGTCGGCGATCGGGTCACCGATGTGAAGCCTGGCGATCACGTTATCGCGTGCCTGTCGGTATTCTGCGGGCATTGCGCGCAGTGCCTCTCGGGGCATCCCAATCGATGCGCGAACAGGGCGGAGCTTCAGCGCGGAAAGTCCGACCAGCCCCGGCTGTCGCTGGGCGGCAAGCCGGTCATCCAGTTCGCGGATATCGCCGGATATGCGGAGAAGATGCTCCTGCACGAGAACGCGCTGGTGAAGATCACCAATGAGATGCCGCTGGACCGGGCGGCGCTTATCGGATGCGGCGTAACGACCGGGGTCGGCGCCGCGCTCAACACCGCGCGGGTCGAGCCGGGCTCGACGGTGGCGGTGTTCGGGGCTGGCGGCGTCGGTCTGGCGGCGATCCAGGGCGCGCGGATCGCGGGGCCCGGCGGATAATCGCAGTGGACGTGTTCGAGAACAAACTCGCGATGGCGAAGCGGCTCGGCGCCACGGACACCGTCGATGCGTCCTCGACCGATCCGGTCAAGGCTATCAGGGAGATGACCGACGGCGGCGTGGACTACTCATTCGAGGCGATCGGGCTCGAAAACCACCGCCGAGCAGGCATTCTACTGCCTGGTGCCGGGCGGCACGGCGACCGTGATTGGGATGATCCCGGTAGGGCAGAAGATCGAAATCGAGGGTCGTTACTTCCTGACCGAGCGCCGAATCCAGGGCACCAACATGGGCTCGAACCGCTTCCGGATCGACATGCCGCGCTATATCGATTTCTACATGCAGGGACGGCTCAATCTGGACGATATGGTAAGCCGCAAAGGGCGGCTCGGCGACGTCAACGAAGCCTTCCGCGCCATGAAGGCGGGAGAAGTCGCCCGCACCGTCCTGATGTTCGAGTGAGGGGACGCAACCACTGATGAACACAGACGCCCGCGGACCGGGCGTGGGCGTCATGTCTACTTCGTGCCAAGCAGGCCGTTGAGGAAAGCCTCAACAGCCTGCGCCCTCTCTCTTATCTCCCCCTGGACAGGGGGAGAAGATCAAGGAAGGTGGCCAGTTTTCATGCAGGGTGTTGAGGGCGATGGAGTCGATTCCGGTCGCTCGCGGTCTTCTCAACACCCTGCGAGGAAGCCGGCCAGCCTGGCTATCTGCTCGTCGGGTGCAAGCGCACCCTCCAGGCGCACGCGCGCGCAGGGCAGCGTTGTGAGCCATTTTTCGTGCAGGCGCAGGCTGCGGATGGTCTCGTCGCCCAGATCGTAGGATGCAGCCCAGCTCATGAACGCATCGTAGGTCTCGCGCATCTTTCCGCCCGGAGCGATAGCGTCCGCGCCCCAGCGGCCGCGTTCGCGTTCTCTCAGCCGCGCCATCCGGATATCGTGCGGCACGAACAGGAAAACGACCAATTCATAGAGCGGGACGAAAATATTGCCCCATCTGCACATCGATCCTGTAACGACCCATCGCCGATGCTCACGGAGAGCGCCGGCTAACAACCGCTGTCGTTCGCCGACCTCGCGCTGATGCTGGAACGGCGGATCGCTCGGCTCCCAGAAATAGTTGTCAACATCGATGTGCTGATAGCCGTAGCGCGCTGCGAGTAGCGCGCCCAGCGTGGAGGTACCCGAGCCGGAAGCCCCCAAAATGTGGATGCGATCGGCGATGGCCAAAGTTCGAGTGGTTATCTATTACGAAATATCGATTCGAACCGCTTCGCGTCGATATAGGTCCTGCCGCGGATCACTGCCAGGCCGTTACTGGCATTGAGCCGTCCGGTCCGTATCCATCTGTAGACCGAGTTTCTCGGAATCGCGTGCAGGATCGCGAACTCGGTGAGCGTCAGCGGCTTGCGGGATCCGCGACGGGTTGCGACCGCCGTTCGGGGCAATTTGCGCTCCGACGGCCCACTCAGTCCCCCACTTTTCCGGCGACCGGCCCCCAACGGTCAAATCTCACTCCTGGGTTAGTTTTGCGACTGGAACTCCAGACAGCTCGTGCAGCTTGAGGACGGTCTCGTAGGCGATTCGCCGCATGCTGCCGCGCTCCATCCATTTGTAAACCGTCCAGCGGCTCACGCCGATCTTCTTCGAGACCGACTGCACGCCGCCAGCCATTTCGACTGCGACAGCCACCCAATTGATATTTGATTCGGTAGCCTTCACCTTTATTCACCTTAGCCCATAAGCGTGCATCGCTTCAACCGCCGTCACCCATGAAGACACCATGTAGCGTAAAACGCTCAGGATGTCAACTTTGGTCAACTCACGATGCGGCATGCGCAGCCTGCCGGTTCGTGGCGGCCGTGTGACCGGCGTGTGACCGGCGCTGCGATCCGCCCGCCCCTTGTGGCGGAGTCGTTTCGCTATCGCTACGAAAGCTGTTAGTCTCTACTACTGAATGAACGGTCCGGGAGAGTCGAAATGCTTTCCAAGATGATGCTAGTCCTTGCGATCGGTTCGCTGGCGGCGCTGGCCCTGCGTTACTTGAGCGAAGCGGACGACGAGGCGGGCCTCGCGCGAGAAGTGGCCGGCCAGCTGGACGAGTTGCGCGAGCACCTGTTCAGGCGCTAGGCCATTCAAGCCTCGTTGACACTCTTCTCAAGAGTCAAGCTGATCGCGATCGCGCTGGCGGGCGCTATCGCGCTTGCGACTGCGTCACCGGCGGCTGCGCGCGATGCGGACAGTCCGCCGCGCGACGGAGAAGCCTCCGCGCGCCTCGTTACCGAGGCCGAGCAGATGATCAACGACGCCGGCGAGAGCGACCCGGTGGACAGCGTCAAGCTCAGGGCTGCGATCGCGAAACTGAAGCAGGCCATCCAGGCCGACCCGCGCAACGACGCCGCATACGTGGATGCCGGCTTTTCGTACGCGCTGCTCAAGGATTCCTCGGCGGCCGTCGATATGTATCATGCCGCGACCCGGATCAATCCCTCGCCGGCCAACTTCAAGGAACTCGCCGATATTTACCTGCGCGTGGGCAGTCCGGAGGAAGCGCTGATGGCGGCGAATGCGGGCCTGTCCAGGGACTCGCGCCACGCCGGCCTTTACAACGCGCGCGGAATGGCGCTGACCAATTTGCGGCGCTTCGACGAAGCGGCGCGCGACTTCCGCAAGGCGCTGGAGCTCGATCCGTCGATGAGGGCCGCGCAGGTGAACTTGGACGCGCTGGGCACCGACTACGGCGGCCGCGCCACCGTCACGAAAAAAAAGACCGCGGCACAGTAGCGGCGCTATCCGCCGGTGACGGGTTTTTCCGGCTCGGGAATGCAGTAGGCACATCGACAGCGGTCGCGCAGTTGCGCCGTCGTGTAGAGCGTCTCGTGACCGTCGGCCCATTGAAGGAATACACCCTGATCGCCGAGCCGCGCGAGCTGCACCAGCCGCTGGTTCGCGCTCGGGATCTCCCTCTCGACGCCGCCGTTGCATTCGAGGCAGGGACAGTGGCGCCGCAACTCCTGCAGCGGATAGATGCTGTCGTGGCCGTCAACCCATTGCACTCCGATCGCGTAGCGACCCACGTCGTTGAGACCGCGGATCCTGGGAATCTTTGACTTGATCAAGGGCATGAGAGCACTCTTGATTGCGATTATAACCCGGCGGCATCCGGCCGCCACAGGACACAAGCATCGATTACAATGGATTCCGATCGAGTGAGGCAATCCCTGGCCCGGATCGCCGCGCACGGCGGCGCCGAGTTGAGGGAGAAGCATCCGCACTGGGGCGACGCGATTCTATGCGACGGGCTGCTGTACGCGGCGCGCGCGCTCGGAATCGAGGATCCCGCCGCGCACGCCGCGGCGTGGTTCTCGCCCAAGCTGGCGCACGGTCCCCGCACCGACGGATGGATCTGGTTCTGGTCGGCCGAGGCGCTGCCCGCGCTCGATCTCTACCTGCGGACCGGCGACCGCGCCTACCTCCATTACGCTCGCGATGTCGTCACGGCGCTGGAGTTGAAGGCGGCGCACACCCCCGACGGCGCGATCGTGCCGCATCCGCCGGCAATGGAGGTGTGGGTCGATATCGCATACTTCTCGGCGCCCGCGATGGCGCTGCTTGGGCGATTGCTTTCCGATCCGGGACTGATCGAGCGCGCTCTCGATCAATTGCTGGTCCATCGGCAGAATCTTCAGGATGCTTCGACCGGCCTTTTCTGGCACGTTGCCTACGTTGAAAAGCGGAGCCATTCGGCCTGTCTGTGGGCGCGCGGCAACAGCTGGTTTTCGATCGCGGCGCCGCAAGTGATTGACGAGGTGATTCGCGCCGGACTCGAAAAGCGGTTCGCCGCGAAGATTGAGGTTGTCACTGCCGCGCTCGCGCGGCAGCTGGACGCGGTCGTGGAGCTGCAGGACAAAAGCGGCCTCTGGCACACGGTGATCGATCGCCCCGATTCCTACCTCGAGGCGTCCGCCACGGCGGGCTTCGCCCTGGGGCTCGGGCGCGCAATCCGGATGCAACCCGGCCGCTTGAATCTCGCCCGCGCGCGCGAGGCCTACGATCGGGCAATCGCGGCGATCTGCGACAAGATCAACCATCGCGGCGAATTCACCGGCGTGTCGCAGCAGACCCCGCCCGGCGATTTCGCTTTCTACAATTCGATCGAAGTCGGCACCGCGCCGTTCGGCGCCGGAGTGTGCATGATGGCTCTGGCCGAATCGCTGGCCAAAGAAGTATGAAAAGCGCGGCGGTACAGTCTTCAATATGGCCGGTGACTGGGCACGCGTCGCAGGATTCCCAGATGCCTGGAAACGGAATCAGAGAGGCTTATATGTCCACAAGTTGGGTGAAGAACGCGGCTGAAATCAGAAGCATCGAGGATCGCCTTGCGGAGCCGGCGTTTCTCGACGGGCGATTCCTGACCGTGACCTACCTGACGCGACCGGAGATCGTCCGCGAGGTCTTGCCGCCGCCGCTCGAACCGGCCGCCGAGCCGCTGGTCTCGGTCGGCGTCGGCACGTTCGGCCGATCGAACTGTGTCGGCGCTTTCGCGGGCGGCGCGATTTTCGTGCGGGCGCGCTACAAGGACCTCGAAGCTGACTACTGCCTCGCGATGCCGATGTCCACCGATGTCGCGATAATCTTCGGCCGCGAGCTGTTCGGCGAGCCAAGAAACAGGGACGGGTGCGGTTCGATAGCGACGGCACCGTGATGCGCGGGACGATCGATCGCCTCGGTGTGCAGTACATCTACGTCGAGGCCAGCCTGACCGAAGAGGTCCCGGTTACGGGACCGAGCCACGCTGATCGCTTCCATTTCAAGTTCATGCACGCCGCCAACGGCCGCGGCCTGGAGTTCGATCCGATCCTGGTGCACGCCCGTTTCACCAACCAGCTTCGCTTGATGAAGCGTGGCGAGGGCAAGGTGGTCTTTGCGCCGTCCCATCACGACCCGCTCGCCGAGATCGAGGTGGTGAAACCGCTCGGCGCGGTCTATATCGAGGGCGACATTTTCGCGAGCGCCCGCCGGATCGCGACTGTCGAGGCAGATCGGTTTCTACCCTACGCGTTTCAGAATATCGACGACTACAGCGCGATTTGAGGCGCGGTCGAGACGCGCTCAGGCCGGCAGTCGTTGCGGCCCAGGTTGGCGGTCTTGCCGGTCCCGGACGCGCACGATTCCCCGAGCCTGCAGCGCGCGCAGAACGTCGGTTTTGGTGACGATTCCTTCGAGCGCGTCGTCTTCGCCCATCACCAGCAGCAGTTGCTCGCCTTCGTCGCGGCTGAGCATCTTGAGCGCTTCCATTACCTCAAGGTCAGCGGACACGCGCGGAACGTTCTTCTCGGCGACCTCCCCGACGGTGGTGGTCGCCCAGTTCTCCGGCGGGATCAGGCTCAGCTTCCACAGCGGGATCATCCCGATCGCGCGCGGGCCGTCGTAAACGGGAAAAATCGCGTGCTGGTTCGCGGCCGCGATACTCGCGGCGAACGATCGGAGATCGGTGCCGGCCTGAACTCCCGCGATCTCGCGTTGCATCACCTCGCGCACCCGGATTCCGCTCAACTCCGCGAGCCTCACGACTTCGTGCAGGTGCTGGTCGCCCGAGGCCGAAGCCTCCCCGGATACCGCGTACGCCACGGCGGCGCCGATCAGGGTGGGGATAATGAAGGAATGGCCGCCGGTAGTTTCGGCGACGAACACCACCGCCGCGAGCGGCGTTTTGTAGCCGGCGGCGATAAACGAAGCCATCCCCACTGCCGCATACAGGTCGAAGGTCGCCGAATGTACGATCGTCTGCGCGAATGCGCTCCCGATCGCGCCGCCGGCCAGAAACAACGGCACGAACATTGCGCTGACGCCGCCGCTGCCCAAGGTGAAAAGCGTGGCGGCCAGTTTGAGCGCCGCGAATGAGACCAGCGTCAGCGACGCGTGCGGATTGCTCAGGATCTCCCGCACCGCCTCGTAGTTGGGGCCAATGGGAATCAGCGGTCCCGGGAACAGTGCCAGGAACAGCATCCCGCATAGCGCGGTCCCAAAGCCGCCGATCAGCAGCTTCGCGACGTGCGGGATTGGAGCCTGGATCGCGAAGGCGCGGGCGCGGCGGAAAGTAATCACGAACACCATCGCCGCCAGTCCGCACACCAGTCCCAGAACCGCCGACCAGATCAGGTCGCGGTTGGAAAAGCCGACCGTGCCCACGAAGCCGAACAACGGCTCCGAACCCACGATCGCGACCAGCGTGGCGTAGGCCACCACCGACGCGATCAGCGAGGGCAGCAACGCCTCGTGCGCGATGTCGTCCTTGTAGGGCATCTCCAGCGCGAAGACCATCCCGGTCAGCGGCGCGCGGAACACGGCCGCCATCCCCGCTGCCGCACCGCTGATCAGCATGATCCGGCGGTCGCGCGGACCCAGTCGGAAGCGCCCGAACCTGGTCCAGCGGAACTTGCCCCATAACCACGATCCGATTGCGCCGCCGCCATAGATGCTCGGTCCCTCGAGGGCGGCGCTGCCCCCAGAACCTACCGTGGCTACGGCGCCCAGCAGCTTCCACCAGAAAGGCCGCATGTCAACTTCACCGTCGCGCTCGTGATAAGAGCGGATGATCTCCTCGGTGGAGTGCTCGTCGGGGTCGCTCGTCGCGTATCGCATGATGATTCCGGTCAGGAAAAAGCCCGCCAGCAGTCCGGGAAGGATCAGCAGGTGATGCCTTAAATACAACGGCAGAAGCACTCGCCACGCACCGTCCAGGATCGCCAGCGTCACCCCCGTTATCACGAGTCCGGTGACGACGCCGACGATCGGGGCGACCAGCAGCCACTTCTGGACGTCGCGGGAATAGGTCGCGGTCAGGTCTTCGCGGACCAGGCCCCGGTATTTTCTGAGCAGCGGATGGTCAAGCCATCGCGAATTTGGGAACCATTTCAAAACGGCCACCGTCTCATGTCCTGAGGGTGCCGCTCATTGGCTTATTCCCCGGCGGCACGGCGATCAAAGGCTCAGAGATGCGATCTAAACGCTGCCAAAACGTGGCGGTGCGAGAAGAAAGTTGGCACCGCGAAGTTTGCAGCGCTTGATTGATGTTCACTTATGCAACATCTGATGCCGCAATTCTGTCACGACTGACGGCGTTTTCGATACTCGCCGCGCGGCGCTCGGACCGCCGCGCGATAGCTGGGCGAGCGGCGCAGCAGGTGAGTAGCGAAAACCCTTGATTTGCTTCTGCTTCCGATTCGCTGCGTGCCGTCCGAGCCAAAAGGACTCGTAGACGCCAGCAGCCGGTAATTTCTGCGAAGGCAGAATCGACTCGCGCGTCAGTGGCACGGCAATTGGATATAGAGCGTACTGGATTGCTTGAATTGCTGGATACGCTCCCATTGCGATCAGCATCGAAAGGTTTTTCAGCACAGGAGAAAAATGGGAAGCAACGGCCGCATGATGGATTTAGGACCGCGAATCCTGCTGGTCGAAGATGACCCGCAGCACGCCTTCATCGCGGTTACGGTAATCAGGCAAGTGCTGGGCGATGAATGCGAAGTGGTGGTCGCCGAGACCGCCGACGAAGCGATGAGCGTGATTCTTCACTTCACCGAGCAAGACCGGCCCGACTTGATGTTCGTGGATCTTCGCCTGCCTGACAAGGGCGGGTTCGAGGTGCTCTCGAGCCGCGAGGGCGCATGAGGCTTCCTCGCAGATTCCGTTGTTCGTGATAACCAGTTCGATGTACGACCGCGATATAGCCCAGAGCTATGAGCTGGGCGCTTCGGCCGTTCTCTCGAAGCCGCTCTCACGCGCGCGGCTCAAGGAAGAACTCGCGCGCATCGGCGCCCTTCCACCGATCTCCTCGCGTTTCGTCCACCAGGAATACGCGAATTAGGCCGCTTCCGTATCCACCACAGGCGCGAGGCTCTTCGGGGAGGAGGGCCTCGCGCGCCTTGACGCGCGCGCGCTCAAAGTAGGAACCTTCCACCATCTCCCGCGCGGGCCTCAGAGCGCGGAAAAGGAGTCACGGTGGAACCCTACAGATTCGATCGCAGCGAAGCGCTGTTCGCGCGCGCCAAAAAATTCGTTCCCGGCGGCATCTATGGGCATCAGTCGCCGCGCCTCCTCGCGATGGGCTCGTATCCGTGTTTCTTCGCGCGCGGCGAAGGCTCGCACGTATGGGACGTTGACGGCAACGAATACATCGACTACATGTGCTCCTACGGGCCAATCGTGCTCGGCCATCGCCATCCGCGCGTCGAAGAAGCGGCGCGCCGCCAGATGGACCAGGGCAATTGCTTCAACGCCCCGACCGCGATGTGGGTCGAGCTTGCCGAGTACCTGGTCGGCATCACGCCGTTCGCCGGCTGGACGGTATTCGCCAAGAACGGCTCCGATGTGTGCACCTGGGCGACCGGGGTTGCGCGCCATTTCACCGGACGCAGGAAGATCGTCGCCGCGACCGGCGCGTATCACGGCACTCATGCCTGGGTGACACCGGTGCCGGCCGGTGTCACTCCAGAAGATCGCGCCAACGTCGTGAACTTCCGGTACAACGATCTGGAGGGGCTGCGGCGCGCGATCGAGGAGCATCGCGGCGAGATCGCGGGCGTCATCCTCGCGCCGTTCCGGCACGACGCGGCGTTCGACTCGGAGATGCCGCAAGAAGGCTTCCTGACCGGCGTGCGCAAGCTCTGCGACGAGCACGGGATAGTCTTCATACTCGACGACGTGCGGGCGGGCTTCCGGCTGCATCTGGGCGGCTCGGGCGAAGCCTTCGGCGTGCGTCCCGATCTCACTTGCTATTGCAAGGCGATAGCCAATGGCTATCCGCTCGCCGCCTGCCTCGGTCGCGACGAGCTCAAGCGTGCGGCGCTGGAGGTCTTCTTCACCGGCTCGTACTTCACCAGCGCCGTCCCGATGGCGGCCGCGCTCGCGTGCATCCAGGAACTCGATCGCAGCGGCGGAATCGAGAAGATGCGCAAGAGCGGCGAGATGCTGCGCGAGGGGATGCTGTCGCAGGCGCGCTCGCACGGCTTCGAGGTGACCTGGTCGGGGCCGCCCGCGATGCCGTACATGACGTTCAAGGCCGACCAGGGCAAGTGGGATCGGATCACGGCGTTCTGCGCATACTGCGCCACGCACGGCATCTACTTCCATCCCAGGCACAACTGGTTCCTGTCAGCCGCGCACTCCGAGTCCGACATCCGCCGCACGCTGGACGTCACGGATGAGGCGTTCAAGTCGGTGGGCCAGCAGTTGGGTCGGTGAGACCAGCGCGCGTCGCGATCCGTCTCCATACGCTGGCGCGTCGCTGGGCCCATTGTCAGCTCACACATCCGGCCATTTCGAGTTCCATGGCCGGGCTTGCTCGTAGGCGTACGAAGCCTGGAGCACGAGGTCCTCGCGATGGCGCTCGGCGATGATCTGCAATCCGCAGGGCAAGCCGCTGTCGGTGAATCCGGCGCGCACTGTGGCTGCCGGATGCCCGCTCAGGTTGAACTGGTACGTCAGTCCCGAAATGTCGAGCGCGCTGCGCACCTTCTTTCCATCGATTTCGGCGGGCGGCGGACCGGCGGCGGCAAACGCTTCGCTCGGCTGGGTCGGCGTGAGCAGCAGATCGAAGCGCTCGAAGATTTGCCCAATCCATCGATTGAACTCGGCGCGTAATCGATACGCCGCCCCATAGTGCCGCCAGGTGATCCGCGCCGCGGTCTCGGTGCCGTAAAGGAAGCCGCGCCCGAACTCGGATCGATCGCGCTCGATGTAATCGTAGAGCATCGCGTAGGTCTGGGTCGCGCCGACCCGCAGCCACACGCCGGATATATCGGGAACGGCGCCTTCAGTTTCAATCTCGCTCACCTCATGGCCCATCTGGCGAAACGCGCCCACCGCATTTTCGACTTCGCGCGCGACGTCGCGCTGGATGATCTGGCCGAGCGTGCGATGAAACCCGATTCGCAGTTTCTTCGGGAGCCGCTCGATCGTCTCCAGGTAGGACAACCCCGGATGAGGCAGCGAGTCGGGATCGGCAGCGTGATAGCCGACGACCGCATCCATATACATCGCGGCGTCGCGGACGGTGCGGGTGAGCGGTCCCACGACCGAGCAGTCTTCCCACCCCTGCATCCCGAGCGTCGAGTCGTGCGGGATTCGTCCGAACGACGGCTTCAGCCCGAAGCATCCCACGTAGCACGCGGGACCGCGGATCGAGCCGCCGCCGTCCGATCCGGTTGCGAGCGGGATCATCCCGCCTGCGATCGCCGCTGCGCTTCCGCCCGAGGATCCGCCGGGAGTCCGTTCGGCGTTCCACGGATTACGTGTGACGCCGAACAGCCGGTTCTTGGTGAAATTGACGTAGCCGAACTCGGGGGCGTTGGTCTTGCCGATCACGATCGCGCCGGCCGCCTTGAGCCGCGCGACCTGGATCGAGTCGCGCTCCGGGGTGTGATTGCGAAACGGCGCCGATCCGAATGTGGTCGGCAGGCCGGCGGCGTCTTCGAGGTCCTTGACGCCGATCGGGAGTCCACTTAGCGGCGGAAGATCGCCGCTCCGCGCGATCTTGTCGTCCATCGCGCGCGCTTCCGCAAGCGCCTGCTCCGCGCGCATCGCGCAGAACGCATTGAGTTTCGGATTGAGCGCCTCGATTCGCGCGATCGTGGCTTCCATCAGCTCGCTCGGCTTCAACTCGCGCCCGCGGATCATCGCGGCAAGCTCGGATGCGGACTTCCAGTGCAGTTCGGCCATCGCGGTACTCCTGTCTGATTCTGCCTGATCGTTACTTCGCCTTGCGTCCGGTTACCACAAAGACTACCCAGCACGCGAGGAACCGCCCGCGCTGGTCGCGATCCTTCAGGTCTTTCAACCAGGCCGACGCCGCCGCCGGACTGACGATTCCCTCCTCTACCGTCCGTCGGCTCACGACCTCCAGATCGAGCATCGCGTTGGCCGCCGCGAACTCGCTGGTCGTGACCGTCATCGCATGCGTCCGTGCATCCTTGATGCCGCACTGGCGGAATAGCGCGGGAAGCTGCCGGCCGATCCAGCCGTTGCCGATGCCGTCGCAGATTCGATCCAGGATCGCGCGGGTCGTGGTCCGATCGGCGGCATCGA
Organism: uncultured delta proteobacterium; assembly: GCA_963830715.1. Taxonomy (GTDB): domain Bacteria; phylum Desulfobacterota; class Binatia; order Binatales; family Binataceae; genus CAVVMA01. Next base: position 356,509 of record CAWHNS010000024.1, read on the forward strand.
GCGCGACCATCCCCCAGTCGCGATCCGTCACCTGGATCACAGCGCCCGGTACCGCGACTCGAACCATCTCTTTCAGGACCAGCGACGGATTCGCGACGTGCTGGAACAGGCGGTCGGCGCGGCACGCGTCGAAGCTGTCGCGCGCGAGGTCGAGGCGCTCGGCGTCTCCCACGATGAACTCCACTTCGAGTGCCGAGCCTTCCGCGCGCCGTCGCGCCTCCGCGACCATCGCGCGCGAGGTGTCCACGCCGATGGCGAGGCCCTCGGCTCCCACCCGCGCGGCCAGCTCCCGCAGGTCGTCGCCGGTACCGCATCCCAGGTCGAGGATCGCGGCGCCATGTCTGAGTTCGAGCATGTCATACGAGACTTGCTTGATTTCCCTGTGCTGGGCAGTCGCCCGGTCGAGGTAGGCGATGAAGGGCCGGGTGTCGCGGTGTGCATCAACGTTGGCAAAGGCGTCGCCCGACAGATCGGCCGTCGTGCCGATGTTCGGCCTCAAGGCGAATTTTCGTTTCGCTTGTTCTCTCACCATCGCCGTTGCGACTCATACTACTGCGCATATCGATCGCTAACCACAAAGGCACAAAGACGCGAAGCAGGAGTGTTTGACCGCCTAACGTACGTTAGGTATAAAACCTTCATCAGCCGGTGTTGCCCAAGTCCATAACCCGTCCGGGCCGGAGGCTGGGCGAGATGCATCGCCGCCTCGACACGCGCGATCGCGTGTTGCAGGTCGCTCAGGCGCTGTTCGCCGAACGCGGCTATCGCGGCGCCAGCTTGCGCGACATCTCGAGCCGGATCGGAATCAAAGCGCCCTCGCTGCTCCATCACTTCGGTTCCAAGGACGAATTGTACCTGGCGGTGCTCGATCGGATCTTCACCCGTCTGGAAGCGGCGGCCGGCTCGATCGTTGAGGGGCGCGAAAGCCGCCAGGTGCGAATCCGCAAGGGCGTCGAGGGTGCGATCGACTTCATCGCCTCGCGTCCGCACTTCGGCCGGATCGTGTGGAATGAGTTCATCGACGAGAAGGGCGTCGGCCGGCAGATGCTGAAGCGCCGCGTCCCTCCGCTGTTCAGCGCGCTCCTGGAGTTCGTCCGCCGGGGCCAGGACGAAGGCGAGTTCCGGCCCGAAGTCGATCCTTTCCATTTCCTGATGAGCCTGATTTCGGTCACGCTCGGATATTTCACGACCGCGGCGATGGTCCGGCGGCTTTGGGACAGGAACCTGCTCGAAGCGCCCATGATCGAGCGCCGCAAGCACGAGGTGACGGACCTGGTCGCGCGGACGTTGTTCGCGAACACGCCGCGATAACAGACTGCAATTTCACCCTTCGGAGGCTGGACGAATGAAGTTTGGCACCTTTTACGAACATCAGCTCCCGCGTCCCTGGAGAGCCGGCCAGGAGTTGAAGCTCTTCCAGGACGCGCTTGACCAGGTCGAGCTGGCGGATCGGCTGGGCGTCGATCACATGTGGGAAGTGGAGCACCACTTCCTCGAAGAGTATGCGCATTCGTCGGCGCCGGAGATTTTTCTCGCCGCGTGCAGCCAGCGCACGAAGCAGATTCGGCTCGGCCACGGAATTGTGCTGCTGCCGCCCGCTTACAACCATCCGGCGCGGGTCGCCGAGCGGATCGCGACGCTCGATCTGGTAAGCAACGGCCGCGTTGAGTTCGGGACAGGAGAATCCTCGGCCGAAGCGGAACTAGGCGGTTTCGGGATTCCGCGCGCCGACAAGCGCGAGATGTGGCGCGAGTCGCTGGGCGCGATCGCCCGGATGTTCGTCGAGGAACCGTTCCAGGGGCACGACGGCAAGTACTTCAAGATGCCGGTGCGGAACGTGGTTCCCAAACCGGTGCAGAAGCCGCATCCGCCGCTGTGGGTGGCGTGCTCGCGCCGCGAGACCATCCATCTGGCCGCCCAACTCGGCATCGGCGCGCTTACCTTCGCCTTCATCACTCCCGAAGAAGCCCGCCAATGGGTAGATGATTACTACACCACGTTGGATCGCGAGTGCGAGCCGATCGGCTACGCGATCAATGCCAATATCGCGATCGTGACCGGCTTCATGTGCGACCGCAACGAGGAGCAGGCGCGCCAGATGGGCGAGGAAGGCGTGCGTTTCTTCGGCTACGCGCTCGGGCATCATTACGTCTTCGGCCGCCACGAGCCCGGCAAGACCAGCATCTGGGAGAACTACAAGAAGAACCCGATTACGCTCCCGATGGACGGCGTCAACGGATGCATCGGGACGCCCGACCAGATTCGCTCGCGGCTGCGCGAGTTCGAAGCGTCGGGCGTCGACCAGGTCGTGTTCATCTCGCAGGCGGGCAACAACAAGCACGAGGACATCTGCGCTTCGCTGGACCTGTTCGCCAAAGAGGTGATGCCCGAGTTCAGGGATCGCCAGCCCCAGCGGGCGAAGGAGAAGGCGGCCCGCGTCGAGCCGATTATCGAGCGCGCGATGAAGCGCAAGCGCGAGCCGAAAGTTCCGAAGTCGGAAGGCCCGACGATCATCCAGGCCGGGATGCTGCCGTAACAGACGAACGCCGCGCGCCGGAACTCTCCGGCGCGCGATCGGGCGTTCATCTGCGGTTCGCTACATACTTGTAGGGCCTTATGGGATTGGCGCAGCGTTTTAGGCTGCGCCGGACCATTCGACCGCGTGAACCCGGAGCGGGCGATTGAAGCCTTTTAGTAAAACGTCTCCGAGGTCTTTGAAGGGCAGCCTCTTTCCAAGGCACAGTTCGACAACCGCGTTCGAGACCAGAATCTGCTCCGGCTGCGCGTGAGAACAGAGCCGCGCGGCTAGTTGCACCGTCGCTCCGAAGAGGTCGTGCTGATGCTCGACGGGTTCCCCTGCCGCGGCGCCGATCCGAACCTTGATCGGGTTCTCTCTGCGCTCTTCCTCATACTGAGCCGTGGCGCGCTGAATCCGTGCTGCGCACCGAACCGCTGCCGCGGCCGACACGAAGGAGGCCATGATGCCGTCCCCGGTGTGCTTGACCTCACGACCCTCTGACGCGGCCAGGGCGTCCCTGACGATCGTGTCATGGACCCCCAGCCGAGCCATCACCACCTCGTCCCCCAAGGCTTCATTCGTCGAGCCGACGATATCCGTGAAGAGAATGGTACGGATTGCGGTGTCGCGCTCGTTCCCCGTGCCGCCAGGGCGAGGACCGCTCCTGAGGGTCCGGTTTTCCCTTCGCCGAGGAGTAACTCTACCAGCTCGGGATCGGCCTCGATAATTCTCTCTGCGATCTGGCCGTGTGCTTGACGGTGCACTAACTGCGCCGCCTCCGGATTGGGTGCATTGACGAGGCAGAAAGCCTTGCCGTGGCTCTCGTTGAACCAGTACTTCAGATACTCGACGCCGTACTGCCTCTGCACTTTTACGTCGGCGGCGTGCGCCTGCTCGAGATCTTCTGCCTTTGCTCCCGGAACTTTGTGGATGTCCATGTACAGTGGCATGTCAGCTCCTGAAGAACCTGGCCGCCCTTGCTGCAGGGGCAGCTTGTAATTTACCACGCGCGAGTTGTTAGCCAAAAGCTCGACCCGTGCGGCTAGAGAGTTCGCCCAGGGGCAGGCTCGCGCCCCTTTTGTGGGGCGCAAGCGGGATCGCGGTTCGGCTCGGCGAATGCGATGCGAGGAGCGCGGCCCGCTACGCGGCGGGCGGCCTGATGTTCTGGTTCACGCGGAACAGGTTGCCCGGGTCGTACGTCTGCTTGATCTCGGCCAGGCGCCCGTAGTTCTCCTGATAACTGGCGGCGATCCGCTCATCGCCTTCGTCGTCCATCAGAAAGTTCACATAGGCGCCACCGGACGAGTGAGGATGCAGCCCCGACCAATAATTCCGGACCCACTCCCGATAGCGGGGCATGGCAGTCGGGTCCGGGCTCACCGCCGCGATGATGTGCGTGAACCGGGCACGGCGATACGCAAATGCTGTGTCCTGCGGGGCGACGTCGTGCACCGCGCCGTCGATCGGGTAGATGTGGAGCGCCGAATTGACCGTGGGAATGTGCGGCCCGTGCTTTACGTGCTCCGCGATGATTTCATCGGTCAGATCGTTGACGAAGTCGGCCTTCCAATAATGGTGCAGACCAGGGGGAAGCAACGGGTCGAACATGGATTGGACTATCGGGTACTGGGCCGGGCCAACATGGGCGAACGCCGGCGGACCGAATTCCAACAGCGGCCGGGCGACGGCTTCTCCGGCGGCCGGATCGCCGCAATAGACGCATACGACCCCGCACACCGTCTTGCCGTGCAGCCGTTCGGGAAAGGGAGGCCCCGGCGGGACGATCAGAAAGGCAAAGAACGCGCTGAACTCCCGCGGCGCTGTCTTCATGAAGTCCCGGAAGAGCCGAAGAGCCTCCGTGGCCCGATCGAGCGGGTAGAGCACCGGTCCGGCGAAGACCGTGCTGACGGGATGGAGGCGGAACTCCATGGACGTGACGACGCCGAAGTTCCCGCCGCCGCCGCGCAGGGCCCAAAACAAGTCAGGGTGTTCGGCAGCACTTGCAGTGATTACGCGTCCGTTGGCAGTTACCACATCAGCCGAGATCAAATTGTCGCACGACAAACCATAGCGTCGCGTCAGGTACCCGAAACCACCGCCGAGCGTGAGACCGGAGACTCCCGTGGTCGAGATGACACCACCCGGCGTCGCCAATCCGAAGGCATGCGTGGCGTGGGCAACGTCTCCCCACGTGCAGCCAGGTCTCGACGCGCGCGACACGGCGGGCCGGATCCACGCGGATGCCCTTCATGGCGGACAGGTCCGCGACCAGGCCGCCGTCGCACGTGCCGAAACCGGGTACGCTATGGCCGCCCGCGCGGATGGCCAGGAGCATGGCGTGATCCCGCGCGAAGCCGACACAGCTGATCACGTCGGCGACATCGGCGCACCGTACGATCAAGCCCGGCCTCCGGTCGATCATCGCGTTGTACACCTTGCGCGCCGACTCGTACTCCGCGTCGGACGAATCGATCACCTTACCGCGAATGGTCGATACAAAGGCCTGGACGGCGCCCGCATCGGGTCCATCGATAGACTGCTTTCCGCCATGTTGCATGACAGGTTCCCTCGTATTCAGCGGTCCCCCGCTACAGTTTGTAGACACGGGCGACGTTCTCGCCCAGGATCGCGCGGCGGCCGGATTCGGTCATCGGCGCGACCATCCCGCGCAGCTCTTCGAGGTAGTTCCCCGGATGGTCCGGATGGGGGTAGTCGCTGGCCCAGAAAAATTTGTCCTCGCCTACGATCGGCATCAGGCCGGCGATGGTTCGCTCGTCCGGGTCCGCCGAGATGAAGCATTGGCGTTTGAAGTAGTACGACGGCTTCTCCTTCAGGCGGACCGTCCCGCCCAGCGTGGTGCCGCCGAAAATCGCGTCGCCGCGATCGAGGAAATAGCCGATCCATCCGGCTTGCGACTCGAGTACGACCACTCGCAGGCGCGGGAAACGATCGAAGACCCCGAACTGGAACAAGGTCGCAAAGGCGTGCTGGACGCCCTGGCCCGCGAACAGATCGTAGTACCAGGCGGCCCACTGGAAATTGTCGAAGCGATGGTGGATGCCCCACGGGATCGGCTCGAAGGTCGGATGAATCGCGAACGGGACGTCGAGGTCCTGCGCCGCGCCGAACACCACGTCGTGCGCCGGATCGCCGTGCGGCTTGCGGGTGATTGTGAAAGGACACACGAACGCGCCTTTGCATCCGTCCTTGACGGCGCGCTCGAGTTCGCGCGCAGCTTCGGCCGGATCGCCCAGCGAGAGATGGGCGATCGGGACGAGGCGGCCGCCCGAATCGCGGCAGAAGTCGGCGATCCATCGGTTGTAGGCGCGGCAATAGGCGCCGGACAGTTCGGCGTCGAAAAGCTCGGCCTCCCATAAGAGACCGATCGTGGGATAGAGCAGGGCGCCGGCCATTCCTTCGCGGCCGAGCAATTCCGTCCTCTCCTTCGTGTCCATTGTTCCGAACGCCGCGCCCTTCATGTAGGTGTCTTCGGGTTTGGGCTGCATCCGCACGATGTCTTCCTGCGCGAGCTTTCCCTGCATTGCGAGTTCGCGCAGCCGCGCCACGTCGGTCACGCGCTTGCCCATCCCGCCGAGCGATCCCAACACGCCGTGGCGCGTCATCTTGGCGCGTTTGCCATCGATCTCGAGATACTCCCAGCTCTCATCGTCAACCCGAATCCGCATCGCGCGGTCGCGATATTTCGGTTCCAGGTATTTCTCCCAGAGATCGGGCGGCTCGAGGATATGCCCGTCGCAATCGATTACCATCGCTTCGGTCTTCATCATCAATGCCCCATCAGTGCTTGTCTGTGATTTCAATTCCTAGAAGATCGCGAGCGGGTTGACCGGAGAGCCGGTGCCGCGCTCGAGGATCAGCGGCGCCGTGGCGAACATGAATTCATAGCGGCCAAGCCGCGCGCAGGCGTCGGCCAGCGCGTCGAAGTCGGCATTGTCCAGCAGATGCACTCCCATCACGGCCAGCGCGCAGACATGGATCGGCAGGACCAGGTCTTTGTAGCCGGTCGGTACGACGTCGCTGACCGCGTCCGAGCCGAGCATCGCGACTCGCCGCTCGTGGATCCACGGCAGGCAGGTCGGATCGAGGCCGGGCATTCCCTCGCCATTGGGATCCCAGGCGCCTTTGCTTTTGCGGCGGCGCGCGCGTCCGGTGCGAATCAGCAGGATGTCTCCCTCGTCGACGCGCACCCGATGATCCTTTTCGGCGGCGTCGAGTTCCTCGACCATAATCCGATCGCCGGGCTCCAGCCATTCGACCTTGCGCAGCTTCGCGATATCGAGCAGGACGCCGCGGCTCACGATCCCCTGGCGCGCGACGTCGATCGCGCACTTTCGCGCGCCGTGCGAGCCGACTTCATCGGCGCCGAACCCGTTGTACATCTTGCCCTGCCAGAAAACGTGGCAGAGCGCGTCGATATGCGTGTTGGCCATGCCGTGCGGCGCGATCGCGAAGTAGTCGGCGGAATACGGAAGCCACTCACGCGCGGAATCGAGTCCGGTCTGTACCATCAGATGGCTCACCGGCATCGGATTGTCGATTGCGGGCCTGACCGCCAGCGGCAGCGCCAGCGAGACGGTCTCGCCGCTTTGTGCCACCCGTGCGGCGGCCGCGCGTTTGCTGTCGGTGATGAAGTTGAGAGCGCCGCGCTGGTCGTCTTTGCCCCATCGCCCCCAATTGCTCAACTTGTCGAACAGTCCCCGGACCTCGTCAGACGTAAGCCGCGTCGCCATCTTGGAGTCTCCTGTGCCGGCGTTTTCCCCGCACCTATAGCACGCGGGCATGAGACCGGGTTAGCGCTTCAGGCGCTCAGCGCGATGGTGCAGTGCGCGCATCGCTTGGCCCCGATCGGTATTTCGCTCAGGCATTCGGGGCACTTCCTGGTCGTCGGATCGGGCGGCGGCCCCTGGAACCTCGCGACGAGAGTGTTCACCGGCAGCACCACCAGGAAGTAGACCGCGGCGGAAATCAGCAGGAACGAGACCACGGCGTTGACCAAATCTCCGATCAGGAATTTGCTGCCGTTGATCGTAAACGCAATCGCAGAGAAGTCGGGTTTGCCGACGACTGCCGCGATAAACGGGGTGAGCAGGTCTTTTACGACTGACGTCGCCACGGCCCCGAATGCCGCCCCGACCACCACGCCCACCGCCATGTCCACGACGTTGCCGCGGAGTATAAACGCCTTGAATCCGCCCATTGGGAGTCTCCTCTTGCGAACCTGCTTCTACTTCGAGGCGAGCACCTGGGCCAGATGGAGCGCCTCCAGCCGCATCGCCTTGCGATGGGCGCCGCCCGCGATATGCATCAAGCATCCGCAATCGTTGGCGACCAGCACTTGCGCGCCGCTCTCTGCGATTCGGTCGAGCTTGTCTTCGAGCATCGCAGCCGAGATATGCGGAAACTTGACCGAGAACAGGCCGCCGAATCCGCAGCACTCCTCGCGATCGCGCAGCTCGCAGAGCCTGATCCCGCGCACCGTGCTCAGCAGGCGTAGCGGTTCGTCGCGCGCGCCGAGTTCCCGCAGGAGATGACACGATGGATGGTATGCGACGGCGCGATCGAATCGGGCGCCGACGTCCCTGACCTTCAGCACATTTGCCAGGAATTGCGAGAACTCGAAGACGCTCGGGGCGAGCGCCGACGCTCTCTGCGCCAGCGCCGGTTCACCTGCGAGCAAGTCGCGGTAGAAAATCTTCACCATCGTGGCGCACGATCCCGACGGGATGACGATCGGGATTCCGGGATCGCAGCTATCGAGAAAGCGCCGCGCCAGTTCGAGCGCCTGACCGCGCAACCCCTCGTTGAACGCTACCTGTCCGCAGCAGAACGCGCGGCGCAGGCCCCGCACTGTCAGCCCCTGACGTTCGAGCACCGACGCCGCAGCCGTGGAGACCTCGGGGAAAAACTCCTCCGCAAGGCAGGTCGAGAACAGTTGCACGTCAGGCATCGTGCAGCCCAATCAACATGACGCAAAGTTCGCGCGGGCCGTGGACGCCCATCACGATTCGCTTTTCGATGTCGGCGGTCCGGCTCGGCCCGGTGATCAGCGTGAGCCGCTTCGCCGCGACGGCCTCGGGCCGATCCGATCGAAGAGCGTCGCGAGGTCGGGAACGATCCGCTCCGTGCGCAGGACCACCACGCTCAGCGGCGGCAGCAGAGTGAGAGACCCGGGGCGGGTTGCGTCGGCTGCGACGGCCAGAGTTCCAGTCGCGGCGATTCCATAATCGGCCTCGGCGAGGCCGGCGTCGCATCGCGCGATTCGATCTCTGATCGCGAGCCGATCGCTATCGCCGACTCGATCGGCTTGCACGACCTCGATGCTGTCTCGCCGCAGAGCATCGGCGATCGGGCCGAGGTCGGTGGCAACTCCGCGGCCGACCGCGACGCTGCGTACATTTGCGGAATGCGCCAAGGCGCAGAACTTCGGCGCGGCGTCCACTTCGGAGTCGGCTGTCATCGCGCGCCCACTGACCATCTCCAATTCGCGCACGAAGCGCGCGACGAGATCGCCTTCAACGCTCATCGCGGGCGCGGCTTGGGAAAGTCGCGGCTTTGCGTCCAGTTCGAGAACGGCGCGGGCATCCTGCGCAGATAGCCGTCGCGCCCGAAGGGCTTGAGCACGATCGCCGCGGTCCGCCCTGCCAGCCGAATCAAACGCGGATAGCGCGCCAGGCGCGCAAACATCCGAGCGCCCGATCGCGCCCGTTCGATCGCGCGCGGCCATCGGATCGGATCGTTGCCCGCGCTCGACTTCCATCGCAGGTGCAACAGGATGCGCGGGATGTCAATCTTTACCGGACAAACGTCGCGGCACGCGCCGCACAGGGTCGAGGCAAACGGCAGATGGCCCGCCGCGCTGCCGAAGAGCGAGGGACTGACGATCGACCCGATCGGGCCGGCGTAGGTCGCGCCATAGGCGTGACCGCCGATCCGGCGATAGATCGGGCACACGTTGAGGCACGCGCCGCATCGAAGGCAATAGAGCGCCTCGCGAAGCACCGGATCGGCGAGCATCGCGCGGCGCCCGTTGTCGAGGATCACGACGTGCATCTCGCGCGGACCGTCGAGTTCCCCCGCGCGTCGCGGACCGCTCAGCAGACTCGTGTAGGTCGTGAGCTTCTGCGCGGTTGCGGTGCGCGCCAGAATTTCGAGGAACGGGCTTAAGTCGCCGAGCTTCGGAATGACCTTCTCGATTCCCATCACCGCGACGAACGTGTCGGGCATCGAGGACGAAAGCCGCCCGTTGCCCTCGTTCTCGACCATCACCAGCGTTCCGGTCTCCGCGATTGCGAAATTGACGCCGGCCACTCCCAGCTCCGCGTTGAGAAACGCCTCGCGCAGCCGCTCTCGCGCGACCGCGGTGAGCTGCCCGGGCTCGGCAGTATAGGGAATTCCGAACTTGTCGCTGAAAAGCCGGCCGATGTCTTCCTTCGACAAGTGAATCGCCGGCGTGATGATGTGCGAGGGCCGCTCGCCACGAAGCTGCACGATGTATTCGCCCAGGTCGGTCTCGATAGCCTCGACCCCGGCGGCTTCGAGCGCGGGGTTGAGCTCGATCTCCTCGGTGGTCATGGACTTGCCCTTGACCGCGCGCCGGGCGCCGCACGCGCGCGCCACTGCGACGATATAGTCACGGGCGTCTTTGGCGTCCGGCGCGAAGAATACCTTGCAGCCGTTGGCTTCGAGCCGCTGCTTCAGTTGGGCCAGAAGATCGTCGAGACGCCCGATCGCGATCGCGTCTTGCTTGACTTTGCGCGCGCGATCCCGCTCGGCTTCATAGGCGGGAAATTCCGCGCGGGTCTCCGCGAGATGCTCGAGATGGCGCCCGCTTGCGGCTTCGAGCTTGCGCCTGAGCTCGCGGTCGGCGACTGCGGCGCGGCTCGCCTCGAAGAAGTCGAAGGGCGTGGGCGTGGAAGCCATTGCGGGGCGCAGCGGGAGCCGGTCTCAGTTGATCAGCGCCACCTGGCGCATCAGGCGCACGACGGCTTCGCGCGCGGTATCGGCGGCGGGATGTTCGGGGGCCTGCGAGAGGAAGCTCTGAAAATCGTCCAGCGCGGACTTGAAGCATTCGAGCCGTTCGTAGAGCGCGCCGCGTTCCGCAAGCTCGTCAATCGAGCGCGGCTCGAGCATAAGGATACGATCGAGCGCGGCAAGCGCGCGGGTCCAGTCCGACGCGGACACATAGACGATCTTCAGGTTGCGCAACATCCTGGCCAGAATGTGGCGCGCGCCCACCTGCTTGAGCATCCTCGGATGCAACTCGACGGGCTGGCCATAGGTCTCGGTCAGGCGCGCGTGAATCTGGTCGAGGCTCAGAATCGCCCCGCCATAGAAGGGATCGATGATCAACTCGCCGCGCTCGTCAACCGCTTTGACCAGAAAGTGCGTGGGAAATGAAACGCCGTACAGGTTGATGCCGAGCCGGCGCCCGACTTCGAGATAGACGACCGAGAGCGTGATCGGAATGCCGAGCTTGCGATCGAGCACCTCGTTCAGGAACGAATTGCGCGGGTCGTTGAATTCCTCGCGATTGCCGTCGAAGCCCTTCTGCGCGAACAGGAAGTGCGAAAGCAACTGGACCCGTTCGACCGTATCGGCGCCGGCGCGCACCATCGGCTCGGCCTCGCGCGCCAGCTCGGCGATCCGGTCGATGTAATTTTCGATATCGAGTGCGGGATACTCTTCCTTGGCGATCAGCAGCGCGCCGCGAGCCAGTGGAACCGGCTCACGCGCCGCCATCATCGCGAATTCCCGCCGTGCGTCGTTCATCCCGAGCATAAGTGTCCGACGCGCGCCCCCGGTTTGGCAAGCTCCGGGCTCGCTTCTTTTCTCAGTAGCGCCGGCCTCCGTACAGGTTCTTTTTTTCTCCAGTTATCATCCCGGGATGCGATCACCCCATTGATTCCAGCGCGGCGCGGATTTCGCGGCTGACATCCGCATCGTTCTCGTCCGATGCGCGCCGCTCCAGCGATCGGCGGGAGGCGCATCCGCCGAGCCGGCCGAGCGCCCATGCCGCATGCGATCGCACCAGCGCTTCGGGCTCGGATGCGAGCGCGCGGGCTAGCGGCGCGACCGCGTCGCGGTTGCCGCTATTGCCGAGCGCCACGGCGACATTGCGCAGCAGGCCGCGCCGCTTCGCGCGCTTCACCGCGCTCTTGCCGTAGCGCGCCCGAAAGCCATCGTCGTCCAGCGCAAGCAGAGCGGCCAGGCTCGGCGCAAGCTCGCTCGCACCCCGCCGCGTGCGTCTCGTTCCACGGACACACTTCCTGGCAGATATCGCAGCCGAAAATCCAATTGCCCAGCTTGGGCCTCAGCTCAATCGGAATCGGCCCACGGTTTTCGATCGTCAGATAGCTGATGCACAGCCGCGGCTCGATGAGATAGCCGCCGGCGAGCGCATTGGTCGGGCACAGATCGAGGCATCGGCGGCACGTCCCGCAATGATCGCGATACTCCCCGCCAGTCGGTTCCAGTTCGACATCGGTGAAAATCTCCGCCAGGAAGAAATACGACCCATGCTCGCGGCTGAGCAGGTTGGTATTTTTGCCGAACCATCCGAGACCCGACTCGATTCCCCACTCGCGCTCGAATACCGGTCCGGTATCGACGTATACGCGCGTGACGGCATCCGGCCGGATTCCATCGATTCGGGCCGCTACCGCGCGTGACCGTTTCAGGACGCGATCGTGATAGTCGCTGCCGAGCGCGTACGCGGCGATTCGTCCACGGAGCTCAGCGCGCCAATCCACGATCGGCGGCCTCGGCGCGTGATATGGATAGCCGAGGCTCACGACCGAGCGCAGGCGCGCGTCGAGCGATGCGCGGATCGAATCGCCGCGCCGGTTCGCGCGCCAGATAGCCCATGTCCGCATGGCGGCCTTTAGCCGTCCATCGCGCGAAGAATTCCTCGCGATGGTCGAGCCGCCGTAGCCGCGCGAATCCGACGAGGATAAAGCCCTGATCGCGCGCGGCCTCCGTGATGGTCTCTTCCAGGCTCACGATCAGATATAATTCTATCATTGCCGGAGCGGGAAACGTGATCCGCAATCGCCTTGACTGGGCGGTCAGGCGTTACTAGGTTTTAATCGAGACGCGCGACGTGCCGTCGGCGCGGAGCGTTCCGGAGGTTTCAGTTTCAATGGCAGAGGAACTCGTCGAGGATCAGTCTTCACATCAGGCCGCCGACACCGGCGACAGATCGGTCAAGTTGACGCCCAAGGCGCTGGAAATTGTGAAAGCGATGCACGCCAGAGAGAAGCTGGGCGCCGAGATCGGCCTTCGACTAGGCGTCACCGGCGGCGGATGCTCCGGGTTTCAATATGCGCTCAACTTCGACTCGCAAAAAGAAGGCGACATCGTGACCGTTCTCGACGGCGTGAAGATCTACGTCGATGAAGTCTCGATCCCGTATATCGGCGGAGTCACGCTCGACTATGTCGAGGGTCTGCACAACGCTGGCTTCCGGTTTGATAACCCCCGCGCCAGCCGGACCTGCGGATGCGGATCGTCTTTCAGCGCCTAAGCGAACAGCCCTGCTTTCCGGCCTGATATTCAGGCTCTCGCCGGCGCGGCGGCGTTTCATGCGCGAGCTCGCAGGCCCGGGATTGGCGAGGTTCAACGATCGGTTGGCCGATGCCGGTTCGCGGCGCGCCGTCAAATTCATCTCGACCCTCAACAACGCCAACGCGGACTTCATGGCCTATGCGCTGTCGGCGGCGGGACCGCTCGCCGGCTATCGTGCGGGCGCCACGCCGGATTCCGTCGAGCTGTGCCTGGGCGATCTGCTGGTCTACGACGTCTATCTCTTCGCACGCGATGAGTTCGCCCGCGACTCGACCGAACTGATTCCCCTTCTCGCGCGAGTTCTAAAGGCCGATCCGAAGCGTGTGATGCTCAAGCGCGACAACCTGCGCAAGGCGCCCCGTTCGGAAGAGTGGATGGTTTATACGTGGCTGGTCAGGAACCTGGGCGGCACGTCAGTGGAGCACTCACTGGAGCTTGAGCGGGGTTTCGGTTATCAGTACCTATCGTACATCGGCCAGTACCGCGCGATAATCGGGCGCGAGTTGAGTCGCGAATAGGCAGCGACGGCGGCGCCATCTCGATGAAGGACCTCGACGGCAAGGGAATTATTGTAACCGGCGCGAGCCGCGGAATCGGCCGCGCGATCGCGCTCGAAGTCGCGCGCCGCGGCGCCAACGTCGCGTTCAACTATCTCAAGAGCGAGCAGCCGGCGCTCGCGCTGAAGGACGAAATCGAGGCGACGGGAGTGAAGGCGCTTGCCTTCAAGGTCGACGCGGGCGACCTGAAGGCGGTGCGCGAGATGGTCAATACGGTCAAGAGCGCGTTCGGTAAAATCGACGGACTGGTCAACAACGCGGGACTGACTCGCGACAAGCTGATCGTGATGATGAGCGAAGAGGACTGGTCGCAGGTAATCAGGACCAATCTGACCGGCCCCTGGAATTTCGCCCGTGCCGCGATCTTCATGATGATGAAGGCGAAGGCCGGCGCGATTCTCAACATCACATCGGTAAGCGGGATAGTCGGGATGGCCGGGCAGGTCAACTACTCGGCCTCCAAGGCCGGACTGATCGGACTCACGAAGGCGCTGGCCAAGGAGGTCGGGAGGCTCGGAGTGCGGGTCAACGCGCTGGCGCTGGGCTTCGTCGAGACGGACATGACCGCGGCCCTGCCGAAGGAGAACCGCGAGGCGGCGCTCAACATGATTCCGCTCGGGCGATTCGGCAGCGTCGGCGACGTGGCGCCCGTCGCGGCGTTCCTGCTCTCCGACGCGGCCGCATATATCACCGGCGCCGTGATCCAGGTTGACGGCGGCCTCGCAATGTGAGTCAGCCGCCACCGGGCACGGCCAGCGCGCTCACCTGCCATCATCGATGTGCACAGCCTGTTGACTTAAGCGCGCCCGCGCGCGTGTGCCCGGATCAATTCGCCTTGAAAGGGCTTACACCCCGGCGCGATAATCGTGGTGCCGTGGCGATGAGCGAGCAAAGCAGTTCTTTCTTCTTCGAGGCTGACGTGCCGCAGGCCTCCCGAGAGCTGGTCGAGTTGCGCACGGCGCCCGACTACGAGCCGCCTTTCGAGGTGGTGCGCCGCCGCGTGATCGACGACTACTACGAAGGCAAGATGACGATCGATGCGACGGTCGTAATCCGGGTCGGCAACGTCGAGGCCACCGAGGCGGCGCGCGGCGTCGGCGTGGTCCACGCGCTCGACCTTGCTCTGCGCAAGGCCTTGCTCAAGTACTTCCCGTTCCTCGAGGCGGTGCGCGTGACCGAGACCTACACGCATGCGAGCGGCGAATCGACCGAGGCCGAAGTGATGTCGATCAAGAAATTCTCGGACGGCCAGAGCACCTGGGCAACGCTCGCCAAGTCCGCCAACACCGTCGAGGCTGGATGGAAGTCGCTGCTCGACGGCTACGAATGGCGAATATACAGCGAGCGGCTCAAGCTGGCGCGCGCCGGGGGCAATCCGCGCCTGTCCCGGCGCTGAATCACGGGGCTGAAGCCCGTGCCACTTCCGGTCGAGCCTTCATAAGGCGGCGAAATCGGCGCTTGTTTGGAATCGTGGCGGCGGGATAACTTGAATCCGTCGCGGTCGTGAAGCCCTTTCACATCTACAACACGCTCAGCCGCGCGGTCGAGGAATTCCGCCCGCTGAACCCGCCGATCGTCACTTACTACTCGTGCGGACCGACCGTCTATCTGCCGGTGCATCTTGGCAACATGCGCGCGTATCTGTTCGTCGATACGCTCCGGCGCGCGCTCGAGTTCAACGGCTATCGCGTGCGCCACGTGATGAACATCACCGACGTCGGACACATGACCTCCGACGAGGACCGGGGCGAGGACAAGGTCGAGCAGACCGCGCGCGCCCAGGGCAAGAGTCCTCGCGAGGTCGCCGATTTTTACATCGAGATGTTCAAGCGCGACTGCCGACTCCTGAATATCGAACTGCCGCGCGGCGAGCTGCTGTGTCGGGCGACCGATCACATCGCCGAGATGCAGTCGCTGATCCGGCGCATCGTCGAGCGCGGCTTCGCCTACGTCGCGCGAAGCGGCGTCTACTTCGATGTCGAAAGGTATCGGGGCGAGAATCGGATGGGCCGGCTTTCGCGGCAGAGCCTCGACGAACAGGCCGGTCAGCGCCTGGAACATTCGCCCGACAAGAAAAGCCCGCACGACTTCGCGCTGTGGGTGCTGAACCAGCCCTCGCATCTGATGCAATGGCCGAGCCCCTGGGGTCCGGGTTATCCCGGATGGCATATCGAATGCTCCGCGATGTCGATGAAGTATCTGGGAGAGTCGATCGACCTCCACACCGGCGGCACCGACCATATACCAATCCATCATGAGAACGAGATCGCGCAATCCGAGAGCGCCACAGGCAAGCCGTTCGTTCGCTACTTCGTCCACAACGCATTCCTGGTCGGAAAGGAGGGCGCGAAGATCAGCAAGAGCGCCGGCAAGTTCCCGCTGCTGAGCGATCTGACCGCGGCCGGAATCGATCCGGCTGCGTTCCGGCTGTTCTGCTTCGGCGCCAAGTACCGCTCCGAGCTGGTATTCAGCGACGAGACGATTCGCGCTGCACAGAGCAACCTCGAATATCTCCACGAGTTCGCGCGCAATCTCGATGGCGAGCTGGCCGTGGGCGCTGACAGCCCGTGGGCCGGCGAGTTCGAGGAACGCTTCGGCGAGGCCATCAACGATGACCTCAACACTCCGCGGGCCCTGGCCGTCGCGCTCGATTTGGTTGCCGAAGCATATCGGCGCGGCGACAAACGGGTCTGGCAGACGCTCAGAAAATTCGACAGCGTGATGGGACTCGAGCTGGAGGCGAAGCTGGCGCGCGCGCACGCCGCGTTCCCGGCCGAAGTGAGCAGGCTTATCGAGAAGCGCGCGCGGGCTCGCAAGGAGCGCAATTTTCCCTTTGCCGATGAACTGCGAAAAAAGATCGAGGCCTGCGGTTACGAGGTCAAGGACAGCCGCGACGGATCCACCTACGTCCCGCGCGGATGAGATGGGGGCGCCTTGCGCGCCTCGAGAACGGCCGAGAACGGCCGAGAACGGCTTGAAGACGATGCCGCAGGCTCTTAGAATCCGCGTGACCGGGCGGGTAGCGTCGCGCGAGAGGTGAGCGATTCGATGAAGCTCAAGAAATTCGACAGCCGGCTCCAGGGCGGCCACGAGGGCCCTGAAGTCCAGCATCTGAATCCGGCCGACGCGCCCTTTTACCTGCCGATCAGCGACGAGGTCGAGATCTTCTCCGCGGCCTATAAGGCGCGGCTGCCGGTCCTGTTGAAGGGACCGACCGGATGCGGCAAGACGCGCTTCGTGGAGCACATGGCCCATCAGCTTTCGGTGCTGGCCGACGGCCCGCACGAGCTGATCACGGTCGCGTGTCACGAAGATTTGACCGGCAGCGATCTGGTCGGGCGCTTCCTGATCCAGGCCGACGAGACGGTGTGGGTCGATGGTCCGCTGACCCAGGCCGTGCGCCGCGGCGCGATCTGCTACCTCGATGAAGTCGTCGAGGCGCGCAAGGACACCACCGTTCTAATCCATCCGCTCTCGGACCATCGCCGAATCCTGCCGGTGGAGAAGCGCGGCGAGATCCTGCAGGCGCATTCCGGCTTTCTGCTGGTGATTTCCTACAATCCGGGCTACCAGAGCATCCAGAAAAACCTGAAGCATTCCACCCGGCAGCGCTTCGTGACGATCGAGTTCAACTATCCGCCGGCGGACAAGGAGCGCGAGATTATCGAGCACGAAGCAGGCGCCGACAGCGAGCTCGCGACGCGGCTGGCGCAACTCGGCGAGAAGGTGCGCAACCTCAAGGCCTCGGGGCTGGAGGAGGGCGTCTCTACCAGGCTTCTCATTTACGCCGGCGAGCTGATAGGCCAGGGAATCTCGCCGCGGCGCGCGGCCACTGTCGCGGTGACGTGGTCGCTTACCGACGAGCACGACAGCAAGCGGGCGATCGACGAAATCGTCAAGGCTATCTTTCCCTGAACGGCGCGCCGATAAGCGCGCTCCCGGAGTAAAGCGAGCGAACCAGCATGGCAATTCCAGACCAATGGCGGGGGCTGATTCTGACTGTCGGATTGGCGATGGCGGGGGTGTTTCTCGCCGCGCCCGCGATCGCGCAGCAGGAGGGCGTACCGCCGCCATCGGCGCAGAGCGGGCCGAGGCTCGACTTTCCAGCCGGCCTCGACACCGACGGGTCGGCGGTCTACGTCGCGAACAGCCGCAACAATACGATTTCCCGAATCGACCTGAGCGGCGCAATCTCGATTCTGGCCGGACAGTTGTTCAAGCAGGGCTCCAATGACGGCACCGGGCCGAGCGCGCTGTTCAACAGCCCCGACGGACTGACATTCCTGGATGGCGCCTTGTACGTCTCGGACACCGACAACTCCGACATTCGCAAGATTGTCCTGGCGACCAAAGTGGTCACCACTATCGCCGGCACCGCCAACACTGCCGGCACCGAAAATGGCCACGGCACGAGCGCGCATTTCAATCTGCCCACGCAAATTTGCAGTGACGGCAAAGGCACGCTCTATATCACCGATACCGACAACAGCCAGATCCGCAAGCTGGTGCTGGCCGACATGACCGTGACCACGATCGCCGGGCAGGCGCCTGATGGTGACGGCAAGGACGACGGTCCGCCCGGCAAGTCGAAATTCAATCACCCACGCGGCATCGCGACCGACGGCAAATCGGTCTTCATCGCCGACACGGCCAACAACGTGATCCGCAAAATCGATCTCTCGGGGAACGTGACTTCGACGATCGCCGGCAACGGACAGGAAGGGAAGGACAACGGCAAGGGTACCGAGGCCTCGTTCGACCATCCCGAAGCCATGGCGACCGACGGGACCACGTTGTATATCACCGACGCGGACAATCACGCGATTCGCAAGCTCACTATCGCCGACGGGACGGTTGGGACCGTGACCCTGGTCAACGGGCACATCGGATCGGGCCTGGCGATCAGCAGAGACGGCCGCACACTTTACTTCTCCGACACGACCGAGAATTCGATTCAGCAGGTGGACACCTCGAACGGAAATTTCACGCCGCTGTATCCGAAGTAACGCGGCGAACGGGTCGCGGCGGATTGGCCTCAAAATCGACCGTGATCGACCTTCGCAGCGATACCGTTACCCTGCCTTCGCCCGAGATGCGCGAGGCGATCGCGCGCGCCGAATTGGGCGACGACGTCTATCGCGAAGACCCGACCGTCAACCGGCTCGAGGAAATGGCGGCGTCGATGCTCGGCAAGCAGGGCGCGCTGCTGGTCACCAGCGGCACGATGGGCAACCTGGCCGCGATGCTGGTCCATTGCGCGCGCGGCGCCAAGGCGATCGTCGGTTCTGAGTCGCACACCAACCTGTACGAGGCCGGCGGCGCCTCCGCGCTGGGCGGGATCGTCCTGACCGCGGTGCACAACACCGAAAGCGGCGAACTGGATCTGGACGAGGTGGTGCGCGAGATCAACACGCCCGCCGATCCGCACTTCGCCGAGCCGGCCCTGGTCGTGATCGAGAACACCCACAATCGATGCGGCGGGGCGCCTGTCAGCCTCTCTCATATGGCCGAAGTCGCCGGCGCCGCGCGGCGCCGCGGCGTCGCGGTCCATCTGGACGGCGCGCGAATCTTCAACGCCGCGATCGCGCTGGAGAGCAGCGCCGCAAAGATCGCCGAATGCGCGGACTCGGTCTCGTTCTGCCTCTCGAAGGGCCTCGCCTGCCCTATCGGCTCGCTGCTATGCGGCAGCACCGCGTTTATCGATCGAGCGCGGCGCGCGCGGAAGATGCTGGGCGGCGGGATGCGGCAGGCGGGAATCGTTGCGGCGGCCGGAATCGTGGCGCTGGAAACCATGATCGATCGCCTGGCCGAGGACCACGAGAACGCCCGCGCCTTCGCTCAGGGTCTCGCGCCGGTCGCCGGACTGCACGTCCGGCCCGTCGCGCGCCGGACCAACATGGTGATCTTTGACACCGATGGCGACGCAGGCTCAGCGCGCGGTTTTGCGCAGGCGCTCAAGGAATGCGGTGTGCTGGTAAGTCCGCGCGGCGCGACCACTTTTCGAGCAGTCACGCACTACGGCGTCGCGCGTGCCGATATCGACCTGGCCATCGCCGCCGCATCGCAAGCCGCCGCCGGGACGCTGGGCGACTGAACACGGCTCGGCGATGACTTCGGTCGAGTCGCTGTTTTCGCTTCGCGGCCATGTCGGGCTGGTCACCGGCGCGTCGTCGGGCCTCGGCGCCGAATGCGCCCGCGCGCTGGCGATCGGCGGAGCGGACGTCGCGCTGGTCGCAAGGCGCGCCGATCGGCTCAAGTCGCTGGCGAAGGAATTGTCGCGGGACCACAACGTGAGAGCGGTTCCGATCGCCGCCGACATCACGTCCGACGCCGAGCCCGATCGGATCGTTGCTCAGGCAGCCGCCGAACTGGGCGAAATCGATATCCTGGTAAACAACGCCGGAATTGCGCCGACCGGGCGCGCCGAGAAATGCACCCGCGCCGACTGGGACGCGGCGATGAACCTCAACGTGACGGCGCCGATGATGCTCTCGCAGGCGTTTGCGCGCCGGCTGATCGAGCGCAAGCGGCCGGGCCGGATCATCAATATCACTTCGATCCTGGCCTACGTGGGAAGCGCGGTTTACCGGCTCTCGGCTTACACCGCCAGCAAGGCCGCGCTCGCGAACCTGACGCGGCAGCTCGCTATCGAGTGGGCGCAGTACGGAATTCTGGTCAACGCTATCGCGCCCGGATGGATTCCGACCGAGGCGACCGAACCCGGTATCGCGAAGCCGGGCAATCGCCAGCGGATGGAGATGTTCACGCCGATGGGAAGGCTGGGCAGGCCCGAGGAAATCCGCGGCGCGGTGATCTTTCTCGCCGGCGCCGCTTCGAGTTACGTGACCGGCTCGGTGGTGTCGGTGGACGGCGGCTACCAGAGCTGGTGAGCGGCTTGGCGTCTGTGGGCTGACCCAACCCCTGTCCCTTCCCCGAACTGAGAGGGGACCAGGACCGCATTGACCGATGCGGCGGCAAGTGTTCAACTCGCCGACGATGCCGAATCGATCGGACAGCTTGCGCGAACAGATGTTCCGGCGCAAATCGACCGCCGCGCTGATGGCCGATTGCGGGCCGCACGACGGCGGACTCAAACGCGCGCTGGGAGCGCTCGACCTGACCGCGCTCGGTATCGGCGCAATCGTCGGCGCCGGCATCTTCGTGATGACCGGCGTGGGTGCCAAGCAGGCCGGCCCGGGTCTGGTCGCCTCGTTCGTGCTGGCAGGAGTGGCGTGCTCGATGGCGGGTCTCTGTTACGCCGAGTTCGCCGCGATGATCCCGGTCGCGGGCAGCGCCTACTCCTACTCGTACGCGACGATGGGCGAGCTGGTCGGATGGATCATCGGCTGGGACCTGGTGCTCGAATACGCGGTCGGCGCCGCGGCCGTGGCTTCCGGATGGTCCGGCTACTTTCGAGTCATTCTCGAAGGACTGGGGCTGCACATTCCTGACGCGCTCGCGCGAGCTCCGGGGACCGCGCCCGGAGCGATCATAAATCTGCCCGCGCTGGTGATCGTGTTCGCGATCTCGGCGGTTCTGTATGTCGGGATTTCGGAAAGCGCGCGGCTCAATTCAGTAATCGTGACGATCAAGCTCGTGGTGGTTGGGGTCGTGATAGTCGTGGGCGCGTTCTTCGTTCAGCCTCGCAACTGGAGTCCGTTCGCTCCGCGAGGATTCGAGGGAATCGGCGCAGGCGCCGCGTATATCTTCTTCGCATACATCGGCTTCGACGCGGTCTCTACCGCCGCCGAGGAGGTGGTCGATCCGGGCCGCGACCTCCCGCGCGGCATCCTCGGGTCGCTCGTGATCTGCACGCTCTTGTATATCGCGGTAGCGGGGGTGCTGACCGGGATGGTGCCCTACGGGCGCATCGACGAGACTGCGCCGCTGGCCTCGGCGTTCGTGAGCCGAGGGCTAAACTTCGTGGCGGGAGTGATCTCGCTTGGGGCGGTAGCGGGCCTGACCTCAGTGCTGCTGGTGCTGCTGCTCGGGCAGTCGCGGATCTTCTTCGCCATGTCGCGCGATGGATTGCTGCCGCCGGCCTTCAGCCGGGTGCATCCGCGCTTCCGCACGCCCTACATACCGACGGTGATTACCGCGATCGCGGTCGCGATCGCGGCGGCGCTGCTGCCGATCGACAAGATCGCCGAGCTGACGAATATCGGGACGCTGTTCGCGTTCGTGCTGGTATGCCTGGGAGTGTGGATCCTGCGCAGCCTGGAGCCGGCGATGCCGCGCCCGTTCCGCACGCCGATGGTGCCGGCGGTCCCGATTCTCGGCGTGCTGTTCTGCGCCTACCTGATGATGCGCCTGCCGCTCGCGACCTGGATTCGGTTCGTGGTGTGGCTCGCGATCGGGCTGGTGGTCTACTTCAGCTACGGCCGCTATCACAGCAGGGTCGCCGCGGAGCATGAGGGCGCTCGCATGAGGGCAACCAGGTAAGCGCGCAGAGGATCACCCGTTCGCGGTGTCGCTGTCGTTCCTCGCGCAACCGTTTCGAATGACAGACAAGAAGACGCGGTGCCGGTTCAGTTTGAAACCAAAGGCGACTATTTGCAGCAAATGGCGTATGTTGTAACGGTCGCTTCTTCGCACATTCCGTTGACGTCGCTCCCAAAAAAACTGCACACCCAGTTTTTTCCGTTGTCGTGCGGCTGGCTGGAGAACATTGCCGTACAACCAACGGAGCAGAAGCATCCTCCTCCCGTCAATTGATAACCCTGTGGACAACCCAAGGAAGGGGTTGTAACTGGGCAGCTCTCGGGACTGGCAGTCCTCATCTCGAATGAAGTCTGGCGGTTTACCGTCTTGCAACTCAGAGGATGGGCTACGTTTCCAAAAGCCAGGAGTATAAGCGCGCAGAGACCAAAGATTGCCACAGACCTGCGACTATCCATTTTGTGGTTTTTCCTGCCTTTGGTAAGGACAGCTACCGATCTGTGAAAATGCGATACTCGAAGCGCTGTGCAAAAGCTCTCAAACTGAGCCAGTACCGAAGATGCGCTCAGGGCTGGTTGGCGGATTGCTGCGCCTTCTCGGCGGCGGCCTTCAGCGCCGCCTGACGCGCCGCGATCGCGGCTTTGCGCTTCTCGGCGCGCTCGGCGGACGCGGTCATCTTCTTCGCGGCTTCGGCGCCAAGGTCCTGGTGCTCCCACTTTGGCTTGTTGAGTTCGACCCACTTGCCATTGTCGAGCGCGTACGTGAAGACCAGGTACTTCAGCGTGCCGGTCGCCTTACCTTTGCCGGTCGCGCCTTTCACGGGCGTGTACTCCGCGCCGCCCAGCTTGACGCTTACCACCATATTACCGCTGGGACCGCGGTTCGGGCAGATACTCGAACTTGGGCTGCAGGTCGACGTAGGTCCGGCCGCTTTTGTGCTTTTCCTCCTCCTTGTCGAGGTAGGGACCTGCCTCGTCCGAGACCTTATCGGTCAGCGCGGATGCGAGCCCGGGAGAGAGATCCTTGGGCTCGCGATGATAGCTCGCGTCGAACGCGGAAGCGGGCAGCGGTCGCCCCAGGAGCGCGATTGCCGCCGCTATCAGGGCGGCAGCGCCGGCGATGAGGGAGACTTTCAGCAGACGCTTCAGATTGTTCGTTACAGTTGCTTTCCGCTCAGGAGCTCGGCTGCAATAGCGACCGAATAGTCACTGCAATAGCTACTGACCACCGCTCGAGATGCCCCGGCCGAACGCCGCCGACCTGATTTTGCCATTGCTCGCCGAAGGCCAGGATCAGCACCTGCTGGTTGATGTGAGTATCCTTGGTCAGGCTGCGCATCGCGCCGCCGCCGGCCGAGGCCAGAACCTTATAAGCCTGCCGGGTCTGCTGATAGAACTCGGGCAGCGGAGAGATCGAGGGCGGCTCCTGGCGATGCACCTTGAGCCAGAATTCGCGCTCGAACCGCTCGTGCTCCTCCGCCGACACATCGACCGTATTGAAAGTGCCGTTCATGGTCCTGAACTTCCGGATATCGGCCATCAGCGGAGCGAAATCTTTCTTCTCGGGCGGAGAGTCGCCGACCAGAACGATCACCTTCTTCGCGTACGGCTTCCAGTCCATCTTGTTCATGCCGTCCTCGACCGCGCCCAGGGTGTCCTCTTCCCATTCGCCGCCGCCCTTGGCCTTGATATTTGCGAGGAACGTCGCGAGCTTTTCCGGTGAGAGCGTCAAGGGCTGAATCTCTTTGGGCTCGCCTTTGCCGCCGAACACCACGATTCCGACTCGCGCGATCGGCACCAGCCGGTGAACCGCGCGAATCAGTTGCGACATCTTGACCTTGACATCGTCGATTATCAGGTTCATCGAGCCGGTCCCGTCGATGACCAACACGACGTCCAGACCCTTGCGGCGCAATTCGCCGATGAATCCGCCGAAGCCCACCCCGATGCCGTGGCCGTAGCCGGAACCCATGCCGCCGCCACGCCCGATACCGATGCCGCCGCCGCCGGCGGCGCGCACGTAGTCATTGGCCAGTCCGACGCTCTGCGAAGTATCGACCGCGGTAGGCTGATCCATCTGCTGCGGAGCCGTATCGGGCATCGGCACCTCGGGCATATCGAGATCCTGCATCTCGTCGTTGTTGCCGCCGCCACCGCCGCCCGCCTCGAGGTTCACCATTATCAACTCGCGGCCGCGCTGCTCGTGGACGGTGATGATCAGGAATAGAAGGATTACGACGTGGATCGCGACCGAGAGCGGAAACGGACCCAGCATGAAGCCCAACGAGCGCCTGATCTTGTCGAGCCGGGAGAGTTCGGCCTCGGCGAGGTCGGTCTTCAAGACCTCTTCGTAAACCTTCTCCTCCCGCCGGCCCATCATGCGATACAGGACGGCGGCGACCACCACTGTCGAGATAACCAAAAGGACGATTATTAGCGCCATCATTGAAGTTACTGTCCTCGCCCGCCCGAGCCGAGCATGAACCGACGCCGCGGCTTGTGGCTCAAGCCTGATGCGATCGAAAATCCGCTGCCATCCCGTTTCAAACTAGCTTCCCGATGCGGGACCCCCGCCCGGAGCGCCGCCGGGAGTAATCTTTGAGACCGCGATCGCGATTCCCTCGGCGCCGGCGCCCTTGGCGATGTCCAGGATGCGGACCATATCGCCAAGAATCACCTTGGGGTCTCCCTGGAAGATCACGAGCTTGTCGGGACTCTTGCTCAGCACGTCGCGCAGAGCCGGGTCGAGCTCGCGTTCGCTCACGTTCTTCTCATTTACGAAAATCCGATGGTCGTCGGTGAGCGTGACGATCACGCCCTTGGGCTTGTCAGTGGGAGCGGCCTGCTCCGCCTTGGGCAAATCGACGTGGGCCGCGGACTCGATCGTGACCGCGGTGGTAACCATGAAGATTATCAGCAGGACCAGGAAAATGTCGGTCAGCGGCGTGATGTTGATGTCGGAAAAGACGCCTCCGCCCGACCCCATGCTCATAGCCATTTCAGGGCCTCCCGAACGGGGATGCTTGGTTCGCCGTCGCCACGGTTCATCCTCCCGAGGGACTCGCGAGCGTGGTGCTCTGGCCGCCCGAAGCCCGCTGCGCGGCGATCGCGATCGTTCCTGCGCCTGCGCGCTTGGCGATATCCAGGACCCTCACCATGTCGCCAAGCAGCACCTTGCGGTCGCCCTGGAACACGACGATCTTGGCGTCCACCTTGCCCAGCGCCTCGCGCAGGCTCGGTTCGAGCTCGCGCTCCGGAACGTCGCGGGAGTTGACGAATATTTCGTGCTGCGCGGTGTAGGTGACGATCACGCCCTTGTTCTCGGGCGAAGTGTTCTCGGCCTGCGGGAGATCGACGTGAGCAGCCGACTCGATCGTGACGGAGGTCGTCACCATGAAGATGATCAGCAGGACCAGGAAGATGTCGGTCAGCGGCGTGATGTTGATCTGCCAGAAGACCGCGCCGCCGCCACCGCCGCTGCTTGGGCCGCTAACCGCCATGCCCTTGCCTCCCCTGCATCGCCGCGTCGATCAGCCGTCCCGCGTTGATGTGCATGATCGCGTTGATGTTCTCGACTTTGACCGAGAAATAATTGTAGAAAATGACCGCGATGATCGCGACCGCGAGTCCGATCGCGGTCGAGATGAGGGCCTCCGAGATGCCGGCTGCGACGACCGAAAAGCCGCCCGTCCCCATGATCGCCATCGACTGGAATGCGATCAGGATTCCCATCACCGTTCCGAACAACCCGATGAAGGGGGCCGATGCGCCCGAGGTCGCCAGCACCCAGGTATAGCGCTTCAACTCGAGCATCTCGCGGAAGCGCCGCTCCTCGTCGAGGTCCATCAGGTCGTCGCGGTCCATCGTCTGGGCGCCCGAGACGATCGCATAGTAGACGCGCTCGCCGGCCGTGCGCTGGGCCTGGATCTGCTGCAGCGCCTCGTTGAAACGGCCCTGCCGCAGCGGCGCGACAAGCCCGTCGGCGATCTTTGCCGCTTGCGGCCCGATCCCGCGCAGCGACCAGAACCGCTCGAAAATGATCGCCAAACATACGACCGAGATGAAAAGCAGGGGATACGTCGCGTAATAGCCCTGCTGGATCATCGCAAGCACGCCGAACTGTGTTTGCATCGCCTATCCTCTCAATAGTCTAAAATAGAATTGAAGCCTGTGAGCGTCTGACCTAACCGCTCCAGTCTGTGAGACCCAAATCCCAAAGCTGACTTCGTCCCCATGAACTCGACCTTCCCAGACGCCCGCTTTCTTCGCGCTGCCTCGCCCGCCCGATGGCGGAGCGGAAAAAGGAGTCCAAGGCGCTGGCGCCGCCTTGATTGCAACAAAGGAAGCCTTTTGTCAAGAGGGAATTCTATAGATTACTTTTCACGACCGGTTGATGAAGTCAAGCGAGCACGTCCGCACCGGCTGCTCCGCCGTGTATCCTCATGGCATCGCGCTTGCTCGCCCGCCTTGACTTCTCCCCCGCTCGCGTCTATCCAGAAACTTGACCGCTCCGCGGTCTTATCTTTCTGCGGGACCTGCTTGACCTCGACAGATGCTGCCGAATCAAATTCGCACGCCGACTCCTTATCTTAAGACGCTGCTCGCGGGGGTTTTGTTCGGACTCGGCTCGTGCCAGGGCCGCGTGGCGCCCCAAGCCGTATCGGCCCACCCGGAACCCACGGCGAACGCCAGCCCCGACGAGGCGTCAACCGCGCTGCCTGCTGACTTTGACAAGAACCTGCCGTTTTTCCCCGGGTCAGTCGTCGAACACGTGCGCAGGCCGAAGGGCTCGATGCGAGAGGTATTGCTCGACAGCGATGCCCCGGTCGATCGTCTGATCGACTTTTACAAGGAGGGCCTGCAGAAAGGCGGCTACGAGGTCACCTCCGCCCTGAAGATCGCGGCACGAAAGACCTGGTCCTGCGATTTCCACAAAAACGGCCAGCAGGCGAGCGTGATGCTCTACCCGGACGAGAAGGACAAGTCGCGCGTCACAATCGATCTGATTTACGAGATGCCTTCGCCAAGCAATGAGAGGCCGGACCAGCCCGAAGAACAGTTCGACGTAGTCGGACCGGGCGAGATGGCCCAGCAGAATCCAGATTCGAAGGAAAAGAGGAACTAACCGATGGCACTACTAACGGGAAAAGTGGCCGCTATTACCGGCGCTGGACGCGGTATCGGGCGGGAAGAAGCGCTGCTGATGGCGAAGCATGGCGCCAAGGTTGTCGTCAATGACCTCGGCGGACACTTCGACGGCACCGGAACCTCGCGGTCGCCCGCCGAGGAAGTGGTCAGGGAAATCCGCAACGCCGGCGGCGAGGCGGTGGCCAACTTCGAGAGCGTCACCGACTTCAAGTCCGCCAAGCGCATCGTCGAGTGCGCCCTGGACAACTTCGGCAAGCTCAATATCGTGGTCAACAACGCGGGAATCCTGCGCGACCGGATGATCTTCAACATGAGCGAAGAGGACTGGGACGCGGTCGTGGCGGTCCATCTGAAGGGCAGTTTCAACCTCGCCCGCCACGCGACGGCATATTGGCGCGAACAGCACAAGAGCGGCAACCTGCTCAACGGCCGGCTGATCAATACCAGTTCGGACTCCGGCCTGCTGGGCAACGCCGGACAGGGCAACTACGGCTCCGCAAAGGCCGCGGTGGCCGCGATGGCGATAATCGTGGACCGGGAGATGGTTCGCTACGGCGTAACCGCCAACGCGATCGCGCCGGTGGCGCGAACGCGCCTGACGATCGAAGCCACGCCGCAAACCGCAGCAACCATGGGCCAGGTGAAGACCGGCGAATGGGACCCGTTCGGGCCGGCCAATGTCGCCCCGCTGGTCGCATGGCTCGGCAGCGACGAGGCGAAGGACGTTCACGGCGAAGTCTTCCGCGTCGGGATGGGCACCGTGTGGCTGATGAGGGGATGGCATTCGGTGGGCAAGATCTCGCAGCGCGGATCGATCTGGGATCCCAACGCGCTCGGCGCGAAGCTCAAGGAAGAGCTCGCCAAGGGCGCCACCAAAAAGGAGAGCATGGGGCAGGTGATGGCGGGTGAGTGAGACCCGCATCGGATCGCAGCGGAACGCGGCCGGCTCGGGGCCGCGTTTTCGCTCCGTTCTGCTGATCTGCGCCGCCAACACCGCTCGCAGCGTGATAGCGGAGCATCTGCTCCGGCGCGAGCTGGGAAATCGCGGCGTGGCTTCAACCGTGCGCGTCTATTCGGCCGGAATCGCCCCTTACGCCCGCGACGGAGCGCTGGTATCGCTCGATACGCGCCTCACGCTCCGCGACGAGGGAATCGATCTGCACGAAGAGGCGACCTCCACCGACCTGCGGCGCCATCCGGAGCTGCTCCGCGAAGCCGAACTGGTGATCGCGATGACCGAGGCTCAGGCGGACGAGCTTCGCGCGAAATTTCCGGGCGCCGGTCATCTGCCGGTCTACACTCTGCGCGGCTTCGCCGGCGAGAGCGGAGATATCGAGGACCCCTTCGAAAAAGGCGACGAAGTATTTTCCGCCTGCCGCGAGGAGATCAAGCGCCTGCTTCCCCGAATCGTGGATCGGCTACTCGGGCCCGCTACCTAAGCCGCGTCTGTTTAACTGACAGTTGCCTTCCCAGCCGCCCGTCACTGACTGGGTGTCGGCGAGGCCTCGGGCCCTGCGACGCCCCGTTTCGGGGTCGGCGTGGCCGTCGGCTTGCGCTTGTTCGGGGTTGGGGTCGGCTTGCTCTTGGTCGGTGTTGGCGTTGGCTTACGCTTGGTCGGTGTCGGCGTTGGCTTGGGCTTGGTCGGTGTTGGGGTCGGCTTGCGCTTGGTCGGGGTGGGCGTTGGCTTGCGCTTGGTCGGGGTTGGGGTCGGCTTGCGCTTGGTCGGTGTCGGCGTTGGCTTGCGCTTGGTCGGGGTGGGCGTTGGCTTGCGCCTCGTCGGGGTTGGGGTCGGCTTGCGCTTGGTCGGTGTCGGCGTTGGCTTATGCCTCGTCGGAGTCGGCGTCGGCTTGGGCCTGGTCGGAGTCGGTGTCGGCTTGTGGTTGGTTGGAGTCGGCCTTGATGTGGGAGTGGGTGTTGCCGTCGGCGGCTGAATAGGCGTTGGCGTCGCGGGCGGTGTCGGCGTTGGCGTCGGTGTCGGTGTCGGCGTGGGCGTTGGTGTCGGTGTCGGGGTTGGACTTGGCGTTGGCGTCGGTGTCGGCGTGGGCGTGGGCGTCGGTGTCGGGGTTGGAGTTGGCGTCGGCGTGGGCGTGGGCGTCGGTGTCGGGGTTGGAGCTGGAGTTGGCGTGGGTGTCGGTGTCGGTGTCGGCGTCGGTGTTAGTGTCGCCGTCGGTGTCGGGGTTGGAGTTGGAGTTGGAGTTGGCGTCGGTGTCGGTGTCGTCGTCGCGGTCGGCGTTTGCGTGGCCGACGGAGTGGGGGTTGCCGCAGACAAAAGGAACTTGGTTACGAAGGCGTCGGAGGTGCCGCCGGCGAAGGTCGTCTGGAAAGCGCCCGCCGTGGTCGGGAAGTCCGCGGAGTCGGTAGAACCAGTCACGTAGGGATTACCGGTGGCATCGATCACGATACTGCTACCGCTGTCGCCGTTGCCGATGCTGCCGCCCAGATAAGTGGAATAAGCCAGTGTCGAGCCCGAGGGGTTAAGCTCGGTGAAAAAGGCATTGCCGTCAGTGCTCCCGATGGTCGTCTGGAAAGCGCCTGTCGTGGTCGGGAAGTTGGTGGATTTGGTAGTTCCGGTCACGTATGCATTATCGCTCGCGTCAACCGCGATGCTGACCCCGTAGTCGTAGCCGCTGCCGCCCAAGTAGGTGGAATAGACCAGTTGTGCGGAACCAGAAGCAAGCGGGTTCAGCCGGGCTATGAAAGCGTCATAGTCGCCGCCGTTGGTTGTCTGGAAAGCGCCCGCCGTGGTCGGGAAGTTGCCGGAGGTTGTTCCCCCCGAAACGAAAGCGTTGCCGCCCGCGTCAACCGCGATACCGTAACCGGCATCGCCGCCGCCGTTGACGCCGCCGCCGTTGCCGCCCAGGTAAGTGGAATAAACCAGTGCCGAACCTGGAGGATTCAGCTCGGTTACGAAGGCATTGTCGGTTGGGAAGGGACTGGTAGTGCCGCCGTAGGTCGTCTGGAAGGCGCCCGCGGTAGTCGGGAAGTTGCTGGAGTAAGTAAGCCCCGTCACGAAAGCATCGCCGCCCGCGTCGATCGCGATGCCTTGGCCGGCGTCGCCATTGAAGACGCCACTCCCGGTGGCGTTGCCGCTGCCACCCAGGTAAGTCGAATAGAGCGCTGCCGAGCCCGAAGGGTTCAGCTTGGTTACGAAGGCATTGCCTGCACTCCCGCTGAGGGTCGTCTGGAAAGCCCCCGCCGTGGTCGGAAAGTTGTTGGATTCTGTGAGGCCTGTCACGTATGCGTCACCGCTCGCGTC
Source organism: uncultured delta proteobacterium (assembly GCA_963830715.1). Taxonomy (GTDB): domain Bacteria; phylum Desulfobacterota; class Binatia; order Binatales; family Binataceae; genus CAVVMA01. The sequence goes on from CAWHNS010000024.1 coordinate 387,010, forward strand.
GACCGCGATGCCGTAACCTTCATCGACGCCGCCGTTGACGGCGGCGCCATTGCCGCCCAGGTAGGTCGAGTAAACGAGACCCGAACCCGACGGATTCACTTCGGTGACAAAGGCGTTTGTGTGGCCCGCCAAGGTCGTCTGGAAAGCTCCCGCGGTGGTCGGGAAGTCGCTGGCGTCCGTACTTCCCGTCACGTAGGCATCACCGCTGGGGTCGACCGCGAGCGCGTTGCCGTGGGCGAACTCGAAGGGGGTGTTGCTGCCCAGATAGGTCGAGTAAACCAGCGCCGAACCCGAGGGATTTAGCTCGGTTATGAAGGCGTACGGGCTGCCAGCCAAGGTCGTTTGGAAAGCGCCCGCCGTGGTCGGGAAGTTCGTGGATTCAGTAGATCCCGTCACATATGCATCGCCGCTCGCGTTGACCGCGATGCCCATGCCGGAGTCGGTGCTCCTACCGCCCAGGTAAGTCGAATAGGAAAGCACGGGGTCGATCACGAGGGGCACGCTGCGATCGTACTTGGCAACCCGAAAACCGACTTCGCTCCTCCCCCGCATGATCCATGCGCCGCGCAGTTCACGCCGCGCGCCGCCGACCTGCTGGTATACGAACGGGGCGTGCTCGACGAGCTCAGCGCCTCCTACGCGCACGCGCAGATCGCCGCCCTCGCGTGCTGAGACGAGATCCGCGCCCGTGAAGCCGAGCCGAATCCGTCCGGGATCGGCTCCCGGCGCGACCACAAAATCGTACTCGAGCCGGCCCTGCGCACTGCCGTGATAAATCAGGTCGATGCCCGGATAGACCTCGTGGCATTTCACCCGGGAGAACGCCGAGACCCCTGTGACCCAATTGCTGGGGTCGCTTCCGATGAAATAGTTGGCCTTGCCGGCCAATGGCGCGACTCCCTCGATCCGGGGGTTCGGATTGGAGCCCGCAAGCTTCACCCGCAGAACCGAAACCTCGCGAGGCGGGACTTTCCCGATCGCCGAACTCGTTGAGGCTTGCGCTGGATGAGCGGCCTCTTCGTGAGCAGACCTCGCATGTGGCTTGCTGAGAGCAAGCACCGCTTCGTCCCCGGTCAGGAACACTTCGTAGCCTGGACCGCGTGATAGGAACTTCACTCGCGGGTCGGTCTGTCCCTGATTCGACTCGAAACTCAGAGGCAGTTTTCCATACGCCCGGACGATATCCAGGCGCTGCGGAGATTTGGAGTCCGCGGATGTGCGGGGTGCGGTCAATTTCGCGCCGCCGCGATCGTAGCCAAGCCGGACGACGGCGGCGGCCGACAATGCCGTCACCGTGGCCACGATACACGCAGTCGCAAGTCTGCCGTACTTCATCTGGATGCCCTACTGCTGGATGCCTTACTGCCAGAAGCCGAGGCCCCCTTCCGTTGACTCAACACCTGCAGTGTCTGAAGATAGCGCGCTGACGTATAGTTTCGGACATGCGCCGCATTGTCAAGATTCATTCCAGCGAATATCAGGAATGAGTGAACGCAAAATGCCAAACCCACTGATGCAATCGGTCCTGATGGACGGCGGGTTTGGCGACGCTATCGCATCAACTGCGGGTTGAACGCGCCTTCTGAAATTTCTCCGCTGTTGATCTTTTGCGTGAACGTCGAATGGGCGGGCACCGGCGATCGGAAGTAGCCGGGATGCGCGGTCGGGAAGTAGAAGCTGCCGGCGAGATCGAATAGATTGCCGCCCTCCATCGACGGCCTCATCCGCCAGAGTGGAATAGTCACTGCGCTCAACTCACCATTCTCGAAAAACTCCGCTGCCAGCCATACGTATATCTCAGTGTCTATATACACTACGGTGCGCGCATTGGGACCGTGCGCGTCGGGCCGCGGCGTCATCTCCAGGACATATGCATGGCGAAGCTGGAACGGCTCCTCGGTCAGCCGGAAGCTGTCGCCGGATTGCACGATTCCGGCCGGCTCGTGGTCGGCCTTCATGCACGCCAGAATGGTGGCCGTGCCCAGCAGCCGGTAGGCGTAGTTCTCGGTTTTGGGCAGCGCGTAGGCCCAGTACGGCTGATGGCATCCGCGGCATCCTTCGACTGGATATTCGAGATTGACCGCGCTGCGGCGCACGCGGCGGGAAGTCTCGCTGAAGCCGTAGAATTCATCCGCGCGGGCGGGATCGAGATGGCGAATCCAGATTCCGGCGCCCTCGCCGGTGCCGATGCCGAGCGGCTCCAGCACCCACCGGTTGCATCGCGCCTTCCACTCCACGCCCAGTGAGTTCTCGCCGAGCGTGGGCCTCGGATCGACCTCCGTGCGATGGGCAAACCTGAGGAAATCGAGCTGCTCGCAGGCGTAGTCTCGATCGTCCGCCGGAACTATTCTATGCGCATTCGCGGGATCGGCAGCGTAGCCGCTGCTTCGCCAGGGAGCGAGCGAGAAATCGTCCGGCATCACCGGTCCCATATGCCAGTTGTAAGCGATTTTGACCGCGGCCTTCGGGTCCGTGATGTCGATCAGCGGAAACGGCATCCCCGCGACATACTTGGTCAGACGGTCTTGCGCGTCGAGCCCGGCCTGCGGCGAGTATTTCTCGGTGGCGCGCTGGAAGCCGCTCGACCATTCCAGGTGATCGGTCGGGGTTGCGCGCAGGCGGAAGCCATACTTTAAGGCGACTTTTGCAGCCGAGGGAATATCGTTCGAATAGGTGTCAGCGTTGTCGAGCGTGATAATCATCCCGGGCTGAAGACTTGCGACAGGCTTGGGCGATGCGGCCGCCGGCGCCTGAGATGCCGGCGTTCCTGGCGTCGGCGCCGCGAGAACGGGCGAGCCGATACCGAGGACGATCGCCAGGGAAGTAAGATGTAGATGCACTTTCACGATCGCGGGTTAGATAGCGCGTCCAGCCGGCGAAAGCAAAGTGGAGCTCGCGGCCGCCGGATCGTTGCCGGGCTCGCGAATTGTCAATACGCTCACCTGTTGCGTGAGTGACGCCGCCATCAACGATGCTGTTTACGGAAAGCTTCTTCGCAAGACGCTGCCTCGCCCGATTCGCACCGAGCACGACAACGAGCGATACCTCGAGGTCGTCGCGCATCTGATGGAGCTCGGCGATCAGATGACGCCCGAACAGCGGGATCTTCTTGATCTGTTAGTCGTTCTGATTGAGCGCTTCGAATCGGAGAGATACGAACTGAATGCAGCCGCGCCTGTAGACGTGCTGCGCAAGTTGATGGAGGCGCGGACGATGAAGCTTGTAGACCTCGCCGCGATTGTCGGCTCAAAAGGGTTGGCGTCCGAGATCCTCAACGGCAAGCGCGGGTTGAGCAAGACCAACATCAAGCGTCTGGCGCGGCACTTCGGCGTCTCAGCCGGGGTGTTTCTTTAGCAGGGTTTTGAGAAAAGCGGCGATCGACCGGAATGCTTGTGGACAATCTCCTGCCGGGAGGCGCGATAGCAATTGAACGCTGAAGAGTTCCATCGGGCACGCAAATTCGCCGATACGCCGTCCGGCCGGATCGCCTATGTCGAGCGCGGTTCCGGGCCGGCGGCGCTGTTCCTGCACGGCTTCCCGCTCAACGGGTTCGCGTGGCGCGACGTGATCGAGGACCTGGCCGGAATGCGGCGCTGTATCGCGCCCCACTTGATGGCCTTTGGATACACCGACGTGCCGGACGATCAGGATCTCTCGTTCAGAGGGCAGGCGCGAATGTTGGCCGCGTTGCTGGACGCGCTCAAGGTGGACAAGGTCGATCTGGTCGGCAACAACAGCGGCGGCGGCGTGAGCCAGTTGTTCGCCGCGAACTATCCCTCGCGAGTACAGACTCTCACGCTTACAAATTGCGAAGTGTACGATCTGTGGCCGAATCCCACTCTGCAGCAGCTCTTCAACCAGCTCACCCTGGAGGGTGCGCTCGCGGGTCTGAAGATGATCGCCGGAGATCCCGCGGCCGCGCGGAGCGCTTTCGCCGCCGCCTACGAGGATCCGGGGCGCATACCGCCCGAGGCGTTTCGGACCTACCTCGAGCCGGTCCTTGCCACAGCGCAGCGCGCCGACACTCTGCGCCGTTTCCTGCAAGAAGTGCAGAACGATCGCGCACAGTTGGTCGCGACCGCTCCACAACTGAAGCAGCTTCGGGCGCCGGTGCAGGTAATCTGGGGAGATGCGGACGGCTTCTTCGACATGCAATCCTCGTTGAGTTGGCTTGGACAGAATGTTCCGGCGGTGAGGAAGGTGATTACAGTGCCGCGCGCCAAGCTGTTTTTCCCCGAGGAGCATCCGAAGCTGATCAGCGTTTTGCTAGGTGAGTTCTGGCGCTCCGCTGCGTGAGACCACGGAGGCAGCTCGCGCGTTTTGGCGACCCAATTGAGGGAAGCCCCAACACCTGTCAGCGACGGCGCCAAAGCGGCTACCGTGAATGAAGATGACGAAAGGTGCCGCGATGAGGCGCGCGGCCGGATGGGCGCATTCCGCGCGCTGCGCCATCGCAACTACCGACTCTACTTCATCGGCCAGTTGACCTCATTGGCCGGCACCTGGATGCAGAGCGCCGCGCAGGCGTGGCTGGTTCTAGCGCTGACCAACTCCTCGCTGATGCTGGGGGTGGTCTCGTTCGCGCAATTCTTTCCGATCCTGCTGGTGGGACTGTTTGCCGGCGTCGTGGTCGATCGAATCGATCGCCGCCGCATGCTGATCGGAACGCAGACGCTGTTGATGCTCAGCGCCTTCATGCTCGCGGGGCTGACCTGGTCGGGCCGCGTGCGAGTGTGGCACGTGATTGCGCTCGCCGCTTTCAACGGGACCGTCAGCTCATTCGACATGCCCGGCCGCCAGTCATTTGTCGTCGAGATGGTCGGATACGAGGATCTGGCCAACGCGATCGCACTGAACTCGATGATGTTCAACAGCGCGCGGATGCTCGGTCCAGCCGCGGCCGGAATCTTTATCGCGTGGCTTGGGACCGGAACGTGCTTTTTCCTGAACGGCGTAAGTTTTCTCGCGGTTATCTGGAGCCTTTACCTGATGGTGGTTCCGGCGCGGACGATCGCGGGCGCGGGCGCCGCGATGTTCGAACAACTCCGAGAGGGACTCAACTACGTCTGGCGGCATCGGCAGATTTTCCAGCAAATGGCGCTGGCGGCGGTCAGCAACGGATTCGGCTATCAGTACCTGGTGCTGGTCCCGCTCTTCGCCCGCAACGAGCTGCATGGGGGCGCGCGCGCCTACGGGTTTCTGGTCGCGATTCAGGGGCTGGGATCGGTGATCGGTGCCGCTACGCTGGCGTCGCGAGTGACCACGAACGGAATCCGCAATAATCTGATCGCGGGGCTGCTGATCTCAGCGATTGGAATCGTGACATTCGGATTGTCGCCGTGGATGGGTCTTTCGCTGGCTGCGCAACTGATTATAGGAACCGGACTGACCAACTTCCGCGCCAGCAACAACACTCTCGTGCAACTGTTCGTCAGCGACGATCTGCGCGGGCGCGTGATGAGCACCTATCAACTCGCGGCGGTGGGCATGATGCCAATTGGAGCGCTCGCGGTGGGATACCTCGGCACGGTACTCGGGCCGCGCGAAGCGGTGGTGATCTGCGGAGCGATCGTTCTGATCTGCGGGATCACGCTGCTGACCAGCCTCAAGACGGTCGGCGCGGCTGAATCCGCCCCCGTCGCAGACTGAATGCCCGGTGAGTTGGCCTACCAGCTGTTGAGGAAAACCATGGTCTGTCACCCTGAGGCTGCGCGATGAATGCGCCCTCGAAATCAACCGGGTCATCCGCGGCGCGCGCCGACGCGATCGCGTGGCCGGTGGTGGCGGCGATAGGCGTGCTGAACCTGTTCCGCGGCAGCGTACATACGTTTCTGCCCGACGGCGGCGCCCACCTGATCGCAGGCTTCGACCTGAGCCACTCGTATCAGACCATCGTGTTTCTGTTCGCGGTGATGGGTATCGAGCAGCTTTCGCTCGGAGTCGTCGATCTGATCGTCGCGTTTCGCGCGCGATGGCTCGCGATACCGGCGCTGTGGTTCCACGCGCTGCAGCAGACCGCGGGAGAGATCGTGTTCCTTTACAAACCCGCGCCGGGACATCCGCCGGGCGCGATCGGCGCGCCGGTCGTGATGGTGATCCTGTGGCTGGTGATAGGCTGGATCTACTGGCGCCGATCGCGCGGCGAGGGCGCCGAGCGCGCAGGCTGATCGGCGGGCGCTTGCAATCGCTGGCGCAGACGGGCTACACAGCGCCATGCGCAAACGTGAGCCGCGCCCGGCGTTCATAATTTCCGGCCGCGATGTCTCCGAAACTCGCCATCACTACCCGAATAGCGACGAGTCCACAGGCTACGAGCGCGCCATCGGCCGCGCGGCAGGATTGCTCAAACTTGGCATCAATCTGAAGCGGCTCCAGCCGGGAGAGCGAAGCTCGTGGCCTCACGCGGAGGAAAAAGAGGAGGAGTTCGTGTACGTGCTCGAAGGCAACGTGAGCGCATGGGTGGACGGCGTTGTCTATCCGATGCGGTCGGGTGACTTCGCCGCGTTCCCATCCGGCACCGGCATCTGCCATTGCTTCATCAACAACTCCCGGCGCGACGTCCTGCTGCTGGTCGGTGGTGAGGCGGCACGCAGAGACAGCCGCATCTTTTATCCGCTCCATCCCCAACGCCGGGGCGATATGCCGTGGAGCGCATGGTGGGAGGACGTGCCGAAACGGCCTCAAGGATCGCACGACGGATTGCCAAACAAGCTGCGCCCGAGAATCAAGGCAGGACGGGGGCCAGACGGAGATACAACATGAAGATACTCAGAACGCCCGATTCGAGATTTCACGAACTGCCGGAATTTCCTTTCGCGCCCAACTATCTCGAAGTGCGCGACCCCGACGCCGGCGCGATCCGGATTTGCTGTATCGATGAGGGGCCGCGCGGCGCCGCGCCGGTGCTGCTCCTGCACGGCGAGCCGTCGTGGTCGTTTCTCTATCGCCGGATCGTCGCGAGCCTCGCCCCGCGCGGCCATCGCGTCGTCGCGCCGGACCTGGTCGGCTTCGGCCGCTCGGACAAGCCAAGCGATCCGCTGGATTACACCTTCGAGCGGCACGTGCGATGGATGAGCGATTGGCTCACCGCGATGCGCCTGACGGGCATCACGCTCTTCTGCCAGGACTGGGGCGGCCTGATCGGGCTCAGGCTGGTGGCCGCGTTTCCCGATCGATTCGCGCGCGTAGTGGTCGCCAATACCGGGCTGCCGACCGGCGAGGGAGTTTCGGACGCGTTCAATAGATGGCTCGAATTCAGCCAGAACACACCGACCTTGCCAATCGGCCAGATCGTGGCCATGGGATGCCGCCGCAGCCTGAGCGAGGCCGAGAAAACAGCCTACGATGCGCCCTTTCCGGACGAATCGTTCAAGGCGGGCGCGCGCCGCTTTCCCGCGCTGGTGCCGGTTACGCCGAATCACGCCTCAGTCGCGGAGAACAAGGCCGCGTGGGCGGTTCTGGAGCGCTTCACCAAGCCCTTTCTGACGGCGTTCAGCGATTCGGATCCGGTAACCAAGGGCGGCGAGATTTTCTTTCAGCAGCGCGTCCCGGGAGCCAAGGGCCAAAAGCACGTGACCATCAAGGACGCGGGCCACTTCCTGCAGGAGGACAAGCCCCAGGAAATCGCCGACTTACTGCACGGCTTCATCACGTCGGCCAGGTGAGCATTACTTTCAGCGGAGGTCGGGACATATTCGTGCCTCACCCGCCCGCCGCAAAGCGCATCGAAGCTCGAACAATGTGAGCGGGGCAGGGAGCGTAGAGGGCTGACATGACGGTTTGCATTTCGGCGTTCGCAGCCAAAGCTAAGGCGATCGTCCTTGTTGCTGACAAAATGCTCACGTATGACCCTTATGGTCCGTCCCCTATGCAATCGGATACAGGCATTTCAAAAATCCTGCACTTGGCAGACTCAGGTTGGGAGGCGCTATTCGCTGGACGTGGAGCGTTCGCGGAAAAGGTCGTCAACCAAGCGAATATTGCCTTTCTGGAGAAGCGGGCCATAGCCATTTCTTATGAAGAGGTGACAGACTGCATCACAAATGCGTACCAGCAAGTGCGTGAGCGGGAAGTCGTCGACACCGTTTTGCGGCCTCGGCTACTCGACAAGGATTCGTTCATCAAACGAAGCAGCCAAGATTTACAACCACTAAATGAAGAACTGTCTCGCGAAATTGTGCAGTCTCTCCTCAAATACGATACCGGTTGCACGTTGATGGTTTGCGGGTTTGATCGGTACGGTCCGCATATCTTCACAATCGGTGACAACGGCGTGCCATCGAGCCACGACCTTGAAGGATTCTGCGCTATTGGAATTGGCGAACAGGCGGCAACGTCGCGGTTACTATGGGAAGAGGTTGACAGGAACGATCCGTTGGCTACCGCGATATACAACGTGTTTCACGCCAAAGTGCAAGCCGAAATCATTCAGGGTGTTGGTTATTTGTGGGACGCGCATGTTCTAGTCTCCGGACAAAAGCTTATCCGCGTGAAAGGGTCAGTCGTTCGAGCAATCGAAAATCTATTCGAGGATTCAGCGCTGTCACCATTTGACAAAACCAGGCGTAAAACGGAGGCAAAGCGCAAGCAGTGGATTGATGCGGTTGTGGAGTTCGCAAAAGAAGCCATGGAGAGAAAGCGACCGAGGAAGCGTGCAAAGCTCGTGAAGGTACGCCGCAGCCCGAGGCCGCCGGATCGCCCTTGACGAGAGATGTAAATCCGGGATTGCCGGGATTAAAGGACATCGTCGGGCAGGCTGACGCCGTAGGGCGGCTTCAGCGATTCGCCGCCCTTTATAGGAGAAAATCGAGAAGAATTGAACATATTCTCCTTCTCGGAAGTCCAGGTACCGGCAGGGCCACTATTGCAAGAGGGTTCGCAGGACACAACGACGCCCGTCCCGTCGAGCACAGAGGCTTCAGCGGATACGGTGGTGAACTCGCAGCGGAATCTCTGCAATCAGCTGATCAGCTGTCTGATTGCGTCAACAGGCTCGGCGGCGGATTTCTAATCTTTCGCGAGATCAATCAACTACGTCGCGCACTGGTCCCTACGGTGTCAGCGCTCCTGGATACATTCGTTTTGCGGGTGCCCCGAGGCTCGGGAAGATGGAAGACGGTAGAGGAGACGAAGATCGCACCATTCACTTGCATCGCTACCGCGACGAGAACGGGCGATCGCCCCGACTCCCTACTGCGATGTTTTTCCCTCCGCCTTTCGCTGCGACCGTATAACGAGACCGAGCTACAATGGATCGCGGCTAGGCTGGCGTGGAGGAGCGGCTTCAGACTTGAGCCAGCCGCTGCACTCTCGGTAGCGCGAGTTTGCGACGGTACCCCGAGCGGCGTCGAAACTCTTGTGCGGCATCTAAAGCTTATCGGCAAGATATCGCTCTCCCAAAACGACGTTCGAGGGACGCTCTCGGTATTTGGCCCTGTGCCTGCCGAGAACCCCGGCACCTGCGTTGACCCGACAATCGACCGCCTCTCCGGAACGGAGTTCGAGCGCCTCGTATTGGCGCTTATGAAGGCAATGGGCTTTCGGGCAGAGATGACGAAAGCTTCCGGCGATGGCGGGATCGATGTAGAGGCAGTCCTCGAGGGCGACTCGCTGCTCAAGGGCCGCTACATCGTGCAGTGCAAGTATTCCGACGCGAGTCGCCTTGTCGGGGTCAAGATTGCCCGCGAGTTCTATGGGGTACTTAACGCGGCCCCCGAAGCGGTAAAGGGAATCCTCATCACCAACACAGGCTTTACCGGGCAGGCTCGCGAATTCGCAAAAGGGACGCGGTTGGAACTCGTTGACGGTACCCAGCTTCACGCACTGCTGTCGAAGCACGGCATCCGGCATGTCGGCGGTTCCTGATCCGGGAGGCCCGCGCGTTTTTGTGGCTGAATTGGGGCCACGATGTTCGCTCACGCCGATCCGGGCGGGCGTGGGCGCTCGCTTATCGCTCCACTTGCGCCTCACCATCCCAGCACAGCCACTCTCGATCACGGTGCGGTATACCCTTCCCGGTCTGCCTGCGCACAGCCTCCAGGACCCGATGGCGCCCGTCCTCTCCGATCATCGCTTCAAGCATGAACCTCGCGCCGGCGATTTCCGCCCGAATCCATTCCGTCGCAGGGGCGTCGATCCCGTCTCGGGCGCGGGTCTCGTGATACCGGATGACGCGGCGAACTCCTCCACAGCGCGCCTTTCGTCCATCATTTCCGCCCATCTCCTTCAGCGGCCTCATTCCGATCAAGGTCCACCGGTAACCACGATTCAGCCATCGGCAAGGGGGAGTCGCGGGTCGGCAGATCAATCACGTCGCCACGCGGCCTCTTGCGGGTCCCAATCTCGCGCAACTTCGCGTCCCACTTGACGAGCGCCGTGCTCCTCAGAAAACTGGCACCGACTTGGGACCAAACTTTTTGACCGCTATCGGTTTTGACCGGCTGCGACGGGGCGCTATCGGTCCAGAAAGGCCGCGATTTTCCTCGACAACGCCCTGCTGTAATGAAATCCCTACATCCTGGCGAGGGTCCCTAAGTCCGGCGCGTCTGCCGTTCCGCCGCGCTCTCGCGCTTCCTAGACTTATTGCTTTTGGCGCCTTGCAAACATGGATGCATTACAGCCATGTGTGCCGGCCCGAAATCGCCCAAGGTGCCGCCGGGTCGCCCGATCGTCGCCTTTCCCAGCAATTCTGCGTTGACGATAATGCACTTGACAACATATGTCTCCAGGTTCATAATGCTGAAGTGAAGTGGGTCATGGATCAGGCGCCCTGACTGTCATTCCCGCGCGCGTCTTCCTTGCTGGCGTGCGCGAGGAATCCCGGATTCGGGCACGCAGGCGCCGGGATTCTTCGCGCGCCAGGCAAAAGCAGACGCGCGAGAATGACAAGCTGGAAGGGTTCGCCACCTGCGTCGGGACAGCCCCGATCTGAATTAAGACACTACCTTGGCACACATCGCGTTGCTTGAGCAGTTTGGCCCGCAGCTAGGGCGACCCCGCGCCGATACTCTCAACGGCTCACGTCACGCGAATATGAAGGAACTGAGGTTTGACGCCGCAGACGGGGTTTGGCGCTTCGCTTTCGCGTTCGACGCGAAACGCCGCGCCATCATTCTGTGCGGCGGCGACAAGTCAGGTGGTAGCGAGAAACGCTTCTACCGCCAATTGATTGACAAGGCCGACGCGCGCTTTGACGGTCACGAGGCCAAAGTTAAAGGGCAGAAGGAAAAGGTTAGGAAGGAACGGCGATGACGAACCTTGAGCGCATTCGGAAGGACCTAAGCCCCGCGCGACGCAAAAAGATCGAGGCCCGCGCGACGCAACTGATTGCCGAGGAAATGACCTTGCGGGAGACTCCGGCGCGCTCGCAAGCTCACGCAGGTTCGCATCGCCAAGGCTCTCGGAATTAGCCAGGATGGTGTTTCGCGCCTCGAAAAGCGCAGCGATCTGTTGCTCTCTACACTGCGGAAGACCGTCGAGGCCTTGGGCGGCAGCCTTTCCCTTATCGCGGAGTTTCCCGACCGCGAACCTGTCATGCTGTCCGGCATAGCGGCCGCAGAAGCGGAGCCCGCATCTCACAAACACCGGGCGGCCTGATGAGTTGACATAGATGACACTCGAGTATGATCTGTTCTGGTCTTTTCGCTCGCCATATTCCTATCTGGTTACGCCGCGCCTGGTTGAATTCGAGCGCGAGTATGACGTGAAGTGCCGCGTACGCCCGGTCTATCCGATCGCGGTCCGGATTCCCGGCTTCTTCAAGCAGGTGAATCCGATGTGGCCGCCCTATCTGCTGCGCGATTGCTCGCGGATCGCGGAGATGCTCGGCATGCCCTTCGCCTGGCCCAGCCCCGATCCGATTGTCATGGACATGAGCACCGGGGAGGTCCCGAAGGATCAACCGTATATCCATCGGTTGACAAGGCTGGGCGTCGCCGCTGCCGATCTCGGCAAGGGACTGCCGTTCCTCGCAGCGGTGAGCGGCGTGATTTTCGGCGGAGTTCGGGACTGGCATCTCGGCGAGCATCTGGCCGGAGCGGCGCATCGCGCTGGTCTGGACCTCGCGAAACTCGATTCGGAAATCGAGCGCGACCCGCATCGGTACGAAGCCGCGATCGCCGAAAACGAGTCCGCGCAGAAGCGCGCCGGCCATTGGGGCGTCCCTCTGATGGTCTTCAACGGCGAGCCTTTCTTCGGCCAGGACCGCTTCGACCTGCTGCGCTGGCGCATGAATCGAAACGGCCTCGCCCGCCGCCGCTGAACGGCGCCGCGACACGGCTACAGCCGCCTTTCTCGATGTACGCCCTTGCCGGGGCGCGCTAAGATGGCCGCGGGCAAAGGCGGCCCCACTATGGAACATCGTGCGCTGGGAAAATCCGGATTGCAGGTCTCACTCGTCGGACTGGGATGCAACAACTTCGGCATGCGTATCGACGCGGAGAAGACCCGCGCCGTGGTGCGGCGCGCCCTCGACGAGGGCGTGACCCTGTTCGACACCGCCGACATCTACGGTGGACGCGGCAAGTCGGAGGAACTGCTCGGGCAGGCGCTCGGCGGCCGGCGCAAAGACGTGATCGTCGCGACCAAGTTCGGGATGCCGATGGGCGACGGTCCGCATATGAGCGGGGCGTCGCGCCGCTACATCATGAACGCCGCCGAGTCGAGCTTGCGCCGCCTCGGAACAGACTACATCGACCTGTACCAAATCCATCAGCCGGACCCGGCGACTCCGCAGGAAGAAACGCTCCAGACTCTTGACGCGCTGGTGCGCTCGGGCAAGGTGCGTTACATCGGGTGCAGCAATTTCTCCGGATGGCAGCTCGCCGATGCGATCTGGATCTCGCGAAGCGGCGGCCTTGCCTCATACATCTCGGCGCAGAACCTGTACAACCTGCTCGATCGCCGGATCGAGCGCGAGTTGACGCCCGCCTGCCGGCACTACGGCGTGGGCATCCTGCCTTACTTCCCGCTGGCTAGCGGCTTCCTGACCGGCAAGTACCGTCGCGGCTCCGAGCCGCCCCAGGGCACCCGCCTTGCCCTGATGCGCCCGATGGCGGAACGCGTACTCACTGCCGGGAACTTCGCGACGCTGGAACGGCTCGAGGACTTCGCCCGCTCGCACGGGCACAGCATGGTCGAGCTGGCTACGAGTTGGCTCGCGGATCAGCCGCAGGTATCGAGTGTGATCTCCGGCGCTACCAGTCCCGAGCAGGTCAGCGAGAACGTGAAAGCGGCCGGATGGAGACTCAGCGCCGATGAGCTGGCCGAAATCGACAAGCTCACCAGGCATCGACCAGCCCGCGAGTAAGACCCGTCGCCTGGACCGGGGTCGGTCGTCCTACTGCCGGGTCATTGCCGCGCGCGCCTGGGCGGCGCGATCCTGATCGCTACGAAGCCGTGATCGCCGAAAATGAGTCCGCGCAGAAGCGCGCCGGACGTTGGGGCGTACCGCTGATGGTCTTCAACGGCGAGCCGTTTTTCGGGCAGAATCGCTTCGATCTGCTGCGATGGCGCATGCAACGAAACGGCCTAACTCGCCGCCGCTGAGCGGCGACCGCGGCAGGGGTAACCGCGACCTGCCTCGCGCACGGTTACTGGTTGAGCACTGCGACTAGCTTGCGGTCGCCGTTCTTCGCCTGCATCGTGTGCTCCAACGCTGAAATCCGCTCTTCGAATGAAGCTTTCACGGCGACCATCTGAGCCGAGAGCTTCTTGATCTGCTCGGCTTGCCGCGCGTTCTCGCTGGCCTGTCTCCGCACTTCGTTGGTCTGCTTCTGCATCTCATGGGTTTGCTTCTGCAATTCGTTGAGCAGCATTCCGGCAAGTTCGGAATAACGGACCGTCTCGACCTTTCCGTCCGCGTCGTAGGTGACCAGCTCCGGATACACCCGCTCCACTTCCTCCGCGACCAAGCCGTACTGGATAGTGCCGGTTTGATCCTCCTTGTAGCGGAAGGTCACCGGCCGCAGGTCCATCAGCCGCCCGCTCGCATCGCCCATGTCGCGGATGTCGCGCTTGTAGCGGACCGATGACTTCACGGTGCCGAGCTGGCCGCTTGAATTGACGACTACATCGGTCCCGTTGGGCACGTTGGCCCCGCTGATGCCGGCGATGAATGTCCGGGCCTGCAGGCCCTCGGTGCCGATGCGGATCGAACGATTCTCCATGCCGCCGCCTGAATTGCCGATATAGATGTCGTTGTTTCCGGTAGTGAGGCCGGCGCCTGCCTTGTAGCCCAACGCGATGTTGTTGTTGCCGGTGGTATTGCCGATGTTGCTGAGCGCGCCGAATCCGACCCCGGTGTTGTTGCTGCCGGTGGTGTTCGTAAAGAGAGCGTCAGCTCCAGCGGCGGTGTTGTTGCTTCCACCGGTGTTATCGAGAAGCGCGCCGGCTCCGCTGGCGCTATTGAAGCCCCCGCTAGTGCTGGACAGGAGGGCCTCGTAGCCGTCGGCGGTATTGTTGGGGCCGTTGCTGTCGTTGAGGGCGGCATAGCCAGTTGCGGTATTGTTGACGCCTGTAGTGTTGGCGGCCAACGCATTAGCTCCGGTGGCAGTGTTGAAGCCCCCGGTAGTGTTGTCTAGGAGGGCCTCGTAGCCGCTGGCGGTATTGCTGGAGCCGTTGCTGTTGTTGAGGGCGGCATAGCCAGTTGCGGTATTGTTGACGCCCGTAGTATTGGCGGCCAACGAATTAGCTCCGGTGGCGGTGTTGAAACTCCCGGTAGTGTTGTCCAGGAGGGCCTCGTAGCCGCTGGCGGTGTTTGGGCCGCCGCTGGTGTTGTTGAGCAGGGCCTCGTATCCGGTAGCGGTATTGTTGTCACCGGTGTTGGCGGACAGGGAGGAGTATCCGTTGGCGGTGTTGTTGCTGCCCGTTGTGTTTGTAACGAGGGCGTTATTTCCGGTGGCGGTGTTGAAGCTCCCCGTCGTATTAGCGAGCAGGGACTGATATCCAGTGGCCGTGTTTACGGTGCCGCTGGTGTTTGCGAATAGCGCCGCATATCCCGTGGCGGTATTGACGCTGCCTGAGGTGTTGAGCTCCAGGGCTTCGGATCCGGTGGCGGTGTTGTAGGCGCCGGTTGTGTTGGCCCCGAGCGCCGCGGTTCCGAAGGCGGTGTTGTCGATGCCGCCGAGGCCGGTGTTGTTGCTGGAGAGGGCATTCGAGCCGCCAGCGGTGTTGGCGTGGTTATCACTGACGGTCGGGTTGCACCCGGGTGGGGCGCACACCGGCTGGGCCCAGGTCGGTGTCACTCCCAGCAAGAGCCCCAGCCCCGCGACCATAGCCAGCAGATGCAATTTGTTCATGTTTTCTTGATCCTCTCCGTTGCGTTGGTCCGGAATATAGCGATGCGGACGGCAACTCTCGCAGGCAATGGGGGTTGCCGTCAAACGCAGCGCCCCATCGCCGGCGATGCGAGCGCTTTGGTTCACCGAAGCCAGGCTCGCGTCTGGCGAAACTACGTACCGTCTTCAGCGATCACGCCATTAAGCGCGCCCGGCGCCGGCAAGATACGAAACCGTTCCATCCGCTCGAGCGCGCGCGGCGAACGGCGTCGTCCTACTGCCGGGTCATTGCGGCGCGGGCTTGGGCGGCGGCTTCTGCGGCGGCTTCGCGTTCTTGCGCGGCCGGGACCTCGAATACGACGCTGCGAATCCGGCCCGGATACGCGAACGGCGCCGTGTAGTCCGAATTCACTGGCGACAGACTGCGCCCCAAATCCATTCCGGTGCTGGATAGCATCCGCAACAGGGTCGCGATTTTTCCTTCGCCTGCGATAGCGCTGTCGATCGTCAGCACGACCCGCGCGGCCATCCGGTCGAGCCGTTCGATCTTCACCTCGAGCTTGTGTGGGCCGGATGCGAGCGGTTGCTGCGCCTTGATCATCGTATGCTCGTGGAAGCAGTTGTAATCGAAGTGAACCGCACCCTGCCTGATGTAGAGCGCGAACCCGCTGTTGAGACTGCCGCGCGCGACCAACGCGCCGTCCCCATCGGTCGCGGGATGCTCGATGTCCACCGTCATCGTCCAGCCCCGGTTCGCGGGCGGGCACGCGTCGGCGACGATATGCGAGATCGGCGGATAGTAGACGAAGCGGTTTCGCGAGGTCGGCAGGCCGGGCCGCCGCGCCGCGCGAAACAGCAGCGCTGCGCCGCGATCGTCGAGCGGCAGGACGCCATGACGTTCCGCCTCGGCCCACCACAGTTCGATCATTTCCTTCACGCGCTTCGGCTCGCGCGTCCGCCAGGTCGTTGCACTCCGAAAAGTCTTCGTCGAGCTGATAAAGCTCCCAGCGGTCATTATCGAATGGGACGCCCGCGTCGTGATGCGTGACCGCCTTCCATCCGCGATGCCAGATGCCGCGATGACCGAGCATCTCGAAGTACTGGGTCGATCGCGAAGTCACAGCCGCCGCATCGGTCAGAGCCGCGGCGAAGCTGGCGCCATGAATCGGCATCTGAGGAACGCCCGCGACGACCTGCGGTGCCTCGATGTGAAGCAGATCGAGAATCGTGGGCGTGAGATCGATCGCGTGGCAGAACTGGCCGCGAATCTGGCCGGGCGCGCCAAGCCGGGCAGGCCAGTGAATCACCAGCGGGTCGCGCACGCCTCCGCCGTGAGTATTCTGCTTGTACCACTTGAGCGGCGTGTTGCCGGCCTGCGCCCATCCCCAGGGGATATTGCTGTGACTGTTGGGGCCGCCGATGTCGTCGAGACGCTTGAGCGCGGCGTCGAGGTCCTCCGGGATTCCATTGAAGTAGCGCATCTCATCGAGGACGCCGATCGGACCGCCCTCCTGGCTCGCGCCATTGTCCGACATCACGATCAGCAGCGTATTGTCGAGCAGATTGATCTCGCGGAGGAATGCGACCAGCCGTCCGATCTGTTGATCGGTATGCTCGAGCATCGCCGCAAACGCTTCCTGGAGCCGCGCGGCGAAAATCCTTTCCCGGTCGGACAAGTCTTTCCATGGGCGCACGCCCGGATTGTGCGGCGCGAGCCTGGTTGCGCGCGGGATGATTCCGATCTCTTTCTGGCGCGCGAACCATTGCTCGCGCGCCGCGTCCCATCCGGAATCGAATCGCCCGCGATACTTTTCGAGATAGCGGCGGGGCGACTGATGCGGCGAATGGGTAGCGCCGAACGCCAGATACAGGAAGAACGGACGCTCGGGGACCAGCGAGGTCGTGTCGCGGATATAGCCAATCGAACGATCGACGATGTCCTCGGAGACGTGGTAGCCGTCCGCCGCACTGCCCGGCGGATCGACAAAGTGATTGTCGCAGGTGAGCTCGGGGGCGAACTGATCGGTCTCGCCCTGCAGGAACCCGTAGTATCGATCGAAGCCTCGCTGGAGCGGCCAGTTCTGATACGGTCCGGCGGCGGTGCATTCCGCCATCGGCGCGAGATGCCACTTGCCGGCGGCGAATGTGGCGTAGCCGCTGTCGCGCAGGATTTCCGCGAGCGTGGCGGCCGAGCGGGGAATCGCGCCGCGCATGTTCGGAAATCCCGTATCCATGTTGGATATCGCGCGCATCCCGACCGCGTGATGGTTGCGGCCGGTGAGAAGGCAGGCGCGCGAGGGCGAGCAGAGCGCGGTGGTATGAAACCCGGTGAAACGCAGTCCGCTCGCCGCCAGCCGATCGACGTTGGGCGTCTCGATCGTCGAGCCGTAGCATCCGAAGTGCGCAAACCCGGTGTCATCGAGCACCACGATTACGACGTTGGGAGATCCGGAAGGCAGTTTCAGATCGGGCCACCAGGGCTTCGACTCGCCCGCGGTCCGGCCGATGACGCCCCGAAACTCTTCGCCTGAGGGATGTTTGTACTGCATATCGATGTCTCGCTCCGCTTTGAGGCCAGTTGCTATTTCACGGCGTGATTCTATTTGCGAGATACATCAGTATCATAGCTGCGGCTTAACCGAGCATCGCAAACGCGATCCGCCGGAGCGCTCACCGTTGCTTGGCGACGGAGTGACCTTCAACGCCTCGGAGGGCAGCCGGCGTTGGACTATCGTTCGTGCGCGATGTAATCGTTATGCGATGAAAATCCTTCGCTATGTCGCGCTCGCGGTCGCCATCCTGTTCATTCTCGACATCGCGCGCCTCGCCGCGCTCGACAGGGGCGGCCCGTTTCACTCCGACGTAGTTCTGCCGGGCGCTATCCCGGGTACTCTCTACATTCCGGGCGCGGAGGATCCTTTTTTCGGGCCGCCGCCGGCGCAACGCGCCCCCGCGGTGGTGCTGGTTCACGGCTTCACGGCTGATCGCGAGATAATGAGCGTGCTGGCGCGACGGATCGCCCAGAACGGTTACGCGGTGCTGACCATCGACGTGCGCGGGCACGGCGCGAACCGCAATCCGTTCGTCTACGATTTCATGAACGCGTCTCTGCGCCCCGACGTCAAAGCGGCGGTCGATTTCCTGCGTGGATCGGATCTGGTGGACGGTTCGCGGATCGTCGTGATGGGGCATTCGATGGGCGCGGGCGCAGCTCTCGACTATGCGGCCAACGATCGCGATTTGCGCGGCGCGGTGATGATTTCCGGCGGATGGAGCCTCGGTCCGGTGCGCCCGAACAATGCGCTGTTCATTTTTGGCCAGAACGATCCGGAATTTATCCGCGACTCCGCGAGCGCGATTGCGGCCCGTTTGGCGGGGGTTCAACAGATCGAGCTGGGGAAACCTTACGGCGACTTCGGGCAGCGAACGGCGGTCGAAGCGATACAGGTGCCCAACGTCAATCACGTGCAAATCGTGACCTCGAAAGAAGCTGCCACCAGTATCGTCAAATGGCTCGACAGCGCCTTTGGAAGTCCTCGCACCACGAACATCACGCTGTCCGACCCACGCCTGCGCGTTGTGGTGATCGCGCAAATCCTGTTCCTGATTCTGCTCGTCCCGATCGGACGTATCGCGGGCTGGATTGCGACTGAATGGGCGGAACGACCGGCAGGAGCTGAAGGCTGGATCGGTCTCGCGATTCTTGCCGGCGCGTTGGTGGCGGTAATGCCTCTGGTGGCGAATGACGCGCCGGCCTCGTTCCTGTCACTGGTGATCGGAGACAGCGAGGTATCGTGGCTCGGCGCGGCGGGGATCGCTTTGATCGCGGTTCTGGTGATCTGGGGAAGGCTTGAGTGGGTCAGATTCGGTGTCAGCACGCTCCCGACGCTGCTTGCCGCAGCGCTCGCGTTTGCGACGATCTACGTCTGCCAGAACTCGCATTCAGTGACGTTCCATCGTCTGGCGTTCACTCCGGAAAGACTGCTGGCCTGGATTTTCGCCGCCGCGATGACGCTCCCGTTCTGGCTCGGCTTCGAATTCCTGGTTCGGCGCGGCGGAGTGGCGATGTCCACCCTCCTCGGATCGTTGGGGCGGGTCATTATCGTTGTCCTGCTATTTGCAGGCGCGATGGTCGGAGTCTTTCCGCGCGTGCTGTTTCTGATCGTCCCGATCATCGCACTCCAGTTCATCGCACTGGAAGTTCTGGCGGCGTCGGCGTACAGCACATCGCGCAACCTGTTTCTGGTCGCGCTGATGGAAACGGCGTGGTTCGCCTGGCTTCTCGCGGCGACCAACCCGATCACTTTCATGCTGTAGGATCGCGGCCCTGCGCGATCGTCCTGCGCGGCCAGTAGCCGCCGAGTGATCGCTCGCGCCCGGAACGGATCACATTCCCGTGCCGGTCACGGCCACGGTCAGATTGCCGCCGTCGCTGGTGATCGAGATCTCGCTGCTGAATGCAGCTTTCGCAGTCGGCTGGAATTCAACCGAAATTGACCACGACTTGCCGTCTTTCAACTGGAAAGGACCCGATCCGGAGAGCACGGTGAACGGCGGCGCGAGCGCGCTCGCGTCAACGTTGCCGTGCAGCACGCCCGTGCCCACGTTCACGATCGTCAACGCCAGGGTTTTGCTCGTATTCACGCGCAGCGTGCCGAAAGCGAGCGTTCGAGGCCCGCTGAGCGCGCCGGATACCGCTTTGCCGGTCACGGTGACCGTGCTCGGGGAGTGCTTGATGTCGTTGCTCGTAATCTCCAGAATGCCCGCGTAAGCGCCCGGCAAGGTTGGAGCGAACTGGAGCACGACCTTCTGGCTATGAGCGGCGGGCAAGTTGATGGTGGTTGAAGTCGCGGCGCTAAGAGAAGCAGGTGGTCCAAGCCCGCTCGCGTCGATGTTGCCGATAAGCTGCCCTATCCCCGAGTTGGTTATGCTGAACGAGGCGGCCGAGGTCGTATCGATCCCGGTCACCGGAAAGGTGACTGTTTTGGATGAAAGCGACAGCGTCCCGACCGGCGTAGGCTTTGGAGTCGGAGTGGGTTTGGGAGTGGGGGTCGAGATAAGGGTGGCAGTGGGGGTCGTGGTCGCAGTCGCGGTCGGGAAATTCTGCGCGAGCAGGGCAACGTCGGCGGTTCCCCATCCCGTGCATTGATCGTAGCCCGGTCCGGCGGTGAAGCCGGGCACGCCGTTGAAGTTGTTGTTCCCTGTGGTGACGTCGCGAAGGCCGGCGGATGTTCCGGACGGCCCGGTGCGGTAGAGCCAGGGATTGATGTTTCCCAGCCGCCCACCCTGGAGCTGCGTGAAGAGCCTGGTGATTCCGGCCCACAAAGGCGTCAACAGGCTGGTGCCGCCGTCACAACAGTTGATGCAAGCCTGTCCGCGCGGACATCCGGAACCCGGATCGGTCGAGTCATCGCCGAGGAAGACACCCGGCATGTCCGGACTCGCGATCAACGCCACGTCCGGAACGTCGCGATGGCCGTCCGCCGGCGTGACTCCCTGCTGCCACGGGGGTTTGGCAAAAACTGCGCTCGCGCCGCCTCCGGTTGCTCCACCCCGGCGCCCTTCGTTCCACGTCTGCTCGGAGACGAAGCCGACATCGTCGCCGCTGGCGTCGAAATCGGGCGTGAATTGAGTTCCGCCGACGCCGGTAACATTAGGATCGGCCGCCATCTCGTTCACGTGGCGGCTGGTAGCAGGGACGCAGGCACGGCCCGAAGGCTCGAGGACCAGTCCCGCCGCGCCGTTATCGCCGGTCGAGACGAATACCGACTGGCCCTGGCTGGCGGCCTGGCTCACGATCGGGTCGAGCGTGCCTGTGAAAAAGCTGTTCGACGTGCCGCAGGTGGTGAAGCTCACGCTGATCGCCGAGCAGGCGTTGTCGTCAACGGCGCTCTCGATACCGTCCGTGATCGGGTCGATTATCGAGTCGGAGTCATTGCCGATATACGCGCGCAGCGGAGCGCCCGGCGCGCTCGCGTGCGCGTACTCGATATCAATCAGGGTCTCGGCTTCGTTGTCGTTGATTCCCGGATCGGAGGTCGGAAACGAGGTGGTTACGACCGCGACCGCCAGCCCGAAAGTGGTGTCGAACAAGTCGACCGCGGCCTGCTTGTAGTTGGAATCTTCCACCACTGCGATGCAATCACTGCCGTTGTCGCCGTTGACTCCTTGATTCAAAAGCGGGGTTTCATCGTAAAACGTGTAGAGGTCCGACGGACCGAAAGCCGGTGGAAGATCATTCACGACGACCTCGGGCACCACGGCTCCCTGCGATTCCCGCAAAAAGCTGTCGGCGACGAAGGCCGCGTGCTCGAGCGGCGATGTGCCGGAAACGATCGCTGCGTGCGTCCGATGCTCGCGGCTGCGCCGAATCAGCGGAACGAAGCGGCGGAGATTGTCCAAGCCTTCAACGTGAGCGACGAGGCCGGCCAATCTCGCCGGGACTGCGGGATCCTGCACGTTTCCGTAGTATCTCTCGTCCTGCGTCAACACGATCGTGACGCCGAACAGCCGCTCGGCCTGCGCCACGGTCGCACTGAATGCAAGGTAGCGACGCTTGAGATTCGAGGAGGTTACCCGGAAGCCCTCGGCCGCAAGCCAGTCGGATACGGCCTCGAGGTCAGCTTCAGTCGGGCCGAAACGAGCGGCAAACCCGGAAGGCGTGAGCCATCGGTGATACTGCGGCGAGGCCGGATCCTGCTGATCCGCAAGCAGCTTCCTGAGCTCCGCTTCGTGGCGCAGCGCCAGAACCACTTTCAAATCGAGGCGCCGATAGGACGCGGCCCGCCGGACCGTCTCCAGTTCGGCGATCTCCGCTGGATGATTCCCCTCGAGCGCGATACTCTGCGCCGTCGCGTTGCCGATCGGGAGCATCACCAGGGCCACGGCCAGCACGGCCAATGCGAATCCGAACGCCCGAACCACCTGCCGGGTAAGCGTGCGTTGCGAGACGATCATACCAACCGCATTAGACGAGATGCGGGCGCGACAGTTTCAGGCGAATACCGCTCAGGCGCTATACGTGGAACTTTTATCGACCTTCGTCCGAGCGCCAGCGCATCGCGGATAGTGCGCGGGGGCAGGCGGTCTAGCCTGTACCGCGCAGCGTTGATTCCAGGTGCGCCGGTTCTGCGTGCGGTCTGGAGTCGCCACCCGTGGCGCTGCCGGTAGCTGCGGTGAGAGCGTCGGTGAGGGTTGCCTTCTTGATCGGCTTTGCGACGTGCATCTGGAAGCCCGCTGCGAATGCCCGTTGCACATCTTCCCTGAACGCTGACGCGGTGAGCGCGATCACCGGGGTCTCGCGAATCTTCTGCTCGCGCTCCCACTCGCGAATCGCGCGCAGCGCCGCGTAACCGTCCATCACGGGCATATTGATATCCATCAGCACCGCGTCATAGCCGCCCGCCCTGAACTTCACCACGGCGACTTCGCCGTTCTCGGCGGTGTCCAGGCGGAAGCGCGTATTGCGCAGGAACAACTCGATCAGCATCGTGTTGTCGCGCGAGTCCTCGGCGAGCAGGACGCGGACCATGCGCGAGTCGCCCATCGCCGTCGCGGCCACTGAGCTGGAGACTTGCCCGGCCGTCTTGCGCCTGGCCTGTGCCGCACCGAGCGCCATCTTCACCGCGCCGAGCAGCTCCGCGCGCTTGATCGGTTTGACCAGGTAGGCGTCGAGTCCGACCTGATGCGCGCGCGACAACTGTATCTTCAGGTCGTCCGAGGTCAGCATCACGACCACCATGTGATGGGCCAGGCCCTTTGCGCGCAGCATGCCCATCAGCTCTACGCCGTCGATGACCGGCATCCTGTAATCGAGCACCAGCAACGCATACGGCCGGCCGCTAAGCGAAGCGTGCTCGATCTCGGCCAGGGCGTTGAGTGCGCTGTCGGCCTCGCTGACCTCGGCGCCGGTCTCGGAGAGCATCTCGCGGACGATCAGCCGGTTGATCGGGGTGTCGTCAACCACCAGGGTTCGCACGCCGTGCAGATCGACGTCCGCAACCGGCCGGTCGGTCCTGACGCTGTCGCCCTTGCGGGGCTCGAAGCGGATCGTGAAATGGAATGTGCTGCCTCTGCCCGGCTCGCTCTCGACCCAGATCCGTCCGTCCATCATCGCGACAAGGCGCTTCGCGATCGCGAGTCCGAGACCGCTGCCGCCGTACCGCCTGGTGGTCGAAGCGTCGGCCTGGGTGAAGTCGGTGAAAATCGATTCGGCCAATTCGGGCCTGATTCCGATTCCCGTGTCGGCAACCGAAAAGTGCAGCAAGCGTCCGCCGGAGTCGCCGGGGTCGAGACCGACGCTCGCCGTGACCGACCCGCGCTCGGTGAATTTGACGGCGTTTCCGACCAGATTGATCAGGATTTGGCGGATTCTCAGCGGATCGCCGAGCAACTCGACCGGCGTCTGCGGTAAAACGCGAATCGCGAGTTCCAGGCCTTTTTCGTGCGCGCGCACGGCCAGTGCTTCGCCGACCTGGTTCATCAGATCGCCGAGATCGAAGCCGACCTCTTCAAGGGTCAGACGTCCGCTCTCGACCTTGGCGAGATCGAGCACGTCATTGATCAGTTGCAGCAGCGAGTTGCCGTTATTCGTCATCACGTCGAGGAACTTGCGCTGCTCCTCGTCGAGTTCGGTCTCGCCGAGCAGATCGGCCATCCCGAGGATCGCCGTCATCGGGGTGCGAATCTCGTGCGACATGCTGGACAGAAATTCCGACTTGGCGCGCGACGCGGCCAGTGCGGCCTCGCGCGCGTCGATCAGCTGCCTCGAGGTGCGCTCGATCTCCGCGAACGCGGCTTCCCGCCGCGCCGCCTCGTCGTGCGAGCCGGATCACGCCGGAGGATATTTCGCGCCGCCGCCGGTTGTTGAGCACGACGCAGACCTGAGCGATACCGCCGTCCGATCAGCAGCACGACCCAGCGCGTCGATCCGTGAGTGTCTCCAGCCCTCGGCAATCCCGCCGCCAGGGCGTATGAGATGATGGATCCGCCGAACAACGCGCCCTGCCAGGCCATCGCCCAGGGGATCAGCGCGCCCACCCCGGTCATCAGCAGAACGAACCCGTAGCACAAGCAGATCGAAGTTATGGTCGTTGGCCGCGATCCAGACGCTGCGCGATCACCCAGGTGCATACCAGGACAAATGCGACCGGACGCCAGTTACGGCGAAACATGGCGGTGAAACTGAACGGAAATCCCAACGCCGCGGTGACGATAATGAAGATTAGGCCGGGTATCCCTCCCGAGGGAGATTTCCCGACAGGCTCGGAACCATCATCAGGACATTGAACACGGCCACGAAAAGCGTGCCGAACCGGAACACGAGACCGACGCTATCGTCGGAATCGACGAGCGATTCCTTCGTTTCCCGCTGCGCGGGAGTCAGCGCTACGGCCTCGCCGGGGCGCGGATCGCCCATTCGCGGGGCGCACGCGCTATGATCATTCTCGCTCGATACAATCTGTTCAAAGGTAGCCATCGTGCTTGCCGGGTTACGACCGGGATGGGGACAGCTCTTCGCAAGGCCCGTGCCTCAGTGCGAGACGCGCCAAGATGCGTTGTGACATTCTTCATGGCTGACCGGCAGTAGCACTTGTGCAACACCGGGGCGCATCGTCACTACGCTCTTGGCGCGAGGCCTGTGCCGGCGCTTGCGGAAGGGCGGGAAGGGGCACTCAGTGGGAACTCTGAACAGCCGGATTCCGGCGCGAAGACGGCTCCAGCTTGAGACAGCCTTTATTTCCTAATACCTTGGCGCGAGCGCGCCCGTAGCTCAACTGGACAGAGCATCGGACTTCGGATTCTCTCTTCTGAATGTTTACTTGGCATTCTTTATGTATATCTCTGTGTATATGTGTTCTTGGCCGAAATGCTTGAAGTCCTTGCAGCACAAGGGTTTCGTGACTATTATCTATGTGCGTCTGCGCTCTGAGGGACACGACCAGTATTCCACAAGTTGCTACCAAATCACTACCAACTGGTAGGCACGGTAGATGGTAGCTGGCGGACGGACCGCGCGGCGATGGCTTGGCACGGGGCCACGGAGCACGAAATCACGGCAGGGAGATCAACAACGATGAAAGTCTTGAACAAGCAGGCAATCGAGGCGATGCGGCCTGGACAGACCAAGCATGACGGCCAGACGCGCGGGCTCTATGTGCTGGCCGGACGAGAGCGCAAGGACGGCAAGCTCGCGCGGACCTGGATATGGCACCGTGTGATCAAGAAGAAGGCCCTCAAAACGAGCCTTGGGCACTGGCCCGACATGACGCTTGAAGCCGCGCGGCGCGAAGCCGAAACGATCAACCGTGCAATCGATGACGGCAAAAACCCGTTTGCGCCCGAAGCCGCTTTCGGCTTTGAGGCGTTGCACGTCGCAGCCTTGCTCCTCACGGCGGGCGTAGAGCCTGCCGTCAGTGACAAGACCTTCGCGGACCTTGAGCGAGGCTACTTCGAGCGCCATGCGGAGCCCTACAAGTCTGAACGATCCGTCAAAGATGATCGTTACCTGCTCAAGCAGTGCGTCCCTGCCGACTGGCGTGCGCGGATGCTCTCTTCATTCGCTTGGAGCGAAGTCGATACGCTCCACAAGACCATCGCGCGCGAGCATGCGGGCCGCAAGAACGGGCATTACGCCGCGAATCGCACGATGCGCTTGCTGCGTTGCATGTTCAACTTCGCGATCAAGTCGGGCTACATCAAACGTAATCCGGTTGTGGGGATCAAGTTCTACCCCGAACCCAAGCGCGAGCGTTACCTAACGCCTAACGAGCTTAAACTGATCAACGATGCGCTCATGCAGGAGCCTGACTGGCGATGGCGAGCATACTTCCCTTTGTGTCTCATGCTCGGTACGCGGCGTTGCGAGTTGCTGGCGGCGCAATGGGAAAACGTGGACTTCGAGCGCCGAACGATCACCATACCAAAAACCAAGTCGGGCAGGCCGCTCAAGCTGCCCCTGCCGACGCTCGCGCTTGAGCTACTGGCCGGTCTGCCGTCGCGCGGCGCATCGGAATGGGTTTTCCCGTGCGACGAAACCGGCAGGCATCAAAGCAAGTCCGGCCATCTTGAGAACGCGAACATCGCGTGGGCTCGGATACGCGAGCGGGCGGGCGTCAAAGACTGCCGCTTGCATGATCTTCGCCATACGCTGGCGTCGTGGCGGGCGGCGGAAGGCGATAGCCTGCTCTTGATCGGCAAGATTCTGAACCATTCGCAGGTTTCGACAACCGAGCGCTACACGACGATAGACCTTGATCCCGTGCGCAAGGCTCTCGAAGAGAATTCGCGCTTGATGTTCCCCACGGGGCTGCCCAAGCTCGCCCTGCCCGAGCCCGCAGCGCGGCGCGAACGGCCCGCCGACGTTGCGGAGAGCGTCGCTACCGCGTAGACGGCGCGGCTTCGATTCGCAGAAGAGCGGCGGTCCCTGGCGACGGGGATCGCCGCTTTCGCTTTTGCGCTCATCAAGTGGGACGCGCGGTTGCGCGAGACGGCTTCGCAAGCCAGACGCACGATGATCCGTTATCTGTTGCCTTCATGTTCCCCTAATGCTACGGAATGTAGCCAGAGCGGCGAGCCCGGCGTGCTGGCGATGACCCGTCGGGGGCAGCTTTCGACAAAGTTTACAGCGGTTCTCGATTCGGGTCTTAGGAGGGGCTCAGTCATGGCAGAGAAGAAGGAGAGCAGCTTCGGGCAGTTTATCCGCGAGCGGCGTCGTCAACTCGATCTGACGCAGGAAGAAGTCGCCCGCAGGATCGGGGTCTCCACGCCGTACATCGGACATTTGGAATCAGACAAACGCCATCCGTCGTATGAGGCACTGATGCGGCTGGCCGACGTGCTCTTGCTGGACCGCCGGTGGCTATTCGTTCGTGCCAATCCGCCGCTCGGGCCTCTGTTCCAGGAACAGGATCGCGGCAAGTCCGCCTGGGAGAAGTTTTGCGAGGACACCGTGCGCCGAATTCACAAGCTCTCGAAGCGAGAGATGGAGGCGCTGCGCGAGGCTGAATTTTTGGGCAACGCAGACTTCATCTTTGTCCTGTACACGATTCGCCAGGCATCGGGAACTTACGCTGCTCTCGCCAAGCCCGCCCGTGCGGCGCGTTTGAAAACGGAATCGCCGCTTTCGTGAGCGGCGAGTCCGCGCGCCCGAGGTTATTGAAATCGCTTTGCCTCGGAAACGAAGCAAGCCCCTTCGGGGCAGCCGAGTCGGCACCGCGCCGAAGCTCGTTGATCTGCGGACTGCGGCGGCGTAACGGCGCGGCTTCGATTCGCGGAAGATCGGCGGTCATTCCCGAAGGCTTGGCTCGCGAGACCGCGAGACTGCGCCCAGCCCTACATTGCTTACAACGAGTACCTGGCGGACGGACCGGAACTCACAACGTCGCCTTCGACCCTGACGCAAGCTCGATTGTAGGCTGGCGACCGCCGCTTTGCCATCCAATACACAGCCAGATAGGCACTTATTAGTACCATCGAGTTCAGAAAAGTCAGCCACGGGCTCCATTTCGGGCTAGCTAAATAAAATCCCTGGCCAAGTACGCTGACAGCGCGCCCCACGGCGCCATATGCAACCGTAAGACAATAGCTAACACAGGACATGCCAAGTGCGCGGCCACTCCCGTTAGCTTGCTCGTAGGCGATCACAGTTGAGACGTAGGGAATCAACAGAAGCACCTGATAGTGGGTCCACGCAATCGGCGAAAGCATGATCATTGCAACAATCCACAAGGAAAAGTTTCGCCACTCCTCCCATTTGGTAGCAGGCCGTTTCATTGTAGTTGTCACAGTGAACACTATTAAAGTGGCCTCAATTAGCCACGTGGCAATCGAAACGACGAACGAACCGCTCCAGCTATCGCCTAGCAGCTCAAAAAACATAAAGACCAAGTTCTGAATTGATCCGTTGTCCGGTGCATGTACGAACGCGGCGGGTAGAGTTCGCAGCGCGGCTATCGACAAAAACGCGCTGCTCCTGACGAGGCCGACAGCAACCAAAAAGGAAAATACCCTGGCGGGACCGACGGCTATGATGGTCAGAATTCCTCCGATCGTAAGCCCCAGAAAAGTGAAAGCGGCTGCTCTGACTCGGCGGTTGACCAGTAGGTAGCCGACGAGGAACAGCGGATAGGCCCGGAGGAGTGCAGCGAGCGAGAGGAGCAGCCCTGCGCTGGCATCGTAGCGCCGTTCGAGTAGCCGCATCATGGACACAAGGAGGAACATGACCACAATTTGACTCTGAGCAAATCCAAAGTGGGTTGTGATCGGCGGGTAGAGAAGCGCAATTGCGGCGAGTATGAGCGCGGTTGACTTTGACAGGGCTGACCGGACCCCCAGCAGCAGCCAAAGCGTAATTGCGAGGCAGGCGACGTTCAGTCCGATCCATAGCCAGTATGAACGCGGCACCGAAAGTCTCGTCAGCGGCTCGAAGCACAGCAAAAACGTGGGAGTCTCAAGGACCATTTCTTGGCCGTTTAACTGCACCCCCAAGCGATCGGCAATATCCTTAAATGATTCCGTGTACGGATCATGCCCAAGGCGGAGTGACATTGCGGAGGAGTAGTAAACGCTGAAATCCTGCCTTCGCATTCTAGTTGGTAAAGCTCGGAACAAGGCGAGCGAATAGCCGAGGGTGATGCCCAAAATGATCAGCACGGACGCTCGCTTGGCCGCCGATGGGAGTGCTGGGACGAGCGATCCGCTAAAAATCGCCTGCGCGGCTTCTCCCAAGCGGGTCAGCGGCCTTTGGCTTGCGTTCTTGTCATTTACCGGCTCAACTTTTGAATGCAGACCGGCCCGTGAAGAAGGGGGAAAAATCCTCCTAGGGTCGGCGGCCCTTGCTAAACGAAATAGCGGCCAACGCCAGAAACCAGACGCCTTCAACCGTCGCGATCTAAACCCGTATGTTGCCATTATACCCCCAATTGAAGCGCCTAGCCGCAGCTTTCTGGGGTTCTTTCGCCCGTTCCGATTTCGGATGACTCCACGCAAGGAACGCGCCATCGCCCCAACGAACAGGGTGGTGTGTGTTCGCCCATTTGGCACTAATAGGACCGTACTGTTTGTTGCGCCGCCGCAACACGGCAGAAGCGCTCATGCCCCTTGGCAACGGGCCGCCCGCGTCACTATTTGTGGGGCTGGCTCATCAACGGACTGCGGCGACGTAATGGGGCGCCTTGAGCGCGAGGCGGCGACCGGGGCATCGAACGTCGGGTTTGGCTCATATTGCGCAAGACAGCCCTCTGTCCGCAAAATCACGGAACAGCAATGAAGCGGCCAATCAGACGCGGCGAATACGAGCGCCCTGCGGGAAGTGGCGGGGAGCCGAGCAGCGTCATTTTCGGACGGCGCTATTTCCTCGAAGCAGCAGTACGGCTCGAACCGGAAATTCTTCGGTCGCTCAAAGAAGTCGAGAAGCGGCATCACGCGGTTGCGAAGGAACTCTCGCCGACAGAGCTTCGCGACTACCTGAGCAACAATGCTGCCGCCCCAACGCAGCGGCAGAGGCGGTATTTTCAAGCGGTCGCGAAGTGGGCGCAGCGCTGGCATTTGGACACCGATTGGTGTCGCAAGTACGCCCTCGTCACCCTGTGGTCTTGGCGCAACGCCGACTCGCAACACTGGTGTTTTCATGATGACGGGGTTTGGGAACCCAAATTTGAAACCCTCAAGCCGCGCTGGCCAGACATTTATCCGTGGGACCCCGTGCGTCAAGCGCGCGGCGAGTACGTCGCCGAGGCCATGATGGCCGCCAAAGCCGCGCTTGAGTCGTACTGTGGCCGTGTCGAGGCTGAAGCTCGGGTACGCGGCCTGAAAAAGACCGTCAACAAGCGCCAACAGCTTCACTTCTATTGGCTGGCTGGCTTCCAGGTTCGTGGATGGAGTTGCCAACAAATCTTTGAAGCCCACGGCAAGTACCGCAGACGAACTGCTCAAGCCAAAGACGAGCACGTCGAGCGAACGGTGGAGATTGCCGTTGAGGGCCTGGCACGGATGATTGGTCTTACGCTTCGCCCCGTCAAAGACTACGACCGCAGCCAAACGGCGGGGAAAATCCGCCGCGCGCTTGACGCCGCCAACGATCCGGCAACTCTCTTAGAACCCTTCGAGTGCTTGACGCCGCCAGCGATCCCGCGACTCCCTTAGAGCCCTTCGAGTACATTCCCGCGCCCCCCGGAGATTAGGCGCTGGCGCGCCTAATTTCCCTTTTTCCAAGTTCCCCGCGACGCTACGTTCAGACTAGAACGTGGCGAGATGCCGCGCGAGGAACAGAAAAATGGCAACCGCGAAAACCAAGCGCGCAAAACTGAAACCCTGCGAGCCGATACGGGAGGAAGACGCGCCCGAGTGGTTAACGCTGTGGGAAACTGCAAGCGGCGTGCTTCGCTTTCGGTCGCGAAAATCGGTCTATGATTTGCTGCGCCGCGACTCAAGTTTTCCCCGTCCTGTAAGGTTTGGAGCGAAGGCGCTCCGCTTTCGAGCGCTCGACGTGTTCCGATGGTGCGATACGCGCGCATACGCGCCAGCGGCGTAGGCGAGAGCGAGGGTTATATGCGAACCGACGAACAGACTCAGGGCGCGCCCGGCAGCGGGCAGGCGGACGAAAACACAAACCTTGAGGTCATCCGTGAGCGCTTAGCTTTCGAGCATCGTACCCGGTTGCTGGATACTATCAAGCCCGACTGGATCGTCGGGCGCGGTTACTACTCAGTAGCGAAATATAAGCAAGACCGCTTATCGCTGGTTCAAAAGGGTTTCCCGCCGAAGCAATGCCGCTTGGGGCTTGTCATCCCCAAATTCGATCCCTTCAATTCAGGCACTCCCGCTCAGTACCAGTTACGCCCCGACAAGCCGCGCTTCAATGAGAAAGGGCAACCGATCAAATACGAAACCCCGTGGCGCACACACAAAATTCTGGACGTGCATCCGTTCAATTTCCCGAAACTTGGCGATCCAAAAGTTGATTTGATAGTAACCGAAGGAACCATCAAGGGAGACGCGATAGCTTGCCATCGCCCGGAGTTGGTGATCGCGCTTGACGGGGTTTCCTCATGGCGCGGGCGTAATGCCGAAGGCGGCAAGACTGCGCTTGCCGATTGGAACCAGATCGCCTTGAATGGGCGGCTTATCATCATTTGGTTCGATATGGATGCCTTATATAAACCGGCTGTACGGCGCGAGGCTTTGAAGCTGGCGGATTATCTCAGACGCCGTGGCGCGCTTGTTCGTTATTTCGATTGGTCGGCTCTTACACCCGGCCCGCAACGCCAAAAGGCTGCCGCATAATGGCTTATGATGCAGAAGATTTGCTGGCAGGACAGCCGATCCCATCGCTCGCCAAGCTGCCAGCGGTAGCGCCGTGTATCGAAGTAACCGGCGATTTTCCGAGTTGGGTTAGTAACCATCGCCGCCAGAAAGACATACCCCCGTGGGTAAGTGAAAAAGAGGTCGCGGGCAAAACTTATGAGTATCTGGCCAGCAAGGGCGCCTTTTACCGGACACCCGAAGACCGGCGCCTTTGGTGCGAGACAGAGACCGGCAAAACGCATCCGCTAGAATTCACGTCTTTCGCGGATCGGCTCGCGATCCTAACCGGAGTGAATCCGAAAGACGAATTGTTCTCCAAGCTTCGGGCTTTCATCGCCGTACAAACGTCGCTCGCTCCCGAGGTTAAAATCAGCCGTTTCGCACACTATGATCGAGCGCGTTCTGAATTCACTGTAAACAACATGGGCGGGAAAGCATACCGGCGCGAGCGCGGCGGCGAATTCGCGCTAGTGCCGAATGGCGATTCCGGGGTTTTCTTTTTCACTGACTCGAAAAGCGAAGCATACGAGCCTGATTTCGCCGCTTCGGGGAATTGGGACTGGTTCTACTCCAAGTGTGCGGTTGCGGACAGCGGTCAATTCGAGCGCGCCGAGCAATTGCTGCTTAACGACGCTTGGATCGACCATCTGTTTTTACCCGAGGCCGGGAAGCCTTTGCAAATAGCCGTCGGACGTTGGGGTTCCGGTAAAACGTCCCATTTGAACCGGCAAGGTATTTGGTTACTAGGCTCGAAGTTCGGCGTCTCCATGATGACTGAAGAAGACGATACGCGCGCCGCGCTATGTAACAATCTCTATGTTGTTTGGGATAATGCGGACGGACCGGCTTTGATCAAATGGGCGCCCAACTTAATCGCCTCATATGTTACGGGCGGGCGGTTCAAGCTTCGAGTGTACTACACGACCAATGAGGTCGGAGAGTTTGATCCCATTGCGGCGCTATCGGTTACGGCGGCGGACCCGCGCGGGTTTACCAAGTACGAGACGGCGCAGCGCTCGATCGTAGAGCATTTTGAAGCCGGAAAGACTTATGACGATGAAGAGGAAATGTACCGGGAGACGGCGCGGCGGCGCAATGGGCTATGGGGAGAGAAATTAAAGCAGCTTGCGCGGGTCGTTGATGAATATGGCGCCCTGGCGGTTCCCGCTTCGACCTTGAGGCTTCGCGGCCTCGCGGCGACCTGTTACCGCACTCTGCACGCTCAGGGCAAGGCCGAGCAATATCAACCGCTGATCGATAAGCTGAAGGACAGTCAGATCGCTTTTTCAACCGACCATTACGCGGGTCTGATTACTTGCTTGCGAGCCATCCGCAAGCACTGGGGCTCCAAAGCGAATGATGAGACGACAACCGCCGATCTTTTTGAGGCTGCACTTATGCTATCCAAAGAGCCGGAGTATGTACCCCTTCCCGCTAAGACTGAGCAGGGGTTCCGGCAAATGTTTCATAGCGCCCGCCCGGTTCTCGAATCGGCTCTGGGCGCTCGGATTACTGATCGTCAAGGGCATGCCGGAGAAGCCTTTGTTACTATCACTGACGGTCAAATGCACGCGGAAAACAATCGTGAGAAAAGTCGCCGCAAGATGGGGGGGTGAGTCGGGTGACTCGAAAGTGCCTTCTATACTTCGTCGAAACGCCCTTGGGAATCGGGGCATTTGCCCACTTCTATTGGTTTTTTATACAACCGTTCCCCTGATTTCACTTACAGCCCCCAATCTGGGGAATGCCTTTCCAGATTTGCCTGATTTTGGCTCAAATGCCCCGATTCCCTTGTATGTTTTTCCGCTCTGATAATAGAGGTTTTGAGTCTCCCGAGTCACCAATCCGCCGCCGCCCCGGCTGCCCGCCCCAGGGCGCGCGCCGTTCTGCGCCTCGGGGGAGTCCTAGCAGGTTGCGGAAAAACGTGACAAAACTTCACTTTGGCGAAGAGTAGCCGCTACTACGATCATGAAAGTGCGTTTTGGATTAAGGGTCTCAGGGGTCAAAAACACTTTTTCCGCATCCTGCTAGGACAGGTCGAACACGAGTCTTGAGACGATTTTCGTCCCATACCTTTTCGGTAAAAATTGCAGTTGCCGGTCGCCGCTGATCCCGAGGAAAATCAAACGGGACGGCGATCCCCCCTATCCCCCTAGCATCGCGAGTCTTAGGCGAGTCTACGGTATGATCGGGCAAGACGGTTATTCAATAGAATCAACAGGTTATGGGGAATTCGCTTAGTCGTGTTATCAGACCTGGATCGACGAAGTGGCTGTGCGCGTGGGCGGAATGAAACCTGGCGGTTAAGATCGCCAGTTTAGCCGCCCGTAATTTCGCACGCTGTGAGCGCCTTGCCGTGAGCGCCTAAGCGCCTAACAGGCGTTCGGATCGATTACAGACAAAATCGCTTGTGGCCGATCAAGATTCCGAGCGGACTCTGCGGCACTTTGAATGCATTTCGAGATAGGACGAACTACCCGCCCCCTGCCGTTCGAGCCTGGCGATAGCGCGGTAGATGGAGCCTGGAACATGCGGATCGCCCTACGGGCCGTATGCGAGTTACTAGATCAAAGGCGCACCGAAATCGGTTGCACCCGTGCCGCTTTCGAGTGTTGCGGGGCTGCCAGTCCGCGCGTCCCTGCTACCAAATCGCTACCAAACAAGGTTGTGGACGTGCTCCAAAGCTGATAGTTTCCTCGGTTGCCAACGGTAAAAAGAGCCCGAATTTATTATGTTTTTCGGCCAAGCGCGCCCGTAGCTCAACTGGACAGAGCATCGGACTTCGGATCCGAGGGTTGGGGGTTCAAATCCCTCCGGGCGCGCCATCTGATCCCGTGCGCGAAGTCTAGGTTTTGCGACGGCTCGCATAGCGGCCCAGGATGATCCAGCCGCCGGCGCTGCCGATTAGCAACGGAATCAGCGCCAACAAGATCGACCATCGATTGCCCGCGAAGTGGCGGCGCGTCGCGTCCAGATCGATCCGCGGACCGGCGTCCGGCGGCGGCGCGTCGATCGCGACCACGCTCGCGCCGCGAAAGAGCGCCAGCCCCGTGTTCGGCGACTCGAAATACCCGAGTCTAAGCGCGATCTGAACCTCCGCGCCGGTCCCATCGACCTTGAGGTAGAAGCCGCGCTTCTGCCAATCAGTGTCGCCGGTGACTTGTCGCGACGAGGCCCGCTCGATCCGGATGTGCGACGCTTCCTGCTTTCCTTCGTGGACGACGCCCAATTCCATGAGGCCCACCATCGCGCCGGACTGAAACATCCCATTACCAACTTCGACTGTGTGGAGCTCCGCGCCGACGTAGTACCAGCCGGGACTCAAATATACAGACTGTACCCAGCGTGCGTCATTGTCAGCACGGCTCTGTATAGCAATTACGCCGGCCTCGCCGCCCGAGGGCTTTATCCACATATATGTAGTGGTTGGCATCTCAATCCAGCTCTGGGTGGTCCAGTACGCAGGAGTGTCACCGCTGCCTTCGGAGAAGTCGCCATTGCGCAAGAGATTATCCGCGGCGCTGGAGTTGCGCGGCCCGCTAGCCAGTGCAGCGATGACGAGCATTACCGGCGCGATAAGCGGCCGCCAGCGGATACTTTGCACGGCCCTCACTGCTGCGGCTCCAATGGCGCCGTCCAGTTGCTCACTCCCGGCCCATGAAGCCACATCCGCGCCTGGAAAGCCTGCGCCGAAGTCGGCAGGCCGACCCAGATTGGAAAAAAATAGACGAAGGCCGCCAGCGCCGCGGCTACGAAGGAGACGAACACCAGTTGGGCCGCGGTCCGAAGCAGCCACATGAGTAGGCAGTACATCGCCGCCAGCGCCATCGCGACATAGACCCCGGAGGCGCCGCCAAAGGCGAATGCTGCAACCGGGACCAATGTCGCGAGCACGAGTCCCTGCTCCCACCAGGATGCCTCGCGGCGCCAGCAATCGCCTACGACCTTCGCAAGCGCCAGATACGAGAGATAGAGCGCGGGCATATAGTGATAGATATAGGTAGAGCGCACGATTGGCACGAAGATCAACCAGAAACCGAAATAGCCAATGACCAGGAAGACATCAGTCGGCTTCTGCCTCAACGCGAGGCGAATACACAATATCAGAATGGCGCCGACGCCGCCCCACCATAGGACCGGATTTCCCCCGAACCAGATTGTCAACAGTTCACCGGTTGCCACTGAATCCTGCCGATAGATGAAGGGATGGAGCATGAGCGGCCAGCTCCACCACGGTGAGCCCAACTGGTCGTGGATTGAGCTCTGCTGAAAAATGGTTATCCCGCGTTCGTACCAGTAGATATCGACCAGGTATTGCCACATTGCGTGCAACCCGCCCCATCGCAGCAGCAGGATATTCGGCAGGAACACCGCTACGTAAGCTAGCGCGGTTGTCGAACCAACGAGAAGCAGGGCGCCGACGATCTGGCCGCGAGCGGGAGCCGCGCCGGATCCGCGCCGCTCGCAGGCGATTGCATAGCAGAGAAATCCGACGACGAGGAGGACGGCTACGGCGGGAAGTAGAAGCTTCGCGCCGAGGCAGAGGCCGAGCACGATTCCGATCAGAAGCATCGTTCGTCGTCGGCCGTAAGCATCGGGATTCTGCATGAAACGGAAAAGGAGCAGGTAGGCGAGGGCGGCGAGAGTCAGGTAGACGATCTCGGGGACGCCGACTCGTGAATCGACCAGGAACGCCCCGTCGCACAGAATGAACGAAGCCGCCAGAGCGGCCGTCAGTCTCGAGCCGAACATTCTGCGCGCCAGCAGGTATGTAATTCCGACCAGCGAGGTCCCGACCGCCGCGTTTGACAGCCGCCAGCTCCAGGAGTGCGCGGCGCCAAAGAGCCGCATACCCAGCGCGATAAGTTCTGCAGCCAACGGCGGGTGAGGGTCGATGAACTGCTCGCCGCGGAGGTACGCGCCGGCCTGGCCGACGAAGAAAATCTCATCGAAGACCGCCCCATCGGGATACCACAGGCGCCAGCAGCGGGTGAGCGCCGCTGCGAGCACGAGCACGGCCAACACGATGCTGTCAGCTTGCGACCATGGTCCGGGAAAAGAAGGGCCGGGCGGAGGAAGCGACGATCGATCCTCCAAACCCGGCTCCTGCGAACTTTGGCTCGAGCCGCTCAGCGCGGATGCGCGCGCTGCCGGGGCTCAAGGCAGGCGAGACTACCGCTCAGGGTCACGGGGCCGCTTTAACCATCGATTGAATCGAGCAGAACTGCTTGTCCACGGCTCCCATGTTGATATACCAGCACTCCCGCTCGGGCGTGTGTTGCCCGGGCAGATAGCACATCGTGGTGAATCCGCCCTGTACATCGACCGAATCCGCGCCGACCACGAATTCCCGCTTGAACGGGTATATAGCCACTCGTGCATCGGGGACGGGCCGATCGCGATACGTCGTATAGTACAGATGCGTGCGCCAGAGCCGGCCGCGTTGATCGTAGGTATCGATGTAGGGCTCGAACCACACTTCGGAATCGAGATACACAACCGTCCGTTTGTCGAGCGCCTCGGGCGCCTGTCCGAGGTCTCGGCGCGGAGTCGCCTCGACGACGTACATGTGGCGCATCTCCCAATTCTCAGGGCACGCGGAGGCTCCGCCGTCGTATGGGCAGGTTACTTCGGGCGAGTGCATGGCGTGCACGCACGCGAGCATCTCCTTCTCGCCCAGGAACTTGTAGTCGTACTGCTCGGTCTTGGGGTTGAAGCCGGAGTAGTGATCCGGATCGTAGGTCTGCGCGCTGATCGCGGTGCTGAGGAAGGCTTCGTTGAGCCGGCGTACGCGGCGCGCGCCGGGCACCCAGCCCCAACTGTCGTCGCCCCGGTTGGGGTCGGCGTAGCGATACCGAATCAGCCCGGTGCCGCGGCCCTCGGCCGGCGCTATTACGGGGTAGAGCGCAAACAACCACAGGCGGTTGCTTATTTTGAAATCCGGATCGATCGGAATCGGCTCTACTTCCGTCCGGCCAACCAGGTTGTAGCCGGCATAATGTCCGACTTCGATGTTCTCGATCACCTTCTGCGCATGGCCGGGAGAAACGTACTGGCTCTGGCAGTCGAAGAAGCGCAGGTCATAGTCATCGCTCTGGATCGGACGAAAGACGTTGTTCCAGATGACCTTGGTGCCGACGTACGGATCGTTGGAATCGATCAGCGGAAAGGGCTGGCCCGCGACATAGCCGATAAGGCTGCGATGGTCCGATGTGAGCCGCACCTGCGCCGAGTACTTCTCGGTCGCTTCCTTGTACGGCGGGGGCCAATCGACCCGCCCGGCCGGCACGATATTCATCCGCATGTCGTGCTGGACCATGTAGAAGATGCCGGGCGAAACCAGATCCTTCACCCGGTCCGCAGTTTGGGCGGTTATTACGTCGCCCGGTTTGACCCCGCCGACAGCGGTTGAGCATAACGCCGCCAACCCCAGCAGCAAGGCCGCCACGCCCGAGACTCTTCTGGTCATAATCGATAAGTCCTCCCCGTTCGTGCCGATTGTCGGTCGACAATTTCCCCGGCAGATCCGGCGCCCACTCCACCAGCCCCGATCGTGGCGCTCGTCCCGCGACGGTGCGTTATCCCTAGCATGCCAAGCGCTGCGGCATCAATCTTAATGGCTCAATGGCCGAGGCGCCGGCTCCGTGCGAGATCTCGAAAACGCCGCTTGTGTCATTCCGACCGATGCGACAGCCTGTCGCGAGTCATCGAAGAAACGCGCGCCTCTATGTCCCCCCTCCAATGCCTACTGCGATGCCGTCCGATCGCGTGAAACTTCCGCGCGGATTCTACTCCCGATCGGTGCTGGTCGTGGCCCGCGATTGCATCGGCAAGGTCCTGGTTCATCTGACGGTGGACGGGGAAGCCGCCGGCCGGATCGTGGAAGCCGAGGCATACCGCGGTCCGCAGGATCTGGCCGCGCACAGCGCCCGAGGACTGACGAAGCGAACCGCCGCCATGTTCGGCCCGCCGGGCCACGCGTATGTATTTCGGCTCTACGGAACCAGTTGGGCGATGAATCTGGTCGTCGCTTCGGAAGGCGAGCCTCACGCCGTGCTGATCAGGGCGCTGGAGCCGCTGCGCGGATTCGACCTGATGGCGCGCCGGCGCGGCAAACGCCCCGATTCGCGGGAGCTGACTAATGGCCCGGGCAAGCTGACTCAGGCGCTGGCCATAACGGGCGCCGACTACGGGCGCGACTTGTGTGGAGAAGATCTGTTCCTCGAGGAGGCCAGGACCCCTATCCGCGCAATCGCCCGCTCCGCGCGAATCAACGTGGATTACGCGGGCGCCTGGGCCAGCAAGCGCTGGCGCTTCTACGAGCGCGGCAGCCGCTACGTTTCGGTCGCGCCGCGAGATTGAGCGGCGCGGACCGAGCCTCTGCGCGCCTGAAACAAGGTTCAGGCCGGGCGCCCCGCGACAGCCATCAGCCGCGCCGCGGGCTATCCTCGCCCGTTGGGTTGCTCCGGAACCGACACCTGCACGTGATCGAGGTATCGCGACAGCGCCCAGACCTGCTGCTGGGCGAGCTTGGTGTTCTTGGTTCGCCCGGCTTCTTCCAATGCCGCTCCGATGTCGCTCATGACCTGGAAGCCGAAGCCCACGCCTTCGCCCTTCATGCGGTGGCCGACCGACCGCAGCGTCTCGAAGTCTGCGCGCTCGAGCGCGCCGATCAGCAGCGACAGGTCGTCGCGCCGGTGTTGGAGAAAATCCGGGATGAGATCGCCGATCTCTGGATCGACCTCGACCACGATTCGGTCGCCGTTGCCTCCGGCCGCCGGCATGGGGCCGGCAAAGTTGCGAATTGCGGCCAGCAGGCGCGCCTTCTTGATCGGCTTGCTCAGATGAGTGGTGCAGCCCGCCTCGATACTGTCGCGGATGTCGTCGCTCAGGGCCGACGCGGTCAGCGCGATGATTGGCGTCGGCTGCGCGCCGGTCTCCTTCTCCCAGCGGCGGATCTTTCGCACCGCGGTATGACCGTCCATCACCGGCATCTGGACGTCCATCAGCACGAGGTCATAGGCGCCGTGCATGAACTTGTCGAGCGCCAGCTGGCCGTTCTCGGCCACGTCAAGATGGTAGGGATGGTCCTTGAGGTACGCCTCCACCAGCAGCCGATTGTCCGCGGAGTCTTCCGCAAACAGAATGTTAAGCTCCCGATCCGCAACTATGGGCGCGCCGTTATGCTCAGAACCCACGTTGGTTTCCTCCTGTGTGTCAGTGTCGCCCAGCAGCGATGAAATGGTTTGCAGCAGTTCGGCACGGCGAACCGGCTTTACGATGTACGAGTCGATGCCGCAGTCGGCCAGCCGGGCAAGGTTCGGGTTCAGATGATCCGAGGTCAACATCATGATGAGGGGGCGATGGTCGTCGGTCCGGCTCCTCAAGCGCTCGGCGACCTCGAAGCCGTCCATCTCGGGCATCCTGCAATCGAGTAGTATCAGGCCGTATGGTGTGCCGGCGGCGCCGGCGCGATCGAAGTCCGCGATCGCCTGCTGCCCGCTCGGCGCCTTGTCGACTTCGGCGCCTTGCGTGGCCAGAATTTCTCTCAGGATCAGGCGATTGGTTGCGTTGTCGTCAACGATCAGCACGCGTGCGCCACTCAGTTCGGGGACCACGCCGAGCGTGTCCGCCTCATCGGCGACAGCGAGCCGGGCGGTGAAGCGAAACGTGCTGCCCTTGCCGAGTTCGCTTTCCACCCAGATCGTCCCGCCCATCAGTTCGACCACCCTGCGTGCGATCGCGAGACCGAGCCCGCTTCCTCCATACTTGCGGGTCACCGACGAATCCGCCTGGGTGAAGGTCTGAAAGACCGCGTCCAGCTTCTCGGGCGAGATTCCGATTCCGGTGTCGCGCACCGAGAAACGTACCAGCCGCCGGCCGACGGCGTCTTCCGGCGCGCCGGCGTTCTCGATGGTCAATGTCACTTCGCCGTGCTGGGTGAACTTGATCGCGTTGCCGACCAGGTTGATCAGCACTTGCCGCAGGCGCAGCGCATCTCCGACCAGCCGGCGCGGAACGTCCGGCAGCATCCGGGCCGTGAGTTCGAGTCTCTTTTCGTTGGCGCGCACGCCCAGGGTTTCCATCGCGCGGCCGACCACGTCGTCGAGGTCGAACTCACTCTCGTCGAGGTGGAGCTTGCCGCTCTCGACCTTGGCCAGATCCAGAATTCCGTTGATCAGGTCGAGCAGCGCGTTGCTGTTGTTGATCATGGTGTTGACGTAACGATGTTGCTCGGCCGCCAGCGGGGTCTCGGCGAGCAAGTCCGCCATCCCCAGGATCGCGTTCATCGGCGTGCGGATTTCGTGCGACATGCTCGACAGGAACTCGGACTTGGCGCGCGACGCGGCCAGCGCCGCCTCCCGCGCGCTTATCAGCTCCCATTCGGTCTGCTTGAGCCTGGTGATGTCGCTGGTGAAGGTCACCGCGCAGGCTCGTCGTTGAGTTCGATCACGGCGCCCGATATCAGGCAGGGAACCACGGCGCCGTCCTTTTGCCTGAAGTTGGCCTCCATGTTGCGGACGATCCCGTTCGCGTTGAGATCGGTCGCAAACTTCCGGAACTGCTCGTGGCTTGCCCACACGCCCAGCGATTGGGACGAGGCGGAAACAACCTCGTTCCGGTCGTAGCCGCTCTCGAAGAACCGGCTGTTGCACTCGATATAGCGTCCGTCGACCATGCTGTTGATGCAGATGGTCTCGGGGCAGGCCTCGAAGATCTTCCGGAGTTTGGCTTCGCTCTCCCGGAGCTGGCTCTCCGCCCGTTGGCGCTCGATGATCGTGCGCTCGCGCTCCTCGATCTCGTCCCGCAGACGCTTCTGGGTCTCGCGCAACTGCGTGACCGTCGCCATGAGGTCGTTCTGAATCTTCTTGAGATCGGTAATGTCGCGCGCGACCGACAGCAGGCAGTGCTCGCCGTTGAGATCGACCACCACCGACGAAATCAGATGCGGGACCGAGCGGCCGTCCTTCATCCTAATGGCGGCCTCGAAGTTGCGGACGAAGCCCTGAGCGGTCAGGGTCGAACTGAATCTCTCGCGGTCTTCGTCGTCCCCCCACATCTTGAGTTCTGCAGCCGACTTGCCAAGCACGTCTTCGCGCTGAAAGCCCTGCTCCAGGAAGGCCTCGTTGACGTAGACGTAGCGGCCGTCGGACAGGCGGACGATCGTAACCAGGTCGCCGTTGGCATCCAGTACCCTTCGCAGCGTCGCCTCGCCTTCCTCGAGCTTCTTTTGCGCCGCTTCACGCTCGTCGATCTCGGCCCGCAAATGATGATTGCTCTGGACCAGGGCGGCCCGCCAGTTCTCCCACAGCCGGCTGCTCACCAGCGTCAGGATCGCGCCACTGGCGAGGTCCAGCCAGAGGTAAGCGATGTACGGGCTGGCCGGCCGGACCATCACAGTGTTGACGGCGCAACACGCCACGCATCCGGCTGTCAGCAGGGCGTGCCATTGCGCCTTCCACGGGATCAGGCAGCAGCTCGCGGTCAGGACCACCAGGGCCCCCACGAATAGCTGCACCTGCTGGCCGGCGGTCAGGGTGGCGAAAGTCCAGGCGGCCACCATGCACATGCAGAGTGCGAAGGTTACGGCCTTCCAGTGGGCGTCGAACCTTGGTTTGAGGCTGAGGGTTCCGGCGACCAGAGCGGCCAGCAGACTCAAGAGCCCATACGGAGCGCACGAAGCGCCGTCGCCGGCGCCAGGTAGGTGTTGTTCTCGGCGATGAAGGCGGCCTGCGAAACGATCGCGACTGCAAATCCGAGTCGCAGCAGCCGCATCGCCCATTGGCGATTCATCACGTGCGCATCGCCCGCGGCCGCCAGACCGTTGACCGCGCTCAACCATCCCACGGATAGCTCATCCGCGCGCGCCGGCATTTCCTGCAGTTGACCGCTTCCGTTTTGCATCTCCGAATCCCGACCCCTGACTTTCCATCAGGAGCCTCCGCAAGAACGATGCCTACCCGCGATGACGCCGATCCAGAAACGTTAACCGGTCAAGCTGGGCCATAGCCGGTCTTGCAGCGGAGGTGTTTGCTACCGCCATGTAGCTCGCGAGAAACAGCCCATCGATCGCGGAGCCGGGCGGCGACTATCGCCGCATGGGCCCGCCTCAGCAAATTTCCTCCGGTGCGTCATAAGCGGCCAAGTTCGTTCTTGAAACAAATTGTATTGTTATCCGACTCGATGTGTCCGGTCAAGGAGGCCGCACAGGCGCGGAGCGGCTGATTTTGACGAGCGGGTCGTGGAAACAGGCTCAAGCCTGGCCGCTGCGGGAGTTCCCCTTGAAGCGATCCCCGAAGGCGAGTCGAACGGGATCCACGCAGGCCACTGCTAACCTAGGGTCTTGTGGCCGCTAACGTGAGGCAGCGCTGGCCCATTGCTGCGTGGGAGGCGCCTTTTAACTCAACACTGGGCTCGCGTTTGCAGACGGACTGTTGTTCTTGTTACTCGAAAGACAGTTCCGGACAAATCAACCACTCTAAGGAGGATCGCAACATGCGCGAGTTTCCTGGGACGCTGTGTTCATTGAGGCACGCGGCGCGGCTGGTGGCGCTGACGGTCGGTCTGGCGACCGCCGCGTGGGTTGGCTCCGCCGGTGCGCAAACCGACCTTGATTTAGAGCAATCAACCGCGGCGCCGACTACGCCGGGTGCTTCATTCCAATATTCCAGCCTGACGGGTTCCGGCAACACGATCACGGCTACGCAGGTTCCGGTGCTCAACAGCACGGGAGGCATTCTGTTCAAGGATTTCA
This sequence comes from uncultured delta proteobacterium, assembly GCA_963830715.1. Classification (GTDB taxonomy): domain Bacteria; phylum Desulfobacterota; class Binatia; order Binatales; family Binataceae; genus CAVVMA01. The sequence goes on from CAWHNS010000024.1 coordinate 430,345, forward strand.
CTATAACGTTCAACGTGGATAAGAACGGGAATCCCTCGCTGGCTTCCGGTTTCCCCAAGATCGCCAATTCGCCCGCGTTGCCATATGTTGACGACTTTAAGCCGGGCACATACGTGGGTCCCTCCGCTTACGACTCGGGAAAATATGAATTGACCATCACCGGCCCGGCGAACGCCGGCGGCGGGGTCGCCGAATGGACCATCACGCAGGCTGGAACGGACACTAACGCATTTCCGGGTTCGGGAACCTGGTACGTCGTCAACTCTCTCGCGAGTTCTCCGATCTACGCACGGCTGAAGGCTGCCAACATCACGTCAACCGTCTGGAGCTACGGCCTCATCGGCTCCCCCGCGGGTGGTGGGAATAATTATTGGGATTCCAACGGCATAGTTGGCGTGACCCAGAACGGGAACCTTCTCACCTTCACGAGTTTCTCTTACGGCTCCAGTGATTATAACAATATCCTGGCCCAGATAACTTACACGCATCAGTGAGCCTTCGATAAAGGCACAGCAGAAGGAGGCTCCACAGGCTTGGCGCGCCTGCGAGTCTCAAGGGCGGGCGGCCTGCGATCGTTTCCTCAGCAGGGCCGTTCGTGAAGGCCCAAAACCGACCGTTACTTGCGCGCGACCCATCGATAGAGGACGTCCGGCAGGCCTTCTTCGTTGCGCTGGCCATCGTTGAAATCGACCGCGACGAAGCCGCGCGCTTCGTAAAAGGCACGTGCCGGCGCGTTCACCGCGAAGCAGTAGAGACTCATACCTTCGGGTCTCAGTTGCCTGGCCCGCTCCATCAGCGCACTGCCTACGCTGCGCCGTTGCCAGGCCGGCGCGACGTAAAGCTGATCGATCATCTCGCCTTCGAGCGCGAGGTAAGCGACGATCTCTCCGGCGGCGTCGGCGACCCATACTTCGAGATGCGCCACGACATGATCGGTCATCCAGCGAAGAGTCTCCTGGCCGGTGTGCAGATTCGGCAGATACGGCATCGAGACGCGCCGCGAGGTGATGTGAATCGCGGCGAGTTTCGATGCGTCTTCGGGACGCGCGCGGCGTAATGTGAACGCTGCCATTCGGTTACTTCTGCCCGGCGTTGCGCGTCAAGTAGTCCAGGATCGCCTCGCGCTGATCGGGCGCGAGAGGCTCGATGCCCGCGGCGCGGATTTTGGCGTCCATCGCCGCGACCTGCACCTGCCACATCGCAGAGGTCATCGCCCGGGGATCGAAGGGCTGATGACACTGGCCGCATCGCTTTACATAAACGCGGGCGGCAGGGCTGTCGCGTTCCGGGAGCTTCCGCCGATCGCATCCCGCGGCGGCGAGCAACGGCAGCATCGCCAGCAACGCAGGGGCGCCGAGACGGCGACGGCGGCGCTTGCGGGCGTCTCCCACGGTCGATAGCGCGAGGGCCGCTACGGTCCCGGCTCGAAACGCGCGCCGGGAACGAGTCCGCCAAGCTCGGATCGCAGGGCGGCGACAAGCTCGCCCCGATCGTGCTCGGCAAGCGCGACCTTACGCTCCGCCTCGTCGCGGGCCCAGATTGGCCGGCGTCGCATCGGATCGTCCGCGTAGCGCGGGAACACGTGCCAATGGACGTGCGGCTCGGCGTTGCCGAGGCAGTCGTAATTGAGCTTGGCGGGCCGCGTCACCGACGCGATCGCCGAGCCGACGGCGATCGTTTCGTCGAACAGCGCGCGCGCCTCATCCGGCGGCATCAGGTGCAGCTCGGTAGCGTGCCGTTTTGCGATCACGACGCAGTAGCCGCGGTAGAACTGGGCGTCGCCGAGAATGACGAACGAATGCGGCAACTCGCCGATCAAATCCGCGAACGCGCCCGTACGAATTTTACCGATCAGGCCGCAAATTCCGCATTCGCGCGGCTCATCCGGGGACATCGGCATTCTCCAGCGGCACCGGCACCATCCGAATCGCGGCTTGCGTCAGGAGATCGGCGACGGTGTGAAACTTGTATTCCTGCTCGTAGAACACGGTGCGGATACCGGTGTTGATCAGCACCTTCAGGCATTGGATGCACGGAGTGTGCGTGACGTAGATGTCGGCGTCGCGGATTGCCGCGCCGTTCTTGGCCGCTTGCGTGATGGCGTTCATCTCCGCATGGATCGTGCGATAGCAGTTCTGTTCGATTTCGCCGTCCGGCGTGCGCGATTCGTAGATCAGGCATCCGACGTCGATACAGTGCGGCAGGCCGGCCGGAGAGCCGTTGTAGCCGGTGGCCAGGATGTTGCGGTCGCGCACGATTACCGCGCCGACTTTCGCGCGCAGGCAGGTCGACCGTTCCGCGACCTGGCGCGTGATCGTCATGAAGTATTGATCCCAGGTGGGACGCTTCACGCGCCGTCAGAGCCTTTGCCAGCCGCGATGGGCCAGGCGGCTGCGATGCCGGCGCGGTGTAGCGAACCTCGACGGCTTTTTCCTCGCCGGGAGATTCGGCGGGAGGACTGAAGCTTATCGGCACCGGTGAAAAGGTCGCGACAAAGAGCGCGATCGTCATCCAGGCCGCCAACCGCCGCCGCGGACTGAGCGGCGTGACGGAATCGGTGGTGGAGGGATGGCCGAGGCCGAGCGCCACCAGCAAACCCGCCCACAGCAGCCATCCACCCCAGAAGCTGAGATGCATCCCGATCGACGCCAGCAGGGTCAGGACGCCTCCGACCACGAACAGGCGCGAGATGAAGCGGTGCAGGCGTCCGCCGAACAGGGCGTAGATCACGTGCCCGCCGTCGAGCTGCCCGACCGGCAGCAGGTTGAGCGCGGTCACGAACAGCCCGAGCCATCCGGCGAACGCGATTGGATGCAGGTTGACAGAGACGCTATTCGGGTTGACTCCGAGCACCCAGCGCGAGAGTCCCAGGAACAGAATCGAGTTGCCGAGCTCCAGGCCGCCGGCGTGGCGGTCGAGCGGCCCGACGTCGGACAGCTTGAGGCCGATTATCACCGCCGGCACCGCCAGAATGGCGCCGGCCCACGGCCCGGCGGCGCCGATATCGAAGATCGCGCGGCGCGAGGGCGGCCGCGATCGGATCCGGATGAACGCGCCGAAGGTCCCGATCAGGAACAGCGAAGGGTAGGGCGCCGGGATGAAGTACGGCAGCGACGTGTCCACCCGGTTGCGCCGCGCGACGACGTAGTGTCCCATCTCGTGCGACAGCAGGATCGCCATCAGGGGTATTGAGAACGACAAGCCCATCGCAAGGTTGCGCAGGATTTCCAGAATCGGATGGGCCGCCGACGCGTCGAGCGCGAGGTTTGCGTCGGCCATGTACGCGCCGGCCATCGTGGTGGTCAGCAGGGTAAGTGAGAAACAGCGCGACGTTGACCGGGGAATCGGCGACGCGCGCACCGGGGCAGCGGTCGCCGCCGGCCGTGCGGCCGCACGTAGCGCGGAAACTCGGTCAGGACCGGAGCGAGGGAATTCTTGTCAGCCATCACTTCGCAGATCGGATCGCTTTTTCCTCGCATTCATCGCTGTGACGCGCACCGTCACAGCCGCGCCGGGGCGCACGCCAAGCGCGTCAGCCGCGCTGCCGTCGCGCACCGCGATTTCGAGGATCTGAAAGCTGCCGAACAGGGCCAGTAGGAGCACCCTCAGGGGCGTCGCCGTAGGTATCGCAGATCCGATCGGCGCGCCATCATCGATCCTAACGAAAAGCGTCCAGTTTCGGGAAAGGAAGCGGCGAAGCGACGCAAGACTCTCGCGATCGATATTGCTCACCAGGTTGCCGAAGTCGTCGACGTAGACTGACCGACCCGCAAAGCACGGCCGCGCCGGATCCGACCTGTCCGAGTTCCGAGCGGCTCGACCTGCTCGAGCGCGGGACCGAAGCGCGTTAGCCGCGCGCCGCGCCAGAGCCAGGCCGCGGCGGGCGCGAAGATGTCGCGCCCGTGAAAGGTCGGAGCTGACGTCCTTGAGCCGATAGCGCGCCGAGCGCAACTCGACCGCGCGGCTGAATCCGGCCCGCTCGACGGCAGGCCACAAGACGCCGTTGTCCGGACCGACGAATCGCGCGCCCGACGAGGTTTCGATCGCGATCGGCAGCCGCGCCGTGCCGACGCCGGGATCGACCACCGCCGAGAAAGATCGTTCTGCGGCGGGAAGTAGCGCCAGCTCTCCCGCAGCAGCGAGCGCGCCCGCCGCGATCGATTGCGGCGGTAACGCCGTGCGTGATGTCGATCACGGCGGCGCCCGGCGCGATCGAGGCGATCACGCCCTTCATCACGCCGGCGTAATGGTCGCGATAGCCGAAGTCGGTGAGAATCGCGATCGGGAGGCGCGCGGGCCTGGACGCCATCGCGGCCGCCAGCGTGCAGCGAGCGGCGCGCCAGCTCTTCGCGGATCGCGGCGGCCAGCAGCGGGAACATCAGCTCGTGATGGCCGGTCAGCACGATGCCGCGGCCGCCGCCGCTGCGGTCGGGCGCTCGACCACGTTCATGCGCGGGCGATATTGGCGGATGAAATCCATGTCGGCGGCGGTGAAGCCGGTCGACCTTGCGGCCGAGGTTGCGCGCCAGGTTGAGCGCCTTGAGGAACACCTCGGGCATCACCACCGCCGAGCCGAGATTGATCACGACGCCGCGCGACAGTTCCGCGACCGACGCCGCCAGCCGATGGAAGTCGGTCATCGTCGCGGCGCCGATCGCGCGCGCCGTCGGCGCCGGGATGCATATGGATGATGTCGGCGCCGAGGGCGACGTGAACCGTCGCCGGAATGCCGGCTTCGCAGGCGGTCGCGAAGATACTGGTTCGCGCGGAACTTGAAGCGTGCTTTAAGATTTCGCGCCCGACGATTTCGCCCAGCCCCGCTCCTCGCGCGCGGCGATTTTGGCGGCCTCGTTGAGGAACGCGCCGGTTTCCTCGGCCATCCCGAAGCTGCCGTCGGCGAGGCCGGCGCCGACGTCTTCCGAGGTGCGCCCGGCGAAGGCCAGTTCGAAGTCATGGATAATCGCGGCGCCGTTGGTCGCGAAGCGCGCTAATGATGCCGTCGCGAATCAGCGCCGCAGATTATCGGCGCCGAGTCCGACTTGATCGGATGCGCGCCCATCATCAGCAGCAACCGGCCGGCCGGCGCGATTCGGGCGGTCGCGATCGCGGCGGGCCAGTTCGCGAAGTCGCGCGCCGCGAGCACGTCGGGCAGCGCGTCGAGGAACTCGCGCATCGACGCGCCGCGCGCCGAGCGGGCGCGCGAACTGGTCGCGCTCGACGATTGCGCGAAAGCGTCGCGAGCTTGCGCGTGCGCGCGCGCCGCGGATCGATCGGGCGGAGCTTCACGACAGGATCGTCGCGGGATCGGCAGGTCTCTTCGGCACGGCCTCAAGGGTACTCGACCGGCGCGGCGCCGCCAAACTATCGGGATCGTTCGGGCTTCTCGCGCCGTCGAAACCGGTATATTCTCGTGCCCCGGCACGATAGAGCAAGGAGCGCATCATGAACCAATGGCAGATCGGCGAGGTGAAGATCACCCGATTCGTCGAGAGTGAAGGCGCCTGGCCCGGCGAGATCCTGCTTCCAAACGCGACCCCCGAAAATATGCTCAAGGAAGCCGCCTGGCTGGCGCCGCATTTCATCAACGAAAAGGGCAGGCTCCGGATGAGCATCCACGCGCTCGTGATCGAATCGCGAGGCAAGCGAATCATCGTCGACACCTGCATCGGTAACGACAAGGTCCGGTCGAATCCGGCGTGGAACAAGATGAAGCTGCCGTTCCTCGATGATCTGAAACGCGCCGGCCATGAGCGCGAAAAGATCGACTTTGTGGTCTGCACCCATCTCCACGTCGATCACGTCGGCTGGAACACGATGCTCCAGGACGGCAAATGGGTGCCGACGTTCCCGAACGCCCGTTACATCATCGGCGGCATCGAGTGGGACTACTGGTCGAAGTACGACGGCGGAGCCGACGCGCGCGATCCGGTGGAAGACTCGGTACGTCCGGTGGTGGACGAAGGCGTCGCGGAACTGGTGGACTCGAGCTGATCGGATTACCGACGAGGTTCGCCTCGAGCCGACTCCCGGCCATACGCCGGGGCACCATAGCGTGCGCATTTCGAGCAAGGGCCGCGAGGCGGTGATCACGGGCGACCTGGTGCACCATCCGGTGCAGTTCGCGTATCCGCGATGGGAGAACGAGGCCGACAGCGACGGAGCAGAGGCGGCGAAGACGCGGCGGCATTCTGCGAGCGCTACGCCGACAAGGATGTGCTCGTGCTGGGGACTCATTTCGGCGGATCGTCGTGCGGGAAAATCGTGTCGAAGGGAGACTCGTTCCGCTTCGCCGCGTCGGAGTGAGCGCGCACGTGTCGATTTGCCGGGCAGCGCTTGCGGGTTTGCAAAATCGTGACGGCCTGAGCTAAGGATCGGACGGCAAACAGGGGGCGCAGCCCAGCCGACCACCTGATTCGTTGGAAAATGGTTACTGATCCGATGTCGCCGGCAAAGGGAATCAATCGGCGCATAAAACGCGTCCGGCCATCCGGGATCGCCGCTTCGGCAATCGCATTGGCGCTGCTGCTCGCGGGGCCGGTTCTGGCGAGCCCTTCGGTGCAGCAATCCGGCTCAGCGCCGGATACATCACCGATCGTAGGCCGTCGCGTCGCGCTCGTAGTTGGAAACAGCAATTACAAAAATGTTCCCCAACTGACCAACCCGAGCAACGACGCCCAGTTGATGGCCAGGACCCTTCAGCGTCTCGGGTTCAAACTGGTTGGCGACCGGGCACAGATCGACGTCGACAAAGCCGCGTTCGACAAGGCCGTGGTGACCTTCGGCAACGAACTGCCCGGAGCTGCCGTAGCCCTGTTCTTCTATGCCGGGCACGGACTGCAGATAGCGGGGGAAAACTATCTGGTGCCGGTCGACGCGAATCCACAAAAGCCGTCCGACGTTGACTTCCAGATGGTCGCTACCAAGGTCATTCTGGATCCGATGCAGGATGCGGGCGCGAAGTTGAATATCGTGATTCTCGATGCGTGCCGCAACAATCCGTTCGGCGGGCGCGGATTGCGGGCGGTAGGCAGCGGCCTCGCGCAGATGGAGGCGCCCGAGGGCACTATCATCGCCTATGCGACCAGACCGGGAGCGGTCGCGAGTGATGGCGACGGAAGGGACAGTCCCTATACGTTGGCGCTCGCCCAGGTGATGCCTGAACATGGAGTCGAAATCCTGGACACGTTCAACCAGGTCGGCCTTCAGGTCGCCAAGACGACCGGGGGAAACCAGGTGCCGTGGACCAACTACTCCCCGATTAGCGGCCACTTCTGCTTCAACCCGGATTCATGCACCGCCTCCGGCCAGCCTCCTCCTGTGACTCAGGATTCGGACACCGTCTTCTGGGAATCGATTAAGGACAGCGACGACCCGGCCGATTTTCGGAACTACATGCAACAATATCCGCAGGGGAAATTCATCAGCCTGGCGAAGGATCGACTTGCCGAGCTTCAGAGACCGGCCCCGGTCTCGACACCCGCATCGGACAATCGCACAGCCGAGAATCCCGCAGCAGATATCGCCTTCTGGCAATCGATTCAGAACAGCAAGGACTGGCACGATTATGACGCTTATATCAAGACCTTCCCCCACGGAGAATTCCTGAAACTTGCGGAGTTGCGCCGCTCCGAGCTTAAGGCGCCGACGCCCATCCGCAATTCCATACTTCTCCCCAACCCGACACTAAGCGACAGCTTGAACGATTACCTGCACCACAATCACCTTCCCTACGTCAACGCGAGGGTCTTTTCCAACAAAGGCGGAGACCCAGGCTCGCTCGAGCTTTCCGGAGTTGTACGCACTGAGAAAGGCAAGGAAGACGCGGCGCTGAAATCCCGGACTTTTCTTGGTCGCCCGGCGTGTCGAGTCACAAATCTAATCAGAGTGGTTCCTGACCTGGCTTCCGCTGCACCTTCTAATCCCGTGGTAGTCAGCCAGCCTCGGGATGTTTCCACGCCAAGCGCGGCGCCGAACATGGCCTGCTACAACGGATGCGACTTGGTGCGACGCAAATGCCTCACTGCTTGTGGGACCCAGAGCGCGGGTAACGTCGTTCAGGGTATGCCCAGCTCAAACGCAGGGACGGAATGGCAGGAAATGGCAAGCCAGGCGTTTTCGAACCTAGGCAACAATCAAGGATGCTCGAGCAATTGCGAAGCTCAGAACAATAACTGCACGCAGTCCTGTGATCTAAAAGCGAGGCAATAGTGTAAGGTGCCTGCCGGCAGACCCGCGTTCCCGCGCCGGAGCATCGGTCTTTCCTATAATCGTGGCACCAGGCTTGGCCTGTGAAGCACCGGCTAAAGCAGGCGCCAATTCGGTCAGAAGAAAAACTGCGACACTTCCGCGACAGTGGCATCAACGGGCAGGTCTCGGTCAGGTTGAAAAACCCTTGGATTTGTTGGAGACTTCGGGGCAAAGAGAGCGGGCGTAATTCAGCGGTAGAATGCCAGCTTCCCAAGCTGGACGTCGCCGGTTCGACCCCGGTCGCCCGCTCCACACAATCCGTAAGCCTTGTCCCGTGCGTTCGCGTCTGCAACATTGACATGAGAGCCGACCGGCAAGGCCCACGGTCGCATTCATAGCCTGACGAGAAATCCGGATGACCACACGCGAGACTTTGGAAAAGGCGATCGCCAAAATCCTGCATCGCCACTGCAACTTCGGCTGGGCTCACTACTATATTCCCAGCGAGAAGTTCCCCAGCCTGATCGAAGAGCTGGTCGAGGTTGTCAGCCCGTCCGGACAGGCGAGCCACGAGGATCTGGTGCAGTTCCTCCTGCGCACCCAGCGGCTCTCCTCGGCCCAGCAGCGCGCCGCGAAGTTCGAAGAGGAATTCGCGATCTACCGCCGCGGCTGACGCGGGCAACCTCGCCCGCCGTCGCATCCGCTCCGGCGCCCTCTCCCCCGCGCCGGTGGCGATTCAGGGAGAGGGCTGGGGAGAGGTTCTGAAGCGAAAGGCAACGCCGATGACGACCGAAGAGCTCGAAAGGCGCGTCAGGATTATCGAAGATATCGAGGCGATCAAGAAACTGAAGGCGCGTTACTGCGCGGTCTGCGACGACAATCACAATCCCGACGAGATCGTGAAGCTGTTCGCGATCGACGGCGTCTGGGAGAGCGAAGGAATCGGCACTCATCGCGGACACGCCGAAATTCGCGCCCTGTTTGAGAAATTCCGGGAACGGATCAGCTTCTCCCAGCATAACGTGATGAACCCGATCATCGAGGTGTACGGCGACGTCGCGAAGGGCACCTGGTATTTTCTGGGACCGTTCACCTTTCGCAAGGGAAATCGCGCGATGTGGCTGGCCGCGCGCTACGAAGAGGATTACGTCAGAATCGACGGCGCATGGGTGATCAAGCATCTGCGCGCAATCGGCCGGATAGCGGCGCCGTATGAAACGGGCTGGGCCGGCAAGACCGCCGACCAGCAGGCTGCGGAAACGGAGCGTGTCAAGCCATGAAGATCGGACTCTTCGCGATCATTTCCCGGCGCGACGGCGCTATGCCGCTGATGAAGGGCTTTGCCGCGCATGCCGAGCGCCTGGGATTTTCCACCATATGGGCGCCCGAGCACGTCGTGCTGCTGGATACTTATTCCTCGCGCTATCCCTATCGCGATGACGGGATTCTGCCGGCCCGCCCGGATGCGGCTATTCCCGATCCGTTCCTGAGCTTGTGCGCGATGGCGTCCGTGACGGAGAAAATCCGCCTCGCCACCGGCATATGCCTGGTGCCCGAGCATAACCCGGTCGTACTCGCCAAGGTGATCGCGACGCTGGATTGGCTGAGCAACGGACGCTTCACCCTCGGCGTCGGCGTCGGATGGCTGGCGGAGGAGTTCCGCGCGATCGGCATCCCATGGGAGCGGCGCGCCGACCGCACCCGCGAGTGTATCGAGGCGATGCGCCGGCTGTGGGGCGATCCGGTCAGCTCTTACAGCGGCGAATTCGTGAAGTTCGAGGCGGTCCGCTCGTACCCCAAGCCGGCTCAGGGCGCGAACCTGCCGGTGCTCTTCGGCGGCGAGAGCGGCCCGGCGCTTCGACGGGTAGCCGAATACGGGAACGGATGGTTCGGCTTCAACCTGACTCCCGGCGAAGCCGCGGCCAAGATTCGCAGGATCGAGGAACTGCTGCGCGCCAAGGGCCGCAAACGCTCCGAGCTTGAAATCGTGATCTCTCCATACACGAAGCCTGTCACCCCTGATGACCTGAAAGGCTATCGCGATGCGGGCGTGGACCAGGTCGTGCTCGCGAGCATTCGTCCCGCGCGGACAGTCGAGGAATTCGCTACGCAGTTGGAAGAACTCGCGCGCCAATGGGTAGAACCAGCGTCGCGGCTGTAACCGGATCTCCGAGTGCGGAGGCGCTGAATCGGCAACGAACGTGGCGTGGCCAAGATATCCAGAAACGCGCAATGTCCCTGCGGTAGCGGGAGAAAGTACAAGAGATGCCATGGTGCCGGCCGAGCCGCATGCTCCTACCTGCCGCGAGTCAGTTGCCTAAATCAATTTCGCAAGATACTCCGACCGGTAGGATTCCCCGGCATTCAGCAGTACATTACGGGTGTACCTATCTATGCGGACCGGCGATCCCAGAAATCGGGCCGATTCGCAGGGATATCCCGGCGATTACGACGTCGCCTTCACCTTCGCGCGGCCCGGATTTCCACTGCAGGACGAATACCAGATCAACGCCTGCGACTTTCTGAAAGGCACCTCCCATCTCGCTCTGCTGAAGGGCGCACATGAAGCAGCGCCATTGCTATCAGGCGCTCTCCGCCTTGATGCCGCGACAGACGAGGGCAATTTCGCCTTCATTGCCCGCGCCAACGGACAGGGCTTTCTCGCGACCATCGCAGTACGATGCTCCGCCCAGAATTTCCTCGATGCTCAGCGGAAATGCTTCAAAGCGCTAGCACCGTTGTTGAGCAATTGGTCCTTGCAGCTAGACATACCCCTTGCAGTTTATCAAGTCGATTTGGTCGAAGTTGCATCGCGAACACGCCGTATGGCTTTCACCCCGCCGTTTCATGCCACGCCGCTGGTGCTTCGCCCCGACGCGAAGTTGAATCCCGACTTTCGCGGCTACGCTAGCCTTTACCGAGAGGCCCTCAACAGCAACAGCCCGGTGTATCAATACCTGTGCTACTTCAAGATCATAGAAAGCGTGCGCAAACGAAGAGAGCGTTTAGGCGGCGAGGCTCGCGCCCGTGGCGAGACCTTTAGTCGCCCAGCCGAGGTCTTTCCTTCCAGCCCAGAAGCATTGCACCACTGGCTTGACGCACTTCACACCGTACGACCGCATGCTTGGGATCAGATGGTCACCGACGGGCTCCTCCTCCCCGAAACGGTTGGGAAAAAGTTCGGCACGATCATCGAGAAAGACCTGATTCCGTTGAGAACAAGGGCAGCCCACGCCCTCTTCGAGTCGGCCGAGCTGGGTCTGTCAGTCGACGACTACCTGAGCCACGAGACTGTCAACAAATGGTTGCCGGTTTTGAAGTGCATGGTGCGCCGTATGCTCAAAAACGAGTTCCCATCAGAATTCCTCGCTCATCTGCCAGACCCACCCGCCTGAGGCGGCCATGAGATGGCGAACGTGGGGCGACCAGAGGCAGGGCAGAGGCGCCTGACGACCCCGACCTGGCCGCGCGGTTATCGAGTTTCTGGAGGCGCGGAAATAGCTGCTCTTCCGCGGTCGATCGACGCGCGTCGCGCCCGGTCGATGGCCTAAGTCTCAGCATAGGGCACGAGCCCACCGGCGTGAGACAGCGTATCGCGGCGCGATCGATATGTTGAGGCGCTAAACCTCGAGCTTCGCCTCGAACTCGACCAGGAGCTGCGTGAACAGCTTCGGATCCTCACCGTGCATCGAATGTGGCATTCGCGGGAATGACCTGTAGTCAATCGCCTGGCCGGCGAGCGAGACCAACTCGCATACGCGCTTTGCCTGCAGGTCCGAGGCGGCGCCCAGAATGCAACCGCTATTGTCATCGACGTGGCGGAAGTGGTGCGTATACAACACCGGGCATTTGACGCTCGCCAGCATCCGGGCGTGATCGCAGCTCGCGAATACGGAACCCTCCCAGAAGGCGCGGGCCCACTCAGGATCGTATTCCTTCATGCGCTGCGGGATTTCGCCCTCGGGACCAGACATCATCAGAGCAATCCCGCGTGACAGCCAGTCGGGTAGCTCGGTTTTGCGCGGCTTCGAGCATTCCATTCCAGTCGCCCACGCTCCATTGGTCGCCAAGGTATTTGCTCATCAACGCGAAAATCGGTCCGATGGCCTGGCGAAGAGAGGGTCCACAGGAGGGGCTGACCTCCGAGGAGAACAGCGGCGGGTCTTCGTAGTGAGCGCCGCGGATCGTGCCGGGCATCGCGTAGGCGGAAAGCCACGCGGAGATTACTCCTCCCGACGAGAGCCCACTGACAATGACAGGTCGCCCGATCGCCATCGCGATGAACCGCACCATGTCGTTGCCGAAGTTGTCGATAGTATAACGCCCCGGAGTCCTGCTTGATCGCCCCTGTCCCCGCAGGTCGACTGCGAAAGCCTGGAAATGCTCCTGCAGCAGGCCCATCGCCGGTTCATAGCCCCACCATGATTCGGTTTGTCCCGGGATCAGCAGCAACGCGGGCTTCTCTGTCACTCCCGCCATCGCGTAATTGATCACGGCCTCGCCGATGTCGATCGTTTGCTCCGCATAGGCGTGAGCGACGTAGGTTGCCGATGGGTGGTCGGGGCCGAATCGAAGTGGGCTCATGATCTGGTCTCCTTGCGTTTGTCTCAGTGGAATGTTCGTCACGGCGCAGGCGCCGGGAAGAGCACTTCGGCGTTGCCTGCGATCGATTGACGCGCGTTGGGCTTCGTTCATCGAGTAGCTCTCGTACATCCCGGTAAACGCGCCAACAATGGCGTCCGTCGCATAGGGCCAATCGGTCGCATAGAGCACGTGGTCGGGCTTCGCCAACGCCATCAGGCTCGGCAGCGCGCTAGGACTCCCGGAAAGGGCGATGTCGAAGTAGAACTTCTGCAACTGCGCGAGTCCGTCTGCGAAATCCCTCCTCGGCGACGCGGCCCCGGTGACGGCGATGCGGTACGCGGCATACGGCACGAATCCGCCCGCATGCGACAGGATCACTTTCAAGTCGGGACAGCGGTCGAGCGTGCCGGAGCCCGCAAGCCGGACGGCCGCACGCGTCGTGTCGAGCAGGAAGTCAGCGACGTACGGCGGCACTGCCCTTGGCGGGTCGACACCGTACAGATGCGACGGATGCACGAACACGACGGCCTTGCGCTTGTTCAATTCGTCGAACAGCGGATCGAAGGTCTTGTCGCCAAGGTAGATGCCGCGGCTGTTGGCGAGCAGCACGACCCCGTCCGCGTGGAGCTGGTCGAACGCGTGCGCGAGTTCGTCGAGCGACCCTTTTACGTCGGGCAGGCAGAGCGTGGCGAAGAAGCCGAACCGATCGTGATGCTTGCGGACGACCTCGGCTGCGTACTCGTTGACCTCGCGCGCCTTTTCTCGCGCTTCGGCATCGTCGCCCAGATGAACACCCGGCGTCGAGACGGACATGATCGCGGTCTGAATCCGGTACTTGTCCATCAGCGCGATGGCGGAGTCGGCACTCCATTCCGGAATGGGAAGTCCGCCGGCTGCGATGCCCTTTCGCTGGAGCCATGCCGCATACGCCGCCGGCACAACGTGGTGATGGGTATCAATACGTCCGGAGCTGAGTGCCATCACAACACCGAGCTCCGGTCGATCTTCGTCGCGCCGAGCAGCATCCCGCCGACTGCGCGCGCCATCGGATCGGGCACCAGGTAGGCATGCGCCAACGCAGCCTGCACGTCCTGGAAACGGCGCTGCAGCGGATGATCGAGGAAGATCGAGCGCCCCGTCGCGGCGCGGAAGAGATCGCCGACGGCCTGTGCAACGACCTCGCAGCCGCGGTTCATATTCCAGCGGATCTGCGCGCGTTGCATCATCGAGGCGGCCTCGCGCGCCTCTGCCATCTGCCACAACTCGATCGCGTCGGCGCGCATTTTCGCGATCGTCACGTCGATCGCCCAGGTCGCCTCGGCCAGACGCTGCTGCGTCAGGGCATCGTCGGCGGCGTTCCCGCCGAGGCTCAGCTTGCGGGTCCTCGACAGATCGGTCCACGTGTCGACGAAGCCGCGCGCCGAGCCCACGACCGACGCGGCCAGCGCCATGTTGAACACCACCGACCACGGCAGGCGGTACAAGGGGCCGTCGTTGAGTTCCTGACCCGGCAGCGGGAGGTTCATCGCGTAGTCGAGATGAGACTGGGTTCGATACTCGGGCACGAACGCGTCTTCGACCACGATGTCTTTGCTGCCGGTGCCTTTGAGGCCGGCGACGTGCCAGTTGTCGTCGATCCGATATTGCTCGCGCAGAAGAAGAAAGGATCGGAAGTCGGGCACCTGGCTGCCGCCGAGATCCCGGCGCGCCGGCGATGGCGCCCAGGTTCACGCCTTTGCAGTGATCGCAGCCCGACGAGAACGACCAGCGGCCCGAGAGCTTGTAGCCGCCCGCGACCTTCTCGGCCTTGCCGGTCGGATTGTAGGACGAGGAGTGCATCGTCGCGGGATCCTCGCCCCACATCTCGCGCTGCGCTCGGTCGCTGAACAGTGCGAGCTGCCACGGATGGACGCCGATCACGCCGGCGACCCATCCGGCTGACGGCGACGCGCGCGAGATCTCGATCGTCGCGTCGACGATACTCCACGAGCTTGACTTCACCGCCGCCCCATCGCGCGGGCTGCAGACGATCGCAGGAAGCCGCCATCGAGCAAGTGGTTCCAGGTGGAGTCGCTCAGCCGCCGGAGCTGATCGTCTCCGGTTGCGGCCTCTGCGAATTGCGGCGCCAGCCGTTTGGCTTTCTCGACCAGGTCCATAGTGAACTCCTCTTGAGCGATCGGCATCGCGATCATCTACGGAATACGCGCGTCGCCAGGAAAATCGCAAGCATTCCGATCGCAGTCGCGACTCCGACCAGGGGCGAATCGTGCTCCTTGGCCTCGGGCAGCAGATCGGAAGCTCCAATATAAAGGAACGATCCCGCGAAAAAAGCCAGCACCCACGGCAGCAGGCCCTGATTCAGATTCACCAGCATCGTGCTGGCCGCGCCGGCCACCGGCGCCGTCATGTCCACCACCAGCCAGCGTGCGGCGCGCCGAAGCGGATTCCCATGGGCCAGGACGACGGTCACGGTGTTGAGGCCGTCGCTGAGATCGTGCGCGATTACTCCGAGCGCAATCAGCACTCCCATGTGAACGCTGGTCTGGAAGCCCACGCCGATCGCGACGCCGTCGAGCAGGCTGTGCACCGACAACCCGGCGGCGACGACGATTCCAAGCTCCTGCAAATGTGGTCCGGCTGTATGCTCGTGCTCGCGCGCCCGGTGCATCGCGGTGTAACGCTCGAGCGCGAAGAAGGCGAGGAAGCCGAACGCGGCGAACGGCATCACGGAGCCGCCTCCATCGAGGGCGAATAGCTCCGGGATTATGTCGAACAGGGCGACTCCCAGGACGGCGCCCGAACTGAACCCCAGCAACAGATGAAGCCGGTCGCGAAACCGGATAGCCGCGACCCCTCCCAGCCCGGTGGAGATGAACGTCATGAGGGCAAACGCGATCGTCATCAGCCGCATGATCAGGGCATTATTCCGGATTCGGAGCCGACAATCGAACGCGCTCAGGGGCGCGCGGAGCAGCGCTCGCCTTTCAGGCACGATGAGAGTGGCGGAACGGCAGACGCGCCGGACTTAGGATTTTCGCCAGAATGTAGAGATTTCGTGCCAACGGGGCGTTATCGAGGAAAATAGCGGCTTTTCTTGATCGATAGCGCCCCGTCCCGACCCGTCAAAACCGATAGCTGTCAAAAGAATAGCCATAGTTCAGCCATAGTTTTTCGGATCGGCGGCTCCGCGAGATTCTGTCCGGCTAGGCCGCGCCCAAGGTTGATCGAGCTTCACCCGACCGTCGCGGCGTGAACGCGACCGCGCCAGACGCCGCAGGAACGTTTGTATTGCTCTATACCAAGGTGATAGTGAAGGGTGAGCATTGGACACGTATACACAAGTCATTTGCACGCTCTGCGGTTCGGTCGGTTATCCAAAAAAGGTGACTCCAGGCAGTATCGTGATCGAGATCATGCTGTGGCTTTTCTTTCTAGTCCCAGGCTTGATCTATTCGGTTTGGCGATTGTCCGCACGTCATCTGGCGTGTGGCAACTGTGGGCAAAGTTTGATCGTACCTGTCGATCAGCCCCGCTGGCCGCAAATTGTTAGATGCATGAACTGCGGGGCGGATTGCCGAGCTATCGGATCATCGGCTCGGCAGGGGTGAAGCCGCGCCACGATGGGCGCGGCGAAGTGATCGAGTTTCGGCCTGCGGCGGCGTAGCGGCGCAATCCGCCAGGCCCCACGATGGTCCGTTACCTGTTGCCTTCGTGTTCCTCTAATGCTACACGATGTAGCCAGAGCGAGGCTCAGTCATGGCAAAGAACAAGGCGCGCAACTTCGGGCAACTCATCCGCGAGCGGCGCTCCGCATATTTGCGCAACTTGGCGCAACTCATCCGCGAGCGGCGCTGTCAACTCGATCTGACGCAGGAAGAAGTCGCCCAAAGAATCAAGACCTCGACGCGCTATGTCGGCCATCTGGAATCCGGCAAACGCCGTCCATCGGAGAGGGTACTGACGCGGCTGGCCGACGTGCTTGGGCTGGACCGCGAGCTATTCCGTCTGGCGGAACCATTGCCTAGCAACGCAGGGCCTGGGATTCTGGTCAAACCCCCGGAACAGGATGGTGACAAATCCGCCTGGGGGCAGTTCAGCGAGGACACCGGGCTGCGCAAAATTTGCAACATCTCGGAGCGCGAGATGGAGATGCTGAGGCAGGTTGCATCCTGTCTCGATTCGGGTTCTAGGAAGGCACAGGCCCGCTAAGAAACCGTCCCTTCTCTGACCGCGCCAGCCGCCCCAGGAAACGACGATCCGGCGTCGGTTGACATCTTGCATCGGGGGAACTGCTTGTCTATCAGGCGCTATCGCGGGCGCGGCGCTCATCGCCTGGGATCGGCGTCTCCGCGAGATTCTGAGCGGCAAGGCCCCGTCCAGGTGATCGAGCCACACCCGACCGTCGCGGCTTGAATCGACCACGCCAGACGCCCCAGGAATGACGATTCTCCCCGAGGCATTCGTTTTGTCTATGGCGCGCTACGATGGGCGCGGCAGCTAAAGGGACCGAATGTCACCGCAATTTGTAGGGGAAATGGCCGGTTGCGGGGGGAAATTGTTACCGGCGATGGGCGGTCAATCCGACTGCCACGGCAGGCTACGGGCATACGCTTTCGACAAATTCGTGAGTGTAAAACCCTTTGGTTCGAGCCGCGCCTTGGCGTTCCCCACATCGTTTTCGTTAACTTCCAGAACCCGGTGATCGCCGTCTCGTTCTCCTTCCTTCGTAGTAATGCCCTCGCGATTGAGGAATTCGATGACCCACCTCACGTCAGCGCCGGTTGTTTCGTTCCCATCAGCCCTCACAAGCCGACGTTTGATGATCTTCACTTCCTTCGACATAGCGCGAGTCTTATCGAGCGACTTCGGGTTTGCCATCGCCGCCGATCCTACATCGCGGCGCAAAACCCGTCAATCGCGCGCTTAAACGTCTCACTTCACAGCCTTCGCCTTGGACTCGATACAATCGCTTGCGCAGAGTACCGGATCGCAGGGCTGTGCGCTCCGCCGCTGCCTAACGAAAGCGGCTGGCTTAGCGGCCCGCCAGCGCCGCTTGCCTGGCAGCCTCTACCGCCTGCGGCAAGTTCACCACACAGTTATTCAACGCATTTGTGTACGCCGTCTCCCGATCCTCGGTAATCGGCGTATTCCAGTAAACCCGAGTCGCGAAGACGTTGCAAATCACCTTCTTGGCTTGCTCGACTTTCTCACTTTCGACAGCCTCTTTGTCGGCGGCGGCTTGCTGATCGCGTAGGTACTTCTGGTAGGCGGGAGTGTTTACGTAGACTCCGAATACGCCAAGCACGACGAAGAAACCGACGCTGACGATGCCGATCCATGCCTCGCGTTTCATGGTACTTTGTTCATCATACTTTGTGGCGCGAATTGGATCAACGAGATAATGGCGGCCTGAAAATCGACCGCGCCAGATGCGATATGAGCCACGTTCGGGCGTCGGTTGACCCCAGGACACGGGGTATCGGTTACGCTATGGCGCGCAACGATGGGCGCGGCGGTGATCGATCCTGCGGACTGCGGCGGTGTAACGGGCGCGGTTTCGAGCGCACAAGCGCGGCGGTCCTGAATGTTGACCCGCCGGGTTCAATTGGCGCTGTTCTGGGCCATTCCCGTACCTGCTGCTGGCGAAAGTACGAGGCTCAAAGTGTCGGGCGACAAGGTGTAGGCTGAACCGGACGCCAAGTCGATCACCCAGGGAAGCCAGAACACCAAGTCTAGAGCCGTGACCCAAGAGAACTTCGATTGAATAGTGGTCGTCGCCGTCGCGTAGCCAGGCTTCGTAGCCACGACTTGGTAGTCTCTATTGCGATCGAGAGTTACCTCACCAGGCGAGACGACTTGCTGACCGCCGACCCGAACTGTCGCGCCAAGAGGGATTGTCGAGATCGAAACGGTTTGAGTTCCGCCGCCATGGATCAACGTCGCACAACTCGAAACCTGAATGGCGACGAGTACAGCCGCCATGCATCGAAACCAGCCCGACCGCCGAATCACCTTCATATCCATCCCTTTCCGCGCGACCCAACCCGTCCCTTATCTCGACGTTGAAGCGAGGGGCGGAGTACCGTTGGGCGTCAACGTGAGGGTTATAACATCTGGCTCAAGGTCGTAAGCGGAGCCAGCCACAAGATCAACTACCCATCCTGCTGGCCCCCCAGTTTAGGACCGTCAGATACGAAAAGTTGGAATTGACCGCTGCCGTCGCGATCTCGTATCCGGGCATCGTGGCCACTACCTGATAGTCGCGGTTGCGCTTAAGGGTAACCTCGCCGGGGCCGATCTCCTCTCCGCTGACCTTTATGCTTGCGCCCGGCGGGTCGGTTGCAACCGACACGCTCTGAGTTGTGCCATGGACCATGAGAGCGCAACTCGAAAGCCAAAACCCCGCGGTCACCGCCGCAACTCGGCTTATCCAAGTGCCTTTCATCCTTCTACCTCCTTCTGCATGTTCGTCATTTTCAGCAAAGGCGGTGCCAGGCGTTTGGACCGATGCCTGCATCAGCTTTCTGGGGTTAAATCTCTCATGATTACCTTGCAATGGGTTGATGGCAACCTGCTTAGAGCGTTTCGTGGATCACTTTTCGAGCGTTGCAAACTAAAGAGTAACTGTTTCTCGGGAGCCACACTGACAGTTGCGGTAGAGCAACCCTCGCGCGGCGCGCGTCGTGGGATGCGCGGTTGTCGAACACTATGCTGAATGCGCCGGGCTTTCACTGCGGGCACGTTCCCTGCGGCGTTTCCAGAACCGTGAGGCATGGTTCATCAGAAGCAAATGTAATGGCGCGGCGGCGGCGGAAGCGGCGGGCTATCGGGCGGCGCGGAACTGTCCATGAGCCGAGCCAAGATTACTGAATCAGTGATCACCTGTCCCGCCTGCGGCGCGAGAAAAAACGAGACTATGCCGACCGACGCCTGCCAGTTCTTTTACGAATGTACGACGTGCGGCACGGTTCTTCGCCCCAAGGCAGGCGAGTGCTGCGTCTTTTGCTCATACGGCTCCATCCCATGCCCGCCCCGTCAGACTTCAATTTAGGTCACTACCGCCGTTCTTTAGCGGCTGTCGATCCAAGCCCACAAGTCCGCCGCTGCCTAAACGGGATCGGACGTTACTTTTTGACGCGCACTCTCCGCGTGACTTCGATCTGAATACCGGCTGCTTTGATCATCCGGTAGAACGCCACGCGGTGAACGCCCAGGAGCTTCGCGGCGGCGGAGACATTGTTGTGCGTCTCCGCCAAGGCTTCTAAGATCGCCGCGCGCCGTAGCTCCTTGATCTGTTCGTCCAGGGTCTTCATCGCAGGTAGGCTTCAAGTTTCCCCAGGGAAGGGACCGGCTTGGAGAACCGGCTATACGTGTTCACAAGCTGGCTGATTGACGAATGCCCCAGGCACGCGGCCACGTCGCGAATCGGCAACCCCGCGTCCAGGGCGTTCGATGCAAAAGAGTGGCGCAAAATATAAGCGCGCCGCGCCCGCAGTCCGCACGCTGCCAACGCCTTATGCCATGCGCGGGCGATCCGTGGCAACGGCATTGGTTTGTCGTGCTCGTCGCCGAAGACAAGCTCGCGCCCGCCCGTGATGGCCCGTTGCGCTTCGATGGCTCTCCGTACCGAGGCGATCATCGGAACGGTGCGCACGGACCCCGCCGTCTTCGGGCAGTCTTGAATTTCGCCACTCGCCAGCGCCGTCCGCCGCACGCTGATCGAGTCCGCCGTTACGTCCGACCATCGGAGCGCCGTTAGCTCACGGGGCCGCGCGCCGGTCCCTGCCGCAACGGCAAAATAGTTGGCGAACCACGGTTCACACTCCGCCACGACGCGACGTAGCTCGTCGGGCGTGAGCGGGTCAACTTCACTCCGGCCCGTCCGCTTGCGGCGGATCGCGGCTGCGGGGTTGACGGCGATCACGCGGTTGCGGACGGCGCTATCGAAAGCAGCGGTCAGAAGCCCCAACACCTTGTTGAACCGGCCCGCCGTTACCTTCGCCAGCGCCTCGCGAACATCTTTGTCGAGCACGTTTGCTACCGGAGACGCGAGGAAGTCAGGCGGAAGGGCGCGGACAAGCGAACGGTACTGGCAAAAGCTCTGCGGCCTTAACTGACACTCTCCGATATGATCGGTCAACGCCTCAAGTACAGTTTGCATAATTCACTACTCCGCCCGCGTCCGTATGCGCGGGGTTACTTCGTTCGCAGTCAACGCAATAGCCGTTCGGGTACAGGTGACGGCACAGATCGTAACGGAGCATCCGATCAACCTTCTCAAGCGTGGCCGCGTGCTGCATTCGCCACAACGCCCGATCTACCGCGTCGCGCATACTCGCGTCCGAAGGCGGCAGGATGGGCGCATTCGCAAGCGCGTCCAGAAACTCCCGCGTGCGAGCTATCAGCCGATCAACCGAGGCTCTGCCGCGTCTCATCGTCCGTCACGCCACGCGCCGAACCGTGATCGGACCACGATCAAACGATTCGGGCTGTAATTGAACGTCCAGACTCTCGGTAGCGTCGTGCTCCGTTTCCAGCCCGCACGCTCGCATGAATCGTTCGCGGTCAAAGCGTTCGTTACTCCGCTGAAATTCGGACGCCAGATCGTCCGCCAAACCCCGTAGGCATTGGCGCGCGTCTTTCGCCAGATACCCAACCACGCAATCATCGGAGACGAACGCGCCCGACGCTGCGTAAGCGTGTCCGTTGTGATGGAGCGTGGCAGTCTCAAGGCAAGCCTGCCCGTCCGTGCTGACGTGCGTTTCTGTTGCGAAGTCCATCGCCGTTACTCCGTCCCCGATTCGTCATCGCAGCACGAATCGTCAAATTCGTTCTCGATAAGCTCTGCCAATTCGACGGGACCATTGACGGGGCAGATACCGACAACCGACACGATGTTGCGATGGTCAGTCAGGTATTGCGCGCCGTCGATTGTCCAAGAGCCATCGGCGTAGACGTAGAGATTCGTTTCGCAGCCGTCCATGTCTCCGCCGTTCTCCGTAACATCGTCGCGATAGGCTTGGTTCATTGATCGCCACGATTCGCGCGCCACGTCGGCGCAAAGCTCCGTAACCTGTTCATCAGTCATTGCCGTTACTCCTAGTTGGATGGTGCGTTTCATGGCGAAGTAACATTGCACGGCGCGTGCCAGCGGATACCGTGAGAAAGCCTTGGATTCACGTACTCTACTCAAACGTACATCGTAGCTATCTCGCTACAGTTAAGCAACCGCGCTACAACACTGTGTGCGGTTTTGTTACGTCAAGGCGAGACGGCACAGCCTTGTGGCGCTATGACTTCGTGCGCATACGCTCCGTGCTACGTCCATCGCCGCGAGACGGCGCACGGAGAACGCAGCACGCCGGTTCCTAGCCCTCTGCCATCCGTGGCGGAGAACAGAGAACGTAGTGACTGGACTACTGCGTTACTGCGCCCGCAGTAGTATTGTGATTCCGTGCTCTGGCTATGTCTATCGAGCAGCATAAACCCCACTGGTTTACGCTGCGACGAGGACAGCCCGTGTTTATTGGGTTATCTGCTCGCCGGAGCCTCGCGCCCCGCTACTCAGTCACGCAGGCTCGGAGATGAGAGACGAATAGCCAGTGGCGGGTCAGCGTCCCGTCTAAGAAGCTCTTTGCGGTTCGGTGATCGTCGCCAGCAATTATAAGGCTATGGAGCGTAGGTTACGGGGTATATCAGGATTGACGGATCGAGCCGCAAGCGCGGGGTCGCCGGTCGCCAGCGTAGGAATCGCCTCGCGTGGAAGCCAGCGGGATCGTGCTGCTCGCGGCCCCACGTTGTTTCCGGCGCAGCCAGCGAACGCGGGATCGGCGCTCGCGGCACTGGCTCGCGGCGCTACCGGCCTACCCTTACGCTTCGTCGCCCTGGCTGCGAACGAGGTCCGGCACGGGCGATCCCCGCCCGTCCGAAAGGCAAAAAACCGGCCCTGGCTGCCCGCAGAGCGCCGTGCTGCCCGAAGTGGAGTCGGATGCCGCCGCAGGGGCCGAACACGGCAGGGCGGACGGCATCATCTATAATAGCGGCGGCATTTTGTGGTCGATGGCAGCCGCCAAGGTCGGAGCCGCCGATGAGGGGTACAAGGGTACAAGGTGGTGTACAAGCTTTTTGAGAGCTTGTACCCTCAATTTCTCCAATGGTTCAAAGGGCAAAATCCACTAAGGGTACAAGGGTACAATCTCTTTTCTATATCTATAATAGTGGATATTTGATTGTACAGTGTACGATCCAGATCGTTCTATAGGCGGAGTGAAAGGGGCCTGTACCTTGTACCTTTGTACCCCTCGCCTTCCGCGCCCTCTATTGTACAGACCTGGCAGGTGCGGAGTTGCATTGAGCATTAAGATGGAGTAGTGTCACCGGAGACTGTAAGAACCGCGCCGACACGGCGCACGAGCGGCGTAGAACAACGTGCATAGTCTGCACCAACCCATTAACGCGGCGCGCGGCCTTCATAGAGGGTTCTCGAAAGCGCGGCAGAAACCCGACATGGGTCTCAACGGAGACTTGCGGTCCCCAGAGAAAGGGCTTACCGAACAGGGCATCTCCACTATGAGTTGAACACTGCCAATCTTATCGGTTCCGGCAACGGCACTCCGCTCGAAAGAAAGTCCACCCTTCCCGATTCCAGCTTAAACGACGATCCGTCTCACGGCTTCACAACCAGCCTTGAGACTCTGACTGACGCTCACTACCAGAACTACTACGCCCCGCGCGCCGTAAGCCGCGTGCGCGCAACGGAACGCGGCGCGATCAGCATGTCGGCGACTCGCGCCCGTGCGTTGGGCGCGCCCCGCCGCAAGGTTACGTCGGATTGTATCGGCATCCCTACCCGCGACAAGCACAGGAGCATCGTCGCGTGGCAATTTCGGCCCGACGTGCCGGTTACGGACGGGCGCACGGGTAAGGCCGCCAAGTACGTCTTCCCCGCCGATCATCGAAGCCGGATCGATGTAACGCCATGTACGCGTGAGAAGTGGGGCGATCCGCACGTTCCGAAGATCATAACCGAGTCGCCTACCAAGTCCGACAGCCTGGCGTCGGGCGATCCGGCTGGCGGATGGCTCACCGTCTGCTACGGCGCGATGTACGGCTCCGCTGGTTGGAAGGGATCAAACGATCAAGGTGCGGCAGGCGTGATCACGCCCGACCTTGAAGACTTGCCGTGTCGTGATCGCGACGGCAACCCCGCGACGATCTACCTCGCGCCCGACGCCAACGTACAGAGCAATGTAGGTGTCTGGCTGGTAGTCACGCGGCTCAAGCGTTGGTTGGAGAGCCACGGCGCGAAGGTGTTGATCGTCTGTCTGCCGCTTCCCGACGATCCATCTGTGAACGTCGGCCCCGACGATTGGCGTGCGCTGAACCCCAAAGCCCCGTTGTCCGAGTTCCTGGCGCTGGCGCGCGAGACGGTTCCACAACCGCCCGACCCTGAGAGCGGCCAGACGATTGCAACCAGCTTCGCGGCGCTCAAGCCGGTCATGGACGCCAAGTACGGGTACATCCGCGACGATGCAATGGTTGTCGCGCTCGACAACCAGAAGGCGTACTCGCTGCATGACTTCGAGAAAGGCGAAGCGCGCGATCAGCGTTACTACGCCGCCGAGGGTGCGAAGGGCGCGCTCACGATCAAGCAGGGCGCGTCGGAGTGGCTGGCACAACCCGACAAAACCACTTTCAGCCGCCGCACTGCCGCGCCTGGCTACCCGCTGCGCACGGAGCGTAACGAGTGCAACCGCTACGCCGCGTTTCCGCCGTGGGGCTTGACTACCGCTGACCGCGATCCCGACGTAGTGAAGCTCTACGAGGAGATTCACTACGAGGCGTTGAAGCAAGCCACGGACGATGAGGTCCGGCACGTCATGCAATTTGAAGGGCACCCGTGGCGCAATCCGCGAGAGAACAAAGTTCTTCACGCCGTCACGCTCATCTCTAACATCGGCGGCATGGCGAAGGATACGCTCGGCACCATTCAGGGGCAGGCGTATGAGCTATTTGGCGGCGAAGTGGCGTGGGGAGTCGGTAACGACATACTGCATGGCCGGTTCACGAACTGGCTCAAGAACAAGCTGTTCGTTCAGGGCATGGAGATTTCCGGCCTGGACAAGCGCGCCGACCGCAACAAGTTGAAGGCGATCATCACGGAGCCGGTCCTTGAGATGGAAGGCAAGGGGATCGATTCGGCGCGCTACCCGAACACCGCTAATTTCTGGCTCACGTCCAACGAGGCTGTGCCGGTCAACATTCCCCGTGGCGAGCGCCGCTATTATGCGCTGCGCTTGGGCGATACACGCCCGCCCGCCGCGCTGCTCGACAAGGTGTATTCGCAGATCATCGGCAACCCGCACGGGCTTCGCGCCGTGGTCTACTTTTGGATTTTTGAGATGGACTATACCGGCTTCTCGCGAACCGCGCCGATTGATTCAACAAGCGGCATGGACGGGATTACCTACGGCGGCAACAGCGACTTGGAGCGGCTGGTTGAAGACTTGGTACTGAACGATCCCGTGCTCGCCACGTCCGATATTTGGCGGCACGCGGAACTTGTTCAGTTTAACCGCCTGCTGGCGAATGAGGGCGGGCAGTTGAAGTCTGCCGCGCTTCACGCTTTCAGCCAGCGGCCAGGTTATCGGGAGTGGAACGCCAAAGACGTGTGGGGCAGTAAGCAAGTGCGGTTGTGTGCGATCCGTAAAGGCGACGAGTGGAATAGCAAAGTGCCGCGCGATCCTACCATCGCCGCAGAGTACCGCCGCCATATCGATCCGCATGACACGTTTCAGCGGACGGGCGTTGTGCCGCCGTGGTCCTACAACATCGCGAAGGCGAACGTAACGCTCGCGGAATCGGAGCGGCTGAAAGCCGAAGGGCATGAATCCGAGGCGGCGGTTCTGGCGGACCTGGCCGCCGAAGAACGGCGCGGCGGGGCCGGACAGAAGTTCTGAGCAGGGAGTAACGTCCATGCGACACAAAGTGAAACCCACCTGGAAAAACTACGATGCCCGCGTTGTCGAGCACCTGCGTAACGCGCCGCGTTGCACGCTGCAAAAGTTCATCCCGTGCCTCAATGGGCCGGAGCTTCGGGCGCTGCTCAAGATCGAAACGCAGCGCGAAGAGGGCGCGCGGCCAAGCACGATGCACACGATTACCGCTCGGTTACATCAATACCGAAAGGACGCGGTACAGGCCGCAGACGAAGGCCGCCCGCTCGTTACGGACGCTTGGCGCGTCTCGCTCCGGTCGAAGCTGCTCAAGGTCATCGCCGCCGACGCGCGCAAGGAAGCGCAGCGCGAGCAGGCCGCCGCCAAGCGCATCGCGGTTCGTCGCGTCGCTCCGAATAGGAAGCGATCCTTTTTCAGAGCACGGACGCGCGCCCGCGCCCTGGGGTTGCGGCTGTCCATGCGCCGCTCTGTGTTCTGCATCTACCGCCCGCCTGGCCCGCGCCCGAAGACGGCCCGCGATCCCCGCGTTTGCTTCGTCGGCAGTCCTGCGATGGCCGTGGAATACCTCATGCGCGAACGAAGCCGCCGATTGAAGTCTATGAGTGTCGAGGTACAGGACAATCAGTAGGGTACGCCCATCGCGAGCACGGCATCCGAAGTTGCCGAGGCCATCGAAGGTGCCAGCGCGCCGCGTAAATGAGATTGTGGTTGTCGCGCCCGACCGTCTCGATCCGCGTTACCTCGAATTGATCGAGCCAATCCGCGCTGTGCTTACCGACCCGTTGCAACCGGCGTCGGCGAAGGTCCAGGCGGCGCGCCTCTTGCTCGATGAGTTCAAGATCACCGATAGCAGCGTCAAGCCCTGCGAAGTGTGTTCACAACGCGCAACCTTGGAGCGGAGTTACGATACGCCGGAGTTCCAAGCGAGCGTAGCGGCGAACGTGTTGATCGCTGGCGGCGCGGGGCATCTCAATTTGCAGGAAGTAACGGCGCTTCGATCCGCGCTAACTCGCGTCCACGGGCCGGTCAATCTAAGCCCCGCAGAGCAGCAACAGATCGCCGAAGACGCAGAGGCCGAAGTATTCCGATCCGATGCCGAAAACTCGCAAGCGCTGGACGTGGACTTCACCGTCATGCTCGACAACCCGTGGGCATTCTTGGATTCGACGTGCGCGCGTTGCACCCATCTGATTCTCCAGCACGCGAGCGGACTCGAATGCTCCGGCCCGAAATGTAATTGCCAGCGCTTTGAAACGGCAAAGCCGGAGCGGCTGAACACGCATCGTCGGAGAGGTTACGCCGATGAGTGAGCTTGGACGAATCTGTGTTTGTCACCATGACCGTCGCGGCCATCGCGGCAGAACGGGGCAATGTGATCATCTTAACTGCCTGTGTCTCAGATTCACGAAGCCGGAGCCGAGGTCTAACAACGCAGAGCAGCCTGAAGTGCTGGTTGATCCCGATGATCCCCTCGGCATTGGACGCGGGATCGGCTGGCGGCCCTGGACGTGATTGCGGAATGAGATTCGATGCGCGAGGCAATAAAATAGACGAAGGGAGTTAAGGACCATGAAACCACGAATCAAGTTAGCTCAGGTGCTTCCGGTCGAGGGAGAGCTTCGACAGGCGCGTTACGTTCTATCGACCGGAGACGTGGACCGCGACGGCGATGTGCTCGATCCGAACGGCTGCGTCAGTGACAACTATCGCAAAAACCCCGTGGTTCTTTTCGCCCACGAATCGGACAAGCTGCCAGTCGCGAAGATGATCGCCGGTCCTACGGTGATCGGTAACAAACTCGTCGGCACGGTTCAATTCGCCGACGCTGATATGAATCCGCTCGCGGAGCAATGCTGGCAAGCGGTTAAGCGGGGCTTCCTCAAAGCCGGATCGGTAGGGTTTGCTCCGATTGAGTATAAGCCTCGCGGTGACGGCGATGGGTATCTATTTACACGGTGGGAGCTTCTAGAGTTCTCCATCGTTCCGGTTCCGGCGAATGCCGATGCGCTCGTTACAGGCGTCAAGGGCTTTGCGAAGCGACGCGGCGACGAGCCAGCGCCTAGCCCGTTCACCGATGGCTTTGTGAGCGACGAGTGCCGCGCCGGAGCTTGCGCCATTTGCGGCGCGCCCGATGTTTGCCGCTGCCAATGCGGCCATCGTACCGCAGCCGAGCGCCTGTCCGATGAACAGATCGTCGCGAAGGCGATGAATGAATTTGACTCAATAACGGCGACGGGCGCGAACGCCCGCGCTGTCGCAACAGGAGGGATTGCAGTGACGAAAGAACGATTACAGGAAATGGTTGACGAAGCTTTCCTCAGCTACGCCGCGAGCGGCAAGGCCCCGCCGCTCGACATAACGCCCGACCGGCTCAAACGAATGGTCAATGAGGCGTTCGACAAAGCCGTGTCGAAGTTCGGCTTCAAAGGCGATGACTTCGCAGGAACGCAGACCGGCAATAGCTCAGGCGACCTGGGCGGCGATCAACCGTACCAAGGGCCGCACGGCGAAGCGATCCAGCCTGAGTCTCAGGCGCTCTATGACCTGCTTGTGGCGATGTTTCTTGCGATGGGCTACACGCTGGACGGCCCGACCGACACGAACGCTTTGGCGATGGCTTTCAGCATGATCGGCGGCAGTATCAAGTTCCCGCCTGCCACGCCTATCGGCGGCGACAATCCCGCCACGCCGGACAGCGGCACGGTCGGAGCGCCCGCGAACGACGGCAACATTGGAGCGGGATCGCAGCGCAGTTATGTTGACCGCGTGAAAACGGCTGGCGGATACAATCGAATCTAACGCACGCAACCAAACGGAGAAGGAAAATGAATCTCTCAAAAAGTACAATCGCAAAGGGCCGCCAGCTTTGCAGCTTGGCGGCAGAGTTCGTCCGCGAGTGCAAAGAGCAGAACGCGCTTACCAGTCCTGGGCAGGGTTTGACCGGCGCTGTGGACCTGCTTGAGCCTGCGATCCCCGCGCTCAAGGCCGCCCTGGCCGACCCCGCGCCGACACCGAAGCCGCAGGCTAACCGCGATACCGTCTGCGTGGTAGAGCTACGCCGGTTCAGCCTCGGACTCTGTGAGGCGTTGAAGTTGACGCCTGGGTTGTGGATAGGGCCTGGCGTCCGCGACTTGATCGGAGTGCCGCGAGCCGAGGCGGAGCGCGCCGTGAACGCGGCTGAATCGGTGCTTGGCGGCGACCTGAACAATTCGGGCGGTATAAGCCGCCGCGCTGGCGAGCCTGGCAGCGCCCGTCTCGCGCGCTATGCGACAGACGAGGAAATCCGCGAAGGGCGCGTGCTCGGTTTGCGCGACATAACCAAGAAGCCCGATCCGCCGCTCGCTGGCGCTCAAGGCGCGCCGATGCAGAGGTAACGGATCAATGTTGAATCAGAATATGTCCTTGGCGCGCGCCAGATTCAGCTACGCCGAAGCCGTCGCCGCGCCGACTAATACGGGGTCGGGAATCTCTTTGGCGCGCGTCGCAGCCAAGCTCTACGCGCGTGACGCGGAGCGCGGGCCGATCCCGTCCGAATGGCGCACGGCCAGTGAGGCGCGAGGCCGCGCCCGAGCTACCAGCCATACGCTCACCGCGTCTTCGCAAGGCCGCTGGAAAACGCAAGGAAGCGAGACAAGGCCGTTCAGAAGATGGGGTTTGCCGGTAAGGACTGATCATGGAGCAGATAGATAACGCTTTCGCTGAACAGCTTGCGCATTTCCCAATGGGGCAGTTTCCGGCTGTCATGTCGATCTTGTCTACGCGGCTTCTCGCCGAGGGCATCTCCGCCGAGCACGCTCCGAAGAGTCCTGTTGCCGACGATTTTACGCTTGATGCTGACGCAGTAGCGCATCGGCTTGGGCGCTCGCGCCAATGGGTTTTTCGGAACGCGAAGAAGCTGCCTTTCATTCGGCGGATTTCACGTAAGACCCTGCTCGCTTCCGAGAGCGGATTGAATCGCTGGATCGCCACGCGCCGCGCGTCTTAAACGGGGTCTTGACGCAACATAGCTGTCCGCTATACTCAGTACCAATGAACGGAACGCTCAAACGGATTCGGACACGCAAAGGGCTGACGCAGACCGAGGTTGCCGAGCGCACGGGGTTGACGCAGGCGTATATCGCGGAGCTTGAGAGCGGGCGCAAGCGCAACCCTTCGCTGTTGGTTCTAATGCGAATCGCCGAAGCCTTAGACGTTCCCGTAACAGCGCTGATAAAGGCGCAAGGGAGATAGACCAATTATGCGAACGCGGGGTTTAGGATCGGTATTTCGTCAGAAAGGAACAACGTGTTGGTCTATTCAGTACTTCGCTCACGGCAAGCGGATCCGCGAATCGAGCAAGACCGCGAACCGCGCCAAGGCCGTCGCGATGCTGAAAGACCGTCTCGCCAAGATCGCGCGGGCGAGCCGGTTGGCCCCGCTGTCGAAAACACGACTCTTGACGATTTGCTCGCGATGGTCGAAGACGACTACAAGGCGAATCGCCGCGAAACAGCCTGGATCGCGTGCAACAGGCCGGCAAGCGGTTACGGAGTTTTTCGGCGGCGATTGCAACGTGCGCGAGCATCAAAACGGATCGCATCACGGCCTACGCAGCGCAACGGCTTGAGCGACAGGTGCGCAAGCCGGCCACGGTCAACTATGAGCAGGCGATTTTGCGCCGCGCGTTTCCGGCTTGGTTCGCAGGGCGGAGAAAGTCGCCGATGCGGCCCGAAGTCTCAATGCTCCACGTCTCGAACGCGCGGACAGGGCTTTTTCGAGCGCGATCAATTTGAAGCGGTCATCGCGAAACTGCCGGAGTACATGCGCCCGCTCTTCCGCGTCGCCTATATCACGGGCTGGCGGGTAATCAGCGAACTCATGACCCGCCAGTGGCGGCATGTCGATTTCAAAAGCGGCTGGCTCCGGCTTGAGCCTGGCGAGGCAAAGAAACGATGAGGGCCGCGAGTTTCCGTTCACGCCGGAGCTTCGCGCGATCCTTGAGAGGCAGCGCGAGCGCGTCAGGGCAATCGAGCGGCGAGCTAGATTGCGTGATCCCGTGGGTGTTCGTACATCCGCCAGGTACGCCGCGCGCCGTGGCAGGCAGCCGCATTGCTGATTATCGCGGCGCATGGAAGACAGGCTTGCAAAGATGCTGGCGTGCTGCGGCTCGTTCACGATCTGCGGCGGACCGCGGTTCGGAACCTTGAGCGGGCCGGAGTGCCGCGAAGCGCGCGATGAAGATGACCGGCCACAAGACCGAAGCCGTCTACCGCCGGTACGCGATCACGGACGCAGCGATGTTACAGGAAGGCGCGGCGAAGCTCGCGGCTCTTCCATGCCGCCGAAAGCGAATGGTGACAGTTTGGTGACAGTGCTCCTTTCAAACATCCAGCTCTCACGCGAGAGTGGCGGAACGGCAGACGCGCCGGACTTAGGATCCGGTGCCGCAAGGCGTGGGGGTTCAAGTCCCCCCTCTCGCACTCCTTTGAAAAATAAAGGGTTTTCTCAGAGCCGTCGCATGATCTTCGCTGGAGGTTTCCGCGTCTGAGTGCCCACTTAGTGCCCACATTTTCTGAGATTCGGCAGGAACTCCCAGCACCAACTTCGCAAGCTGCTCGCAGCTGCCGCCAGTCTTGGCGTTTTTGAACCAGTGGCTGTAGATGCCGAGCGTGATCGCCGGGTTGCTATGGCCAAGCTGGTTCTGAATCTCGGTGTTAGCGGCGGCGATGTAGCTGGCCGGCTCTCCCCAAAAGACCCAGTCCGGAAGGGAATACAGAAGGCATTCGATGTGGAAGGAGACGTCACCCCGGTTGAACAGGGAGCGAATGTGCTTAAGCACTTTGATCATCGGAATGAAGTTTCCCTGCGTGCGGTTCGATGCATTCTTATTCGACAGGTGCCATTGGTGATAGCGCGCGAAGCCGTCTTCCCAACTGCCTTTCTCAGGGCGATACAAAGCAAATGGTTCTTGTTTTGGATCGGAAGTTCCGGCCTTGAAGACGACAGGCAGAATCTCCACTTGGATGCCCAAGTCCACCTTGATGCACATACTCTGTGGTCCATAACGCACCTTATCGCGGTAGCGCATGTCCGCGAGGAGAGGGGCGGCGATGATTCGGAAGATTTCATCTCTTCCGTAGCTTTTGCCGCCGGCAACGCCGCTGCCGGGATACCAGAGCTTGCAGAGCGCGACGACGTCCACGTCGTTGATGTCATAGATCGCGGTCTGCTGACGGTAGGAACCTTGCAAAAAGGTCACTGGCTCCAACTCGGTCGCCAGCCCTTTTCTATCTTCGAGCAATCCGCGGATCGTGTTGTGTTGACTCGACGCTCTCTGCTCGAAAGAAGAGCCGGGATTGAGCCTTGAAAAGAACCCTTGAAAGTTCGCCGAAAGCGGCTGAACGGCCAAAATTGGTGTTCTCCCTCCCCTTACTATCTCCAGTCCGTATCGAATGAATCTGCTACAGCCCGGCGAGTTCCACGAACGCAAGCCCCACTTGTGGCGAGGACAACCCCTCCGGTGAATGATTCGCTAAACAGGTTAGGCGTCCTCAGTGCCAAATCAACTGCTGCACTTCCCGTTTTTCCTCTATATGCCATCGGAGTTCAAGAGACGGGGGCGGTACTGCACTATCAGGCCAGAAGATCTGGAGGTCGATAAAACGAGCATCGGACGCAGGGGCATCGATGGTGGTCTGGATGATCGCCGCGTCTTTGGTCCCAATCGTTCCAGCGAACAACTTCCGGATCACCTGCAAAGAGGATACTTCCTCGGGAAAATTGTCCGAACGCCAGACAAGGAGAACGCACCATGACAGCGACCGAGCAATTGCGGCACGAGCACGAAGCGATAACGCTGGTCCTCTCAATTCTCGAGAAATTATGCCAGCGGCTTGCCAATGGCGAAGAGGTCAATCCGGAGCATTTCGGCCAAGTGCTGGAGTTCATCCAGGTCTTCGCCGACCAATGCCACCACGGGCAAGGAGGAGCAATTTCTCTTTCCCGCCCTCGAAGCGGCCGGCATCCCCAAGGCCGGCGGGCCGCTCGGCGTGATGTTGAGCGAGCATGAGCACGGCCGCGCCCTCGTCCGGCAACTGGCCGCCGCGTGGCAAAAGCACCCGCTCGGGCGATCGCGCCGCCGCGGCCGCGGTGACTGCGAGCGCGCGAGAGTACAGCACGCTTTTGAATGCTCACATCTTCAAGGAAAACAATGTCCTCTTTCCGATGGCCGAGGCGCGCCTGTCGGCCGACAGCCAGCGGCGGCTGCTGGAGGAATTCGAGCGGCTCGAAATCGAGCGCATCGGAGCAGGCAGGCACGAGCAGTTCCACCAAACTTTGGACTTTCTCAAGCAGACTTATCTTGGATAAATCGATCAGGACGGGATAGGCCGGTCAAATCTCTGGGATCGGCCGGCCCGCGACCGCGTGGCGGTCGCGTGTGTATGGTCGCGAAATTCGGCTTTTTTATCCCGCATTTGAGGCGAGTGACATGGCGAACACCGAAAGAGATCGATAAGAGGATGTGGTCATCATTCCATTGCTTGCGCCCGGCGAATCCCAAACGACCGGCCGCGGAAGTGGGAATCCGCCAAGGATCTGGCCGGCGTCAAACGATTTGCGCCTCAATGGCTTCAGCGTAATCGCAACGCGGCGCACCGCTACGACGGCTACACCGTGCAGTTCTCCCGGGGATGGTATCTTCGCGTTCGGTGCGCCGGTCGCGCACGGAGACCACCCCCCAGCGGGCGCTCCTTGCCGCACTCCGGATGCAGGAAGAGTTGCGGCGCAATGGTTCGAAGCTCCAGGCCGAGGGGCGCGCACCGTTCGAGTATTCGGGCCGGGCTCCACGGCCCGTTCCTCAAGCGGCTCGCGTTGAACCGGTTTTGGCTGCAAAGCCCTCTAGCGACGATGTGCGACGAACCGCGCCTGCGCGATCTTGCCCGCGCGCGCCATCTCGCCGAGGGAGCGAAACCCGGCGATGAACGTTTCCAGCAGGTCGTTGCGGAACCCGAGAGGCCGCAGGGCATCATACATAAGCTGCATTTCAATCATGTCGAGATATAAATCCGCATAGCGTGGAAACCGCCCGGTATCTTCGGCGGCGCGCACCTCGCAGCCGCTTCCCGAGAGCAGTTTGGCGTAACCCGCGATGTCCTCGACGTTGGCGAACGTCATCAAGCGGAGAAAGAGCTGGGCCTCGGAATCGGATAGTCCCGCAGGGCCTTCAACCCAGTCGGTAAACGCAATCACGCCCCCCGGACGGACAATTCGCGTCGCCTCCGCAATCAGCCTCGGCTTATCAGGGACGTAGCACCACGCATCCTCGCTCCATATGAAATCCGCGCTGGCCGACGGCAGGCCGCTTTGGCATGCGTCGGCGAGTACGAATCGGATTTTATCGTCTAGGCCCTCGTCGTGGGTCAGCAGCCGCCCGCGCTCGACTACTGCTTCGGTTACATCGACGCCGACCATCGAGGCAACATCGCGAAACCGCACCAGAAAACGCATGTCCGCGCCGTTGCAGCAACACAAATCGACCCCGCTCATCCCGGCTGCAATTCCGGCGCGATCCGCCAGATCGATCGACGCCTTCATTCCTCCGATGTGAATTTGCTGCCCAAATATAAGTTGAAAGAGGTCGCCCGGCGCACTGCTATAGGCGGAGACGACATCTGCAACCCCGATCCCGCTTATGGCTTTCACGATTTCCTGCTGGCGCCTGGCTTGCGGGCACGGACGAAAGCACTCATGAATTTGCCCTCCGCCGCCTGTGCGATTCTCTCGACGTCGGCATTCTTGCCGAGGAATCCCTTCGCGTCAGCCGCCGTGTAGATTCGCGTCGGCTCTAGTTCGATCTCATCAAACCCGGCTCCAGCCAGCTTGGATCGGTAATCGGTTTCCTCGAGTGCGCCTGCGATGCATCCGGCCCACAACTCCACGCGCCGCTTGATTTCTGCGGGCATCTCGCCTCGCACCACGATGTCGGAAACCGCAAACCGGCCGCCGGGCCGCAGGACGCGAAAGGCCTCGGCGAGGACGCGATCCTTGTTTGCGGACAGGTTGATAACGCAATTTGAGATGATCACGTCGACCGAATCGTCCGGTAGCGGAATACTTTCGATTTCGCCCTTCAGGAATTCGACGTTCGCGACGCCGGCCTTGCGTTGGTTCTCGCGCGCTAGCGAAAGCATCTCGTCCGTCATATCGAGTCCATAGGCTTTCCCACTCGGACCAACGCGACGGGCCGAGAGCAGCACGTCGATTCCGCCGCCGGAGCCGAGATCGAGTACGGTCTCGCCCGGCTTGAGTTCCGCGAGCGCGGTCGGATTGCCACAGCCGAGCGACGCCGCTACCGCTTCGGCGGGCAGGTCGGCGGTCTCGCCGTCGGCGTACAGGTTTGACGTTATAGGGTCTCCGCGAGACGCTGAGCCGCAGCACGCGGCGTTCGTTGCGTTTCGGGCGCGCTCTGCCTCGCGAGCGTATCGTTCCCGCACTTGCTCTTTAATCGATACTTGATCTTCCATTTCTCTACTCCTTTGCAAAATTGGTAGACTTGGCACGAACACTGCGCCGACCCGCAGTTTGGCTTTCGGCACAACACGAACCCCGACGCTCGCCGCCAATCGATGGCGGCTTCATTCCTCGAGCTTCAGCGACCTTGGTGTGCATCTCGGCGCAGCAATCCTCGGTCAGAAACCGAATGAGCCCGGCGGTCTCTCGCCAATTCACCGCGTAGTAGATGAAGCGGCCGGAGCGCTGCGCCGCGAGCAGCCCGGAACGGGCCAGCGCGTCGAGGTGATGCGAGAGCGTAGAGCCGGGCATCTTGAGCCGCCGCTTGATCTCGTTCGACACAGTTGCCCTGCGGCCCGGCGCGAACCAGCAGCCGGAAGATCGCAAGGCGGTCTTCCTGCCCTAGCGCACTGAACTGTTCGACGTGCTTGTTCATTCCTCTTTTCTAGTATCATCGAAATGAAAGCCACGCAAGAATCCCGCTGGCCGCGAGGATCCTCGTGCGAGGCGGTCAAGGGGCTCGAACCCGGCTCACCGGCGGACGCCGGGGCTGCGCGATCGTCAACCGGCGCCTGCGTAAGAGTCGAGGTCATACGACCACGCCGTCCCTTCGGCAACCTCTCCACCGGCATGCGCCGGATCGGTTCGACGAACCGCGTAGACGGTCTTCGCTCCGTCGGCCACCACGCAATGGTACCACCTCCGAGGCTCTGCTGGCCGCTGCCCGCCGCTGGGTGGTACAAAGGCGATCCAGTCGCTGTTCTTCGAGGTTAAGGGGAAATGCGTTGCTCAAAGTGCGGCTTCGAAAATCCCGATGGAATGAAACTCTGCGGCCAGTGCAGCGTCGCGCCTTGGTCCGCCGACCGCCAAACCGGAACCGTCCGGACCATCTATTACGGTACGGGATTCTGATGACGCTGCGGTGATCGATGGCGAGCGCAAGACGGTGACGGCGCTGTTCGCGGACATCAAGGGCTCGATGGAGCTAATGGCGACGCGACAGGACGAGCTTCCGGCGGGATCACCGGACCACCGGTGACAAACCGATCTGCTTCCCCACCGGCCCCAGCGTAAGGCTCGGCTTGAACCTATCAACCAGTCAACCGAAGAACCGAGGGATGAAAGAATCAGAGAATGATCCTTCACTTCGCACACGGGAAGGGTAGCGAACGTCGAGATATCGTCCACCGTCCACTACACAAAGATCTCCTCGGATTTCCAACGGTCTCTGGCGAAGCTCGCAGCCTGGCTGCATCAGAAAATCGTCGATGCTGAGCGCGAACCGTTGGCCCGGTAGAATCGATCGAGGCCCAGGGTATAACAGCATAGGAAGCGATGTGTTCCCCTACGCGGTAACCGTAACCCGGAACCCACCCACCGCTTGCTCTACTTGCAGGCTGACGACTTAAGGCTCGCGTCTTCCGGCTTTCTCCCGGCCGGTCGGGCGCTGCAATCGTTGTCCTCGAGGGTGATGCCGAAGTAGGCGCGGAGCAGCTTGAGGAAGGGCTGGAAGGGAATGTTGCGCCCGTGAGCAACGGCTCGCCTCTCGCACGCGCTTCGACATTTCGCGGGCCCGTGGGCTCTCGCGCTTCGTCGGACGGGCCGCACGGGCCTCCGCACGCTGGAGGCGAGTGGCGAGGGGAGATTCCCCCTGTCGCGCTTCCCCTGTCGGACACCCCAAACCCGGGTGGGGAGTCCCAGATGATAAATGGGGATGACCTTTGCATGATTGTTGACATTCCAAGATAAGCTGTGGTAGCTGCGGTCACATCTCCGATTCCGCCGGTGGGGGCGTTGTGGCGCGATATCGGTACGTCGAGAACAAACTCGATCTCCTCACGCGGCAGGCGCGGTGGAACCCGCGCCTGCGCCAGATCATAAAAGCCGCGCCTCTCGCGCTGGTGTTTCTGCTATTGAGTTCGCGGTCTGCGCCTGCGGGCTCTTGTAGCTTCAGTCCCACACCCGATCCTACCGTTGATGGGTCTCCATCGAGTCTCCGCAAAGCGATCCAGAATGCGAACACCAGCGGTCAAGATTGTGTAATCACT
Organism: uncultured delta proteobacterium; assembly: GCA_963830715.1. Taxonomy (GTDB): domain Bacteria; phylum Desulfobacterota; class Binatia; order Binatales; family Binataceae; genus CAVVMA01. Next base: position 467,609 of record CAWHNS010000024.1, read on the forward strand.
CTGAAGGCCGGAACCTATACGCTTACCATCCCGAACACGAAGGGGCAGGAGAACGCGGGGGCAGAGGGGGACCTCGATATAACCAACAGCGGGCACACTGTCACAATCCAGGGGTCGGGCGCGACAGTGACCGCCGTCAACGGCAACAAAATCGACCGGGTGTTCCATGTTTTGGGCGGCGCCAATGTGGTGTTCAACAACTTGACAATCGAGGGTGGAGTCGCGAGCGACGACGGGACATCGGGCGCGCTACCCGGAACCACTGAATCGCGGGGTGGCGGGATCCTGCTCGACGGCGGAGGGCAGGTCACGTTGGATGGGGTGGTGCTCGAAGGGAATGCCGCCGCCGGCGGGAACGGAGCGACCTATCGGAACCCCGGTCAAGCAGCATGCGGGGGCGGGCTCTACGTCTCTTCCGGGACGGTCAATTTGTCAGCCTCCACCGTCTCCCGGAATGGCGCGAGCGGAGGTAGCCCAGGCCAAAAGATAACCAACCCTTCTATTCCCGTGGTCTTCGGCGCAGCCGGGGGGACGGGCGCAGGCGGCGGACTCTATCTCCTCTCTGGAAGCGTGAACCTGTCACACTCCACGGTCTCCGCCAATAGCACGGCCGCAGGATACGGAGTGAGCGGTCACAGCCGCAGCAGCGGTCACTTCCCCGGCAGCTCCCCCTTCTTCGGCGGCGATGGTGGATCCTCGCTGGGAGGCGGCATGTTCGTCGCCGGGGGAAGTGTCACTCTCGCAAACAGCACGTTTTTCGGAAACGTGGCAACAGAGGGAGGCAACGGTGGAAGTGGCCAGGGCGGTTCCCCTTACTCTGGCGGAAACGGAGGCGACTCTGCCGGCGGCGGTCTCTTCGTCGGCGCTGGAACCGTAAACTTTGCCGGGCTCACGATGGCGTCCAACCAGGTGCAGGCCGGCGGCGCGCCTGGAAGGAACACGCATGGTGGACCTTCTGGGACGCCGGGTTCGAGTCTGGGGGGCGGGATCCGGAACGCTGGTGCTGCGGGCCTCGTCAGCGACAGCACGCTGGTAGGCAACAACACCCGAGACCCCGGAAGCGCCGGCGGCGGTCCGAACATCTCCGGCGCCATCACCTCTTCCTTTTCGCTAATCGGTAGCACCGCGGGCGCAACGATCGATGATCTCGGCAACAACATCCTGGGCGTAGACCCTTTGCTGGATCCCCTTGGCCTTCAATCGAACGGTGGGCCGACACAAACCGTCGCGCTGCAAAGCACTAGCCCGGCGGTCAACGCAGGGGACAATGCCCAATGCCAGACTCCGCCCCCTGATGGTCTAGGCGGCGTAGACCAGCGTGGCTTTGGCCGGCCTGCTCCCGGACACAGCGCCTGCGACATCGGGGCGTTCGAGTTCGGTGCCGTCGCCGCTGCCGCGACGCCCACTCCGACGGCGACGCCAACCCAGACCGCGACCCCAATGGCAACGCCGACCCCGACACCAACGCCAACGCCGACGGCAACGCCCACTTCCACATCAAGGCCGACTCCGACCAAGCGTAAACCGACGCCGACACCGACTCACAAGCCGACGCCCAAGAGGACGCCGACGCCGAAGCGCACGCCTACTCCGAAGCCAACCCCTAAGAGGACGCCGACCCCGACCAAGCGCAAGCCGACGCCCACCCCGACCTCCAAGCCAGCCGCAGCGGCCCCCAACACCTCGCCGACACCGACTCAGTGACGGCGCGGGAGTAGCAAAGCAGCCGTCGTCAGATCAACTGGCTGGCGCGGCGGAGAAACGGGGGCATTTGAACCTCGGTCCCTGGGGTGTTATCAGCCGGCGCTCATGTCACGTTCGAGTTTTGCAAAACTTCACAGTGAAGACGGCAGCTTGTCGAACAAGCTGCGCAAAGACGGATCATAACCCTTCCAGCGAGCGACTGATCCCCGGTAAACAGGTTCGCGGACCTGGACCAGGCTCGCAGTGCGAACCGGACGAGGGCTCTCGTGGAACTTGAGGCATGCGTCCTCCCAGTCGAGGCCGAGCCAGTCGAGAATCCGGCGCGCAACCAGCTCCAAATTCTCGACGATCTCCTCGTATTGGACCTCCAACATCCGGTTTGGAAGGACTCGCCGCCAATGATCAGTGATGCGGACGTACTCGTATATGCGCTCCGCGATATGTTCCTGCTTCGAGGCCCAGCGGATGGAGCGGAAATTTGTCAGCCAACAGGAAACCGCGACGTCGCGAAGGTCGCGCCGGCAATGGATAATCCTGGCGTTCGGAAACAAGAGGTGCAGAAGGCCGACGTAAAGGTAATTCTCCGGCATCTTGTCCGTGATCCGGGTTTTCCCATGACCCAAACGGGACAACTCGCCCAAGTAGCGCGAGGCCAGTTCGCCCGCGCTCTTCTCGTCGAGATGACGGATGCAGTCGAAAGGCGTTCCGCTGATGCCGCAGACGGTGGGCAGCGACTCGAAGCATTCCCTTGCATGCTTCAGCTCGCCGGCAGCCTCAACCCTGGAATGGCTCGCCAGGATTTGCTCGACGAGAGTCGTCCCCGAGCGCGGCAAGCCTACTATGAACACCGGGAGCTCGCTGCCAACGCCTAGTCCGCGCGCGCGCTCGAAGAGCTCTGGCGTGAACGTCGTGCGAACCAGCTCGACGAAGGCGCGATGCTCATCGGGATCGTACTCCTGGCCTCGGCGTTTCCATCGTTCCGCTTGAAGCACGTTGCCTTTCTCGGCATGTTCGGCGGCCTCCGCGAAACGTCCCCGCGCATCGAGCGCCTGCGCAAGTCCGAAATGCAGCGCCGGCATCCGGCTTTCTCGCGCGGCGGCACTTGCGAGTCGGCGCATCGATTCGAGATCTTCGTCTGGCAGACGGCGGCGCAAGAGCGCCGCGAGCAGGGCGAATGCGCCGCCATTCTCTGGGTCGCAGCGGATCGCATCCCGCAACATTTGCTCCTCTTCATCGAAGCGTCCGAGTTCCGCGCATACCAAGGCATGTCCTGTGTACGCCGGCGAGAGGTCGGGATTCGTCTCGATCGCCTTCCGATAGTGGGCGAGCGCGCGCTCGTAGTGGCCTTCCTCGCGAAGGATTCTTCCCAGCCCGGCGTGAGCCTCGGCGCACGCTGGACCGTGCGTAAGAGCCTCTTCGTACGCCTTGCGCGCATCTGCAAAGCGCTCGAGTTCTTCGAGGCAACTCGCGAAATTCCAGTGCGTGCGAGGCGAGGAGCGATCCGCCTGGAGTGCCTCCTGATACCACGAGAGCGCTTCGTCCAAGTAGCCCTCCTCCTGGAGCGCCTGCGCCATGTTGCACAGGATCAACGCGTTGCGTGGGTCGAGGCGAAGAGCTTGGGCATAAGACTGCTTCGCGTCTTCAAGTCTGCCCACTTCCCTCAAGGCGTTTCCAAGGTTGTTGTGCGCATGCGGAAGGTGCGGCTGTAACGCAACTGCACGTCGACAATGTTCGAGAGCGGAAGACCGTTGGTGGATCTCGAGCAATAGCTGGCCCAGGTTTGAATGGGCTTCGCCGCAAGCAGGGTCCGCCTCTACCGCGTGCCGAAAGGCGCTCAGAGCGGCGTCTCGATCACCGAGCAGACGCAGGGCGTTACCAAGGTTGTTGTGCGCGATAGCAAAGCCGGGGCTGACTCGTACCGCCTCTGCAAGGACGTCCCGCGCCGCGCTGTTCTTTCCTTGATCCAGAAGAGCGACCCCCAGGTTGTTCAGCGCGTGGATGTGTCTTGGATCCGTCCGTAGAGCACCCCGGCAGGCGTCGGTGGCCCGCTCCAGGTCTCCGAGCTGCCTGTAGGCCTCGCCCAGATGGGCATAAAAGTCGGCGTTACCCGCGATCGCGATCGCCCGCAGGATCCGCTCGACCGCGAGCCCGGGATTCCCCGTTTGCATGGCGAGGACGCCGGCAAGATGAAGCGCGTCGGCATTGTCCGGCTGCTGCTCGATGACCTCCCGATAAAGCCGGTCTGCTTCGAGAAAGCGCCCCTGTTGCTGGTGCGCCAGCGCGTCTTTCAGGGCGTCCGCAATCCTGACTCTCACGGCAGGGATCCAAACCGCTCTTGTGGCTGCCATGCGAGCCGACTGGTAGGGTCAGGCGCGCCCACTGAGAGCATTCTGAACAAAGTGGGCATCATCTCTCGTGACCTCCGAGCACGGTCTGCGCGCTACCGAGCCGGGATCATTGGCTGTAGCTACCTAAAACCGACAAAGGCGATTATTTTCCGATTACAACAACCGCGCATAATCATAGCATCAACGACAATCATCAGGATGCCCAGGCCAAACGAGGTTTTCGGCAGCGACATGTATCTTCTCCAGGGCTGGACATAGATTTTACGAACGGGGCTTGAACGGCGACGTTCGCCCAGGAAGCGACGCCATGACACGGCTCCCGTGCCGTACACGAACACGATGGGGTCTTCTAACTTTGTCTGGACCGGCGGTCGAGATTTAAGCCTCGATCGCCGCCGCGACCAGCGACTTCGTCTTCCTGACGATCGCGGTGTCGATCTTCCTGTTCGGGGAAGAACGCTGAGGGCGAATGTGATCGCTGATCAGGGCCATGTTTCCACGACACGGTGCTACGGAGTATGCAGTCCTCCGTTGACCGACAGCTCGATGGCGGGCGCAGCGCTGGCGCCGCCTTTGGCCAAGCTCGGGCCATAGGAGACATTGAACGCAAGCTCACCGGCATACGAACTGAACTTACCCGTGCCCGAGATCATGGTTCCGGCTCCGGAGACCCCGAGCGTATCCTTGCTGGCGACCGTGCTGGCTTGCTTGCCGCTTCCTGCGCCGTTGAACGTGAACACCAGGTTGTGACCGGTCGTGGCGTTCGTGATGACGGCGTAACCGCTGAAGTACTTTAGGCCCGTGCCGGTTTGACACACCGGGGTGCCCCCGCAATCCGCATCGGAGGTGCACTGGTTCATTGGGAGATTGCTTCCAACGTCCTCGCAAAGCAACCCCGAGGTCGTACACGCGAAACAACCTGTGCACTGGCTATCCGTGTTGCACGTAAAGTTGGGGACAGCGATCGCGATGAAAGCGTTGGTGCAACTCCCATCCACGCAGGTCCCCTTGCTACAAGTCGAACCGCAATCGTTACTGTTGATACAGGAGTTGTTGATGTTGGAACCGCTCGAACACACGCCGAGCCCCCTGACCGTTGGCTCCTCCAGAAGCTCGAGATGGACCGTGTACGAGCCGGCCTCAATGCTACTGAGGCCGCTGGGGCTGCTGGCGAGGTTTTGCTGAACCAGTGGAGCATTGGCGGTTCTGCATGTGCATGGACTCGGGCTCACAGCCGAGCAATAAGTCTGGTCGGTGTGCGCACAATTCCCAGCCGTCATGCTCAAGGTCCCGAAGGCGGCGGAGCCGTTGACGAAGATTGTGGCTGCGGGGGTCGGCTCCGCTGACATCACGAAGCCGGCCGCGAATATCACGACCACCATCATCGCCACACGCTGGCGGATAAACCGTTGGGCCATGATCGGTCCTCCCTCGAATGCAAAGGTAGCAGCAGTACCCGGACTTTCCATCTTGAACCGGGATTTCCGTCTTAACTCTCCGATTCCAACTCGCCGTATAGACCAAACAGCCTCCCCCGGCAAGGTTTAGCCCGGTTTTGGTCCACGGTGCTTCCAGCGGCGCCGGGAAGGGATCGGTTTCGCATCTGATGGGCACGCAACGCCGGTAATTGAATCGGCGCCAGGTTTTGAGCCACGCAGTTCGAATCGCTCCCTCTCCACCGATAAGATGCATCCCTATGGGCGTCACTTCGGTAAAGAGGGCCTTCGATCAAGCCGCGCGAGACTACGATCGCACGCGCCGCAAGCTGATCCCGTGCTTCGACGAGTTCTATCGCGCCGCGATCGATTCGTTGCCGTTTGACCGCAACGACCGGATTCGCCTGCTCGATCTGGGCGCCGGGACCGGCCTGATGTCATTCTTCCTCGGCTCGTCGTTTCAGCACGCGGCCGTCACACTGGTTGACGTCTCGCAGGAGATGCTCGCGCAGGCGCGGGAGCGCCTGGAGATTGGCGGCGAACGCTTCCGTTTCGTCGAAGCCGACTTCGCCGAACAGCCGATAGAAGAGCACTACGATGCGATCGTCTCGGTGCTGTCGATTCATCATCTAGCCGACGCGCACAAGCGGGAGCTGTTCGCCAAGGTCTTCGACGCCCTCGAGCCCGGAGGCGTTTTCGTCAACGCCGACCAGGTTCGCGGCGAGACCGAAGCGATCGAGCAGCGCAATCGTGAGCTATGGCTGAGCCGCGCGCGCGAGTTGGGCGCCGCGGAGCGCGATTTAGGTGGCGCGCTGGATCGAATGAAGCTCGATCGTGCGGCGACGCTCGAGGCCCAACTCGCATGGCTGCGCGATCAAGGCTTTACGGAAGTCGCCTGCGTATACCGCAACCTGATTTTCGCGGTCTATTCCGCCCGCAAATGAGCCTGCCTGCCGTCGAAATCAGCCGGGATTTGGGATTTGCCGGGATGAACTGGGATCGCAACCACTTTTCTTAGAGGCACCGATCGACGCTTGCTCCGCGTTCGTCAGGTTTGGTCGGGACGTCATCCGGCCGGGCGATCACTCCCCGGCATCCGGCTCGCTACAGCCCCCAGAATAAAGACGAGGCCGGAAGGATCCCGCCCCGTTGGCGGACCCAGCAAAAGGGAAAAAAGCCGCCGAAGCGGGGACGGTCCCCGCTGAGAACGAGAAGCGGCAATAGGGAGGCATTCACAAATTGTCCGCGTCATCCGCGCAGGCCGTCAAGGCATCCGGCGCGCTTGAGGAGCGTGTCAATCGGACCCTTGTCGGCGATCTGGGCGTACTTTTGGCGCAGCGCCGCCAACGAGCGGGCGTGATACTTCTGCGGCTTCTGGGTCCAATTGAGACCAGCCAGTTCGAGGGTGAACTCTTCGCTGCCCTTGGCGATCGCCGCGGAATTGGCCAGCGTCCACGGCATGAACAACCTTCCAACCTGCTCTTGTAACAGCGGCATCAGCGTGGGCTCGAGACTCGGCCAGGGCTCGAAGTCGCCGTCGGCGCGCGGGAAGAGCATCCGATGCACCCATGCGAGCACATTCGGCGCACGTCCTTCGATTAACGCGCCCGGAGTGGGATCGGTCCAGGCCTCATAGATCTGCCCCCACATCCCAAAGTCGGCGAACGCCGGACGCCCTCCAAAGAGATACGCGCGGGCGGCGAGATGAGTTTCGAGCATCGCGATCGTCTCGCGGAAGGATTTTTCGATCCGCGGCGCGTTCTCGGCATTAGAACCCACGAACCACACGCGATCTACCATCCGTTGCCGTACCTGCGTGGTCGCTGCCGCGAGCAAACTCTCGTCCGCCGCGGGCATCATCGCGCTCGCGATCCGTCCGGCCGAGGCGATCTGATCCACCTCACGCGCCCAGCGGTAGTGGAACATCCATTTGTTGCCCCACTCGTCGCCGAACTCCTCTAGCAGGGCCGAAACGAAGGCCGCGACCGGGTCGGGGGGATGAATCGACGGTTGCGGATGCGACGACTCGATTCGCTCAATGATCGGGGTGGAGTCCTGGATCCCCTCACCTTGCGGCGTGACCACCAGCGGGATCAGCGGGATTTTCGCGTACTTCTGGTACTCCGCCTGGCTGTCGGCGTTGCGCAAGATCCACTGATGCGGAATTTCCTTGTAGCGAAAGTAGGAGCGGACCTTCACCGAATAGGGCGACATCTCGATTCCGAAGATGCGATAGAGCTGAGTCATGGTTCAGTCCTGAACGAGCAGCGGGGAATATGTGCGCAGGCTCACACACCGCCACGCATTTGGTCAACCCCAATTTCCATTGCCGGGTTGAAGCGTGCGCAGGGTCACGCGACGCCCATGTGTTCACGTCGCTACGCGGCGGCCCAATGAAGCGGCGCACCGTGCGTCACGTCGTCGCGCAGGCCGCCAAGGCGGCCGGCATCGACTTTCCGGTCCACCCCCCACATGCTAGGCCACGGCACGGGCTTTTATTTGACTAACGCCGGTCAGCGCAGGACATCGTCGGCAATGCCACAGGTGAAATTAGCGATCGTAAGAGTGGCCAGTACTGCTATCATTCTTCGCGAAAGTGAATGTACAGACCCATAGATCGAATCCGGAAATTTTGAATCGGCGGTCGCTGGCCCGCGATCATCGGCGCCTCGCGTCGTTGCTGCGCTCGGGGATTTCCGTGTTGGACGTTGGCTGTGGCACCGGCGCGATCACAGCCGGCATCGCCGTCGCGGTAGCTCCGCATGGCCGAGCGGTCGGCCTCGAACGCGACCCGGTCCTGCTCAGCATCGCCCGCGAGCGGCATCGGAACGTTCCGGGCCTTTCGTTCCGAGCGGACGATGTGCTCACGATGCAGGTCGAAGCGGAGTTCGATATCGTGACGGCCGCGCGCACGTTGCAATGGATCGGTGATCCCGGCCTGGCGCTTCGGCAGATGAAGACAGCGGTGAAGCCTGGAGGGCTGGTTGTCGCGCTGGATTACAGCCACGCCCGTCTGATTTGGGAGCCCGCGCCACCGTTCTCAGTGCGACGCTTCTATGCGGCCTTCCTCGCGTGGCGCTCTGCCAATGGATGGGACAATCTGATCGCGGACCGGCTGCCTGAGCTCTTCGCAGCTGTGGGTCTTGAACAAATTGTCGTGCAAGTTGAAGACGAGACAGCCTCCCGCGGCGAGCCGGGGTTCGACGAGGCACTGGCGACTTGGCACCACGTGATAAGAGACACCGGGCCTCTGATGGCAGCCGGCAACTTCCTATCGCAAGCTCAGTGCGCGGACGCTTTGGACGGCTATGCACGATGGCGTCGCAACGACGCGCAACGGCAAGTGATGTTTCTGCGAGCCGTTGAGGGCCGGTCTTAGCGATCTCGGCCGACCAAATCTCCGGCGTTTGGCCGCGCGAGCAGAAACAAGAAGCGAGTATTGTTCTGCGCGGCCAAGAGGGGAAGACCTCATCGAGTCTTCTCTGGGCGAGAAATGTGGGCACTCGCTGGACAGTTGCGGTTGAAAACGTGCGGATTCGCGACGGATTCCGCAGCGCACTGGTCTGTATCTCCGGTGCAGCCGTGGCCATCCAGCGGATCACGAGCAGCGGGGACCGACGCTTTGCCTCCGCTCTCTCCGTTTCGGGCGATTGTGGGCCCTTCCCGGCGGTCGGCGTCCAAGATCGCGGCACGGGGAGCTTTCCCTGTCGGATTTGAGGCGCGTGGTCGAAAGCCCTTAAGTTTGGTCGAAAACTTGCCGGGGCAACGGAATTCGAGTCTCGACGGCCCGAGTAGCGGCTCTCGCGCTTGACGCTCAACAACGGCACGCCCGCGGGACCGAAGAATGAGTAAGGGGCGTTCGTCTCCCTAACAGATTTCGTACATCAGCGTGAAACCACTTTGCTCACTGGTTTAGCCGCGAGACATTGTCGAATATAGACTAAAAACCTGATCCAGCGATGCGCCCGATTTTGCAATTACCTAATGCGTCACTCTCGCGACACCGTGGCCGGCGGGCTGGCGATCTGGCGGAGAGATTCGCTCAGAGCACCGGGGTTGGCTCGATCTCGACCCTGGTCGATTCCAGGAAGCGGCTCAGCATGTTGAAGTAGGCGCAGCACAGGATGAGCTCCGTCGCCTGGCGCACGCCGTAGCGCTCCATTATCTGTTGGAGCGCCTCGTCGCTCAGCCGCACGTCGCGGCTGATCTCATCGGCCACCCGGCATAGTAAATTGCCTTCCTCGCCCAGCTCAGTGACCGGGCCGTCGATTTCGATTTTCGCGATCTCATCGCCGGTCAGACCGACTCGCTTGGCGACCGCGACGTGCTGCGTCCATTCGTACTTCGATCGCGTCACGTGCGCGACGCGCAGCACGGCGATCTCTCGCTTGCGGTGGTCGAATTCGCTGCGGAACAGGAGCGAGGTTGCAAACTCGACCAGCGACTTGAGGCTGGCCGGCGCGTTCGCCATCATCCTGAACACGTTAAGCGGCGGCAGCGGCTTGAGCGTCTCGAGGACCTCCGGCGACAGTTGCGAATCGTCGGGCAGCGGAACTTTCACTGCATCGTTCTCCTTACTGAAAACTCAATCCGGTGTGACCGGGCGAGGCTTATCGGGTACTGTTCCGGCCGATGGTCGAGTTCCTGACGGCTCGCGCCAAAGCAGCACGTAAAACAATATGGCCGCGCCGCTCACGCACAGTACATTGATCGCGATCTCGACCGATACCTGTCCCCGCTCCAGCAGATAGACCCCGTTTTCGAGGTCGAAGGTGATATCCATCAGCGCCAGATACAGGAGCGCGCTGGCCGCCGCGAGCGCCATCGGATAGCCGATTCGCCATCCGCGCCGCAGCCCGACCGCGCCCAGCGCCGCGGCGCTGGCCATCCAAAGGTCAGCGGCGGGAAATGCCAGCTCGAAGCGCAACCCCAGGTCGGTCGGCGCAGGCGTCAGGTTTCCGGTGGCGAAAAACACGACCCAATACAGCGGCGTTACGATCGCCGCCATCCACAGCACCAGATACGCAATGACCGGACCCTGCCCGCTACGGTTCATCGGCGCCTTCGACTGCGCGGCTCACGGCTTACCTTGGAACTCACCTTAACAAATTTGATGGCGTTCAAGAGTTGGTCGTGATCTCACCAGGCGTAATCGCGATTATGTGCTAACTGCCTTGTCCCGGATGGATCGCAACGGGATTCCTCCATGGCGCGGGAATCCGGCAGCTTGCTGCTATCAGTCAGATCGGTCGACGCGATAAACTGTGGGCGACCCGCGCGACGAGCGGGTGAATCATGCGCAACGCAGCTTCGGTAGACGCTATCATCGTCGGCGGCGGCATCGCCGGTGCGTCGCTCGCCTACTTTCTCACCCAGCGCGGAATGACGGACGTGGTGCTGCTGGAGCGCGAACCGCAGCCGGGCTATCACGCGACCGGGCGCAGCGCTGCGTCGCTGGTAGAGTGGGATGCGAACACGACCCTGCAGCAACTCAAGGCGCAGAGCGCGCGCTTCTTCCGAAACCCCCCGTCGGGATTCTCGGAGGCGCGCCTGCTGGATCCGACGGGAATCCTCGTGCTGTTTCAGGAGCCGATGTGGACGGCCGCGCGCCAGGTCGCCTCGACACTGGCGGCGCGCGACATCGTAGCCAACCCGTTGTCGGTGTCCGAGGTCATCGAGCGCATCCCGGTGCTGGCGCCGGAGCGTTTCGACGGCGGGGTATGGCTACCCGAAGACGGGCGCATCGACGTGCACGGCCTCTTGTGGAGCTATCTGCGCCACGCCGCCGAGCATGGCGCGCAGCGACGCTGGGGCGTCGAGGTGCAGCGCATCCTCGTTGAGCGTGGGCGCTGTTGCGGAGTCGTGACCAACGCTGGCGAGTTCCAGGCGCGATGGGTAGTAAACGCCACCGGCGCGTGGGCAGGAAAGATCGGCGCGCTCGCAAGCGCCACTCCAATTCCGCTGACGCCGCATCGCCGTACCATCGTCACCTTCGACGCACCGGCGAGTCTCGACGTGCGCGCTTGGCCGCTGGTCCATAACGAATCGCACCATCTTTACTTCGCGCCCGAATCGGGCGGCTTGCTGGCAAGTCCGATGGATGAAGAGCCGATGGAGCCGTGCGATGCGCATCCGGAGGAGCTGATGGTTGCGGAGGCGATGGATCGGCTCGCCACCCTCGCGCCCCCGCTAGTGCCTAAGACGCTGCGACGCACCTGGGCCGGTCTGCGCACCTTCTCGCCCGACCGGGTGCATGTGGTCGGCGAAGATCCGCGTGTGCCGGGTTTCTTCTGGCTCGCCGGCCAAGGCGGGTGTGGCATCGAGACCAGCCCCGCCGTCGGCCAAATCGCCGCGGACCTGCTGGTGGACGGTCGCACGGACAACCCCGCCGCGGCGGCACTGGCCCCCGCACGGTTCTCCGTCCGATGACCGGGAACTCAGGTCTGAGCGGACTACATCAATGACTGCCGTCGCACCTGAGTTTTCGGTGAGAATACCTATTCTCAGTCGGGTGCGAAGACTGTCTCACGTGGAGAACAACCCACCAAGACCAGGCGTTTTGCAAATGCGTCAGGGAGTTTTTATCACACCGGTCTGGGCGACTTCGCGGGATGACCTGCGAAGGTGAGCACGCGCGCCGAGATGGGCCGGATCGAGTCCGGAGGCCACCTCTGCGAGCCACAAACAGAAATCGATCAAATCGGCATCGATTTGTTCCTCAGGTGGGCGCGGCTCATAGCGGCTCCAGAACCCGTACACTATTGCGCTCGACGGACGCCCGCGCCCAAGGTCGGCCAGTTCCAAGGCATATATGTGACCATTGGCGGAGCGCCAGTAAACGCGGCCGGCACGTTTTCCCACCGCACATTCGAGGGATTCGGCCACCTCGGGCCTCACGTCCAGTTCCTGTTCCCACAGGAGAGGATCGGCGCGCAATCCTGCGAGTTCCTCTGCGCTCGGGGTGATGAATTTCATGGGCGGTTCCCCACCGTTCGATTCAAAAATTGGACGATGGCCGCCGCCAGATCAGTGCCGCGGTCGTCCTGGAGGAAATGTGCTGCACGGTCGAATAGGATCGGTCCCTCAGCGTGCGGTAGCAACTCCTTCATCCGGCGAGCGTATTCGATCGGGAATACGACATCTTCGGGCGCCCACAAGAGCAGTGTCGGAGTGTGGGCTAGTTCCTTCAGGCGCCCTTGGATCATTTTCATATCGATCCATCCACGATCCCCTTCTCTGAGCGGGATAGTGCGCGGCCAGGTCAAAACTACGCTATCCGACTCGGGTTCATCGAACACGTGATGATAAGCGCGTTTTTCCGCCTCGGTCATCCCGCGTTTGCTGATCGCGGAGGGCCCCGCGTGTGAGAGAACCTTGAAGCGTTTCATCAGCAACTGACCGATGATTGGCGCATGCCAGGTTGTCCATGGCAGCGGCGACTTATGAAAGTTGCCGACATAGTCAGTGAATAGCCACGTGTTCATCAACACCAGAGCGGAAAGCCTTTCGAGCCGTTGAAGTGCCGCACCGACTCCCTGCGGACCACCCCAGTCCTGTCCGACGATCACGAAACCGCAAAGGTCGAGCTGATCGATCAACGAAACCAAGTCGGCGATATGGTGGGCGAGGGTAAGCGCGGCGTCGATTCGCGGATGATCGGAATAGCCCGTTCCGATCCAGTCAGGAACCACCGCCCGATACCCCGCATCTCTGAGTGGGCCGATAAAGTCGCGATACAGGAATCCCCACGTCGGATTCCCGTGCAGAAGCAGCACCGGGCGCGCACTGCAATCCCCCTCGTCCACGTACGCCATCGAGCGGCCGTTTACACACAATGATTTCTGCTCGTAAGGAAAGAGGTCCCGCAACCATGTGGGCTTTTCGTTCATGATACCGGCAACTTAACGCACAAGGCAGATGACTTAAAGTCGCGGGATCTGAGCAGAGGACTATCCTGGGCAAGCATGCAGCGAGCATCGCTTCGGCTTTGGACACGATTACGCGCAGGATTAAGTCCTACTTCACAACGTCGGCGCGGCCCCGATTCAAGTCAAACCCGCATCTTCCGACAAGCCGGTGGTGATACCCGCCTATAGTGTCGTTCGAAATCATGTGGCCGGGCCCTCGCGCCGTTCAGCACATCGGCCAAATCACCGCGCTGCCGCTCCTCAGAGGATTTCCATCACCAATCCGGGATCTAATTTTCGATAACGACAAGGGTTGGGGGGCCAGTCCCTTAAATGCGGCGATCAGATGCCGCGCGCGGCACCAAGCTAGCGCAGTTGATCGATCACTTTGCCGAAGCCAAGCGTCATGTCGTAGACAAGATAGCTCGCCGAGAGCAGGCGCTTGACGGGGAAGCGGTCCCACGGATCGAGTGAGGAGTGCTCAGCAAATGAAATCGAGCCTTCGCCTTCCCACGCCTCGATGATTCTCTGCTCGGCTTCACATTCGACCAGTTCGGCGCATGAGGGCTGCTCGGCACGCTGTTCGGGCGATGGGATGAGCCGCAAGCTGACGGCCGGACGCGGCGCGCTGCGAGACTGCGGGGCCGGCCGCTCGGGGCGCACGACGGCGCTTGCCAGTCGCATTCCCGCAGGCCGCTCCAGCGTGCCGAAGAGCGTGTCGCGTTCGGACTTGAACCCTATTGTCGCGAACTTCTTGGGGAAGCCCCAGATCTCGCGTCCGCCCAGCATCGGCGGCTCAGTCGTCACGGCGATCTGCTGGATATAGAGCAAAGGCCGACCTTTGTGCTCAACCATCAGCGACAGAATCGCTTCGTTGTACGGGCCGAAGGTGCTCCAGGGATATTCGTAGAACGATAGCGCCGCGATCGCCGGCTCGCTCAGAGCAAGCGGCGACGGGAGCACCTCCAGCGCAGCATCGAAGTCGGTCTCGAAGGCGACTGCGATCGAGCGCGCGCCGCGATAGTAGAATGGCGGCCGTTGATACGCCGGCGCATCTGCCGGCATCGAATAGCCGCATCGCTCAAGACTCAAACGCCCCTGCTTGGCCATCGTCGTGCTCCCGCCCCACAGCGTATCGCACCCGATGCCGTCGCGGGTAACAGATTTGAGGACGACCCAAAGAGTTATCGTTCGCGCTTCAGGCTCCGGGTCTTGGCCTTCTCCATCTACCGCCGAAATTTGCTGAAATCGGGTTTGCGCCGCTCCATGAAGGCGTTGCGCCCCTCCATCGATTCCTCGGTGCGATAGTACAGCCCGAGCGCGGTTCCGCCGAGCGCGCCGATCCCCTTGATATGGTCGGTGTCGGCATTGAAGGAAGCCTTGGCGATTCTGATCGCCGTCGGGCTTATGGCGAGGATTTCGCGCGCCCATGCGCGCGTCTCGTCCGTCAACTGGGCTGCCGGGACCACCTTGTTCACCAACCCCATCTCGAGCGCCTCCTGAGCCGAATACTGCCGGCAAAGGTACCAGATTTCGCGCGCTTTTTTCTCACCGACCACACGCGTCAGATAGGCGGTGCCAAAGCCGGGATCGACGCTCCCCACTCGCGGGCCGACTTGGCCGAAGCGCGCAGTATCGGCTGCGATCGAAAGATCGCAGATCACGTGCAGGACGTGTCCGCCGCCGATGGCGTAGCCGTTGACTGCGGCGATCACCGGTTTGGGAATGTCACGGATGATCGCATGCAGTTCTTCCACATTCATCCCGCCTCGGTAGCCGCCGCCGCTGCGCACTGATTGATCGCCGCCCGAGCTGAACGCGCGGTTCCCCGCGCCGGTGAGAATCACGACACCAATCGTTCGGTCGTGCCAGGCATCTCCGAACGCCTCGATCATCTCGTCGACGGTCTGGCCGCGGAAAGCGTTGAGGACCTCCGGCCGGTTCATCGTTATAGTCGCGATTCCTTCCGCCTTCTCACAAATGATGTCCTGAAAAGCCATGTGCCTTCTCCCTGAGATTTTTCTTCACCTTGACATGAACTCAGCTTGACATGACCGCGACCTCGTTCTACAGAGCGAACGAGTACCCGCCGTTGACCGGGAAGGTCTGCCCGGTAATCCTACTGGCCGTGTCGGAGGCGAGGAACGGGATCATGTCTGCCGCGTCCTGCGGCTTGCCGAAGCGCCGAATCGTATATTGTCTGTGCATTCGCTTCGCCTCTTGGTTGGAAGTAGCGGACCGCGAAGACTCCAGACGTGTGAGCATATGAACCCGCGGGTCAGAGCGCTAGTCGAGCAGGCGAGAAGCCCGTCGCGCGACATTCTCGAAAGGCTCAAGACCTGGCGGGAGGTTCTGCTGACGATGAACCTCCCCGAGGACAAGCCGATCGACGGCGTGTCGCGATGGCTGGTCATGACCCGAGCCGGCGTCATTCCCATGACGCTCACCTCGGGACTTATCGCGGGCCTAGTCGCGGTGCCTGCAGCCAATCCGAACTGGCTTTACTTCTTCCTGGCGCTGGTCGGCCTGGTCCTCGCGCACGCATCGAACAACCTGATCAACGACTACTTCGACCTCGAAAGTGGTATCGACACCACAGATGCGGCGCGCGCGCTCTACGCACCCCATCCGATACTCTCGCGGTGGATCACCAAAGGCGGATTGCTGCGCGCGATCATTGCGATTAACGCAATCGACGCCGCGATCCTGCTCGTTCTGTTCCTTGCCCGCGGATGGCCGGTCGTGGCCTTCGCGATTGCGGGCCTCCTGATCAGCGTCTTCTATGTGGCGCCGCCGTTGCGCCTGAAGCATCACGGACTGGGTGAGCCGGCGGTCTTCATCGTGTGGGGGCCGCTGATGGTGTGCGGCACATATGTCGTGACCACCGGCGAGCTCCCCGGATGGGTCTGGAGCGCGTCACTCCCGTACGCGATTCTGGTCACGACCGTGCTGATGGGCAAGCATATCGACAAGCTGCCGTTCGATTCGGAGCGCCTCGTACGGACCCTGCCGGTGATCCTCGGCAATAGCGCCGCAATCCGCGTGAATCAGGCCCTGATGTGCTCGTTCTACTTCGTCGTCGGCATCCTGGTGTTCACAAAGGTGTTCGGACTACCGACGCTGATCGTGCTTTTCGGTGTTCCACTCCTGTGGCGGACGGTCGAGTTGTACTCCAGGCCCAAACCCGACAAGCCGCCCCGGAACTATCCGGTCTGGCCGCTATGGTATGTCGCTTCCGCGTTCGTCCACGCCCGTCGTGCCGGTGCGCTTCTGGTGCTGGGACTTTTGCTGGCCCGGATCTTCGGCTAGCAGGATAGCCGGGGATCATCCTTCGAAAGCGTAAGCGCGCTCCTCGTGCCCGCTCAGATCGAGTCCGGCAACTTCGGCTTCCTCAGCCACCCGCAGCCCAACCATCCCATCGACGATCTTCAGTAGGACGACGCTGCCGAGAAAGGCGAATGCGACACTTGCGCTCACCGCGATCGCTTGAATAAGCAGTTGGCGCGGGTTCCCGCTAAGGAGACCATCCGCGCCGGCCGAATTTACCGCGACGCTAGCGAAAAGGCCGGTCGCGAGTGCACCCCATATTCCGCCCACGCCGTGTACGCCGACCACGTCGAGCGCGTCGTCGTAATCGAAGCGCCGCTTGAGCCGGACTCCGTAGTAGCATAGCGCGCCCGCGACGCCGCCAATAATCAGGGCCGCGACCGGGCTGACATAACCCGAGGCCGGGGTGATCGCCACCAATCCGGCGACCGCTCCGCTCGCCGCGCCTAGCACGGTGGGCCTGCCGCTTTTCCACCACTCCACCGCCATCCAGGTAAGCGCTGCCGCCGACGCGCCGACATGCGTGACGACGAAGGCCGACACCGCAAGTCCGTTGGCCCCGAGCGCGCTCCCGGCATTGAACCCGAACCATCCGACCCACAACAGTCCGGCGCCAGCCAGCGTGAGAGTCAGATTGTGCGGCGGCATCGGCTCGCGCGGGTATCCGATCCGTTTGCCGATCACCAGCACCGCAGCCAGCGCGGAGACGCCCGACGAAATGTGCACCACCGTACCACCCGCGAAGTCGAGCGCGCCCATCTGATGAATCCATCCGCCCACGCCCCACACCCAATGAGCCAGCGGATCATAAATGAGCGTGCTCCATAGAAGGCTGAAGAGCAGAAATGCCCTGAAGGAAATCCGTTCTGCGAAAGCGCCCGTGATCAGCGCCGGCGTGATCACGGCGAACATACATTGAAAGATCATGTGGGCCTGATGCGGGATCGTCGCCGCGTATAGCGGATACGGCTCGCTCGCGCTGACTCCGTGCAGTCCGAGCCAATCCAGTCCGCCGATCAGGCCGGCGTGATCGGGTGCGAACGCGAGGCTGTACCCCAGCAGCATCCACTGCACGGAGACCAGGGCCACCAAGATGAAGCTATGCATCAAAGTGGCGAGAACGTTCTTGCGCCGTACCATTCCGCCATAGAAGAGCGCCAACCCGGGAACGGTCATCATCAACACGAGCGCCGACGACAACAGCACCCAGGCGGTATCGGCATCGCTTACTCTCGGCGCTCCCGGAAGCTCCGCGAACGCTGAAAGCGCCGAGGCTGCAACGGTACCGATAGCTACTGCCATGCAGACCAAGGCCTTACATGTCCGGCGCATCGTGAGACCCTCCTGATTCAGGCGAAAAGATCGAAAGACCGAAGTATACGGGAGGACCGGCGAATCTTCGATATGCGGCGCTGTCCCTCGGCCAGCGCCTCGACCGATTGCACGCTCCAGTTCAAGCGGCAGAAAAGCGGCGACCTCGCCGATCAGTTCCGCCCAAGAGCGAAAGGATCGGCGACCCCGTCGAGTCCTGTCACCGGATGGCGGACATGCCGAGCAAGGCGCGACCGATGATCAGTTGCTGGATCTGGGTGGTGCCGTCGGGCACGGTCAGCATCCGCGCGTCGCGCAAGCATCGCTCGACCCGGCTCGCGACCGCCAGCCCGAACGCCCCCATGCACTGGATCGCCTTCGAGCACACCCGCACCCCCATCTCGGTCGCATACGCCTTGGCCATCGAGACCTCGGCCTCGCATCGGCGGATGCGGGAGAGCTGCATCGCGCGATAGCAGAGCAGGCGCGCCGCGTCGATATCAGTCGCCATGTCGGCGATCATCTCCTGGACGAGCTGGAAGCGGCCGATCTCCCTGCCGAACTGCTTTCGCACCTTGACGTAATCGAGCGCCATCTCGAAGGCATGCTGCGCGATGCCGACCGAGATGAGCGCGGTGCCAACCCGGGCGGCGGCGATCAACTGCAAGACCTGCGAGAACGAATTGGCCGGATCTTGCGCCGTGCCGGCGCCTTCGCTCCATCCGTCGAGCCGATGGGTAGCCGGGATCTCCACGTCCTCGAAGAACAGCTCGGAAGTCGGGAAGGCTTTCGAGCCCGATGGTCTCGATATCGCGGCTTCTAAACGGCGACTCGCGCCGATCGACCACGAACTGGCGGATGCCGGCGGGGCCGCTCGCCGGGTCGGTCTGCGCGACCAGCACCACCACGTCGGCGATATGCCCGTTGCTGATCCAGCACTTGGCGCCGTTGATCAGGTAGCGGTCGCCCTTGGGTTCGGCGCGGCATTGGATCGACGAGGGATCGGAGCCGACGTTGGGCTCGCTGATCGCGTTGGCGCCGATCAAGTCGCCAGCCAGCAGCGGCGGCGCCAGGCGGCGGGCGACTTCGGGATGAGCGCGCCGCGATATCGCCCATCCGGCGCCGGCCGTCATCCCCACGATCCCGGCCAGCGAGGGAAAGACCCGCGCCAGCTCCTCGGTCATGATGCAATTGATGAAAGGATCGTCGGGACGTTGGTCGAGGTATCCCCACGGAATGAGCATCCTGGAGAGCTGGCGCGCCCGCTCCGGAACCATCTCGACGTCACCCCAGCGCTGGTCGAGCGGCCTTAGCTCGGCTTCGAGAAACTTTCCTCAGATTGTCGCGAAAGATGCGTTGTTCCTGGTCGAGCTCGAAGTCCATCGCCATTACACCCGTCAGGCAGCCTTCTTCAGAACGTGCACGACGCAGACCGCGCCGATGCCGACCATGTGCGCCAGCCCCAGCCGGGCTCCGGGCTGCTGGCGGGCGCCGGCCTCGCCGCGCAACTGCCGGGTGATTTCCGCGATCTGGCCGACCCCGGTGGGTCCGATCGGATGGCCCATCGCTAGCAGACCGCCCGACGGATTGACCGCGCATCTGCCGCCGATGTCGGTGGCGCCGTCCCGGAGCATCGCCGCAGCCTCGCCCGCGCCGCACAGTCCCATCGCCTCGACGTAGAGCAGCTCCTCGATCGTGAACGCGTCGTGGAGCTCGATCACGTCGAGCTCACGCGGCGTGATGCCGCAGTCGCGGCAGGCCTGCGCGACCGTCTCGCCGGTAAGCTCGGCGTCGAAGTTTCTCGCGTCGGGATAGACGCGCTCGGTGCGGGTCACGGAGGCCAGCACGCGGACCGCGCGCGAGCGATCGATCGCGAGCCGCTCGATCGCCGGCTGGGAGGCGACGATCACCGCCGCGGCGCCTTCGCCGACCGGGCAGCACTGCAAACGGGTGAGCGAGCCCGCTATCGCCGGCGGCGCCATCACCTCTTCGAGGGTGCGGACCTTTTGCCGATGCGCGTAGGGATTGCGAGCGCCGTTGCGATGGTTCTTTACCGCCACGGCCGCGATCTGCGCGGCGCTCACGCCGTGGCGATGCATGTACTCGTTGGCCAGCAGCGCAAAATGCGTCATCGGTACGACGCGCGAACCGACCAGGTCGTGCAGACCGGTCCTGCCCGGCGCGAGCTTGGGCAGGTCGGGCTTGTCCACGCCGAGCGCGAGCGCGACGTCGCTGAGGCCGCTTGCCACCTCGAGGCAGGCTTGGCGAAAGGCGGTTGAGCCGGAGGCTGAGGCGTTCTCGACCTGCGCCATCGGGATGCCGGTGGCGCCCAGGTAGCGC
Source organism: uncultured delta proteobacterium (assembly GCA_963830715.1). Lineage (GTDB taxonomy): Bacteria > Desulfobacterota > Binatia > Binatales > Binataceae > CAVVMA01. The sequence continues at coordinate 487,982 of CAWHNS010000024.1, forward strand.
AGCATCGCACGCGTCGGCGCCATGCCCAACAGTGCGGTGCCGTGGTAAACGGACTCGACCGCGGGCCAACCGATGGTGGCGTCGCGCAGCGCTTCGCGCGCCGCGGCGAGACCGAGCTCGAGGTAGGGCGTCGCGCTGGCGGGCTGGTATCGATGGAGCCCCATGCCGACGACGTAGACCGGTCGAAGATCCAGGAGCGTCGATGCCATCACGCGCCTCCGGTTTTCTCGAAGCGCAGCTCTACGATCTCATTGCCGCTGGCGTCCGTGCCCTGCGGCACGAGCACCGAGCGGACACGGTCGCCGATGCTGAGGCCCTCGTCGGTGGGGCAGGTGAGCAGCGCCCGCACTGCCGGGCCGTCATCGAGGACGATCACGCCCACCGTGAAGGGCGCCTCGACGCCACGCCCGCCGTGCTGATGCACGGTGGCGAAGGATCGCAACACGCCGCGTCCGGCAATCAAGATGCCCGCGAGCTGATCCGGCGCGGCCCCGCACGCCTCGCATCCGTAGAGTTGCGCCGGGAAAAAGACATAGCCGCACGCGCGGCATCGACCGCCTTTCAGCGAAGGCTGGCCCTCATGGTCCGTTTCGTAGAGCGTGGACTGAGCTAAAATGGGCACGAGCCAACCCTTTGACCTTCTCTTCGCGCGATGTATAGGCTTCCTGCTTGTTAGTCAAACCCTGAAACGATGACGAATTCAGCTCCAAGCCCTCCCGCCGGCAGCCTCGAACACTTCGCCGCCCAAACGCCTGACGCGAGCGCGATCGTCGAAGCGCGCGAAGCGCTGACGTACCAGGAGTGGAACGACCGCGCCAACCGCCTGGCGGATGCGCTCGCGGCGGCGGGAATCAGAGCGGGCGACGCGGTGGGCGTGCGCTCGCAGATCCGGGCCGAATGGTTCGTCGTCAACCAGGCGCTCGCCAAGCTGGGAGCTTCGCAGGTAGCGGTTAACTGGCGTCTGACTCCACCCGAAGCGCGTTACATCATGGAGGACAGCCGCGCCTGCGCGATTGTTTACGACGACGAGGATCCGTCCGCGCTCGCCAATGGCTGGACGAGTCTCGGACTCAAGCTGGTGATGACCATGCAACCGTCGCGGGTGCACGGGGTCGTTCGCTACGCGGATTTCCTGGCCGCAGGTTCGCCCGAGCCGAGACTCGCCGCCGGCCCGGCGCCTATCGTGATTTACACCTCGGGCACCACGGGCAAGCCCAAAGGCGTCGTGCCCGATCCGAAAAAGCTCATCGAGCGCGCGCGCGAGGTCGCCGAGTATCTGTACGACGTCGCGACCTCGGTGCCGATGGAACGCGGCGCGCGAGTCCTGCTCACGATGCCGCTTCATCACGGCGCGGGTCCGGCAATCGCGCGCGGATGCCATTCAATAGGCGGCACGCTCTGCCTGCTCAGGAAGTTCGACGCCGAGGAGGCGCTGCGAATCATAGCCGAGCATCGCATTACGAACTGGACCGGCGTGCCGACGATGATCCTCAGAATTGCCGCGCTGCCGGAGCTAGTGCGGCGCCGCTACGACGTTTCGTCGCTCAAGACCCTTCAGGTCGGCGCGGCCCCGGTCTCGTACGCGCTCAAGGAATGGGTCATCTCTCACTTCGGCGAAGGCCGCCTCTACGAAGGATACGGCGCGACCGAAACCGGGATGGTCTCGGTGATGCCGCCCGAGATGCAGCGGGCGAAACCGGGCTCGTGCGGGCGCCTGTACCGGCACGTGCAAGTGAAGGTCGTGGATGATCACAACCGCGAACTGCCGCCGGGCGTAACCGGCGAGATCCTGGTGCGGACGCCGGTCACCATCGACCGCTACCTCAACCGCGATCCGCTCGGGCCTGACACCTATGACGGCGAGGGCTTTTTTCGCGTGGGCGATATGGGCCGCCTGGATGCGGACGGCTATCTGTACATCACCGATCGCAAGAAGGACATGATTATCGCGGGCGGCGTCAACATCTACCCCGCCGAGATCGAGGCCGTGCTCGTCAAGCACCCCGCGATCCGCGACGCCGCGGTGATCGGCGTCCCCCATCCCGAGCTGGGCGAGCAGGTGAAGGCGATCTGCGAGCCCGTGCCCGGAGCGAAAGTCAGCGAGCAGGAGATCATCGATTTCAGCGCGTCGGAGCTGGCGCCGTACAAACGTCCGCGCACGGTCGATTTCGTCGAACGAACTGCCGCGCAATCCCACCGGCAAGGTGCTGAAGAACGAACTTCGCGCTCCGTACTGGGAAGGCGCGGGCCGCAGGATTTAATCGCGGCCCGACAACGCACCTGAACGCGCCAAACGCGCGAGGAGGACGGCATGAACATACTGGACCTCAAGGGCCGCGTCGGCCTTGTGACCGGCGCGGGGCAGGGGGTTGGCAGGCAAGTCGCATTGCACCTGGCTTCCAGCAATGCGGGCGCCGTTATCGTGAACGACTTCAGCCGTGAGCGGGCGGAGGCGGTCACCGCCGAAGTGGAGAAGCTCGGATGCAAGGCGATGACGGCGCAATGCGACGTGACCGACCTTCGCGCGGTAATCGGGATGTTCGAGCGGGCGCGGGGCGGCTTCGGCGCCGTGGACATCCTGGTTAACAACGCCGGCAACGCGGGGCCCGATCCGCGCGCGGTCTCGCGAAAGCCCTTCTGGGAGCAGGAGGCGGCCGATTGGCAGCCGTTTCTGGGCACCAACCTCTACGGCGTGTTGAATTGCGTGCGCGCCGCGGCGCCCGCGATGATCGCGAAGAATTACGGAAGGATCGTCACCGTAATCTCCGACGCGGGGCGGGTCGGCGAACCGAACCTCGAGATCTACTCCGGCGCCAAGGCTGGCGCCGCCGGCTTCATGCGCGCGATCGCACGGTCGCTCGGACGCTACTCGATCACGGCCAATTGCGTGGCGCTCGGCACCACGCGTACACCGGCCACCGCCGCCGCTACCGGCAACGACGAACTCGCAAAGCGCATACTAAAATCCTATACCATCCGCCGCTTCGGCGAGCCGAGGACGCCGCCAACATGGTCCTCTTTCTCGCCTCGGACGCGTCGAGCTGGATCACCGGACAGACCATCCCGGTCAATGGCGGCTACTCGTTCGCGATGTAAGGGTGCAAGGAGATTCAGGGCTATGGCGGACGCGGCTCGCATCCTGACCGAGAAGCGCGGCAAGATCCTGATCATCACGATCAACCGCCCCGAGGCACGCAACACTTTCGACGGCGCCACGGCGGTCGCAGATGGAAGAAGCGATCGATGCCTTCGAGACCGACCCCGAGCTCCGGGTGGCGATCATAACCGGCGCGGGAGGCACTTTCTCCGCCGGGCAGGATGTCAACGCGGCGGCGCGCGGCGACTTCGGCGCGACCGGGCGTTCGCCCAGTTCGAGCGCGAGGTGACCGGCGAGCGGATACGGGATAAGATAGCGGCCTCCAAGTGCAAGGGGATGTGGCTGGGCGGCGTGCCGCCGCTTGGTTACGACATTTGCGATCGCGGTCTGGTCGTTTAACGAGGCTGAAGCGGTCAGCGTGAAGCTGATCTATGAGCGTTATCTGGAACTGGGATGCATCCGGCTACTGAAGGACGATCTCGACCGACGCGGGATCGAATTGCATTCCGCTCCGCCCCCGAGTCTCTATCCGCAGGCGCTGAGTGCTGGAAGCGACGAAATCGGTGCAGATACGCGCCATTCCCGAGCACACCTGGCACCGGAGAATGGCGTCGGCTGGCTGATGGGCCGCGCGGTTTGGGAGATCTATCTCCGCTGCGATATGAGTCGGTGCCAGGAAGAGTGTTTGCGGCACCGCCAGCAATGACATTTGAATTTGCGCCGCCGTTGAGGGAAGGTCGGCTTCAAAGTGGCATGGCGCGCGCGGCCGAAGAAATCCGCGCGGCTATACTCGCTCTCCCATCAAACGTGATAGGTAAGGGCATCAGTGCGCGAAAAGCGGCGATCTGCAATCGGCTTCCGGGTTTCTGACGGGCCGCTCGATCTCACCCGGCGCTTTGCCGTCCAAGTCACCCTTCGCGAGGCTGGGCAAATATGGGCAAAGCCAGAATTTCAACCTTGAGCGAAGGGGGACATCGCTTATGCCTGTCACTCGCAGGGAATTCCTCAAGCAGGGCTTAGCGGCGGCAGCGACGCTGTCGCTGGGTGTGCTCGCTGACAGCGATGCAGCAGCAAGACAGAAGCTCGCGGCGCTCAGCAAAAGCGCGACTCGGAAGCTGCGCGAGCGGCTGAAGGGTGAAGTTATCCTCCCCGACAGCGTCAAGTACGAGGCTGCGCGCAGGATCTGGAATCCCGGAATCGATCGGCATCCTGCGGTAATTGCCCGATGCGCAGAAACCTCGGACGTTGTCGCAGTCGTGAACTTTGCCCGCGAACATGATTTGCAAGTCGCGGTGCGCGGAGGCGGCCACGACCCTATGGGTCATTCCGTGTGCGACGGCGGGATGGTCGTTGACTGCTCCTTGATGAACGGAGTCAGCGTCGATTCCGAAACCCAGGTTGCCCGTGTGGGAGCTGGCGCAAAGGTCTCCGAATTTGACCAGGCCGCGCAGGCCCTGGGCCTAGCGACGACCTTGGGCGAATGTCCTTCGGTAGGCGTCTCCGGCCTGACGCTCGGCGGTGGAATGGGATGGCTGATGTGCAAGTACGGGTTGGCGTGCGACAATCTGTTGGCAGCGCGGATAGTGACTGCCGACGGCAAGGTGTTCATGGCCAGTCCGCAGGAGAACGCGGACCTGTTCTGGGCGATTCGCGGCGGCGGAGGGAACTTCGGCGCGGTCACGGAACTCGAATATCGGCTTTATCCCGTGAAAGAAGTTTTTGGCGGGTTGGTGAGCTACCCGATGTCTCAGGCGGGTGCCGGGCTACGAATATTCGACCAATTCATGAGCAACGCGCCTGACGAGCTGACCGCTTTCGCCAGAATCATAGTCGCGACAGCGGGCCCTCTCTTCGTGATCGGGGCCTGCTACTGCGGCTCGCCCGATCGCGGAGAACGCTTGCTCAAGCCCCTTCGCTCGATTGGCCGACCGCTCGAAGATTCCATGAAGGTGCATTCGTATCTGGAGATGCAGTCATTGATGGCTCCCCCGCGACAGTGGGCTTCGGTGTATTGGAACGGCGGCTTCATCCGCGCCATCGACGAGTCGGCGACGGACGCGATCCTCGCGCATATGTCGCTCTCGCTTTCGCGTCTTTGCATGATTACTTTCGATCACACCCATGGCGCCGTTTCGCGCGTTTCGACCGAAGCGACCGCCTTCGCTCCGCGGCTGCCCGGTTACAGTTGGTGGGCGGAAGCCGATTGGCAAGGCCCGGCACAGGCGGATTCCTCCGTCGCCTGGGCGGACGAGTTTCGCGATGTTCTGGAGCCTTTCTCCCAGCATGCCGGCGCGTACGTGAACGTTCTGGGAAACGAGAGCGCTGGCCAAGTCAGGGCGGCGTACGGCCCAAATTATCAGCGCCTGGTCGCCCTCAAGAACAAATTCGACCCGACCAACTTCTTCCGCCTGAACCAGAACATCAAGCCGAGCGCGTGATGCTCTCACAACGGATTGCAGGGCTTCAGAAGCACACAATCGGCGCGCGCCTCCCATGGTTCGATCGACTTGCCGATAACCTGCCGGGAGAGAAGAATTGTGTTAGCGGGTTCTTCCAAACGCCGCTTCTCTGGTTTGTGTGCTATCGCGCGCCCCTGAAGGAGCCAGCGCCAATAGTCAACAGGAGGACGCCTTGATGTCAGGTTGGTACGAAGACAACTCGCGATCGATCGGGCACACGCCGCTGGTACGACTGAACCGTGTGACCGATGGGGCGCCGGCTACGGTTCTCGCGAAGATAGAGGGACGCAATCCCGCCTATTCCGTCAAATGCCGAATTGGCGCGGCGATGGTATGGGACGCCGAACGCCGGGGCTTGCTGACTCCGGGCAAGGAACTCGTCGAACCGACGAGCGGAAACACGGGTATCGCGCTCGCGTTCGTCGCCGCAGCCCGCAACATTCGGTTGACCTTGACGATGCCCGAAACGATGAGCCTCGAGCGCCGCAAGTTGCTGGTCGCTTACGGCGCAAAGCTGGTACTGACCGAGGGAGCGCGGGGCATGAGCGGAGCAGTGGCGAAAGCCGAGGAAATCGCGGCCTCTGCGCCCGAGCGTTACGTTCTCCTGCAGCAGTTTGAGAACCCCGCGAATCCGGCCATTCACGAGACGACAACGGGGCCGGAAATCTGGGACGACACCCAAGGCGCCGTCGACATCTTCGTATCGGGCGTGGGCACGGGCGGTACCATCACTGGAGTCTCGCGTTACATCAAGCATACCAAGGGAAAGCCGATCATTTCGGTCGCCGTCGAGCCGACTGCCAGTCCTGTTCTCACGCAGCAACGGGCGGGCCATCCTCTTAAGCCCTCTGCGCACAAGATTCAGGGAATCGGGGCGGGATTCGTGCCGGGTGTTCTGGATCTCTCGCTCGTTGACGAGATCGAGCAGGTCACTAACGAGGAGGCAATCCTTTACGCGCGGCGGCTCACACGCGAAGAAGGGATACTCTCGGGCATTTCCTGCGGAGCCGCCGTGGCAGTGGCCGCGCGCATAGCCAAACGTCCCGAGAACGCCGGCAAGACCATCGTCGTTATACTGCCCGACTCCGGCGAGCGCTACCTGAGCACAATTCTGTTTGAAGGCGTCTTTGACGCCAAGGGCCTCGCCGCGTGAGCTCCCGAAGCGATACCGGCAAGCCCACCAGCTCGCAATGGGACCTTGATCGAATCGTTGCCGAGTTGCGCGCTTCACGCGCCGGATCGCCGCAGGGCCGAAAGAAAAGGCCACATGAGATGCCCTCCCGGGAAGCACTGCGGAACATTCTCGACGATCTGTTCGCGGTGCTTTTTCCTACGTACTTCGGGCTGCCGGATCTCACGGACGAGGGCATAGACTACTTCGTCGGGCACAAGCTTGATGCGACCGTGCGGTCGCTTCAAAAGCAGGTGGAGCGAGAGCTGCAATTCGCATCCGAGCAAGCCGACAATGGCAGTCTCGATCAAGCCGGTCGAGCGTTGCAGATCACCTGCGAATTTGCCACGCGCCTGCCCCATGTGCGCGCGCTCCTCGAAGACGACATTCAAGCCGGCTATCAGGGGGATCCGGCGGCCAAGAGCATCGAGGAGGTACGCTTTTGCTACCCGGGCATCACCGCCATCACGCACCATCGGCTCGCGCACGAACTCTATCTTTTGGGTGTTCCACTGCTCGCACGCATCATCGCCGAGATCGCACATTCAGCAACTGGTATCGACATTCACCCCGGTGCTGAAATCGGCGGGAGCTTTTTCATTGACCACGGAACCGGTGTCGTCATCGGCGAGACGGCCCGAATCGGGCAGCGCGTGCGGCTTTATCAGGCAGTCACACTGGGGGCCAAGACCTTTCCGGCGGCGGAAGATGGCACGCTGGTTAAAGGGACCCTCCGGCATCCGGTCGTCGAAGACGACGTCGTCATCTATGCCGGCGCTACGATCCTCGGCCGCGTAACCATCGGCCGTGGCTCGACCATCGGTGGAAACGTCTGGCTGACGCGCGACGTTGCTCCGGGAAGCCACGTCACCCAGGCGCAGGCCCGCAGCGACGCATTCGATGAAGGCGGTGGAATCTGAGTGATTCCGGCATTAGTTCCCGTCGCCGAAGTCCGCAGCGGGCAGGAACGCCATCCCGGACAGCGCGCGGCGGTCGCGGCTTGGACGATCCCAGAGAGTTGACCGCTCCCACCCCTCGACTATGCCGACGCGCGCGCGGCAAGTTGCACGGGATGGAGTTTTGCGCAGGCCGCAAGTCTCCGTCTTCGAGGCCTCCGTCTTCCACCTTATACACCAGCCCGGTTTCTGGCCTGATGTGCCGAAACCTTTGATCGGATAACCTCGAATTTGCCAAACATTCGAGACAGATGACGTTTTTAGAAACGACCCGTGGTAAGCTCGCAGTTATGGCGGCCAAGGGTCAGGGCGCGCTCCGCGAGCCGACGGACTTTGGCAAGCGCAAGTTTCGTGCGGCGCTGGTCAATATAACCAACGTCTGCAACCTCGAATGCCGCCACTGCTTCGTTTATCGCGGCGGTAATCCCAACCTCGCGCGCGACAAGATGGACGACGCGACCATGCTCCGTCAGTTGCGCATGCTGCGCGACAAGCACGGCATCGAGTCGATGCTGTTCATGGGCGGCGAGCCCATGATTCGCAAGCGCCTGGTGTTCGCTGCAATGAAACTGTTCGAGCGCTCCTCGATCGTTACCAATGGGACCTACGGAATTCCGTCCGTCCCTGGCCATCTGGTCACCGTGTCGCTCGACGGACCGGAGCGGATGAACGATCCGATCCGTGGCGAGGGCGTGTTTCGCAAGGTCAGGGAGGCGATCTTCGCGCGGGATCCTCACGACAGCACGACCGTCATTATCCAGATGACGATCACCAGGGAGAACGCGCCGGGAGTCGAAGAATTCATCGAAGAAGTGAAGGACTGGCCGGTCAACGGCGTCGCATTCACGTTTCACGTCCCCTCCAAGGGCGAGCACGGCCCGCTTGCCTGGGATGACCTGTGCGAGCGCGACGCGGTGATCGACCGGGTCATCGCGCTCAAGCTGAAAAACCCGACGCTGATCAAGAGCAACATCGAAACGCTGAAAATGATGAAGTCTGACCGCGCGCTCAATTACACGGGCGAGCGCGGCGAGCATTGCGCGCTGCGCGCGATGCTGCCGCTTTACATGGGCGATGGCGGGAATTTCGAGCGAACCTTCTGCTGCTACGGCAACGACGTTGACTGCGCGCGCTGTGGCGCCTACGCCGTTTTCAACGGCGCCTACCATCGGATCAAGGGCGCCCAGGCGGAAGACTGAGGTTGTGCATCACCGGCGGTCTGGACATGGACCTCCTTAGGCGTGGCAGCGAGGAAGAAGCGCGAGCCGGGGCTCGCCAGGTCAACTGTATCGAACTCGAGAACTACTAGGCCGTGATCGACGAAACGAGGAGATGGAACGAGCGGCATGGCTCCTGAAGTACCCGATCGCTCGATCGGGGCATGGCAACGGCCGGCAAGGGTGTATCAATGGCAGATCTGCAGAAACTCCGCGAGGCGATTCTGAACGGCGATGCGAAGACTGCGGCCGCAGCCACGTACGCGGCGCTCGGGCAGAACGTACCCGCGATCGAGCTGATTCAGAAAGCGATGGTGCCGGCCATGGATGAGGTCGGCCGTCGCTTCGCGTGCCAGGATTACTTCGTTCCAGAATTATTGCTGTCGGCGCGCGCGATGAAGGCGGCGCTCGAACCGCTGCGCCCGCTGCTGGCTGCCTCCGGTGCACAGCCGGCGGGCAAAGTCGTCATCGGCACCGTGAAGGGCGATTTGCACGACATCGGCAAGAACCTGGTGGCGGCACTGCTCGAAGGAGGCGGGTTCGAAGTGATCGACCTGGGCGTCAATGTCGCGCCGGAAAAGTTCGTCGAGGCCGTCCAAAAGACCAACGCCAGCATCGTCTGCCTGTCGGCGCTGTTGACGGTCACCATGCTGTCGATGAAGACCACCATCGAAGAGCTGCGAGCGGCGGGGTTGCGCGAGCGGGTCAAAGTGCTCGTTGGCGGCGCACCGGTGACCGCGCAGTTCGCCGAGGAAATCGGCGCTGACGGCTACGGCGAGAACGCCAGCGCTGCCGTGGCACTGGCGCGTACCTGCGCCAAGTCCGCCACCATCGGCTGAGACCGCGAGGGGGTCGTGCGCTGTCTTCTGGTCGGCTGCGAGGTGCTGTTGCGCGAGCTGGCGGATGCCATCGCGCGCTCGCCCCACACAATCGATGTCGAGTTTCTGCCCAAGGGACTGCACGACCTCGGCGGCGCGCGCATGCAGCAGGCGCTGCAGACAGCCGTCGATCACGCCGATCCGGCGCGTCACGAGGCCGTCCTGATGGGCTATGCGTTGTGCGGCAACGGTCTGCACGGACTCGAAGCGCGGCGCGTAAAGCTGGTTGCGCCACGCGCCCACGACTGCATCACCCTGCTGATGGGGAGTCGCCAGCGGTATGACGCCTACTTCCACACCCATGAGGGTGTGTACTTCCGCTCAACCGGGTGGCTGGAGCGCGGGCGCGACATCGAACAGCTTGCGCGCGACGCCGGAACCGATTTCACCCTCGCCGACTTGATAGCGAAATACGGCGATGACAACGGCCGCTATCTGTATGGCGAGCTGAGGCGCTACGAGAGAAATTACCGGCAACTCACCTTCATCGAGACCGGGCTCGAGTCCGACAGCCGGTTCGAGCAACAGGCGCGCGCCGAGGCCACCGAGAAGAACTGGCAGTTCGAGAAAATCTGCGGCGACCTCAGCTTGTTCCGCAAGCTGGTCAGTGGCGGTTGGGATGCGGCGGACTTCCTCGTCGTCGCTCCGGGTGGGCGGATTGTGGCGAGCTACGACGACAGCATCATCAAAGCCGAACGCCTGGGGTGAGCGTTCATGAAACAGCGCCGACTGCTGTACGAGTCCGTTCGTGACGGCGCCCTGCGGGACTTCCTCTTTGAAGAGGGCGTCGAGTTTCCGTGCGGCGGTACCTCGCTCTGCGGCGGTTGCAGGATCCGCGTGGTGTCGGGCGACGCACCAGCGACCGCGGAGATGCGGGATGCGATCAGCGAGCGGGAGCTCGCGGACGGCTGGAGATTGGCCTGTCGGACTGAAGCGCGTGGCGCCGTAGAGCTGGAAGTTGCGCAGTGGTCGCAACAAATCCTCAGCGACGAAACCGCGGTGCCCTTCGAACCGCGGCGGGGCGTCGGAGCGGTGGTGGATGTCGGGACGACCACAGTGGTGGCCCAGCGCGTGGACCTCGAGTCGGGCCAGGTGACGAAAGTGGTCACCGCGTTGAACGACCAGGCGCGTCATGGCGCCGACATCATGACGCGCATCGGCCATGATCTTCAACATCCCGGCCAGCTCGGCGGGATGATTCGCGCGCAGGTCCGCAGCATGCTCGCGCCGATGGGCGATCTTGAGGAGATCCTGCTGGTGGGCAACACGTGTATGCACCACTTGTTCTGCAACCTCAGCGTAGAGTCCCTAGCGGCCGTGCCGTTCCGGTCTCCACATCTCGGAGCTCAGAGCTTGCCGGAGGCGCTCCTCGGAAGTCCGGCTGTGTTTCTCCCCTGCCCGGGAGGGTTCGTTGGCAGCGATCTCTTCGCCGGACTTGTCGCCACGGGACTCCTCGAGTCTGCCGAGCTCGGAGCCTTGCTCGATCTGGGAACGAACGGCGAGATTGCCGTCGGCAATCGCGACGGAGTTGTCTGCGCCTCTACGGCGGCGGGTCCCGCCTTCGAGGGCGGTCGCATCCGGTGGGGCGTCCGTGCCACGCACGGTGCGATTGACCGGGTCGAGTGTCGCGACGGGCGCCTGCACTGCCATGTCATCGGCGGGGTCAGCGCGCGCGGCTTGTGTGGCAGTGGGTTGGTGGATGCGGTCGCGGCGGCGCTCGACCTCGCTTGGATCCACCCCGGGGGCAGGCTGGAGAACGGGCGTACCGACATAGATCTCAGCGCGGACGTGCGGCTGACACAACGCGACATTCGCGAGCTACAGCTAGCCAAGGGAGCCGTGGCCGCGGGGCTGCATCTGCTGCTGAACGATCGTCCGCTACGCGCCGACCGCGTCTTCCTGGCCGGCGCGTTTGGCAATTACATCCGCGCCGAGAGCGCTCGCCGCATCGGGCTGCTGCCCGCCTGGGTGACCACGCCGATCGCCGCCGGCAACACGGCGTTGCGTGGCGCCCGAATGCTCTTGCTCGCTCCGTCGCGCCGAGCCGCGATCCTCGAACGACTCGCCTCCGTGCAGCACGTCGAGCTTGCCAGCGACCTACGGTTTCAGGACCTGTTTGTCGAGTTCATGCAACTAGGAGCAGAGATGAGCACCTCCCGTCCGGTGCTTGGAGGATAACGGGCGTATCCGAACAATCGCTGATGCATCAACGGATGGTTCGAAGCATGCCGAGAGGCGTTCCTCAATCGGCACATCGACGTCTGACGCAGACGACATGTCGGATATAATGTCCAGGTTGGATGCTTAAGAGGCGACGAACGGATGAGCACGCCAGTTACTTCGGTAACTCAGGAGCGCAAGTACGCTGAGATCATTCAGGCGTGGGACGCCCTCTGGTCACTCGAAGACCGCGCCCACCCGCTCTGGTTGGTTCCGACGTCCCCCGTGCTCACGGCGGCGATGACCGGCTTGGCGCCCATCCCGCAGCTCCTGCAAGACAAGGCGGTTCAGCTCAACGCGCAGCTCGCCCTCCTCGAGTGGCGCGAGGCCGCCGATCTCGGCGACGCCTTCGTACCACACCTGCAGCCACAAGGGGGCGTGACGGTCTTTGCTTCGGCCTTTGGTTGCCGGGTGGACTTCTTCAAGCACACGCTGCCGTGGGCCCATCCGGTGATCCGCGCAAGCGATCCGCCTGAGAAGGTCTACGACCTCTCCGCTCCCGCCGTCGACGCGGGCCAGCTCGGCGACATGCTGGCGTTCACCGATTACTTCGTGCGTGAAACTAGCGGGCGCTACCCGGTAGCCGTCACCGACATGCAGGGCCCGCTCGATACGGCGTACTTGGTATGGGAGTCGAGCGCCTTCATGGTGGCGATGTACACCAACCCCAGGGAAGTCCATCACCTGATGCGTTTGGTCACCGATTTGATCATTCGCTACGTGAAGGCACAGCGTGCCCGCTCGCCTGAATTTCTCCCGTGTCATTATCCACCACTGTGGCTCCCCGACGGTCGCGGGATTTCCATCAGCGACGACGGCATGGCCGTGATCAGCCCCCATCTCTACCGCGAGTTCTGTCTGCCCTACGTGAACGAGCTGTCGGAGGAGTTCGGCGGCGTGATGATTCACTCGTGCGGCAACTTCGTGCATCAGTTCGGCAACCTCGAGCAGCTCCACGCCCTGCGCGGCATCAATTTCGGCGCGACGGAAACCCCCTTCGAAGCAGTCTGGGAGCGCTTCGGCGGCAAGACGGCCGTCGTTCCCCACCTCGGCTTGAACAAGGACACCCACTTCAACGGCAACCGGGAGTACCTCGATCACATCCTGCGAACGAAGACCCACAACAGGGGCCTCTGTGTCATCGTCGGTCCCAGCGAGCAGGAGTTGAAAGGATTCGATGCCGCCTCAATCCTCCCCTTCGTGGAGTATGTGAAGCAAGCGCTGGCTCGTTAGGCAGAACCGCCGACGGCTCAGCGCTCAGATCGCAATGGGTGAACAGCTCGAATCGTGGTTGGGCGCCGCGCCCGTGCTCACAGACGGCGCTTGGGGCACCGCGTTGCAGGTGCATGGATTGGCCGCCGGGGAGATTGGTGACCTCTGGAACCTCTCACATCCCGAGCGCGTCGAAGCCGTCGCACGCGCCTACATCGACGCCGGCAGTCGGATCATTCTCACGAACACCTTCCGGGCCAACCGCATCGCCCTGGACCAACACCCGGAGCGATCACGTGTCGAAGCGATCAATCGGGCCGGGGTCGAGATCTCGCGGCGCGCTTCGCGCGGACGCGCGCGGGTCTTCGCGTCGATCGGCCCCAGCGGCAAGATGTTGCTAACCGGCGAGGTCGATGAGGCGCAGTTGGCAGCGGCGTTCATAGAGCAGTGCCGGGCGCTGGCCGCAGCGGGCGCCGATGGTCTGGTGGTGGAGACCATGACCGACCTCGGCGAAGCACGGATCGCGGTGGCTGCCGCCGCAGCAACGGGTCTGCCGGTCGTGGCGTGCATGGTCTTCGACTCGGGAAAGCGTCAGGATCGCACCATGATGGGTGTCACACCCGAGCAAGCGGCAGTCGAGCTCACCCGCGCCGGCGCGCAAGTGATCGGCGCCAACTGCGGCATCGGTATCGAGGCCTACATTCCCGTTTGTGCGGCGCTCGCGGCGGCAACCGACCGACCCATCTGGATCAAGCCGAACGCCGGCCTCCCGGAGCTGGTGGATGGGAAAGTCGTCTACCGGATGACCCCCGAGGGGTTTGCCAGCTATGCGCCCGCGTTGATCGCTGCCGGGGCCCGCTTCATCGGCGGCTGCTGCGGGACCACGCCGGAGTTCCTCGTGGCGCTGCGCCGTCAGCTTTCAGACCGCCTCCAGTAGGTAGCAATCGAAATGGCAGGCACGAAGAAACGGAGTGTACGCAGCAACCCGGCCGAAATCATTCCTCGGAGGACACAATCCCAATGACACGCGCGTTCGATGGCCATGACACCGGCAGGAAATACATACCGGACTTCGACAATCTCCGTCGCGCATTGTTGCGGCAAGGCCCTCCGGGACCGGTCCCATTCATCGAACTGTTCGCCGACCCCGGCGCGGTCCAGGCGCTCACCGGGGAGAAGCTGAGCTGGCTCTCCCTCCTTAGCGCCGACGACCGGCCCGCGCTCGCCGCGATCCTCCGTTTCTGTTGCGAGAACCGCTACGACTACGTCTATGCGTGGACGGGGTTGAATTTCCCGCGCAGCAACTTCGTTCCGGGCGTGGACACCGCTGCGGTCGCAAACCTCCCCGGCGGCATGCGCGTCTGGCAAGACGAGGGCAGCGGGCCGATCCAGAACTGGGCCGACTTCGAGGCCTACCCATGGCCGAATCCCGAGCAGATCTCCTACCGCGCGCTCGAGTACCTGAACGACCTCGTTCCCGACGGCATGAAGATCAGCGTGGTCTTGGGCGGCATTTTCGAAAACACGTCGTGGCTCATGGGTCTCGAGTCCTTCTCGTACGCTCTGGTTGACCAGCCGGACCTGGTCGCCGCACTCTTCGAGCGGGTCGGCGATCTGACCGTGGCTGCGGCCGCGCACGCCGCGACCATCGACAACGTCGGCATGATCTTCCTGGGCGACGATTTGGGCTTTGCCACGGGAACACTGGTCTCTCCGCAGGTGCTGCGCGAGCACGTGTTTCCCCGGCACCGGCGGCTGGTGGATGTCGCGCACCGTGGCGGGAAGCTCATGCTCCTCCACTCCTGCGGCAACCTCGCGACGGTTATGGACGACATCGTCGCGGTTGGTTTCGATGCGAAGCACTCCTTCGAGGACAAGATCATGCCCGTCGAGCAGGTGTTCAGCCGCTGGGGGGATCGCATCGCCGTTCTGGGCGGCGTGGATATGGATCTGCTCGGGAGAGGGACCGAGGAGGACGTTCGCCGC